>CAZGVO010000001.1:0-101694 GCA_964529175.1 uncultured Bifidobacterium sp.
TTATTCAAAATAACGAACCTTACAAAAATTATTTGCTTTTGTCATAGAATTCAACAGTGGACAAAGTTACCAATTGCCACGCCCTTCAGGGCGTAGAGATTAGGATAACATTCAAAAGGCTTTAGCCAAATGCTTCTCTATTAAAATATCTGTTTTGGCTAAAGCCAAATTGTGTTTTATATTATTCCACGCCTTAAAGGGCGTGGCAATTGATTGTGGCAATTTGGCTCAGCAATTGGTCTTGGATATTTTACTACAATAAATATTCTTGTCCTCACCGCACCTTATTCGATTGGTTGAGAACACCTACCAAGGACAAAAAACTAACTCCTAATTGAATTGTCATTTTTTATATGACAATTAATGACCCTAGTCACTATTTATGCTAAAATCTCTCAAAATAGCATTTGCCTATGGTCATTTTAAAGAGCAGGTATTGAAAGTACGTTTGTTGAGTAAAATAAAAAAATACTCACTATATGCAAACAGAAAAATTTCAATACGATAATCGAATCGTAAGAAACTTTGCCATAGCCACCATGGTTTTTGGTATTGTTGGAATGTTAGTTGGCTTGCTTGTGGCCATTCAACTTTATGAGCCCGCTGCCAATTTAGGAAATCAGTACACTTCGTTCGGAAGAATTCGCCCATTGCATACCAACGCAATTATTTTTGCTTTTGTTGGTAATGCTATTTTTATGGGTGTTTATTACTCGTTACAACGCTTATGCAAAACCCGCATGTACAGCGATTTATTAAGTAATATTCACTTTTGGGGTTGGCAATTAATTATAGTAGCAGCGGCATTAACATTGCCGTTAGGTATTACCACATCAAAAGAATATGCCGAGCTTGAATGGCCAATAGATATAGCTATTACCCTAATTTGGGTAGTATTTGGCTGGAACATGTTTGGAACTATTATAAAACGTAGAGAGCGCCACATGTATGTTGCCATTTGGTTTTATATAGCCACATTTGTTACGGTAGCTGTTTTACATATAGTTAACTCATTCGAATTACCAATTTCATTATTTAAAAGTTATTCGTTTTACGCAGGTGTGCAAGATGCCTTGGTACAATGGTGGTATGGTCATAATGCAGTAGCATTTTTCTTAACCACTCCTTACTTAGGTATGATGTATTACTACTTACCTAAAGCAGTGGATAGACCAGTGTATTCATATAAATTATCTATCTTACACTTTTGGACATTAATTTTCTTGTACATTTGGGCTGGTCCTCACCATTTGTTATATACTTCGTTACCTGATTGGGCTCAATCGTTAGGTGTAGCATTTTCTATTATGTTAATTGCTCCATCGTGGGGTGGTATGATAAACGGATTGTTAACTTTACGTGGTGCTTGGGATAAAGTGCGCGATCAACCAGTATTAAAATTCTTTGCGGTAGGTATTACTGCTTATGGCATGGCTACTTTCGAAGGTCCAATGCTTTCGTTAAAAAATGTAAACGCTATTGCACATTTTACTGATTGGATTGTAGCCCACGTACACGTTGGTGCTTTAGGTTGGAATGGATTTATGACCTTTGGTATTTTATATTGGTTAATCCCTCGCATTTACCAAACCAAATTACACTCTACTAAATTAGCTAACTTCCATTTTTGGATTGGAACTTTAGGTATTTTATTCTACGCAGTTCCTATGTATTGGAGCGGATTTACTCAAGGTTTAATGTGGAAAGAGTTTACCGAAGCTGGTCAATTAAAATATGAGTTTTTAGATACAACTAAACAAATTCTTTCTTTACATGTATTCCGTTCAATTGGTGGAACTCTTTATTTAACAGGTACTTTAGTTATGGTTTACAATATTGCTAAAACCATGACCGCAGGTAAATTAGTAGCTAACGAAGATGCAGAAGCACCAGCATTAGAAAGTAATTACGCTCCTACTGGTCACTCATCATATTGGCACAAAGCATTAGAACGCAAACCAATGACATTCATGGTATTATCAATTGTAGTTATTTTAATTGGTGGTGCTGTAGAAATGTTGCCAACGTTCTTAATTAAATCAAACATTCAAACCATTACCAGTGTAAAACCATATACACCATTGGAATTACATGGCCGCGATTTATACATACGCGAAGGTTGTGTGGGTTGTCATTCACAAATGATTCGTCCGTTTAGAAGCGAAACCGAGCGTTATGGCGAATACTCAAAAGCAGGCGAATATGTTTACGACCATCCATTTTTATGGGGTTCAAAACGTACAGGCCCTGATTTGATGCGCGAAGGTGGTAAATATCCAAACTCATGGCATTATAACCACATGATTGACCCAAGAACCATGTCGCCAGGTTCCATTATGCCAGCATATCCTTTCTTGGCAGAACAAAGCATGAATGTTACCAATATTAAAGATAAAATTAATGCTATGCGTACGTTAGGTGTACCTTATGAAAAAGGTTACGAAGAAAGAGCTTTACAAGATTTGCAAGCTCAAGCTAAAACCATTAGCGATAACCTAGCAAGCGAGAAAATAAAAATTGAAAGCGATAAAGAATTAATAGCAATTATAGCTTACCTACAACGTTTGGGTACAGATATTAAATTAACTAATTCGGCAGCTAACTAACTATTAATTAAATAAAAATATGTTTCGTAACTTATTGCACGAGGTAACCGGTATTGGCATTTATCAAATGTTCTCGCTGATAGTATTCACAGCCTTTTTTACACTAATAGCTTTATGGCTATTTAAAACAAAAAAAGAATACATTGATGAAATGAGCAATAAACCGCTTGAATAATGTTTAATAAAAAATTGAATAACAAAATGAAAACAAAAGTATTTTTAGCCAGTATAATTTTATTGCTTAGCAATAGAAGCATGGCAGCCGAAGCCGCAACATTTGATTATGGCGATTTTGACACGCTGTATTTAAAAGTAATGGGTGTTATCATCAGTATTTTAATCCTCATCATAGTAGGATTATTATACCTAACACTAAAAGCATTACGCAGAATTAACAATCCTGAATTGGTAAAAGCCGATGAAGAAAGAACAACAGTTGAAAAACTGTTTTCTTTACACTCGTTAAAACATGAGAAAGAGCTTTTATTAGATGAAAGTTTTGATGGAATTGTAGAGTTAGATAATCCTACTCCACCATGGTTTAACTTTATGTTTTATACTACCATAGTGTTTGCCATTGTTTACGGATTTTGGTATCACTACTCTGATAACTTAGGTAAATTACAAACAGCAGAGTATGAACAACAATTAGCCGATGCTGAAGTAGCTAAAACTGCTTATTTGAAAAAAGTAGGTAATTCAATAGACGAAAGCAATGTTAAATTAATGACAGATGCCAAAGATTTGACAGATGGTAAAGAATTATTTACTGCTAAATGCGCAGTATGCCATAGAGAAGATGGTGGAGGAAATGTTGGACCAAACTTAACTGATGAGTTTTGGTTACATGGAGGCCAAGTTAGTGATGTATTCAAAACCATTAAATATGGTGTTACTGGTAAAGGTATGATTGCTTGGGAAAAATCGTTAAATGGTTTACAAATGGCTCAATTAGCAAGTTATATTAAATCAATTGGTGGTTCAAACCCACCTGCACCAAAAGCTCCACAAGGAACTAAAATGGAAGAAGCTGGTGTACCCATTACAGCAGATAGCACAGCAGTAGCTGCTGATAGTTTAGCTACTGCTTTAAAATAAAAGTGAGTTTTAACCACATAGATATATAGAACACATAGCATAAAACTATGATAACTATATATCTGTGTGGTTATTTTTTTTAAAACTTTAAAAAGTTTACCAATACAATAAATAACAATAATATGCACGAAGTAGAAGAGGCAAAGGCGCTAGATGGCGAACATTACCGCGATAGTTTATCGAATGTAAATAAAGATGGAAAACGTCTTTGGATTTTTGCAAAAAAACCAAAAGGAAATTTATACCAATACCGAACGCTTTTTGCTTGGTTTTTATACATTATATTCTTTGCAACGCCTTTTATTAAGTTTCATGGACATCCACTATTGTTATTTAATATTTTAGAGCGCAAATTCATCATTTTTGGCATGCCTTTTTGGCCACAAGATTTAAACTTGTTTGCCTTATTGATGCTTACTTTCATATTATTTATTATTGTTTTTACAGTTTTGTTTGGCCGCATTTGGTGCGGTTGGGCTTGCCCTCAAACCATTTTTATGGAAATGCTTTTCCGTAAAATTGAATATTTAATTGAAGGCGATTTTAACCAACAAAAAAAATTAGCGGCTCAAGAATGGAATACTGAAAAAATACTGCGCAAAGGAGGTAAACATGTAGCTTTTTATTTAATATCATTTTTGATTGCCAATACATTTTTATCATACATAATTGGCATTGACCAAATGAAACTGCTTATTACCGATGGGCCGTTGGCACATATTGGTAAGTTTGCTTCTTTACTCATTTTCTCTACGGTATTTTATTTTGTATTTGCTTTTTTACGCGAGTTAGTTTGCGTAATTATTTGCCCTTATGGCAGGTTACAAGGTTTAATGCTTGACCCACATTCTATAGTAGTAGCATATAATTATTTGCGTGGTGAACCTCGTGGAAAAGTTAGCAAAAAAGAAACAGCCACTCCTGCTCCAAAAGGCGATTGTATTGATTGCAAATTATGTGTTCAAGTTTGCCCAACAGGTATTGATATTAGAAATGGTACTCAGTTAGAGTGTATCAACTGCACAGCCTGTATTGATGCCTGCGATGAAGTAATGGTAAAAATAAACAAACCTACTCGTTTAATAGGCTTTAACTCTAAAAATGGAATTGATAATAACGAAACGTTTAAGTTTACTTTACGTAATGTAGGTTATTCTGTGGTATTAGTTGGGTTATTAACTTTATTGGTTTATTTGGTAGCTAGCCGCAAAGAAATTGAAACTACTTTAAATAGAACTGCTGGAATGCTTTATCAAACACAAGCCAATGGCAATATTAGTAACTTATACAATATTGAGTTTGTAAATAAAACCTTTGATTCTATTCCAATTGAACTAGAATTAATAGAACCAAAAGGAAGCATAAAACTAATTGATAAACAAATCATAAAAATACCAAAAGATGAATTAGGCAAAACCAGTTTCTTTATTGAAATTGACCCTAAAACCATTACAAGTAATCAAAACAAAGTATTGATTAATGTAAAAAGTAATGGTGTATTAATTGAACAAGTAAAATCAAATTTTGTGGCTCCAGTTAATTAACTTTGGCCACAAAATAAATAAACTAAAAAATGAAAATAACCTGGGGAACCAAATTAGTAGCACTTACTGTATTGTTTATGTGTTTTATAGTTTTTATGATTGTAAAAATGGTAAAACAAGATGTGGCTTTAATTGAAACCGATTATTACGAAAAAGGCGAAAATTACCAAGCTACCATTGATGAAAGCAAAGGCGCTGATAGTTTAATACTGCTTGAAATAATTAATGTAAACAGCCAAACTGTTTTGCGTTTAAAAAACATAGCTCATAAACCCATTAGCAATGCACAGTTAAACTTAAAATACTTGGCTAATAAAACCAAAGATAAAACCTTTGAGGTGCAAATTGGCGACTCGCTTCCTTCTGTATTTGATATTACCAGTTTTGAAAAAGGCAATTGGGTTGGCAAGCTTAATTGGACCGACAATTCAGGTAAACATTATTTAGAAAAAAATTTCGACTTAAAATAACCCATGCTTTTTTTAACTGCATTAATAACTGGAATGGTAAGCAGCTTGCATTGCGCAGGCATGTGTGGCCCCATTGCGTTTGCATTGCCAAGACATAGCAATACACAAGGTCATTTATGGCTTTCTAGATTTATGTATAATGCAGGACGTATTGTTACTTATGCCATTTTAGGATTCATAATTGGCGCAGTTGGCTTTCAATTAAAGCTAGCTGGCTTACAACAATCCATTAGCATTTTTGCAGGAATTAGCATTTTAGTAATTACTTTAATCAAACTATTTTTACCTAAAATAGCCAATCAATTCGACATCAATTTTTGGGGTAATAAATGGTATGGAAAATTATTTACCAGCAAAAGTTCCTATTCATTTTTTTTAATTGGCAACTTAAATGGCCTTTTGCCTTGCGGATTTGTATATGTTGCCTTAATTGCTTCATTGGCTACTCAATCGGCACTTTCAGGTGCATTATTTATGGCTACGTTTGGATTAGGAACATTACCTGTAATGTTTACCATTTCCATGTTAGGTCAAATTATCAATTTAAAATTTAGGCAAAAAGCCAATTTATTAATGCCTGTTTTCGCCATTGTTTTTGCATGTTTGTTTATTCTTAGAGGATTGAATTTAGGCATTCCTTACCTAAGTCCTCAAATTAATGAAGCTGAAGTAAGTGGTAACATGTGTGGACCAACGCACTAGCAAAAAGAACAACTTTATTACAATAGATTAATAATCAGTATATTATAAAATACCCAAAAAGGTTAAAGCACCATTTTAAGCACCTTGCTTTTACTAAAACTATTGATAATTTTGACCAATATTTAAGCATCGCCAATAATGGTATAGTGTTTGAATAACAACAAAATTATACTAAATTTAAAGTGAAAACTAAATTACTATTTATATTATCTATTACAGCATTTTTTATTGTTTCGTGTGGCACTGCTAAAAACGGAGTTAATCGAAAGGATAGAAGCAAACAGCCTAATTGGGTGCAGCAGCGTCCGGTAAACCCTAGTTATTATATTGGTATTGGTTATGCTAACAAAGCATTGAACCCTACTGATTTCCAACAAATGGCCAAAAAGCGCGCTTTAAACGATATGATTGGCGAAATAAAAGTGGTGGTTTCAAGTAATTCTATTTTATCGCAATATCAAAACAATGCCAATTACAATCAAAGTTTTGCAACCGAAACGCAAGTAAATGCGCAAGCCATGGTGGAAGATTTTGAAGTAGTAGATAGTTGGGAAAACAAAACCGATTTTTACATTTACTACAAACTTTCGAAAAGCGATTACGAAGCAGCTAAACGCAGAAAACTACAAGCTGCCATTAATCAATCAATCAATTTTTTAGATAATGCAGACCAACTCTCGTACAAAGATAATTTTATGCAAATAATGCGTTTGCGCATCAAAGCATTGAGTGCTTTGCAAAATTATTTAAACGAAGATGTAGCAACAGAATACAAAGGCAAACAAGTATATTTGATAAACGAAATTGTAAATCAAATTCAAAACCAATTATACAAACTGCAAGTTAAAACCGATGTGGTAGAACTAAAAGGTAAAATTGGTAAACCCATTAGCAATCCTTTTACAGCTAGCGTAAAACTAGCGTCAGACAACTCGTTGGTGCCTTTTGTACCATTAACTTTAAAAGCCAACCAAACTAAGTTTGATTATGGAAACAGTGCCGAAACAGATCAAAATGGAGTAGCAACTTTTTCGTTGAATAAAATTTTAGCCAAAGACCCTATTCAACAAGTAAAAATAATGGTTGATATAGCTACCATTATTAAAACCGATAGTTTAAATGGATTGCTAAAAAGTGTTTTAACCAGTATAGATGCGCCAAGTACTAATTTTAGATTGGTAGTAGAACCTATAAAAATTTACACCAATAGCCAAGAACAAATTTTAGGTAAAACTTTGGAATTTAATATCATTGAACCATTGCTTAAACGTAAGTTGGTAGAGAGTGGATGTAACTTTGTTAGTGATAGAAAAAATGCAGATTACGAAGTAAAAATAGTAGCCAACACCACTGATTTAGGCACTATTTGGGGCAAAATGTTACAAGCCAACATCAATATGGATATTAGTATAGTAGATGCAAGAAATAACCAAGAGATTTATAAAAATGCATTGAAAGACATAAAAGGTTATCAACTCACTGCTGAAAATGCTAGCAAAGATGCTTACAATAACATGCTTTCTAATTTTTGGGATAAAGTTTACCCTGAGTTTTTAAACGAACTTTTATTAGCCGATCATTGAGCGAAAAATCGGAATCAAATGCTTTAACATATTGGTCATTTAGAAGAGTATTAAACTTTGCAATAACCTGTATTTATTATAAACCACATAGAATATAGAAAAATAGTTTATTTCTAAGTTCTATGTGGTTCAATCTTCTTTTTGAAAACAATTGTTTTAAAGAATTACTTAAAACAAAACCTTGTGGGCTGTCCTTTTGAGACAACCTCTTTGTTATATTTTAAACTAAAACGATTATGCTTGTTGTTCCCAAACTTGAACCAACTCCACCAATACATCTACAGCACATTGCATATCCTGCACACTTACATATTCTTGCTTGCTATGAATAGCCATTTCGCCAGTAAAAATATTAGGACAAGGTAAACCCATAAACGAAAGTCTTGAACCATCAGTACCACCTCTAATATTGGTTTTTACCAAATTTAAACCTGCTCGTTTGTAGGCCTCTTCAGCATTGGCCATTACTTGCGGATATTGGTCTAAAATTTCTTTCATGTTGCGGTATTGCTCAGTTACTTTAATTTCGTAAGTAGCACCTTCAAATTTAGCAATGGCTTGCTGAGCCAATTGCTCCAATAAAGCTTCGTGTTCTTTTAATTTAGCAGTATCAAAATCACGAACTATAAACCCAACTGTAGCTTTTTCAACTGTTCCTTCTATTGAAACTGGATGAACAAAACCTTGGTAACCATCAGTTTTTTCAGGACACATGGTATCGGTTGGCAATAATGTAGTAAAATAAGAAGCAGCTTTAATGGCACTTACCATTTTATTTTTAGCATAACCCGGGTGTGCACTTATGCCATGAAAAATTACTTTACAACCATCAGCACTAAAGGTTTCTCCTTCTAAATGGCCGCGTTCGCCACCGTCTAAAGTATAACCAAAATCTGCATTTAGTTTTTTCATATCAATTTTATCAACCCCCTGCCCTATTTCTTCATCAGGTGTAAATAATATTCTGATGTCGCCATGCTTAATTTCAGGGTGAGCTAATAACAATTGGGCTAAATCCATAATAATTGCCACTCCTGCTTTATCATCGGCACCCAATAAAGTTAAACCACTTGCAGTGATAATATCATCGCCAATTCTTTCTTGCAAGTAAGTATGGTTTTTAGCTGATAGCACTACCGAATTATCATCAGGCATTACTATATCGTTTCCATCCCATTTTTTGTGTAAAATAGGTTTTACATTGGTTCCACTGCAATCAGGACTTGTATCTACATGTGAGCAAAAACATAATACAGGAACTTTTTTATCGGTGTTAGCTGGTATGGTGGCATACACATAACCAAACTCATCTGTTTCAGCATTTAAGCCTAATGCTATTAATTCATTGCATAAAATTCGGCTCAAATTTTTTTGTTTTTCACTACTTGGATTTGAAGTACTATTAGGGTCGGCAGTGGTATCTATTTGTACGTAGCGCATCAATCTTTCGGCTACTGAGTAGTTATAATTTTTCATTGTACAATTATTGTAAATTAAACTGACGATTTGCACTAAAATTTTATTGGCGGTACTTCATTTTAGTATTAAACATTTACTTAAATGTGTTGAATGGAAAAATTTACTGTTAAAATAAAAATTAAAACTCCCTCATAATGAGCAAGTTTTAAAAAAATTAAAAAATATTATGACGAAAATTTGATAATATGACTTTTGTTAGTAAATTTGATTAAACAAATAAACCAAAATTCATCGCCTATAAAGTATAAACCTTTACACTAACCAATTAATTATAACTGTTTGCTAAAAAAACTACTGAACCAATTAATGCTTACAATTATGCAAACCTCAAAAGTTAGTGACGATGAATTGATACTGATGTATCTTAATGGCGATGTGCGTAGTTTCGAAACATTGCTAAGAAGGCATAAAAATGCCGGCTTTTCAGTAATTTTACAAAAAGTAAAACAAAAAGATATTGCGGAAGAAATTTTCCAAAATGTTTTTATTAAAATTATTGAAGTTTTAAACGATGGCCGTTATACTGAAACCGGAAGGTTTAAACAGTATTTACTATGCTTGTGTAACAACTTTTCGATTGATTATTTGCGCAAAAACTCAAAAAAGAAAGAATTTTTATTTTCGAACTTTATGAGTACCGATGCAGATGATGAAAATTACTCCTATTTTGACAATTACGCTGACGATAAAGTGCGCGCACCTTTTGAAGATTTTGAAGCTGAAAAAGAAGCTACTCTTTTACGCAATTTAATTTTACAATTACCTACAGAACAGCAAGAAGTAATTATTTTAAAACATTGGGGCAACCTAAAGTTTAGAGAAATAGCTGACCAAATTGGCGAAAACATCAATACTGTTCAAGGTAGATTTAGATACGGTATAAAAAAACTAAAAGAGCTTATTAAACAGCAGCAAATTGAAATTTCGTTGAATTAAAATACTTTTGGCATTATTTTTTCAATAGTATATTTATGAAATTTAGAAACCTATATATTTACTTATTTTTATTTGGCTCATTAACTATTAAAGCTCAGGATACCATAAAAAACGTTACCCTTCCTGACTTTATAGTTACTGCCCAAAAAGATCCTGAATACGAAAAAAAATACCAACGCTTGGTTTATAATGTAAAAAAAGCATTGCCTTATGCCAAGTTAGCGGCTTTCAGGTATCAAATGTTGGAACAAAACCTACAACTTTTGCCTACTGAAAAGGCAAGAAAAGCTTATTTAAAGAAAACAGAAGCCAATATAAAAGACCAATTTATGGACGATTTAAAAGGCCTAACTGTTAGTCAAGGTAAAATATTAATTAAACTAATTTACCGCGAAACAGGCAGAACAACTTACGATTTGTTAGAAACCTATAGAGGTAATTTTACCGCCTATTTTTGGCAAGGAATGACCAAGTTTTATGGCGGAAATCTTAAAGATGAATATAACCCCGTAGAAGACTGGCAAATAGAACAAATAATAAAGCAACTTGGCTTTGAATAAGTTATGGAGTTGCATTTATTAATTGGATAAAAAAAGCCCCATCAAACTGAGTTTGATGGGGCTTTTTTAGTTATTAGCTTTATTTATTATAATTATTTGCTAATCATCATTTTACCAGTTTGACGGTTGTTATCGCTGGTTAAGGTATAGAAATAAACACCACTGTTTAAATCAGAACCATCAAAGTTAACTGTAAAATCGCCAGCAGCTTGTTTACCTAAATCTTTAGTAAATACTTGCTTACCGTTAATATCAACTACCGATAAATTTACATTTTCTGAAGGGATAGCTAAGTTATAGCTAATTGCTGTAGTATTATTAAATGGATTTGGATAATTAGAAATTTCAGGGGCATTAACACCAGTTACAGTATTTAAGCCAGTTCCCCAAGTAGTAAATTCAACATCATCTACTAATAATTCGGTAGTAGTTGAAGTTGAAGAAGTACCTGAAGCCATATTACCAGTTGAGAAAAACTCAATTGAACAACTATCAGATAATGCACCTGCTGATTGAGAATCCCAAGTAGCATAACTTAAAGGGAAAGATAGTTGTAACCAAGCACCACCATTACCTAACAATAAACCTCTTTGGCTTAAACCAATTAAGTTAGTTTGTAAAGTATCTCTTCTGCCATTATCAGGATTTGATTGAAAGAAAGTTACTACTGCAAAAAAGCTTTCAGTTGAAACTGAAGTTAAATATTGGAATTTAAATTTAATTGCTGCAGGTCTTCTTTTCATAGGAACCACAGTGTTAATTCTACCAATATTAATATTGCCATTAACGGCTGGTGAATCATTTAATAACCCTAAAAATTTAGTGCCTGTTGCAGGTCTAATAGTTACAGGTGTACCATTAACATTTAAGTTAATAACAGTGCGAACTTTATTTCTTCCGCTTGTTAAAGTCCAATTGTCAAAAGAAGTACCAGTAGTATTTTCAAAACTACCATTTGTTACTAATTGAGCAAAAGCCAAAGTACTCATGGCTACTGCTGCTATTGTTGTAATTATTTTTTTCATTTTTGTTTTATTTGTGTTTGCGATAATAAGGTATTTAATTTATTTAATAAATATTAGTTACTAATTTTAAGGTAAAATTTTACGTGTTAGGTAAAATACAACTATTTCTTAACCAGCTCATCAGTTAATTCGTTGGCTTTAGCCACTTTTTGTAATACCCAAAGTACATATCGAATATCAACCGCTACGCTTCGGCTATAACTTTCGTTCCATGCGTAATCGTTAATGGTTGCGGTGTAAGCTCTATCAAAATTAATTCCCACTAACTCGCCTTTGGCGTTCATTACTGGGCTTCCGCTATTTCCGCCTGTAGTATCTAAATTATATAAAAAATTTACTGGTAAATCGCCTAAGCTTGGTTTCAACAAATCGCCATATTCTTTAGCTGCGTACAATTCTTTAATTAAAGGAAGTAATTCATAATCAACGCCATCTTCTTTTTCAACCACACCACGCAAGCTGGTAAATGGACCATGGTATTCAGCATCGTTTGGCGAATATCCTTTTACATAACCATAAGTAAAACGCAAAGTAGCATTGGCATCAGGCACAAAGTTCTTATTTTGGAATACCGATTTTGCATCTACATATTTAGCCATTAATAAATTCAATTCGGCCTCACGTTTTTTATCTTGCTCATCGTAAAAATTGATTTCTTTATTAAGGCTAGCAGCTAAATCTAACAATGGATCTTGCAAAGCAAAAAGCTTCTCCATGTCTTCATTAGCTAGTTTTTCAATCATTTTGGTGTCTTTAAAAATAGTCTTACTGTACAATTCATCAGCATTGATGCTTTTTTCAAAAGTTTCAACTCTGTTATCTTTATTAAATTGTTTGGCATCGGCTTGCATTTTTTTAAAGGCAGCCATTTCAAAAGGCTCATCGTATTTGCTAAATGCTACCGATAATGCTTGTTTTAATTTTAAACCTTGTTTTAGTTTAAAATCGGTTCTTTCTGCATCATTTTTTAGTAATTGGTATGCATTTTTAAAATTATCTATTGCCGCAGCCATGGATAACATAGGAGTTACACTGTAAATTTGATCGTACCATAAATTACGAGGTGCGTATTTTAAAATTTCGTCATACAAAACATTGATACGAGGAATAACATTGCTATAAGTGGCTTTTAAAACTTCATCTTTAGCTAAAAAATCTTGCAAAGTAGCTTCGTCTTTGTATTTTTTAGCAGTTAAACCAGTCCTTCTAAAACCTTGTAATTTGCCTTTGAAATTTTTGGTAGTATTAGCCAATTGTTTTATGCGTGAAGCATATTTAATAGCCAAGGTTTGGTTGCCTTTGCTCAATTTTTCCATTTCTTCAATTTGCCAATCGTATATATTACTGATGTATTGCAGCATATATTGTTCGTGGTATTTATAAAATGCAGCAGGCTGATGGCGGTAAGTTCGCCCAGGATAACCCAATACAAACACAAAATCGTTTTCGTTAACACCTTTAGGATTTATAACCAAATGTTTAGCTGGTTTGTAAGGCACATTGTTTGGCGAATATTCAGCAGCACTTCCATCAGGAGCTACATAGGCTCTCAAAAAAGCAAAATCACCACTATGGCGAGGCCAAACCCAATTGTCTCTTTCGCCACCATACTCGCCAATGCTGCGGGCAGGCACATAAACTAAGCGTACATCTTTTAATAATTTATAGCGGAATAACACATAAGTGCGACCGGTAAACATTTCCGAAATTTCGCAACTTAAAGTTGGATTGGCTTTATTCTCTGCATCGGTAATGGTTTTTAAATTATTGGCAATTATTTTCAACCTTTCGGCAGCATCGGCAGTGCCTTGTGTGCCTTGCAAAACCTTGGTTGACACATCTTCGTAACTGGCAGCTATTTTACAAACCAAACCTTTGGCTTGCGCTTCTTGGTTATGAGTGCGGGCCAAATAACCATTTTTTATATAATCGTTAACGGTATCGCTAATGGCAGCTACAAAACTAAAAGCACAGTGGTGATTGGTAACAATTAAACCATCGTTACTTACAAAACTACCGGTACAGCCGCCCACGCGCACAATGGCATCAACTATACTAACTCCATTTGGGTTATACAATTCAATAGGTTTAATTTTTAAACCCACCTTTTTAAGGTTAATATTTTTAAGTTCCGACAAAGGAAACATGCCTTCGTCTGTTTTATGGCTTTGGAACAAGCCAATTGAAATAAAAGTTAAAGTTAGTAAAATGTATTTTTTCATACCTATTTTTTAAAAGTTGGCAATATAAAACAAATAGTTCTTTTGCCAATTTTAGTAATTAGGGTATTAACTCAAATAAGTTTCCATTAGAAGTAAATTTTAGAAGACCATATTGATTTATTTTATACGTTAAAGAATCATTGTGAACATTAATAATATTTGTAACTGTATCATATTGCTTGCCTAATATTGTTGTTGATATTATTGGCTCTCTTAATCCAAAACCTAATGAATTTTCATTTACATAATTTATATTGTTAATTGAAATTGCAAAATTGTCAAAAAAAGAGCTATTGATATAATAATTAAGATAAAAGTTATTACCATAGGTGCTATCAATAAATTGCATATATTTTTGTTCTAATGGTATTTTTGTAGGGCAATCAACTTGAGTATAAGTAAAAGTATAATTAGTTTGTAAACCATAATTATAAAAAACTATTGTATCTTTTTTGTTTCGTAAGTATTTAACACTTTTATTGTTTTCGTAAGGAAAAAGTAGCCTTTGAATATCTAAATCTAATGTTTCAGTTCTTCCAGTTGTTTCTTTGCATTTAGAACATCCATAAAAAAGTGAACCAAATAAAAACAGGCAAACAAATACTGAAACTTGATTAATAAAGCCTCTATTTAAGTCAATAGCTTTTTTCATTATTACAAGGTTAAGGAATTTCCCTTATAATTTAATACCAAGCTATTGTTTCACTATCTTAATTCCTTGTTTGGTAATACCTTCTATACTTAGTAAATAAATGCCATTTGATAAATTTTTTCTTAACAAACTAGCAATTAAAACTATTAAAAGTAATTTTAGTATTTACAAAAAGGAAGCTTTCACTAGCTATCAACCAAACATTTATCAGCTATTTATTTTTACTACATATAGCTTACATTTGCCTGTAAATAATTATTACAAAAATTTTATACAATGGATTTATTTGAAAAGCTAAAAAGCAAACCAGGTCCGCTAGGAATGCACGGAGACGACAGTTATGGTTACTACATGTTCCCTAAATTAGAAGGTGAAATTGGTCCACGAATGATGTTTAGAGGAAAAGAAAAGCTAAACTGGAGTTTAAATAATTATTTAGGTTTAGCTAATCATCCTGAAGTTAGAAAAACAGATGCAGAAGCTACTGCACAATATGGTTTAGCCTACCCTATGGGTGCCCGTATGATGAGCGGAAACAGTACTTACCACGAACAATTGGAGCAAGAATTAGCTGCTTTTGTGGGCAAACCAGATGCTATTTTATTAAATTTTGGATACCAAGGAATGGTTTCGGCTATTGATTGTTTGGTAGATAGACATGATGTAATAGTATATGATGCTGAAAGTCATGCATGTATTATAGACGGTGTGCGTTTACACATGGGCAAACGTTTTGTATTTACACACAACAACATGGAAAGCCTAGAAACTCAGTTAAAACGTGCAGAGCGTTTAGTAGCTGAAACTGGTGGATCTATTTTAGTAATTACCGAAGGTGTATTTGGAATGACAGGTGCACAAGGAAATATTAAAGCCATAGCCGAGTTAAAGAAAAAATACAGCTTCCGTTTATTTGTAGATGATGCGCATGGTTTTGGCACCATGGGAAAAACTGGTGCAGGTGTGGGCGAAGAGCAAGATGTAATGGATGCAATAGACGTTTATTTTGGCACTTTTGCTAAAAGTATGGCCGGTATTGGTGGTTTTATAGCTGGCGAAAAATTGGTTATTAAACACTTACGTTACAATATACGCTCGCAAATATTTGCAAAAAGTTTACCAATGCCAATGGTTATTGGTGCTTTAAAACGTCTTTCGTTATTACGCGATTTCCCTGAAAACAAAGCTAAACTTTGGAATATTGTTCACGCTTTACAAGGTGCCTTAAAAGCCAAAGGATTTAATATTGGAGTAACTACCACACCTGTAACACCTGTAGTTTTAAATGGAACCATTCCTGAAGCGACTGCTATTACACATGAGTTAAGAGAAGTTTATAATATTTTCTGCTCGATAGTAGTATACCCTGTTATTCCTAAAGGAATGATTATTTTACGATTGATTCCAACTGCTGCGCATACCTTGGCCGATGTAGAAGAAACCATAGCAGCATTTTCGGTAATTAAAGAAAAATTAGATGCTGGTGTTTACAAGGAATCAGCGTTTGTTTCAATGGGCGATTTAGCCAAAGCGTAAGCCAGCTTACTTTTCTAAATAAATTTAGAAAATTTTTAGGTATGGTTTTTGTATTTTTGAGTTTTAAAAAAATAAAAATGAAAAAAATTGCAGTAATATTAAGTGTGTTTATCACTATTTTAGGCTTATATGCTTTTAAACCTAAAAACGAAGAAGTAAAATGGATGGGCTTTAACGAAGGTTATGCCTTAGCCAAAAAGAAAAACAAAATTATGCTAGTTGATGTATACACCGAATGGTGTGGCTGGTGTAAACGTATGGACAAAGATACTTATGCTAAGAGCAGTATTTCGACTGTATTGAACGACAAATATGTATCGGTAAAATTTAACCCAGAAGTAGAAGGTGTAAAATACACTTACAACGGAAAAACTTATGATGGACCAGGACTTGCTGCTGCTATTAGCAATAACAGCATCAGCGGTTATCCTACTACTGTTTTTATCAATCCAAAATCACATAAAACGAAACTAGAAGTGGGTTACAAAAACGAAGCTGATATGGCAGTAATTTTAGTTGATATTCAAAAAAGTTTAAAAGGTAAATAACCACAAAGTCTTAATTTTTTTACAAGCTGATTCCTTATTTTATTGGAATCAGCTTTTTTTATTTATAAAAATTTGGAATTTTAGTTTCAATTAATAACTTCGCCTAACAATTGTTAGGTTATGGCTGATTCATTGAACATCAATAGAAAAGAACAAATAATAGATGCAGCTGCATTATTATTTAAACAAAAAGGTTACGCAAGCACTACCATGCGCGACTTAGCAACTGAGCTAGGTATAGAAGCCGCTAGTATTTATCACCACATCAAATCAAAAGAAGAACTTTTAGAAGGCATTTGTTTCGATATGGCCAATAAATTTATTTCTAATGCAAAAGAGGTGAACGACATTTACTTTAATGCTGAAGAAAAATTACGTTTAGCCATTAAATTACACGTAGAAACCATAACCGAAAATCAAAATCAATCGGCAGTATTTTTAAGTGAATGGCGTAATTTAAGCGAACCCAAACTTACCTTATTTAAGCAATTGCGCCAGCAATACGAAAACCAATTTACCATTATATTAATGGATGGCGAAAATGAAGATATTTTTGATCAAGTAGATAAAAAATTTGCAGTATTAAGCATTTTATCGACCATTAATTTTGTAAACGAATGGTACAAACCAGATGGTAAAATGAATGCAGCTGAAATAGCCGAAAAACTAAGTAATTTTATAATGGGCGGCCTAAGAAAACGTTTGGTAACGGATGTTTTATAGACCATAGCAAATAGACCATGGTCCAATAACTATTAACTAATAACAAAAAACTAAAATATATATGTACGGAAATGCTTACATCGATCCTAATGAAAAAGCCAATGCAATGCTTGCAGGTGAGGATCCAATTAAATTAGCTGAATTTGAAGCACGTATAGCACGTGGCGAAAAAATTGAACCAAAAGACTGGATGCCTAAAGAATATAGGAAACAGTTAATCAGGATGATTGAACAACATGGTCATTCGGAAATTATTGGTGCTTTGCCTGAAGGTACTTGGATTACCCGTGCACCTGGTTTTAAACGTAAATTAGCTTTAATGGCTAAAGTACAAGACGAAGTTGGTCACGCACAATTACTTTATAGTGCTGCCGAAACTTTAGGTAAAAGCCGTGAGGACATGATTAATGATTTGATTACTGGTAAATCAAAATATTCAAATGTATTTAACTACCCTGCATACACTTGGGCCGATGCCTGTATTATAGCATGGTTAATTGATGCTGGTGCAATTATTAACCAAGTAGCAAATGCTAAAGGCAGTTATGGCCCTTATTGCAGAGCATTAGATAGAATTTGTACAGAAGAAAGTTTCCATTTAAAATATGGTCATGATAACGTAGTTACATTAGCTACAGGAACACCAACTCAACGCAAAATGGTTCAAGAAGCATTAACCCGTTGGTGGCCACCAATTATGCATTTTTTTGGTCCAAGTGATAAAATATCGAGCCATACCGAAATACTAATGCGTTGGAAGGTAAAAATGGCAAGTAACGATGATATGCGCCAACAATTCTTAAACATGTACGTTCCAAAAATTTGGGATTTAGGTTTAGTAATTCCAGATGCTAATTTGAAGAAAAACGAAGAAACAGGCAAATGGGATTATACCGAACCAGATTGGGATGAATTTAAACGTGTAATTAATGGTGGTGGACCTTGTAATGCAGAGCGTTTAGCAGTGCGCAGAATGGCTGAAGAAAAAGGCCGTTGGGTACGTGCAGCACTATTAAGAAAAGACGAAAAATACGTTACACCGCTAGCATAGAAGATTGAAAAGTTATAAGGTTTTGAAAGATTAGAAAGTTCAATTTATTTTAACTTTCTAATCTTTGTTACATTCAAAACCTTGTAATTAAAAACAACAACTTTGTAATTGAAAACATGGCTAAAATTGAAACATTTGAAGACCTTGAAATTTGGAAAAAATCAATTGACTTATATGTTGAGGTATACTCAGTGTGTGAAAAAGGCAGTTTAAAAACTGATTTCGGTGCTAAAGATCAATTAAGAAGAGCTGTACTTTCTATTTCAAACAATATTGCTGAAGGTTTTGAATATGAAAATAATCTTCAATTTATTCGTTTTTTAAGATACTCAAAAGGTTCTGCAGGAGAGGTAAGAAGCATGATTCATGCTTTTTACAAAACAAAACAAATTGATGACGCTACTCATGAAAGATTAATTAATGAGGTGCTTATAATTTCAAAAAGCATAAAAAACTTTCTTAAATATCTTACTAGCAATTTACAAAATGCAAAGAAATAAGTTAGAAAGATTGAAAAGTATAGCATGTTAACAAAACCTTGTAATCTTTTAAACCTTCTAAACTTTATAATTAATTAACAAAAAAATGATAAACTCACTCGATCCTCGCATAAAGCGCGAGCAAATAAATGAAGATAATACCATTGCTCCATTAACCGAAATGGATCAATTTGAAACATACGAAGTGTTTCATCAGAAAAAACGTGGTGACCAACATGTACACGTAGGTATAGTGCATGCACCAAATGCTGAAATGGCATTGCTTTTTGGAAAAGAACAGTTTGGCCGCAGAGGTTTAAGCGTAAATATTTGGGTAGTTAAAACCAGCAATGTTTTTGCATCGGATTACGATGATGCTGACATTTTTGAAACAGTACCTGAAAAACAGTACCGCGAAGCAGGGGGCTATAAAGTAATGGACAAAATTAACAAGTACAAAAAGGAAAATAAAGTTTAATAATTGAAAATTACAAGATTAAAAGATTACAAAGTTGAATATGTTATTGATAAAAACTAAACAATTTAACTTTTAATTTTTCAATCTTTTTAAACTTGTAATAAAAAAGCATATGGAACACATCAAAGAATTATTATATAAAATGGCCGATGACTTGTTAGTTATTGGACATAGAAACAGCGAGTGGACGGGCTTAGGACCAATATTGGAAGAAGATATTGCATTTTCATCTATGGCTCAAGATAAAATTGGTCATTCGCAAGCTTTGTTTCAAATATTACACGAACTTGGTGAACCTGAACCTGATACAAACGCATTTATGCGCGAAGCAAAACAGTTTCACAACGCACAGTTTTTAGAATTACAAAACGATGATTACGATTTTTCAACTATCCGTCACTTTTTGTTTGACCACGCTGACCAATTACGTTTTGACAACTTAGCAAATAGTAGTTACGAACCTTTGGCAAAAGTAGCTCGCAAAATAAAGGGTGAGTTAAAGTACCACGTTTTTCATGCTGATATTTGGTTAAACAAATTAGGAAATGGAAATGAAGAAAGTCATGCACGTATGCAAACTGCTTTAAACAATGCTTGGAATTACGCTTTAGGTATGTTTGAAAAAGGCGATTACGAAGCTCAATTAATTGCTGACAACATATTTGAAGGTGAACAATCCCTGCAAAACAGATGGTTAGCTGTAATTACTCCAATCATTGAAAAAGCCAATTTAAAAATTCCTACGGAAAAAGATTGGGAACCAGTTTTAGGCGGTAGAAAAGGTTATCATACCGAAAACTTAGAGCAATTGGTAACAGAAATGAGCGAGGTTTTTAGAATAGAACCCGGAGCTGAATGGTAATGAATTAAAAGATTATAAAGATTGCAAGGCTTAAAAGATTAGAAAAAATTCAAAGCAATACCTAATTAACCTTGTAATCTTTCAACTTTGCAATCTTTCCAACACTATAATTTTTTAATTAAAAGCAAAAATGATTACCGAAAAAGAAATTTGGTCAGCACTTGAAATAGTAAAAGACCCAGAAATTCCAACATTAAGTATGGTAGATATGGGAATAATTACCAAAGTAGAAGTAAGAGGTGAAAGCAATGTATATGTTGAAATGACTCCAACTTTTACAGGTTGCCCTGCAATAAAAATGATGGAAAATATGGTGGCAGATAGGCTTAAAGAAATTGGCATTGAAACCATACAAGTTACCACCACTTTTGATAAACCTTGGAATAGCAATAAATTGACTGAACGCGGTTTGATGTGTTTAAAAAAACATGGCCTTGCTCCTCCTCCAAAACACGAAGGCGAAATAACCATGGAATTATTAGAACATAGTGTGTGCCCGCATTGCGGCAGCAAAAATACAGATATGAAAACACCTTTTGGCCCCACACTTTGCCGCAGCATGCATTACTGCAATAATTGCCTGCAAGCGTTTGAACAATTCAAACCAGTGGTTTAAGGACTTACCAAATGGATTCCTACATTTAAATACAAGGGATTAGTTAAATGATTTTCTATGTAATAAGCATCTTTATTACCAAGTAATCTTACATTATCTCCCTTATCAATGTTAAAATTGTAGTTAATTCTATAACCAGCTTGAACAGTTAACCAAATAAACCCAGTAAGTAATTTTTCGTAAGTTACCCTAGCACGTATTTCGCTTCGTCTTAATTCCAAATCATTATAAGGCGAGGCCCTTGAGCCATTGGTATTTAAAATTGAATAACTATTACCTTCTAATTCATACCCAACTAATAATAAGTTCCTGGCATTAAATGAGCGCCTAACTGCTAACCTAGCAGGAAACAAGGCTTCAATACCCCATTTTCTATTCACAAAAGTATGATTGAATAAAATTAAAGGAATATACCCCAGCGCACCCGGTCTGTAAGTTCTGCTTGCTCCAAATGCAATCATTGACCTATCGTTTCGTTTTATACCGTATAACGCAGCAATTGTAATTTTGGGTTTCACTAATTGATCAACTAAATTGCTACTACCAAAATTATAATTTCCATTGGCATCGGCCGAACCAAAGGCTAAAATAAAGTGCTTATCGTTTAACGGTTTAAAAACAGTAGTATTAAATCCTGTTGAACTTAAACCTTCGTTGGTTAAATTTCTTATTACATAATTATTTGAAGTGTAGCTGTTGGTAAAATATTGATTTTGTAAATAACTTACTCCCAAATTTACCAATAATTTAGTATTTGAAATAATTGGAAAATTAGCTGCTAAACGCAAACCACCTGAGCCACTTAAATCTGCAGTGCCATGTTTAATATTACCACCAGTAGCATAGTTATCATGGGTTTCCATTTTATGTGCCATTTGATAATCGTATCCAATACTTATAAGTTTATTTGGACTTAAACCTAAAACCTTAGAGGTACAATACGTTTTTATATTGGTTGCTGGTGTAGCATTTTCATATAAACTAAAGTCAATTTCTTCTTCCACTAAACTGTCTTTTTGTGCGTTTGCTAACAAAAAAGAAAATGATAAAATAACAAGTATAATATGCTTCATAAAATATTTTATTTCAATAACAAAAAATAAATTCGATTGTTTAATAAATTAAAAATAAATTGCTCAAATAAACAATAAATTATGGAAAATGAAAACTTTGCTCAAAAGGCCAAAAGAGTTACAGTAAATGTTACAAGAAAGGTTCTCCTTGTTTTAGCTGCAATCATAATAATAACTTTTGCTTTTATTTATTGGGGAAAATACGAAAGTGGTATTATGGCAGGCAAAGTTTTACGTATCAGCCAAAAAGGGTTTATTTTTAAAACTTACGAAGGCAAACTAAATTTAGAAACTTTTGGCGCATTAAAAGGCGCTAGCCCCATAGCCGAATCTTTCGATTTTTCTGTAGAAAGTGGCGATACATTAGTTATAAATCAATTAGAACAAGTTTCGTTAACTGGAGAAAGAGTTAACTTATATTTTATAAAACGTTATATGACTTTTCCTTGGCGTGGCGAATCAAAATACTTTGTTACCCAAGTAGAAAGATCGAAATAACTCAAATAAAAATCCCCGAAATTTGTCAGTTGAACTGACAAATTTCGGGGATTTTTATTTATACTTGCAGCATGAAAATTAATCGAATTGCTAAAAATCAGATTGAAAAACTGCTCAAACAATTCCCTGCCGTTGGGCTTGTTGGACCTAGGCAGTGTGGTAAAACTACAATCGCGCTTACTATTCAAAAAGAGCTAAAAAATAATGCCGATTATTTTGATTTAGAAAGTCCTGCTGACTTACGTAAGTTTAATGATATAGAATTTTTTTTAAGTCAAAATCAAAACTCAAACTTTATTATAGATGAAGTTCAAAGATTACCCGATTTGTTTCCTGTATTGCGTTCTGTTATTGATAAAAAAAGAAAAGCCGGAAGGTTTTTATTATTGGGTTCAGCTACTCCCGAAATGGTTAAAGGCGCATCTGAATCGTTAGCTGGAAGAATTTATTATATAGAAGCACATCCATTTAATATTACTGAATTACCTCAAAAACTAAATACACAAACTAAGCATTGGTTTAGAGGTGGTTTTCCTGATGCTTATACTGCCAAAAACGATGAAGCTTGGTTTTTATGGATGGATGGTTTTGCAAGAACTTTTGTAGAAAGAGATTTAAATTCATTATTTGGAACTAATTTTTCGCCACAAATTATGTTTAGATTATGGCGTATGTTAGCACATCATCATGCAGGAATTTGGAATGCAAATTCGTTTGCCAAAGGTCTTGATATAAGCCAAACTACTACTAATCGCTATCTTGATCATTTGGAAGGTGCATATATGATAAGAAAACTAAATCCATTTCATATCAATATAAAAAAGCGTTTGGTAAAAAGTCCAAAAGTTTATATCAGAGATAGTGGTTTATTGCATTACTTATTAGATATTCATGGTACAAAAACTTTGTTTAACCACATGGCAGTTGGTAATTCGTGGGAAGGTTATGTAATTGAACAAATTATTCAATTATTACCTAGAACAATTCAGCCTTATTATTACAGAACACACGATGGAAGTGAAGTAGATTTGGTATTGATAAAAGGCATTAAACCTATTGCTTGCATAGAAATAAAATATTCAACATCACCAACGGTTTCTAAGGGTTTAACAGAAAGCATTAAGGATTTAAATTCAAAACACAATTTTATTGTTACTCCATCAAAAGAAAATTCATACTTTATAAACAAACAAGTGGAAGTAGTAGGTTTAACAAGCTTTTTGGCTGATATATTACCAAATATAATAAAATAAAATCCCCGAAAATTGTCAGTTAAACTGACAATTTTCGGGGATTTTATTTTTAAGTTTTGCTTATTTTCAACATATTATTCTTGCAATTCTAGTAAATTATTTTTTGTGTAAATAATCGTTCACTACATTTTAAGTCAATTTGCCAAATAAAAATATTAAAGTTTTTCTGTTAAACTTATAAACTATTCCATACTTCATCATTCATAGTTTCTAATTCCTACATTTTCATTCAAAATTCAACATCCATAATCCAAAATTTAAGTATTTTCTTATCTTGCAGCCATGTCAGAAAAAAAACTCTTTTTGCTAGATGGGATGGCTTTGGTATACCGTGCTTATTTTGCTTTTAGCAATAACCCACGTATCACCAGTTATGGCTTTAATACTTCCGCAATTTTTGGGTATGCCAATACCGTTTTAGATATTTTAAAAAAAGAAAAACCAACTCACATTGGTGTGTCGTTCGATACTTCAGAACCTACTGCTCGACATATAGAATTTGAGGCTTATAAAGCTCATCGTGAGGAAATGCCCGAAGGTATTTCTACTGCATTGCCCTATATACGTCAACTTACCGAAGCATTAAATATACCATTATTAATTATGCCTGGCTATGAAGCCGATGATATTATTGGAACACTAGCAAAAAAAGCAGAATCAGATGGATTCAAGGTATTTATGATGACGCCTGACAAAGATTTTGGTCAGATAGTAAGCGAAAATATTTTTATTTATAAACCTGCCCGCATGGGCAATGATTACGAAATACTTGGAGTGCCAGAGGTATTAAAACGTTGGGAAATTACCGATGTAAAACAAGTAATTGATATTTTAGGAATGTGGGGTGATTCGGTAGATAATATCCCGGGAATACCCGGAATTGGTGAAAAAACTGCTAAACTTTTGGTTCAAAAATATGGTAGTATGGAAGGTTTATACGAAAATACCCATGAGCTAAAAGGCAAGCAAAAAGAAAATGTAATCAATAATAAAGAACAAGCATTTTTATCAAAAAGATTAGCAACTATTGATTTAAATGTGCCTATTGAATTTGATGAAAACGCATTGATTTTAGACCCTCCAAACAAAGAAGCTTGCGAAGAATTATTTGCTAAATTAGAGTTTAAAACCATGGCTGCTCGTGTGTTTGGAACTCAAATAACTGTAGGAGGAACGACATTTAGCTCCAACCAAAAAGCTGACGACAGTAAGCAAGGCCCTGCAAATGGTGGATTTGATTTATTTAACCCTGCTCCAATAACAGCTTCAACAACAAGCAATAACGAAAGTGAGTTACAGCTTGATTTAACAGCCGAAGAAAGTAACACACCTAAAAATAATATTGACAATATCTCACATAATTACGAGTTAGTAGATACAGCTGAAAAACAAGCAGCTTTATTGCAAACATTGTTGCAACAAAAAGAAATTTGTTTTGATACCGAAACTACTTCGCTTGAAACTTTGGATGCTGAAATTGTAGGTTTATCCTTTTCGTTTGAAGCACATAAAGCTTATTACGTGCCCTTCACTACCAATTATGATGAGGCAAAAGCATTATTAAATACTTTTAAACCAGTATTTGAAAGTGAAACTATTTGTAAAATTGGTCAAAATATAAAATACGATTTAGGCATTTTAAAGCAATACGATATTACTTTAAAAGGACCATTGTTTGATACCATGTTGGCTCATTATTTAATTGAACCCGATATGCGCCACGGAATGGATTACCTGAGTGGTATATACTTAAATTATGAACCAGTTTCTATAACCACTTTAATTGGCAAAAAAGGAAAAGGTCAATTAAACATGCGCGATGTAGCCATTGAAAAAATTAAGGAATACGCGGCTGAAGATGCTGATATTACTTACCAATTGGCTCAAAAGTTAATGCCAGAAGTAATTGAAAAAGAAGCTAAACAATTATTAGATGAAATAGAAATTCCATTAATAAATGTGCTAAGCGATATGGAACGCGAAGGGGTAAAAATTAACAAAGAATTTTTAGTTCAATACAGCAAAGAGTTGGAAACAGATATTGCAGCGCTTGAAAAACGTATTATTGAATTGGCCGGAAAACCTTTTAACATAGCCTCACCAAAGCAGTTGGGCGAAATTTTATTTGACCATTTACAATTAGATCCAAAAGCTAAAAAAACCAAAACTGGTCAATACCAAACAGGTGAAGATGTTTTACAAAAATTAAGCGAGCACGAAATAGTGCAATGTATTTTAGATGTGCGCCAATTAAGTAAGTTAAAATCAACTTATGTAGATTCATTGCCAGAGTTAATCAATCCTAAAACTGGTCGAGTTCACACCTCGTTTAACCAAGCAGTGGCAGCTACTGGCAGACTTTCAAGCACCAATCCTAATGTTCAAAATATTCCTATTAGAACTGATAAAGGAAAAGAAATTCGCAAAGCGTTTATTCCACGAAATGAAGATTATGTGCTGCTAAGTGCCGATTACTCACAAATAGAATTACGTATTATAGCCGCTATGGCTCACGAAGAAGCCATGATAGAAGCTTTTAAAAACAACTTAGATATTCATGCTGCTACAGCGGCAAAGGTGTATGGAATTCCATTAGAAGAAGTTACTGGTACCCAACGTAGAAATGCGAAAGCAGTAAACTTTGGAATTATATACGGACAATCTGCCTTTGGTTTGGCTGAAAGTTTAGGCATTCCGCGTAAAGAAGCAGCACAAATTATAGATGAATATTGGAAACAATATCCGCGAATAAAAGCATACATGAGCGAAACCATAAACACTGCCAAAGAATATGGTTATGTAGAAACTTTAAAAGGACGCAGAAGGTATTTACGCGATATCAATTCGGCTAATTTTACAGTGCGTGGATTTGCTGAACGAAATGCCATTAATGCCCCAATTCAAGGTAGCGCAGCCGATATGATTAAGATTGCTATGATTAACATTTTTGCTAGAATGAAAAATCCGAAATCCGAAATTCAAAAATCGAAAATGATATTGCAAGTACATGATGAATTGTTGTTTGATGTGCACAAAGATGAAGTGGAAGCGATGAAAAAATTAGTGGTAGAAGAAATGGAAAACGCCATGCAAATAGCAGTTCCAATTAAAGCTGAAGTTGGTGTTGGTGAAAACTGGTTAGAAGCGCATTAGTTGAAAGTTGTTAGTTGATAGACTTTGTTGGTATATTTGTACATCAACAAATAATGAAAGTATTTTTTAGAAGACGTTGTATTTCAACGTCTTTTTTTATATTTGAAATAGTTTGAAAAATAAATTTCTGAACATAGTCTTTTGGGCGTTGTTAATTTTACAAGGCTGTTGCATGGGAGAGTCAAAAATATCTATGGCTCAACAACTTAAATACGAGTTTTATTTAAAACTGCCATCTGCAAAAGACACTATTAAATCAATTAGTTATCCAAATTCTACACTAATTATTACTCCAAATTCATATCAATGTTTGATAAGTTTATCGAGTGCCTACGATTTAACCACATTTTATATAAATAGTACTTTAGGACTTGATACCGTTAGTATTTTACAAAAAAAAGAAGTTACATATTCACCAAAAAGCAATTGTAATGATGAGTATTTTACTTATAATGTGAATAATACAAAAATAGCTTTTAACACCTTTGATAGCTGCTTTATAAAAGGCTATGATTCATACTTAACAAAAACAGATACTTTAATAATAAAAAAATGAGAGCAATTGCTTTATTTTCAATTATGTTATTAGTATCTATATCTAATAATACCTTAGGGCAAGAAAATCCTTATGGCTTGCCAAGTAACAAGTATATTGGTATTCAAACACGTTTAATTGACTATTTACCTTTAGAAATATCTTATATAAACATAAAAGCTAAAAAGCTAAGTTGGCAAGCAAAAGTTGGATTTATATATGCACCAATTAATAATACTAGTAATTATGTTTTTTCAACCACAAGTAATTCTATTTTTACCAACTACAATTTTTCAAAAGAACAGTACTTAAAAGCATTTTACCTAAAGAGCGGTATTTTATTTTATAAAAAATACGATAAATTTGGTTACAAATATTTTGCATTAAATGGTATTTATTCCTTTGCCTGGAATACTTTTGAAATAACTACAAATGATGCTATTTATGGAAAAATAGTAAATACCTTAAAAGAAGAAAGTAAACATTTCGGTATTGAACTTGAATGGCAAAGAATAAGTAAAAGTGGAGTTAACTTAGGTCTATTATTAGGTTATAAAATAAATCAAACTACGCCTTTTCAAAATCAAATTCAAAACATAGAAAAAGCAACTACCTATACTCCTGGTATGGGCTTTGGAAACCCTATCTATTTAAATATTCAAGTAGGTTATCATTTTAAATTAAAGAAAAGAAAGTAGTTTTATTAAACACTCAATCTTAATAGACTGAGTATTTAATAAAATGCTAGCAATAATTTGATACTGTCAATTCATTACTTCTTAGTCCAATAGTTCTATCAACTGACAGCTAAATCACGCAAGGCATGAATCAACTACTAAACTCTTTCAAATAGCAATGCAACACCTTGGCCTACACCAATGCACATGGTAGCTAAACCATATTGTACATTTTGTTTTTGCATTTGATGTATTAATGTAGTTGAAATTCGTGCACCACTGGCGCCAAGCGGATGCCCGATAGCTATGGCACCCCCATTAACATTAATGATACTTGGATCAATTTCTAAATCGCGAGCACAAGCCAAACCTTGAGATGCGAAAGCTTCATTTAACTCCACTAAACCAATTTGGTTCATGGTTAATCCTGCACGTTTTAACGCTTTTTGTGTTGCAGGAATTGGCCCAACACCCATTATAGAAGGATGCACACCAGCCACACCTCTACTTAACAATCGAGCTAAAGGTTTTAAATTATATTTTTTTACAGCATCTTCACTTGCCAAAATTAAAGCAGCAGCACCATCGTTTATTCCACTTGAGTTTCCAGCAGTTACCGAACCTTCTTTTTTAAATGCCGGTTTTAGTTTTGCTAATTCTTCTAAACTACTTAAACGCGGGTGTTCATCTTTACTAAAAACTATGGCATCGCCTTTTTTCTGTGGAATGCTTATTGGAATAATTTCGTTAGCAAATACATTGGCTAAATAAGCTGCATGGTATTTTTGTTGCGAAGCAAAAGCAAATTCATCTTGCGCTTGGCGGCTAATTTTCCATTGCTCGGCAACATTTTCGGCAGTTTCGCCCATTGAAAAAGGATGGTATAATTCAGATAATTTTTTATTGGTAAAACGCCAGCCTATTGTTGTATCATAAATTTCAGGAGTGCGGCTGTAAGCAGTTTCGGCTTTAGCCATTACAAAAGGTGCACGGGTCATGCTTTCAGTCCCTCCAGCAATATAAATATCGCCATCACCACAAGCTATGGCACGGCTAGCATCGGCTATACTTTGCAAACCTGAAGCACATAAACGGTTAACAGTATTACCCCCAACTGTAATTGGTAAACCAGCTAACAAAGCACTCATTCTAGCCACATTTCGGTTGTCTTCACCAGCTTGATTGGCAGCACCAAAAATTACATCTTCTATCTCATTAATATCAATATTGGGATTGCGTGCAATTAAGGCTTTAATCACCTCAGCTCCTAAATCATCAGGGCGAATGGTACTTAAGGCTCCTCCAAATTTTCCAATTGGGGTTCTTACTGCATCTATAATAAAAACATCTTTCATAATCTGTATTTTAAAACTAATTTTAGCTAGGCAAAGCTAATGCTACTTTTCATTTTTAAAAATTTGAATAAAGATTTATATACCGCCTACTAATAAGTTTTATGAATTCAAAATGCTGCATAACCATAAATGACAAAGGTTTTTTATCAAAAAATTTGAAAACCTTTGTTGTTTTGGTTTAAATTGCCACACTTTTTAAAACAAACAAAACCATGATTCAACGTATTCAAACAGTATATTTAATCGCAATTATTGTATTAACATCAGTAATGTGTAGCGGAAGTTTATTATCACTAAAACAATCAAATCCAACCAATGGCGTAGATGAATACGATTTAAATATATTTTATTTTAAAGTAACCGAAGTACAAAAAAGTATGACAGGTGGTCAAGCAACACAAACATCTATTATTAAGTCAATTACTATGCAATATGGCTTAATTGCCATCGCTGCTATTTTAATTGGATTAACTATTTCAATTATTTTTTCGTACAAAAACCGCGAAAAACAAATGAAGTTAACCCGTTTAAATTTTTTAGTTATGGCTATGTTATATTCAGCAGTTTTTGCTAAAGCTATTAACTATATTCCTGGTTTTGAATTCAGTAAACTAATGCCATATAGTACTTTAGGTATTATGTTGATGTTGTTTAACTTTTACTTAAACTGGCGCGTTTTACGTTTAATTAAAAAGGATGATGACTTGGTAAAAAGTGCAGACAGAATTAGGTAATTGATTGGCTAAAAGCTGATTTTCATGTAGTAAAATTGGCTTAAAGCTTAAATTGTATATATTGTAAAAGTTTTAAGACCATTTTTTGTAACCAATATTTACAATTTGATGATTTTAAAAAATAACAATTAACAATAACACTTATTTGAACTTTAACGAATTTAATTTTGACGAAAGGCTTTTAGATGGCCTTTACTCAATGGGTTACGATAAACCCACCCCTATTCAAGAACACGCCATTCCTTTAATTTTAGCAAACAAAGATTTAATAGCTTGTGCACAAACTGGAACTGGAAAAACAGCTGCTTATTTACTTCCTATTTTAAATAAAATAGTAAAAAATCAATCGAATAATTTAAACACACTGATAATTGCGCCCACGCGCGAGTTAGCTCAGCAAATAGACCAACAAGTAGAAGGTTTTGCTTATTTTTTAGGCATTAGTTCTATTTCGGTTTATGGCGGTGGCGATGGTGCAGCTTTTGAGCAACAGAAAAAAGCGATGCGCGAAGGCGCAGATATAATTATAGCAACTCCAGGTCGGTTAATTGCCATGCTTACTTCGGCTGGTTCGGTTGATATGAGCTCATTGCAACATTTGGTATTAGACGAAGCCGATCGTATGTTAGACATGGGTTTTTATGACGATATCATGCGTATTATTAATTATTTACCAAAGCACAGACAAACGGTTTTATTTTCGGCCACCATGCCTCCTAAAATAAGGAATATGGCAAGCCGCATTTTAACCAATCCTGAGCAAGTAAATATTGCCATTAGCAAACCTGCAGAAGGAATTTTGCAACAAGCTTATATGGCTTTTGATACCCAAAAAGTGGCATTGGTTAAACATATTTTAAACGAAAAAGAACACAACAGTGTAATAATTTTTGCAAGTACCAAAGAAAAAGTAAAAGAGCTAAACAAAGAATTGCAACGCTCAGGCCTTTCTATAAAAGCATTTCATAGCGATTTAGAACAAGCGGAACGTGAGCAAATAATGCTAGCCTTTAAAAACAAAGAAGTTCAAATTTTAATAGGAACCGATATTCTTTCACGAGGGATTGATGTAGATGGAATAAGCTTGGTAGTCAACTTTGATGTTCCACCAGACCCTGAAGATTATATACACAGAATTGGTCGTACAGCCCGCGCTGAAACTACTGGAACTGCCATCACATTTATCAATCCAAAAGACCAACGCAGGTTTTTTAGTATAGAAAGTTTAATTGGAACTGAAATTCCCAAACTGCCCTTACCTGAATTTTTAGGAGAAGCGCCATTGTACGAACCTGAGAAAAAAATGGATAAATCTGCCGGTGGTTTTAAGAAAAAAACTGGCTTCAAAAAGAAATTTAAACCTAATAACAAACCTAAAACGCAATAAAAAAGTATAATCCATTATACTAAAAAAATATGGGACAACAGAAATTAAAACGATTTGCTGAATTTGTAACTTTTCCAAACTGTTTTGATTTTCCTTATCATTTAAAAGGAAAATGGAAAACGGAAGTATTTAAAAACAATAAACCTTTGGTACTTGAATTAGCTTGTGGCAAAGGCGAATACACCGTAAATTTAGCACAACAAGACCCTGATACCAATTTTGTAGGAATTGATATAAAAAGCAATAGAATGTGGAAAGGCGCGGGCATTTCGCAAGAACTTGGGTTAACCAATACGGGCTTTGTGCGCATGTCTATCCAAAAAATAAATATGTTTTTTGAACCAAGTGAAGTAGATGAAATTTGGATTACTTTTCCTGACCCCTTTCCTAAAGAAAGACACGAAAAAAACAGGTTGACACACCCCAATTTTTTATTGTTGTACAAGGAAATAATTAAACCAAACGGCATTATCAATTTCAAAACCGATGACGATGGTCTTTTTGACTATACATTAGAAATTATTGATAATGTGAACATTAAACCAATTGAAATTATTAGGGATGTTCATAACGAACCTCATAATCATGACAATTTAAGGAATATTACCACACATTATGAAAAGCTATTTTCGGCCAAAGGCCGCAAAATAAAATACTGTAAATTTCAACTAGATACTTTAAGTTATAATCCTAAAATTGAGGTTATTGAAAATAATATTTTAGAGATAAATCAAAATAAATAACCCAAAAATGCGTTAATAAATTGCAATCTTTTTAAACATGATTTAAAAAGCTTTGTACTTTTAAAAAATTATATATTTTTGTTTGCTATGAAATTAATAAAGCTGTTAGCTGTATTTATACTAATTACATTAAACTATTTACATGTAAAAGCCCAACAAATAGAGATTGGTATGCTTTTGGGTACATCGCATTATATTGGCGATTTAAGTGATGAAAAAATAAACTTTAGCAATACTTATTTTGCCGCTTCATTATTTGGCAGGTACAATTTTTCTAACAAAGTTGCTATAAAAGGCATGGTTGCTTATGGGAGAATAAGCGGTGATGATAAACAAAGTAATTTACTTACATCAAAACTAAGAAACCTAAATTTCTACAGTGATATTTATGAGTTTAGCTTACACTTTGAGTACAATTTACTTAAAAACGATTTAAGAAATTTACATTCTCGTCCGTTTATTCCTTATGTATTTGGAGGTATTGGTGTATTTAAATTTAACCCTAAAACGGAATTAGAAGGGTCAACTTACGAGCTACAACCATTAAAAACTGAAGGACAAGGTTCAACTGTTTACAATGATTTAAAGCAATATAATTTAACAGAAATTTCTTTCCCATTTGGAGCAGGTTTTAGAACTAGAATTAGCGATGCTTTTTATATTGGCTTTGAAACTGGCTTACGTTTTACTACTACCAACTATTTAGATGATGTAGGGGGCAAATATGGTGACAATAATGTGGTAAAAGCTAATAGTGGTGCTGTAGGTGCTGCGTTAGCTGATAGAAGTTGGGAAGTAAATGGATTAGCAACTCCTTCATTTAAAGAAGGTGATTTAAGAAGTGATAAAAAAACTTTTCAAAACGATTTATACCTAATTTCTGGTATAACTTTAACATACATTATCAGAAGCAAAGGACAGGCTTGTCCAACGTTTTTTAACTAATTATTATTAAATTGAAAAAAGTATTTTTTATATTATTTCTTGCTAGCCTATCAAATTTAAAAGCTCAAAATGTAGATGTAGGAATAGGGTTAGGTTTATCAAATTATTGGGGTGATTTAGCTCCAAACATAGCCTTAGGTGAAACAAAATTAGCTGGTAATGCATTTGGTCGACTGAACTTTAACAATACTTGGGCTATTACTGGCCAAATTTCGGTTCTAGAAGTTAGTGGAAACGACAAAAACTTTGATTTTAACAAAACAAGAAACCTTAATTTTTCGAGCACTATTAGAGAGCTTTCAGGGATGATAGAATATAATTTTGTTCCTTATGGTTATGGTGTATTAGATAATAAAGTTACTGGTTACATTTTTGGTGGATTTTCATACTTTCAATTCAATCCGCAAACGCGCTATGCAGGCGAAACTGTAAATTTAAGGGATTTAAGAACAGAAGGTGTAGCTTACGATAAAGCCTCATTTGCCATTCCTTTTGGAATTGGCGTAAAATGGATTTTTGCACGCAATTTGAGTTTAGAAGCCAACTATAATATTAGAAAAACTTATACCGATTATTTAGATGATGTTAGTGGTAAATATGTAGATTTAAGTGCAACTAGTTTAAGAACTCAACAAATAGCCGATAGAAGTTACGAAATACTTGGAACTGGTCAATATCAACCAGGTTCAAAAAGGGGAAGTGATAACTACAATGATTGGTTTATGACTTTTTCGGCAAGTATAGCTTATAGAATTCCTGGAAGAATTAAGTGTCCATCTTTCTTTTAACTATTTAAAGGCTTTAGTTTCGACATCAATATTTCTATTTAAGTCCGTTAAAAACTGTCGTCTAGGAATATTGGTAGCACCCATGCTCATTAAATGAGGATTTTCTACCTGACAGTCAATCATTTGAAAATCAAACATTTGCAAGTACTCGCATAAATGTATCATGGCCATTTTACTGGCATTGCTCATAGTGCTAACCATGCTTTCGCCCATAAAACATTTACCCAAAGCTACTCCATAAAGTCCACCAACTATTTGGTTTTCAAACCAAACTTCTACACTATGTGCGTAACCTTTTAAGTGTAAAATATTATAAATATCCTCTATTTCTTCGCTAATCCAAGTGCCTTCGGCTTTTAAACGTTCAGTTCTGCAAAGTTTTATTATTTCAGGAAAAGCTTTATCAATAGTGCAAGTAAACTTGTTACTTTTAATAACTTGTTTCATGCTTTTTGAAATATGTACTTGATTAGGATAAAGCACCGTTCTTGGATTTGGGCTAAACCACATTGGAATTTCATATTCATTGAACCAATGGAAAATCCCTTTTCGGTAAGCTTTTAAAACCAAATCAGGGCTCATTTGCCCGCCAATAGCCAATAATCCATCTTTCCTTCTGGTATAAACCGATTCAGGAAAAATATCGTTTACAACATAATACAACATGTATTTTTAAAGTTCTTTTCTAAGCCTTGCTACAGGTAAATTAAGCTGTTCGCGGTATTTGGCTACCGTTCTACGTGCTATGTTATAACCTTTGTCTTTTAGAATTTCCATTAATTTTTCGTCAGGTAAAGGTTTGTGTTTATCTTCTGAATCAATGGCTTCTTTTAAAATTTTTTTCACTTCATGGCTACTTACTTCCTCGCCATCATCATTAGTAATGCCTTCACTAAAGAAATACTTTAAAGGAATAATTCCCCAACCTGTTTGAATATATTTACTATTGGCCACACGGCTGATAGTTGAAATATCATAACCTGTTATGTCGGCTATGTTTTTCAAAATCATAGGTCTTAATTTACTATCATCACCATCTTCAAAATACTTATGTTGGTATTGTAAAATGGCATTCATGGTAGTTAACAGAGTATTTTGGCGCTGCTTTATACTATCAATAAACCATTTGGCACCATCTAACTTTTGCTTGATGAACATTACGGTATCCTTTTGGTCTTTGGTAGGTGCGGCACTTTTTTCGTAAGCTTGCATTGCTTCCATGTAAGTTCGGCTAATGCGTAAATCAGGCGTATTGCGGCCATTTAAACTCACGCTTAACATTCCTCCATCATCGTTTAAAGTAAAATCAGGCATAATATATTGTGCAGCTTGCCCACCATAACTATCGCCAGGTTTAGGATTTAACTTAGTAATGATACCAATGATTGATTTTATTTTTTCATCATCCAAATGGAGTTCTTTAGCAATTTTTTCGTAATGCTTTTTGCTAAATTCTTCAAAATATTTTTCTAAAACTTCAATAGCTAATTCAATAGCACGGTTATAATAATCTTTACGTTTTAGCTGAATAATTAAACACTCTTGTAAGCTAGTAGCACCAATTCCAGGTGGATCCAATTTTTGAATTTTAGCCAAAACATGCTTCATCTCTTCAACTGATGCTTCTACATTTTGTGCAAATGCTAAATCGTTAATAATAGCTTCTAAAGGCCTGCGTAAGTAGCCATCATCATCAATAGTTCCTATAATTTGATTGCCAATAATTTCTTCTTTTTCGGAAGTAACTACTGCACTAAATTGTTCTAATAAAGCATCGTGAAAAGTAGATGTTTCGGCTAGTGGCGAATCTTTGCGTTCCTCATTACCTTCATCGCTTAAATGAAAACCATCTGGCTCGTATTCATCGTTAACATATTCTTTTACATCAAAACTTTCGCTAGCCAAATAATCCTCTACACTTGAGTCTTTATCAAAATCATCCGTATCTTGAGTTTCCGTTTTAGGATCATCGCTTGGCAATGCATCAGTATCTTTGTTGTTAAGCAAAGCAGGATTTTCAATCATTTCTAAATCAATACGCTGCAAAAAATCTACAGTATTAAGTTGCAATAACTTAATGAACTGTATTTGCAAAGGCGAGAGCTTTTGCTGTTGTTTTTGATATAGGCCTTGTTTTAACATGTTATATTATTTTCAAAAATATAAAATTCCCTGTTAAAAATTGTGCCAAAAACTAAATATTACCAACAATTAGAAACTATATGACTGCATAAAATTGACAATGAATTGAAAAAAATTTTACAAATAAAAATTCAATTTAGCCAAACTAGCTTTTTGGAACATTATTATTGTAACTACAATTATTGTAAAAATGAACCCAAACAAACCATTAGCCGAACGTGTTAGACCTCAAAACTTAGACGAATACACAGGGCAAGAACATTTAATAGGAAAAGGTGCTATTTTACGTGAAGCTATTCAAAATAAAAGTATTCCATCTATTATATTTTGGGGGCCTCCGGGTGTTGGTAAAACTACCTTAGCGCGCATAATTGGTTATGAATTAAACTTACCTTTTTATGGTTTAAGTGCCATTAATGCAGGCGTGGCCGATGTAAGACGAATAATTGATGAAGCTAAAAAAATTGGTAAAGTTTTGTTGTTTTTAGATGAAATACATCGTTTTAACAAAAGCCAGCAAGATGCCTTACTTGGTGCAGTTGAAAATGGAAGCATTGTATTAATTGGCGCTACCACCGAAAATCCAAGTTTTGAAGTAAATAATGCATTGCTTTCGCGCTGCCAAGTTTATATTTTAAAAGAATTAGAAGCCGAGCATTTGCAATTAATTATAAATAATGCGATAGCGAAGGATGACTGGCTAAAAAGCAAACAAATTGAGTTTGAGGAAACTGAAGCTTTGTTTTTACATAGCGGTGGCGATGCTCGTAAATTACTCAATATTTTAGAACTAATTATTAATCAAACCAATACTACACCAATAGTAATTAATAATGAAAACACCACACGTATTTTACAACAAAAAATAGCGAGCTACGATAAAAATGGTGAAGAACATTACAATATTATTTCGGCATTTATAAAATCGATGCGTGGTAGCGACCCTAATGCTGCTGTTTATTACTTAGCACGAATGCTTGATGCAGGCGAAAGTATTGAGTTTATAGCAAGGCGTATGTTAATTTTAGCAAGCGAAGATATAGGCAATGCAAACCCCAACGCTTTGCTTTTAGCTACTAATTGTTTTCAAGCCATACAAATGATTGGTATGCCCGAAGCACGAATTATTTTATCGCAAACAGTTGTTTATTTGGCAACTTCGGCTAAAAGTAACGCCAGTTATTTAGCCATTGATGAAGCTTTAAGCACGGTAAGAAAAACTGGAAACTTGCCTGTTCCACTGCATTTGCGCAATGCTCCAACTAAGCTAATGAAGGACTTAAACTATGGCACTGATTATCAATATGCGCATGTTTTTGAAAATAATTTTGTGGAGCAAGAGTTTCTACCTGATGGTATAAAAGGGCAAAAGTTTTACGAGCCTGGAAACAACCCTCGCGAAAACGAACAACGCCAATTTTTAAAAATGAGGTGGAAGGAGAAATATGGGTATTAGTTGTTGGTTTATAATTTATGGACGATAGACCATAGACGTTTATTATGAAAAAACTGTATAAAACATCATGCTAGAAGCATCTTCATGGCTGTAAATGATTACTTGCCATTAGCTAACTTGGTTGCCGAATTAAGGAGATGCGCTGCATGACTTGTTTTTTCTGAATATAGATGATTAGGTACAAACTAAACCATTGTACATGGTCTATAAACCACCAACCAACTGACAACCTATTTAAAATTTGTTTTTAAGTTAATAAAACAAAAAGCCTAAACTTTATATTTGCATTATTAAGAAACCCGAATAACGTTTATTCGGGTTTTTGCTATTTTATTCTATTACGTGAAAATTCAAGAATTATTAGGACTGTATAGTCAAAACGAAAAGGTAAATGCCATTGCAAGTAAGCTAAACAGCAGCAAAGTTACCAAGCTGTTTGCCAAAGGTTTAGTGGGCAGTATTGATGCTATTTTAGCAGCATGTATTTACCATTTTAATTACCGAACTCAGGTTTTTATATTTAATAATGCCGATGATGCCAAATACTTTTTTGCTGATTTAGAGAGTTTATTGGAGGGTAAAACCATTTTGTATTTTCCAGCATCTTATCGTAGAGAATACCAAGTAGATTTATTGGAAAACAACTTGGTGCTTGAACGTGCCGAAACTTTAAATAGACTGAATCAAAAAACAGGAAAAGGCGAATTAATAGTTACGACCATTGATGCCATTACCGAAATGGTAATTAACGAAGTAGAGCTTACCCAAAATACTTTTGAGGTAAAAGTAGGCGCTAAATTCGATATGGAGTTTTTTATTGATTTTTTAACCGAACACCATTTTGAACGCAGCGATTTTGTGTACGAAGCAGGGCATTTTAGTATAAGAGGAGGCATTATTGATGTGTTTTCGTTTAGTAACGATATGCCTTATCGTATTGAATTGTTTGGCGATGAAATAGAAAGCATTCGTATTTTTAACCCTATTGACCAACTTTCGGTAAAAAAAGTAGATTGGTTTTATATTATTCCCAATGTTCAAAAAATGGTGGAGCAACAACGCCAATCGTTTTTTAATTATTTGCCAGAAAACAGCATTTTTTTTACCGATGATATTAAACTAAGTACTGAACTTTTAGAAAATGGTTTAGAAAAAGCCGAAAAAAGTTTAGTAAGAAAAAACGAAAACGAGGCTGATGTAAAAAACCCTAAAGAGCCTGCTGCCATTGAAGATTTATTTATAAACACTACTCAGTTTTTTGATTATTTGAATAAATACTCATGTGTGGAAATTGGGGTTCGCAATGGTTTTAAAAGCGATGAAATAGTGGAGTTTAATTGCTCGCCTCAACCTACTTTTCATAAAAACTTTAAGCTATTAATTGAAAACCTGAAGCAAAACCAAAAAGACAAACTTAAAAACTTAATTTTTAGCGATACCAGCAAACAAATTGAAAGGCTTTATACCATTTTTAACGATTTGGACAATACCATTGAGTTTGAACCTATTTACCATGGTTTAGCCCAAGGTTTTATTGACCATGAAATGAAATTGGCTTGCTATACCGAGCACCAAGTTTTTGATAGATTTTATCGTGGCAAAACCAAAACCAGGTACAACAATTCTAAAATAATAACTTTAAAAGAATTGCGCGAGCTAAAACCTGGCGATTTTGTAGTGCATGTAGATCATGGAATTGGAAAATTTGCAGGTTTAGAAAAAATAGATGTAAACGGAAGAATGCAAGAAGCCGTTAGGCTTATTTATAAAAACGATGATTTGCTTTATGTAAGTATTAACTCATTGCATAAAATAACTAAATTTTCGGGTAAAGAAGGAACAGAACCAAGGGTAAATAAACTAGGAAGCGATACCTGGGAAAAACTAAAAACTGCTACCAAAAAGAAAGTTAAAGACATAGCCCGCGATTTGATAAAATTATATGCCAAACGCAAGGCACAAAGCGGGTTTCAGTTTAGTGAAGACACTTACTTACAAGTTGAGCTTGAGGCTAGTTTTATGTATGAAGATACGCCCGACCAAGCCAAAGCTACAGCAGATGTAAAAAAAGACATGGAAAGTCCGCATCCAATGGATAGATTGGTTTGTGGAGATGTGGGTTTTGGGAAAACAGAAATAGCCATGCGTGCAGCTTTTAAAGCCGTAGCTGATAGTAAGCAAGTGGCCGTTTTGGTTCCTACCACTATTTTGGCTAACCAACATTACCGCAGTTTTAAAGAACGTTTTAAAGATTTTCCTTGTACGGTGGATTATATCAATAGGTTTAAAACACCAAAAGAACAAAAAGAAATTTTAAAGCGAGCGGAAGAAGGTAAAATTGATGTATTGATTGGTACACATAAATTATTAAGCAAAGACATGAAGTTTAAAAACTTAGGCTTAATGATTATAGATGAAGAACAAAAATTTGGAGTAGCTGCTAAAGAAAAACTAAAATCGATAAAAATAAATGTTGATACTTTAACCCTTACCGCCACTCCTATTCCGCGTACGCTAAACTTTAGCTTAATGGGTGCCAGAGATTTATCAATTATAAACACACCTCCACCAAACCGACAACCAGTAAATACTGAACTTCACAGCTATAACGATGAACTTTTACGCGATGCGGTAATGCACGAAATTGAACGCGATGGGCAAGTATTTGTGGTGCATCATAGGGTTAAGGATATTTATGATATAGCCAATAGAATTCAGTTTTTATGTCCAGGCGTAAAAGTTTGTGTAGCACATGGCCAAATGGAAGGCGATGTGTTAGAAGATGTAATGATGCGCTTTATTGAGGGCGAATACGATGTATTGGTAGCCACCACTATAATTGAATCAGGTTTAGACATTTCAAACGCCAATACCATCATCATTAACAATGCGCAAATGTTTGGTTTAAGCGATTTACACCAAATGCGCGGACGAGTAGGTAGAAACAACAAAAAAGCATATTGTTATTTGCTGGTGCCAAGTATTCCATCATTAAGCATTGATGCCCGTAGAAGGCTCCATGCCATTGAAGAATTCAGTGATTTAGGAAGTGGATTTAATGTAGCGATGCGCGATTTAGACATTCGTGGTTCTGGCAATTTATTGGGTGGCGAACAAAGTGGATTTATTTCGGAAATTGGTTTTGAAATGTACCACAAAATACTAGACGAAGCCATTCAAGAACTAAAAGAAGATGAGTTTTCAGAAGTGTTTACTGATGACAAAAAAGCAAATAGCAATGGCCAAATGCCAGAAACAAAAAGCTATTTGACAAAAGACTGCGTGGTAGAAACCGATTTTGAGGCTTTAATTCCAGATGCTTATGTTAGAAATATTGGCGAAAGATTGAGTTTATACAACAGTTTAGCATCGTTAACTCATTTGGATGATTTACAAAAATTTGCCAATGATTTGGTAGATAGATTTGGACCAGTTCCGCCACAAGTAAACGATTTAATAGATTTAATAAAATTGCGCGAAAGCGCTAAAAAACTCGGCTTTGTAAAAATAGTTTTGAAAAACAACTTACTTTTTGCCACTTTTCCTAGCGAAAACAATTCGGCCTACTATCAGAGTAGTTTATTTACCAGCATGTTACAGTTTATTCAGCATAATGGCAACTTATGTAAGCTAAAGCAAAGTCCTAAAGTTTTACAGGTTATTTTTAACAATATCAATTCAATAGATAAAGGACAAGATGTATTTGATAAAATGTTACATTATTACGATAGAATAAAATAAAAAAGTTATAAAAAAATGATACAACTATTGATTAATAAAATGTAAATTTGTCTTAAATAAAAGTAGCATTTAATGATTAACTTAAACGAGCAGGAACGATTAAACAAGCTATTAAGTTATAACATACTTGATACGCCTGAGGAAAATGATTTTGACGAATTGGTTAACTTGGCATCAAGTATTTGTAAAACACCTATTTCTCTTATTTCATTAATTGACGATAAAAGACAATGGTTTAAAGCTCATTTCGGTTTAGCCGACAGGGAAACTCCGAGAGAAATTTCGTTTTGTCATCATGCCATAAAAGAAGAAGAACTTTTTGTGGTGGCCGATGCTTTACTTGATGTTAGATTTAAAGAAAATCCATTGGTTACAGGCCACCCCGATATTAGGTTTTATGCTGGCATGCCCCTAACCACTACCGATGGTTACAACTTAGGAACACTTTGTGTAATAGATACAAAACCTCGTTTTTTAACCGATGAGCAAAAACATGCGTTAAAAATAATTTCAAAACAAGTTACCAAACAACTTGATTTAAAATTAAGCTATCAAAATATAAAAAATTACAACGAACTGCTTGAGGAAAAACAAACAGAACTTAAAGAAGCCAATGCCACAAAAGACAAAATTTTCAGCATTGTAGCGCACGATTTAAGAGCTCCATTAAGAAATATAAAGGATATTTTAGATATGTATAACAGTGGAGAGCTTGACATGGAAGAATTTTCAAATTTTATTAAGCTTATTTCAGATAAGGTAAACACCACAACTGAAATGCTTGAAAACTTATTAAGTTGGGCAAAATCGCAGTTAAAAAATAGCAGACCTAGTATCAGTTCATTTTCTATCAATGGATTGATTACAAAAGAATTAAATAAATACAAAAAAACTGCCGAAGAAAAAGGCATCCAATTAAAAACTGTGTTTAATAACAACATAGAAATAAATGCTGATGCTGAAATGGTAACTATTGTTTTTAGAAACTTATTATCTAATGCCATTAAATTTAGCAGAAAAGGCGATTCAATTTCGGTAGAAATAGAAGAAAAAAACGACCAAGTAATTATAAATGTACAAGATACAGGAAAGGGCATTTCGGAAGAAAACTTAGCTAAACTTTTTAATGAAGCAGAATACATAAGTACGTTTGGCACCAATAATGAAAAAGGAATTGGCATTGGGCTGCATTTATGCAAAACTTTTTTACAAAAAAACAAAGGCTCAATTTGGGTAAATAGTACAGAAAATGTAGGAAGTACATTTTCGTTTGCTATTCCAATTGATTGCAGAAAAAAATAGATTTTCATATATTATATAATTTCAAAGAAGGCCTTATGCTAAGTTAGCATAAGGCCTTCTTTATAAAGCAAAAATGTAATTTTGTAAAACAAGGTCAGAATTTTACACAAAATTGACTTTATTTGTATAATTACAATATATTCAAAACATGAAAAAAAAATTACTTCATAAATTATTTTTATTCATCAGTTTTTGTGTCATAATAAGCACCAATTCGTGTAAAAAAGACACCACTGATTTTGGCAAATTTGATGGGTATACCGCATCGCCTGAATTTGCTATTCCATTATTTAACACCAACTTATCAGTTGCAAATTTTATTGATGGTAACGATAATATTTCGGTTGGCAATGATGGCTTGATAAGCTTTGTTTATCGTGAAGATAGTTTATACCAATATGGTATTAATGATTTATTTAAATTTGAGAACAACAATGTAAGTAATATTAGCAACAGTTTAGGTGAAGTTGAAATTGCATCATTAAGTAATGCCAAAATAATTTCACTGCAAGAGCTAACCACAAGCCTTGACTCAGCACAAAAAGCTGGTTTTGATGCTATTGCAGGACAAACCACAATATTTCCAGCCATAACTGATAATTCGAATGATATAAAGCCATTTAATGCATTTACAGAATTTACCAATGTAACTTTTTCAAACGGTTGGTTAATTTTAAAACTAACCAATAAATTGCCTGTAAACTTAAATACAGTAACTTTAAATTTATATAACTTATCACCAACGCAAAATTTAATTGGCAGTTTTGATTATGTTAACGTTGCTCCAGGTACCAGTCAGTCTGACTCAATTTCATTGCAAAATAAAACATTAAACAGTTCTGTAGGCTATTCATTTGCAACATTAAATACCAATAGCTCAGCTCCAACCGCAGTATACATAAATTATCAAGATTCAATAATACTAACTGCAATTGGAAAAGATTTAAGAGCTATTTCAGGAACTGCCAAATTTCCAACTCAAGAAGTGGTTTCGGCAAGCACTGATATTGATTTTACACCAAGTGATCCAACACAACGTATTAGAAAGTTAAATTTTTCAACAGGAAAACTCATGTTATCGTCTGAATCAACTATTCCTGAACCAATTGAGCTAACCATTAATTTCCCGGGTGCGTTAAAAAATGGGACCCCCTTTCCAAGTCAAAAAATTACAATTCCTTTTACAGGAAGTGGAAATATATTAGTTGATTCAACAATCGATATTTCAGGAATTGACTTTGACTTAACACAACATAGCTCAAAACCATACAATTATATTCCTGTTAATTATTCAGCAAGAGTTCTTTCAAGCGGGGTGCCTGTTGCCTTCGATTCGTCAAACGCAATACATATTCAAATAAAAACTACCAATACTAGTTTTGAATATGTAGAAGGTTATTTAGGTACTGTAGATGTGCCTGCTACTAGTTCCGATTTTATTGATTTATCTTTCCTAAAGGAAATGGAATCAGGTTTAAAATTAGAGGATGCCAAACTTAAATTTACAGTAAATAACTCAATTGGAGTTCCTTTAAAATTCAACTATAACTTTATAGGTCAAAATGATAATGGGGGCACAGTTGATGCTCAATTACAGCCATTTGATATTAGTTTTCCTTTATTAAATGAAGTAGGCGTTACTAAAGTTACAAATCAAATTTATAGCAACCAAAACAACAATGGTAAAATTAATGAATTGGTTTCGTTACCTCCTTACAAAATTCAAATTGAGGGTAAATTAACTGCCAATGCTATTTCTGACCCAACAAAGAACCAATTTGTAAAAAAAGGAACTGGTATCAATGTAAATGTTGAGCTTGATTTACCAATGGCATTTTCAACTAATAATTTCCAATTGGTTGATACTACAGATTTTGATGTACAAACACTTAAAACATTTAAAGAAGTAACATTAGGTTTAAATATTGATAACGGATTTCCGTTTGAAGCGAATGTTAAAGCTTATTTTTTAAATGATGCCAACCAAGTAATTGACTCTATTTCGGCAGATAAAATTATAGCAAGTGCTACCACCGATGCCAATGGAAGAACCATACAAACTGCAAAATCAAGAAGTAGAATTGTACTTTCAAAAGAACGTTTAGATAAATTAATATCGCTAAATGCAAAAAAAATACGCTCAGTATCATCTTTAATCACTGAAAATAATGGAAGTAAAACCATTAGAATTTACACTGATTATGACATGAAAATAGCCGTTGGGGTTATTGGAAAGATTGATATTAAATAATTTATAAATACTTTTAATTTACTGACAGACAAATACTTATGAAAAGAATAGTTATCCTATTTAGCGTATTAATTATATATATTCAAAATAATAAAGCACAAACTAATTTAAACTTATACAATTTTAAAAATGTGGTTCAAAGTAATTTAATGAACCCAGGTATTAGGCCACAAGCCAATGTATCGATTGGGTTGTTTGGAACTTATAATAACTTACAGACACCTAATATAACTTTAGCTGATATTTTTAACAGTAACGAAAATCCAGATAGTACTTTTAAACGCATTGTGAGAGATCCCAATTTATCTTTTAAAAACATGGGCCTTTCTAACACATTTGACCCCATTTTAATTGGTTTTGCCATTAAGAAAAACTATTTTAGTTTAGGCTATCAAATAAATTTAGATTTAATAGGCAGCCCACCAAAAGATTTATTGGGCCTAACACAAGGTTCTACCTTTTTCCAAAACTCATTAAACCGCTTGGTTGATTTAGGAAATATTGATTTAAACACTACTGTTTATACTGCTATTCATGTTGGTTATACCCGCGAGATAAATAAAAAACTTAGCGTAGGTGTAAGGGTAAAATACCTACAAGGTATTTACAATATAAATGTAGATAAAAGCACCTTAAAATTCTCAACAAACGAAGATTCACTTTATATAAAAGCTGGCTTTAAAGCCAACACCGCAGGAGTCGATGATATTAGATTAAGTAATTACAATTTTGCCGAATTTGTTTATAGAGCTCTAAACAATAATGAACAAACCCCATCTAATTATAGTCCAAGTGGATTCGAATTATTGAATTTTTTCCGAAAACGTGTAGCAGGTTCTGGCTGGGGAATTGATATTGGGGTAAATTATAAATTTAACCAACATTGGTCGGTTTCTGGTAGTTTAATTGATTTAGGCTATATCAATTGGAACAAAAATAATAGAACTTACGAAATGCCTGAAACAGAATTTAACTACAAAGGCCAATATGTTAAGGATATAAACGAAAATGAAGACCAATTCAAAAAATTACAAGATTCACTTGTAACTAAGGTATTTGTACCAAAAGAATCAACTAATTCATATACCACTTACACCAATGCAAAATTATATTTAGGTGGACAGTATGCTATTAATTATAACAATACTTTTGATTTAGTAATGTTTAATAATTTTGCAATAAGCGATTTTAACCCTGCATTGAGTTTGGCATTTACCAAAAAGCTTTGGTGGTTGTTAGATTTAAGGGTGAGTGGTACTTATTATAACAAAACGTTTAATAATGCTGGTGCAGGCTTTTCTTTAAATCTTGGCCCATTTCAAACTTACTTATTTAGCGATAATTTGTTAGCTTTAACACAATATGACGAAGCTAAATTTATAAATGTTAGAACTGGTATCAACTGGAATTTTGGCAGAAATTATGATAGAGATGGGGATGGAGTTCCAAACAAAAAAGACAAATGCCGAAAAGTTTATGGCTCAATTGAATTAAATGGTTGCCCTGACAAAGACAAAGATGGCATTAATGACAAACAAGATAGCTGTGTAAATGTACCTGGAAAACCTTGTGCATTTGGATGTCCTGATAAAGACAATGATTGCGTACCTGATTATAAAGATAGCTGTGTTAACGATTCTGGTTTAGTAAAATTAATGGGTTGCCCTGATTCTGACAAAGATGGAGTGGCTGATAAAGACGATAAATGCCCACTTGATTCAGGAAGAGTTGATATGCAAGGCTGTCCTGATACTGATGGCGATAAAGTTATTGACCTTGAAGATGTTTGTCCTGACGAATATGGAAAAGCTGAACTTGATGGCTGCCCAGATATTGATAGCGATGGAGTAGCAGATTTTCAAGATTCATGCAGATTGGTTCCTGGCTTAAAAATGTACAATGGCTGCCCTGATTCTGATGGAGATGGAATAGTAGATAATAAAGATAAGTGTCCTACCTCAAAAGGAATAAAAGAATTAGAAGGGTGCCCAGATGCTGACGGAGATGGAATTACCGATTTTGAAGACAATTGCCCACAAGAAGCAGGCCCTGCTGGAAATAAAGGTTGCCCTGTTCAAGAAGTGAAAGGCAGTACTGAGGTTATATTAACACCTGAAGAGAAAAAAGTTTTAAATGAAGCATTTAGTAATTTAGAGTTTGAAACAGGAACTGCTCAAATAAAGGAAAGCTCATTGGTAAGTTTAGAAGAACTAGCAGAACTTTTAAATGTAAAAACTGATTACAAGTTAAATATTAATGGATTTACTGATAATGTAGGAAATGCAGCAAGCAATGTTAAACTAAGCCAAAGCAGAGCAAACGCTGTAAAAGAATTTTTAGTAAGTAAAGGTGTTGCCAAAGCAAGACTTACAGCAAAAGGCTTTGGAAGTAAAAACCCAATAGCTAATAATAAAACCGCTGAAGGAAGAGCTAGAAACCGTAGAGTAGAATTTAAGATTATTAAATAATTTGAATCAATGGCTAATTAAAAGTTAGCTTTTGATTTTCTTTAAAGCAGAAAAAAGGCCGTCTTAAATAATAAGACGGCCTTTTTAATTATTATGATAATTACAAAATATTATACGTTAAAACTCGAAAGTTTTTTAAACTCCGCAATACGTGCGTTTAACTCAGCTTCGGTTAAATCAACCAATCTTTCTGTTCCAAAACGTTCTACACAGAAACTAGCCATGGCTGAACCATAAATTACTGCATTTTTCATGTTGTCAAAACTTAAATCGCCCGTTTTAGCCAAATAGCCAATAAACCCTCCAGCAAAAGTATCTCCAGCACCAGTTGGGTCAAATACTTCTTCTAAAGGCAATGCCGGTGCATAAAACATATCTTTACCATGAAATAATAAAGCACCATGTTCACCTTTTTTAATAATTAAATATTTAGGACCCATGGTTTGAATTTTGGCAGCAGCTTTAACTAAAGAGTATTCGCCTGAAAGTTGACGAGCTTCTTCATCGTTAATGGTTAATACATCTACCATTTTTAAAGTTTCCTTTAAATCATCCATAGCTATCTCCATCCAAAAATTCATAGTATCCATTACTATTAATTTAGGGCGATTTGTTAAACGCTCAATAACTGTTTGTTGTATTTTAGGAGTTAAGTTACCTAACATCAAATACTCACAATTTTGGTAAGAAGCAGGAATAATTGGGTCAAAATCAGCTAACACATTTAGTTCAGTAACTAAAGTATCTCTGCTATTCATATCATTATGGTATTTTCCACTCCAAAAAAAAGATTTTTCACCAGCTTTAACTTGCAATCCTTCAGTATTTACACCATTTTTATTTAAATGATTAACAAACTCATTTGGGAAATCATCACCAACAACTGCAACTAAATTTACACTTTTAGTAAAGTACGAAGAACATAAAGCAATGTAAGAAGCAGCACCTCCAACTATCTTATCTGTCTTTCCAAAGGGGGTTTCGATGGCATCAAATGCAACCGATCCAACAACTAATAAACTCATAAATAATTAATTAAATATTTTTTTTATTTTTTTTCGCTACAAATATTGCATAATTAATTTACATTTCCTATCATTGCACCGCGTTAGAGAGATAACGACAACGCAAAAATAACAAGTCAAACTCCTTGGTAGCTCAGTTGGTTAGAGCACATGACTGTTAATCATGGGGTCGCTGGTTCGAGCCCAGCCCGGGGAGCAAAAGCCAATCGTTTATTCGGTTGGCTTTTTTTATTTATATGTTTTTCGTATATATACTTTTTTCAAAAAAACTTAATCGATTTTATATTGGTTCGTCTGATAATTATTTAAAAAGATTAGAAGAACATAACGATATTAAATTTGAAGATGCCTTTACCGCTAAAGGTATTCCATGGGAATTGTTCTTCGTAATTAAGTGCAATTCAAGTAAACAAGCTTATCAAATTGAAAAGCATATCAAAAACATGAAATCGGCTAACTATATCCGTAACTTTTTAAAGTATCCTGAAATTGCTGACAAACTTTTAGAAAAATACAAATAACTGGTTCGACCCCGAAAGCTTTCGGGGCAGCCCGGGGAGCAAAAAAGTAAAAAGCCTTACAGAAATGTGAGGCTTTTTTTATGCAATACTGCTCAAGCTTATCAATTTGAAAAGCACATCAAAAACATTAAATCGGCTAACTATATATGCAACTTTTAAAATATCCTGAAATTGCTGATAACCTTTTTTTAAAAAAATTAAATCGTTTTTTATATAGGCTCATCTAACATGTTTAATATTTCACATAAAAAAAGCCAATCTTAACGATTGGCTTTACTTTTATTTATACGTTTCAATAATTATTCTATCTCCGGCTACTCCAAACCATTTGGTTAAATAATAATTGATGTGCTGAAAAACATATTTAACAGTATTTTCTATAAATGAACCACGCAAAGGAATTGTGCTTGGATGCTTCACTTCTTCGGTAATAATGGTTTTGCTAAACCCACATTCAGCAAACATGCGCTTAGCTGTTTTTGCGCTAAACTCAGTTAAATGAAACGGAGGTATGCGCATGGTTTTTTGCGAACCTATTAGTTTGTAAACCATAAAACCAAGTTTACTTGATATTAGGTTTAACGTACCTGGTAGTTGAATCAATGCCACACCGCCAGGTTTTAATATTTTATAAGTTAACTGCATGGCTTCAGTTGGGTTAGTAAAATGTTCTAATACATCGCCCATTAATACCACATCAAAATAATTTTCGGGCAATTCATTATTCAATAAACTAAAATCGAAAGGTTTATTAATAATATCAATACCAAAATTTTTGCGTCCAAATTCTGCCGCAAAACTCGAAAGTTCAATTCCTTTTACGTTATAGCCATCTTTTTTTAAAGCATAAAGAAAATTGCCAGTTGCGCATCCTACATCTAAAACATTACCTGTTTGACAATATTTTTTCATGTGTTGAACTCCATCGGCATAATCGCCAGCAGAAAGTAAATCAACGTAAGCCACTTCCATGTGGTGTGTTTCTTTATCATTTCCTGTAAAATAATCAGATGCATACATCTCTACAATTTCATCATCACTGGGGCGCGGCCAAATAGAAACTAACTCACAATTAGCACATTTTACACCCCATAAAAAACGATCTTTAAAAGCGTATCTAAAAGGAATGGTATTTCCTTCTTTACATCCACACAAGTTACAGTCAAAGTTAACTTTCATTCAGGTTTATTATTTTTTATGGACAAAATAAAACAATTTAAGCTAAGTACCAAAATTTTGAGTTTTAAACGTGCATTTGTATTAGGGGCTGGCGCGGAAATCCTTTTATAGCCAAGCCATTGCAGGGCATAAAAGATTGGAACAAAGACCCGACCTGCCTTGTTTGGGTTTGTGGGCTGAGGCAGGTAATGCCCAATTTTATTCAAACAAAAACATTTCAGTATTGACTTTTTATAGTTCACCTACTTTTTTATACGTTTCACCTACTTTTTTCACCGTTATACCTAAATGCTATTTTATGGTAACAGATAGTTTTTACATTTGTAGCATAATTATTACAAAAAAATGGAAGATTTTAGAGACAGACGATTCAACAACTCAAGTACCAACGGCAGGGTAATGGCTGGAATTGTGCTTTTTATAGTTGGTATAGTATTGTTTGCAAGGCAATTAGGAGTTGAGTTTCCATACTGGTTATTTAGGTGGGAAATGTTCTTAATTGTTTTAGGATTTTTTATTGGTGCTAAACATTCTTTTAAACGCAATGGCTGGTTAGTACCCGTATTTATTGGGGTATTTTTCCTATTAGATGATTGGATAGTTGGAGTTCAATTAAAACGTTTCTTCTGGCCAACACTTATATTAATTGTTGCCGCTGCCATGATAATTTCTCCATTCAAAAAAAAAAAGTGGGAACAAAATATTAATGAATTAAATAGCGATACAAATAGCAATGATGATGTAATGGATACCACCTCTATATTAGGTGGTGTAAAAAAAAGTATATTGAGTAAAAGCTTTAAAGGTGGTCAAGTTTTTAATGTATTTGGTGGTGTAGAAATTGATTTATCCCAAGCCGATATTGATGGCATAGTGGTAATTGATGTTACCCAAATATTTGGTGGCACCAAATTAATTATTCCTGCCCATTGGGAACTAAAATCGGAAATAACCTCTGTTTTAGGAGGTGTAGAAGATAAACGTAAAAATCTTTCAGCATTAAATATTGCCGAAGGTAAAACACTTATTATACGTGGAACAAGCATATTGGGTGGAATTGATATAAAATCGTTTTAAGTAAAAAATATAAAAAGTTAAGTAAAATAAAATGGTATTCTTAGCAAAATTAGTATTCAGTATTTCATCGGCCAACGATTGTTTTCATTACGATGACCAATTAAGGGTAATAATGGCCAATAACAAGCACGAAGCTTTAATGAAAGCCAAAATTTTAGGCATAAAAGAAGAAGAAAATTTTATGCTTGAAAGCATCACATCTGTTTCGTGGAAATTTGTAGATGTAATGGAAATTAAAGCCCTTGATGATTTGAAAGATGGCATGGAACTTTACTCGCACACCCGCGAAAATGAGCCTAGTAATGCATATGAAAGCTATGTAGTTCATACTGCTAATAATTTAATAGCCGAAACCATTTTGGTATAAAACTTTACACTACAAATTGAATAATTACCTACGCATACTTGTTGTATTTAGCTTTTGGAATTTATTATTTAGTGCAGTTCAATTTTGGATAATTATTGAATTTAACAACGATATTTTAAAAGCGCTTTATGATTCAATTATTAGTAATACCATTATTACTATTATCAGTTTTGCACTTTTTTATATTTCAAAAAACATCCATTTACAAGCATTCGATTTTATTAAACCTATTGGCCTTTTAGGTATAGGAATTTTTGGCTCTTATTATTTACAAAAAACTTTTATTTCGTTAGTAGTTAATGATGCTAATTACGACCTATTTGTAAGCCAAAGTTATAAGCTACGTTTGGTTTTTAACTTTTTGCTTATTAACAGCGCTGGTTTGGTTAGTTTTATTTGGAATTATAAAAGTAACAAACAAGCAGAGCAAGCGCAACTATCTGAAAATGAGAAACTTCTAAAAGAAGCTGAATTGCTGAATTTACGCCAACAAATTCAGCCTCATTTTTTATTTAATAGCTTAAATTCAATTAGTGCTTTACTGGTTATTAAGCCCAATTTGGCTCAAAAAATGATTCAAGAATTGGCCGATTTTTTAAGGGGAACTTTAAAAAAAGATAGTAATGCGTTGGTTTCACTGCAATCGGAAATAAGCCACTTGCAATTGTATTTAAACATTGAAATGGTAAGGTTTGAGCATAGGCTTTTAATTGACTACCACATTGATGAAAGCACCAAAGAATTATTTTTACCATCATTATTATTACAACCCATAGTAGAAAATGCCATAAAATTTGGCTTATACGGCACTACTGATAAAATTACTATAAGTATTAGCAGTAAAAAATTTCATGAAATGCTGTTAATTGAAGTTACCAATCCATTTGACCACGAAGCCACCACACAAAATAAAGGTGCTGGTTTTGGATTAAACTCCATTGCAAGAAGACTTTATTTACTATATGCAAGACACGATTTACTAAAAGTAAATACTTTGCAAAATACTTTTACTACCCAAATACTAATTCCCCAAACTGTAAGCCATGAAAGTAATAATAATTGACGATGAGCCTTTGGCCCAAAGCATTGTGGTTCATTATTTGTCGTTTTACCCAAATATTGAAGTAGTGGCTAGGTGTAACGATGGTTTTGAAGGCGTAAAAGCCATTATGCAATATCAGCCTGATTTGATTTTTTTGGATATTCAAATGCCTAAAATTACTGGATTTGAAATGTTAGAATTAATTGAAAATAAGCCAAAAGTTATTTTTACTACTGCTTTTGATGAATACGCTTTAAAAGCATTTGACCAAAATGCCATAGATTATTTGCTAAAACCATTTAGCCAAGAAAGGTTTGATAAAGCCATGCAAAAATGTCTGGCAAATAATGATAAAATATTACCTGTAAACAATTTGGAACCACTACTAAATACCAGCAATAATGAACTAGAAACGCGCGTAGTAGTAAAGCACCAAGGCAATATAAAAATAATTCAAACAGTAGATATTTTATACTTAGAAGCTTATGACGATTATGTAAAAATACATACTGGCGAAAATGTATTTGTAAAGAAAAAAACCATGAGCTATTTTGAGCAAGCATTTAACCCCAAACAATTTGTAAGAGTCCATCGTTCATTTATTGTTCAGATAAATCAAATCAATAAAATGGAGCCAAGCGACAAAGAAACCATGGTGGCTATTTTAAAAAATGGAACCAAAATTCCTTTGAGCAAAACAGGTTATCCCAAACTAAAAGCAGTTTTAGGAATTTAAAAAGAAAGTTACCTTTACCCCATGAAAATTTCGATGATTGTAGCAGCCGATGAGCAAAATGGAATTGGGGTAAACAATGAATTGCTTTGCCATTTGCCTGCCGATTTAAAATATTTTAAAAATTTAACTACTGGCCATGCCATACTGATGGGTCGTAAAACTTACGATAGTATTGGCAAACCTTTGCCTAATAGAACCAATATAATTATTAGCAGAAATACCAATACCATTGACGGCTGCCATGTATTTAACACCATTGAAGCAGGAATTGATTTTGCAAAATCGTTAAACGAAACCGAACTTTTTATTATTGGTGGCGATAGCATTTACCAACAAAGTTTAGCATTAACCAATGCTGTTTATTTAACACGCATTCACTATACATTTAATGCAGACGCTTTTTTTCCAAAATTAGATAAAAACAGTTGGCAATTAACCAATAACGAAAAGCACTTGGCTGACGAAAAAAACAAATTTGATTACAGTTTTCAGCTTTTTGAAAATATGTAAAATATTCCACCGATTACTTAGTTTTAATACAAAGGAATTGGAATATAAGATTACTCCACCAATTTTCCTTGTTTAATTTTTTCGTTTAAAAACTCACCGCTAGAATTATTGGTTTTGGCTTTATTCCAAAACTTAACGGCTTCCTCTTTTTCGCCAAGTTTGTATAAAATATCACCATAATGTTCTAAAACTTCACCGCTATTTGGCGAAAGTTTTAGCGATTGTTCAATATAACTTTTAGCCTTTTCATACTCTTTTTTCTGGTATAAAATCCAGCCATAAGTATCTAAATAACTGGCACTATTAGGTTCTATTTGTAAGCTTAAAAAACTCATGCTATCTGCTTTATCTAAGTTTTCTTTTCGCAAACTTAAAAAGTAAGCGTAATTATTAAGCGCATAAGCATTTTCAGGATTTAATATCAATGCTTGTTCATAAATTGAATCAACTAAATGTAGTTTTTTAGCATAATGGGCTGCATCGCCCGCAATACTTAAAAGTTGAATTTTCAACTCATCGTTTTCTACCACAAATTCTACTCCTTTTAAAGCAGCATCTATGGCCATATCGTATTTTTTAAATTGCAAACTTGCATAAGCTTTGTAATTATAAAACAAAGGTTCCGTTGGAAAATTCGCCAAAGCTTCTTCACAATCGGCCAACAAAAACTCATTATTATTCAACTCTTGATCGCAATACAAAATTTGCTGCCAAACTAAATAATTAGAAGACTCTAGCTTGGTAGTAGCCAAATATTCTTCCCTAGCTTCGGTATATTTTTTGTCTTGTAATAATAAATCTGCTTTAAGCATAGATGCACTTGCTTCGCCTTTATTAGCCTGTTTAAAAATGTCAATCAACTCATAAGCTTGTTTGCGTTTTTCGCCTTCGGCAATTGGATTGACAAACGACACCAAAATTTGAATTTTATACTTAACTTCCATATCGGCCGAACCAATGGCTTTTTTAAGGTAAGTGTAGGCCAAATCGTGTTTCCCTTGCGCTTTGTAATAATCGCATAAAGCTATGCTAGCATATCCATTATTTGGGTCTTCTTTTAAAATTTCATTGTAAATAGCTATTGCCTTTTTGTCATCTTTTTTGCTCAAAAATAAATCGGCCAACATGCCTTTGTATTTAACATCAGGATATAATTTATTTAAGCGTTCTACCTCTCCTATTGCTTTGTTAATTTTATTACTTTGCAAATAAACTTGCTCTTTTTTTATTATTACTTCCTCCTTTGGACCAATTAATTTTTCAACTTTGTCTAAAATTTTTATCGATTTTTTGTATTTTCCTACATAAAAAAAGTTAGAAGCAGCTTCATACAAATAGTTTAATTCAGGTTTCAAATTATCGTACATCTGCAAATATAAGTTAGCCGACTTTTCATAATCGCGGTTCGATTTATACAAATCGGCCAACAAGTTATTATACCAAATATTTTTAGGATTAAGCTGTACTGCAACTTGAGCAAATCGCACTGCTTCTTTCACATTCTTTTTTAAATAGCTAATTTCAGCTATTTGATAAAACACATTGGCATTTTCTTTATCTAAAATAATAGCTTCTCTAAAGGCAAGGTCTGCTTCATTTAAATTCCCTTGCATTTTTTCCTTCATTGCCCTAAAATAAACTTTATCAAAAGCCAAACGCTGCTCTTCAGTTAAATTACCAGTTTGTGCAAAAGCACCCAACCCGCTAACCAACATGCTCATTACGAGCAATTTATATATTATACTTTTCAATGCTATTTATTATAAAAAACAAACATACAATTTTTGAAAGTTTAATGCTAAAATTCGTCAAGCTATATTGCCATTTATAAAAAGTTTGATGGTAAAAAGACTCAATTTAAGAAAAGATAATAACCGAAATACCATTGCTTTCTAGCCAATTTTTATATTCAAATAATTTATTCAAGTAGATTTTTCCTTTAACAGCATGGCTATTTTCAAATAATAAATTTTCTTCTATATCCACCTCAAGTAAATCAATATCAATGTTTTTAGCATACCTAATAAACACTTTTACTTGTTGGAAAATATCATACTTAATAAAATTTTGTTTACGCAATTTGGTATAGCCATAACCATTACTTTTTTTAGATGAAACCACATCGGCTAAAACTGCTGCGCCAGTAGGTTTACTGCCTGCTCCTTTTCCAAAATAAAATTGTTCTCCGCTAAATTCTGCATTCACCACTACCCCATTATTTTCAGCATTTACATGGTATAATTGTTCACTACTTTTAACAAATTGTGGAGCTACATAAAGTAGTAACTTACCTTGAATATTAACCGATGCATGAGCCACTTGTTTTATTACCAATCCATTGGTTTTAGCAAATAATATATCATCGTTACCAATACGAGTAATTCCATAATTAAACACATCAGTTGGTTTAACAATAACGCCAAAAGCATGAGCATTAATAATTACTAATTTATTTAAGGCATCAAGGCCTTCTACGTCTAGGGTTGGGTGTGACTCCGCAAAGCCAAGTTCTTGTGCTTGTTTCAATGCTTGATTGTAATTTAAGTTTTGATTGAAAATACCTGATAAAATATAGTTACTAGTTCCATTTAAAATTCCTTCTACCAAATGAATATTTTCGTTAGCAAAATATTCATCTAAAATTTTAATAATTGGAATACTAGCAGCCGATGAAGCTTCATAAAAAAGCTTGCCACCATTGGATTTAAGTAAAGTGTAAAGCTCTTCAAAATTTTCGGCTAACATGCGCTTATTAGCCGTTATTAAAGTATTGCCATCACTTAAAACTTTTTTAGCAATAATCAATGCATCGTTGCTGTTATTAATTACCTCTACTACCGTTTTTAAATTATGATTAGCCAAAATATGATTGGCTTCATATGATAAATTTTGATTTGAATCATACTGATGATGTTCTTGATGTTTAACCACTATTTGCTGAGTATTGATAGCCAAGTCGGGGTGTAATTGCGTTAAATCATAAAATCCCTTACCTACCACGCCATAGCCAAATAAGCCTATATTTAATTCTGTTTCTGTTATCATTTTAGTTGTTGTTTAAATATCCTAATAAATCTGTTTTAGTTAATCGGTTTGCTATTTTTTGCCTGCATAAAAATTCCCTAATGATGCGTTCAATTTTTTCGTTTTCTATTAAAAAACCATCATGTCCATAAATGGAATCAATACAAGCAAAACTTGCATTTTTGATTTTGGCTGCCAATAATTTTTGCTCCTCAATAGGAAATAATAAATCTGATTTTATACCAATAATTAAAGCTTTAGCTTCTATTGTTTTTAAAGCATTAGCAATTGATATTCTGCCTCGCCCAACATGGTGCGAATCCATGCTTTTAGTTAATGAATAATAGGAGAAAGCATTAAATCTTAACGCCAACTTTTTGCCTTGATAATTTTGATATGAACTCGCTTTATAATTATCAATTTTATTGTAATCTGTTTCGCGTTGGGTTAAATTATAAGGCTCATAATTTCTATAAGAAAGCAATGCTATTGACCGTGCTGTAGCCAACCCTCGTAAACCAGCTTGTTCATTTTTTTCAGCCCAAGTAGCATCTATTTCAATAGCCATACGCTGACTCTGGTTAAATGCTATTCCCCATGAAGAATGAACAGCATTGGTGGCCAATAAAATAATATGCTCAAACAAATTTGGCGACTCAATACTCCATTCTAATAACTGCATTCCTCCCATTGAACCACCAATGCCAATATGGATTTTTTCTATACCAAATCGTTTTTGCAATAAAGCAAACATCTTAACCATATCGCGAATGGTAATGATGGGAAAATCGTGATAAAAGGGCTTTCCTGTATCAGTATTAATACTCAAAGGACTTATGCTTCCATAGCATGAACCAGGCACATTTACACATATAATAAAGTATTTTTCAATATCAAAAACTTTATGTTGCCCAACTAATCCATCCCACCATTCAAGCGGATTAGCATTGCCGGTTAAAGCATGAAAAATCCATATTACATTACTCTTGTCAGCGTTTAACTCACCAAAAGTTTGATAGCTTAAATAAAAGTTTGGCAATACTTTACCAGACTCCAACTGAAATGGTTTTTTGTAATTAAATATATAACTCATAATTTTGATTTAATTAGATTAGTTGAGCAACAATTGAAAATTAAAACTTATGCTTGCGCTGATTGACCTTTAAACACTTTTTGTAATGCTTGATCAAAGTCGGCTATTATATCGTCAATATGTTCAATCCCTACCGAAACTCTTATTTGTGCAGGAGTTACACCAGCCGATAATTGTTCATCATCTGTTAGCTGCTCGTGGGTTGTTGAAGATGGGTGAATAACCAATGTTTTTGCATCGCCAACATTGGCTAAATGACTTGCTAAATTTAAGTTTTCAATAAAAACTTTAGCCTGTTCTTTACCTCCTTTTATTTCAAAACTTAATACCCCTCCAAAACCATTTACGAAGTATTTTTTGGCTAACTCATTATATTTACTTGAAGCTAGACCTGGATAATTTACAGATTCAACTTGTTTGTTATTTTCAAGCCATGAAGCTAATTTCAATGCATTTTGAACATGTCGTTCTACTCTTAATGATAAAGTTTCGAGTCCTTGTAAAAGCAAGAAAGAATTAAATGGACTTAAGGCTGGTCCAAAATCTCTTAATCCTTCAACACGTGCTCTAATGGCAAAAGCTATATTAGGCAAACCAAGGGGATTACCTTCGCCAAACAAATCCCAAAACTTTAAGCCATGATACCCTTCGCTCGGTTCAGTAAACTGAGGAAACTTGCCATTGCCCCAATCAAAATTCCCAGCATCTATTATAACTCCACCAATACTAGTTCCATGCCCTCCTATCCACTTGGTAGCGCTTTCTACTACCACATTTGCTCCATGTTTAATTGGTTGAAATAAATAGCCTCCAGCACCAAAAGTATTATCAACAATTAATGGAATATTATTACTTTTAGCTATAGCTGCAATGGCTTCGAAATCGGGAATATTTAGGGCAGGATTGCCAATTGTTTCTAAGTAAATTGCTTTAGTTTTATTATCAATTAACTCTTCGTAGCTTTGAATATCATCATCATTGGCAAACTTAACTTCAATTCCCAAACGCTTAAATGCTACTTTAAATTGATTATAAGTACCACCATATAAAAATGAAGTACTAATAAAATTATCGCCTGCTTGTAAAATATTATTCAAAGCAATAAACTGAGCTGCTTGGCCTGAACCTACAGCTAATGCAGCAACACCACCTTCTAAAGCTGCAATGCGTTTTTCAAACACATCGGTAGTTGGGTTCATTAAGCGGGTGTATATATTTCCAAATTCTTTCAACCCAAATAAATTAGCCGCATGAGCGGTATCGTTAAAAACATAAGAAGCTGTTTGGTAAATAGGTACTGCTCGCGAATTAGTGGTAGCATCTACTTCTTGTCCTGCGTGTAATTGTAAAGTTTCAAATTTTAAATTTTTTGTTGTCATGATTGTTTTTTGTTACTTGTTTTATATTTAGTTGAATTAATTTTAGGCATAAAAAAAGCCTTCTCGAGTAAGTACGAGAAGGCTTTTTTGTAATTATTGTTGAAGTAATATTTTACTTAAAACACAAATTTCCTCTCGCTAAAAGCAGCATGTAGCAGCACATACACATCATTTGCATATGATTATTTAAAGCTGAGTACATATTGGTTTTGTTAAAGTTCACTTGTTTATAAAAATTGTATTTATTTTAAAAATGCATAAAAAAAGCCTCTCAAATTTTAATTGAGAGGCTTTACTATTTATAAGTTATTTTAAAACTATGGCATAGCAGTAAAGCGTCTCAAATTATGAGAACACATACACATCATATACATAGTTTGGTTTAAATTCATTTTCGTTTTTTGTTACTGCAATGATAGAATTATTTAATTCATAAATGCAAATTTATTTTTATAAAATTTTGAAGAACCCTTATTTTACAAGGCATTCAAAGCTTGCTCAATATCTCCAATAATATCATTTATATGTTCTAACCCAACCGATATTCTAATTAATCCTGGAGTAATATTTACTGCTAATCTTTCCTGTTCACTTAATTTTGAATGTGTAGTACTACTTGGATGAGAAGCAATGCTCCGTGTATCGCCAAGGTTTGAAGTAAGCGTTAACATTTTTAAACTATCCAAAAATTTGATACCACTTGGCAATCCACCCTTTAATTCAAAACAAACTATTCCTCCTCCATTATACATTTGTTTTTTTGCAGTTTCATATTGAGGATGGCTAGGTAAAAACGGATATTTTAACCACTTGATAGCTTTATGATTTTCAAAATATTTAGCCAAAGCCAAAGCATTATTGGTATGCCTTTCCATACGTACATCAAGGGTTTCAAGACTTTTACTAAGCACCCAAGCATTGAATGGCGAAATAGAAGGACCACTGTTTCTACAAAACAAATATATTTGATGAATCAACTCCTTTTTACCTAAAATTATTCCGCCTAAAACCCTTCCTTGTCCATCAATCCATTTAGTAGCTGAATGTATTACCAAATCAGCCCCAAACGCTATTGGCTTTTGACCAATTGGTGTAGCAAAACAATTATCTACACTTAAAATAATGCTATGTTTTTTAGCTAAATCACCAATCAATTTTAAATCAATAATATCAAGGCCAGGATTGGTAGGTGTTTCTACATAAATCATTTTGGTATTTGGCTGAATGGCTTGTTCCCAAAGTTCAGGTTTATTGGCATCAATATATGTTACGTTGATATCATAGTTAGGAAAATACTTAGTAAACAAAGTATGCGTACTGCCAAATACAGCGCGGCAAGCCACTAAATGATCACCTGATTTTAATAACGCCATAAACGATGCGAAAATGGCACTCATTCCTGATGCTGTGGCGTAACCTGCTTCTGCACCTTCTAAAGCGCACATTTTATTTACAAACTCTTGCGCATTAGGATTGCTAAATCTACTATAAATATTATCGTCTGATTCATCAGCAAATGCTGCACGCATTTCATCGGCAGTATCAAAACAAAAACTGCTTGTTAAAAATAATGGAACAGAATGCTCCATTTCGTTGGTCCGTTCGTTTTGCAAACGAATGGCTTTGGTTATAGGGTGGCATGTCATTTTCTATATTTATAAATTATTATTTACTGTTACTTCCCAAGTAATTCTTGCTCCTGCTCTTCTTAATGTTTCAGCCACTGAGCAGTATTTATCTATTGATAACTGACAGGCTTTTTGAGCTTTATCTCTCTCAATATTTCCATTAATGAAATACTGAATATGAACCACTTCCCATAAAGCTAAATCTTTATCTTTTTCACGTTCGGCATTAATTTCAATGGTAAATTCATCTATAACTTGTCGTTGTTTTTTCAAAATACTCACTATATCAATAGCGCTACACGAACCTAATGCTGTTAATAATAATTGCATTGGCCTTGCTCCATAATTTAGACCTCCATTTTCTTCGTTCGAATCGGTTTTAACTACTATGTTATTGCTATCAATAGCATCAAAACCATAGTCGCCTTGTTTTCTTACCAACTTAATTTTCACCATATTTTTAGTTATTTTTTTGCATAAAAAAAGCCCCTTAGAAATCATCTAAGAGGCTTTACTTTATATAAGTTTAATTACAAACTATGGCATACAAGTATAAGGCACCTTAGCAGGAGAACACATACACATCATACACATAGTTACTGTTAAATTCATTTTTGTTTTATTGAGCTGCAATGATAATTTATTCTATCTCACAATAGCAAATTTATTTTTTTAAAATAAATAATTCTGGATTGAAATATCTTTTATAACTAAAGCTTTAAAGTTCAAATTTATATGGTCTATTAACTTTCAACCAATAGCTATTTAACAGGTAATTCAAAAGTAAAAATAGTGCCTTGCCCTTTTTCGCTTTCAGCATAAATGGTGCCTTTATTTTGTTTGATAAAATCGTGGCAAAGCATTAAACCCAAACCTGTTCCTTTTTCGTTGGCAGTGCCTTGCGTACTTGGGTTTTTATGTTGGGTAAACAATTTATCTAGTTTATCTTTATCTATACCAATTCCATTATCAATAACTGATACTTTGGTTACGCCATTTTCAGTAATACTAGCTATACTTACTTCTCCCCCATCGTTGGTAAATTTAATGGCATTTACTATTAAATTACGCAACACCAAATTGATGGTATTGCTATCTGCAAAAACCACGTCTTCTGCATTACATAAGTTTATCAAATTGATATTTTTTTGATGAGCCAAACTGGCTGCTAAAGCAATATTTTTATCAACCAATTCTACTACACTTAACGGTTCAAAAACCAATGGCATTCCTTTTATTTGCGCAGCTGCCCAAACTAAAAGATTTTCCAATAAATCAATATTATTTTCAACCGATGAAGCAATTTGCCTTGTTAGTTCTTCTGTATTTTCTGGCTTGTATTTTTTATTACTCATCAAGTCAAAATACAATTTCATGGTAGTTAAATTATTGCGCAAATCGTGACTGATAATGCTAAAAAATCTGTCCTTTACATTGTTTAATCTACCTAGTTCTTCTGTTTGAATTTCTAGGGTTTTATTTTGATTAGCCAATGATTTACTGATACGTTTGTTATTGATAAAAAAATAGAAGAAAACAATGGCCAAAAGCACAAATAATCCTACTATAGCTAAAAGCATATTCCGTAGTTGTTTTTCTTTTACCAATTGGGCTTTACTTAACTCTTCATTTTGTTTTAGCAAGCTAAGTTGTTGCTGCGCTTTTTCTTTATCGTAAATCAGTTGTGTATTGGTTACTCGGGCTAAAATAGAATCGTTAAACAATGAATCTTTTATTTGATTACTCAATAACGAAAATGTTTTAGACGCGAAACCTTGGTTATTTGATTTTGAAATAATGGCCAAACCTTCGTAAGCTTCTTTCAACTCAAAACGTTGATTTAACAACTTGGCTTTTTGTAATGCTTGCTTATAATTTTGCTCCGCAACACCATAATTATTAAGCATTAACTCCGTGTTTCCTAAGCCTAATAAATTACTTGTTTCCAATACATCAGAATTGGCTTGTTTTGAAATATTGTACGACATTTGATACAATTTCAAAGCACGTTTATAGTCCATTTGCGAGTAAAAAAGCTTGGCTATATTTTGGTAAGTAATGGCCTCTCCTGCTTTATTACCAATGCTTTTATAAATGCTCAAAGCTTTGTTATAATAAACTTCTGACAACTTATACTTTTTTTGCAAAGCATAAATTTTTCCAATATTTTCATACACCGTTAAAGTTCTAAAAGTATTTTTATTGCTTTCAAAAATTTGAGCAGCTTTTAAGTTAAACTCAATGGCTTTGGTAAAACTATTTTGTCTTTCGTAAATACTTGATATTAAAACATATACATTTATCAATTCATTTGGCAGGTTTAAAGCTTCAAATATCTTTAGCGCTTCTAAACTTAATTTGATGGCATTAGGTAAATTACCAAGGGCATAATTACAATCGGCAAGGGCATAATAAATTTGCGCTTTGGCTTTGCTATTTTCATCTGCTAAATCCAGTGCTTTTTGATAATTGGCTATAGCCAAACCAAATTGGGCCGATAGGTAATAATAAGCTCCTAAAGTTCTGTAGGCCTTAACTTTTAATGGAATATTGTTTGAATTTTCGGTTAAAGCAACGGCCTTTTTACTTAATTCAAGTGCTTTAATTATATTTTGTGTACCTAGTTTATTGGCTGCATCTATTAAACTATCAGCTTCATTTGTAGCATCTTGACAAAAAACATTGCCAACCAAAAACATAAATACAAATAGATAGATATAACGCATGAAAAAAGTTTATAAAGGCAAATCTAAAATAAAACTACTAAGTTTTTTCTTAAAATGAAAATGTGGGAAGGAATTTCATACTATCCTTAGAGTTAGCAGAGTGCTCAAAGGATTTATAAAGAAACTCCCGTAATACAAACACTATCTATTTTAGATGTTAAACTATCGGAATTTACTTTTGTATTAAATAAATTGAGAAATATTATTAATACTATTAAATTATTTTTTTCATAGTCTTATTTTATTAATTCATAAATGCTATTTGATGTTTCAATTTTTATTATTCCTATATACTTTTTTGAATATATGTTGCCATTAGGTATTAAAGGCACTACATTTACTGTGTCATAAACAGTATTTAGAATATTCATTTTTATTATTGGTGGGTAGTATAGAACCAAGGCATCATCAAAAATTTCTTTTGATAAGAATTGGTAATTAAAATTATACTTACCATAATTTAAAGATGAATTTGCTTTAGCAAAAAAGCTAACTTCGAAAAAATCAGTATCACTCGCAGCCATTTTGAGACTTAACTGTTGCAAATTGTATTTGTCACAACTTTCACCACCAGCACTTCGCACTGTTTTTGTTTCTTTTAAACCCTGGCTTCTAAAAACTAAAGTATCAGTGCCGTTTTTTAAATATAAACGGGTACTGGTATCGCTATAAGGAATAATATAAGGTAAGTAGCTTTTATCTACTCCTCTTTCTATGGGTTTACTGTCAGGGCAATCTTTACCACATGCATTTATTAATAAAATGGCAAAAAGTAAAATTGTAAATGTTTTGGTGTTCATGCCTTCGGCTTGATTTAAAATTTGCATGTTGTTATAAACTTTTATAATTTTTCAAATAATTGGTTAAATATAATTTGAAGCAATACTTGAAAATAAGTGTTTTTAAAAAACAAACATTGGTTATTTTTATTTATTTACAAAAGAAAAGTATTTATTATCCAAACTATCCTAAGAGTTAGCGAAGCATGCTTTGTTTAAAAATGAATGTAATGAAACATAGTTTTCAAACTGCTATGCTAACAAGATTACGAACAGAAGTGAGAATTAATTTCAAAGCTTTACATAATCTGATAAAAATTAAACATTACCATGTAAATGGTATTTGTATTTAATTCGCATAAAAATTTTAAAACCATGTACAAAACATTACAACCCATTTTACAAGCCGAATTAAAGGAAATAGAAGAAGCAGGTTTATTTAAACGCGAACGTATTATTACCAGTCCGCAAGCTGCCGAAATTAAAGTAAGTAGTGGAGCCGAAGTGTTAAACTTTTGTGCCAATAATTACTTAGGCTTATCAAGCCATCCTAAGGTTTTAGAAGCTGCTAAAGCTACTATCGATACACATGGTTTTGGGTTAAGTAGTGTGCGTTTTATATGTGGTACACAAGATATTCATAAAACTTTAGAAGCTAAAATATCGGAATTTTTAGGAACTGAAGATACCATTTTATATGCCGCAGCTTTTGATGCAAATGGTGGCGTTTTTGAACCATTATTTAACGAAAAAGATGCCATTATTAGTGATGCTTTAAACCATGCAAGTATTATAGATGGGGTGCGTTTATGTAAAGCAGAACGCCACAGATATGAGCACAATAACATGGCCGATTTAGAGGCTAAATTACAAGCCACAGCTCATTGCCGAAACCGCATTATTGTTACCGATTCGGTATTTAGTATGGATGGAACCATTGCACAGCTAGATAAAATAGCTGAATTAGCCGATAAGTACGAAGCATTAATTATGATTGACGAGTGTCATTCAAGTGGGTTTATGGGCAAAACTGGTCGTGGGGTACACGAACATTGCGGAGTAATGGGTAAAATTGATATCATTACTGGAACCTTAGGCAAAGCATTAGGCGGAGCAAGTGGCGGATTTACAAGTGGTAGAAAAGAAATTATTGACATGTTGCGTCAGCGCTCACGCCCCTATTTATTTAGTAATACTTTAGCACCAAGCATTGTTGGTGCAAGTATTGCGGTATTAGATATGTTAACCGAAACTACCGAATTACGCGACAAATTATGGGAAAACACCAAATACTTTAGAACCAAAATTGAAGAAGCTGGATTTGATGTAAAACCGGGCGAACATGCCATTGTTCCTGTAATGCTTTACGATGCTAAGCTTTCGCAAGATTTTGCTTCACGTTTGTTAGAAGAAGGAATTTATGTGATTGGTTTTTACTATCCGGTGGTTCCAAAAGGACAAGCGCGTATTAGGGTTCAAATTTCGGCAGGACATGACAGAGTTCATTTGGACAAAGCCATTGCCGCATTTACCAAAGTAGGCAAAGAATTAGGAGTAATAAAATAACTTATAATCAATACAATAGAAAAGCGAAAACTAAAAACTTTCGCTTTTTTTGTTTTAATAGCATGATTTTTTTTCAGCCATACTGACATTGGTTTGATTTTTGTTAAGTTTGTTTCACAAATATTTGTTAAATGACAATTCCTTTTAGCCAAATGCCACCAAACGCCAAAGTTTGGATTTATGCTAGCGATAAAATTATAAATGCTTCGCAATTAAAAACCATCCATGAAATGGCAGTTCCATTTATTCAAAATTGGACCGCTCATCAAAATCAACTAAAAGCAGAGTTTGCAGTTTTGTATAATTGTTTCTTAGTTTTTATGGTAGATGAAGGCTTTAACGAAATTAGCGGTTGTGGTATTGACAAATCAGTTAAATTAGTTAAAGAAATAGAACAAGCTACGGGTTTAAATCTATTTGACAGGCTAAAAATACAAATAATTGAAAATCAAAATATTAACATCTACTCAAAAACAGAAGTTACTAAAAAAATAGAGAATAACGAATTAAGCACTGAAGCCAAAACATTCAATAACCAAGTCAGTATAAAATCGCAGTTCGATAACGAATGGATAATTGATTTAGAAAAAGCTTGGTTTTACCCAAAAACAAAATTACAATCAGTTTAAAATACATTTTGCTAGCTCAAAACTATTTGTAGTTTTGAAAAAATATAAAATTTAATCATAAATAAATAATACCTTAAATGGCCGATATCAATTCAAACGATTTAAAACCTCAAAACGAAAACAATCCTAGTCCGCGTAAAAACAGCAATTTACCAAAATTCAATTTTTATTGGATTTACGCAATAATTGCCGTTTTTATGATTGTTTTGTTTTTTTTACCAAAAGATTTTGCTGAAAAAACCACTTGGCTAACAGTAAGAAACAACATGATTTTAACCCACGATGTAGAAAAAATTGTGGTAGTTAATAAAGAAAAAGCCGAAGTTTTTATAAAAGAAAGCGCTCTTTCTAACACCAAATATAAAACTGTAAGAGGCCAAGGAAGCTTTGGCGAAAAAGGACCTCAATATTATTTTGAAATTGGCGATTTACAGCAATTTGAAAAAAATATGGATGAAGCTCAAAAAGACTTTGGCCAAAACGAAAAAATTACTGTTGAATTTGCCAATACTCGCGAAACTTCTAACTTTTTAGTTAATTGGTTACCAATATTATTATTAATTGGTTTTACCTTCTTTATGGTACGCAGAATGAGCGGTGGCTCAGGCGGAGGAGGCGGAGCTCAAATATTTAATATTGGCAAAAGCCGCGCGCAATTATTTGATAAAGAGAGCAATGTAAATATTACTTTTAAAGACGTTGCAGGCCTTGACGAAGCAAAAGAGGAAGTAATGGAAATTGTAGATTTCTTGAAAAATCCTAAAAAATACACTGTACTTGGAGGTAAAATTCCTAAAGGTGCTTTGTTAATTGGTTCTCCAGGAACAGGTAAAACTTTATTAGCTAAAGCAGTGGCTGGCGAAGCTGGTGTTCCTTTCTTCTCACTTTCAGGTTCCGATTTTGTGGAAATGTTTGTAGGTGTGGGTGCTAGCCGTGTTCGCGATTTATTTAAACAAGCAAAGGAAAAAGCTCCTTGTATTATTTTTATTGATGAAATAGATGCTGTAGGCCGTGCACGTGGTAAAAACGCCATGCAAGGTGCTAATGATGAGCGTGAAAATACCTTAAACCAATTACTAACCGAAATGGATGGTTTTGGAACTGATATTGGAATTATCATTTTGGCCGCAACCAATCGTCCTGATATTTTAGATTCAGCATTATTACGTCCAGGAAGATTTGATAGACAGATTTCAATTGATAAACCAGACTTGAAAGGCCGTGCCGCTATTTTTAGAGTTCATTTAAAACCTTTAAAATTAGCTGCAGATGTAGATGAAACTAAATTAGCTACTCAAACTGCTGGTTTTGCTGGTGCCGAAATTATGAACGTGTGTAACGAGGCTGCTTTAATTGCAGCTCGTAGAAACAAAGAAATGGTTGACATGGCAGATTTCCAAGCAGCTGTAGATAGAGTTATTGGAGGTTTAGAAAAGAAAAATAAAGTAATTTCTGACCACGAAAAACAAATAGTAGCTTACCACGAAGCTGGCCATGCCATTTCAGGTTGGTTCCTAGAGCATGTTGATCCATTGGTTAAAGTCAGTATTGTACCTCGTGGGGTTGCGGCTTTAGGATATGCGCAATATTTACCAAAAGACCAATATTTATACACTACCGAACAAATGATAAACATGATGTGTATGACATTGGGCGGACGTGTAGCAGAGGATATTATTTTTAACCGCATAAGTACAGGTGCTCAAAACGATTTAGAACGTATTACCAAAATGGCTTATGCTATGGTTACCATTTATGGTATGAACGATAAAGTAGGTAATTTAAGTTTTTACGACCCAAATAATGAATATGGTTTTACAAAACCATACAGCGATAAAACGGCAGAATTAATTGACCAAGAAGTTAGAACTTTGGTAGAAATGTGTTACAATAAAACCAAAGCATTATTGCTAGAAAAGAAAGACTTACTAGAGAAATTGGCTCAAGAATTATTGAAAAAAGAGATTATTTTCCAAGCTGATTTAGAAGTTATTTTAGGTAAACGTCCGTTCGAATACCGCAATCAAGAAATTGAGGCAATGGATGCTGAAAAACTAAAACTAGACGAAGAAGCAAAAGAACTAGCTGATAAAAAAGCCGAAACGACTGAAGCAAGTGCTGTAAACCCAGAAGTTAAAGCTGAAAACAACGACACAACGGCCTAATTTTATAAAATCTAAATAAAAAGCCTGCATCAAATAAATTGGTGCAGGTTTTTTTATGATGGCTACAAAATTATTTAACCAGAAAACAACCGAATTATTAGTAAAAAGTCGTTGCTAAAACTAATTTAAACCTTTAATCTTGCGCTTCTTAAAACGGATGGAAAACTCAGTATTTTTAAAAGCCTTTAAACTAATGAGCACAGCGCGTGCCATGGCCGATATTTACGATGCTAATCGTAACATTACCAAGTATGTACACTCTACAAGTAAAGGTCATGAAGCGGTGCAATTGGCATTAGCTTTCCAGTTAAAATCTTACGATTTTGTATCGCCATACTACAGAGATGAAAGTATGCTTTTAGGAATGGGGCTAACTCCATACGAATTAATGTTGCAATTATTGGCGAAAGCCGATGATCCATTTTCTGGAGGAAGAACCTATTATTCTCATCCATCATTACGCAGAGAAGGAATTCCGGTTATGCCGCACCAAAGTAGCGCAACTGGTATGCAAGCAATTCCTGCCACAGGTATGGCGCATGGAGTTGCTTATAAAGAAAGTCAAGGTTTAAACAATCCAAACGAAAAACCTGTAGTAATTTGTAGTTTGGGCGATGGTTCAGTAACTGAAGGCGAAATTGCCGAAGCATTGCAAATGGCTATCTTAAAAAAACTACCTATTATATTTTTTGTACAAGATAATAATTGGGGAATTAGTGCCAGTGGTGAAGAAATGCGCGCCATGGATGCCTACGAATATGCAGCAGGTTTTAAAGGTTTAGAACGCAGAAGAGTTGATGGAAGCGATTTTCAAGCTTCATACGATATTGTAAAAGAGAGTTTAAATTATGTAAGAATTCACAGGGCACCATTGTTAATTTGTGCTAAAGTGCCTTTACTGGGCCATCATACATCGGGTGTTAGAAAAGAATGGTACAGAACAGAAGAAGATATGGCGAAACATACCGCCAACGATCCTTTTGAAAAACTAAAATACCATATTTTAAATAATAACATTGCTACAGAACAAGAACTTGAAACTATAATAAATGAAGCAAATACTTATGTTGCTTCACAATTTAACGATGCGGTAAATGCACCTGAGCCAAGTTTAGACACTTTGGAAAACCACGTTTTTGCGCCTTCGCAAGCTACAGAAGAAGTTGGAAATAGAACTCCAGAAGGCAAAGAACCAAGTGTAATGGTAGATGCGGCTTTACATGCTGTAGATGAAATTATGCGCAAGCATAAAGAAGCCATTTTTTATGGACAAGATGTGGGAGCAAGACTTGGAGGTGTTTTTCGTGAAGCAGCTACTTTAGCAGGAAAATATGGAGATGACCGCGTATTTAATACTCCAATTCAAGAAGCTTACATTGTAGGTTCTACGGTAGGAATGAGTGCAGTTGGTGTTAAACCAATTGTTGAAATTCAATTTGCCGATTATGTGTGGAGTGGCGTAAATCAACTGGTTTGCGAAATAACTAAGTCAAGTTACTTAACTATGGGAAAATTTCCCGTTAGTTGCGTAATCAGAATTCCAATTGGTGCTTATGGAGGCGGTGGCCCTTACCACAGTGGAAGTATTGAATCAACTTTACTCACTTTAAAAGGAATAAAAATAGCTTACCCAAGTAATGCTGCCGATATGAAAGGCTTAATGAAAGCTGCTTATTACGATGGTAATCCTTGTATAATGCTAGAGCATAAAGGTTTGTATTGGAGTAAAAATCCAGGAACCGAACTTGCTCGTTGCATAGAGCCCGATGAAGATTATGTATTGCCATTTGGCAAAGCCAATATAGTATTGCAAGCAAGCGATGATGCTATTGAAAATGGCGAAAGTTGCACCATAATAACTTGGGGTATGGGCGTTTATTGGAGTTTAACTGCTGCCAAACAATTTGCTGGTAGAGTTGAAATAGTTGACTTACGCTCACTACAACCATTAGACGAAGAAACCATAATGGCAAGTGTAACCAAACATGGCAAATGCTTAATTGTTACTGAAGAGCCGTTATTAAATTCGTTTGCTGAAAGTTTAGCTGCACGTATTATGCAACAATGTTTTACCAAATTAGATGCTCCAGTAATGACAATTGGTTCAAAAAATTTACCTGCTGTGCCTTTAAATACGGGTTTAGAAGCCGAAATGTTACCAAATGCAAATAAGGTAGCCGATAAATTAAACGAACTGTTAAATTATTAATAAATGACCCATATTTTATGCATAGAAACTGCTACTGAAATTTGTTCGGTAGCAATTGCTAAAAATGGTGAAACCATAGCTTTAGTGGAAGATACGCTAGGTAATAACCATGCCTCGCAACTGCATATTTTAGTGGCCAAAGCGCTTGAACAATCTAATTTGCAATTCTCTGATTTACAAGCAGTAGCCGTTAGTAAAGGACCTGGAAGTTATACAGGTTTACGTGTAGGTGTATCGGCTGCAAAAGGTTATTGCTATGCATTGCAAATTCCTTTAATTGCTATCAATACTTTACAAAGTTTAGCAAATGGCTTTTGGCAGAATAACCCAAATTATTCAGGTTTGGTTTGCCCTATGATTGATGCAAGAAGAATGGAAGTTTATTGTGCATTGTTCAACAAAACATTGCACGAAGTGCTACCAACGCAAGCTAAAATAATAGATGAACAGTCATTTACAGAAGAGCTAACTCAAAATCCAATTGTATTTATTGGCAATGGAGCAGCCAAGTGCCAAAATACCATTGTTCATAAGCAAGCAAAATTTGATATTTCTGAAAGGTGCAATGCAAGTTATTTAAGCCGATTAGCTCAAGAAGCTTTTAACAAAAATACTTTTGAAGATGTAGCCTATTTTGAGCCTTATTACTTAAAAGACTTTATAGGTACTGTAGCAAAAAAACTGATTTAAGCTTGGTTGGCTATTTCTATAGGAACTGTTAACACAAACTCACTTCCTTTACCAAACTCGCTTATTACCTGAATATCTCCATGCATTAAATTGGTTAGTTGTTTTACAATAAACAAACCTAAACCACTTGAAGCCTCATTAGCAGTTGGTCTTGCCGACAATTTTTTGAACCTCATAAACAATTGCTGTTTATCTAATTCAGTAAAACCAGGGCCATTATCTTTTATACTAAATACCAAATTATTATTCAATCTGGTAGCTGTAAATACTACCTGCGAATGGGCAGGTGAAAATTTAATTGCATTACTAATCAAATTATCTAAAATTCTAGTTAAGTAGTCTTTTGAATTGGTAATTTCCATGTTCTCAATAGCATTTACCAGCTCAATATCAATTGATTTTTCATTGGCTATAACTTTAAAGCTATTCATTAAATTAGCCAAAACATCGCTAGGTGAAAACTTCTCAATTTTTATTGAAGTTACGGTATGCTTATCGTTAAAAATTTCACTAATATCAATTGTATCTTGAATTAGCTGAAGCGAATCTTTGCAAATGGTATTAATATAATTAATAAAAATAGCCTTTTCATTTTCATCTTTCTCCTCTTCTAAAAGATGTGTAAGACCAGTAATTTTATTAAAAGGCGACCTTAAGTCATGGGCTAAAATACCCATCAGCGATTGGTTTTCTTCAATTAATTGAGCTAAATTTTTATTTTGATTAGCAACCTCTTGATTTTTCAATTCAATGATTTCGTTTTTACTAATCAACTTATTTTTAGTCTTTTTAACAACACTCAAATTATAAGCTAGATAAATACTTATAAATAAAACAACTAACAATGAAAATGCTAAAATGGTATTATTTTTAGATTCACTTTCAAGCAATTTATTTTGAGCTTTTAAAAGTTCATTCTCTTGTTCTTTTTCAAGTGTTTTGTATTTAGTTTCAATTTCACTAATTAAGGATTTATCTTTTGCTAAATCAAAAGAATCTTGAAGTTTATTTGTAATTGATCTATAAATAATTCCTTTAGAAAAATCTTTTTTACTATCATATAAATCGCTAAGTGTAGTGTAAAGATCGATAAGGCTCGTCATATCGTTACTCTGCTTGTACATTTGCTCGCCTATCAACAAATACTTTTCGGCCTCAGAATAATTTCCCATTTTTAAGTAAATAGCACCTAACATACTGAAATCATTACCATTATTAAAATTATTTACACCGCCACCAGTAAGCATAATGGATTTGTTTAAATAATCAATTGCTTTGTTATATTTACCTAAATAAGTGTAAGATGTACCAATATTATGATAAGCTTTTGCCAAGCTCATCTTGTCACCAATTTTGCTTTTAAATGCAATAACTTTTTCTAAATAAATTATAGCAGAATCAATTTTACCAATTCCATTATAAATAGCACCCAAATTAGAATAAATTGAAGTGGCAATATGTTCGCTTTTTATTGTCTCAAAATACCTAAGCGCTTTTGTGTAGTAATAAATAGCTTTTGTGTCGGAACTTAATCGTTGATAAATAACACCAATACTTATATAAGTTGCATGTTCACCCTTTTCATCTTTTATTCTTTTCCTAATCATCAAACTCCTAAAAAGTAAATCTAATGCTGCCTCAAAATTGTCTGTTGCTTCATAATAAATTGCTAATAATCTATAATTTTGAGCTATTACTTTTTGATTGGATATTTTCTTTGTCAATTCATGCGATTCAAACAAGTATTTCTTTGCAGAATCTAAGTTACCATAATCTATATACAAATAACCCAAAAGCTGCTTTGCTGATACTTCACCCTCTAAATAACCTATTTCTCTTGATTGTTTTACTGCATTAATTACAGTAGAAAATGCAAATGAAGAATCATTAGCACCCTTATAAACGGAATCAATTCTATTATTAATATAAGCTGTATCTGCACTTTGTGCATGAAGTTTTATAACCCCTAATAAAACAAAGAAAATAGTTAGAATCTTATTTATGCTGAATATTTTCATATGCAAAAGGCTTATTTTTTATTCTTATTGCAAAATAAGAATTAATACTATTAAACAAATTATTTTTTAATATTTTTTATGAACAAAAAACAAATTGTTTAAACAAAAAGACAATTAATTAATTTTCAAGACAATAAACAATGACAAAAGGTTAATTTAAAGGTAACTCAATTAAAAATTCACTTCCTTTCCCCTCTTCTGACATTAGATAAATTTTAGCTCCTATTAAATCTACCAATTGTTTTACAATAAATAGGCCTAATCCGCTAGAAACCTCATTTCCTGTAGGTCTTGCTGATAGTTTCTTGAATCTGGTAAACATTTGTTTTTTATCGGCTTCGGTAAAACCCGGCCCTTCATCTTTAAAACTAAAAACTAGCTTATCCGACATTTTTGAAGAAGTGAGGGTAATATTAGTATTAGCTGGCGAAAACTTTATTGCATTGCTTATTAAATTATCGAAAATCCGGCCCAAGTATTCTTTTGAACTCCGCAATTCAATTCCACTTGTACTATCGGCAAAGGATATCGAAATTTTCTTTTCTAAAGCCACAGCTTTAAATGTATTTAACGAATTTTCAAGTAATTCACTTGGCTTAAAAAATTCCATTTTTTGCTTAAGCTCTTCGGCATTTTCGTTATAAATTTGACTAATATTTACAGTATCTTGTATCAATTGCAAAGCATCTTTACAAATGCCTTTCATAAAGTTTATATAAAGTGTTTTTTCCTCTACACTTTCTTCTTCTTCTAAAATATTTACTAAACCTAATAGTTTACTAAATGGTGCTCTTAAATCATGAGCCAAAACGCCCATTAAAGTTTGATTTTCGCCAATTAATTTTTCTAAGTTTTGATTCTGAATTTCAGCTTCTTTACTTTTACTATTTATTACTTCGTTTTGATGTACCAAAGTATTTTTGGTATCTTTTAAAGTTTTAATATAAAATACTAAAACTATACTAATAGCCACCAAAATAAAAAAACTAAATGCCAATATGTAATTGTATTTTGATTGTTGCTCCAAAGTTTCATTACGCGCCTTTAAAAGCTCTATTTCATGCGATTTTTCTAAGCTTTTGTACTTCGCCTCAATTTCATCAAGCGACAATTTAGAGTTAAGTTGAGCAATCGAATCTTGAAAAGCAGTTTTAAGTGATGCATATTGAATAGATTTTTTAAAATTACCTTTTAATTCATATAGCTCTGAAAGTTTATTGTAATTTTCAATCAACTCATCATTCATACCATTTTCTCTGCTAATTTTTTCGCTTACTAACAAGTATTTTTCAGCCTCAATATATTGTTTTAACTTAATTAATAAGCCGCCTGCCAATCTATAAGATGTTACATTATTGGCATTATTTTCGCCTCTTCCAGTGTTTTTAATAGCTAGTTTAAAACAATTCAAGGCTTTAGTGTAATTCCCTAACATAGAATAAGATATACCCAAGTTATGATATGACTGACCTAAACCAATAAAGTCTTTCATTTTACTCCTAGCATCAATTACTCCATTTAAAAAGTAAATAGCCGAATCAGGATTTCCTAAACTATTATATGCAGCTGCAATATTTGATTGAATATCGGCAATAGATTTGGTATTTTTTTCGCGTAAATAAAAAGCCAATGATTTTTTATAATAATATACAGCTTTTTGAATTTGAGAAGTGTAATGAAAAATGATTCCAATACTTGCATTACACTCAGCCATGCCTTTTAAATCATTAATTTTTGTGCGCAGATTTAAACTTTGAAAAAAGTAATCCAAAGCCTTTTCGTATTCTTCTTTCCTTTCATAATAAATACCCAAAATCCTTAAATTTTGAGCCATTACTTTATCGTTGTGTAGCGTTTTATTTTGCTCGTAAGCTTCAAAAATGTACTTTTTTGCTAAATCGTAATTTCCATATGATAAATACAAATATCCCTTTAATTGAACAGCAGCAGAAACGCCACTTAAGTAGTTTATTTTTTGAGCTTCACCAATAATTTTATCTACCGTAGAAAATGCAAATATTGAGTCGTTTTTATTGGCATACACATCATATATTTTTTCGTCAATTAAAGCTGTATCCGCTTTTTGACCAAATAATGAAAAAACTGAAAATAAAAAAAACAAGGAGACACACCAGCGTGTCTTGGGTAGTATTATCATAAAACGCTCTCTAAAACAAAAATCAAGGTACTTAAATAATTTTATTGCCAATAAATTTACGGTAAATTTTTATTTGAATTAACTTCAAATCTACACCAATGGAATATTTTTAGCTTTAAAGTTTATTAATCAACCCCACCCCAATGCCCATAAATAGAAGTATTGCAAAGTAAAAAATAGTAAACACCATTACTGTAATTCCAACTATTTTAAAATGTTGCTTTAAGTTTTGAAAACTTAACTCTAGTAATAAACTATCATTCAATGCTAATGCCTTTTTACATAAATTGCTGAAATTAAGCAATTTATAGAGAGCGTAAACTCCCCAAAGGGTGCTAAAAAAACCTATAGCCATACTTGGAATTAAATATAACTCCATATTTTGATTAAAACCGCTATATCCAATTGAAATTACAAAAATAAGAATAGCCAAACCAAAGAATATTAAGCCCGTTAATGAAAGTCTGTACGTCCATTTTGCAATATTCGATAAATGATTTTTACTAACTTGAGTAATTAAAATAAAATCTGGTTCTAAATTCTCCATGTTGGGTTTTATATTTGTTTAATTTCTAAGCCAAGCTTCAGGATTTAACGCTTGTTTTGATTTGAAAATTTCGAAATGAAGTTCTGTTTTTTGTTCAAAATCGTTTGTAAACACAGTAGCTAGAATGTCACCAGCATTTATTTCCTGACCAATTTTTACCTGCACATCTTGCAGTTTAGCATAAACCGTAAAATACTCGCCATGCTTCACTAAAATAATTTTTTCCATTCCTGGAACTTCAAAAATAGCTTTTACTTTTCCTTTAAAAACACACTTAACTTGGGTTTGCTTTTTGCAAGCTATGTTTACTCCATTGTTAGTAGTTCTCACAGCCTTTAATGTTGGATGTTGGTGTGTCCCGAAACCTTCCGATATATAGCCATTATTAACAGGCCAAGGCAAACGATTTTTCATTCCTTCAAAATCATTACTTACCTTTAAATCATCGGGCGAAAGATTAGAAGTTGGCACTTTTTTGGGCTCGGGCTTAGTAACAATTCCTTTCTTTTTGTTTTCAGCAATTAATTTTGCTCTTGCTTTAGCTGCTTTTTCTTCCGCTATTCGTCTGCGTTCTTCTTCGCGTTTACGTGCCTCTTCAATTTCTTTTTGAATTAAATCAGCAATTTTTTGAGTAAGTTTTTGATAGTTTTTTTCGTTTTGCGCCAACTCTTCTTGCAATTCTTTTTGTTTTTGTTGCAATGAAGTAAGCACTTTTGTTTCTACTTGCTTATCAGCTTCTAATTCCTTTTTTTCACCTTCTTTTACCGAGTAAAGTTGCTCACTTTGTTTTTTTATGTGCAACATATTATTCACCTCAGCTTCTATCGATTTCTGAATATTAACAATCAAACGTGCTTGCATTTGTTTGTATTCCGAAAGTTTATTTAAATACTTTATTCGTTTGTAAGCATCGTTAAAACCTTCGGCATTAAATAAAAAAGCTAAATCGTTTACATTGCTTTTACTTTTGTAAATAAGCACCATGTTTTTAGCATAATCGGCTTTCAATCGCTTTAATTGTGCGTTTAAAGTATCAATGGTTCGCTTACTCTCATCTACCTCTACCGATATTTCAAAAATTTCTTGGCCAATATTATTGATAACCTTTTCGCGGGTTTTTATTTGTGCATTGATGGCTTTAAGCTGAGTAAGTTTGGTGTTTTCCTTTTCTTTGGTTTCAGCTATTACTTTTTTAGTTTCGCCAATGCGCGCCAATAAATTTTTACGCTCGTTTTCTAACTGTTTGCGCTTTTGAGTAGTTTTTTGAGCTACTGCAATTTGGGTAAAAAAGGCAAATATTACTATCAGTAAAAAAGGTTTACTAATAGCAAAAAACTTAATAATTAATGGTTTTATAACTGGCTGGTACACGTATTTGAGGGTCTTTCTTTTTTTCGTATGCAAAATTGAATAGTTTCATTAAGCAACCTAAATTTTTTTCTGCCCTAATGTTGATAGCTAGCTCACTTGGATAATAATTTGTACCATTTGCAGTATATTGATTGTACTTTACCTCAAAGTTTTGATTTTTAACTGCATCCTGCAATTGATTTGCTTCTAATTTGGCCACTTTGTTTTTGCCATAAAAACATTGTTGCGAGGCTCCTTCAATTAATGTTTTTAAAATATATTGCGTTGCATTTGAATCAATTAAAGTTAAGCCAATACTTTGACTAAAAAGCGCATTACCTAAAATTAAATTCTCTAAATTTTCAAATTGTAAATTAGCCGAGCTAAACTTTTTTAAATAATTGTAACTAGCTACTGTATTGGTTTTTTCTAAATGATTTAAAATTTGAATTTGTGTAGGTGTTATGTACATTTTAGCCACCTCAATACCCAATAAATAAGTAGCTCTGATAAATATAAATTTACCTTTTTCCATCTCTAATTGAATATCAAAATTATAGGTATTTTTACCGTCATTGTATTCGCACTCGCCTTTACAAGCCAAAAAATTATAGTTATTTTCTTGCTGTTTAATGCTATTAAACAATTGGCTATAATCATTTTTTACCTCGCCAGCTTTACCTTGAGTGGCATTTGGCAAAGGTGTACCAATTCCTTTTTTTGATTTACAAGCCGATAAAGAGAAAATAGCAGTTAAAACTACAAAACTTATTTTGATGATAGAAAATTTCACTTTTAGATTTTATTTGCAGCAAATATGGTTTTAAGCTTATTAATTAAAAAATTTGTTTTTCTAAATTAGTAAATAGCTTTCAAAATTACTTTTACTATATTTGAATTTTAAAAATTAACATGACCAACGCAGCACTAAAAAAAGAACTTTATAAAACCATTGACGCCATTAACGACAATGCAATATTAGAGGCTGTTTACACCATTCTAAAATCAAAAAGTAGCACTAAAAAAGCCATTGTTCCTATGACAGAAGCTGAGTTTTTAAAAAGGAATTCTGCATCGCAAAAAGATATCAAAAATGGCAATTTGGTTACACATACCTCTTTGAAAAAACAGTTTTCAAAATCAAAATGAAAAAACGGCAAATTCTTTGGACAGTATTTGCATCCAATTGTCTTGTAGAAATTTATGAATACTTGCTAGAAGTGTCAAAATCAGAAACTGTAGCCAATAATTATTGCCTAAAACTTTTAGAAAGTGTAGAATTTTTAGCAACTCAACCCGAGGCAGGACAAGTTGAACCTTTATTGCAAAAATTAAATCAAAATAGTAGATACATTATAGAAGGGAATTATAAAATAATTTACCAATACAATGGTGATGAAATAATTATTACAGATGTATTTCATTCAAAACAAAATCCCAAAAAAATAAAAACACGAAATAAAAGAAGCAAATAAACCACATGTCGAGTCACCACATAGTTAGAGACGAGCAAGAACCAGCACTAATAATTGCAAACGGACAAAGTTGTAGCTTTGAGCTAATGGGTCAATTATTGGAATGGAGCCCAATAGTTATGGTACTTGATGGTGCTATTCACCGTGTACTAGAACTTGGAATAAAAATAGATGTGGTTCTTGGCGATTTTGATAAAACTGAAAATTGGGAAGAACTTTTAGCCAATCAACAGCCTGTAGAAGTGGTTCATACTCCTGATCAAAACAAAACCGATTTGGAAAAAGGTTTGGATTATTTAATAGCCAAAGGCCATAAAGCAGTAAATATACTTTGGGCTACGGGAAAACGTGCTGACCATGCCGTTAATAATTTGAGTACTTTGGTAAAATATAAAAACCAAATTACCATAGTAATGCTTGATGACCATTCACGCATTTTTAACTTACCCACCCATTTTACTAAATGGTATCCTGCTTATTATAATCTATCACTTATTCCACTAGGAAGCGTGCATGGCTTAACAACCAAAGGTTTGCAGTACAATTTAAACAATGAAGATTTGCACCTTGGACAGCGCACCAGCAGCAGTAACAAAACCCAAGAAGACGGATTGGTTACTATTAATTTTGAATCGGGAAATTTGCTTCTAATGGAGTGTAACGATTAGTTAATCAATGAGTTAAAATACAACTATAAATTTACAAAATTTTATTTAGAAATATTCTAAACAACTAATACATTTGCCCAAAACACGAAACTTATAATGAAATTAGTAAACAGTAATTTATTTAATGCTGAAAGCATTGAAAAAATGCGCGATGAGTTTAACAATGCCAAGCCTTATCGCCATTTGGTAATTGACAACTTTTTAAATGCCGAAACAGCCGAATTTATGTTTAATAATTTTCCGAAGGAAGATGTATTTAACAAAAAATATAAAGGTGTAAACGAGTTTAAGGCAGAAGGTTCAAATTTTGAAGATTTTCCAGAAGTGTTTACACAAATGCGCCAAGAATTACATAGCAAAGATTGGTGCGAAATAATGAGCAAAATTACTGGCATTGATGCTTTATTTTCGGTTGAAGATGCTTTAGGAGGCGGTTTACACCAAGGAGGAAATGGCAGTTTTTTAGATATTCACATCGACTTTAATATTCATGCCGATAGAGGCATTCACAGACGTATAAATTTACTTATTTTCTTTAATAAAGATTGGAAAGAAGAATACGGAGGACATACAGAACTTTGGAATGCCGATATGACCCATTTAGATAAAAAAGTTTTTCCGGCCATGAACCGCTGCTTGATATTTGAAACCAACGAAATAAGCTACCATGGTTACGATAAAATTAAATTACCTGAAGGTGTTAGCCGCAAATCGTTTTACGCATACTACTACACCGAACTAAGAGGCGATGCAGCCAAATACCACGACACTGTATTTAAAGCTCGCCCTACGGATAGTGCTGTAAAAAAAGCACTTACACCAGTTAAAGAAGGTGCAAAAAACTTTATAAAACGCCAACTACGAAAAGTAGGCATTACATTTTAAAACAAGAAAAAAGCTCTCAAATGGGAGCTTTTTTCTTTATATTTCATTAACTACTCTTCTTGTTTTTTTGCAACAAAACTTTGTTTTCCGCCTAAAATATCAAAGTATAACCAAAAGTCAGAAACCAAACTATACCATGGATATTGGAAAGTAGCAGGTTTATTTTTTTCAAAAAAGAAATGACCAATCCAAGCAAAACCATAACCAACTATGGGGCACAAAATCATAAACGAAATTTTATGAAATAGAAATGCACCAAAAAACACAAAGAAAAACAAGCTAGTACCCACAAAATGTAGGATGCGGCAAGCTGTGTTTTGATGTTGACTTAAGTAAAAAGGATAAAATTCTTTTAAGGATGTGTATTTCTTTTCCATATATTAAATGCTTGTGCAACAATAAAACTAAAAATGAATAATATTAGTTGACTAATTTATTAATTGAAATTTGATTTTGATTTTGAATAAAAAACTTAAATTGCTGCCATAAAATTAACATAAATATTTTTAAAAAATGAACTTTCCAGAAAATTTAAAATACACCAAAGACCACGAGTGGGTAAGCGTAGAGGGTAATGTAGCAACAATTGGAATTACCGATTTTGCTCAAAAAGAATTAGGCGATATAGTATATGTAGATATTCCGAGTAAAGGTAAAACTGTAGCTAAAGACGAAGTTTTTGGAACAGTGGAGGCAGTAAAAACAGTTTCTGACTTATTTATGCCACTTTCTGGCGAGGTTATTGAGTTAAATGCTGATTTAGATGCAGCTCCAGAAAACGTAAATAACGATGCTTACGGAACAGGTTGGATGATTAAAGCAACTATTACCAATCCAGCTGAAATAGATGAGTTATTAGATGCAACTGCTTACAAGCAATTAATTAATGCATAATAATTTAAATAATATTACTAATGCCTTATTTAACAATTGGTTAAATAAGGCATTTTTATTTACTGCAAAGCAATATTTTTTGCTTGTAGTTTTATTTTTTGCTGCGCAATTTATTACTGCACAAAACAGAAACTATTTAGGTAAAAACCTGAGCGTTTCATTCAATACCCAATCGTTATCGCGTTTAAAAAATAGCGATTCGCTACTTGACGATAAGTATAATTTTAGGTTCAGCCAATTTTCTATTGGATATAAACACGAATTATACTCAAAAATAAATACCAAAAACAATACATTAACTTTTAGCCAAATAAGTGTTTTACCTGCTTTGCAAGTAGGTAATGCAACTTTTGGCGCCAATAACTTAGATAGAACTTTAATTAACTTAAAGCTTTCGCTTTTAGGTATTTTTCATACTTCTGCTAAAAATACTTTTTTGGTTACTGCCACTACTTTTGCCAACGAAGATGAATACACCTTAGCCGATGCTACGTTGCGTTATGCAGGTATATTTTTATATAACCGTAAGGTAAATAACAAATTTTCATATCGGGCAGGTGCTACTTTTACCTACTTATTTGGCGAACCTTTGCTTTTACCTGTATTAGGATTTAGGTATCAAACCAGCAAAAAATCGATGCTGAACGTAAATTTGCCTTATAGTTTAAACTGGAGAAAACAAACCAAAATTCAGCAATTGTTTTATGGCTTTTCGTTAAAGCCAAATGGTGGTATTAACCAATATCAAAACAAGTTAAGCGTTGATACTACCAACCAAACTTTAATGCTAAGGCGCAGAAATGTAATACTTACAGCCGATTTAAGATGGGTAAATAAAAAAGGTGCATTGTTATTTCAATTAGGAGTAAACCTTAATCCTAAAGTTCAATTTACCAAACAAAACGATAACGAGGTAGTAAATAATTTTAAGTTTAATGGCAGCAATAGCCTATTTGCCAACATAACGTATGTTTGGTTTATTGGACCAAATAAAAGAAAAACAGCTACAAACAAAAACACTGACTTACAGAATATTACAGAAGACGAAGTAATTGATAATTCATGGTTAGATTTTTAAAAAAATAATAACATTTGTTTTAGTAAAAACATTGCTATTATTGAGGCTAACAAAAACAGCAGCATGAACGATTGGTGGCAAATAATTAGTGTAACTTTGGTAAGCACTATCAAGTTTATTATAGGTTTAGCTATGGGCTTGGCTTATAACTTTAACGCTTTTACATTTTATGCAACTACAGTTGGCGGTGGAATGATTGGCGTATTTGTGTACCTTTATCTTTGGGATTTTATTTTAATTGTAAAAAAGAAAATTGTTAAACCCAAACCACATACAGTTCATATAAAAATAAATAAAAGCATCCGCAGAATGGTTCATTTTTCAAGGACTTGGGGTATTTATGGTATTGCATTGGTTACACCCACTATTATTTCAATGCCAGTTGGAACTTTAATATGCCGAGCTATTGAAAAAAACAAATGGCATATAAAATTAGTCATGTTTATTTCGCTTAGTTTTTGGTCGGTTTTGATAATTATATTACAAAAAATATTTGACTTGGATGTACAATCATGGATTGTAAATTTAATTTCTTTTTTCTCTAAAATTATTCATTTCTTTATTTAAAAAGCAATTTACAATGAAAGTATTATACGCTATACAAGGCACAGGAAATGGTCATATTAGCCGTGCAAGAGAGGTAATACCTTACTTAAAACAATACTGCGATTTAGACATATTAATTAGCGGCACCCAAGCCGATGTGCAATTACCATATGATATAAAATACAAACTAAAAGGAGTAAGTTTTACTTTTGGTAAAAAAGGCGGTATCGATATGGGAAGAAGTATAAAAAACCTCCATCCTATTAAATTTGTTAAAGATATTTTTGAAATTCCAGTTAAAGATTACGACTTAGTAATAAATGATTATGAACCAATTAGCGCTTGGGCTTGTAAAATGCATGAAATAAATTGCGTGGCCATTAGCCATCAAGCTGCATTTTTAAGTGAGCTTACGCCACGCGTAAAAAAGCGTGATAAATTTGCCGAAAAAGTGCTGAAAAACTATGCCCCTTGTACCGATAAAATTGGTTTTCATTTTGCTAAATACGATAGCTTTATACATACCCCAGTCATAAGAAGTGAAGTTAGGCAAATGGAAGTAACCAATAAAGGCCATATTTCGGTTTACTTACCTGCTTATTCTGATGAAATATTAATACAGCATTTTACAAAAATAAAAGATGTAAAATTTGAGGTTTTTAGCAAACACACCAAACAAGCTTACACCAATAAAAACATTATAGTAAAACCTGTTTTAAATACCGATTTTATTAATAGTTTAGCTAGTAGCAATGGCTTAATTACCAATGGAGGTTTTGAAAGCCCTGCTGAAGCAAGTTTTTTAGGTAAAAAAGTAATGTGCATTCCAATGGATAACCAATATGAGCAAAAATGCAACGCGAAAGCTTTTAAACTTTTAGGTGGTACTAGGGTTAAAAAGATAGATGATACTTTTTATTCAAAAGTTGAAAACTGGTTAGATAATGGAAAAGCCATTGAGGTAAATTACAAAGACGAAACCAAAGATATTATTGAAAATATTATTACCAACTATAGTAAATAGTTACCTCAGCCACCTGTATAATAATACACCAATTACCACACCAAAGGCTAAACCAAGATAGCTTTCTAAATTCTCCAAATCTTTTGATTTAGGTTTAACTGGCTTTGTATCATCATCTAACTGAAATACAACTGGCAAGGTAAAATAAACAGAAACTGGTCTTCCATCTTTCCAGCCTGGCTTCCATTTGGGCATTGCTTTAATTACCCTTATCACTTCTTGATTAAATGCTTCAGGAGTTTCACTTAAAATTTTGATTTGACTTGTTCTTCCATTAGGCAAAATTGCAAATCTCACCATTACTTTTCCGGTAATTCCACTTTCCTTTTCTTTTACAGGGTAGTTAATATTTTTGCTTATAAATTCATACATAGCATTTTCACCACCTGGATACTCAGGAGCTACTTCTGCCTTTTCATAAATTGAATCATTTGTTTGTGCATTTACAAACTGAAAAGAGAAAAAGGCCAAAAGAAGTAACAGTTTTTTCATGGTGTAAATAAAATAAACTTTAATCAATTTTTATTAAAACTGAAAATTTTCATATACATAAAAAAGGCCGAACAAATGTAATTTATTCGGCCCTAATACAATTAATTAACTATCAACTATTTACACTAATCCCTAACTCATTCAATTGTTTTTGATCAATTGGGCTTGGGCCGTCAATCATTACATCGCGGCCTGAGTTATTTTTAGGGAAAGCTATAAAATCTCTGATAGAATTTTCGCCACCAAAAAGTGAACATAACCTATCGAAACCGAATGCAATTCCTCCGTGAGGAGGTGCACCATATTCAAAAGCATTCATCAAAAATCCAAATTGAGCTTGCGCTTCTTCTTTGGTAAATCCTAATACTTCAAACATTTTGCCTTGCAAAGTTTTATCGAAAATACGAATAGAACCTCCGCCTACTTCTACTCCATTAATAACCATATCGTAAGCATTGGCTCTAACTTTGGCATAATCACCATTGTTTAAATGCTCCACATCTTCCGGTTTTGGTGAAGTAAACGGATGATGCATGGCAAACCAACGACCTTCTTCTTCAATAAATTCTAACAATGGAAAATCAATTACCCACAAACATGAATACACATCAGGATTACGCAAACCCATGCGGGTTCCCATTTCCAAACGAAGTTCACATAATGCTTTGCGGGTTTTATCTGTTGCGCCAGCCATTATTAATAACAAATCGCCAGGAGCTGCATTCATAGCCTCGGCCCATTGTTTTAAAGTGGCTTCATCGTAAAATTTATCTACCGATGATTTTACCGAACCATCAGCATTTACTCTAGCATAAACCAACCCTGTTGCGCCAATTTGCGGACGTTTTACAAACTCAGTTAATTCATCTAACTGTTTGCGGGTATATTCTGCACAACCTTTGGCACAAATTCCAACTACTAATTCTGCATTATCAAAAACAGGGAACCCTGCGGGTAATAAAGATGTTGCATGCAACGTCTCTACAGATTTTAACTCCACAAATTTCATATCAAACCTAGTATCAGGTTTATCAGAACCATAATATTTTGCGGCATCGGCAAAGGTCATTCGTGGTAAAGTATCTATATCAATTCCTTTTACGTTTTTGAATAAATGTTTTACCAAACCTTCAAACATGTTTAAAATATCTTCTTGTTCCACAAAGCTCATTTCACAATCAATTTGTGTAAACTCTGGCTGACGATCGGCACGTAAATCTTCGTCTCTGAAACATTTTACTATTTGGTAGTATCTGTCCATTCCAGCTACCATTAGCAATTGTTTAAATGTTTGAGGCGATTGAGGTAAAGCATAAAACTGGCCTTGGTTCATGCGGCTTGGCACCACAAAATCGCGTGCACCTTCGGGAGTTGATTTAATTAAAACTGGAGTTTCAACCTCGGTAAATTGTTGTGCATCTAAATAAACACGTGTTTGTTGGCTCATTTTATGGCGCAACAATAAATTATCGCGAACAGGTTTTCTTCTAATATCTAAATAACGATATTTCATGCGCAAATCATCACCACCATCGGTATTATCTTCAATAGTAAATGGAGGAGTTTGAGCCTCGTTTAACACTTCAAAATTTGTTACTTCTATTTCAATTTCGCCAGTAGGAATATTGGTGTTTTTACTACTGCGCTCAATAACTTTACCAGTAACTTTTAATACAAACTCACGTCCACATTTACGTGCTTTTTCGCAAATAGCTGCATTGGTTTCCATATTAAAAGCCAATTGCGTAATGCCATATCTATCGCGTAAATCAATAAATGTCATTCCGCCTAAATCGCGGCTTTTTTGTAACCAACCACTTAAGGTTACAGTTTTGTTAATATCAGTAATTCTAAGTTCTCCGCAAGTATGTGTTCTGTGCATAATATTTAATTTTCTAGGCAATTAGGTTAACTACCTTTTTTAATAAAACGAGGTGCGAAAGTAAGAAAATTATTTTGCTACTAAAATTTAAAAGCAGCCCATTTAGTTTAATATTTTAACTAAATAATAAATAAATCCGCGGCCAAACCATCGGCTAAAAACTTACCTTTTGCAGTAGTTTTTAGCACATTATTTTCAATTATTAATAATTGCTGCGCAACAAATTTTTCAGCTGATTTAATAATTCGCAATACTTGATCGGCTCCAAATTGGGTTTCGACATACTTTAAATCGCAGCCCCAAATGGTGCGCAAACCAGTCATAATATACTCATTTATTTGGTCGTTAAAGCTTAATATTTCTTCGGTTGCTTCACAATAATTGCTTTGCAATGCTTTTATATATTGCTGATTATTAGCTATATTCCAACTGCGCGATTTGGTATTAAAAGAGTGAGCCGATGGGCCAATTCCAAGATAATGTTTGCCTTTCCAATAATTGCTGTTATGAACAGCTAAAAATCCCGCTTTACCAAAATTACTAATTTCATAATGTATAAAACCATTTTCAGTAAGCGTATTTACCAAAATATCAAATTGTTCGGCAGCTTGCTCATCGTTGGTTTCGGTATATTTTCCTTTTTCAATAAACGAAGCCAAAGCCGTTTTTGGCTCCACCGTTAAAGCGTAACTACTTACATGATTTACACCTAAAGCAATGGCAGTTTCAATATTTTTCAACCAATTATGATTGGTTAAACCTGGAGTTCCATAAATTAAATCAATGGTTATATTATGAAAACCAATTTGTTTGGCAAACGCAATGGCTTGTTGAGCTTGGTTAGCATTGTGCGCGCGGTTCATCCATTTTAAATCAGTATCAAAAAAACTTTGCACCCCAATACTTAACCTATTGATTGGAGTTTGCTTTAAAGCCAACAATTTCTCTTCGGTTAAATCATCTGGATTAGCCTCTAAGGTAATTTCAGCACCTTTGGCTATGGTAAAATATTTTTTTATGGTTTCGAAAATTTGACTCAAATGCGCTTTACTCAACAAACTTGGCGTTCCTCCCCCAAAATAAATGCTTTGTAATTCAGTTTCGGCTAAATAGGAATGTCGTAAATCTATTTCATGGCAAATGGCATTTACCATTTCATCCATGGTTTTTAATTGAGTAGAAAAATGAAAATTACAATAGTAGCAAGCCTGCTTGCAAAAAGGAATATGGATATAAATGCCCGACAAATGAGTTTTAAATTTTTGGCAAATTAATGGTAAATATTTAAAGTTGGTTTAAAATTACAAACGCCATTTTGAACACAAAAACATTATTTTTGTATAGTTTTAAGTATGGAAAATAAAAAACCTCATTTTGTAACTGAAGAAGAAGCATTAAAAAAGCGCTTAAGCCTTAGCCATACAGAACGTTTTCAATTATTAATGAAACTTATAAGAATAAACAAAATGATGCAATCGGCTAAAATAACGCAAGTAAAAAAATAGTGATGGATGTTTGGCATAAATCCAAAAACAAACCATGATTTTACTTACAGCACTTTTATTTATGAATGTAAAATCGGTTTTTGCATACTTTACGTAACTAACAAAACATGAAGAAAACCATACTATTATTATCTGCATTTATTGGAATTATCCAACTAACCAATGCTCAACAAAAAGAAAAGCATTTAAAAAATATTACCCAACTTACTTATGGTGGCGATAATGCAGAAGCATATTTTAGTTTTAACAATAAAATGCTGAGTTTTCAAAGTAATAACAAAGCGTGGGGCTTGCAATGCGATCAAATATTTAATTTAGATATAAAAAAAGCAAGTAAAGACACTACTTACAAACCTCAAATGGTGAGCACAGGAAAAGGCAGAACTACTTGCAGCTATTATCTTCCTGACAACAAACACATTATATACGCATCAACTCATTTAGGAAACGAAGCTTGTCCGCCTGAAGCAAAAGCCAATGGTAAATATTTATGGGCCGTTTATGCCGATTTCGACATTTTTGTAGCTGATTTAAATGGCAAGATTACCAAGCAATTAACCAATTCTCCTGGTTATGATGCTGAAGCTACCGTTTCGCCCAAAGGCGATAAAATTGTATTTACAAGTACTCGCAGTGGCGATTTAGAACTTTGGACCATGAATATAGACGGAACTGACCAAAAGCAAATAACCAATGGTTTGGGTTACGATGGTGGTGCTTTTTTCTCGCCTGATGGAAAGCAATTGGTTTTTAGAGCATCGCGCCCGCAAACAGAAGCCGAAATTAAGGAGTACAAAGATTTATTGGAAAAAGGTTTGGTAGCACCAAGCAATATGGAAATTTATACTTGCAATGTAGATGGAAGTAACTTAAAGCAAATTACCCATTTAGGTAAAGCCAATTGGGCTCCTTTTTTTACTCCTTCGGGCAACAAAATTATATTTTCAAGCAATCACCATTCGCAGCGAGGTTACGATTTTCAGCTATATACCATTAACACCGATGGAACAGGTTTAGAAAAAATAACAGACGAAAGTTTATTCAATGCCTTTCCTATGTTTTCGCCTGATGGAAAAAAATTGGTATTTTCATCAAACAGAAACAACCACGGAACCCGCGATACCAACTTATTTATAGCCGATTGGGTTGATTAAAACAAAGGAAAAAGCAGTTAATTTTAAGTAATAGCTTGTTTACTTGTAAAATAAATTTATTTTTGCACCACATTTTAAAACAAAAAAAATAGATCATGCATTTGACAACCGAGGCTAAACAAGCCATTTTCGAAAAGTTCGGTACAGCCAAGTCTAAAACTGACACTGGTTCTGCTGAAAGTCAGATTGCTCTTTTCACTGAGAGGATCAATCACATTACTGAACACTTAAAAATTAACAAAAAAGATTTTTCTGCAGAGTTAAGTCTTGTAAAGTTAGTAGGAAAAAGACGTTCATTATTAAATTACTTAATGCGTAAAGACATTTTCCGCTATAGAGCAATTATTAAAGAACTTGAAATCCGTAAATAAGATTTTCACACCAATTGACATATTACCATTAAAAGTAGTATTCAATTAAATTTATTAAAAGCAGGGGCCCTAATTATAAGCTCCTGCTTTTTGTGTTTTTGAAGCACATAAAATTACAAAACAAAAAACGCTATTTTACTAATCCCATCTTGGTAAAATATTGAACAATTAAATAGAAACAGATGGGGCTGAAAAACAAAAAAATATATGTCACAAGCAACAATTAAAACATTTGAAATTGGTGGTCAAACCATCAGTCTTGAAACAGGCCGTTTAGCTCGCCAGGCCGATGGAGCAGTAGTGTTAAAAACAGGAGACACCATGATTATGGCTACTGTAGTATCTGCCAAAGAAGCTAAAGAAGATGTGGATTTTATGCCACTTACCGTTGATTACCAAGAGAAATTTGCGGCAGTTGGCCGTATTCCTGGTAGTTTTTTTAGAAGAGAAGCCAAACTTTCGGATTACGAAATTTTAATCAGCCGTATAGTTGATAGAGCTTTACGTCCTTTATTCCCAAGCGATTATCACGCTGATACTCAAGTTGCTTTAACTTTAATATCGAGCGATCAAAATATAATGCCAGATGCTTTAGTTGGTTTAGCAGCATCGGCTGCTTTATTGGTAAGCGATATTCCTTTTAACGGACCAATATCGGAAGTACGTGTTGCACGTATTGATGGTAAATTTGTTATCAATCCATTAAAAAGCGACTTAGAGCGCGCTGATATGGATTTGATAGTAGCTGGTACTGAAAAAGATTTAAACATGGTAGAAGGCGAGTGCCAAGAAGTAAGTGAAGCAGATATGCTTGAAGCTTTAAAAATTGCACACGATGCCATTAAATTACAAATTAAAGCTCAGTGGGAATTATGCGAAATGTTAGGTGGTAAAAAACCTGTTCGCGAGTATAACCACGAACGTAGCAATCCAGAATTAGAAGCTTCAATCCGTGCTTTTGCATACGATAAAGTTTACGAAATAGCTAAAGCTAAATTAGGTAAAAACGAAAGAAGCACTGGTTTTAAAGCAATAAGAGAAGAATACAAAGCTAGCTTACCTGAAGGAACTGAAATTGACAAATTTTTAACCAATAAATATTTTCATGATGTAGAGTACGATGCGGTTCGTGCTATGATTATGAACGACAGACAACGTTTAGATGGAAGAAAATTAGACGAAATCAGACCAATTTGGTCAGAAGTGGGTTATTTACCTGCTGCTCACGGTTCAGCTATTTTTACACGTGGCGAAACGCAATCATTAACAACTGTTTCTCTAGGCTCAAAACTAGACGAACAAATGTTGGATAGCCCAATGTTAACAGGCTACGCTAAATTTATGTTACATTATAACTTCCCTTCGTTCAGTACAGGTGAGGTGAGACCAAGCCGTGGACCAGGAAGACGTGAAATTGGACATGGAAACTTAGCATTACGTGGTTTAAAACGTGTATTACCACCTTTAGAAGAAAGCCCTTACACCATCCGTATTGTTTCTGATATTTTAGAATCAAATGGCTCAAGTAGTATGGCTACAGTTTGTGCTGGTTCATTGGCATTAATGGATGCAGGTATTCCTATTACAGGTGCTGTAAGTGGAATTGCAATGGGTTTAATTAGCGATGAAACTACTGGTAAGTATGCTATTTTATCTGATATTTTAGGAGATGAAGATCATTTAGGTGATATGGATTTTAAAGTAGTAGGTACTGCAAAAGGTATTACTGCTTGCCAAATGGATATTAAAATAAATGGTTTACGCTGGGAAATGGTTGAAGAGGCTTTAAACCAAGCTAAAGCTGGTCGCGAACATATTAGAAACGAAATGAATAAAACTATTTCGGCTCCTGCTAGCGATTTAAAACCACATGCACCACGTATTGAAACTTTATTGATTGATAAAGAATTTATTGGCGCAGTAATTGGACCAGGTGGTAAAATTATTCAAGGTATTCAAAAAGAAACGGGTGCTACTATTTCAATTACCGAAACTGAAAAAAATGGAGTAGTTGAAATCGCATCGAGCAATGGTGAAAGCTTACGCAGAGCAATGCAAATGATTAAAGGAATTGTTGCAGTGCCTGTAGTTGGCGATGAATACGAAGGTAAAGTTAAAAACATTATGGACTTTGGTGCATTTGTTGAGTTTTTACCTGGTAAAGACGGTTTATTACATATTAGTGAAATTAGCTGGAACCGCATTGACAAAATGGATGGTGTATTACAACAAGGCGAAATCATTAAAGTAAAGCTAATTGAAGTTGACAAAAAAACTGGTAAATACAGATTAAGCCGCAAAGCTTTATTACCAAAACCAGAGCCAACTCCTAAACCAGAAACGCCAAAAGAGCCAACTGCGTAAACATGGTTTGATAAATATATAAAAAAGGCAGCTCTAAAGATTTAGAACTGCCTTTTTTAATATATGACAATGATAAATTATTTAATTAATAATGCAACAGCATAAGCTACTATTCCTTCTTCGCGGCCAATAAAACCCATGGTTTCGTTGGTGGTGGCTTTAATGCTTATATCATCCAAACCAATATTACAAATTTGAGCAATACAAGCTCTCATTTCATCGGCATAAGGCATTATTTTAGGTTTTTGACAAACTACAGTAGTATCAATATTTCCAATTTTATATCCCTTAGCAGTAATTAGCTCAATTACTTTTGCTAATAAAATTTTACTATCAATCCCCTTAAACGATTTATCGGTATCAGGAAAATGTTTTCCTATATCGCCCAATGCCAATGAACCTAATATGGCATCACAAATGGCATGTAGCAATACATCCGCATCGCTATGACCCAATATGCCTTTTTCAGCAGGAATTTTAATGCCACCTAACCAAAAATCTCTTCCCTCTTGCAATTGATGCACATCAAAACCAAATCCTATTCTCATCTAATTTATATTATTCAGCTGGTGCTTCGTCTTCAGTTACTTTAACTTTCTTTTTAACAGGCTCATCTTTTTGTTCTACAAATGCATCAAAATCAAATGTAAGTGTAAAACGTAAAGTATTTTCTAAAGGATGACGCTGTTGGAATGGCCATAAATAAGCAACATCTAAACCAAATACATTATAACGTAAACCCACGCCAAATGTAGCATACTGACGGTTTCCTTTAGTTGGTGGTTCGTGAAAATAACCTCCACGTAAAGCAAATTGTTTGTTATACCAATATTCTAAACCTGTAGAAATATTTATTTCAGCCATTTCTTCACTAAATCCACCAGGTGCATCGTAAAATGATTGAATCATACCTTGTACCACTGGTACATTTGGATCCATACCTTCAGTAATAATTGGTTTTCTAGTTTTTGCGTCTAACGAATCGGCTGTGTTACGAGAGTTTCTTAAATAATATGGATTGGTAGGAACCAATAGTTTATTTACATCAACCATTAAAGCTATGCTATTATACTCATCAATATCAACGTTAGCATAACCACCTAAACGCAAATTAATTGGAATAAAATTTTCGTATTGAGCCGAAGTATAAGTTAATTTAGAACCAATATTTGAAATTACAGCACCAAAACCGTAATTTACATTGTATTTTTTACCAGTTGATTTATCTTTAAAAACAGTGTTGTCTTTATAATAAGCACTGATGTCACCAGCATACGAAATACCAGCATCAATAGGTGTTTGCGATTGGTTAAAACCTCCAGCTAAATTTGAATAAATGTATCTAAAAGCCACACCTAAACTAAACTTTTCGTTCAATTTAGTAGCGTAACCTAAATCTACAGCAAATTCATTTGGTGTAAAATTACCTGTGCTAGCACCATAATTATCGGTAAACTGAATTTGACCTAACGAAAAATAACGCAACGAACCAGCAATAGCCGAACGCTTATCAAGTTTATAATAAGCTGTTAAGTACGATAGCGAAATATCAGGAACTAAATTACGTAACCAAGGAGTATACGAAATTGCTACAGCACCATTTTTGGTATTAAAAGGTGTTTTAGCCAAATTCCAATGCATGGCATTTATATCATCGGGCATTGCTACCCCAGCATCGCCAAGAGCAGCCGCTCTAGCGTCAGGAGATATACCTAAAAAAGGTACTGCTGTACTAATTGAGTTTTGCCCATTTTGTAAGTCTTTGGTGGTTACAACTTTTTGAGCAAAAGCATTAGTAAATACTGAGCCTGCTGCAATAACTAAACTAAGTTTTTTAAAATTTAACATTTTTTGTTTTTTCATTGACACATTTTGCTTGCAAAAATAATTTTACAATTGAGATGAATTAAAAGTGATTATTTATGTTTTAAAAAGTAAAATGTTTTATCAATATATGTTTTGGGTTGAATTTTGAACGTGCAATATAGTTTTTTAGTGCAAATTTGAAATACGCTTAATTTTTTTTACGCAATTATGTGTTTTCTAACTAATTGAATTTTATTTACGTAATATGGTTACTAAAGTATTAATTCTTTTAGCATCATTCAATTAAGTTATTGTTTCTGAGCCTTTTAGTTTCTGATTTTAACTTTTTAGAAACCAATCGTTTCTCAATACTGGTTTTAGTTGGTTTTGAAGCTTTTCTGTGTTTTTTTACTACAAAACACTTATTAATTAAAGCATAAATTTTTTTGAGCGCAATTACCTTATTGCCTAATTGAGTTCTATCGGTTTGAGCAATTATTTGCAAAACACCTTCACTGCTTAATTTATTAGCCAGTTTTTCTAATAAAATGGCTTTATCAGTTGGTTCTAATAATTGCGATTGAGCAATATTAAAATCAATTTGAACCTTGGTAGCCACTTTATTTACATTTTGACCACCAGCACCTCCACTCCTACTTGTTTTAAAAACAAATTCTGTATTTAAATATGGTGGTTGAAATTTCATGCTTAAAACACAAAGTTTAGAGAAATATTGTACAAAATACCTCTCAAATTGCGGTTCAAATCATTTAAAGGTAAAAAATAACTCACCTTATTATCCAACAAAATGTATTTTGATTTATACAGCTCTAAACCCAATGAAACATTGGCATTTGGAATAAAACTGCTGGTATTATCATTATTTCTATTGGTAATAAAACCACCTAACTGATAGCCTGTATAAAGATTCAAAAATTGTCGTTTTCCTCTTCCAAAATGACGAGGATAAAAGTCTTGCCCAAAGTTTATTAAAAACAACTCTCTAATACGTGAACTATCGGCAGCATTGGCATTAGCATCTTTAAAAACACCTAAATTAATATAACTTTTACCTCTGGTAAACATATACTTACAAGTAAGCGACTGATAAGCAGTACTTGACAAGCCTACTTTAGGATTTTCTACAAACAAATAACCAACCTCAAAACCTGGCATATTTACAAACGAAACCCTGCTACTACCCGAATTACTTGGAGTACTCATTTCATTGTAAACATTAAGGCTTACCCAAACCAGCGAATCGTTCACATCAATTTCTCGGATGCTTTTTCTAATCCTTGAAATGTTTTTCTCCGTTTCAAAAATGTAATTCTTATAAGTATTGCTATCTGGCTTACTTGAATATTTGGCTAACTTTTCTTGTTCGTCTGCTAGTTCATTTTTCAGTTGTTCAATTCTATCATTAAAATTGGTAGTGCTATAATTACTTTCGCTCAAATAGCCAAATGTAGCCACTAACGAATCTAATTTTTTTAGTTTCAGTTTATTTAACACAAATTCAAACCTTAAATGATTTTCACTCATCATGCTATTCACTAATTTTTCAGCGTTTAGCGAGATAAACTCATCCATTTTTTGCTGCGTAATTTTAAGCTTGGTGGTATAAACTACAATTGATTTGTTCAAGTTATAGTTTTTCACACTACCTCCTCGTTGAGCTAACACATCTGCTGCAAACAACAGCATAATTATTACAACTATATTTTTAAAGTTTATCATGTTAGTTTAGTTATTTTGTTAAGCAGTTTTTGTTAGTTAGTGCTAAATCTGTCTGACGCCATGCAACACAAAAGCCAAACCGAAATCGTCTGACGGACGTTACGCCCTAATTACTCCTGGTCTAAACTCTTTGGTAATAGGCGCATGATTTGCGGCTTCTATTCCCATACTTACCCATTTGCGTGTATCTATTGGATTAATAATGGCATCAATCCACAAACGTGCTGCTGCATAATAAGGTGAAGTTTGTTTGGTATATCGATCAGTGATGGTTTTAAGCAATTCTTCTTTTTTCTCATCCGTAATTACTTCACCTTTGGCTTTTAAACTTGCTTCTTCTATTTGCAATAAAACTTTGGCGGCTTGCGCACCACCCATCACTGCAATGTTAGCATTTGGCCAAGCTGCAATTAAACGTGGATCATAGGCTTTGCCACACATGGCATAATTTCCAGCACCATAACTATTGCCTGTAATTATAGTAAATTTAGGAACCACCGAGTTGGCTTGTGCATTTACTAGTTTTGCTCCATCTTTTATAATTCCTCCATGTTCGCTGCGGCTGCCAACCATAAAACCGGTTACATCTTGCAAGAACAATAAAGGAATTTTCTTTTGGTTACAATTCATAATAAAGTGTGCAGCTTTATCGGCACTATCGCTATAAATAACCCCACCAATTTGCATTTCTACCGGATTATCGGCTGCACTTTGTTTAGGTTTTTTGGCTTTAACCACTTGACGATTATTGGCTACAATTCCCACTGCCCAACCATCTATTCTTGCATAACCACATGTGATGGTTTTACCGTAAAGCTCTTTATAAGGATCAAAACTACCTGCATCTACCAAGCGTTCTATAATCTCCATTACATCAAATGGTTTGGTAAAATTTGCCACTGCATCGTACACATTATCCATGCTCTTTGCAGGCGCAACAGGAGCAATGCGATTAAAACCAGCTTTATCAAAATCGCCAATTTTATCCATAATACGTTTTATTCTATCCAAACAATCAGCATCGTTTGCAAATTTATAATCTGTAACGCCACTTATTTCGCAATGAGTAGATGCTCCGCCAAGTGTTTCATTATCAACATCTTCACCAATAGCAGCTTTAACCAAATAACTTCCTGCTAAAAAAATAGACCCTGTTTTATCTACAATCATGGCTTCATCGCTCATAATTGGTAAATAAGCACCGCCTGCTACACAACTTCCCATAACAGCAGCTATTTGAGTTATTCCCATGCTGCTCATTACTGCATTGTTTCTAAAAATTCTACCAAAATGTTCTTTATCCGGAAAAATTTCGTCTTGCATAGGCAAATAAACCCCTGCACTATCTACCAAATATATAATGGGTAATTTATTTTCAATCGAAATTTCTTGCGCTCTTAAATTCTTTTTACCTGTAATGGGGAACCAAGCACCTGCCTTTACTGTGGCATCATTTGCTACTACAATACATTGTTTACCGCTGATATAACCCATAACTACCACCACGCCACCACTAGGGCAACCGCCATGTTCAGCATACATATCTTGCCCAACAAAAGCACCAATTTCTATTTGGGGTTTATCTTTATCTAATAAATACTCCACACGTTCGCGAGCAAGCATTTTGCCTTTTTCTTTTTGTTTGGCAGCTGCTTTTGCTCCTCCACCTAAATATACTTTAGCTAAATTTTCGTTTAATTGGTTTACTAGTTCGTTCATTGGTTAATTAAGTTTAGAGTTAATTTGTTTCCCGATAAATCGGGAGGTTTTAAAAAACAACTTTGTTATAGCGCAAAACTATTATAGTTAAAGGATTTTCAAAATATAATTTAATACTAAATAAAACTATTTTATCACTAGTAATCAAGGTGAAAAGGCAAACAAAAACTTATTTTAATTAATGGTTTGCATAAAATAGAAAAAAAGTTACTTTTGCGCTCGGGTGAGCCCTGTACGACCAGCTCCTTTTAATCCCCCAGGTCTTGATCGAAGCAAGGGCGTAAAGTTGTAGCGGTGCGATGCAGTAAGCTTGCCCTTTTTTTATGCCCTTTCGGCAATTCTTCATTATCTACATTTCCAAAACAATTTTTACAGCTCGATAATATTCTGAATATGAATATATTACGAACTTATATTTTTCATCCAAATGAATAACGACTAATATTAGATTAATTTTTGATAAATATCACTCTATTTTTATTTAGACCAAATCTAAATAAAATATATTTGCCATTATTTATAACAATTCTAAATAGCAAATATGAGAGTAATAATTTTACCAATTTTAGTCTTGATGTCGGTTTGTGCATTGGCACAAAAAAACAAAAAAGATACTACACAAAACAATGTTTTACAAGAGGTTACAATTGAAGGTTCAATTTTAAAAACACCCAAAATATCGAAAAACGGTATTACTGAAATGGATTTACCACAAGCCATTACCATTTTAGATGGAAAAACATTGCAACAGCAACAAATTAGTAATTTAACTGATGTCCTTAAAAATGTAAATGGTGTTTATATAATGGGAACCACTGGAGGATACCAAGAAGAAATTGCATCAAGAGGTTCAAATATTTCATCAACCAATACTTTTAAAAATGGTATCCGTTTTTTTAACGGAATGAAAATAGAAATGAGCGGAATTGATAAAATAGAAGTGTTAAAAGGTAATACCGCTATTGAATATGGAAATGTAGCTCCTGGAGGTGTATTGAACATTATTACTAAAAAACCCAAATTTGAATTTGGTGGAAATATAGATTTTACCTATGCTAGCTTCAATAATTTCAAACCTAATATTGATGTATTTGGACCTTTAAATAAAAGCAAAACCATTGCATTTAGATTAAATACCTCTTACCAACAGGGTAATAGTTTTAGAAAATATGTGGAAAGTAATTCGTTTTACATCAATCCATCTTTGTTATTTAAAATAAACCCAAAATCAACCTTATTAATTGAAGGTGATTTTACCAAAAGTAGCACCGTTCCTGATTTTGGAGCAGGTATTATTAATTACCAAATAGTTGATTTACCAAGAGACAGATTTACAGGCGTAAGTTGGGGAAGGTATAATGCCAACCAATCCTTTTTATCGGCTAAATACAATATTAGCCTTAACAAAAGATGGGATTTAAGCGCTTTAGTAGGTTATAGAAACTATGGTACTGAGTTATTTGCCAATGCTAGACCAAGCTCAACAGCAGTATTAGCCAATGGAAATTGGAAGCGTAGTTTACAAAAATCGGAAGTTGGCGATGATTACACCATCCAACAAATAGATGCCAATGTATTATTTAAAACTGGCAGAATAACTCATAAAGTGTTAATAGGTGCCGATGCAGAACAGTTTACTACTCAAACTACTGCTTATAATAACTTTGCCAATTACGACTCTATAAATATTTACAATGAGTACAATGCAAATAATGAAACCAACGCACCTAATTTAACTAAGAACACATTAACAAAAACTCCAATTAACCGTTTTGGTGTATATGCTCAAAACTTAATTAGTTTTCCTAAATATGTAAAAATATTTATTGGCGGCAGGTATAATTATGTTCAAAGCCAATCAGAAGTATTAACTTATTCGACTAATAAAACAGTAAATACCGAAACTTTTGACAAGCCATTTTCGCCCAAAGTTGGTATTATTTTACAACCAACCATTAACCATACTATTTTTAGTAGTTACTCTAACTCGTTTGCTTTAAATACTGGTGTAGATATTAATGGCAATGCAATAAAACCTTCCATTATAGACCAATATGAAATTGGTGTAAAAAACCGCTTTTTAAATGGAAAAATGCAACTAAACGCTACCGTATATTTAATAATAAATAGCAATTTAGCTCAAACATCATTATTAAATGGAAATACCAATAGTAATATTAAAGAACTAGCTGGCGAAACAGAAAGTAAAGGTATTGAAATAGATGGTACATATAAACCCATAAAAGGCCTTTCTATAATGGCAGGATACAGCTATAACCAAACTACTTATACCAAAAGCAATACTTTTATAGTAGGTAGCGAATTGCGCTATAATCCAAACCACACAGCTAATGCAAGTGTTAATTACGAAATTGCCAAAGGCAAACTAAAAAACTTAAACGTTGGCTTAATTAGTCAGTATTTTGGAAACCGCTTTGCTGGCCGTTCTACCAGATTAACAGTAGCTAACGATATTTATAGATTAATTCCGGTAAACGACTATTTTGTGTTAGATTTAGTGGCAGGTTACAAGTATAAAAACTGGAGATTGAATGGGAAATTAGCCAATGTATTAAACGAAATGAGTTATAATATTCATGATGATAACAGTTTAAATCCAATTGCCCCTATTAATTATTCAGTACAAGTAGGATTATCATTTTAGCATATAACAATGAAGTTAACAAGCAGAGCCATACACCGAGATTTAGGTTATTTTTATGTAGGACTTATTTTATCGTTTGCCTTATCGGGTATTATGATGAACCACCGCGATAGCTGGCACCCCGAAAAATATACTTTAAACATTACTGAAATTCAAAAGCAATTACCCAAAGAAGATTCGATTACTGAAGATTATGTGAAAAACTATGTAAATACTGAACTGGGTATTAAGGATAAAGTGAAGAAACATTTTGTGCGCAAAGGCAAGCTAAAAATTATAGCCGAAAACCACGAAGTAGAAATAGAACTAGCAACCGGCAAGGGCGAAATTATAGCTTTTACCAAAACGCCATTAATTAGCCAAATGATGACATTGCATAAAAATACTTCTAATTGGTGGATTTATTATTCTGATATTTTTGGATTATCGTTGGTTACCATTGCCATTACAGGTATTATTATGATTCCGAAAGGCAGATTATCGTTTAAGGAAAGAGGCTGGAAATTGGCTTTAGCAGGTATTGTTTTTCCAATTTTGTTCTTAATTATTTTTGCATAAAAGCATTTAAACCACATAGAATATAGAAACATATCTTTTATAAAAGAAAGCTAAAAAATTGTTCAATTATTCCATTATCGATGTGCGTAGGGCCGGCAAAAAAGCGAGCCAGCCCAAGCCTTGAGCGTGGAAGCATTTTTTTGCCTTGTCCCGCCTTGCGGGATTGCTTCTTTTTAATCTAAGGAAAAAGAAGAAGAAAAAAGTTTGATAAAAAAGGCTGCTTTAGTTAAAGCAGCCTTTTTGTTTTATTATGATGAATGATCGGAAACGATAACCCATTTACCTTTCATTTTTTTAAGTAATAAAGTAAAATAACCTCCTAAATTTCCTTTACCTGCCTGACGATTTAAAAACCATTTACCAATAACAAAAGCATTATTTTTAGCCAATACATCAATTTTAACAATTTCGAAAGTTAACTGCCCCATAGCGGAAGTATCGGGGTACGATTTTTTATAATTATCTAAGGTGTTTTGCCAACCAAAAGTAATCCCTTTTTTACCAATAAATTGAAGACTATCGCTATACCAATAAGGAGCCATAAAACCTTCAATATTGCCATTATTCCAAGCAGCTTGCTGTTTTATTAATAGTTGAGAAATAGCCAATTTTTCGGCAGTATAATTTTGTGTAAATGCTTTTTGGCAAAGCAATATGGTGAGTACAAAGAGTATTTTTTTCATAGTGGTTACAAAAGTAAAATATTTAACGCAATCAGCATGACAATTTTGTTGTTTGAAAATCCAAGTCATTCCGTAGTCCCGCTTTGCGGGACTCCT
>CAZGVO010000001.1:101794-105699 GCA_964529175.1 uncultured Bifidobacterium sp.
TGTTTACTAGTCGCATTACATTAGCTAACAACTCCAAATTCAAGGAAGATGCTTACAGCATGACGATTTTTGTGTTTGAAAATCTAAGTCATTCCTAGTCCCGCCATGCGGGATTCCTTGTTTACTAGTCGCATTACATTAGCTAACAACTCCAAATTCAAGGAAGATGCTTAAAGCATGACTATTTTTGTGTTTGAAAATCTAAGTCATTTCTAGTCCCGCTTTGCGGGATTCCTTGTTTACAAGCTGCATGACCAAATGATTTTTTCAAAGTGTCATTGCAAGTCCATTAGCAACAAGACTTATAAAACAAATTATGCTAATAAATGCCACAAGGTATCCATGTAGGCGGCATCTTTTATTTTGTCTTCGGCTTTATCGGCTATGATGCGGTCTATCAAAGCTTCGTTTTTCTTACCTTGGTTTAAAGCATAACTATACGATGATAAACTAAAAGTAGTTAACTCGTATTGCGATTTGTATTTTTCAGGATATAAATCGCTTAAATCGTGCTCAATATGTTTTTTATGTAAAAACTCTTTATCGCCTACTTTATCAGCCATTTCATAATAATTTTGAACAGCTAAATCGGCTATGGCATCAGCATTTGGTTTGCGTAATTTTTGGTATTCGTCAAACACTTTTGTCCAATTAGGAAAATACTTTTCTACACATTCATCAAACACTACTACATCTTCAAAACTACAATTCATACCTTGACCATAAAATGGAACAATGGCATGAGCAGCATCGCCCATTAAAGCCAATTTATCTTCTTTTACCCAAGGATAACATTTAACAGTAACCAAACTTGAGGTTGGATTGGTAAAAAAATCTTCGGTTAATGTAGGCATTAATGCTACAGCATCAGGGAAATTGGTATTGAAAAATTCAACCACTTTTTCCTTGGTATCTAAATTAGCAAAACCATATTCGCCTTCAAAAGGCATAAACAAAGTACAAGTAAAATCCCCAGCAGGATTAGGTAAAGCTATCATCATATACGAGCCACGAGGCCAAATATGTAACGCGCCTTTTTCCATTAAAAACTCAGCATTAGGACCCGCAGGAATAACCAATTCTTTATAACCTACGTGCAAGTAATTTTGCGAGTAATTAAACCTATCGCCCATTTGCATTTTACCACGAGTAGCTGCAAAAGCACCATCGGTTCCTATAATTCTATCGCTCCAAACTTCTTTTTTACTGCCATCTTCCATTTCAAAAACACACAAGTTTTTGGTTAAATCTACATCTACACATTTGGCATTAAAGTAAATGGTAATGTTTGGGTATTCATCGGCTAGTTCTACCAATTTGGTATTTAACCTTCCGCGCGATACTGAGTTAATGGCTTGTCCTTCTTTACCATAAGGTTGATAGGTAAGTTCGCCTTTTACACTATGCATCATGCGGCCAGCCATAGGTATGGCATCGTTTAATATTTCGGTATCTAAACCAATTTTAGAAAGTGCATTTAAACCACGAGTTGACAATGCTAAGTTGATTGATTTACCAGCATAAATTTTGTTTTTACGCATATCGGGTCTGCGTTCAAAAAGGCTCACCTCAAAACCACGTTTTGCCATGTATATAGCTAATAATGAACCCGAAAGACCACCACCTACAATTGTAATTTTTTCTTGCATTTGTGTTAAATATTTTTGGTAAAAATACCTAAAAACAATTGAACTGGAGTTGATAATAATCAAATAACGAAGTGCGAAATGTTAAGCCCGAAGTGCGGATTTCGGAATGTGGAATGCGGAGTAAGTTGGAAACAAAAAAACGTAACAGGTTTTAAAAACCTGTCACGTTATTTATTAAAATAGTTTTGTATTTAAAGCAATAATGGTTAATAATAACAAATACCATAGGCAGAAGATTGTCTAATTATTTTGAATGTTCTCTTGTATTATTCTTAGTCTTTCTCTTATATTAGAAACATCATTTGTACCATATTGGCTTAGTCTATCAAATTCTAACAAGTCATAGTCAGCATCTTCGTACTTATTTTCAGCAGTTCTCCTATTGAGTTTGACCTTTTCTTCAAAGTTCAATAATTTCATCCTACTTAAAGTTATGTTGTTGTCTTTCGCCCAATTAAATAATAGGTAATAAACTACCATACTACCTTGTGTCCTGAGCAATACGTCTAGGTCAGCAAAACAATTGTCCATTAATGTTAAAATTTCTATAACCTTATTTTTTACATTATTTACTATGTTTTCATTTTCAGTTCTATATTTTTTAGCCATGGCGTCTAAATACACTTTTTTTGTGTCTATTAGTTTGTTACTCTCTATTAATGAAATTTCAACTAATAAATATCTTGCGGCAACTTCAAAATGCTGGTACCTATTATTTCTGAATTTAACTTTCTTAGCAAAAAAAGAATGACTAGAAATGTCTCTAATTGCTTTTACCATATTACCTCCAAATGCGTTTCGTTTTTCTGCTGAATTCAATGGGACGGCTTCATTCAAGCGTGAAAACATATCTTCAATTAAGTCTAAGTCATCTGTTTGAACGCCAACAATTGGCAAAACAAAAGAATCGAATTTGATTTTTATTTTTGGATATTCTTTTGCCAAGTCATCATAGCTCAACCCAGCCAATTTAATATCAGGCAGATCCTGATATTCAAAATCATCTGCAAGGCAAAATTTCCCTTCAATAAATGACCATATTGTTTCAAGTCGCTGTTTTCCATCAATTATGGCAAAAGATTTACCAGTAGTACTTCTTTCTTCACGATTAAATTGATGAAAATAGATTTTAGGAATATCGTAATTATTCAATATTGAATCAATTAACAATTGTTTTTTCTCAGGTGTCCAAACACCACCGTTTCGTTGGTATTCAGGGTCATTAACAATTTCATCTTTCTCTGAATAGATTCTAAGAATTGTTGCGTGTTGAACAGGGTTTGTTTCTATAAAACTCATTTTAATTTATTTTTTAAAGTTTCCCCAATACTTGATAACTCCGGGAATAAAGAAAACTTATTTATGCTTAATAATTGCAACTCTTTTCTAAGTTGTTGTTTTGAATTTGCAGGAATTCTATATTTAATCAACTCATTTAATTTGCAGAAGTCTTCTATTGGTTTATTATCTAAATGATGAATTGTAAATACTCCTAATTGAGCTTGAATTCTAGCACTATTTCTAGTAGCAATAGTAGCAAGTGGCGGTAGTTTATTTCGTGTATTTGACCTAAGGGTATATACAGTATAATTTTCTAATTCGGGGTCTTCAAATGATGGAATGAAATTTTTCTCAGTTGTACTTATATTAGCTATTTTGTTTAACTCTATTGGCTTGAGTAGCCATAATGCAGAGTCTTTATCATCTTTTAAAGTGTCTTCAACTGCAAAGTATAATGCAGTTAAAGGGCTTTCACTCCAATCTAAAAGTCTTGTAGGAACACCATAGTGCTGCATTAAAAAGAACCAGTCAAAATCATTTTTAGGGGATTTGTCAATTAGCATTGCAGCAGATTGTTTGAACCTAGTTAGTAAACTACTCTCTGCAATATTTTGGTTTATTCTCAATAAGCCAGGTGATAAAGACCAATCAAATTCGCTTTGTCCTCTAAACCAAACATCTTCATCATAATCAGAAATGTCTAAATTTAAAAAGTCTATTAAACTACTAACGCTTGTTATTGATTTTTGTATTTGTTGATTCATTATTTATAAAATTCTTGCACTTTAATTCAACATTTATTCATAAATGTTTTAATAACTCTAAGACATAAAAGTAATTCAACTTTAAGTTTTACGTTCCTACAATTATATTAATTCCATTTAATAATTATAGTTATTTTTATAAAAACTAGCTACCAACAGTTTTTTATTACAACAATTTGTTGCCTCATTACAGAGCAGTAAATCTCATTAC
>CAZGVO010000001.1:105799-735769 GCA_964529175.1 uncultured Bifidobacterium sp.
AACAATTTGTCCGCGCCTTAGTCGGCAGTAAATCCCATTACAAAAATTTGTTCACACCTTAGTCAGCTGTAAATCTTATTACAACAATTTGTCCGCGCCTTAGTCGGCAGTAAATCCCATTACAAAAATTTGTTCACGCCTTAGTCAGCTGTAAATCTTATTACAAAAATTTACTCCTGACATTGTCTGCTACAAATAAAATTACCATTTTGTTATTATTAATTACCATTTGGATAATATATTTTACATTTATGGTATTTAAAATGATGGGTTAAGTATTATTTTTGTATAAAAACCATATATACCATGAACGAAAACAAGAATATGCCTCATAATGGGCAACTGCTTAAACGCCTTATGGACGAAAGGCGCTATACGCAATCGCAACTAGCTTACGAACTAGGTACGCAAAATGTAACCGTATTTAGTTGATAGAAAAAGAAAGTATTAGCAGCCATTACCTTTGGCAGCTTAGCAATGCTATGAATATAAATTTGTTTACTGTATTGGCTCAACTGCACCCTGTAAATACCCCAACTGCTAAAGAAATAGAACTTGAAAAACAAGTTATGGATTTACAAAAAGAAGTAGCCATTTATAAAGAATTATTAAGGAAATAAAACTTTATCCTAATAAAAAACCGTGACAGGTTTTAAAAACCTGTCACGGTTAATACCTAGTTAGTAAATAACCATTAATTGATAACTTTACTTTTTGGATTGTGTCGAAGTCCGATAGCTATCACACTAAATTCACAATAAATCCGAGAGCGCGTTACAAAAATTATTGATAGTGGTATTTGGAGATTCAATAAAGGTTCGGAGCTTTAAGTCCGGGTGGGCAATCGAAGTATAAAAATTGATATTATTTCTAAATTTCAATTGGAAAAATTGCTGTTAAATTTTGCACTTCGGCTGCGCATGATGCAAAACCCTTGTTTTCGGTTCGTTGTTATTTTGTATCGGTCGTTCTATTGAATTTGAAATCCGCTTCCTGCAATTACTTTCCAAGAATTATTAAACAATTTCCATACTCTTAAATATCTAAACTTTCCGTCAATAATTTGGTCAGCATATTTTGCTTTTAAATAAACAGTAACTACAACAGTTGAAATGTTTTCAATTGTGTTTATTGTTTGGTCGCTTGTCGAAATATCGAAAACAGTCATAATACCAGAACGATAATTTTCGATATCCATTTCTTTGGTAATTGTCTGTCCAGTTGGAATATTAAAAATCAAATTGTCGTGTAGCAGTTCATCAAGAACTTGGATATCGCAAGTTTTCACTGCCTCTAAAAGTCTTTTTTCGCATTCAATTATTTGTTCGTCTTGTGTCATATCTTGTATTGTCAATTGGTTTTTGTCAGCAATGATTTTTCTTTTACAGTAACAGCTAACTTGTATGAAAAATAACTACACAAAACCATCATATTCGTGAAGGCTACAGTAACTGTTTCCACATTTTATTTATCAAATAAAACTTTTTTATTATGAAGCATTAAACTGGCTTTTGTTTGATAATTGCATTTTTTTCCTCATTAAAAACCTGTCACGTTGGTATTGGTAGATAATTGATTAAGTTGGGTGTTATATAATAATTTATCATTTCAGAATGATTTGTTTATAATCAACTGCATAACCAGTAAATGAACCTATTGCACCGCTAACATTTGATTTTACATTACCTGGAGTAGCAAATGGCCCAACGTTATTTTCAGCATTTTCAAACGATTCCCAAAACAAAAACTCTTTTCTGCCAATATGCGAAAGGTATAAATTCAATGTGTCACCTTGATTAAACGGACTAAAAAAATCGTAGGGTCTATTTCCATTATTTCCAAATTCATCGTCAAAAGTTTGGTAAAACTTACAAGCTCCCCAACCATATAAAATAGAATCAGACTTAATATTTACTGCCAATCTATAATTATTTTTTTCAGGTCCATCTACAAACCAAAATTTAGTAATAGCTTTTCCAAAAGTATCATTATCTTCATTTGGTTCAATTTGGTAAACTATACTATCAATATTTACTGTACGAGGTATAAATGTTTTAGCAGTAATGGCTGTAGCTCCATTGTTTAACAAAATATCTAATTTATATGGAGTATTAACATTTCCAATAAGTTCAAATGGATTCATATACACGCCCGAAAATGAGCTTACCATGCTATCTAATTCAGGAATTATTTTGGATAAAGAATCAACAGAGTAAAGCCTAATTCTATTAGCCTTATTGTAAATTGTATCATTGCCAATTATTACCCCAGGTGTAATATAAACTTCAGCATTTTTAATACCATTTAGCGATAAATCAGGTTTAAAATAATCAATGGTAGTACTAATAAATACATAGTTTAACAATGGAAATCGATTGTTAATACTTGCTTCTACTACGTATTGCAAATTACCTGGAGGTACATCAATTGTAATTTCCTTTTCACAAGAAAATAGTGTGATAACGAATAATATTGGTATGATTAATTTTTTCATTTTTTTAAAACTTAAAATTCCAAGCTACAGAAGGTAAAATGGGGAATAAATAAACCATATAAGCTTTTACTTCTAACTTATCTAAATCAGGTAAAAAATAGATAAAATACGGGTTAGCACGGTTGTATATATTGTAAATACTAAAATTCCAATTGCTTTCCCAATTTTTAGTTTTTTTATGGGTATAAACAAAACTTAAATCTGCACGATGGTAAGATGGTAACCGATATGAATTTATTTTATCATAAACATCAATAAAAGTGAATTTTGGTTCGTTTGTTTGTGGGTCATAACCAATTCTGTATGGATAACGAGAGTTTGGTAAAGTAACAGCATTACCTGTTCCGTATACAAACACAAAAGTTCCTGTCCATTTTTTGTTAAATGTATAACTTAACACCAACGACATATCGTGCGTTCTATCGTACCTGAAAAAGTAAGCATCTCCATTATTTAATTGATCAAACTGTCTGTTAGCTCTACTCCAAGTGTACCCAATCCAACCATTTAACCTACCCACTTTTTTCTTTAAAAATAATTCTAAACCATAAGCTTTTCCTTGTCCAAAAACCATTTCGTTTTCTAAATTAGCATTGAAAAACAAGGTTGAAAATGGCTTGAACTCAATTTGGTTATCCATTGCTTTATAATAGGCTTCTGCACTTGCTTCGTATCTATTATTTTTAAAGTTTCTAAAATATCCAATTGCCACTTGGTTGGATTCCTGAGGCTTAACTTTAGCAGAACTTGGCACCCATAAATCAACAGGAAACTGAGCACCACTTGTAGTAGCCAAATGTACAAATTGATAAGTTTTAGTATAAGATGCTTTTATGGATGATTCCTCATTAATTAAATAATTGACATTTAACCTTGGCTCTAATCTTGGGTAAAAAGCTAAACTTTCATTCACACCGTATTTTATAGATTCACCTGTTTTTTGATTATTATCGTTAAATATTTCTTGAGTGTAAGGACCAACTCTATTAAAAGCCACTGCTCTTAAGCCAGCATTTACACTCCAACGTTGACTTATTTGCCATTCATCTTGTGCGTATAAAGCAAACTCATGTGCATATTGCTTACTAATTTCTTCATCAATTTTTATAGTACCTAAAGCCCCACTTGCAATGCCTGGAGTAAACGTATGAAAAATATAATTGAACCCAAATTTAACCAAATGTTTATCGGCTGCAAACCATGTAAAATCTGACTTTAAGTTCCAATCATATAAACCTGAACGTACACTGAAACCATTTGCACCAAATTTAAAATCGTTAAACAAATCGTAACGGTTATAAATTATTGATGTATTGCTAAACAATTTAGGTTTAAATACGTGATTCCAGCGTAATGTAGCTGCTGAATTTCCCCAACCAAAATTAAGATTTACACTTTTATTAGTTGGACTCACAAAATCTAAAATATCTCTTCCAAAATATCCTGAAAAGTATAATTTATCTTTAGTGCCCAATTGCCAATTCATTTTTAAATTAATATCATAAAAATAATATGCATTTCCCTGCGCACTTTTAGGTAAAAAAGGTTGAGCTAAAATATCAATATAAGTTCTACGCGCTGCAATTAAAAAACTGCTTTTACCTTTTTTCATGGGCCCCTCAGCACTAAAACGCGAAGCTATTAACCCTACTCCACCATTAAATTCATATTTCTGATTATTGCCTTCGCGCATGGATACATTTAATATTGAAGACAAACGGCCACCATAATTTGCTGGCATACCACCTTTTATTACTTCTAGATTTTTAACTGCATCGGTATTAAATACTGAAAGGAAGCCAAATAAATGCGAAGGATTATAAACCACAGCTTCATCCATTAATATTAAATTTTGATCAGGGCCGCCACCTCTTACATAAAATCCTGTTCCACCTTCACCACCGCTTTTTATACCTGGTAATAAAGTGATGGCTTTTAAAATATCAGGTTCTCCAAATATTACGGGTAATTGCTTTACTTTTTCTCCCGTTAGTTCTACCGTACTCATTTCTGTACTGCGCACATTTTTATCTTCGCGCTCGCCTTTTATCACCACTTCTTTTCCTGTAATGCTCTTTTGGCTAATTTTTACATTTAACTTGGTATCTTTATCTAAATTAACCTTTAAAATCTTAGTTTGAAAACCCAAATAAGTTATTTGAACAGTATAATTTCCGGAAGGTAGTGTTAATGCAAAATAGCCATAAGTATTGGTTGAAATAGCTTTATTGGTTTCAATAATTTTCACCAATGCACCAATTAATGTTTCACCATTAGAACTATCTCTAAGCTCGCCACTTAAAGTAAATTTGGTTTGGGTAAATGCGGTATTAAAAACAAGAAAAAGTATAAAAGTTATTGAATAATATTTGATCATATTTTAATTAATGGCTGCAATTCTATAAGTGTCATGTAATATTCTAGGCCATTTTTGATAAGTGAAGAATTAAAAAATTGAATTTGATTTTTTTTACTAAATATTTAAGTGCAATTTGGTTTTAGAAAACAATAAGCTGCTGTTTTGCTTTACTAAATAGCCCATGGTCTTATTCAATTCTGTAATTTATTACTATCTAATTTTGAATTTTTATTTTCCTAGTATATAAATTTGGACCATTTTTTATAGTAATAAAATAAAATCCATTTGCTTGATTTGAGAGGTTTAATTCCAAATTTGATAAACCATTTTGTACAGAATAAGTATTGATTACTTCTCCCAAAATATTGTTAATGGTTACAGTAATAGGTTGAGCATTTCTTTCAATATTACCCAACTCCACATTAAATTTCCCATTAGAAGGATTGGGATAAACTTGTATGTTTTGTTTATTACTACCTTCAATAACTCCTACACTTGAAGTGTTATAAGTAAAACTACTACTTCCAAAGTTCTCATTATTATTAGCGTAGTTGGTTTCGAACGCTTTTTTCTCATCGTTTATTTTAGCTATTACTCGGTATGTGCCGCTTGGTACCTGAGCTTTATCTTTTAAGTCTACTTTCCAATCTTTTATATAACTTGTATTTCCATTGTTAAGTTGAGTGTACGATAAACCTGATTGAACTATCTTATCAATTTCATATTCTGTATTAGTACTAGTGTTTTTTATTACCAAGGTTACATCAAATTCTTCTGAGTTACTAAATCCAACGTTTCTAATAGTCATTTGTACATTTAAAATTTTTGAGGATGCTTCATAAGTAAAAAGAGGTAGTGTAGTTCCCACCTTGATGGAGGTTAGATCTTGGGCATTCAATGAGTTATTAAAAAATGCCAAGGAAATAAGGCATAATGATGCCAGTAAGTTGTTTTTTTTCATGTGTATTTATAGATTTTTATTAATTTTTGGATTCTAAGAAGAAGCTATTTGCTTAATTGCATTTAATGAATTTACCTATGTATTTTTGCTCCTTGTAAGTCAAGTAAATAATATAAGTATTTGGTAAAATGATGCTTAAGGTTTGTTGTTTATTTTCAATCAACTATTAATTTTTTCATGCTTCAATACAATTCAATTTCCAGGCATAACGGATAATTAGACAAAGTAATAACACTTCTACTGCCGCTGCAAAATACATGTGTGCCCAAGCTTCTCCTGCCAAATTAAACAGCATATATGGAATATAAAGTATAGCTACAATTATGTTCATCAAACGATTTACTTTAGCAGGAAGTGCAACAGAAAGGAAAATCATAAGAGTTGGAATTATTACAAAGGTCATTGCTAGCAATAAAAAGACGTAAGAAATGTCAAAAATAAATACATTTCCCGCGAGAATTTCTTCTATGGAGCCTGGCATATATAAGTGAAAATAGTCAACATAGATATAGAGAAACATAAAACTCGCCCACAGTGCAGCGAGTTTTAATTTCAAATCAACTTTTATTTCTTTTAATTCATTTTGTGGTGTTTTTTGTGTATGCATAAATTATATTTTAAAAATTATATCCAATATTCAGCCTAGGTTCGGGAGTCTATTTTGTTCATTTATTGTCTTTCCCGTTTTCAATCAATGTTTTTTGTAATTGTTGTCTTTGCAATAATTGAATTGCAAAAAAACTGCATGTTAATAAGACAATTTTTATCTTTGATTCAGACTTTTAGACAATAGTTAATTATGTTAATCTGTAAGGCTTTAAATGCTAAATAAGCCTCCACAACAAACACAGTTTTATTAAAAAAAAATATTACTATTATAGTTGGTAAAGCAACGTATAGTTACTATTTGATTTCAGTATTTATAGTTTTAAAGACAAACCTGCATTAATTCCAAACCACATAAACAACTTACTATTCATTCTTTCGTTTGAATAAATAGTATTAGGAATATTTAAAGTTCCGTATTTACCTTCTACCTTCTCTTCTGTAATGTAAATGTTAAATGATGGACCTATCAACACAGAAAATTTATTTGAAAAGCTATATTTATAATTAAAATCGGCCTTGTTTAGGATATTAATTTTTCCGTTGTCCCAATAGTTATTGTAAACAATTTGATTGTACGATAAATCAATGCTGATTTTTTGTTTCTCAGAAATAGGTATATTACGTCCAAATCCAAGACCTACACTATAAATAGAATTGTTTTTAAATGTAGAGTAGCCAGTTTTAAAAATAGTGTAAAACTTTTCAACTCCCATTTTAAAGTTCAAATTATAGTTTATTGCATCACCTCCAGTAAGTTCCAATTCATAATAACCATTTTTCACTATGCTGAATAATCCAATTGGCAGAGCATTGTCACCATTATTTATGTAGTTAAATAAACCAAGTTGAATGCCTTTAAGTTTCTTTGAATAATTAACAACACCTAATTGCAAACCTTTAAACTCATTATCACAAACGTTTACAGTCGATAATTGCCATCCTTTTGAGTTTTGCTTAGAATAATTTAGCACTCCTGATATAACTAAACCATTTGTTGACTTCAAACAAATATTTGAAATTCCTGACAATTGAAATCCCCTTACAATTCCTTTATTAAAATTGAAAATTGAACCAATTTCAGCTCCATCTACACCACCATTTAAACCATACAATACATTAAATGAAAAATTATTTGAATATTTCATTGAACTTGTTCCGTTATTACCTAATGGATATGCAAATGTTACTTGAACTTTGCTTGTTTTTAAACTATCATTTTCTTGTGCTACAATGTTTAGTGTAGCAATGAATATAAATATGCTTATTAGTTTTGTTTTTTTCATTTTTCGTCCTTTTAGTCAACAAATAGGCTGTAAATGCTGTGCAGTTTTGTTTTACGGAAAAAAATCTTTTGTAAAACAAAAGCTCAGTTTATTCCCTATAAGTAACTGGCTAATTTTTTATGTTCTTTTTTATAATTACAAATTATTTGTTTAAAAATTAAACCCAATATGCAGTCCTGGTTCGGGTGTCCATTTTGGCCACTTGTCATCTTTTTCTTTAAATCCATCAGGCATTTCAGTATGATAAGGTCGGCCAGCTATACCAAGCGATGGCTCAATAAAAAACTTATCCTTAAAGAGTTTTATATGGTATCCAACTCTATTAGTGTTGAATATCATGAACCCATTACCTACATTTTTGCCGTTTTCGTTTGTATATGTTTGCAAAGCAGGCATAATGTGCACTGCTACATAAAGACTTTTCCATAAATACCTTTGATAAGCAACACCTACACCGTAATCTCTTACGTATCCAGGAAATTTTTCTTCTGGTGTTCCATATGCCTTATTATAAAAAGGGTTAATACCAAGTGGCCAAGCATATTTCCAAGTTATTAGCTCAAGAGAGATTACGTCTTTTCCAGTAATGCGGTAGCCTAAATTGAGTTGACCAAATTCAGGTGGGTTTACGGGAGCTAAATTACCCACTACAAATAAAGTACTACCAACGAACCATCGTTTGTAAGTGCTGTCTGTTTTAGCATATTGAGCATTTACATCTAAATTGCTTGTTAAAACTAAAACAAGTCCAATCCATAAATTTTTCTTTTGCATATCTATTCTTGTTGTTAAATAATATTGCAAAAGTAGATTGACGAGTTATCATAACTCGTTCACTTAAGTGAAGAAATAAGTTTTATCTCTTTTTTAAAATCGGTTGCCACCTATTTATTTAAACCTACCTTGTAAATTCAACTACTTGGGCACTCACTGTTATAGTTCGTCTAACAAAGAAAGGAGCAAACCCACTCACATGTTCCTCTGTCATTACGTTTATTATGGCTTTTGAACCATTTAGCAAGTTGGCTTTCTTCATCATTACAGAATAAGCATTTTCGTACAATTGCCTTTTGTTCATACCTCCAATTGCAAATACATAAGATGTTTCTGAACTTCCACTTACTTGATCAATTACTTTAAAGTTGTTTCCACTTAAGTGTACCTCTGTGGCGTTTTGGTTGTGGTTGGTAACAAATGCAGCACCTATGCCACATGAACTAAGGAATGCTGTTAGCAAAAACAGCAAGGAATAGTTGAATTTCTTTTTCATTATATTAATTTTTATTGTTTTATGTAAATTGATGATTTATTGATTTTAATGCTAAAAGTTAATGCCAAAATCAAACCCTGGTTGAATAAAGTAGTTATTCCATTTTTCATCTAATGCTTTAAAAGATTCGGGAACATTAGTTCTTATAGGCCAAGTACTAATTCCAATTGCTGGTTCGAAAAAGAAGCGTTTTTTACCAAACTTAAATTGGTATCCCAAATAAAAGTCTAGGTATAAGGTATAACCATTTCCAATCTTTTTGTTATCCTTATCCAAATATTTTTCAAAGGCATTCATTGCGGTAACGGATGTAAATACGCCTTTCCACCAAAATCGCTGGTAACCTATTTGAGGAGCAAGAATGCGTGCGTGTCCGGGATAGTTTAGTCCTGGTTTATCAAAATCAGGTCCAAATGGGATGCCAAGTGGCCAAGAATAAATGGACCTTTTAAATTTAAAAAGAACAACATCTTTAGGCGTTATTCTGTATCCTGCATTTATTTGTATAAATTCTGGGTTGTTTGTTTGATCAAAATTACCCAATAAAAATAAGGTACTACCAATAAACCATCTTTTGTAAGTAGTGTCTTTTGTGGCATCTTGGGCATTTGCCTGTAAACTGTTTGCCAATACTATAATTAAGGCATAAAATAAAATCCTTTTTTGCATATCTCTTTTCATTTTTAATTGATATTGCAAAAGTAGATTGGCGAGCTACCTTAACTCGTTCACTTAAGTGAAGAAATAAATTTTAGCTTTCTTTTTTAAGCATTCTTGCTCTTAGTCTACTTAATGATTGTGGTTTTATACCTAAAAAACTTGCTAACTGATGTTGAGGCACACGCTGAATAAGATCAGGTCTATTTTTTTGTAAATTAATGTATCGTTGTTCTGGTGAAGATGTTTTAAACTCGTCAAAATTGATTTGTTGTTTAGCTAATAATTCTTCTGAGAACTTCCTACACATGATATCAAACTTGGGGAATTTACTATTTACCTCTTCCGACATATCCTCATTAGAAACCAGAATTATTGAGTCTTCTACACAACTAATATAACATTCAGACGGAGTTTGGCTTATTACACAAGGAGGTGTTAAAGCATCCATTTCTGTATAAAAAGCTGTGGTTTTTTCTTCACCATCTAAAACATAATAAGTACGAATACAACCATTTAGCACAAAGTAACTTTCTTTCGAATGCTGTCCTTCTTTTAATAAAATAGTGCCCTTCTTAACAGAATGAAATAGGTTCAATGAAACGAGTACGTTTTTCTCCTCTTCTGTTATAGTAATGTATTTTGATATAAAGTTAAATAGTAGGTTTTGCATTGTTTTTGAATATTATTGTATTTGCCTCACTTGCCACCAACGTTATTATACTAAAAACTAAGTGTAGATGGACTTGCAAATAAAGCATAAAAAATAAAGTAAAAATTTGATGATTTAATTTGTTAAAAATAATTATAACAAAAAAACCGTGACAGGTTTTAAAAGCCTGTCACGGTTGGAACTTGCTTGTTGATGATGCTGAACAAAAATGTTTTCACTAAAATATTTATCATTTTACTTTCACTAACTCACCATTCCTGAATGTAACACCAATATTAATTATCTTATGAGTATCGCTTTCATAATACAATGTCACGTCTTGGTTTCCGTTTTCTATTCTTGGAATTGAAATTCCAAATAATTTAAATTCAGCGTTAAAGTCTTTTATATCTAGATTTCTAGATTTTTTGTTCAATATATAGTCTCGTATGGAAGTTATAATAATAGATATATAATCATTGTAGTTATTTTCTAGGGTATTGAATAATTTTTTTTGATCACTCGTTATTCCTTCCCTGTCTGAATTAAAAAAAATGTCAACCTCCTTATTTATTGGTTTAAAAGTAAAATGTCCTTGGTAATGGTTATACTGAGGTTCTTTTTTACTACTGTTAAACCACATTCTTCCAAATGTGTCGTCTTGAATTTGCTTTTTAAATAACCAAGGTTTGTTTGGAAAAAATAATTTTCTTAATAACATAGTTGTTTGATGATGTTTTGTACGTTCCTACAATTATATTAATTCCAATTAGTAATTAAAGTTAATTTTATAAAAACTAGCTGTTGGTAGTTTACTAAAATAATCTGCTTGTTGGTAATAACACGCTAAAGAATAACGAGAGCGGAAGTGTTAGTGGCTATAATTTTCAACTATTTTGTGAATAAAAGGTTGCTTTGGGTCAAAGTTTATTGTTATTAACTCTCCTCTTTCATAGTCGGCACCTTTCTCAAACTCTTTGAAAACTCTATAGTAGGAACGATATTTTTGTTGAACAACTTCGTATTCATATTCATAATAAAATAAGCTTTTGTCACCATCTTTTTTCCACCGACTTTCAGTAATAATCGCTTTTGTAGTTTTTCCTTTTGTTTTAAGAAAATAGTCTATTTGTTGGTCGTTGTATAATGGACAGTATGCAACATAAAAATTGCTTTTATAGTATTCTTCTAATTGGCTAATGTCAATAAATTTAACGTTGTAAGGCGTTTTCTTGTTGATATAATCTGAAGTATTATACATTTCAGCATCCTTCAGGAACATATCAATTTCATTTTCATTCCATTTAACATATCTGATAGGATTAAAGGACATTTCTGTGTTTGTAAACACATTTCCAATTCTAGGCAATTTATCGCCATAGTTAATAGCCGAAATATTTAGGTCTCCTCTGTAACGATAAGCAACAAGTATTTTATTTCTATCTTTAGAGAAGCTAAAATATTCAATTAATGGACTTAAACTATAAGAATAGTCGGCAGGAACTACCTTACATTTAATACCATTGATAGTAAAACTAGAAGAGTCAAATGGAATTCCTTCTTTCTCAAAAGGTCTTTCATTTAAATACACTTGTAATGTCTTGTTATCCAACCAATGGTCAGGATAATAACAAGAATAAAATGATAAGTTAAAGCAAGGTAAAACAGTATTATTAAGTTGTCCTAATGTGTCCTCAACTTTAAAAATAGATGTCATTGAAGAACTTTCCCCCATTGCTCCATTGTCTTTATAATATGTCAATACAACATAAGAACTGTCAGGCGAAAACAAACGTTCGGTTATAACTACGTCTTTAATTGTCAAGTTTTGGGTACAACTTGCTAGTGTAGAAATTAATAAAATAGTTGTGAAAATTCGAGTCATTCTATTATTACGGCTGGCTTACATATTGTGCCATAAATTATTTACATATTTTATGGCAATTATATTAATTCTATTAAGTAATTGAAGTTAAATTTATAAAAACTAGCTGTTCTAGGTTTTTACTAAAATTATTTGTCTGTTGGTGACGCTTCGCTAAACAATTACGAGGGCGAAACTGATAACCGCTGTTAGTGTTTTACTTCAAATCTGTTAATGGTGGCGGTTCGTGTAATTCAATTTCCCAATCTTCGTATGGTGGTTCAACTTTGAAAGTAGAATCACAATATTGTCTCAAATAATCCGTTGCTCTTTTTTCAGCATATTTGGCATTTAAAACTTGACCATTTTCATCCAATTCTATTACATTTACATAAATAGCGAACACTTGTTCTATTGCACTTGGCTCTTCTCCATAAAGACTTAAATAGTCAATCCCTTTTAAAGTATTTTGATTTCCACTAGCCATAAAATATGCAAATGTTCGTAATGCACCACTAAACGAATTGCTTAACTTCATATTTGTATTCATTTTTTTGTATCAAATAAAACTTTTTATTATGATTCATCAAATTGGCTTCTATTTGATACTAGCAATTTGTCCCTCTAAAAAAACGTGACAGGTTTTTAAAACCTGTCACGTTTAATATTGATTCTATTGTTAGAAAGGACGCACAACATCGGCCGGATAGCTAAAACTCGTTAACTCGTAACCCAATAACCCGCCAACCCACAACTCAAAAATCAAACAACTAAATCACGCATGGCGTGAATCAACTAAACAAACTAAATTTAAATCCATTAATACAAAACAAAGTGCTTATTTTTGCTTTTATAATTATAGTAAAATTTTTAGCCAAAGCCCCGAATATTTTCAGGGTTAGCGGATATTAGCTTATAAAAATGACACAATCGCAAACGCAATCCACCTTAAACACCAATAATTTAGAAGACGAGTTTATAGAAATACTTGGTGCAAGGGAGCATAATTTAAAAAATATTGATGTAAAAATTCCTCGTAATAAGCTAGTTACCATTACTGGCTTAAGCGGAAGTGGCAAATCATCGTTAGCCTTCGATACCATTTTTGCCGAAGGTCAGCGCAGGTATATGGAAAGTTTTAGCGCTTATGCCCGTCAGTTTATTGGCAATATGGAGCGCCCCGATGTAGACAAAATAAATGGACTTTCGCCCGTAATAGCCATTGAGCAAAAAACGGTAAACAAAAATCCGCGTTCTACTGTAGGTACCATTACCGAAATTTACGATTTTTTACGTTTGCTCTACGCTCGCGCTGCCGATGCTTACAGTTACGAAAGTGGGGAAAAAATGGTAAAAATGACGGAAGAACAAATTATTACCGGCATTATTACCCAATTTGAAAACAAAAAAATCAGCATTTTAGCACCTTTGGTAAAAGGGCGTAAAGGCCATTACCGCGAGCTTTTTGAACAAATACGCAAACAAGGTTATACCAAAGTTAGGCTTGATGGCGAGGTAAAGGAAATAGCGGCTAAAATGCAAGCCGACCGTTATAAAATACACGATATAGAAGTACTGATAGATAGAATTGAGGTGCGCAAACCCGATAGAGTGCGCGTAGCCGAAAGTGTAAAAAGTGCTTTAAAAATGGGTAAAGGAACTATGGTTTTGCTTGATAATGAAACCAACCAATCGTACCATTTTAGTAAATACTTAATGGACCCCAAAAGTGGCATCAGTTACGATGAACCGCAGCCCAATTCATTTTCGTTTAACTCGCCTTACGGTGCTTGCCCTACTTGCGATGGTTTGGGAGTAAAAAGTATTATTGACGAAAATGCCATTATTCCTGATAAAAAACTGAGCATTAACAAAGGTGCTTTAACGCCACTTGGCGAAATAAGAGAAAACTGGACTTTTCTTCAATTGCGCGAAATAGCAAAAAAATATAAATTCAGTTTTGCCGATCCTATTGAAAAATTATCGAAAGAAGCATTGGATGCCATTTTACATGGTAGCGATGAAGCCTTGGTAATTCCGTATCAATATGCAAGTGGATACACCCAAAATTACAATAGCCATTGGGATGGATTGATACCTATTATTACCAAAAACTATTTAGAAAAAAGCAACGATTCTATTTCAAAATGGGCTGAAGAATTTATGCAGCTCCTACCCTGCCCTGATTGTAATGGCGCTAGGTTAAAAAAGGAATCGTTACATTATAAAATTGGCGATAAAAACATAGCAGATTTAGCCCAAATGGAAATTACTGCTTTGGGCCATTGGTTTAATAACGAAGTAGATAAACTATTAGATAAAAAGCAAACCATTATAGCTGCCGAAATTTTAAAAGAAATTCGCAGCCGTATTCAGTTTTTAATTGGCGTTGGTATAGATTATTTAACTTTAAACTCACCTTCCAAAACCTTAAGTGGTGGCGAGGCGCAGCGCATTCGTTTGGCTACACAAATTGGCTCTCAATTAGTAGGTGTGTTATATATTTTAGATGAGCCAAGCATTGGTTTACATCAGCGCGATAATAACCGATTGATTAATTCTTTAAAATCACTGCGCGATGTGGGCAACAGTGTTATTGTGGTAGAACACGATAAAGACATGATGCAGGAAAGTGATTATATTTTGGATATTGGTTACGGAGCAGGTATTCATGGTGGGCATATTGCAGCACAAGGTACTTGGGACGAAATTATAAAATCAAATTCGGTTACTGCGCAATATTTAAACGGTACCAAACAAATTGAAGTTCCAAAAACAAGGCGCAAAGGCAATGGTAAAAAATTAGTTATTAAAGGTGCCTCTGGCAATAACTTAAAAAATGTTACAGTTGAGTTTCCTTTAGGAAAACTAATTTGTGTAACAGGCGTAAGTGGTAGCGGAAAATCTAGTTTAATTAACGAAACTTTATATCCTATTTTACGTCAGCACTTTTACAATTCGCATCAAAAACCTTTGACTTATAAAGAATTTAAAGGCATTGAACATATTGATAAAGTAATAGAAATTGACCAATCGCCAATTGGGCGCACACCGCGCAGTAATCCTGCCACTTATGTAGAAGTTTTTTCAAATATTAGAGATTTATATGCTGCTCTTCCTGAGTCAAAAATTAGAGGATATAAACCTGGAAGATTTTCGTTTAACGTTAAAGGTGGCCGCTGCGAAACTTGCCAAGGTGCAGGTATGCGCACCATTGAAATGAACTTTTTGCCCGATGTATATGTTAAATGCGAAACCTGTAATGGCAAACGTTATAACCGCGAAACATTGGAGGTAAGGTTCAAAGGCAAATCTATTAACGATGTGTTGGACATGTCGATAGAAGATGCAGTTAAATTTTTTGAAAACACCCCACAAATTTTACGGAAAATAGAAGCCTTAAACGATGTAGGTTTGGGCTATATAACGCTGGGTCAACAAAGCACTACTTTAAGTGGTGGCGAGGCGCAAAGGGTAAAATTAGCTACCGAATTAAGTAAGCGTGATACCGGAAATACTTTTTATATTTTAGATGAACCAAGTACAGGTTTGCATTTTGAAGACGTAAAAGTGCTGCTTGATGTAATTAATAAATTGGTTGAAAAAGGAAACTCTGTTTTGGTTATTGAGCACAATTTAGACATTATAAAAGTAGCAGACCATATTATAGATGTAGGACCCGAAGGAGGTAAATATGGTGGGCAAATATTGTGCGAAGGCACACCAGAACAAATTTGCAACGAACCCAAAAGCCATACTGCTAAATTTTTAAAACCAGAATTAGGTTTAAAATAAAAACCACATAGAACATAGAAATATAGTCTTAAGCTATGTTTCTATGTGCTATGTGGTTCAATCTTTCTTGTTCTAAAAGGAGGAAGTTATTTTAGCTAAATCTACGCTGAATTAATTTTTCCAAATCTTTAACCAATGGATGCTCGTTGTTCCAGTTATGCGTAATTTTCATTTCGCTCCAAAATAACATGGCTTCACTTAAATTATTGGCGCCATTTATTTTATCAATTGATTTGGCATATTCCACCACATTTTCTTTGAAAAGTTCATTTACAAAAGCAATTTTTTTGTTAAGTGAAATAGCAGTTTTCAAACTGTCAATTTTAGGTTCTACAATTTTTTCAGAAAACTGAAAACCATCCATTTTTTGAGCAATGCGCTCATTCAAACTTGGCTCCGAAGATGGCATAACTGTTTTACCAATACTAAAAAACGGATTTGGCTTATTGGTATTTTCCTCCACTATTGGTTTTGGCTCAATTGGTTTAGGAGCTTCTACAATAGGCTTCATTTCTTGAACAGGTGGAGCTAGAGGCGTAATTATTACTTTTGGTATTTCTACCTCTTTTTCTAATATAATTTCAGGTTGCTTTGGCTCTATAATAACAGGTTCAGGTTGTTTTTCTACTACTAGTACAGGTTCTTCTTTCACCACCTCTACTTTTGGTGCTTCAACCACAGGTGCAACAACTTCAATTGGTTTTTCAATAATTGGCTCTGCAATTACTACTGGCTCTGATTTTATTTCCTCAGGCTCATGGGTAAATGTAAATAATGGCATTTGAGGCACTTCTACAATTGGCTCAACTTCTTGAACAGGAACTTCCACCTTAACTTCAGGTACAATTGGTTGGTTAAAAACTGGAACAATAGGCTCTATAATTGGCTCTTCTTCCACCAATTTTGTTTCAGCTAAAGTATTAATAGTTACTTCTTCGCTTATAATTTTATTGGCAATTATTTCTTTAAAATTTAGTTCTTCTTTTCTAATTTCTTGCGAAATATTTTCTTTTAAAGCAATATGTTCATCGCTTAAATCATTGCTGGTTTTTAATTTTAAAACCAATTCGAACAAATCACTGCAAGTTCTTTTTAAAACTTCTTTCTCTATATTACTTAGCTCATTATTAGGCTGTAACACCTCTTGACTTAGCATGGCTAAATCTTCTATCCTAGCATTTATTTTACTAATTAATTGAATGGAATTCATAATACAAAAATTACATTAAATGCAACATGAAACAATATTTAATAATAAACATGTGTTACTAACCGTCTCATTTTAAAAAATAGCCATAAAGCTAGCTTTGGTTTAAAAATAAAATTATTACTTTCGCTCTCTATGTTTATTGAACCTCGCGCACATACCGATAAAAGAAAAGGCTGGATTGAAGTAGTTTGTGGCTCCATGTTTTCGGGCAAAACCGAAGAATTGATTCGCAGATTAAACAGGGCAAAAATTGCCAATCTTCAAGTTGAAATTTTCAAACCTTCGGTTGATACGCGTTACGATGAAACCGAGGTAGTATCACACAATCAAAACTCTATTCATTCCACTCCTGTTGCTTCTTCGCTCAATATTTTATTGATGTGTGGCGATGCCAATGTAATTGGTATAGACGAGGCACAATTTTTTGACCAAGAATTGGTTTTTGTTTGCGAAAAATTGGCTGAACAAGGCGTAAGAGTTATTGTGGCTGGGTTAGACATGGATTATTTAGGCAAACCTTTTGGGCCAATGCCAGCATTAATGGCTATAGCTGAATATGTAACCAAAGTTCACGCTATTTGCATGGTTTGTGGCGATATAGCTACACACAGTTACCGAAAAATAAATAATGATAGCCTAGTAATGCTAGGCGAGCACGATACATACGAAGCGCGCTGCCGCTTTTGCTTTAACGAGGGAATGAAACAACAAAATGGCTAATTGCCATTGAGCAAATTTTATTACAAAACTTGAATTAAATTGCTGCTGCGCCTGTACCTGCTAAAAAGCCAGTAGTCCAAGCTGCTTGAAAATTAAATCCACCAGTAACACCATCAATATCAAGCACTTCCCCAGCAAAGAAAAGACCTTTTATTTTACGGCTTTGCATGTTTTTAAAATCAACTTCGTTTAAATTTACACCACCGCAAGTAACAAACTCTTCTTTAAAACCAGTTTTGCCTTCTATTTGGTAGGTGTCGTATAGTAAAGATTGAACCAATTTATTAACTTGATCTTTGCTAATTTCAGCCCAATTTAGTTTTGAATTGATTTCACTTTTTTCAAACAAATAATCTAACAAACGAGCTGGTAATTTAAATGGAAACAAATTATTAACCTGACGGTTAGGATTTGCAGCCTTTATATTCATCAATTCATTTCTGCACGACTCTTCTTTTTTATCATTAAGCCAGCTAACTTGAATTTCGAAATTGTAATTTTTTTCTGCTATTAAACGCGCCCCAAAACTTGATAAACGTAAAACAGAAGGACCACTCAAACCCCAATGGGTAATCATAATTGGACCTGTATTTTCAAGTTTTAATTCAGGAATTCTAATTTTAACTGGGTTAACAGCTATACCTGAAAGTTCGTTTAAAGGATTATTGGGTAAGTTAAATGTAAATAATGAAGGAACAGGCTCTATAATTTCGTGACCCAAAGTTTTTATCCAATTTAATTGTTCTTCTTTAGGAGCACCGCCAGTGGTAACAATTACTTTATTACATTCAATATTCTCACCATCAGCTATGTATAATTTAAAACTAGTATCGCGGGTTTCTATTCTTCTAACCTCTTTGTTGTTTAAAATTTCAATTTTAAGCTTTTTAGCTTCTTTCATCAAACAATCAATAATGGTTTGGCTATCGTCAGTAGTAGGAAACATGCGCCCATCAGGCTCCGTTTTAAGCTTAACTTTTTTACTTTCGAACCAAGCTACAGTATCAGTAGTAGAAAAGCGACTAAAAGCGCTCTTAAGGTGCTTTTCGCCCCTAGGATACGACAATGACAATTGCTTTAGATCAAAGCATGCATGAGTAACATTGCATCTTCCACCACCCGAAATTTTTACTTTTTGTAAAAGCTTAGCTGTTTTTTCTAAAATAATAACTTCGGCTTCAGCATTAGCATTAGCAGCACTAATAGCTGCAAAAAAACCAGCTGCTCCTCCTCCAATTACAACAATTTTCACTAGCGAATATAGGTTTAAATAAATTTTGTGAGGATGCAAAAGTAAGTGTTTTTAGGGCTAATATCCAAATTTTGCGGCTTTTACGATTTATATCAAAAAAAGAGCCTGTAAAATAAATTTACAGGCTCTTTAAATATTTTGATATAAAAATTAAGCTTATTGAATTGCTAAACGCTTAGTTGCACTAGCTCCATTTGCTAATTTTACATTTACCAAATAAATACCTTTAGTTAAGTTTTCAGTATTTAAAACTACTTCGTGAGCTGAAACTGCATTTTGAGTTAAAACTACTTTACCAGTAATATCAAATACATTTACTTGGCTAATAACTGCTTGGCCATTATCCATGCTTACAGTTACATTTTCTTTAGCTGGGTTAGGATATAAACCTAATAAACCTGACACATTAACTACTTCGTTTACACCGCTAGTTGGTAATAAATCTAACTGAACAGCAATACGAGGAGAGATAAATTGAGCAATTGTATCAATATAAGCTTTAGCACGAGCTGCGCTCATAAATGGATTGGTTAACATAGCTAATGAATCAGCATTTCTACCTGTTCCAGCACCGTAGTTATTGTTAGCTTGAACTGTAGCTCTATCCCACCATTCCCAAGGAGAACCTTCAGCAGGGAAACTTGAAATAAATGGATATAAATTTTTAACACCACCAGTAATTGTTAATGCTCTTGCAGTAATTGCATCATTATAAACTCCAGCGTTCATTTTATTATTAATTCCTAAAGAGTTTGCATAAGGAATAACAGAACCAGCACCTGAAGCACTTTCAATAACAGTAGCACCAGTTGTAGGAACTAGTACATTTCCTGTTCTGTATGGAGCAAATCTATCAGTTGGACAATGTAAACCAATAATTGGTAAAGTTGCGTTATCCATCCAAGTAGTATCGCCCATAGCACCACCATAGTTAAATACCATATGAGCATTGCCTGAAACAGATGCATCGCCACCATAGTTAAAGAAAGGAGCTCCTCCAATTCCATTCCAATCGCCTAATGTATCTACATTAACCATTGGAGAGAAATCACCTCTTTGGAATTTCAATTTACCTTCAATATCTAATCGGCTATTAACCGCTGCTAAACCTAAAGCAACGTAACCGCCTGTACCTTGGCCACCAACAACAATTCTTGAAGTGTCAATTTTATAGGTTTCAGCATTTACACGCATAAAACGAATAGCATTTCTTACATCTTGAATAGCGCGGTAAGTCGCTTTAATTAATTGCTCAGTAGCTCTTGCGGGAAGGTCGTTAGGGTTCCATCCTAAACGGTAATTAACAGCCATTACAACATAACCACGTTTTGATAAACGAGTAGCTAATTCAACAATAGAGCTATCGTTTTTGTTACCTGTAGGTTGTTGGTTAATAATAGCTGGTAAATAACTACCAGTAGAAGCCAAAATAATCAATGGTCTTTTAACGGCAGTATCGCCTTCTGGTTGGTAAATATCGCATCTTAATGAAGTTGTGATTATTGGTGGCGTGTTTGGCGGAAAAATATTGATAGCTCTGTTAGAGTCATACTCAATATTGGCTGTTTTTAAAACATTAGCAAAAACCTCATCAACATAGCGCTTTTGAGCAGTTGCGTTCATGCAAATGGCCGCAAAAGCAAATACGGTAATTAAACTTAGTAAATTCTTTTTCATTTTTTTTGTCATTTTTGTGTAATGGCAAATAAATAGTTTTTTATGAAAACAAAAAACAAGTTTTTTACTAATAGCCTAAATAAAAAAGATTTAATGTTTGGTTAACTAAACAAAGTTGCCAATTAAGGTTTCAAGTGTTAATCCAGGGCCAAATCCGCAGGCAAAAACATTTCCTTTTCTGCCCTCTTGCTGCATCTTTTTTAAAACAAACAAAATGGTAGCTGAACTCATATTACCATAGTTTTTCAATACACTAAAGGACGCTGCAACATCATCAATACTTAAATTTAATTCAGATTGAATGGTTTCTATAATTTTTCGTCCACCTGGGTGTATGGCCCAATTACTTATGTTGTTTTTAGGCAAATTGGCTTGTGCTAAAACTCCATTTAACAAATTACCGATACCTGTTTTTATCAATTCAGGAATAAAAGCGCTTAAGGTCATTAAAAAACCAGTTTCTGACAAGTGCCAAGCCATATCGTTTTTTCCACTAAATACTACTTGACTGTAAAACGAGTTCAATTCGATTGAATTATCGTAAGTGGGGTTTGAAGTAACAATGGTGGCTGCTGCGCCATCGGCAAAAAGTAAGTTAGCAGCTACATTATCCATACTAAAATTACTTTGAAAATGAAGTGTGCAAAGCTCAACTGAAACTACCAGAACCTTATGTTCTTTGTTTTCAGCACAAAAAGCATTTGCCATTTTTAATGCATGAAAAACCGCATAACAACCCATAAAATTTACCGAAGTTCGGTGGGTATTGTTTGGCAAATTAAGTTGCTCCATTAATACTAAATCCAAACCAGGGGCAGCCATTCCGGTACAACTGACTGTTATTAAATGAGTTACGTCTTTCAAATCAATTTCATCGTTCAAACAATTATTTACTGCATTTACGCACATTGGCGGAGCTACTTTAAAAAAAAGCTCCATACGCTTATCAATACTAGGAAAAGGCTCTTGTAAATTAGTGGGTAAAAGTTGATTTACTTGCAATGAAGGGTGATAATCAGGTATGGCACTATAACGGGTTTCAATTCCACACCTATCGTACATTAATGCCATTTTACGCTTTTCATCTACCGAGATTTCATAAAAATTTTGCATAAAGCTGCTTACCTCTTTTTGCATCATTTTATAAGGTGCAGGAGCTGTTCCAATTTTATTTATAAATCCCATTTAGTGTTTATATGTTTAAAATATATTTCTGTTATAAAATAGCTTGCTAACAGTAAAGATGACAACATATTCATGCGCATAGTGTTTTCAAAATTGGCATTTTTGTAGTCGTTAAAAACCTGATAGGCCCACCATAAAAAGAAAGCCACAACTGGAAACAAAAAACCTTGAAACCAATAAAAATGTAAAAATTGAGGTGTAATAATTTCAGTTTGAATAAAAAATAATGCAGTGGCAATTAAAAACAATATGGCACTAAAAATAAAAGTGCCTTTATAACCTAAAAGAATACTTAAAGTAATATCTCCAGCTGCTTTATCTTGCTTATGCTGGTAAATCTGCGATAGTGGATAAGTAGCACCAATTAACAGAGATGGGACAAAGAATATAAAACTTGGAAAAGTTTCCATTTTCAAATCGTTAGTTAAGAACAATAATAAAACTGCATACAGATAACTACCCTGAAAAAAACTAACTGTAATCCAACTGGCAAATGGGTATTTTTTCAGTCTAATTCCTTTAAAACTATATGCTCTTGAGGCTAATACATACAACATAATTAATAATGCAAATGCCATACTTACGAAAAAACAAAGTATTAAGCCTACTAAATCGAAAATAAAACTGGCGTAAAACAAATTTTTTGTTGCCTTTGGCGGATTTTTTAGTCCTCCAATACTTTCAGTATCGTTATCCATGTAGCTATTATAACCATTACTAGCTGGATAAATAAAAACATGCAAAGCAATAAAAGCTAAAATAGCATTTGTAAAATTTATTTCATTAAGCGAAGCCAAAGCAAATAAATACACTGGCATTAAGAAAAAACTAAACGGAATACGTAAAAGTTTTATTGTATTTTTATCAAAAAAAGGTATCACTTTGCATAGTTACACATTTGTTTTGTAATCAATTGCATAATTTTGAATATAAATTATAGATATGTCGTTTAAATTACATTATGCCGCTTTGATGCGAAATTAGAACAATTTTTTTTGCTCCCGAAAGCTTTCGGGAATAATATCATCTAAAATTTACACCCAACCCATTGGCTTAATTTGTAAATCAAAATGGTATTATCATAAAATAAACTTAATTGTGATTTTAAAACAGTAAGATTTTTTTTAGTATTTATACATTCGTAAAAAAATTACCACTATGTCGAAAGCTATACAAACACACATACTTTTAGTAGAAGATGAAACCAGCTTAGGTTTTTTAATGAAAGAAACTTTGCGTTTAGAAGATTACACTGTAAGGCTTTGTAAAGATGGCGAAGAAGGCTTAAGTTCATTTATGAACGAGCGTTTTGACTTATGCATATTTGATGTAAATATGCCTAAACTTAGTGGGTTTGAGCTAGCTAAAAAAGTAAGAGAAAAAGACCAACATATTCCAATCATTTTTTTAACAGCCAACTCCTCAGAAAGCGATAAACTGCAAGGGTTTGCCATTGGTGCAGACGAATATATAACCAAACCTTTTAGCACACCAGAATTGCTTGCTCGCATAAAAGCTGTTTTAAAACGCAGCAGCGCAAGGCCTGAAACCGATTTGGCTGCAAAAGAAGAAGTAATTAGTATTGGCAATACTTCGATAGATACGGTAAATAATACATTGGTGGTAAATGGTACTCAGAAAAAAATGAGTAATACTGAAGCTACCCTTTTAAAACTAATGATAGTTAATAAAAATGCTTTATTACCACGAGCTAACATGCTTTTACACGTTTGGGGAAGAAATGATTTTTACACTGCGCGAAACCTTGATGTGTACATTAATAAAGTAAGAAAACTAATAAAAGAAGACGAAAGTATTAGCATTGAAAATGTGCACGGAAGTGGCTTTAAACTAATAGCCAATTAAAAGGAAAATTATCCTCTTTTATTTATAATAACTCTGGCTTTTTTTATGCTTTTTAAAGCATAAAATCTTATTTTTTCGTAGTGCATTACCCAACCTCCTATTGCTCCCAAGGTACTTCCTAGCATTATATCCCAAAACCTAATATGAATTAAGGCGTCTGTGGTATAGTGCATTGGGTTAGCTGTTTCGGCCAAAAGTATGGTCATAGGTGTAATAAAAATTACGGCTAATGCATAATGCCTTACTATGAGTATTTCAATAATAAATTGCAAAGCAACAATACTCAAACAAACACTTAAAGAATTACTATTGCTCACTAATAAAATAAGCCAACAAAAACCCAAACCTACAAAAGTACCTAACATTCGGTGTAAACTTCTGCGCCAAATATGCCTCAAACTAGCACCTTGCATAACTGCCAAACATGATACTGGAACCCAATATGGATTTTGCATTTTAAATAAATGAGCCACCAAAACCGAAATTGAAACAAATAAACCAACCGTAAAAGCCTCTAAAAAATCAGTATCAGTAGTTTTTCGAACCACCACCACAGAATACTCACTATCAATTAATTGCCTTCTGTAAATCAATAAAGTATAACAAAAAGCCAAAAGGCAAGCAAACATGGTTCCAAGTCCAATTAAGCCAATTTTTTGTGGGATAATTTGTAAATTAAATGGCATACAACTTGCCATAGCAGCCACAAATATGAAAAAGAAACTTCCAGGAGCAGGAACTTTAAAATACAAACAAACCCAATGCACTGCAACCGAAAATAATCCTAAAACTATTAAAGATACATAGGGATTAAAACTGAAACAAATTCCAACAGTAAATGAAATAAGAAAACCAAATGAACAAACTAAAAGAGTTAGCATTCGACCAGATAAAGTTAATTTGCTAGGTAAATACAGAATAACCAATCCGGCAATACAAGCCAATATTCCTGACTGTAGATTATTAAAATACAAACCTAGCAACAAAGGAATTCCGGTACAAAGCGAAGCTAATAAAGGAATATGCCAAACACGTTCTGTTTTTTTTAATAAAAACAAATATTGAAACTCTTCCTTAATTAGCTGCTTAAGTGGTGTTTTCATTAAGCTTTAAACAAGTTATCTAATACTTGAGCCAATTCTCTATCTTTATCAGTAACCGTATTTCCAGCATCGTGGGTGGTTAAACTTATATGCACTTTATTGTAAACATTAGTCCATTCAGGATGATGATTCAATTTTTCAATAGCAAATGATGACTTAACCATCCATGCCAAAGCATCTACAAACGATTTAAAAACAAAGGTTTTAGTTAGCTTATTATTTTCTTCTGTCCAATTATTCATGGCTATATGAGTTTATATAAAACTGGCTTACTTGGGCTTGCATCACTTTCGAACGAGGCAATTTGCATATTAATTAGATACAATCCATCAGCAATTGAATCGTTTACAAAAACCATTTCTGTTATGGTTGCGTCCATTCTTGTATGATGAGGATATTGCCAAAAAGCATGATGTGTAGCCAAAGCACCTCCATCCTCTTCTCTATCTACCGAAGGTAAATCTACCAATAAATGTTTAACACTATTATTAGCTAAAAATGTTCCTAAAGAAGGCTCTAAATAAGTTGGGTTATTGCCTGAATATTGTCCCAATTTCTTATCGTTACTATTTGGCAAGGTTCTTATAACCAAGGCATTTGCATTTTTATCAAAGTGCTTTGCAATGCTTTCGTTGGTAACAATCCAATCACCATTTTCTATTTGATTTGGCGTAACTGAAATTACTTGAGCAATTGCAAAAAACTGTTTTAAAGTTTGATTGATGGTAATTCTTTCTTTGCTTATATGGCCTACACATTCAGTATGAGTGCCATTTCCATGTGCATTTAAAAACAAGTTTTCACAATTACATGCCCCACCTTCTTGCACCGATCCAACAAAACTACCCACTTTTACAGGTTCAAATTTAGGATGAGCAATATAAAATGCATTGGGATTATGTTCTCCACTAAAAAGGGGTAACGAAATATCAAAAGGCTCGGCTAAATTAGCAGAGTACTTATTTCCATTATGTTCAAATTCAATTATCATTTGGTTTGCAATATAAAATAATAGCCAATAAAAAAGCCTGCAAGAAAATCTTACAGGCTTTGATTTTTTAAAAATATATTTTACTCAACAGTAACTGACTTAGCCAAGTTACGAGGTTGATCTACATTACACTCACGTAAAACCGCAATATGATAACTCAATAACTGTAATGGAATAGTAGCAATTAAAGGTAGCATTGACTCTTCGCAAGCTGGAATATAAATTACATGGTCTGCCATTTCTGCCACATGTTTATCACCTTCAGTTGCTATAGCAATAACTTTTCCTTTACGTGCTTTTACTTCTTGAATATTGCTTACTACTTTTTCATAATTAGCATTTTGAGTAGCAATAACTACCACTGGCATTTCTTCGTCAATTAAGGCAATAGGACCATGTTTCATTTCAGCAGCGGGGTAACCTTCTGCATGTATGTATGAAATTTCTTTCAACTTTAATGCACCTTCTAATGCAACTGGGAAACCATAACCACGACCTAAGTATAAGAAGTTTTTAGCATCCTTATATTCTTTAGCTAGCTCTTTAATCATATCATTCGATTTTAGTGCTGCTTCTATTTTTGCAGGAACTGTTTCAATTTCTGCAATCATTTCGCGTAAACGTTGGGTAGTTAAAGTTCCACGTTTTTGACCAATAGATAAGGCCATTAGTGTTAAAGCAGTAACTTGTGCAGTAAATGCTTTAGTTGAAGCCACACCAATTTCAGGACCAGCATGAGTGTAAGCACCAGCATCAGTTAATCGAGGAATTGATGAACCTACCACATTACAAACTCCAAAAATGGTTGCACCTCTACTTTTTGCAAGCTCTAAAGCGGCTAATGTATCAGCAGTTTCACCACTTTGAGAAATGGCTATTACAAAATCATTTTCATCTAAAACCGGATTTCGATACCTGAATTCAGAAGCATACTCAACCTCAACAGGAATTCTAGCAAAATCTTCAAATAAATACTCGCCAACTAAACCCGCATGCCACGAAGTACCGCAACCTACAATGATAATACGTTTGATATTTTTAAATTTATCTTCAAATTTATCAATACCAGCCATCGTAATTAGGCCTTCGTTCGCATGAATTCTACCACGATATGAATCAAGGATTGAACGAGGTTGTTCAAAAATTTCTTTCATCATAAAGTGCTCATAACCACCTTTTTCTATGCTCTCTAAATTAATTTCTAATTCATGAATGTATGGTGTTTTGATAGTATTATCAATAGTTTTTATAGTTAAATCAGTTCCTTTAATAATAGCAATTTCTCCATCGTTTAAATAAACTACATTTCTTGTATATTCTACAATTGGAGTAGCATCACTTGCTATAAAGTGCTCCCCATCGCCAATACCTAATACCATTGGACTTCCCTTACGAGCACCAATTAAATAATTAGGATCTTTTTTGCTTAAGATAACAATTGCGTAAGCACCAATAACTTGGGTTAAACTCATACGAACTGCTTCTTCAAAGCTTACTTCATTATTTTTGTGAACCTCTTCAATTAAATGGATTAATACTTCAGTATCTGTTTCACTTTTAAATTCATGCCCACGTTTAGTAAGCATTTCCTTTAAAGATGCATAATTTTCAATAATTCCATTATGAATAATGGCAAACTCACCATTTCCACTTAAATGCGGATGTGCATTTAAATCGTTTGGAGCACCATGTGTAGCCCAACGAGTATGACCCATACCAGTATGGGCTGTAGTACTTTGACTACCAATTGATGCTTCTAAATCTGCAACTTTTCCAGTTTTTTTGTAAACTTTAAATTCTTTACTATCATCAAGTAAAGCAACACCAGCACTATCGTAACCGCGGTATTCAAGACGTTTTAACCCTTTTAGTACAATTGGGCAGGCTTCTCTATGGCCTATATAAGCTACTATTCCACACATAATTGAAGCAATATTATTAAAAAGATTCTAATTTTAAAATTTTATTATTGTTAATAAAATCAGCTCCTTTATTAATAGCAGTAAGCAATGGCTTAGAGGCTGAAATAAAATCGCTGAATTCATTAAATGTTAATGCTTGCTCTCCATCACTTAAAGCCTTTTCAGGATTTGGGTGTACTTCAATCATTAAACCATCGGCTCCAGCAGCTATAGCTGCTAAACCCATTTTATTTACAAATGCTGCTTTTCCAACCCCATGACTAGGATCAGCAAAAACTGGTAGATGTGAAAGTGATTGCATTAAAGGAATAACTCCTAAATCAAAAACGTTTCTGCTTTGCATATCAAAACTTCTGATTCCGCGTTCGCACAAAATTACATTTTCATTTCCACCACAAAGTAAATAATCGGCCGCTAAAAGCCATTCTGTTGCTTTAGCACTCATTCCGCGTTTTAGCATAATTGGCTTGCGGGTTTTACCTAATTCAGCCAATAATGAAAAATTGCTCATGTTACGTGCACCAATTTGGATAATATCAGTATGATTATATACTTCATCCAAATTGCTTAAGTCCATTAATTCGGTAACCACACGTAAGTCGTACTTATCGGCCGCTTGGCGAATTAATTTCAATCCATCATTGCCTAAACCTCTAAAACTGTAAGGAGAAGTGCGTGGCTTAAAAGCCCCACCTCTAATAAATTTTATGCCTTGCGAATTTAAAAATGCCGCAACACTAAAAATTTGCTCCTCGGTTTCAACGGAACAAGGACCAGCTATTAAATTTAAATCTTCACCACCTATTTCTACACCATTTACATTAAAAGTGGTTTTGGTTTTGTAAGTTTTTGATGAAAGCTGAAAGGGTGTTTTTACATCAATAACAGACTTAATAATATCAAATTGTTTTAAAGCAGCCTCGTCATTAAATGAAGGAACTATAAACTGATTATTAAAGTCTTGAAAAAAAAACTCTATACCTTTTTGTTTAAAAAAGGTTTTTATACTGCTAATTTGATTAGCATCGGCATGTTGGCTTAACTGAATTATCACAATAAATTTTGAAACTACTTATTTTATAACTGTATAATTTAAATTTAGTTTCAAATTTTTCGTATTTAAAACCACTCGCCTTCCAGTTGTTTGGAAAATAGAATTAATGGTACTGTTTGGAACAATAATACTTAACCCATAATGTGTATTACCTCTTCCACTTCTTAAATTTTTAAGAACATCGTTCAATTCACGCCCTATGTTAAACCTGTATTCTCCATTATTAACATTACCTCCAACATAAAGTAAACTTTCAGTATAAGAGTCTAATGTTAAAGCACTTCTTCCCAATGAATCCATTGAGAGTATGGTAAGCTGATTAGGTATTTTAAACATATCAGTACTAAAACCATCCATGGCTCTAACCACAATTTCGGCCTTTTGAATGCCTAATTGAGGAGTTGCAGCCAATCTATTTAAAATAGAATCTGGAATAAAAACCCTAACGCGCGTACCACCCATTGATTGTAAATAACAAGTATCGCGTTGCTGTGAAGCAGCAAAACGTGTTGTCTTTGGTTGAGTTAAATCTTTGCTATTTAAGTTGTATTTGTTATACCTTGCATTTCCTAACACAATAGGAAATTCAGTTCTTAGCCTTGTAGTATCGTTTCTGTAATAAACTACCATACTTGTATAAGATGAATTTAAATTTAAGTACCAAAATCCTCCTTGACCAACACCAAAATTACTTTCATCTACTATAGCAAAACCTTTGTAAATATCATAAAAATTAGATGAATTAAACGTAATTGCATTTTGCAATTTTTGTTTAAAATCATCACTTAATTTTATGCGCATACAAGGCGGTATTTTCACCGTACTGTAAATATAAGTATCTGACAAACTATCTGTTGGAGAAAACTTTTGATTATAGCTGCCTATCACTGTAGTTGATTTTGAATAATTTCTATTAGAGTAATAAACAGAATCATAACTCAGTTTTTCAGTCATTTCATACACTTTAATATCGTGTATGGCATTTACATCACCAATCCAAGTTGAATCGTTTCCTAAACGCAATTGTAAAACTACCGAATCAACCACTGCATTGTTGCCCAACGAAAACGAAGCCGCAGTATTAGGTATAGAGTACGATGTAACAATTTCGGCTGATGATTTTCCGAAAACTGGATCATTAATGGCACCTAAAATATACAACGACTGAGTATGAGTTGGTAATGAATCATTTGGAGCCGTGTAAGCATTTAGACCTACAGTTTCAAACTTTCCATTAAAAGTTGAGTCAGGATTGATAAAATCAACCGCAAGGGTATTGGTATCCTTTTTACAAGAAGAATAAGCAAGTGCAATTACACTCAAAAAAACGATTAAATGTTTGATAGCGGTAAGGTTTTTAGTTTTGACTTTGTAGTAATTCTTCGTATAAGTTATCGTAAGCTTCGCCATACATGCCTTCTACATGTTCGTGCATTAACTTACCTTTTTGCTTTTTAATAAATTTAGCTACTTCTGCATCAATATCGGCACTGGCTTTTACTATGGCATCAGCATGCGTTATTCCAGTAATATACAATGCATTGCTGTCAGATTTAGCCAACGAAGCAACTTGTTTATTGTCAATTTCGTTTAAGCCTGCTTTGCGAGCAAAATCTTTCCCTAAATTTTCTTCAAATTGATTTTCGAATACTGAGTAAACCACTTTTGCATTTCTAAAAACTGGTTCGTCTTTATAAATAGTTTTTAAATACAATGGAATTAAACTTGTCATCCAACCTTGGCAGTGAATAATGTCGGGCTGCCAACCTAGTTTTTTAACTGTTTCCAAAGCTCCTTTACAAAAGAAAATGGTGCGTTCATCATTGTCATCGTAAAAAACATTTTTATCATTGGCAAACACAAACTTACGATGAAAATAATCTTCATTATCTAAAAAGTAAACTTGCATTTTTGCTTCTTGAAGCGATGCTACTTTAATTGTAAGTGGATTATCGTTGTCATCAATAGTAATATTAATACCTGATAAGCGAACCACTTCGTGTAATTTATTTCGTCTTTCATTGATACAACCAAAACGAGGCATTAAAACACGTATTTCATTGTTTTTTTCCTGAATTGCTTGTGGTAATCTTCTTGCCAATTCACCAACATTGGTTACTTGCAAGTAAGGTGTCATTTCTGATGAAATAAAAAGAACTTTTTTCTTAGCCATACTAAAACTTTCTTTTTAAAAAAGTATGCAAATTTACGATAATGTTAATATATTGATTAATATTGGGCACAAAAAAAATAGTAAAAATAGCCAAAGTGCTGTAAATCAAATTCAAGTGATTGTATTTAAAACTATAAATGAACTTCAAACCTACCTAAATTACGAAAAAGGTAGTGGAAAAAGCATCGGATTTGTTCCAACAATGGGTGCATTACATCGTGGACATATTTCATTAATTGAAAAATCTTTAGCCCAAACCGACCTAACTATTTGCAGTATTTTTGTTAATCCAACTCAGTTTAATAATGCTACCGATTTAGATAAATATCCAAGAACTGCGGCTGATGATATGAAACTTTTGGCTTCGGTTAATTGTGATGTACTTTTTATGCCAAGTGTTTTAGAAATGTACCCAAACGGACAAAGCAAAAATACCGAGGATTACGGACCAATTACCCAAGTTTTTGAAGGTGAAAAACGCCCTGGACATTTTGATGGAGTAATAACCATTGTTGCTAAGTTTTTTGATATTATTAAACCCAATAAAACCTTTTTTGGGCAAAAAGATTACCAACAATGCATGGTGGTTAATGAATTGATTAACAGACACTATAAAGAAATTGAAATTTTAATAGAACCAACTGTTAGACAAGCAGATGGATTGGCTATGAGTAGCAGAAATACGCGCTTAAACGAATCACAACAAACTGAGGCGTTGGCTATTTCAAAAGCATTATTTTGGGTAAATGATAATTGGGGTAAATTTACCATAGCAGAGCTTTTAGAAAATGCTAAAAAATTGATTGTTAACGAAAAAAGCCTTACCATTGAATATTTTGATATTTGTAACCGCATTAATTTAGAAAAACTAACAGGCCATTCTAACCAATACACCCAAGCTGTAATTGTAACTGCTGTTTTTTGTGGAGAGGTACGCCTAATTGACAACTTAATTGTTCAAAAGTAATTTACTTAAGTAATTGAACCTTTGTATTTTTGATTAAATACAAATACCCCAATGCAATTAAAAAAACAAATTATATTTCTTATTGTAACTATTTTATTTATAGCCAATTGTGGCGAAAATAAAAAAGTAGAAGAAAAAGTAAAACCCGAAATTTACGGACATTGGCTTTTAGAAAGCTTGTTAAATTACGCTGATAGCACCAAAAGTATTTTAGGACACAAACAATTTTTTTGTTCTGAAATAATCATAACGCCAAAATCGGACAGTGTAACTATTGTAAATGGTGATTTTGAATATTGGAAAACCAAATGCGATAGCATTTCAGAAAAAGAAATGGCTTTAGAACACCTATCGCACATGCCTCACAGCAATTTATTTTTAACAGCAGATAATAAATTAACTTACTACGACTCGGCAGCAGGAAAACCATTTTATTTTATTAAAGTGCCTAATAACCCAATAGTTAAAGTAAATATTGAACTTCCAGCAATTAAATACCAAATAAACAAAAACCTGTTTGAACACCAATTTACTGATTTAGAAACCAATAAAACAGTTTCATTTACAGGCTTTAACGAAGTAAAAGGCTTTAAGGAATTTACTAATTATCAAACGTTTATAAATAACGATTATTCAGGCATGAGTGAAGATAATTTAATGGAATTTACTCACTTAAAAACCAAAGCTAAAAAACTTACCATTTGGAAGTTTAGCCAAGATACGTTAAAACTATACACCACCATCAACACTGAATGTAAAGAATGTAAGCCTTTTTACGAAAAAGGAGTTATTTGGAAAACTTTACTAAAAAAATAATTGAAAATGATTGACGAAAAATTTAATCCTTGGAAAACAAAAAGCATAAAAACTGCTTACGAAAATAACTGGATAGAAGTTGAACATCATGAAGTTATAAACCCAAGTGGAAACGATGGCATTTATGGCAAAGTGCATTATAAAAATTTAGCCATTGGCATTATCCCACTTGACGAAAACAACAATACTTGGCTAATTGGTCAATACCGATATCCGTTAAATAAATACAGCTGGGAAATTCCGGAAGGTGGAGGCATACTTGGCGTTCCGCCAATTGAGAGTGCCAAACGTGAACTTTTAGAAGAATGTGGTTTAGAAGCCACAGAATGGACCGAAATTTTGCAAATGCACTTGAGTAATTCGGTAAGCGATGAATTGGCAATAATTTTTACAGCAAAAGGTTTAACCCAAAAAGAAGCCGAACCCGAAGACACAGAGCAATTACAAATAAGGAAATTGCCTTTTACAGAAGTTTATAAAATGGTAATGAATGGCGAAATAACTGATAGCATGAGTGTAGCTGCGGTGTTAAAATTGGCTATTATGTTAAAAATTACTTTATAGCTCCAAGTTAAGCATGTAGTCATCGCAAAGCCTTTCGCCAAGTTGAAAGGTTCGTGTATCGAAAGTTTTGAAGCCCATTTTACCGTAAAATTTAAGAGCCTTGTGGTTTTCTTGCCAAACACCAAGGTACAAGTTATTATAATTTTGTTGTTTACAATAATCAATAGCAAACTGCATTAATTGCTGAGCTACACCTTTGCCATGAAACGCTTGGCGCACATATATTTTTTCAATTTCAGCACTTGTGCCTTGCAACTTTTCATTGGTTTGATTCAATAAAAGTTTGATGTAACCCACATCGCCCAATGGATTATAAGCTAAAAAATAAACAATGTTTGGGTTACTTAAATTTTGAGCCAATTTTTCAATGGTATAAGTATTGGCTATATAAGCCTGCATATCGGCTTCGGTATTTTCGTGCCTGTACGAATCGTAAAAAGTAGTAGCACCAATATCGGTTAATACCGCTCTGTGTTTTTGAGTACAAATTACTATTTTAGTTTCCATAAGTATATTTTTGGGTTGGCAATGATAGAAATTAAGGTTTAATATTTAAAGCCTTAAATAGGTTTAAAAAGCTTTTATTTGCAGTTATGGCATTTTACCCAAAACACAACCAAAAACCAGTAGATACAAGTCAGTTAATTTACGGCCAACATGCAGTTTTAGAAGCATTAATGGCTGGCAAAGACATTAATAAAATTATAGTTCAACAATCAGTAAAAAGCGATTTGCTGAGCGATATTTTAAAAAAATGCAAGGAATTGGATGTGCCTTTTCAATATGCACCAAAGGAAAAGTTTACTTTTTTACAGCAAAAAAATCACCAAGGAGTAATGGCTTATTTATCGCCTATTACTTTTCAAAAAATTGAAGACATTATTCCGCAACTTTTTGAAGAAGGGAAAACGCCATTTATATTGGTGCTGGATAGAATTACCGATGTGAGAAACCTGGGAGCTATTGCGCGTTCGGCTTATTGTGCAGGTGTAAATGCCATTGTAATTCCAACCAACGATAATGCGCCAATTAACGAAGATGCTGTGAAAACATCGGCAGGAGCGTTGATGCATATTCCAATTTGCCGCGAAAAAAACTACAAAACGGTAATGGAATTGTTAAACCAAAGTGGTGTGCTAACCATAGCTTGTAGCGAAAAAGCCAAAAAGAATTTTCATGAAATTAATTTAACGGTACCTGTAGCCATTATTATGGGTAATGAAGAAACAGGTATTAGTCCTGATATTATAAAAAAATGTACCGAAATGGCTAAAATTCCTTTAGAGTTTGGTGTGCAATCGCTTAATGTGAGTGTGGCAGCAGGTATAGCTTTATACGAAACAGTAAGACAAAGAATTAGCAATTAGTTGCTAATCTACACTTTCCCATTTGATTAATTGAATATCTTTCAATTGATTAATGGTATTATTAATGAGCAAAATGTCTTCATCGGGTTTATCAATTACTTTGAGCATAATTTCGATGTTTACATTTTGTTCGGTTACAAACTCCACATTATAAGTACTTACTTTTAAATTATTATGCACTGCAATTGATTTAAAAATACTTTCTCTTACATCATCTTTAACCTGCAAGCTGCATTTTATAATTAACCTAAAACGGCTGTTTCCATTATTGCTTATGGTACGTTTTTCTATTCTATTTTCTACAGGGCGCAATACTAAATGCGAAACAATAACAAAAAAAGTTCCAATACTGGCCTCGTACCAAAAGCCTAAACCTGCCAAACAACCTACCGCACCGCTACACCAAATAGTAGCCGCAGTGTTCAAACCCGACACGTTGAAACCTTCTTTCATAATGGCACCCGCGCCTAAAAAACCGATGCCGGTAACTATTTGAGCTGCAATACGTGCTGAGCTTGAATTATCGCCTGTAATTTTAGCAGCCAAAAGTATAAACAAAGCCGAACCTAACGATACCAAAGCATTGGTTTTTACTCCCGCCATTTTATGTCGCCATTGACGCTCCAAACCAATGGCAGCGCCTAAAACCAAAGCCATTAACAACCGCAACTCAAACTGACTAATAGTAACCATATTGTAGAAATATTCTTTTTTAAAACGATGATAGATGAAACACACCTCAGTTTGAGCGAAAGTATAAAAAAATATGGAGTTTGGTGCTAGTGACAAAAAATCAATTCTTCAGCGCAGAGAAGCAGAATTAATTGGGTTTAATAAGTGTAATGAATATGTTTGTGTAAAGGAAAAAATTAAACTAATTAAAATTGAAAACTGTTAAAGAACTTGACGATTGGATGACCCAAAATTGCTATAATAATAATTATGCAATCGGTAATAGAAGTATAGACGAAGGTTTAGGATTAGATACGTTTGGTGGTTTATACATTTGGTATTATACAGAAAGAGGTAAACGACAAGATTTGAATTATTTCCAAACTGAAAAAGAAGCAGTTGAATTTGCTTTTGAAACAATCGCAGCCGACAAATTTGCAAAAAGCCATTTAGTAAGTTTTATTAATGACCCAAAAACCTTATTTGAATTAGAATCAGAATTACAGAATAGAAATATAGAATTTTGGAAAGATGAAATTCCTTATTATGGTATAAATAAACCGACCACACGAGTTTTTGTATTAGGTTGTGACATCAAAAAAGTTTTGGATTTACAAAGTAAGTATGGTAAAATATAATTTGGTTTTAAACTAGTTTATCTATCTATATGGACTTGATTTATATATCAACCCATTCAAAAAGTTATGTGTACGTAATAAGCGAATACACCTGTAAAAGCAATAAAAATGCAACAAAAGAATAAAATATACAAAATTGGATTTTACATAATAGTACTTTTAAATTGCTTGCATGTTTATGGGCAAAATAAATTGCCAATAACTAATTTAGATATTACTAAACTTCCAAAAGAAATTAAGGTTAGTGGCAAAATAAAAACCGCTGTTAGTTGGAAAGATAAGTTAGGCAATAATATTGTTATTACTACTGAAACTGGAAAAATAATTAGTAAAAATGATAAATCGGAAGATTACAAAGATGCTGCCCTTTACGCTTACCATTATATTATTAATAAAGGCAGTACATATTTGACTTGGAAAATTTATGACTTTATTAAAGAATGTCCTTTTGATATTGAAGTCAGTTTCATAAAAAATACTTTCCAAATAACCGACTTGAACCACGATGGAATAGCAGAAATATGGTTAATGTATAAAACTGGTTGTAGAAGTGATGTAAGTCCGTATGACATGAAAATAATTATGTACGAAGGTCAACAAAAGTATTGTTTAAGAGGGCAAAACAAAGTACAGGTTTCAAAAAAAGAGTTTTATGGAGGTGATTATAAAATTGACAATAAATTCAAAAATGGGCCAAAAGAATTTCTAAATTTTGCAAAAAAGCTATGGAATAAAAATATAATAGGATTTTAAATAACTAATAAAAACCTACTATCCGTAATCTGAAGCCGATTCTTAGCAAAGGTGACAACGGTTTTAAAATGAGTAATGAGTCTTCAGACTTATTTGAAATAGATGGTGTCAGAGTCCAATAACTTTCGGACACTATATTTCATTTAAAATCAGAAAAGCGATTCGCGAACTCTTCGTATAGTAATGTGGCGGAAAGGTAGATTGGTTGATAGTTTATAGACGATGGACGAAAGAAAAAAATACGAATAACGTCATGCTGAGGAACGAAGCATCTTTATAAGGAGCGGGAAAAGCAAACAACACCATATAAAGTTCCTTCATCCGCTATGGCGGAATCAGGATGACGCTCCCGCACCTTTTTATGCTGAATTACTTTTGAAATAATGGAAATGTACATCTTCTTGGCGATAAATGATTACTTGCCATTAGCCAACTTGGTTGCCAAATAAAGGAGATGCACTGCATGACTCGATTTTTTAAATTATAGCTTTCTAAAAGAGAACATAGTAAAATAATATCAATAGCAGTAAGCAAGCTAATGTATAAAATTGAAACATATTGCAATAAACGTTCATCACTAAACCAATTTTTCTTTGATTTTTTATATTTTTATATGCATGTTTACAACCTCAAAAATAAGTGTCATCATCTAATTTTATGAGTAAATAAACAAGGTTTAATTCTATATCACCCATGACGGACAAGCATTTTTTAAAAACTATTTTTAACGAGCAAAACTTTAGTAAAGAAGACCTTGAAAATATATTGAATCAATACCAAAGAATTGAATTTGCCAAAAACGATTTTTTAATTCAGGAAGATTCAACCGCTAATTATTATTACTTTATAGAAAGTGGTTATGTTCGCTCGTATGTAATAGATTTAGATGGAAACGATATTAGTACTAAATTTTTTAGTTCATCAGATATAGTAATTGATTGGCATTCGTACTTTTTAAAAACCAAATGTCGTGAAAATGTGCAAGCCATTACTGCTTGTGTGGCTTGGAAAATTACTTTCGAAAACTTTATGAAGTTGTTTAAAATAGAAGCTTTTAGAGAGGTTGGGCGTACCCGGTTGGTTAATAATTATTTTGAACTAAAAAATCATTCTATATCAATCATAGCCGACCCTGCAAAGGAAAGGTATTTAAATTTACTCAAATCGAAACCCGATATTGTTCAAAATGTACCATTGAAACAAATTGCAACGTATTTAGGCATTACCGATACTTCGTTAAGTAGGATAAGAAAAGAAATTTTAGCAGAAAAATAATGAGTACTTTAACGCCCTATTTTGTTCCACAATGGATTTCAATACTGTTTATGATGGTGATACCAATACCATTTATTTTATTGGTATTGTTTGTCAAAAAACATGTGAATAAAACTGATTATCCACTAGCACTACCAAGTACTGTTGTATTTTTTATTTTGTACTTCTTATATATTGCCTTGGCTAGTAATTTCGGCTTGTTTAACCAAGTTTTATTTCCACCAAAAGTGCTTTTATTTACCACATTTCCGTTTGCGTTTTTACTTTTTGGAGTTATTTTTAACTCTAAATTTTATACCAACTTATTGCATCATATAGCCCTTGAAAGCTTAATTAGGCTGCATATTTTTAGGCTAATAGGCGTGTTTTTTGTATTGCTTGCCTTGCATAATGCTTTACCCAAACCGTTTGCGTTTATTGCAGGTATTGGCGATATGTTAACGGCTATTACAAGTATTTTTGTAGCTAAAGCTGTAATAAATAAAAAAAGTTATGCTTTAAAACTTACATATTATTGGAACATATTTGGCACCGTTGATATATTATTTACAGCCATTGCAGCCAATGTTTTAACCAAACTTTCAATTGATACAGGTTCCATGGGTGTTGACTCCTTAGCATTTTTTCCATTTTGTATAATTCCTGCTTTTGCTCCACCCATTATTTTATTCTTACATTTTTCTACTTTTAAAAAATTGAAACAATTATCCCACTAAATTCACTTCTTGCCATATGGCAAGATTAGATTGAAACCACCCATATACTTTTGTACCACAATTAACAACTAAACAAAAAAACAAAATGGTACAAACAAATGAATTTATGTTGGTTTTCAGATTCGAGCCAAACAACAATTATCAACCAACTGAAGTTGAATTAAACGAAATGCACCAAGCTTGGGGCGCCTTTATTGGCAATATTGCCATACAAGAAAAACTGGTAAGCACTCATCAATTAAGTTTTGAAGGGAAGCAAATTTTTGCTGACAAATCGGTGGTAGAAGGTATTCATGTGGCAAACAGCCAAACCCTTGGTGGCAACATGATAGTAAAAGCCAATTCTATAGATGAGGCCACAGAAATGGCTAAAAATTGCCCTATTTTAACAATGGGTGGAACCGTGGAAGTTAGGGCCATTCAACCCATGTAATCAATAATTAAATAATTAATTTAAATAGAAAAATGAAAATGATAATAACAATAATAATAGCAGCTTTAGTAGCATTTATAAGCTTTGGTTTATACAAAGCAAGCTCTTTAAAAAATATTCAAATAGTAAAATCAATAACCATTAATGGCTCAAAAGAAGAAGTATTTAATATGGTACGTTACTTAAAAAACTTTCCAAAATGGTCGCCATTTTTAGCAGAAGACCCTACTCAAAAATATGAAGTAAAAGGTGAAGATGGAATGGTTGGAGCTCAATACCATTGGGATGGAAATAGTGGCAAGGATTTAGGTTTTCAAGAGATTGTAAAAATAGACACCTTTAGCTTTGTAGGTATGCAATGCGATATTCAAAAACCTTTTGTAGCCAAACCAACATTTAACTATTACTTTACTGAAACGGCCAACGGAATAGTGGTAAAACAAGACTTTAAAGTAGAATCTGACCTAGTACCTGCATTTTTTATGTGGTTGTTTGGGGCAAAAGCCGAAATGGAAAAAACCAATCAAAAAGGATTAGAATTATTGAAAAAAGCTATTGAAAAATAAAAAACAAAGCTAACCTTAAAACTTTTTACTGCTCTGTTGGGCCTTAACAAAAAAGCCCAACAGCAGTATTTTTTTGTTTAAACTAAACAATACTGCTTAAAGCAACTCCATAATCTCTATAGCGAAACCCTAATGAATTTAGAAACAGGCGTTTCGGCTACTTTACCCAAAACGGAAAGTTGGCGCAGGCTACTTGCTCATGGGTATCGTAAATGTATACAAACAAACGATAAGCTCCTTTTTGAAATGGTGCTTTAAAGTTGTAACCATCTTTTAAATTGCCTCTAACAGCAATAGGCACTGCATCTGGTCGTTTTTCGGCATCTCCCCCACTTTTGGTAAACTCGCTTTCGGGTAATAATTCCCATTTGTATTTTAAGCTTTCCAAATCATTATGGGTTATGTTTAATTGTAAATTGACATTGGCACCTTTTCTAAACTCCAAACTTTGGTAAGGCAATTGTTTATTTAACAAAAACGAATCAATTTTAGGAGCCCAATATTGAGGAGCACTTCCACTCCAAACTTGCTGCAATACATTTACAGCCTCGGTCTGTTTTCCATCTACAAACACACCATACCAAGTAGGTGTAGTTTCTTGTTTTTGTCCCCATAAAAAGGCATACGAACCCATACACAAAGCACTATCATTTTGTATGTAATTTACATAACGATCTTTATAAGTAATGGCTTTTTCGGTTGATGTTTGTTCAATGGCAGCACCCCATTTGGTTTTAGCTACTTCCCAATGTCCGTTTGGACCCCACTCAGTAACCAAATAAGGTTTTTCCCAACCAAACAGTCTAATTTTTTCGGGCAATGCGGGTAAATCGCCATAAGTGTTAACACCTAAAATATCAATATCAGGACAAGTTTCTTTAATTAACGAAACCTCTGGCGCATCAATTCCCGCAGTAACCACACAAGTTGGATGGTTTTTATCTTCTTCGTGAATCATTGCTGCAATGTTTTGCACTGCTTTCCAAACTGAAAAATCGGTATATTCCAAATCTACTTCATTGCCCACACCCCAAAGTAATAAAGCAGGATGGTTTTTAAACCTATTTACAATGCTTTTGAATTGCTCTACTTGGTCTTGGCAAGCCCATTTGTCGCTGTAATCAAAACCATGACGTTCAGGAGGCATCCAAAGGCCAAGCATTACGGTTAAACCACGTTTTTGTGCTTCGTCTAAAACTGCTTGTGCATTTTCGGCACCCCAAAGTCTAACTGAATTTCCGCCAGCAGCTAAAGTTTTATCCATAAACACATCGCCACCTGCACCTTTTACATAAAATGGTTTTCCACCTCTCAACATTTGAAAATTACCAGTAGCTGTTTTGGTAATTTCCACTTTAATAACTTGCGCCCATACAGTATTTACAAGCACCAACAAAATCCATAAAATTGACCCTTTTTTCATATTAACTATGGATTGTTTTTTAAAATTTTAAAATAAAAATATTGCCCTTCATTTTCTAATTGCAGCATATAAGTTCCTGCATTTAACAATGGTAATTGTTTGTTTAACTCATTAGTATTTTGCACTGAAACAATTTCTTTTCCAACCAAATTAAACAATGAAATTGAACTTGGAACAAAAGGCGCATCTACTTGAATATGGTTATTAAACGGATTTGGGAAAACCTTCACATCGTTTTTATTAAAACCAAACTCTTTAACGCCAGTTGTAATAGTTTTGCAAGGTGTTTCTTCTAAAACAAACTCATCAAAATAAAACACATCGGTATTATTGGTATTTGGTGCAAATAAAAGAACCAATTGGTTAATACTTCCTTCAGGCGTATTGCCATCAGGTTTTAAAATTAATTTAAAGGTTAGTTCTTCCCAAGCTCTGGTTTTAGTAGTTTTAGCTTGCAATACACAACGTCTTCCTGAAGGATAATCTAATTGAGATAAAGCCCTGTTTTCAAAATTAATATTTACCTCAGTGCCAATTGGGGCTGTGGTGTATAATTTCATTTTTAAAATCAGTGTACCATCTTCAAATGCTTTTGCATTGCGAATAACATCGGTAAAAACAGTTAATGCATCGTAAGTTACACCACCATTTCTATAGTATCTATTACAATATAAAGTATTATTCACACTATCCTTTGACGGATTGGTAGTGGCAGCTCTATAAGTACCGTTTCCTCCAACCCAATACACTGTTCTTAATGTTTCAATATTATCAATTACACCTTTGCAAGTATCGGGCAAGGCTTTAACAAAACGACTGATGGTTTTGGTAGTTGATTGGTAATTGATTGTTACCTTAATGCTATCGCTTTTTAAGCCCCAATTTACTTTTACATTGGGTGTTCCTTGCCCAGAAACTATTTTAGCATTGGCAGGAACTGTCCAGTTATAAGTGGCACCATTTAACTTTTGCGTATAAAAATCTTTTTGCAAATCAGCTCTTAAAACTGCCTCAGGACCCGAAATAAAAATATCGTTTAAATTTTGATACACTCTGATATAATCAACTTGTAAAGAAGCTGTATCAGGCGTTGATGCGTTAGGATAACCTAAAAAATAACCACCCACAGCTAAGTTAATTATAAAGTGAAAGTTGCGGCTATATGGCCACCAAAAATCGGGTAAATCTTTTTTAGTTTTGGTACTGTAAACCACATTATCAACCAACCATTGAATGGTATCGTTTTTCCAAATCAATGAAAAATTATGAAACTCTGATGTAAAATTTCCAGAAGGCAAAGTATAAGACGTACCTGTATATTTATTATTTGGGGAATAAGCGCCATAATGAATAGTACCGTAAGTATTTTTAGGTTCTTGCCCTTTTCCCTCTATCAAATCTATTTCTCCACTTAAAGGCCAACTTCCATAATAATTTTCTGTTGGTAAAAACCAAACAGCCGCCCAATATGCCTGACCAATTGGTAAACGCGCTCTTACATCAATTCTACCCGAAGCAAAATCAAATTTGTTCATAGATCGTATTCTGCCAGAACTATATGCACTATTTCCAATATTCTCCTTTTTGGCATTGATATTTAACATACCATTAGCAACAGTAATATTTCCTTTTTGGTATGATTGGCGTTCATCGTTACCCCAACCGCACAAGCTTGGACAGCCATCGCCAATTTGGTATTCCCAAAAATTGGTATCTAATTGCGTGCCATTAAACTCATCGGACCACCGCAAAAAATCTTGCGCAAATAATCCTAAAGGGGCTGCAAAAAGAAAAGTAAGGAATAATTTATATATGTTCATGCTGAAAGCTTGATTTGTTATTTTCATGGTATCTTATTTAACAATAATGGAGTCTTGTAAGTTTGCCACCGTAATAAAAAATTTACCCGGTTCCACTATAAATTTATTTTCAAGACCTACAAAAGCCAGATCTGAAACAGCAATTTTAAAGTTCACTTCTTTCTTTTCTTTGCTATTTAAATCAATGCGTTTAAAAGCACGCAATCTTTTAATAGATGGAGTAATGCTTGCATATTCATCGGCTGCATAAATCAAAACTGTTTCAGTTCCATTTTTTGTTCCTACATTTTGTACATTTACATTTATTGAAATGCTATCATTTACACTTAAGTTTCTGTTAGCAATGGCTAAATTACTATATGCAAAATTGGTATAACTCAATCCATGTCCAAAGCTAAACAATGGGTTAAACCCTAAAGGTTTAAAATCGTTATTTAAGGTTTCGGTAAATTTACAATCGTAAGTGGTGTGAGTGCCTGCACAACGAGGGAAAGTAAAAGGTAATTTTCCGCTTGGATTTACCTTACCTGTTAATATATCAGCAATGGCTAGAGCTCCTTCATTTCCTGGCAAATAAACATATAAAATAGCATCGCACAAAGGCTCAGTTTTAGCAAAAGTTCTTGGCCTACCTTCCAACAAAACTACTACTACTTTTTTACCCGCTTTTTTATACACTTTAATTAAATTTTGTTGTGCTTCATCTAACTCTAAATCGTTTATATCACCTGGCTTTTCAGTGTAAGTATCTTCGCCTAAACATAACACCACGGTATTGGCATTTTGAGCTGCGCTTAATAATACATTTTCAGGTAAATGTTGCGTGTAAGTATTACCTTTTAAACAACTTACTTGTGCATTTCCTATTACATTTTTTAAAGCATTTACAACTGTAGTAACTTCAGGGTTAAAGCTAGTATCTCTGCCTTGCCAAGTATGTGTCCAACCACCATTTAGCGCATTGATATAATCAGCATTTGGACCAGTTACCAATATTTTTTCACTGTTTGATAGAGGTAAAATATTGTTTACATTTTTAAGCAATGTGATACTTTGACAAGCCAATTCATAACTTAATTTTTTACTTTCTATTTGTTCTGGTTCTTTAAAGTTTTCAATTGGAGTATTGGGTTGATCAAATAAACCTAATTCGTATTTTAAAGTTAAAATTCTTAAAGTAGCTTCATCAATTCTTTCTTGTTTTACTTTACCTTCTTTTACATTTTCAATTAAGTATTGCGTAAACTCTAAATCGAGCGGAACCATTGCCAAATCAATACCTGCATTGATAGATAAAGCAATTGCTTCTTTATAACTTGCAGCCACTTTATGACGTGTAGTTAAGTTTTTTATATCTTCCCAATCAGTAACTGTTATTCCTTTAAACTTTAACTCATCTCGTAAAATTGTTTTTAATAAAAACTTGCTTGCATGTACAGGTTCACCATTTATTTCTGACGAATTGATCATAATGGTTTTGGCGCCTGCGGCAATAGCTTTGGCAAAGGGCAATAAATAAATTTCGCGTAATTGACGTTCCGGAATATATGCCGGTGTTCTATCGTGTCCGCTTTGCGGATTGCTGTAACCCACATAATGTTTTAAACAAGCCGCAAAAGGTTTAACTGTTCCGTTATTGGTGTTTTGATAACCATTCACCATAGCTACTCCCATTTGCGAAACCAAATAAGGGTCTTCGCCAAATGTTTCCCAAAACCTTGGCCACATTGGGTTACGGGCTACATCTAACACAGGAGAAAAATTCCAAGGAATACCACTTCCTCTTACATCGTTAGCTACTAGTTGGGCCATTTTAGTGGCCATTTCAGGATTAAATGTAGCAGCCAAACCAATTTGCTGAGGATACAATGTTGCTCCAACGGTATAATTGGCACCATGAATAGCATCTATACCATATAAAACTGGAATTTTTAAACGCGATTGTTGGCTGTATTTTTCAATATTGGTAATTATTTCTTTCCAATGATTTACATCGTAAGTATGCCCACCAACATTTAAAATGGAACCTACACCAAGGTTTACTATTACATTTTGCAATTTAGCAGTGTCCAAAGCATGAGGCTCTCTAATAGTTAAACTATCGTAAGCCGAAATCATTTCAATAGTTAATTGAGTCATTTGACCCACTTTTTCCTCTAAAGTCATTTGACTTAAAAGTTCCTTTGCTTTTTGTTCTGCAGTTTTATTTCCAGCGGTATTGCATTGCATGAGCAATAAGGAAAACAAACCTACTATTACTAAATATTTTTTCATGTTTAATTGCTTTTTTGTAAAGATATTTCGTCTAACCAAAGCTCGCCTGAGCCAGTAAATTCAACTAAAAATTGTTTAAATCGGTTTATATCAAAACCACTTGTTTCAAAATTAAATTCGTTAAAAGGTATGGTGACTTTTTGCCAATTACCGTTATTACTATTACTTAAATAACCTTGTTTTATTGGTAATAAAATTACTTTTCCGTTGTATGATTCAAAACCAATTTTTAAATTATTTATTGCATTAACTTCATTGGTATTGATATAAAATTGCAAGGCATAAGTTTGAACAGAATCAGGTAAACCAATGGCTTGCCAATGCTCCCAATTCATTCCAAACTGACGTAATTGCTTACCACTTTCAGCCTCATTCCATTTTAAGTGAATGGCTTGATAGCCACCAAAAGTTGGATTGCTTACCATTTCAATTAACTTACCTTTATTGCTACCAAATCCCCACGAGTATGGAGCAGCATCTTTAAAAATAAATGCAGGGAAATTTTGAGTAATCGCTTTACCAAATTTTACGCTGCTTCCATTGTTGGCATTGGCTCCGCCAACTTCAATTTTATCAATTAAAAAAGCACCTTCACCTTGGCATTCTACATTCAAACTTTTTATATTACTAAAATCGCTTAAAGGTTTTGCAGCTTGTAAAAATGTACTCAATGGAATACTTACTTTTTGCCATTCTTCATCAATTGGATAATGTGTTAAATGTTTGGCTTTAAGCAAAGCGGCAGTTTGCACACCTGAGTAATCTTCTAATAAAAATATAAGTGTTGGAATAAACTGTTTGCCTTTTATAGCTCTGATGTAAAAATCAATGCTTCCTTTTTCCATTACTTCGGTTAAATCTTTAGCAGTATAACCGTTCCAACCAATTCCAAAGCCAATCCAAGGGCATTTACCTGTTCTGTTCCAAGTTAAACTCAAACACGATTTTCCACTAAATGAAATGGTATCAACTCTCGAAAAGTTTTTACAATCAGTTTGTTCCATACCCCACACATCCACCGTTTGGTCGTTATAAATTTCTTTTTCTTGAAATTCTTTTACCGCATTGTTGGCATAAGTTCCTCCCCATTCATCAGTTAGCTGCGTAGTTTGCATACGTATGCCGCAACCAAAGTTTATGATGGAAAGAAACAATATATAAATAATTGCTTTTTTCATTATGGTTGAAATGGCGTAAAGTAAGTGAATGAAGCAAAATCTAACCCAACACGTGTAGCACCTGAAGTACCAGCTTGAGCTAATAATAAGAACTGAACATTGCTAATTCTATCCAATTCTTTTTTACCATTTCTATCTGTATTTCCAAAGCCTCCCGAGGTAGAAATTTTGGTATCATCGTATGAGAAACTAACTAATTTCCATCCTAACCAATCTATTTTCATGCGGTAATTATAAGTTCCTTCTTCGGCCGGTTGGTAGGTGCCATCTAAGTTATCATCTTCTTGAAACTCCACACTTAACTCCGATTTGTTATCTCCCCAACCATACACATAAGCATTGAAGAAAACTTTTTTAGGATTATCAGTTGCAAACTTAAAGTAGTTATCAGTTGTACCTTGACTAATTTTGGCACTTAAAGCCATACCACAAATAAACAAACTAGCGGTTGGACCATGATTTCCAGCCAGCACAAAAAATCTGGTTTTTTCGGCAGGCGATGTTCCAGAATAATTAACCGAAGTTGAATTATACGATTGTTGACCTTCGGTAAAGGTATTATAAGCACGTTGAGGACTTTCAAAATCATCAATTAAAATATCAACTGTTGGAGTTGGTCTTGCGCCAGTAACTGTAATGGTATCAGAATACAAAGTATCAGGATAATCTTCAAAAGTCATTCGAGCTACAACAGGTTCATTTTTTCTAAAAAATGGGGCAAAAGTAATGCTGCCATTCCAAGTAATTTGGTTAGCCGAAAAATCTTTGTCATTACCTGTAAACACTTTTCGTGCACCACTATTTAAACCAATAATTTCAATAGTCCAAGTAGTTCTTATAGATAATTTAGTAGAATAAACTACCGTATTACCAACACTAAAATCTGGGGTTTTATTAGATGCTCTTAATGGCTCCAACACTTTAAATTCACCAAAAATATCAACCAACTCAGGCCCTTCAATGGCGGTTTCTTTTTTACACGATGATATAGCTATCAAAGTAAATAGGGCTATGTATAATATATTTTTCATGTATGTTTTTTTTAAAAGAATAAGTTATAAAGAACAGCTAATTTGTTAATATTATATTGGTTATCGGCCAATAATTTATTGTTCCAATCAGCTTGCTGATATTGAACTTTTAAACAATTGTTTTTGCTAAATTGATAATTGATTCCGCCTAACAAAATGGTTTCTTGTAAATCGGCATTGAATGATTTGTAGAAAATAATTTCATTGTATGAATTACGTTGCGCTAAGAACTCGTTTCCTTTTGCATTTAATAAAATACCTGCTAACTGAATTTCAAGATTTGGAATAATTTCATACTCGGCACCTACTTTTATTTGTGTTGATTTTAAATCAATTTTATCAATGCCTTCAGTGCCTGTTCTGCTAGTATTTTGTTGTTTTACAAATACACCAATATGTACTTTCTTTTTACCTTTATAAATTTCATTTGCACCTAAATCAACCATTATTTCTAAGTTAGTAAAATCTCTTAAAGCAGTGGTTCCTTGTCCAGTAATTTCGTTATAAACAGCAGCATTTCCATTTACTTTAAGTAAATTTTTATTGCTATGATTCCAAGCAAATTTAACATCTGCACCTTGGCGATTTGGAGTTGCTTTTCCATAAGGTAACATATTCTCATAAGCAGGGTTATAATCTCTTAAATTAGGGCTCAAAAACATATTGTAGTAATTACCATCAGTTAAAACCGAAAGAATGGTTACTGGTCTGGCCGATTCGCGATTGGTATAATATGGATATTCGCTAGCAATGGCATTAAAATCAACTCTTCTGCTTTGCGCACCTACACTTCTAAAAGTAGTTTCAACACTGCGAAGGTTAATGCCAATATTCCAGGTGCTTTTTTTGTTTTGAACTTGAATACCTCCATCCATAAACATACCATCTTTAACGGTTGGTGCGTTAGCCATGTTTTTAAAATTTACATTCGATTGACCAAACTCGCCACTTAAGTCTATTTTGTAATTATTCAGTACTAAATTTTCTTTTATTTCAAATGCATTTACGCTATTGTTAAATAAAGCATTGCTAAACATAGCCGAATTTTCTACATCAAAAGTATTGGTATAATTATAAGCTATAATCAATTGTTTAAACATTTTAGCTTGAATGGTGCTTCCTGCAAAAAGCCTGTCAGGACTACTAAAATAATCAGTTTGGCGATTTTTAGTAATTAAACCTGTTACATGAATATGGTTTAGGTATTTGTTAAAATCAAAGCCCACATCGGCAGTTGCTCCTTGTTGGCGCCATGAGTTTTGACCATAAAACTTATCGTAATTAATTACTTCGGTAAATGTATTGAAAGCCGCAGGATTATTTTGACTTAACTCACCATTGTTATTAAACAAAGTATATTCAGTCATGCGAGTATTTAAATCGCCCACTTGGTATTTTATGCGGTTAAACATTAAGCCACGTAAATAAAGTTCACGTAGGTTAAAAATAATTCCACCACCCCAAAATCCATTTATTTCGTTTTGAACGCGGGTGATGGCTTTAATTTCGGTATTTTCTGATGGACGAATATGAAAACCCAAATCAAATAAGGTTCCTCCAACCATTTGCTTGCGAGCAGTAGTAGTATCTTTGTCAATTAATTTACCACTTAAACTGCTATTATTTAAAGTAAACCTTCCTGAGCCAAAAAAATCTATCTTTTTTTCTTGCGCTTTTATTGCCAAAGGCAATAAACCCAAACACAAAAATAGGTATGTATAAAAATGCTTCATGTTAAAAATATAATTTAAGTTCAATGGTTGTTTCTGTTCCTTTAATATTGTCTTTTACAAAACTTTTGTCTTCTTGACTAAACCAACGTCTTCTAATGTATAAGTTGGTGTTTTTTGCTACTGCTAAATCTAATCCTAAGCCAAATAAATTAGATTCTTGGTTAATGGCTGCGTTAACTGCGCTTCCCAATTTTCCATCCACATTATCGCCTTTATTTAATTGACTATTTCCTGTAATGTATTCTTTACCAAATGTGGTTATTAAACTAATGTCTTTATTTAACATAAAAACGGCATCAAACTCATGGTAAGTAGTTCGTAAATAAGCCTTGCTGCTAAATTCGGGTATAAAGCTAAAATCGGATTGCGCTGAACCAAATGAACCAACATATAACAAATAAAATGGAAGCAAAGGAAAGTTCACTTTTTGTTTTACTTGCACTTGCAACATATTAAAATTGGTAAGTGTTTTAGGCATTCCTAACGAGTTGGTATCGGTTATTTCCATTGATTGCGAAAAACCTCGGAAGTAGGAAGTCCAATTGCTGTAAGCACCCACATTATTTACAAAAGGCACAAAACGCGAAAACGGCAAAGCATTAATTTTATGACCAAAAGCCAATGAGCGTCCCATTGATTTTATCTCGCTCGAAACCATATTACCGACATTAATTTTGGTGCTTTTTGTAATATCTAACCAAAAGTTAAAACTGAAACCTTTACGATTATTACTTATTTGACCAACATCGGTAATAGAACCAGCAAAATTACTAATACCACCACTTCCGCCAGTTGATGAACCAGTTTGACTAACAGAAGCCGAACTTAAAAATGCTGTATTTGAACTTAAAAAATTACCATAATAATTTACAAATTGTGGACTCATATAAAAACCTTCAATATCGAAAGGAATTTTTGTGATTTTGGCAGGAGTTTTAATTTTGACTCTTACTGCCTCGCCCCAACCATCATTTTGTATTTTTGAATACAATTGTCCGCGACCAAACTCAGCTGATAAATCAAAACCTTTGTAAGTTAAATCATATGATATGGTTTGTAATTGAATTCCTGCTTCTTCGGTAGCCAATGAATCTAAAAACGAAGTATAGTTCATGGTATTAAAACTAATAGTTTGGTTTTTCATTTGCTTGCGCAATCTAAAACCAACAGTGTATGCTGGAATTCGGCTACCAATTACTGCTTGTGTAGGTGTAACACCATATAAAAAACGGAAAGAAAAATTATGTGGCAATTCGTTTCCATCAATCATCATTCCTTTAAAAGCCTGCATACCAAAACGCATATCGCGGCTAATATTTCCATTTTCAAAATAGTTAGAAGCTCTATCGAAAGATACTGAATTATTTTCCCAAGGATAACGCTCGTAAATACTGTAGCGTTGGTAACCAACAAAACTACTAAAAAGCATTCCGCTCATATCCGTCCAATTAATACCGCCCATGTGAGCAGTAAATTTTCCAACATCAGTTTGAATACTACCTGTTAAGTTAATTCCTAAATTTAAATTAACTGGGCTATTGCCGGGATTACCTGAAAAATTGTGGTACAAAGCATAATCCATTCCAATATAAGTTTTAGAAGTTGGCTGAACCGACAAGTTCAATAACATTAAAGGTGGATCGCGATAAACATCGCCCGTTCCTAAAATAAATGGTGGAGCACTTGCAAAAGCATTGCCTGGTATTACTACAAATGGCTGCTCAAGGTCTCGATTGATAGCAAAAAATCGGTAATAACCACTTACATTTAATTTTTTAAGCGGAGCCAAACCCGGAGGGCCACTAGCAATGAGCTTGCTTATAAAGCTGCTATCGCTTGTTTGAGCAAAACTATTAAGATTACCAAGCCCTAAAAGCAGCAAAAACAAAAGGCATAAAATTCGGTTGAAATTGTAAAATGTTTTCAAATTCTATAATTTATGAAAAACGAATATATCTGGTAATTTATCAAAACAAATTTTTATGCACCCAACTAGCATACTTCACCCCATGAGCGCGCATCAAAATACTACAACATTGCTACTACACAAATTCGCAAATAATTGTAAATAAATAATTTAAATAAATTTTATTTTTCCAATATTTTGTTATTTTTGACCATTAAGCATGCATAAATTTTACACGTTTTTAAACAAAAAATTATTCGTTTTAGGATTTATTCTTGTTTTGTGGCTCCCCAACTGGGCTCAAAACATGACTGCTATTCCTATGATAAAAAATTATCCTAAAACCACTTACAATGGCGGCACACAAACTTGGGATATTTGCGAATCGGACAATGGCTTGGTGTTTTTTGCTAATAACGATGGCTTGTTACTGTTTGATGGGAATAAATTTTCAAAACATCCATTGCCTAAAAACACCATTTTACGCTCCATTTACTACGATGGCAATAAAAACAGGCTTTATGCAGGCGGTCAAAACGAAATTGGTTATTTTCAAATAAATACCAATGGCTCACTTCAGTTTATCTCATTGGCAGATTTGTTACCCATTGGTTTCAAAGGCTTTGAAGATGTATGGGGAATTAAAGAATTAAATAATAATATCTATTTTCAAACCAGTGGACAAGTGTTTATTTACGATGGGCAATCAATTACAACCATCAGTCCTTCAGACAATTCACTTGAAAACTTGTATAAAGTTAGTAATAGATTATTACTTACTGATGTATTAGGAAATATATTTGAATTAAAAGGCAGCAAAGTGCTAAAATTAATAAACGAAAGCCGCCTTGATATTTCTTCTATTTTACCTTATCACAATAATAAATTATTGATTACCACCTACAAAAATGGTGTTTTCATTTTAAACAATAATACCATTAGCAAAGCAAATTTTGATGACAACACACTAAAAACCAACAGAATATACAGAGCTTGTGCTTATGGGAATTTTTATATTTTAGCAAGCAATAGAGCTGGGGTTTATTTTTTAGATAGCAGCGGAAAAATATTGAACAATATTGATATTAAAGATGGCTTACAAAACAACAATGTGCTATCGGTTTATAAGGACCAAAACAACAATATTTGGCTTGGATTAGATAACGGAATTGATTTAATACGACTCAATTATCCATTTGGATACATTCAACCTGATGGGCTGCTAAAAGGCACGGGATATACTTTAGCCGAATACAATAACAACTATTATTTTGGAACCAATAATGGCTTATACGTTCGTTCTAAAACAGATAATTCGGCCGATGCATTTCAATTGGTAACCAATACCGAAGGACAAGTTTGGTGGGCTCAGCAAATCAATGGAAAACTATTTGCTTGTCATCATGAAGGTTTGTTTGAAATAAATGGAGTAACTGCAACCAAAATAGCAGATACCCGTGGTTGTTGGAAGTTAATAGCGCTTGAAAAACATCCGGGCTACTATTTAATGGGTACTTACAATGGTATGAGCTTATTTAAATGGGAAAACAATAGCTTGGTTTTTGTTACTAAATTAAGCCGATTTAAAGAATCGAGTAGGTTTATTGAAGAGGATGAAGCTGGAAATATTTGGGTTGGCCATCCATATAAAGGAATTTATAAAATAAAAATTAGCAATGACTTACAAAGTGTACAACAAGTACGTTTGTATAACAGTAAAGATGGATTGCCTAACGAAACAGAAAATTATGTTTTCACAACCGATTTGGGTTTGAGCTTTACTACTAGTAAAGGTGTTTATAAATACCGAGCCGATTTAGATAAATTTGAGTTATTTAAAACCTTTGCCTCGCAACTTGACACATCAAAAGCTTACAAGCGTTTATTTAATGGTAAAAACGGAAATATTTGGTTTATTAATAACCAAGAAATTGGCTACCTAAAACCTAATTATAATGGCGTTGATTATGCTTACTCGAAAATAGTATTGCCTAAGCTAGATCAAAACTTGGTTGGAGGCTTTGAGTTTTTAAGTGAATGTAGCGATGGTAATTTATTTATTGGAGTTGAAACTGGTTTTGTAAATATTAATTTGAAACAAATAAAAAGGTTTGTTCAACAGCCTCCAACAGTTTTATTGACCAATATTTCTTCATTAACACAATTAGATTCAGTTTATTACAGGTATATTTCAAACAATGCTGAGATATTAGATATCAATGATAGGTCAATTGAATTTTCGTTTAGTTCGCCCAATGCTTATTTTTATAAAGATTTATCTTTTTCGAGTTATTTAGAAGGTTGGGAAAAAACTTGGTCGCCTTGGAAACCAACCGATTCGAGGGAATTTAGCCGCCTTTCTTATGGCGATTATGTATTTCATATAAAAGCTAAATGCATGGGCTTAGAGGGTCCAGAAACAGTTATTAAAATACACATTCCAGCGCCATGGTATTGGACCAAATTTGCCAAGTTCTTCTACATGTTAATTGCCTTATTTGCAGTACTTTTAATTGGATTTTTCCCTCAAATGTTGGTGCGAAAAAAAGCTTCAAGGGTTATTGCAGAAAAAGACAATCATTTTAAGCAACAAACTGAATTATTACGCCTAGAAAAAGAACACCAAGAAAAAGAATTGATTAAACTAAAAAACCAACAATTGCAACGCGAACTAGAACATCAAGCTAAGGAATTGGCTTCTAGCACCATGCACATAGTTCAAAAAAGCGAGAAATTGCTTTCCATTAAAGATAAACTGAAACGAATTTCACAAATAAGCAACGACCCTAAAATAAAACCAGAAATTAGTGAGTTAATTAAAGATATAGATAACGACACTTTAATAGATAAAGATTGGGAAAAATTTGAGTTGTATTTTAATAATATACATGAAAGTTTTACTCAAAGTTTAAAAGCCAAATTCCCAGTACTTTCGGCCAACGACATAAAAATGTGCGCTTATTTACGCATGAATTTATCAACCAAAGAAATTGCTTCTATTTTAAATATTTCTACTCGCGGTGTTGAAATCAGTCGTTATCGATTACGTAAAAAAATGGAACTTGACGCGGGAACTAATTTAACTGATTATTTGTCAAGACTTTAGAATTCAAAATATTAAAGAACCAACTCTTCAAATAACCGTTGCGCAGTTTTTTCCAAATCTGAACATAAGCCAGGGTGTGGACGCGATAACTGAATAGCTGAACTTCTTACAGCTGTAAGCCACCTAAACCTTGAAGGCACATCTAATTCAGCAATTGGGCTGCTATTTTTTATGCCGTGTGCAATATTAGCTAACGATTGCAAATTTAACTTAATTTGCTCAATATCAATTTTTTCTGAAAAAATCAGTAGTTTAGCTTCATTTACAGCATAATGTACTTTTATAAAATTGGCTTTTTTACAAAATAAAATAATGCCCACGTTTACAAATTCTTCGCGCTCAATAACAGGCAAAACACGAATTACCGCATATTCATATATGTGATTATCTTGCATTTTGTGCTTCGTTTATAAAAATGTGAGAATGATTTAAGCGTGTAATTAAAAACTGTAAATACATGTTTTTCAGCTCTTCAGGAGTTTTATCAGTATCGTTCCAAACTAACCATTCAGCAGGAATTAAATTTACAATTTCAGTGAGTTTATCAACTGTTAAAACCTTTTTTATTTCTTCATTTACTTGGGTTAGTTCAGTAGCCTGTGGCAATAAAACATGGCTTTTAATAATAGTAAAAGGTGTTTTAGCAGCATTTTCCCAATCGGTTCCTGAATGGTGAAAATAAAAACTTGCCCCATGATCAATTAACCACAACTCCTTATTAAACAGCAACATATTAGTATTTCTAAATGTCCTATCCATATTGGTAATAAACGAATCGAGCCAAACTATTTTAGAGGCCAAGTGAGGTTCAATGGTTTTAACTGCTGGATCAAAATTGATAGAACCCGATAAGAAATGTAAAGCTAAATTAAGCCCTTTACTGGCCTTCAATAAATCTTGAATTTCCTCGTCAGCCTCTGTTTGTCCAAAGGCTTCATGCAAATTAGCAAAAACCAATTCTGGCACTTTTAAACCCAAGGCACGAGCGATTTCGCCACCTAATAACTCGGCCACTAACACTTTGGTTCCATGGCCAGAACCATTAAATTTGAGTACATATTTAAAATTGTCGTCAGCCTCGGCCAAAGCCGGCAAAGAGCCACCTTCGCGCAAAGGAGTTATATAACGTGTAATGGTTACAGTTCTAAGATTAGGTTTTGTCATTAAAGATTGGTGTATATAAATACAGTGTCAAAAGTAGTATATATTTTAAAAAGAAAAAGGCTGGATTGCTCCAGCCTAATTCTTACTATTATATATAAAACTTGAAAACTAGTCTCTTTGGAATTTGATAGTTTTAACAGCATTACCTGCTTCAACTTTCAATAAATAAATGCCTTGTTTTAAAGAACGAGTATCTAAGTTAATAGTACCTGTTACGTTGTTTTGAATATTAGTTTTGGCAATCATTAACTCGCCTAACATATTATAAACGTAAACTTTAGCATCTTTTTCTGAAACTGCTTCTAAATCAATAAATAATGATTCAGAAGCAGGATTTGGATAAACTTTCATGCTGTTTAAAACATTTTCGTTAACACCAATTACATTACAAATAGTACAAGTATTCCAGCAATAAGCACCAACAATTTTAGCTGATGAGTCTGAAATTACAACATTTCTATTAGTAAAGTTTCCAACTGTTTTAGTACAAGGATCAGAAGCGCTGAATTGCTCTTGATCTTCCCAATTTCCAATGGTAAATTTAAAATCGTATGAACCGGTATCTAAAGTTAAAGTAACTGCATAGATGTTTTGACCAATTGAATCCATTGGAGTACAGCTACCGCACCAGCCATTAAAACTACCATTTAAAGTAACACCTTTAGATAAATCACCTACGTAATTTTTCATATTAACTTTAAAAGTAACTTTTGCTTTAGGTGCAGTGTTTTGGCAGCTTACACAGCTTTCCCAACAAACTGTTGGTAAGGTATCGTTTAATTTAGAAACAGTAATTGTTCTATTAGTAAAACCAGATTTAGTGGTAGTACAAGTTAAACCTTCTTTCAATAATTCTTGTGATTTCCAAGCACCAATTACGTATTTAAAATCGTAAGTTGAGTCTTTATCTAATAAAACTGAAGCTCTCCAAACGTTGGTATTACCCACTTTAGTCATAGGAGTACATGCACCACACCAGTTGTTAAAAGTTCCATTTAAGGTAACAGTATCACCAGCTGCAGGAATATTTTTGCTCATATCAACACTGAAAGTAACATAAGTTTTAGTTGGACCACCAGTATTGCCACAAGCTGAACAACTTTCCCAACATACCATTGGAATAGAATCGTTATTTTTTGAAGTAGTGTAAACACGGTTGGTAAAACCACTAGTAGTTTTAGTACAAGCTGTTAATGCAGGATTTAAGGTTTCTGAAGATTTCCAAGCACCAATAACGTATTTATATTCATACTCAGTATTAGTATCTAATTCAATAGTTGTAGTCCACATTTTTGTTCCAACAATATTTGTCATTGGAGTACAAGCACCACACCAGCCATTAAAAGTACCATTCAAAGTAATGGTATCGCCAGCATTCATTGGTAAATTTTTAGTATCTACTGTAAATTTAACGCTTACTTTACTACTTCCAACAGGTCCGCCTGCAGCACCAAATTTCACATCATCAAAATAATAAGTTTTTTCACCAGCAATTGCACCTGTAGTTCCAAAATTACAGAAAATAGAAACTTTATTGAATGGTGTAGCTAAATTAAATGGATTAGTTCCTACCACTACATTTGCAAAATTAAATTCTAAGGTTTGCCAGCCCACTACTGTAGTTAATACTTCTGTTTCAGCTGTTTTAGTATTATCAGTGCTCATTTCAACTTTTAATCTTACTGGAGTACCAACTGTAGGCGACCAAAAGCGTAAATTCATTCTTTTTTCGTTAGCTGTAAAAGGAATAACAGAGCCAAAACCCGGTTCTGGAGTTCCTGCAACAGAAATAGTGGTTCCAGCCCATAATTCAGCAGTATTGGTTTTAATTACCTTAGCCACTTTGTTATTTGCATCAGTTGGATCAACTACAATAGTTGAATTTGTTCCTCCAAACGATACCAATCCATAATCCACTGTAGTTTCGTTAAACGTAACAGGCAAGCTCATTTGAGCTAATGGAGGAGGAGGTGCAGCACCAAATTTTACATCATCAAAATAGTAAGTTTTTTCACCAGCAGTAGCTCCTGAAGTTCCAAAATTACAGAAAATAGAAACTTTGTTAAATGGAGTAGCTAAATTAAATGGATTTGTTCCAACAACAATATTTGCAAAATCAAATTCTAATGTTTGCCATCCTACTACTGTGGTTAATACTTCAGTTTCAGCTGTCTTAGTATTATCTGTGCTCATTTCAACCTTTAATCTTACTGGAGTACCCACAGTAGGTGACCAAAAACGTAAATTCATTCTTTTTTCTGTTGAAGTAAAAGGAATTGCAGAACTAAAACCTGGTTCTGGTGTACCTGCAATAGAAATAGTAGTTCCTGCCCAAACTTCGGCAGTATTTGATTTAATTACTTTTGCAACTTGATTATTTGCATCTGTAGGGTCAACAACTATAGTTGAGGTAGTTCCACCAAAAGACACTAAGCCGTATTCTACAGAACTTGAGTTAAAAGTGACAGGTAAGTTCATTTGAGTTAAAGGACCAACAGGAGCTGGACCAAATTTAACATCATCAAAATAATAAGTTCTTTCGCCAGCAGTTGCTCCCGTTGTTCCAAAATTACAAAAAATAGAAACCTTGTTAAATGGAGTAGCTAAATTAAATGGATTAGTTCCTACCACAACGTTAGCAAAATTAAATTCTAATGTTTGCCATCCTACTACTGTTGTAACAGCTTCTGTTTCTGCTGTTTTGGTATTATCGGTACTCATTTCAACTTTTAATCTTATTGGAGTACCTACGGTTGGAGACCAAAACCTTACGTTCATTCTTTTTTCAGTTGAAGTAAAAGGAATTGCTGCGCTAAAACCTGGTTCTGGAGTTCCAGCTACAGAAACAGTAGTTCCTGCCCACAATTCGGCAGTATTGGTTTTAATTACTTTTGCAACTTGATTTGCAGAATTAGTTGGGTCAACAACAATTGTAGAAGCGGTTCCGCCAAACGATACCAATCCGTAATTTACGTTAGAGGAATCGAAAGTAACGGGTAAATTCATTTGTGTTTGGGCATTACTTATATATGTGGCCGTAAGCAACATAAAAAGTAATTTAATTTGTCTAAGTGTTTTCATCTTATTGTCTTTATTTTTATTTGATGTTGTAAATTTAAACTTAACCAATTCACTTCCTAACTTGTTACCCCCTACTTAACTTTCACCACTAAAAACCACACAGCAGAACTATACTACATTGCTACTACAAATCCATATAAAAATCTAGTAATCAGTTGTTTAAAAAATTATAAAAGTTAAAGATTTGGCAAAAGAAATTCGTACTTTTATAAATAAAACCATTCGATTTTCAAGAAAATTTACCCCCAAACTAACCTGAAATAACTTTTTTATCCACTTATAACACCTTTATGAATAAAGCAAAAACATAAAAATTTGAGTCGATTTAAAAAATAATAAAAAAAATAGCTTTATTTGCCTAAATAACACTTTAAAGCAAAGCCAATACAAATTTTGACTATAGAAATACTAAATACTTTATTAGAAAAAAAACAAAAAAAGCAAAAGCAATTGGCTGTGTTAATAGACCCAGATAGTGTAGATGAAAATCAGCTAATTAACCTTTGCAACTTGTGCAATCAAGCCAAAGTTGATTTAATTTTAGTTGGTGGCAGTTTAATAACTAATGGATTTTGGAATAAATGCGTTTCTTTAATTAAATCGTTAACCCAAATCCCAGTATTGCTTTTTCCAGGAAATATAATGCAGGTGCACGATGAGGCAGATGCTATACTTTTTTTAAGCATGATTAGCGGGCGAAATGCAGATTTATTAATTGGTAAACATGTTTTGGCAGCTCCTGTGCTTAAAAAATCAGGAATTGAGGTTATTCCAACAGCTTATATGATAGTAGATGGAGGAAATATTACCAGTGTCATGTACATGAGTAATACCATGCCCATTCCGCACGATAAAAACAACATTGCAGTTTGTACAGCCATGGCAGGCGAAATGTTAGGCCTTAAAGTAATGTATATGGATGCTGGAAGCGGTGCCAAACAACCCATTTCATCATCAATGGTGCAGGAGGTAGCTAATAGCGTATTAGCGCCTTTATTTGTAGGAGGAGGTATTAAAACAGCAGAACAAGCTGTAATAACTGCACAAGCAGGAGCAGATGTAGTAGTTATTGGAAATGCCTTCGAGAAAAATCCGAATTTGATTTTGGAAATTACAGCAGCAATAAAAAACATTTAAGGTTTTTAAAACTCACTTTCTAAATACTGCTTAAATATAACTTACATCGATTTAAATACAAAAAATGTATTAAAAACTTACATACCTTTCTTTTTTTGTGGGTAATAATCATTTGGTGTTTACATTGGTAATTATATTTTTGAACAAAATTAATTTTAAACCCCATTAGAATATGAAAATAGCAGTTATAGGAACAGGCTATGTAGGACTAGTTACAGGAACATGTTTTTCCGAAGTAGGAATTGATGTTGTATGTATTGACGTAGATCAAAAGAAAATTGACAATTTAAAAAAAGGCATTATGCCTATTTACGAGCCGGGATTGGAAGAAATGGTTCTTCGCAATGTTGAAAAAGGCCGTTTACAATTTAGTACTAGTTTAGCCGAAAGCATTAAAGGTTGTGATGTAGCATTTATAGCTGTAGGAACCCCTCCGGGCGAAGATGGAAGTGCGGATTTAAAATATGTTTTAGCTGTAGCAAGAGAAATTGGTCAAAACATTGACGAATACTGCGTAGTAGTTACCAAAAGTACTGTACCAGTAGGAACTGCTAAAAAGGTTAAAGATGCAGTTCAAGAAGAGCTAAACAAACGTGGAGTTGACATTCCTTATGCAGTAGCTTCTAACCCTGAATTTTTAAAAGAAGGTGCCGCAATTGATGATTTCTTAAAACCAGATAGAATTGTAATTGGTGTTGAAAGCAAACAAGCTGAAGACATGATGCGCAAATTATATAAACCATTTTTATTAAATGGTCATCCAATAATTTTTATGGATGTGCCAAGTGCTGAAATGACTAAATATGCTGCAAACAGTATGCTTGCAACAAAAATTAGTTTTATGAACGATATAGCAAACTTATGCGAAATAATGGGTGCTGATGTAAATATGGTTCGTAAAGGTATTGGTAGCGATGGCCGTATTGGAAATAAATTTATTTATCCAGGTATTGGTTATGGAGGAAGTTGTTTCCCTAAAGATGTAAAAGCTTTAATTAAAACGGCTAAAGACAATGGTTATACCATGCAAATTTTAGAATCAGTTGAAGCTGTTAACGAAGCTCAAAAATCGGTACTATTCAATAAAATTATTAAGCATTTCAATGGCAACTTAAAAGGTAAAACTTTTGCTATGTGGGGCTTATCTTTCAAACCAAAAACTGATGATATGCGCGAAGCTCCATCATTGGTTATCATTGAAAAATTATTGGCAGCAGGCGCTAATGTAAAAGCTTACGATCCAGTAGCTATGAAAGAAGCTAAACACATTTTAGGCGAACAAATTGAGTACACCAAAAATGAAAACAATGCTTTAATTGATGCAGATGCATTACTTATTGTAACTGAATGGCCTGATTTCCGTTCACCAGATTTCCAAGTAGTAAAAAAACTAATGAAAGGCAATGCCATATTTGATGGACGTAATATTTACGATATTGCAGAAATGAAAGAATTAGGATTTGATTACTATTGTATTGGTGTAAAAACTAACTAATAAAACATAAACAAATAATCCATACAGGTAAAAATGTATGGATTATTTGTTTTATAAAACAATATTTGCATTGGCTAAAAATAGCCATTAAGAAATAACAACATGAGTAAAAAAAGAGTATTAATTACAGGTGCTGCGGGCTTTTTAGGCTCACATCTTTGCGATAGATTTATAAAAGAAGGATACCATGTAATTGGCATGGATAATTTAATTACCGGTGATTTAAAGAACATTGAACACTTATTTAAGCTTGAGCAATTTGAGTTTTATAACCACGATGTAAGTAAATTTATACATGTTCCTGGCCAATTAGATTATATTCTACATTTTGCTAGCCCCGCAAGCCCAATTGATTACTTAAAAATTCCAATTCAAACATTAAAAGTAGGTTCGTTAGGAATTCATAATTGTTTAGGTTTAGCTAAAGACAAAGGCGCAAGAGTATTAATTGCCTCAACATCAGAAGTTTATGGCGACCCATTGGTACATCCACAAACTGAAGAATATTGGGGAAATGTTAACCCAGTTGGCCCTCGCGGTGTTTATGATGAAGCTAAACGTTTTCAAGAAGCCATTACCATGGCATACCACACTTATCATGGATTAGAAACACGTATTGTTCGCATATTTAATACATACGGACCACGCATGCGCCTAAATGATGGTAGAGTTTTACCAGCATTTATTGGACAAGCTTTACGTGGTGAAGATTTAACCATGTTTGGTGATGGCTCACAAACTCGTGCATTTTGTTATGTAGATGATTTGGTAGAAGGTATTTACCGCTTGTTGTTAAGCGATTATGCTCATCCAGTAAACATTGGTAATCCAAACGAAATTACCATTAAAGAATTTGGAGAAGAGATTATAAAACTAACTGGTACGAACCAAAAATTAGTTTCAAAACCACTTCCTAAAGACGACCCAAAACAACGCAAACCAGACATTACCAAAGCTAAAGAAATATTAGGTTGGGAACCTAAGGTAAGCAGAGCAGAAGGTTTAAAAATAACTTACGAGTACTTTAAATCATTAAGTCCAGAAGAGTTAAAAAAATCAGCACATCACAAGTTTGATTAAATAAACAAAAAAGTCTGTCAATACTAATCTTGACAGACTTTTTTTATGATTACATTTAAATATATAAGAATCAAAAATGCCAATTGTAACCAATAAATTTAAAAACTATCAAGTAAGTCCTCAAACCGAAACACTTATTTTAGGAACCTTTAGCCATGATGTTATTGATGGTGCCGATTTTTTTTATGGGAAACCTCGCAATTTTCTTTGGCATTTGTTACCAATAAGTTATGGGTTAACTAGTTTAAAAGAGGCGAATTTAGAGACAAAAAAGGCATTTATGACTCAATATAAAATTGACTTTGCCGATATAATTGAAACATTAAACGTACCCGAAGGTGAAGAAAATAACTTGGACGATACGTTTATTGACAACCATGCTTTTGAATGGAAAAACATAAACTTATTAATTGATAGCCTACCACATATCAAAGCAGTTTATTTTACCAGAAAAACATTTAATGGAATAGCCAATGCCAAACAACAAATAATGCAAATTGCCAAATATTGCAATGAAAAAAATATCAGATTTTGCAAGCTAGAAACACCTGCCAAATACTTTGATGATACTAAGCAAAAACAATGGATTGACACCATAGTAAAACAAACAACTTGTATGAGAGCTTAAATAAGAGGCCGTCTCAAAAGTCTTAAATTGTTAGTCAGTTCGAGCGAAGTCCGATAGCTATCAGACGAGAACTTAATATGCAGGTTTTCAAAACATTTCTACCGACAGCTATCGGTATCCGCTCAATGTGACAAAAAACGAAGAGGTTGTCCTTTTGAGACAACCTCGTACTTTTTTATTAATTACTAGTATATTAGTTCGGTATCAAAACCAATAACTCTTACCTTAACCTTTCCATCAATTTGATACTTAAATGGAGCTATATCAAAGCAAATTTCATCTGTAAAATAAGCTTGGCACAATTCTTCCTTTACATCAATTAACTTAACTTCGTAAGTTAATATATTTGACTCGTTAGTTGGTTTAGCTACCAATTTAAAGCGGTCTTTAGCTTTATTACTACACCCACCAAACCCTATCTTTAAAACCAATTTACTTCCTTCAATTTTAGCACTAATTATGTTAGTTATAGCTGTATTGAGTTGATTGTAATTAGACGGAAAATCAACTAATTTACAGCTATTATCATTTAATACATTTATAAAATCAATGGTTGCCCTTGTAAATGGGAAATAAGCCATTTTACAATAAATTTCAAAACTTTGTGTATTTCCAGTATATTTATGGTATTTTAAATCTACCCTATCGCCTTCGTGTAAAACAATAGGACATAAAGTTTGAAACGACTGAGCACAAGGTTGTAATAAAGTTCCATCATCTAATTTAATCCATAGGTTTTTATCATAAATACTTAAACCACATCCTTGAACAACTACAGTTCCTTTAGCTGAAATGCTTACGCCATTGCCACCGCCACCGTTTCCATTACCATTTCCTTCATCATAACCCCACCAGCCTTTTTTGCAGCTTGAAAGGCTTAAACTTAAAATCATTGCCAATAACACAATTGGCTTCATTGTTAAAATTAACTTTTTCATAAATAGTATTTGTTTAATTGTATATGGATTAGACAAGACTAAATTTAAAAATGCTGCACTAAAATTTTAAATTTATTCCAGAATTTATTCCAACATAAATTGGCGCACTTCTACTTGTAAATTCTTGTTTAAAATACTGACCCACATGAAACTTAGTTACTGGCCCGCCATAGATAGAAATATGTTTGGTTAAGTTATAATTTACCAAAAGCGAAGCCTGAGCAGCTAACTGAAAATGGTTAAATCTATTATTACCTGCATCGTTTAAAGTAGTATAACTAACTCCTCCAACATTAGAAACCAATAAATAGGTATTAGTTTGAGTTAAATACTGAAAAGACAAACCAGTTTCTAGTACATAATTTATTTTTTTACTACCAATGGTATATCCAAGCAAAATAGGCATTTCTATAAATGAAAGCGATTGATCAATAACATTTATATTGTAACCATAATCATTAACCAAAGCTTCCTTTTTCACATTAGATACAATTCCTAATGAACCTGACTTATCGTAAAGTTTATCAAATTGAACATTATTATAGGCCAAACCAACTTTTAAAGTTAATTTTTTACGAGAAAAACCAACTGCAAATCCAAGTGAATAAGCTTGATTAGCTTGTTCATTATAATGCAAGCCAAACATACTATTTATCAACTCATTATCAGCTCCATTATATGCCTTATTTAAAAGCATATATTGATTAAATACTGATAGACTGAAATATATCGGCTCCTTTACTTTATAGCTATTTTGATTAATAGAAACAGCCTTTGCAGCAACACTATTTTGTAATGAATCATTTGTTTCCTTCACAACAATTGTTTTATCTACTAAACTTGAATCTTCATTTTTACTAGAATCAATAACTTGTTTTACTACAGAAAAACTATCAGAATAAAGTGATGCATTTTTTACTTCTTGTAATTTATAATCATTTAATGATTCACTACTCTTATTTACGCTAACTTCTTTATCAAGGATTACAACGTTTGTTTTATTGAAGCTAGCTTTATTAGAATTTGAAATTTTCCTAACCAATCTTTCACCATACAACAAATTGATTATTTGAGCATTATGTTTTACCTTATTTTTTTTAACAATAATTATATCGCCACTATTTTTGGTTATCTCTTTAGAAATAATTGGTGCTTCCGACAAATTTGGTTTACTTTCTAATTTAGTAATTTGATTAACTTTATTAGACTCTAAATTTTGATTATTAACTAAAAAAATGGTTGAACTAAGGCCCAATAAAAAGGTAAAAACTAGCGCAACCAGAGCTAAACGTTTTCGTTTAGCTTTTTTACGATTAGCCAAAATAGTATCAAAAGCGTTTGCATTTGGCAATAAAACAAACTCCTTGGCTCTATCTTTCAATATGTTGTTAAATTTATCGTCCTGCATACTTTTTAATATCAAATCCAAGGGTTAATAATTTCTTTTCGAGTAGTACTTTGGCTCGGGCAAATTGGGAGCGAGAAGTGCTTTCGGTAATATTTAATTCTTCGGCTATTTCCTTATGTGAGTAACCTTCAATAGCAAACATATTGAGTACAATTCTATAGCCAGTTGGCAATTGTTGAATACAATCCATCAAAACTTTCAAATCAATTTGATGCAATTGCTCCACCACATAATCGTTGTTTTCATAAATGGATTCAATATTGGCTTCCCACTTTACCTTTTCGTTTGCTTTTAAATAATTGAGTGCAGTATTTATCATAACTCTTGTAAGCCAAGTAGCCAAGCCTGATTCAAAACGAAATTTAGAGAGATTGTTAAATATTTTGATAAACCCAATTTGCAAAATTTCGTGAGCCTCAGCTTCTGAATTGGCATACCTAAAACTTACACCTAAAAGCATAGGGGCATGTTGCTCAAAAAATATTTTTTGAGCAACAGCATCATTTTTAATACACCGTTGTACTAGCTCATGATCGGTAATTCCCGATTTTTTATGCTTCAATATTAAAGGCAATTTTTTAAACTCAATATCCATTTGACAGCTATAACATTTAAAACGCTGCTTACCCTAATTATAATTGACAAACATTAATGCATATTATTCATAATCAAACAGATAAACATTTAACGGATTGAATAAAAATAAATTACAATAACTAAAATAGCTAATTTTAATTTTAAACTTAATGCTTTTTATTTGAAAATAGTTTTTAATATTTGCTTTGAAATGGAAGAACAATCAAAAATTTTGATAAGTGAAGAAACGCTACGAGCTATATTTAACAATGCTGTAGATGGAATGATTGTAATAAATGAAAGAGGAATTATAGAGTCGATAAATGGAGCAGTAACCAAAATGTTTCAGTTTACAGATGCTGAAATGATTGGTCAAAATATTAAAATTTTAATGCCCGAGCCCGATAGAACTAACCATGATGGTTACTTAAAACATCATTTAGATACTGGTGAAAAAAAAATAATTGGTATTGGGCGCGAAGTAGAAGGCAAACGAAAAGATGGTACTATATTTCCGTTTTTTTTAAGTGTGTGTAATGTTCAGTTAAGCGATGGCAGAAAACTTTTTGCAGGCGTTTTACATGATATTTCGGTACTTAAAAAAGCCCAAAACGATATAGAAGCATACAGTAAAAAACTAGAGCAGAGTAATAAAGACTTACAAGATTTTGCCTACATATCATCGCACGATTTACAAGAACCATTGCGCAAAGTACAAGCTTTTGCCGATAGGCTTCAAAAATCGGAATTTGCTGCATTAAGCGAGCAAGGTAAAGACTATTTGCAGCGCATTATCAATGCATCTAATAGAATGCAAAGGCTTATAAACGACTTATTAGAATTATCACGAATTTCGAGCAAAACCTCTTCGTTCGAAAGAGTTGATTTAAGCATTGTGCTAAAAGATGTTTTAGAAGATTTAGAACTATTAATAGAAAAAACTGGCACCAAAATTAACTTTGAAAAAATGCCAGTAATTTTAGGTGATGAAACCCAAATGCGCCAGTTGTTTCAAAATATGATTAGCAATGCCATTAAATTTAAACACGAAGATAGAAATATGGAAATTACTATTACTGCCAACGATATGAATGCACAGTATGTAGAAATTTTTATAGCTGATAATGGTATTGGTATTGACGAAAAATATTCAGAAAAAGTATACACTATTTTTCAGCGACTAAATGGCAATAAGTATGATGGTTCAGGAATTGGATTGGCTGTATGTAAAAAAATTGCCACCAGACACGGAGGAAATATTACATTTACAAGCCAATTAGGAATTGGCACCACTTTTAAAGTTAAATTATCACGCATTTAAATATAATAAATAAACTACTACCCCATATGAATTTAAAGGCCAAAAGCATTCACATATTGATAGCTGAAGATGATGAAGAAGACAGAATGTTAACCCGCGAAGCAATGATAGAAAGCCGGGTAAAAAACACTGTTCACTTTGTAGAAGACGGAGAATATTTAATGGACTATTTGCATAACAAAGGTAACTATGCTGATAAAAGTAAATTTCCTGCTCCAGGATTAATTTTGTTAGACCTAAACATGCCAAGAAAAGATGGTAGAGAAGCGCTTAAGGAAATTAAATCGAACGAGCATTTAAAGCGAATTCCTGTAGTAATTTTAACTACTTCAAAAGCCGAAGAAGACATTATAAGAACTTACGATTTGGGTGTAAACTCGTTTATAACCAAACCAGTAACTTTTGAAGGAATGATTAGTGTAATGAAAGCACTTGGAACTTATTGGCTCGATATTGTTGAACTTCCAAGCAGCAATTAACTTAACTATTCAACTATGAAGAACACTTGCCGCATTTTACTAGTTGACGATGACGAGGAAGATTTTATAATTACCAAGGATTTACTGCGCAGTGTTCAAGGTAAAAAATGTGAAATAGATTGGAGCGATAGTTATGAAGAAGCCATAAAAAAAGAAACTCCTTACGATATTTATTTAGTTGATTACAGGCTTGGAGTTGAAACAGGTTTAGATGTAATAAAAAAACTAAGGGCTAAATTTCCTGATGTACCTGTAATTATTTTAACAGGATTAGCAGATAGTAAGGTTGATTTAGAGGTAATGAAAGCTGGCGCATCTGACTATTTAGTTAAAGGCAAAATTGATGCTGAACAGCTTGAAAGAGCCATAAGATATGCACTTGAACATGCCAAGCATTTACAACAAATAAAGGACCTAAATCAAGATTTAGAAAAACGTGTAGCAGAAAGAACATCACAATTAAGTTTGGCAGTAAAAAAACTAGAGGAAACCAACCAAGTTTTAGCCAATCAAATTGAGGAAAATAAACGCACACAAAAGGAATTAGAATACCGCGAACTGATGCTACGCGAAACCCAAAGGATTGGCAAATCATCAGGTTATAACTTAAACTTGGCTACCAATGAGCTAGAGTTTGGAAAAGAGTTTTTTGATATAATTGAAACACCTCCAGCCCAAATTGGAAATCATTTTGATGGTTTAAAACGCATCATTCACCCAACAGATTTGAGTTTGTTCGAAAACTATTGCAAGCAAGTAGTAGCAGGTAAAAATATTTCAAGCATTGAGGTTCGTTTTGTATTGCCCAATAATAAAATAAAGTACATTTATATTGAAAGTAAAATAAGGTATAACGACAACCATGAACCTCAGTATTTATTTAGCTTTACACAAGATATAACGCAACGTAAAATTGCTGAAATTGCATTGGTAAAATCGCAACAAATGCTAGCTGTGGTTGCCAAAAACTATCCTAACGGAATAATTGGCGTTTACAATAAAAGCTTTATTTGCGAGTTTATTGAAGGTCAAGAAATTCAAAAACTGGGATTAAACAAATCAGACTTTTTAGGAAAAACAATTGGCGAAACTTTTGGCGAAAAAACCGGCCAAATACACCACAATTATTTAAAAAATACCCTACTAGGTCATAATGAAGTATATGAAATAAATTTTGGTAACAATAATTATTTATTTTACACCACACCCATAAAAGACGACCATAACAAAATAGAACGTATGGTGGTGGTGGGTTTAAATATAACCCAAATAAAAGAAGCTGAAGAGCAAATTAGGCAAGCTTTAGACAAAGCAAATGAACTGAGCGAAATGAAATCGAGGTTTATTTCAATGGCCTCACACGAGTTTAGAACGCCTTTAAGCACCATTCTTTCATCGCTTAACTTAATGACCAAGTATTATGAGTTAAAAGATGATAACAAATTTAAATCGCACACAGTTAAAATAAAATCGGCTATAACTAATTTAACCGAAATATTGGAGTACTTTTTATCAGTAGAAAAATTAGATACTGGGCATTTTAAAATAGAACCTGATACTTTTGATTTGGTAGATTTTATTAACCAACACATTGAGGATGTGAAAGACATTTTAAAAGAAAAACAACGCGTTGTATTACAGCTTGCCCCTACTCATTTACAAATTCATCATGATAAAAAGCTGATAAGGACCATTTTACAAAACTTGATTTCAAATGCCATTAAATACTCGCCCGATAATGGTGAGATAAAAATTAGCCTAACCAACGAAAACAACCAATTTGTAATTAGTGTAAGCGATAACGGAATTGGCATACCTGAAAAAGAACAAAAACACCTTTTTGAACGATTTTATAGAGCTCAAAATGCTTCAAATATTCAGGGTACAGGCATTGGGCTAAATATCATAAAAAAATACATTGAACTAATTGGAGGTAATATTACTTTTACAAGTGAATTAAACCAAGGAACTACATTTAAAGTAAATTTACCCATTGTTTTAACCCCAGAATTGAACTAACTCCCCTATGAAAAAAATATTATTAATTGAAGACAATAAAGACGTAAGAGAAAACATTGCTGAAATACTTGAAATAGCTGGTTACAAAGTAGAACAAGCAGTAAATGGTAAAGATGGTGCAGCTAAAGCAAAATACTTATTGCCCGATTTAATTATTTGCGATATAATGATGCCAGAACTAGATGGATATGGCGTGTTAAATGTACTATCGAGCGAAACCACAACTGCTTCTATTCCCTTTATATTTTTAACAGCCAAAGCCGAGTTAACCGACATGCGCAAAGGCATGAACCTGGGCGCGGATGATTATTTAACCAAACCCTTTGAAGATGCCGATTTATTAAAAGCCATTGAGGTAAGACTAGGTAAAGTAAATGCCATTCAAACCGATTTTCAAAAATCAATTGAAGGTATTGAAACATTTATAGAAACAGCCATTACTTTAGATGATTTTGATAAAATATCGAAAGACAGAAAACGATTGGTTTTTAAAAAGAAACAACCTATTTATAGCGAAGATAATATTCCAAGAGGAATTTATTTTATTGAAAAAGGTTCAGTAAAAACTTACAAAACCAGTATAAACGATAAAGATTATATATCGAACATATACAAAGCGGGCGACTTTTTTGGATATATTAATTTATTGGAAAACGCGCATTACTCTGATAATGCTGAGGCACTGGAAGAAACCATTACCTACTTTATTCCTAAAGACGATTTTTATGAATTGATTTCAAAAAACCGTATGGTGGCTAATACTTTTATTAAAATGCTGGCAGGCAATGTAGTAGAAACTCAAAACCGAATGATTAAATTGGCTTATAATTCGGTTAGAAAACGTGTAGCCGAAAGCTTAATAATGCTTGATAAAACTTATAATACTAAAAACGAAACTCCATTTACCTTTTCGGTTAATAGGCAAGATTTAGCAAGTATTGTTGGTACCGCAGCTGAAACAGTTATCCGCACCTTATCTGACTTTAAAGAAGAAAAAATTATTGAAATAAAAGGCAGTGCCATTACCATTTTAGAAAAAACTAAATTGGTAAACATGAAAAATTAGCCTCCATTTTAAAAATTAAAGGCCCGTTACATTCAGTTGTAACGGGCTTTTTGGCTTTTATTAGCTTTATAATTATTTGATTTTTAAATAGTTTCAAAACCAAAAAGAAAGTGCTCAATTAGCTTTTTACGAAAACAGTTGGTGCCACTTTTTCACCATTTGATACCCAAAATTTTACCTTTTGTGCCTGATTTTGTGTTTTACAATTAGCTTATAATAAAATCGTTCAAAATTTAAAATTCATGGAACACTTTTTACAAGCTAAAAAAAATCGTTTGATTAGAAAAGTAAAACTACTGTTTATAGTTTTCTTTCTTTTTCAGGTCTGTGTTTTTGCCCAACAACCCGGCAATGCACTCAAATTTGATGGCACCAATGATTATGTAACTTTACCAAGTACATTATCGGCTGCCGCCACTTCATCAACCAATAATGGAATAACCATTGAATATTGGTTTAGAGGTACTAGCCTACTTTCGGCAGTACGCATTCAAAATCCATCTGGCTATATAGTAGCTGGTTATGGAATGCAACACATAATATCAACCGATGGAGGAGAATCAGGTGTTGCAATTCCAGCATTTGTGCAAGATGGAAGATGGCATCATATTGCCATGACATGGCAAAGAAATACCATCAACGGTTTTAAAAGCTATGTTGACGGACAATTGGTTGCACAGCGCAATTCTGCCAATGTAAATTTACCTTCCATTAACACTGTGGCTTATTTAGGCACATTTAATACGGCATCTCAATTTACCAACGGAAGTTTAGATGAAGTAAAAATTTACAATACAGCTATTTCGCAAGCCAATATCCAAAACGATATGGTAAATTCAGCTACGCAAGTTCCTTTGAGTTTATTAGCATACTATCATTTTAATCAAGGTTCTGCCAGTGGAACAAACACCACAATAACTTCATTACGAGATACTTCTGGAAGAGGTTATCATGGAACTTTATCTAACTTTGCTTTAACAGGAACTACCAGTAACTGGGTAGAGAGCTACGCATTAGTAGCTCCTTCTGCTTTGGCTGCTACCAATGTTAGTTCTACTGGATTTACAATTAATTGGTCAGCACCAATAACAGGAACTGTAAATAATTATTTAGTAGATGTTTCAACTTCATCTGATTTTTCTGGACCTATTTCAGGTTCACCTTTTACAGTAGCCGCTCCTCTATTATCGCTAAACATTACCGGACAGATAAGTGGTACCTATTACTACAGAGTTAGGGCCAATAAAACAACTGTTGATTTACAAGGTGTACCATCAAATGTTAGAAGTGTAAATATTGCCTATACAGCGCCTGGAAATGCCTTGGCGTTAAATCCAACAGACATAAATAATTTTGTTAGTATCCCAAGTACACCGCAAAACAATTTTGCTTTAACACAAAATTTTACTGTAGAGGCATGGGTTAAAACACCCTCAGGACCACAAGTTGATTTAGGTAATATAGATAATGATATTATAGAAAAATGGAACGATCCTAGCCAAGGTTATCCATTTGTAATAAGATACATGAACCGAGGCACAAATGCTGGTAAAATAGTATCAGGTAGATTTAATGGTAGTTCATCTGTAAACTGTATTTCACAAACCCAAGTAAATGATGACAGATGGCATCATGTAGCCTTTATAAAAGATGGAAGCTTAATAAAACTATATATTGATGGTAACTTAGAAGATTCGGAAAACGATTTAACCTCTGGAAATACTCAAAATACTTCTCCACTTTATATTGGAGGAAGAGCAGGAACGGTTAACTCATGGAAAGGAAGTATTGATGAATTAAAAATATACAATACCGCATTATCTGAAACAAATATAAAGGCCGACATGAGAGCTACAACAGCTATTTTGCCGAGCAACTTAACAGCTTATTATAATTTTGATAATGGGGTTAGTGGTGCAAACAATACTACAAGTACTTTACTACTAGACCAAACGGCTAATGCCAACAATGGTACATTAAATAACTTTACATTAACTGGCACCGGAAGTAATTGGGTGGAAAGTTATGCAACAACTGTTTCAATAGCACAACCTGCAAGTAATATTACAACATCTAGCTTCACGGCAAATTGGACAGCTCCAAGCATAGGAATAGTTAACAATTACTTTATTGACGTGGCTACAGATGCAAATTTTGAATCCCCAATTGTAGGCTCACCATTTACTGTTACTGGAAACACTACTTTTAGCAGAGCCTTTACAGGTTTGCAAAGCAACTTAAATTATTATTACAGAGTGAGGGCTGACAGAACAGCATTAGCTGGTCAAGGAGGTGTAAGTAACACTGTATTAGTACGAACATCTAGTTCTGTGCTACCTCCAGGAAATTGCTTAGCAATGGATGGAACAAATGATTTTATTACCATTCCTGTCTCTACTGGAATAAACAACCAATTTACTAATAACAGACTTACTTTAGAAACTTGGGTAAACCTAAAAAGCTTGCCTACAGGAAGTGCCATGCCAGCTTTAATTACAGAAGGATATAATGGAGCAGGTGGATACAATATTAAATTTGCTATTTATTTATGGCAAGGTGGTTTGTATGCAGGCCATCATAATGGCAATTGGACCAATGCAAAGTACTTAGATCCATTACCTTTAAATAGATGGATACATATAGCTGCAACCTACGATCAATCGCAAATTAAATTATATGTGGATGGCGTTTTAGTAGCTACCCAAAATTCAACAGTAGCACTGCCTACTGGCTCTGAAAATTGGTTTATTGGTAAACGCTGGGATTATTTAGAAACAATTAACGGTAGCATGGATGAAGTTAGAATTTACAATGAGGTTTTAACAGCATCACAAATTCAATCAGATATGCGTGATACTATTTCGGTATTACCCAATAATTTGGTTGCATACTACAATTTTGACCAAGGTTCTGCCTCAGCAACTAATACCAATATTTCAATATTAACAGATAGAAGTAACAGCTCCCTGTTCAATGCTACATTAAACAATTTTGCTTTAACTGGAGCCAATAGTAACTTTGTATCAAGTTATGCAATGGTAATACCAACAGCTACTAGTGCTACTGCTATAACAGCTAGTGGATTTACTGCTAATTGGATTACTCCAAAACAAGGAATTACCAATAACTATCTGTTAGATATTTCAACCTCATCTGACTTTACAGGACCTATAAGCGGCTCTCCTTTTACATTGAGTAATTCAACTTTTTCTCAAACCATTAGCAGCTTATTACCAGGCACTTACTACTATCGTGTAAGAGCTATTAATACCAACTTTCCTAATCAAAGTGGTGTTTCAAACACAGTATCTGTTTTAATAAATTATCAGGTACCTGGCAATGCATTGGCTTTCGATGGCAATGGAGATGTTGTTGTTACTCCAATTTCAACTTCATATATTAACAACTTTACCATGGAAACATGGGTAAACCCAACAAGTTTAACTAATAATTGGCAAACTATTTTTGCATATGGTTTTGATAATGCGCAATACGGTAATGGTGTAGCGTTGTATATTCATCCAACCAATGGAAGATTATACATACAATATCCAGCAGTTAATACTGTTGATTTAGGTGTAAAAATTGATTTAAACAGATGGAACCATGTAGCCATGACAAGATTAAATGGCTCAGTTACGGTTTACTTAAATGGGCAACCTTTACCTGTAGTTGGAACCAACAATCCAAATGGTATAACAGGAGAAATCAGACTAGGTGGACATACTGGTATTCGTTTTTTAAATGGTAAAATAGATGAGTTTCGTTTTTGGAGTTCAGCTAGAACATCTGCACAAATAGCTGCTAATTATAAAACAATTCTTCCTAGTAATACAAATGGTTTATTAGTTTATTATAACTTTAATCAAGGCGTATCAGAAGCTAATAATAGCTCAACTAATATGGTATTAGACCAAACTAATAATGGTAATAATGGTAATATGCCTTATTTTAGCTTTACTGGAAATACAAGCAATTGGGTAGAAAGTTATGCAGCTATTGCTCCTGTAGCAACCAATGCTACAAGTATTAGCAGTAGTGGATTTACAGCTAATTGGGCAGTTGCACCGCAAGGAACAATCAATAATTATTATATTGAAGTATCAACCACACCTGATTTTACTGGACCAATAGCTGGCTCACCATTTGTAGTTGGAGCAAATATTACATCACGCCCCTTCACCAATATGCTTGGTGGAACCTATTATTATAGAGTTTCAGCTAGTAAAACCAATATGGCCAATCAAGGGGCCTATTCAAATACAATTACAGTTAATGTACCATACACTCCTCCTGGCAATGCTATGGCATTTGATGGGGTAAATGACCGATTAAAAGTAGTTGGTTCTGACCTTGGAAACTTTGGTACTAGTAATTTCACCATTGAATTTTGGATGAAAACATCATCATCAAACTCATGGATTATTTCAAAACGAAATACAGCTGGTCATGGTTACTTTTTCAATATTGGACATAGCCAAGGTCAAATTTCTTATGAAATAGATCAAAACGGTGCTAACTATATACAAACCAATACCAACTCAAAAGTGCCTGTAAATGATGGAAGATGGCATCATATAGCAGTAGTAAGAGAAGGTGTTAATAATAAAATATATATTGATGGTGAAGTAGCTTTAAATAAAAATACTTCAGGTATCACTTATATTTCAAACTCAAATAGTATTGATATTGGCGAATTATACTATTACGGAACTCACTATAACGGAAGTTTAGACGAAATTCGCATATGGAATGTAGCCCGTTCAAGAGATAGCATTATAGGAAGTTTTGGAAAAATTATAAATCCAAATACTCCTGGTTTATTGGCTTATTATGACTTTGACCAAGGTGTTGGAGGACTTTTAAATTATGGAAGAGATGTAGTTTATGACAAAAAGGGAAATCCTAATAATAACATGGGTCTAATCAATTTTTCACTAGAGGCTCTCAATACGAATTATGTAGAAAGTTATGCAACTGTAGTTCCTACACAAACCGAACCAACCAATATTACTCCAAATGGATTTACATTAAATTGGAATGCACCAATCAATGGTACTGTAACTAATTATTTTGTGGATGTTTCGTTAAGTTCAAATTTCACAGCCCCAATTTCTGGCTCTCCATTTACCGTTTCAGGTAATTCTTTAACCTTATCGGGTTTAGCAAGCAGTACATTTTATTGCAGAGTTAGGGCAAATAATTCCAATTCAATTACATCAGGCGAGGGAGCTCCTTCTAATGTTAAAATTATAGATTTAAAATATATTCAACCAGGAAATGCTCTAAAATTTGATGGTAGTAATGATTATGGACTTATTCCAAAAAACATTAGTGGTGATTTTACCATAGAATATTGGGTTAAAACTACAGCTACTAATGGTGGAATTGTAGACAATGAAGTTGGAGGAAGCCCAGGCGATTTTCAAAATGGGATTAATAGTAATGGTAAAATATATTTTGTAGTTGGAAGTGGAAGTGATGTTACATTAACATCAAATACTACTGTGAACACAGATAAATGGTTTCATGTGGCCATGACAAGAAAGCAATCTACTGGTTTAGTTAGGCTTTATATAAATGGAAACCTTGAAGTAAACGGAACAGGAGGCACAGGAAATATTTCTGCATCATCAACAATTACCCTAGGGGCCATTAATGGATTTGCAGGGAATAGCAGTTATTCATTTAACGGAACTATTGATGAATTAAGAATTTGGAATATTGAAAGAACAGGAAGTCAAATAAACACTTATTATAAAGATACAGTAGATAGAAATACAATAGGATTGGTTGACTACTACCGCTTTGACCAAGGTATTGGAGGTGCAAATAATACTGGTGTTACTACATTAAAAGATATTGCCGGAACTGATAATGGAGGAACAATAAGCGGATTCTCATTATCAGGGAATACAAGTAATTGGGTGAACAGTTATAATATTTCAGTTCAAGCTCCAACTGCTCTAACAGCTAGCTCTAATTCATGCGGAACTATTGATTTAACGTGGCAAATACCAAGTGTACCTAGTACTAATTGCGAAACCTCTATCAATTGTGATAACACTAATTTTAAACAATTTATTTATGTAGATGATTCATTATTGGCTATTGTTCCTGCTACTGCCACTAACTATTCATTTAATGTAAACCAAATTTACGAAAACACCCGCTTAATAAGAGGTATCAACTACAAATTTGTTGTTCGTACTGCATATACACCACCATTCTTTAACTTTGTTAGAACAAGTTCTCCAACCAATATTGCAGTTGGTAAATTCAAAGATAATCCTGTTATCCCATCAGGTTTTACTGCATCAACCGAAAAATGCGATGGTAGTGTTACCCTGAATTGGACATGGAGTGATGCAAATCCGCAAAATGGTTTTGTAGTTACACGTTCACTTGATAGCAGCATGAGTGTGGTTTCTACTTACAATTTTCCTGGAACTCAAAGAAGTTATAACGATGCTGGACTACAAAGAGGTCAATTATATTACTATAGAATTTTTGCTAGAAATGATTGCTATAGTGCTGCTGCGCCTGATACTATGTTTGCTGGTGTTTCCGACACTATGGCAATTGTAGGTGGAATTTCGCCTCAGGTTCCTGCACGCCCAACTAATGTGAGTTTATTTGCAGATTCAATTAATAATTTGATTACTATTCGTTGGAAAGACAACTCAGACAATGAAGATAAATTTGTAATTGAAAGAGCTGCGTTAGGAGGATTAACTACTAATATTGATGTTAACGCCAATGATACCATGTATATAGATGACCAAGCTGCTGGTTGTGTGGCCTATAACTATACAGTAAAAGCCATTTCTGGCTGTGCTGTTAATGGTATACCTTCATTAGGTTTAAACCAAACCCGAATTACGCCAAACCTAACCCGAACATTTGATGATGATACTACCATATACAAACTCACTTGTTCAAAAGGGTATTATAAGGATAGGGTAGAATTAGCATGGAATAATAGAAACAATGCCCAATTAAACAGCATTCGTATTTATAGAAAAGTAGCTAACTCAAATAATGATTCCATTCTAATTGCAAGTGTGTTATCAGGCTCAGGTTTGTATTTAGATAATTCAGTTGTGGCAGGCGTATTGTATCGCTATTACTTAATTGGCGAAACACAATGTGCCGGTGTAACCACTTATTCAAATATGACCACCGATATCGGATTTAGAAGTCCAACCGGGACTGTTAATGGACGTATCAGTTACTTAGGAGATTTTGCAGCTCAAGGAGTTAGGGTTTTAGCTCAAAACACTACCAATAATAAAGGTGGGGGTATCAATTTAGATGGTATAAACGATTACTTAGAAATAAGACATAATACCAATCAAAATACTACTACAAGTGCATTAACAATTGAAGCTTGGTATAAACCAATTACCCAAAATAATTTTGTGGTGGTGAGTAAAAAAGACTCGGCTAATGGAGGTTATAATTTAACTTATGATAGTGCATCAAACACTTTAACCTTTGGAGTTTATAATTCTACAGATAGTCAATTGGTAAGTGTAGTTAATCCATTTACCTCATTTACATCGTACAACCAAATAACAGCTGCTTTTGGTACTGATAGTATTAGAATTTATATTAATGGCTTAAACGCAATAACAGTTGTATCAAATTTAGGATATTTAGGTATGCCTACCAGTAATATATATTTAGGTGGATCACCTAACTTAGGTATTTATGGAAAAGGAAACTTAGATGAAGTAAGGTTATGGAAAAAAAGTAAAACCAAAACCGAAATTGAAAACGATTTCAATAGAAAAATTGAACAAGATGATGCCAATTTATTTACTTACTTAAGTTTTGATGATAGATTTAATGGCTTAACCGAAACTTATGATAACAGTAATATAAACTTAGTATTTAATGCCAACCATGCTAAATTAATAAATGGTGCAACCTTTACAGATAGCATCCCTAATTTTAGCCAATTGGCCAACGCAAGTTATACCGATGCCAATGGAAACTACAGTATTCCTAATTTAAGATACGTAGGTAGCGGACAAAACTATACCATTGTACCAACCTTAGATATACACACTTTTAGCCCTAATAATTCAATCATATTTGTTGGAGATGGAAATCAATTGGTTAACAATATAAACTTTACCGACAACTCAAGCTTTGAATTTGTAGGTATTGTAAATTATGCGGGTACTACTTGCCCTGCAAGTGGCGCATATGTAATGATTGATGGACAATTTGCAGTTCAAAATAACCAAATACTAACAGTTAATGATAGTGGAAAATTTATGGTGAGAGTGCCTATTGGAAATCATATAATATCATTAAGTCAAAATAAACACGTGTTCAGCCAAGGAAGATTCCCTGAAGTAGGAACTTATGACTTTAGAGGACCTGTTTCTGCAAACTTTGTTGATTCAACTTTCTTAACTGTAGTGGGAAGAGTAGCAGGTGGTAACCGTGAGTTAAATAAATTACCAGGATTAGGAAGAGGCAAAAATAATATTGGCAAAGCACAATTTACCTTTAGTTCAGTTGGACAATCAGGCTTATCTGGTTGTTTTAGCAAACCAATTGTCACCAATGATTCAACAGGAGAATATACTGCTTATTTGTTACCATTACGCTACAGTATTGACGGATTAAAATTGGTAAATAATCCAGATCCAACCGTTTTAACCAAAGCTGAATTTAACAATCCTAATATTTTAGATTTAACATCAATTCCAGATTCGAAATCAATCTATGACACTTTGGTTACACCATTACTCACAAGAATTGATAGTGTTAATTATCATACACAACTTGACTTTAAATACTACGAAACACCTCAAATATTTGTTACTGATACTAATACAGCATATTTAAACTTGACTAACAATTTTATTGGAGAAAAAAACATTAAGTTAAATGATTCTACAACCATTAGTATTGAGAATAATGAACTTGGATATCCAATTTTTATTCAAGGAAATTATTATACCGCTTTAATAAAAGTTGTAGAAAGGTATAATAATGTAGATAAACCAATAACTGACAGTACAAGAATCGATATAGTTCCCGTTAATGGTTCATTAAGATTCTTCAACAATTTATCTTTAGGAGATACCATAACAGAAACAACTATTAACAATGGTATATTTGTTTATCCATTTAGAGGTGGTGTTCCAAATCAACTTAAAAATTCTACTAATCCACAATATAGTTATACAAAAACTTTTCAAATAGAATTTATTCCTGAAATCGGAGCAACTATTAATTGGCTACCTAATCAATATGATTTAGTAAATCAATTCTATAGAGCCTATGTTTTTGGATCCCGCCCAGGAGGAAGCAGTTTTACAACTAGAGGTCCAGCGTTAGTAGATTTTATATTAAGGGATCCTCCTGGAAGCGCAAGTAGCACAACATGGAGTAAAGAAACTAGTTATACAACTTCTGAGAGTTACAGTTTTTCTGAATCAAATGGTTATAGCTTTAGCAATATGTTCGATTTTGGAGGTAAAGTAACCACATTTGTTGGAGCGGGAGCTGGATTGGGAGCTATAGTATTTGCGGGTAAATTAATTGAAACGGAAACTATTTTTAATGTTACCGCAGGAGTGAGTGAAACACGAACAATGGGAAGTGAGGGTGAAATAATAAGAACTACTACAAATAATACAACTATTTCTACCGGATCGGATCCTAGTTCGGTTGGATCTAAAGCTGATATTTATTACGGAAAATCTACTAATCTTGTATTTGGAAATGCAGACCAAATTGAACTTATTGATACTGCTACATGCGCAATTCTAGAAGCTAATGCTGGAGCATCAATCTGTTCTGGTCCTATAGTTAACGGTTATAGAATTGGAAAGAAAAATGGATTTTACATTTCACCTGGGGGAATTGCCACAACTTTTGCTTACACACAAGACGAAATTTTAAACTTAATAATTCCTGATTTAGTAGCTTTAAGAAATCAATTATTCACAAAAAATACTTTAAACAGTAGAGGAGAAAGAAAATATACTGCCATTTTTAATGATGTATCCGATCCTGAATATGCTCAGAAATTTGGTTCAAATAATGATGACCCTATTTGGAAAGAAAATCGATCAACTCCAACTCCTTTAGCAAGGGAAGCAAAAGACTCTGCAGGCCTTAGTTATATTTTCAGAGGTAACACTCGTTTTGAAACAGATTCTGTGAGGTTTATTAATGATCAAATAAGGCTTTGGAAATCTGCAATAGCAAAAAATGAAGCAGAAAAATATAAAGCTATTAATAATTCAGGAACTCAACCTGTTGCAGGCGGAAGAAACATCAGCATAGGTAAAGCAGCATTAACCCAAGACTATATTACATCTATCGAAGAAACAAGAACAGAGACATTCGAAATTAGCTTAGGAGTAGATGTGAGTACTACAGTTGGATTCGAAATTTTTGATATTGGTAATGAATTTACAGCTTCGTATACATTTGAGCGCACAAGTGGAAGAGCTCGTTCAGCAACAACGGCAATTACTAATACTTTTTCATACACACTACAAGATGGAGATGATGGAGACTTAATCTCAGTGGATGTGGTTGACCCTAAAGCAGGTGGCAGCCATCTATTTAAACTAAGAGCAGGAAGAACTTCATGCCCTTATGAAGAAGAAGAAAAAGCCATGTTCTACGATCCTGCTAATGACACCATTACTTCTACTACTTTGTTGGAAGATGGATTTGAAATTCAAGCAGCTACTGCGCAAAATGATGTACCTGTAATTTCGGTTGATAGAAATAATAACTTTAATGTGCCTGCTAATGATGATGCCATTTTTGTTTTAGATTTGGGTAATTTAAGTGAGGGTCGTCAAGATAGAACGTATTCATTGCGTGTTGACCCAGCTTCAAATCCTTATGGTGCTATTTTAAAAGTAGATGGATTAGATCCAAATCGCGATTTTGATGTACCCTACGGAACTACTGTTCAAAAAACATTGACTTTAAAACGTGGTCCATCAAATTATGATTATAACAATATTCGTTTGATTCTAAAATCGCAATGCGATGATGATATTTTTGACGAAGTATTTATCAGTGCTAAGTTTTTACCAACTTGTACCGATGTTACCCTTAAATCGCCTGATGACAGATGGGTTCTAAACAACAGTTATAACGATACGTTACCAGTAGTTTTAGGTGGATACAATTACAATTGGGGAGGATTTAAAGCAGTACATTTCCAATACAAACCTGGTGGAAATAATACTTGGTATAGCGAAAGATCTTTCTTTAAAGATACTGCTGATCAAAGCATGAAAATTCCACTTGGAGAACCTAATATTTTCTATCCATTTAACTTTAAAAACTTACCTGATGGTAATTACGAATTACGCGCAGTTACTGAGTGTATAGCTCCAGGCTATCCTAATTCAAGAGTAAGTTCTACGGTGTTACAAGGTTTAGTAGATAGAATTAACCCTAGTCCGTTTGGAACACCTTCGCCTGCCGATGGAATTTTATCGCCAAACGATGATATTAGCATTCAGTTCAATGAACCTATTGAGCAAAGTGCATTATCGTTATCAAACTTTGAAGTAAAAGGTGTTTTAAATAAATCAGATTTAAAGAGCAATACCAGCATTGTATTTGATGGTGATAATGATTATTTAGAAGTACCTCAAGGTTTAAATTTACAGTTAAAACCATTTACTGTAGAGTTTTACCACAAACGCAATGCTTTAGGTAATCAAGTCATTGTTTCGCAAGGTGCTGATAGCAATGCATCGTTCGACATTGGCTTTACTGCTGATAATAAATTCTATTGCAGAATAGCAGGTGAAACAGTGGTTTCAAATACTACATTTACCGATACTACTAGCTTTAATTACTTTGCTGTGTCTTACAATAATTTAGCCCAAACAGCTGATTTATTTATAAACGAACAAGTAGTAAATATTGGAAACAACAGAATATTTAACCCTTATAATGGAAGCGGTAAATTATATTTTGGTAAAGCAGCAGTTGGTAATCCTAAATTTACCAAAGGTCATTTATACGAAGTTCGTATTTGGAATATTGCCAGAACACTTACTGAATCAGCACAAACTAAATCAAAAATGCTAAGTGGAACAGAGTCAGGATTAATTGGCAATTGGCGCATGGATGAAGCTACAGGTAACTCTGTTAAAGATTATGCTAGATTCAGAAATGCGTTAATCGTAAATGCACAATGGTTCTTACTTCCAATGGGTAAAGCTTACACCTTTGATGGAAATGGCGATTATATTACCGTACCAACTCAACACTTTGGCATTAGCAAAGAAATGGACTTTACTTTAGAGTTTTGGTTTAAAGGAACTGATGGCAATAAAGTTGGATTACTTTCTAACGGAACAGGCGAATCAAACGCAACTAATCCTAACTTAAAATGGAGTATTGAAACTGATTCAATTGGACGTATTTTAGTAAAACATAATGGCATTAACTTTATTGCTACAAATACTAACTACTTTGATGGTAACTGGCATCATTTTGCATTGGTATTGCGCAGAAACAGCAGTTTAAATTGTTATGTAGATGCCAATATTCAAAACACCATTCAATCAGCTGCCATTGAACAATGGGGTGGTTTAAAATTATGGTTTGGCGCAAAGGGTTGGAATAACAATGGAAATGTTCAATTTGACAGTACAAGTAATTTCTTTAACGGACAATTAGATGAATTACGTTTCTGGAATACTGCACGTTTAATTGAACAAATTACACGCGATAAAAACACCCGTTTAAATGGCGATGAAGCTGGATTGGTATTGTATGTTCCTTTTGAAGCATATACTTTACAACAAGGTTTCCCAGTATTAAATCCAAGTAATCGCGATTTTACATCAGATACTAGAACGTTTACATCTTTTGGAGATGCAGCTATCAGTAATTTATCGCCAACTATTAAATTACCAAGAGCAGCGCAAAGTATTAACTTTACTTATGCTTTAAATGGTGATAAAATAATCATCACTCCTACTACAGCTAACGAGTTTATTGAAAATATCACACTCGATATCACTGTTAAAAATGTAAAAGATAAAAATGGCAACACCATGCAGTCGCCAAAAACTTGGATAGCTTATGTTGATAAAAACCAAGTGAAATGGCAAGACGATTCACGCACATTTGATAAAGCTCCTGGTGCTTCATTAAGCTTCCAAGCTACTATTATCAATTCAGGTGGTGCTACCAAAACATTTACTATTTCTAATTTACCTAATTGGTTAAAAGCATCAACAACCAGTGCAATAATTAATCCTAATAGCACTTACACTGTTAGCTTTACTGTAGATCCAAACTTAAATATTGGTAAGTACGAGCAAGATTTATCGTTAACTACCGATTTTGGTTATGCTGATAAATTGCTAATTAAATTAAATGTAAATGCCATTGCTCCAAAATGGAGTGTTGACAAAGGTGCATACACTAAATCAATGAGCATTATTGGTCAAGTTAGAGTAAACAATGTTATTTCGGCTAACACCGATGATTTATTGGGTGCATTTGCTGGTAATGTTTGCAAAGGTGTGGGTAAGGTACAATACATAGAACAATTAGATAGATACTTGGTATTTATGGATGTTTATGGAAATACCGATAACGAAGCATTAGAGTTTAGAATTTGGAATTCAAGCACAGGCAAAACACATATTCAAGTTGACCCATCGTTAAACTTTGTTTCAAATAGTGTTATTGGTACAGTAGCTGCTCCGCAAATATTTAACGCATTGGATAAAGTTACACAACAAGTAGCATTGTATCCTGGTTGGAATTGGATTTCGTTTAACTTGTTAAGTACCGACTCTAATAACTTAAATCAATTATTAGGTGGTTTAAAACCAAAAACTGGTAATGAAATTAAGAATAATACCCAAGTAGCTTTATTCGATTCTATAAATGGATGGACAGGTAATTTAACCAATATAAATAGTGGTATTAAACCTGAACAATCATACTTGTTAAAAGTAGCAGTTAACGATACTTTGGAAGTACGTGGTATTGAAGCTAACCCAATGAACAGAAGTATAAACTTAAATACTGGCTGGAACTATATTGGTTTTGTTTCACAACGCAACCTATCAACCAACGAAGCTTTAGCTAATTGGGAAGCTAGCCAAAACGATGTAATTAAAGGCCAAACTAACTTTGCCGTTTACGATACCGTGTTAGGTTGGATAGGAAGTTTATCTGCCTTAATTCCTAATAATGGTTACTTATACAAATCGGCTAAAAATGGTTCATTCACTTACCCTCGTTCGGCTATGTTTGGTAAAAAAGGTGCTGAAAACACTGCTTTAACTTCGGCTTATTGGAACTATAATCCATATCAGTTTAATACCAATATGAATATAGTTGGTAAAGTAAATGCATGCGATAATTTGCCTACAAAAAACGCACTTTTATTAGGTGCATTTGTAAACAATGAATTGAGAGGTTTTGCTAAACCACAAACTACCAATGGTAATGAGTTAGCTTATTTCTTAACCATTTCGGGCAATGAAAACGAAGCGCTTACCTTTAAGTTATTAGACGAAAGCACAGGTAACGTATTTGACTTAAATCAAAACTTAACTTACAAAGGCAATAGCATAAATGGAAATATTACTAGCCCAGTATTGTTTAACAATAATGGCCCTTGTATAGAAAGCAAAATAGCTAATACCATTGATTCAAAAGTATATCCTGTGCCATTTACTGATGTGTTAAGCATAGAATTTAACTTACCGCAAGCCAATAAAGTAAATATTCGTTTGGTAGATATTTCGGGTAAAGAAGTTGGGTTAGTAACATCTGACAACTTTAACCAAGGAAACAACCAAATAACTTACAAAGCAGGTAATATACCAGCAGGTGTATATATTTTAGAAATTGAGAGCAATGCTAAAACTATAAGACACAAAGTGGTGAAATTATAAAAGCATACACAGTTTAAATTAGTTATTGCAAAGTACTCCCGATAGCTATCGGGAGTTCATTGTAATGACACCCAAAACTAAAAATTGAAAAAATTTAATCAACAAAATATGAAAAAGACAACTTTAAATAAATCTATTATTTTACTACTCACCTTATTGGTAGTAGGTATAAATAAAGTATTGGCTGCCGATCCAAACTGGACAGTTAATCCAGCCAATTTCCAATACAATATGACCATGACAGCGGTAATAAATATTGATTGTGCCGAACAAATTAGTCCAAGCAATCGCATTGGTGTTTTTGTAGGTAGCGAATGCAGAGGAACTGCACTTACCAGCCAAGTTTATAATGGCAAATACACTGCTTCGTTGTTTATTTACAGCAATGCAGTTAATGGCGAAACCATTTCATTCAAAATATACGATGCCGCTAAAGACACTGTTTACGATGCTAAACTTACAGTGCAATTTCAACAAAATGCATCGTATGGAAATGCAAGTTCACCTTATATTGTTTATAGTAAATACCCATGCTATTTTATAAAAGATGTATTGCCTGTAGCCAATTTTATTTCGCCTAATGGCGATGGTGTTAACGATTCGTTTGAAATACAAGATGTAGCTTCATACCAAGAATATACACTTACCATTTTTAACGAAAACGGATTAGAAGTTTATAAAAAAGAAGGCAATTACAATAACGATTGGGATGTAAAACTAAATGGCAAGTTATTACCTACTGGCAGCTACTACTACACATTTAAAAACAGCGCTACCAATAGCGAGTTTAAGGGAATTGTAAACATTGTAAACCCTAATTAATTTTTCCAACCCATCATTTATTTAAAAATTTAGTATCATGAAAAAATTATATAAAATATGTATCGCAATGTTTGCTTTTTCTATTGGTTTAAAAGCCCAAGAAAGAAATAGCTTATATACAAATTTGTTAAATCCATTTATATACAATCCAGCTTTAGCAGGCAGTACTGAAAATATATTTGCCGTTTTTAACGCTAGGGGTGTATCGGGCGATTTAAATGGAACCAACCGTTCGTATAACTTTGGTATACATGCACCTTTTGCCAACAATACTGGCTTAGGTGTTAAAATTGCCACTACTTCGGTAAGTGTATTTCAAACCATTAATGCAGAAGGTGTTTTTAGCAAAACAGTTAAGTTAAACACCAAAAATACTTTGAGCTTTGGTATTTCGGCTGGTATTTCGCAAACCAACCTTAAAAACGAATTGCTAAATGGCTTGGTAGATATGAGCGATCCAGCATTGAACTCTAACAGTATCAATAAAATTTTCTTCACCAGTGGCGTTGGCTTTATGTACAAATTCGATAAAAAAGCAGAAATTGGATTTTCAGTTCCATCAATAGTTACAGGCGACAAACCTTTTAATAATGTATTTATTGGCAATGCGGGTTGGAATTTTTATGCAGGTGCTGAAACCAAATTTAAAATTAAACCCATGGTAAATTATTACAATTTTAGCAATGGTTTAAACATGGTTGATGGTTTATTGCAAGGCACTTGGAAAGAAACTATTTCTATTTCGGGTGGTTACAGAACCAATGGTGCCATGATAGCAAGTGCTGGCTTAAACTTTAAAAGCTTTGCTATAAATTATGCATTTTATAACCAAATGAGTGGTTATAATGCTTTAGCTCCTGCGCAAAATGAAATTGCCATATCGTTTAGCTTTAACAAACCAAAACCAGTTGGCAAAAACCAAATAGTAAGCGATGAAGTAATTCAAGATGAAATTGACAAATTAAACGATAGAATAAATGGATTAGTAAATATTGACAAAACCAATCCGGGTTTGGTTAACATGAAAAAAGAATTGGGTAAAATAAATAAAGACCTAGATAAAGTTTTAGGTAAATATAAAATTACCAATCAAAACCAAATACAAAAAATAAAGAACTTACAAGCTACCATTGAGTCTTTAATGAATAAATACAATGACTAATCATTTAAAATATGGCTACTTGGTTTTACTATTTGCATTGTTTGCAAACAATTTGTTTGCACAACTAGATAGTACCAAAACCGACAATATAGTGGTAAAACAAGAAATGGGTGATATGCTAACCAAGCTAAATGCTTTTTTAGCTCAAAACTCAACAGAGGGTGCTAATGCTAATTTATACCATCAATTAAATGCCAATATAAACTTGTATAAGGACTCTATAAATAAAGTTATTGCTGCGCAACAACAAGCTATTATTGATTTACGTGCACAAATTGAAACTTTAAAAAATGCTAATATTACCAAGCCCGAAGTAGTTAATAAAAAATTTGAAAACTTGGTAGGTGTATTGTATTTTGAAGTGGGCAGTTCTGATTTAACCGAGGAGAACAAAGCCATTGTTAAAAAAGTGATAGCTGAACATGGTGATAAAATTTTACAAATTGTATCGTACACCGATTGGACAGGCAACAATGAAATCAACCAAAAACTTTCGGATAAACGTGCTTTATCGGTACAAAATGAATTAACCAATAATGGTTTTTTGATTCAAAATTTAAAAACTTACTCTAGAGGAAAAATGGCACAAGAAAGCACCAACCTAAGTGCTAAAGAATGCCGCAGAGTAGAGATTAGATATTAAACACCGGCATCCTAATTATTTATATTAATTTTTTACAACAAAAAAGGCTGTCACCAAAAATGACAGCCTTTTAGTTTTTATAACACAACACTTTTAATGAATGTAAATCAATTGAAATAACTTGGCACTCAACAATGATGCAATAACTATCTTAGCAATTTAAAAACCACATAGAAGATAGAAACATAGGCAATAAATTGCATTTCTATGTTCAATATGGTTCAATTTTTTTTAGAAAATATAAATTGAACTCAAGTTATTTATAACAATTTTTTAAAAGGAATTTCAGCTAAATACTGGCCAACATTTGTTTCATTGCCTTTAAGTTAACTGCTACAGGTTTAGGTGTAAATACTGTATTTTTACTAAACTTGGTTTTGTGAATTTGTACCAATAACTATCTTAGCAATTTAAAAACCACATAGAAGATAGAAACAAAGGTAATAAACTAAACTTCTATGTTCTATGTGGTTCAGTTTTTTTTATAATATAAACTCCATTCAAGTTATTTATAACAATTTTAAAAAGGAATTCAGCTAAATACTGGCCAACATTTGTTTCATTGCCTTTAAGTTAACTGCTACAGGTTTAGGTGTAAATACTGTATTTTTACTAAACTTAGTTTTATGAATTTGTACCAATGGACCATTTTCCTTATTCAAAGCAACAAAAATTACTTTTACTTCTAAGTCCTTTGGAATTTCTACTTCATAACCTTCCATGGTTCTATTGGCATACATATAACTATTTATAGAAGGCACAAATACTGAAACATTAGCACTTTCTTTAAATGGAATTTTGATAGTAGCCATTTGGTTTTTAGGTGTGCTACTAAACCTATCGCAGTTAAAGGTACCAAAGCCACTTAGTGCTACCGTGTATATATTACCAACTCCTTTTTCATCAAATATTTTATCTTTATCTCTTAAGGTTATCAATTCATCTTCGGCCTTTAATAACATTTGATTAAGCTGTGGATTATTTGCAATTTGTGCATTGGCAAACTGGTTAGTATTGGCATTGTTAAAATAATGTTTTTGGAAATATACTTCAAAGTTAATTTCCTTTTTGTGTCCACATAATTCGTAAATTTTACTAATGCTCATGTCGTTAAACTTATCAATTAAATCAACAATATTGCGCAGGTTATTTATTTCAACCCTCACTTCATAATTTTTATAAATGTTTGCATAAAAACAGCGCTTAATGTCTAACATAGTAAGTTCATTTCTATCGCTTTTTTCAATCATACGTTTTATACCATCGTTCCATTGTACCCTTTCTAACACTTCAATATTAGCCAAACTTGCTTGCTTTGCTTTGCTTAACCAATTGTATAATTGAGCTTTTTCTTTGGCTTCAAAATTGGTTGAATCTGCTATGTATTGAGCCATATTAACATCAAACTTTTCTTTCTTTTTTAAGTAAGCAGTCATTAGCTTATCAAAGGTTTTTTGTCTACGTGCTCTTTCGGTATCTAGTTTTTTATTTAAGTACTTATCGGTATAAATTAAATGTTCCCACCAAGCAAACTGATTTTTTATATTCAGCTCTCGCAACACAGGCGCCTTGCCTATTTGGGAAGGTTTTTGAGGTAAATTAGCCAACTTATAAATTTTTTCAAATGCCTGTTTTTCGGCAATATTATTTGCCAATAAAGTGTTTAAATATTTGGTATCGAGTTTTACAAAAGGCAATGGTTTTCTTACTTCATTTTTTGGTCTAAACTCAGTAGTGGTTTGCTTCCATTCGCTAACGCCATTGGCATTTTTTACTTCGGTAAATAAGTTCATGCTATTGCGCATATTTATTGTTGGCATATCAACTTTTAAATTGGCGCCTTGTTTTAAAGATAACGCTTGCCCATTAGCCATAGCAGCTATTTTAAACATACCTCCCGTTTCTAACATTTGTCCATTGCTTAAGGTAGAAAGTTGGTTAAATGCCGCGTCCACTGGTTTTAAATATTCTTCTAACTCAATATTTACCATACCGGTAGCAACAGTTCCATTAGCCGTTAATAATGAGTTGGCAGGAATAAATATAACAGTTCCATTTCTGCCTTTAATGGTATTGTCTTTAGTGGCATCTATAGTAAAAGTTTGTTTGTATTCGGGAGCGGCTTGTTTTAACAAATCGCCAATGGAGTTGGCACTAAAGGCCTTTAAGGCTAAATCTACCCTGCGGTTAATGGCTTTGTTTTCAATGTTTTTATTGGCTACCTTGGGTTTACTTTCACCAAAAGCAGCACTTCTTATAAAGTTACTATTAAGCTTTTGATTTAGTAAAAATGTTTTAACAGAAGTGGCCCTTTTGTTCGACAAACTGATATTATAGCCATTGTCTGCATCGTTATCGGTATGTGCAGTTATTTCTATTTCGTAATAAGTAGCAGGAAGCGCAGCAGCAATCAGTTCGGTTAATACAGCCTCATCATCGGGGTCTAAAGTAAATTCATCTACTTTAAAATGTACACTACAGGTTTTGGTTACTTGCTGCGCTTGTGCTTTGGCAACATAAAGCAGCAAAAATAGGATTGGTAAAATAAGTTTATACTTCATAACTATTTGAATTAATTAGAAATAAAACGCAACCCTTGCTTTTTTTTGTATAAAAATATTTCAGAAATTTTACAAAGGCTTTGTTAAGCCTAATGTTTGTTGAAGTAAAAATTTACTTCAACCTAAAATTATATAAATGGGGGTTTTAGTAAAATATTTGAATAAGCTTGACTGATTAAATCGTTCAAACTATCGTTATTGCTTGAAAGCCGCATACTAATTGGCCAAGTAGTACTTTTTAAATAAATTATTCCTACCGAGTCAAGCATAAAATAATTTCTTCCACCATCAACAGGCGCCTGATTTGAAGAAGTATAAGCAGCAACTTTATGCTCAACTCCTTTATAATCGAAATTATCAGCAGCTAAAAATAAATCTAATGAATCAAATTGAGGTACATTTAAAAATGGGACAGAATCACTAAAAGATCTTTCTTCAGAATTTAAAATATAAAACTTGCTAATGATGTTACTTTTTTCAGTTTTTGAACAACCAAAAAAAAGAAACACAATAAAAAATACGATAATTGTATTCAATGATTTAATCATAGTTCAACCTTAGTTATAACAGATAATTAATATATCAAATAGATATCTCCAAATTAACTCATGGTGTTAATTGCCCAACTTTATTTACTACTTTATACGCTATGTCTTCAAATTCGTTGAAATGAGCCTTGCCACATTTAATTTTCATTTGTTCATCACTGCTTAGTTTTGATAAATCAACTTGTGGCGTTCCTGTATCTTTTGTTTCTGCCACAAAATAAATTTTCTTGTCGCCCTCAAACACCAATGCCCAATCTGGGTTATAGTTGCCAATAGGTGTAGGAATTTTAAACCAATTCGGCAATTTGAAATAAAATTTTATTTGTTCACTGGTTTCGCAGTCTTTGGCAAACTTGCTTTCAATACCAGAATCTAAAGGCACATATTCTTCATAAATAGTTTTTGATGTATCGGAAACTTTAAACGAAAAATCATTCAAGTAAACTTCTAATTCTTGAGCTTCAAACAAAGCCATTTCGTATTCCGAACCACCAATTTTTTGATATTTTATTCCATCAATCATTAAACCATATAAAGTCCTTTTTATAGTTGCGGTTGCTAGGTCTAAAAACAATTGCGGATTAATAATTATATCGTTAACCCTTCCCGACTTACTTAAAATTTCTTCAATAGTTGAACGTGTTAATTCTGTTTTACTTTGAATATAGCCTAATACATCAGGAATTTTCCATGAATAAGTACCGTAAGATTCTACTTTTTCGCCTACGTAATTTGTTCCTATACCCTCATCTGTCATGGTAATTCCAATTTTAGTAGAACGTATGGATGGCGATTTAACTTCAGGCAAATCTTTTATGGCTTTTGCAGCTAAAATAATTAACTCGTCTGTTTTATAATCTACTCTGTAAGTGGTTTTCTTTTTTAGTTTTTCCCAAATCTCTAAGAATTTTGGGTCGGCTTCAAAACCTTTGCGATATTGAATGGCAGTTCTTGCTTGCTTGTTTTTTATTCTACCGGTAAATGCTACTCCGCAATCTTCTTCTATTTCCTTTTGTAATGCTTTAGCAAAATCATCATAGGCTTCATTTGCAATTACAGTTAAGCGATTAATGTTTTGGTCATAAGTTCGTTTTCCTGTTTGGTCAACTGCCAAGCGTAAGCCTCTACCAATTTCTTGGCGTTTTTTTATGTCTGACTTGGTTTCATTTAAGGTACAAATTTGAAACACATTTGGGTTATCCCAACCTTCACGAAGCGCTGAATGTGAAAAAATAAAACGCAAAGAATTATCTAAACCTAATAACTTCTCTTTGTCTTTCATTATCAAACTGTATGTATCATCATCTGCTTTGGTTTCGCCCGAAGTATCTTTTACCTTTCCTTTGCTATCTTGCGAAAAATAGCCATTGTGGGTTTCGGCAACAGGAAACTTATCTAATTCCTTAAATGCAGGTTTTGAAATGTATTCCTGATAAATTTCTTCAAACCACTCTGCAAATTTTCCTTTTATAGCATTTCCTGCTGAATCATAGTTTCGGTAATTGGCAACCTTGTCAATAAAAAATAATGACAAAACTTTTATGCCTAATTTGTTCAGTCGTTTTTCTTTCTTTAGATGCTCCTCTATGGTCTTGCGGATTTGAAATTTCATTACTTCATCTGTCAATCCGCCTTGACTGTCGCCTTTGTATAATATGTTTCCGTTTGAAATAGAAATACATTGGTTTACAGCATCAATTTCTTCAATAATATACCCGTCTGCATATATTTCTCTTTCGTTGGATAATTTGTATAAATCGTCTCCAACTTTTACAGTGATGGTTTTCTTTTTTACGCCTCCATTTTCGTTACTGTTTATAGAAACTTTAGCAGTTACTTTGGTTTTAGTTGCTGTGATTGATTCCACAGAAACAAATGCATCGTTAAAGGCATTTTCTTCAATAATTGAATCTACTTCTATTTGTTTTACCAAACCTAAATCATACGCTTTTACAGGGTTGAGACTATAAGTAAGATTGTATTGATTTCTATGTGTTGCCGAATAACGAAGCGTGCAAAGAGCTTTTAAGTTTTCAATAGCTGCAATACGCTTTTCGGTTTCCATATTTTGAGGCTCATCCACTATTACTATAGGATTAGTAGCTTGAATAAAAGCTATTGGTTTTTGTCCGTTTAGCCTATCATTTGGCTTATTAATAATGTTTTCGTCTTTGGCAAACGAATCAATATTGATTACTAAAACTTCAATATTATTGGTAGTTGCAAAACCCCTTAAAGTTGAAACTTTAACACTATCGTAAACCTGAAAATTTATGGGCACATTATCATAAAGCGTTTGGAAATGTTCGTGTGTAATTTCTAAGTTTTTCAATACTCCTTCGCGTATTGCTACTGAAGGAACAACAATTACAAACTTTTTAAACCCATACAATTTATTCAGTTCATAAATGGTACGGAGGTAAACATAGGTTTTTCCTGTACCTGTTTCCATTTCTACTGAAAAGTGCATACCGTCCAATTCGTCAGAAACCTTTATTTCATTGTTGGCCTGAATGGATTGTAAATTGGCAAGAATTTGTTCTTCAGTCAAAACAAGGTTATTACTAACACCATTTATCAAATTTAAAGTACCTTCTTCCTTTAGGTTAAATTCCAAAGCTGAATCTTCCAAAGGCTGTCCTTCAAACAAATCCGTTATTGATTTTATGGCTTCTTGCTGATAAGGAAGGTTGGATTCAAAAGTTAATTTCATGCTTTTACTTTTTCAATTAATGATTCAACCCAAGCATTGAAGCGCACACATCTTTCAAGTATTGCCCGAATAGTATTTACTTCAGCTATTATGCCACCATAAAATGGCTTGTTTTTATCGAAACCTGGAATTAAATGCTCTAATCTTTTAGAAGGGGCTGTTAACTCACCATCATTCAATTCCTCAGGATTTTCTTTTTCGTTTACTGCTAATAATAATTTAGCAAGATTGACTTGCTGTAAATCGGGCAAGTACTCAAATCCATCTTTTGCGGCAAAGAGTAAACCTTCAAATTCGTGCAATTGTATATAAGGAACAAATCGTGGTTGGTTTATGGCTTCTGCCAAGGCTTGTTCTAAAAAATCAACTCGTTTAATTTTATTTGTTATCAATTGTGCATCATCAAATTTCGGGAAATCACTTTTTAACCTAAAAAAATCAATAAATGTGGTTACAATTACATCACTTTCTCTTGCAAGCAATTTTTCAATATTAAACTTCAAGCGGTCATATTTTACATCCCCGCCTTTATGGCCTTTACTAGTAGCCATTAATATTGCACGCACATCGTAAATTTGGTGCGAATTAAAATAGGGTCTCAAAATACCATTCACAAACTCCTCCTCTGTTTGACCTTCGCAAATAATGTAAATGCCTCTCATTATAGCCTACCTCCTATTACATTTTTCTCCCACAGTTCGCCTATAGAATAATCTTCTAACCAAGTTTTAAGCGACTCTTCTGACTGCCTCTTAAACACTGTTTGATTATCTTCTCTATTGGCTACAATAATATCATCGGCCGAAAATTCATTAACCAAATTTACCGATTGTGTAGCAACTATAATTTGAGATTGAACCGATGCTTTTTTTATCATTCCTGCTAATTTTGAAATAGCAAAAGGGTGTAAACCTAGTTCTGGTTCGTCTAAAATAATAGTTTTGGGAAGAATTGGCTGCAACAAAAGTGTGGTTAAAGCAATAAATCGTAAAGTACCGTCAGATAAATCTTTTGCATCGAAATAATGTTCTGGATGTTCTTTCTCAATCCATTTTAAATTTATTCTTTCATTTTCTCCAATTAAAAGTGGCGCTAAATCAAATCTTTCAAAAAATGGAACAACTGATTGAATTACTTTTTCAATTAGTTGAAAATACTTAAAATGTTTTTCTTGCAAATAATATAGAAATGCAGGTAAATTTCTACCTTCCTCATTAAGTGTTCTATTATCGTTTATGTTTGCAATTGAACGTAAAGGTGCTGAAATACTGGTATCATGAAAATGGTAAATTTTATAACTTTCAAGCTGTTCACTAAGATATATATCTCTATATATACCTTTTTGTTTAATTAAACTTTCTTTGATATTTTGATTATAAAAAGTTTTCTTGTATTGAGTTTGATTATTTAAAATACTATCCTCTCTCCCTATAAACAAAGTGCCTTCATCAGTTGGCAACAAATTAAATTCATAAGCATTATTACCAAAATCAAGATAACCTTTTATTTCAGTAGTATTTTTTCTACCATAATGAAGGAGATTATCAATACCACTTTTAATTGAATACTGTTGAAGCCTTTGTTCATAAATGTTATTTACCAACTTAAAAAAAGATATGAAATTAGATTTACCAACCCCATTAGAGCCTATCAATATATTAATAGGTGTCAATGGCAAATCCATTTTTTTGATAGACTTAAATCCTTCTATTTTTATATTTTTAAGCATAAGCTATATGGTTTTAAATTCAATACCTGCATCGCGCATTTGCAGTACTGTATTGGTTTTTAATTGGTCGTTATCTTTAAATAGTTTATCTAAAGCAATTACTTTTTTGGGGTGCTTGCTCATTACTTCAGTAATAATTTCTTGACTCACTTTTTCTAATATCAATGCCAATTCATTGCCATTAACAAGAAAATACCCATCGTTATTTTCAATTTTACTATTCAAGTCTTTGCCACTTTTTAGCAACAATTCATACACCATGTTTTCAATGGTGGCAGTTTCCGAAACAGGGTCCACAAACAATTTCATTTGCTCGGCTAGTGCTTTGGCATCTTTACCCTCTATTTGTTGCCATTGTTTAAAGTTGCTGTCTTCTAATTTCAATACTTTGAAACCCAAATCTTGAGATTTTGGATTATTGATTTTAGATTTCAGATTTTCTATTTCTGTTTTAGTTTCATCAGTGGGTAGTTCGCCTTGCAGTTTCGTAATTCGTAGTTCTAATTTCGTAATTTCTTGATTGATTTCTTCTTGTATTTTATTACTAGCCCTGCGGATTCTTTCTTTGCATATGTCAGCTATGGTTTTGTAACCTGCTTTGTAGGCTTCGCTTTTTTCATCAGTTAGTTCGGGAAGTTGAACACAAATATATTTTCTGTTTCCACTGTCTTCTTTGTTTAATTCCATTACTGCTTGGGCGGTGGTGCCGCTTCCTGCGAAGAAGTCGAGTATTATGTCATTAGAATTTGAGCCAATTGAAACAATTTGTTTCAAGAGTCTATTCGGTTTGGGTGTGCTAAAGAATTGTTGCCCTTCAAATAACTTCCTGACTTCTTGAAATGCCTCTTGATTATGCCCAACATCTTTATGTTTCCAAATTGTCATTGGAGTAATACCCTCCTTAACGTCCGATAAAAATCTTTTTAGCCTTGGCACATTACTTCCATCTGTCCCAAACCAAATTCTATTTTCCCCAATCAATTCTTCAACTTTTTCTTTAGAAAACCTCCAGCAAATTCCTTCAGGTGGTTTTACTTTTCTTCCGGAAGGAGTCGTAATCTCAAAATCATAATTAGCGTTGTAAGTTTTAACTGTCATATCACCGGAAACCCATACACCCCTTTCATCATTATCTGGATTTTTATACCTGTTTATAGCTTCTTCATTTCTTTCTAACAAATTAGGTCTCCATAAGTCTTTGTTTTTTGAAAAAATCAAAACATAATCATGATTATCGGAAAACCATTTCGCATCATTTGAAGGTGCAAATTTTTTCTCCCAAATTACACTAGCTACAAAATTCTCCTCCCCAAATATCTCATTCATCAATAAACGTAGGTTATGCACCTCGTTATCATCAATCGAAACAAAAATCACCCCATCTTGTCGCAGTAAGTTTTTTACTAAATACAAACGTGGCATCATCATGTTTAGCCAATTGCTATGGTATTGTCCGTTTTCTTTGCTGTTTCTTTTAAACATGCCATCTTTGGTCATGTAGCCTTCTTCGTCTTTATCGCCTACCCGTTCTTGGTATTGTTTTAAGGTTTCGCTAAACCTATCAGGGTATATAAAGCTATCATTTCCTGTATTGTAAGGGGGGTCTATGTATATCATTTTTACTTTACCGAAATAGCTTTTTTGCAGCACTTTAAGCACTTCTAAGTTTTCGCCTTCAATAAAAATATGCTCAGTTTCATCAAAGTTTACGCTTTCATCTTTTGCAGGAACAAGCGTTTTTGTGGTAGGTGTTTGCAATACTTTAAAAGCATCGCTTTTCCCTGCCCAATTAAGCACATAGCGCTCATTGGCAAAGTTTATATTTTCTCCTAACGCAGCCTGTAGTTTTTCCCAATCTATTTTTCCTTCGCTAAAAGCCTCAGGCAATACCTGCTGCAAAGCTTTAATTTTTTCTTGTTCGGGTGTTAAACTTGTTCCGTCCATATATTATTTCTAATAATAAATTCTGTCCAAAGATAGTTTATAATAATTATTTGTTTGTAAATTCAAATTGAATCAAATTTAATTCTTTAAAAAACACTTGCCAAGTGTTACAAATACCTAATTTACAGACAAAAGTTTTAAATACAATCATTTATTTTTTTGAGTAAAAAAGTAGAAACCTGCATATAAAACGAGCATTGTTATATATTAAAACCAACCAAGGCACCCAATCTAATTCATTAAATAGGTAATTTATATATACAACACTAAATACATTAGTTTGAGCTACATTATGCTTTAAAATTTAATTATTTTTCCTTTAGCCTAATTAAGAAGTAATTTATTAAATATATGATGGTAACGTTCTACCAACAAAACCATTGAGATGCAATAATCTTATTTAAATTTATTCTTTGTTATCATTTTTATCTAATTCTGGTGTTGCCATTATTCGTGATAAAAACTGAATGGTTCCTTGTTTTTTATAAACTCGCGTGGCCCAAATGGCTCCAATTACCAAACCACTCAAAGCAATTAAAACACCTAGCACTCGGCCTAAATCATTACCCAAACCAAAATAACATAATGCTCCAATAATTAAGCCCATTAAAAATGGCGATAACATAATTTTTATCCAACCAAAAAGTTCTAACAGGGTATAAAATAGTTTTTGCATAACAATAAAAATTGGTTTATTTATTTAAGAGATTTCGATAATCTCAATATCCTTAGATATTGACAATATCAAAATTGTTTATTTACAACAATATTAACAATTAACGCTAATAAATTTAACCATTGAATAGCATTTAACATAAAAAATCCCATCAGCATTACACCAATGGGATTTAAAAAAATTTATTTGCTAAAATTATTGTGCCATAATACTAATAGCTGTTCCTCCACCTGGAGCCAATTTTAAAATTAATTTCGATTTATTGGTAATGGTAATTTTTTCAATTACATAAGCTTCTGGATTTTTATCCCAACTAGCATCAGGTGCATCGCGGTAAATGGTAGCAGTATATTTTTTACCTTTATCTAAAAAGCTAAAATCCATGTTTAATTGTCTTGCATTTTCATCGGTAATACTTCCTAAAAACCAGTTATTGGTTCCTTTAGCTTTACGAGCTATGGTTAGATATTCACCTGGCTCTGCATGTATTACTTTGGTATCGTCCCAATCTACAGCTACATCTTTAATAAACTGGAATGCATCTGGTTTAGCTTCGTAATTTTCTGGTAAATCAGTAACCATTTGTACAGGGCTATACAATGTTAAATACAATGCCAATTGCTTGGTTAAAGTAGTATGCACTTGTTCTTTAGCATCAGGATAATAACTGCTCTTTTTAATTTTAAATATACCAGGCGTATAATCCATTGGACCACCCATTAAGCGGGTAAAAGGTAAAATGGTTTCGTGCTCAGGTGGATTACCTTCACTCCAAAAGTTAAACTCTTGTCCGCGAGCAGCCTCAGCAGCCATAAAGTTAGGATAAGTGCGGTGTAAACCGGTAGGGCGCACTGGCTCGTGAGCTACCACCATAATATTGTAATCAGCAGCTTTTTTAATGGCTCGTAAGTAATGGTTTACCATCCATTGTCCATCATGAAACTCGCCACGAGGAATAATTTTTCCTACATATCCTGATTTTAAAGCATGGCTTCCAACACTAGCCATTAAGCGGTAAGCGGTATCCATATAACGTTCGTAATTGGTAGCACTTCCGCTTGTTTCGTGATGAGTAATCATACCAACACCTTTGCTTTGCGCATAAGCATTTAAGCCTTTAAAATCGTAATCAGGATAAGGAGTAACAAAATCAAACACATCTTCTTTCCATTTTCCAAACCAATCTTCCCATCCATCATTCCAACCTTCTACTAACACACCACCAAATCCATTTTTAGCAGCAAAGTCAATATAACGTTTGGTGTTTTCTGTAGTAGCACCATGTTTAGTTTTTACTTTTTGTTTTCCATCCGAACCTGCATCGCTAGCAGCTTGTGTGCCTGCATAATCCCAAGTAGAAAGACCCAAGTGCATTTCTAACCAAATACCAACGTATTTCATTGGTTTAATATAACTGGTGTTGGTTAGTTTTGATGGCTCATTTAAATTTAAAATAGTTTTTGAAGCAATGATATCACGTGCATCATCGCTTATAATAATTGTTCTCCAAGGAGTGTGACAAGGAGCGCGCATATATGCTTTGTTTCCTACTGCATCATTAGCTATTTTAGTTGTAGCCTCAAATGTGCTTAAATCAAACTTTAAGTCCATAGCAGGGTAATTGATTAACGCTGCTTCATGTATGCTAATGTATAAATTATCTTTGGTTTTAACCATTAAAGGCGTTTGTACAAATGCACCTTTAATAGGCGTAGCAGTAAATATGGCACCATCGCGTTTTTTAGCTAGTTTTTCAATTTCAGATATTTGCGAAGTATTGTAAGTATATTCGTTTGTATCAAAATCGCCTGGCATCCACCAAATTTTATGGTCACCAGTTAAATTAATGGTAGTTTCTTCATCGGCTACTACAAAATGGAATAAATTAGGTTGTTCAGGAAAAACATATCTAAAGCCTACACCATCATTAAAAACCCTAAATACTACTTGAACTATGCGAGGTTTATCGCCTTTTTCTTTTAAAGTAATGGCTATTTCCTTATAGTTGTTTACAATGGTTTTTGTTTCGCCCCATACAGGAGTCCAGGTTTCGTTAAAAGTGCTTGAATCAACTTTTAAAATGCTAAAGTTGTTCATTAAATCGGCTTGTTCGTTTATTTTAAAACCCAACTTGGAGGTTTCAACAACTGGTTTTGCCTTAAAATTTACACTGTAATTTAAAGCACCTGCTTCATTTAAATTAAGCGATAGAGAAATTTTTTTGTTTGGAGAGTTTACTGTAAAGCTCTGTGCAAAAGCTGCATACGAACTTGCTAGTAAAACAATACTTAGTAATTTTTTTATTTTCATTGATATTATTCTTTGAAAACAAAAATAACTTTTTTAGCCGTAGTACAAATTATTTAGTGCAATAAAAAAGCCCAATTGAAAATTCCAATTGGGCCTTTTAAAAATAATCTAAACTTTTATTGAATCATTATTTTTTTATGCTTGGTAACTCCATTGGCAGTAACTTGTAAAAAATACACGCCCGATTTTATTTGATTTACATCCAACTGAAGGTGGTGTTTACCAGCAGATAAATCGCTATTAAACAACGTACTGATTTGCTTACCTTCAAGGTTAACTAAACTTGCTGTAGCATAACTTCCTGCAGACAAATTTAAGTTTAAAAACATATTTCCTGTAGCTGGATTTGGGTAAGTACTAAATGTTTCTTTTTCAATTAATTGAGCTTCAACTCCAGTTGAAGTTTGTTCATTTACAGTTAACACTTGTTTTGAAATATTGGAAAAATTATTTACAAAGGCTCCATAAAAATTAACAGTTCCAGTTCCTGCTGCAGGAGCTTTCCAAGTAAAAGTCCAAGTTCCAGGATTACTTGTTTTAGCCGAAGTGTGTGTTACATATTTAGAACTTACCACTCTATTTCCAGTGCCTGCTGTTAATGTTCCCATTAACACACCTGAACTGTTTTGAGGAGAAACCTGAAAACCTTTTCGTGCTGTACCACCAGAAATAGTAACCGTAATGGTATAATTAGTTCCAGGAACGTAACCAGTAGCAGGCACATCACTTGTTAATATATTGTTGGCTTCCACAGCAGATCCACCATGGCAGTTAGCACAAGTTTGACCATCGGCTGGAGAGCCACTGTAACCCGCAGGAGCGCCTGTAGGATTTGATGTTAATTGATTATAGCCAATAAAAAATATAGCTAATGCTAATGTTGAAATTATGGTTTTCTTTTTCATTAATGTAATTTATTGGGCGTAATTTAATCATTTATTTTAAGCCATAAACAATTATGCAAAAAATTAACAAATACATTAAATACTTTTACATAAATATACTAAAACTCAACAGGCCATGAGAAATAGAACTTAGCACCTTGTCCTTTTTCAGAATCAATCCAAACCTTTCCGCCTTTATCTTCCACAATTTTTTTAACAATAGCTAAACCAACTCCAGTACTTTCGTATGTATCGCGCGATTGAAGTGTTTGAAAAATAACAAATACTTTTTCGTGGAATTGTTTTTCAATTCCTTCTCCATTATCGGCCACACAAAACTCATACATACCCTTATTGATGGTATAACTTACCTCTATAATAGGGTTTGGATTGTTATTGTATTTTATACCATTGCTTATATAATTAGTAAAAATTTGTTCAAACGAAATGCGCTCCGCAGTAACTTTTGGCAAATTATCAGGTATAATTATTTTTATGTTTTCAGCAGGACTTAATGATTCAACCAACTCATCCAACATAGGTTTTAATTCAAAAGTTTCTGCCTCTTGTTTAATACGTCCAGCACGTGAATACTCTAAAATACCGTTAATTAAAAGCTCCATGCGTTTTACCCTACCACGCATCATATCAAAACTAGCCTTAATTTCACCTTCTATTTTATCGCCTAAATCTTCTTCAATCCAAAGCGAAAGATTATTGATACCTCGTAAAGGTGCTTTTAAATCGTGAGATACTATGTATGCAAATTGGTCTAATTCTCGATTCTTTTGTTCAAGCTCAATAGCATATTCTTTTAACTGACGTTCTGCTTCTTTTTCTTTGGTAATATCTTGGAAAATACCACGCATGCCAATTACTTTATTGTTTTCTACTACTGGCACGCCTTTGGTTCTTATTTCTACAATATTGCCTTTGGCCGTTTTTATTTTAGCCTCTAATTCAAATTCTTCTAAATTATCAATGGCAGCTTTAAATTTCTCTACTACTAAAGCTCGTGTATCATCAGTATAAAAATCGTACGATGTAGCAATGGTTGGTACATAATCTAAAGGAAGCTCGTGTATATTGTACATTTCGCTTGTCCAATTAATGCTGCGTTTTTCCCTATCAATTTCCCAGCCACCAACTCTAGCAATGTGTTGCGCTTCTTCAAGTTCACGTTGTGCTTTTAATATTTTAAACTCTGCTAGTTTGGCTTCGGTAATATCAAAGTTTACCCCAATCATACGTTTGGCAGTTCCATCTTCATTTCTAAAGGTTTTTGAGAAAACCGATACGTATTTAATATTCCCTTTTCTATCTAATATTCTAAAATTATCAATGTAGTCGTTTGGACCTTTTAAGGCACTTGCCACTCCAGCATTTACTCTTTCAATATCATCTGGGTGTAACGTTTTTTCAAATGCATCATAATGACCATTAAATTCTTTAGGATCTACATCAAAAACCTTATACATTGAATCATCCCAAATCAATACATTATCTTGAAGATTCCAATCCCAAATACCCAAATTAGCTGAATTAATGGCTAAAGATAAACGCTCTTCACTTTCTTGCAGTTTCAGTTCAGATTGCTTTCTATCAGTGATATCAAGTCCAAATCCAATTACGTTAATTACATTTCCAAGTTCATTTATAACAGGGAACATGCGCCTTAACATCCAGTTTCGTTTGCCATTTTCGTGCAAAATAGACTCTTCAAACTCAAATTGTTTTTTACTTTCAACCACTTCATTAAACAATTCTCTACGCTTATCTGCTATTTCTTTAGGCCTATTTCTATATTCACAATATTGGTAATCATCTTTACCAATCATCCATTGCCTTAAATCTGGATTTTTTATGCTTAATGGATTGACAAACAAATAATTATGGTCATTATCAAAAACCACCAAATCAGCCGGAATTTCATTCAGAATTTTTTCATAAAACTCTTTTAACTTCTGAACTTCTTCTTGTGCTTTTTTACGCTCTGTAATATCGCGCGAATTGATTACAATTCCGTTTATACCCTGCACATCAAGCAAGTTATTGCCAATGGCTTCAATATAAACCCAACTACCATTTTTATGTTTAAACCTAAACTCTATAGCATCTGAAACGCCTCCTCTTTCTAATCCTTGTTGAAACTCATTTTGAACAATGGCAAAATCGTCAGGATGCACAAACTCAAATATATTATGACCTATAACCTCATTTTCTTCGTAACCAAAAATTCTGAAAAACGATGGACTTTCATAAACTGTAATTCCATCAGGTTTTAAAATAGTAATAATATCGCTTGAATTTTGAGCCAAAGACCTAAATCGAGTTTCACTTTCTTGTAATTTAGCCTCAATTAATTTTCTATCAGTAATATCTAACGCAAACCCAACCAAACCGTCTTCTTGGGTAATATCTTTAAACGTAAAATTATCGAAAAACCAATGTCCATTGGCATCATTACCTTCCATAATGCTATAATTGGGTTCTAGCGAAGCCAATGCATGTTGGAATTGTTTGTTTACTACAGGGTAATCTTTTTCATTAAACACATCAAACACATTTTGCCCCAAAAGCTGACCATCAACCATACCTAAACGCTTAATACCTGCACCTTGTAATTGGGTAAAAATTCCATCTTTATTTAAACGGAATAATACCGAAGGCATTTCGGTTAAGATAGCATTTAATATTTGACTCTTATCTAAAATTTCTTTCTGTTGTAATTTCCTTTCTGTAATATCCCTAACAGCAGCTACAATTAACTCATTACCATCAACATTTAAATATTTAACACTTGCTTCTATTGGATATTCGCTGCCATCTTTTCTAATATTAATACCTTCAATTAACAGTTCGCCTTTTTCTTTTACTTCATTAAAATGTTCGCGCCACTCATTTACAGTTGGAAACAGTTTTTCCATTTGCATTACAGTAGTGCCTATCATTTCCTCGCGGGTTTTACCTAATACTTTGGCCCTACTTTCATTTACATAAATCATTTTACCATCGTAATCAGCTACCGAAATGGCATCGCTAATTTGCTCAGTAATTTTATTCAATAAGTAAATTTCATTTTGTTGTTGTCTTATTTCGCTAATATCAGTAATTACACCTACTAAAAATTCCTTTTTATCATCGCCTGCAAACAATGATTTTTTAATAAATAAAGTGCGTTCTTCATTTCCAGTTTTAAATAATGTTTCGTAAGTATCTTCGGCCTTAGTTTCAAATAATTTTTCGTCTTTATTTAAGAAATATTCAGCTTCATCAGCCTCTAAAAACTCCCTATCTGTTTTACCTATAATTTGGTCTTTGCTTAAATTAATTAAATTAGCATAAGCATCATTTACTAAAACCCATTTGTGTTTTTTATTTTTTACAAATACTGGATTAGGAATTGCATTTAAAATATTATTTAAAAAGTTTTTAGAGTTAATCAACTCATTTTGAGCAACTTTCAAAGCTGTTATATCTCTAGCAATGGCTTGTACCCCAGAAAACTTACCTTCTTTATAAATTAGTTGTACGTTTTGACCCACCCAAATTTCCTTACCTTGTTTGGTAACTATTGGAAACTCTAAATAAGTCACACTGTCGTCTTTATAAGCTTGATTTAAATAAAATGCTTCTACCGTTTTTTTATAGTCAGCTCTAACTAATTGAATATACCTTTTATCGAGCAATTCATCAATTTCAAAACCGGTAACTTTTGTGGCTATTTCATTAACGTAGGTAAACTTACCAGTGGCATCAGTATAATAAAACATATCTGTTGCACTTTCAATAAGTAACCTAAATTTACCTTCGCTTTCTTTTAGTTTTTGTTCAGCTTTATGGCGCTCCATAGCACCACCAATATTATTGGCCAATGTTCTAATTACACTTTCATCAGCGCCTGTCCAATCGGTAGCTAAAGTGCAATTATCAAAACCAATAAAGCCCCAAAACTGTTCAGCTATAAAAATTGGAACTACAATTAAAGAAAGTATATTTTGTGGCTCAAGTAAATTTCTTTCTACCTCTGGAAAATCTTTTATTAATCCTTTAATAGCTGAGCCTTGAGCCAAAGTATTATACCAACGTTCAAAACCAGTTTCAATATATGGAACATTTTGTAACTGTGGATTATCAATTTGTGGTTCAATACCATCTTTACTCCATTCGTAACGTTGGCTCATGGCCTGCACATTACCTGGTAATAAATGATTTTCGAAAATATAAACCCTATCTACTTTAACCTCAGCACCAATGCAAGCTAAAGCATTGAAAATGGCATCGTTAAAATCAATATTAGTAAGTAACATGGATGATGCTTTATTGATAGCTTTCAGTAACCTATCATTCTCCACCAATCTGTTTTCGGCTAGTTTTCTATCGGTTATATCAACCACAAACTTTACAATGCGTTTCACATTGTTATTTTCATCAAGTACTGGGTTATAACTTCCAATTATCCATAAAGTTTCCCCGTTTTTCTTAATTCGTTTGTATTCTCCCCCTACTATTTTCCCACTACCAATTTCTTCCCAAAACTTTTTATATTCTTTGTTCTCAACTTCATCATTATGAACAAAAATATTATGCTGCTTACCAATAATTTCTTCTTTGTTATAACCTACTAGATTTAAAAAAATTTGATTGGCTTCTACAATTGTACCATCGGGTTCAAACTCAATTACAGCAGTGGTTCTGTTGATAGCTGATAATACTTCAGCTAAATTTTTTTCACTTTGAATTAGCTTTTCTTCCGCAATTTTACGTTCAGTAATATCAAACCTAATGGCTATAAACTGATGAGGAACGCCATTATCATTTACCAATGGAATAATATTGGCATTGGTCCAATAATAAGTTCCATCCTTTCTTTTATTTTTTATCTGCCCTTGCCAAACATTACCACTTTTAATGGTTTCCCACATGTTTTCAAAAAAACTTTTAGGGTGATAATCTGAATTAACGATATTGTGATTTTGACCTACCAATTCACCAATTGAATAGCCAGAAATATCGCTAAAATTTTGATTAGCAAAAACTATAATACCCCTTGCATCAGCAATAGATACAATGGCAGCTGTATCAACAGCCGATTTAAAATCGGCTAATTCCTTAAACGACTCTTTTGAACTTAACTCAAGTGTTCTTTCTAACTGGTTAAAGTCATCTTGAAACGATACATACGATGAATTAACCAATTGAATAAACTCCAATATCTCTTTTGAGAACTCAGGGTTATCGCCAAATAGTTTTTTAATTTGTCGTTTTAGTAATCTATGCATAATTCACTAAATGAAAACATGAAAATGCCTTTTAAAGCATTAATTAATTAGGTAAATATTTTATTTATAAAACTATAACTCTTTAAAAGTAGTAATAGTCATGGTTTGGTTATGTAACTCGCACTTAGCATCTTTCGAAAATGGAGATATTTCACCATACGAATAAAACCCGCAAAGTGTGGTATTGTTTCCTAACACCTCTCTTACACCTTCTACTTCCTCCTCTACCAATTGTTTTAAAACCAATTTTCGGCCAACACAACTTATAAGAATAGCTAAATCAGGATTATTTGAATTACTGCCAGTTAAAGTACTATTGGCAGCGCCCACAGCTCCATCAATCAATCTATCAAAATTGGCTTTCATCAATCTAACGTAAGAACCTTCCGGAATATCGCCAGCAAATGTTAACGATTGTTCTTCTTCATTAACAGCCAAAATAGTTCTAACTACTGGAGTATCATCTTGTTTAATACGTAAATTTAGAGGAAATAGTAAGCCAGATGCTGGTAACTCTTTTGCGTAATCTTCGCCAAGAAACGATTTGTATAAACTTAAGGCTGGCTTACCGTCCAATTCAAAAAGTACATTATTTTTTGATTTAGAAACCAAACGTTCAATTCCAAAGCTATCCCAGCCTCCTAGCGAACCGTAACCTATGCTAATGTTTGAGCCATAAAAGCCCAATGCTGCAATGGTTTTACTTTTGCTTTTGGCATTATCTATAACAATAAAAGTTTCTTTAAAATTAGCACCATCACCAGCTAAACCACCAGTTACACTAACACCTTCGGGCAAATGTTCTCTTAAGCCTTTTACCAATTCTGAGCCATTTACATTTAATCCGTCAGACAACACAAATACATGTGCTAAATCTTTTTTATCAAGCATTTCAATTAGCTTACTTCCTGCTTCGTAGCTATTTGAAGCATCAGCAATTTCAATACTTTTATACTGTAGTTTTGTTTTTTCAAATAAAATAGCGGTAGCAACAATAGTGTCATCAAACACATTTACATCACTAATTTCGCCCGAAGTAGAACTTCCTAAAAATATAGCATTTGAAAACTTATTTTTTATTTCTGTTAAGTTATCAGCATTTTTTATATTGGAACTTGAACCAAAAACCAATACCAAATTGGCATCGTTTATAGCATCATCACCATTAATAAAATTCCAACCTTGTTCTGGGGTAAATTTGTATTGAGCTGTTTTCATAAGTATATGTAATTAATTCAAATGTAAATTATTTGAATTATTTAATAAACTTATTTTACCTCAAATTTTAAAATATAAATCGCCTAGTGTATAGTTTACTGTATCTTGCTCGCTTAGTTCAGTTAAACCACCAGCTTTTAACCCAAAACCCTTGTAGCCCAAAGGTTTTAATAAATCTAAAATTTGTTTTCTATTTTCAGCATTGCTAATTTCTATTTGAATTAGCGGCTTAAACTTGCTAATAGTATTGATTAAGTGAGGAAATAAATGCACTTCATAACCTTCTACATCGCATTTTATGAAGTCTAATTTCTCCATATTGGCAAATAACTCATCAGGAATTTTCATTTCAGCCTCAAATGTTGCCAGTGCCGAATTATCATCCTTCGAATCCAAAACATGCGTTAAACCATGCCTAAAAACACCATCAATTACAGGTGTTCCCATTTCAATTTTTTTATTTTCTGCACCAAGTGCAGTTTGATATAAAGTAATATTTTTTAACGCAAATTTATGAGCATTGCGTTTAAAAACATTGGCAAATAAAGGCACTGGTTCTATGGCATAAACCTTACCATTAGCACCACTTAATTTTGAAATATTAGTACTGTAATAACCCACGTTTGCACCAATATCTATACTTACAAATCCGGGTTTAATAAGTTGTTTTAAAAAAAACAGTTCAGGATATTTTGCTCTTAAAAATCCTGCATTGGTAATACGTAAATACGCATCGCTTACTATGGCTAAGTAACCCTCTAAACCAAGGGTTTTTAATAAAATACTACGTATTGCTTTCTCCATCTGTACTACTTAATCTCCTCAAAATCAACATATTCGCCAATATTAGAACTGTTGGTTTTTGATTTACTTTTATTTGAAGTTTGTTGATCTGGTTTTATTTTAATTTTACCTTCTTCGTTATTAGGTTCATCATGAAAATTTTGTGTAGTAGCATCTTGTTTAAAATTTAGCAAGGTGCCAAATAACAAACGTGATACCACATAAAATAAAAACAAATACACTAAAAATTTAAACATAACAATTTACAATTATTGATAGAATAACTGTTATACAAAAATGATACAATTATTCATATTTTAAAGTAATTATTTATGATTATTGCCTGCAAACACTTACAAAAAGCTGATATACTGATAATAACCAAAAATAATTTAGCTGCTATTTTGTCAAAAAAAATGGCAGCTAAATTTTAAATTAATCTAACCAGGTTATTTTTTATCTATTAATTTATATAACTCGTCTAACTTAGGAGTTAAAATAATTTCTGTTCTGCGGTTTTTAGCTCTTCCTTCTGGAGTATCGTTGCTTGCCTTTGGCATATATTCACTGCGGCCAGCTGCAGTTAAGCGTTTTGGATTAACTTTACTTACATCGCTTAATATACGTACAATATTGGCAGCTCGTTCAGTACTTAAATCCCAATTATCTTTAAAATTAATGGTGCTGCGCAATGGCACATTATCGGTATGGCCTTCAATTAACACATCAATATCTATATTTTTGTTCAACACCTCACCTAATTTTTTTATGGCCTCTTGTCCCTTTTCCTCTATATCAGCACTTGCCGATTTAAACAATAATTTATCGCTTAAAGAAACATATACTTTACCATTTTTCATTTCTACCGTTAACTCTTCGCTATTAAAGCTAAGCAATGCACGTTTTACAATTTCGTTTAAAGCATTGGTAATTGAATCTTGTCTGCGAATAATAGCTTCTAACTCAGCCAAACGTTTTTCTCGAGCCGAAAGCATGTCTTCTTTTTGCTTAAGCGCTAGGTTTAATTGCTCGGTTTTGCTCAACGATGATTTTAACAAATCGGTGTAACGCTGATTCATTTCGGTATAATCGGTTTGTAAAGCTTTGTGTTTGCGGTTTAATTCATTATACCTTGCTAATAAATCATTATAAGTTGAGTCTAAAGTTCTGTATGCAATACCTCGATTGGTGGTATCTTGGTTAAAAACCACATTGATGCTATGCAATGTATCGCGCTGACCAGTAGCCGTTTTTAAACGTTTGCTCATAAAAAAATTATGTGCCTTTTCTTTAAACCCTTTTGGATTTTGAATAACCCCTTTAGGTTCATCTACTTGTGCAAAAAGCGAAATAGAACTTATCAATAAAATGGCAGTTAAAATGCTCTTTTTCATATTAATATTATATTTTATTACTAAAAAGCGAAGTACTTTTAAACCAACAATTAAAACAATGCAGCTAGTAAACAAATTTTATCTATAAAATGTGGGTATAAAAGGAATTTAGACAATACTATAGGTAATTGAAACGAATTAAAATTTGCCATTCATAATTTGTTAAAGTTCTAAATGGTAATTGACTAAATCACTTAACAACTCAAAAAACTAAATTACAACATAAAAAACAGGTAAAACTTACAAAACATTAATATACTGAATTTGGTTTATAATTATACATTTGCATTGCAAAATTGATCATTTTGCCAAATTCAAATAATTAAACATTAAAACGTAAAAAATAAAATTATGTCATTCGAATTACCAAAACTAACTTACGAATACACTGCGCTTGAGCCACATATTGATGCTCGCACAATGGAAATTCATCACTCAAAACACCACCAAGCTTACGTTACCAATTTAAACAACGCCATAGCTGGTACTGATGCTGAAAATTTAAGCATCGAAGATATTTGCAAAAATATTTCAAAATATCCTGCACCTGTGCGTAATAATGGTGGTGGACATTTTAACCATAGCTTATTTTGGAAAGTAATTGGACCAAATGCAGGCGGAAGCCCAAGTGGTAAATTATTAGAAGCTATTAATGCTGAATTAGACGGAATGGATAAATTTAAAGAAGAATTTACCAAAGCTGCAACTACCCGTTTTGGTTCAGGATGGGCTTGGTTATGTGTTAAAGAAGGTAAACTTTGCGTTTGCTCTACTCCAAACCAAGATAATCCTTTAATGGATGTAGCTGAATGTAAAGGAACTCCAATTTTAGGATTAGATGTGTGGGAACATGCTTATTACTTACATTACCAAAACCGCAGACCTGATTATATTGGAGCATTTTGGAATGTGGTAAATTGGGCAGAAGTTGAAAAAATGTACGCTGCTGCGTTATAGTTTTAAAAACACTAACAAAATAAAAAAAGCTGTCTCGAAATAATTTGAGACAGCTTTTTTTGCTTAAACTTTAGATTTAACCAATCTAGCCTCGCTTTGAAAACTAAATCTGTAATGGGTTTTATTACATTTATAACAAATAAAATGTTTAGCGTTAACCAATGGAATTGATTTATAAATTGTAGAACTTTTTATTCTTTCTAAATCATGCGTATTACCACAAGTAGGGCAAACCGACTTAGTAGTAATCCGTTTAGTAAAATACCAAACCCCAACAACTAAAATAATTAATAATACCAAATAAACCAAATTTTCAACTAATTGCATATATAATAGCGTTTTTATGCAATTTTATAACTTTGGTTAAAACTTATGAAATAAATACAAAATAGTTAAACAGTTTTATAGTTATGCAAAATAAGCCGAAAGCCCTTCTAACTCCTTAACCCTCTCAAGCGATTTTTGAGTAATTGGCTTCTCTATATAATCTATGACTTGGTTGTATCCATTAGCTTTAACATGGTCTTTTGGATCAATAGATGATGAAACAATAATTACTTTAATTACAAATGCATAATTTTTAGCAATCATTGCATCCAAAAAGCCCCAACCATCCATATCTGGCATATTTATATCTAGAAATATAACCACATCTTTATTTGAAACACTGTGCTCATCTAACCAATTAAGTGCTTTTTGTGCAGTTGGAAATAACAAAGGTGCATTATGAATATTGTTTTTAATTACTTCGCGTTTACCTAAAAACAAAAACAAGTCGTCATCATCAATTATTAGCAAATCAAATTCCATATTCTATCTTCTTATATTTACAAACCTTCGTTACTTAGCACTTTAGCTTCAAACGATTTTTTAGTAATTTCTCTAATTATACCATCTAATTCATTAGCAGAACTTACCACATTTTCTAAAATTTGAGTTTTATTTAACTCAGGCATTTCTTCGCCCATTTGAAGTATATTAACTAAACCCATAAGCCTAGCTAAGGGAGCTCTAACCACGTGCGATTGTGTCCAAGCTATGTCTTTTAACTTTTCATTTTGTTCTTTTACTGCCTCATTTATTTCAAGTAATTCAGTAGTGCGCTCTTTAACTTTTTCTTCTAAACTCGTATTTTGCTGCTTTAGTTCATTAAGCAAATAAACTATTAGCAACAAATTTTTAATTCTCAAATCTACCTCTGTTAAGTCAAAAGGTTTGGTTAAAAAATCGTTTGCACCATTGGATAAGGCTTGTTGTTTGGTTTCGCGTGAAACATCGGCTGTAAGTACCAAAACAGCCATATTGGCTAAATATCCACTATTTTTTAATTGACCCAATATTTCAACCCCAGAAAAATGAGGCATCATTACATCTAATAGCAACAAATCGGGTTTAAATTCCTCCACAATTTGAATAACCAACCGAGCATCCGTTGTGCTTTTTACATTGACATATCCTTTCAACTCAAGAAAATCTTCTAAGACCACCACATTGGCCTGTCGATCATCAACAATTAAAATTTTAGATTCTGTAAAATTGGGTATCATAATTATTTTGAATTAAATTATCATTAGGCAATAATAACTATTTTTAATTTACATATTTTTCAATTTCATACAGAAATTCACTTACGTCAATTGGTTTGGTTAAATATTTTTTTGCTCCTAAATTATATAATTGCTCTATTTGCCTAGGCATAGCATCGGCACTTACTACCACTACAGGAATATTTTTGGTTATTTCATTATTTTTCAAATTTTTCAAAACTTCAGACCCATGAATATCGGGCAAATGCAAATCAAGTAAAATTAAGCTAGGCATTATTTGTACAGCCAACTGAACAGCTTGCCTGCCATTGGTATTGGTATATAATTTTATACTAGGTAATTTTGTTTCAATAATCTGTCTAATTAACTCAATATTAGAACTATTGTCTTCAATATATAAAATACTACCCAAGGTTTCTTTATTATCTTGTTTATCAAGTTTTACTAAATCGCCATTTTTGTTTACACGTTCCATATCGCTTAGGCAATGTGGCAGTTGAATCCAAAAACTGCTTCCTTTTCCTAATTCACTTTCAACACCAACAGTACCGCCCATTAAATCAACTAGTTGCTTAACAACGGCCAAACCCAAACCAGTTCCTTCTGTATTATTATCATGTACACCAACACGTTCAAATGGAAAGAAAATGCGTTCCAAATCACTATTGGCAACTCCCATTCCATTGTCTTTTATAGTAATTTTTATATTATCTATTTGCTTAAATTCATCAACTATTCTTTCAGTAAAAATCCAAACAAAACCATCATCATAATTATACTTAATAGCATTGTTTACCAAGTTAATTAAAACTTGTTTTAACCTTTGTCTATCTGCTTTAACAAAAACCAATCCTAATTCATCAATGGCACTTGTTTGAATGTTTATGCGTTTGTTATTTGCATTTGGAATCAATACTTCAACTATTTCACTAATTAAATTATTAAGCTCAACTGGTTCGGAAGAAATGGTAACTTTTCCTGCTTCAATTTTAGAAATATCTAACACCTCATTAATTAATGCCAACAGGTGCTTTCCACTTTTTAAAATATGTGCCACACCTTTTTGTTGAGTAGCATTTAGTTCACCCATTTCGAGCAGTTGAGCAAACCCAAGTATAGAATTCATGGGTGTTCTTAGTTCATGGCTCATTCTTGAAAGAAATTCACTTTTAGAACGATTTGCAGTTTCGGCATCTATTTGTGCTTTGCGTAACTCCTCTTCATGGTTCATTCGTTCGGTAATATCGCGTGCAGCTGCATATATAAATTGCCCTACTGGTACACTATGCCATTCAATAAATTTATAATCACCTTTATGAGTTCTATACCTATTTGTAAATTTTAAAATTGGGTTTTGAGCTGATAACTCTTTTACTGTATTTATAGTTTCATCTATATCATCAGGATGCACAAAATCTAAAAAGCTATGATTTTCAAGTTCATTGGTATGATAACCAAGAGTAGCTTCCCAAGCTTTATTTAATTTAATAAACTTACCATCAATAGAGGCAATACATAATAAATCAATTGCAACTGAGAAAAATGTTTCTAACTCGCTAGATTTGGTTATTAAATCAATTTCAATCTTTTTCCTATTTTCTATTTCTGAAACTAAATCAGAATTGGCAATGGCTAATTCCTTGGTTCTTTCTAAAATTCTTTTTTCTAAATTTTGGTTCAGCTCAATTATTTCTTGTTCATTTTTTTTACGTTCAGTTATATCAATAATACTTACTGACATTAGCTGAGGCACATTTTTCCCATCGCCTATTACCATTGCATTCATCAATGCCGGAAATTCAGTTTTATCCTTTCTAGCTCTAATTACTTCCTTCGAAAAAAATCCACCTCTGTTCTTAATTTCATCTAAAATTATATCAACGTTTTGGGTTTTTCCATAAGTTACTGAAACATGTTTGCCTATTAACTCATTTTGTTCCCAACCGTGCATTTGAGCAAAACTTGCATTAACATATTCAATAATGCCATCCATATTAGCTATACCCACACCATAATTAGCTTGATCGGCTATAACTCTAAACTTTAAAATTTCGGCCTCTGCTTTTTTCTTTTCTGTAATATCAATAACCGTAGCCGACATAAAGGCTGGTACACTTTTATCAACTGAAATAATTTTAGCGCTCATTAAAGTAGGAAACACCGTTCCATCTTTTCTACAATGAGGTATTTCTTCATCTACATATCCGCCTTCGTCTTTAATTTTCCTTATAGATTCAAGTACCACTGGCAACTGCGATTCATTATGCAAAATCTGCAAGTTTTTACCAACTAACTCTTGCACTTCATAGCCATGCATTTTAGCAAATGCATCATTACAGTATGTTAAAATTCCGTCTAAACTAGCAATGGCGGTTCCATAATATGCTTGGTCAGAAATTACCCTAAATTTATAAATTTCTTCTTCGGCCTTTTTTCTATTTGTTATATCAATATTAGTACCTCTAATTCCTATAAATTTTTTATCCTTATCAAATATTGGTTGGCAAACATGTTCAATGTGTTTTAACTCGCCCGTCTTAGAAATTAATCTAAAAAAATGTTTTTCAGGGCCCTGTTGATTGGTAATATTGGCATGGTGCGAAATAAAATACTCCAAATCATCGGGATGAATTGCACTAGGGTATAAACTTTGATTATTTAAAAGTTCTTCGGCTGTATAGCCAATTATTTTTTCGCAGGCTGGTGAATGGTAAACAAACTGATTATCAGGTCCATTCCAAAACTCCCAATGGTAAGTATTATTGGCAATAATTTTATACTTCTCTTCCGATTCTTGTAATAGTCTTTTAGCCAGTTTTTTCTCAAAACGTAATTCAATATTACGCTTTAAACTCTCAACCAACATAATCTCTTCTGGCAAAAACGAACTTTCGTTTGGATTAAAAATTTCTAGAACTGCTGCCTGATTATTATTAACCATTAGCGCTACTTCTAATTTATTATTTGTTTCAATAAAGTTTTGTGAAACAAACTGTTGCGAATTAAAAAGTATCCTAACACCAACTTTATCATCGTGCAAAAAACCTGTTGGAATTAAATTAATTACCTTTTGGAAATATATTTCCAAGGTAATGTTTTCCAACTGATTTAATTGTAAAACACTATAAACGCAGTTAAGTTCTTTATGGCGTCCTATCAAATTTTCGTTGGTATTTTTCAGCTCCCTTTCCGCCCTAATTTTATGGCGAACATTTACCAAAATATCAGCAAACACATTTAACCAACTTTGTTCAGTAATTGAAAAATTATGCTTTTGTTTTACAGCATCAATACCAATAAATCCAACACAATCGGTACCATCCATAAGTGGCACTGCTATCATGCTTTTTATTGATTGCTGTAGCAAAATTTCACGTAAATGTGTTCCTTCTTCTAATTCAAATACATCATTAATTATCATAGCCTTACCAGCTCTATGACTTTCAACCCACTCAGGAAATGCATCAATTGGAATATCTTGCAGTTCATCAATATGAGAAACAATATCTTTAGCACACCACTCGTAAGTATTGCTGGTAGTTCCTTTTTCAAAATTGTAGGTAAAAATATAAAACCTATCTGCCCCAATAAAACCACCCAATTCTTCTAATGTTTTATTAACTATAGGACCCAAGTTATCATCGCTAATGCTAATAAAAGTACGAGATATTTTAGTAAGCAATTCTTGCAATTGAGAATGCTGACGCAAACTATTTTCTAACTTTACCCTATTGGTAATATCGGTAAATGTAGTTAGCACTTGGTATGGAGCCTCATCTACTCCATTAAATAATGGTTCTGCATTTACTAAAACCCAAATATGTTCTTTTTTTAATGGGTGGTAAATGCCCATTACCACATCGCGCACCTGTTTACGAGTTTTAATTGATTCAATTACGGTATGTAACTCGCCCGGAAAATGTTTTCCATCAGGGTAAATAGCGCCCCAGTCAGGGTCAACTGATGTTTTACCCTGCATTTGTTCTAATGTTAAACCCAGTAGTTGGCAAGCAGCAGGATTTGCATTGATAATAGCTCCAGTTTCATCATGATGAATTACACCTTGACCCATGGTTTCAAAAAGTCGTTCATACTTTTTTTCTACCTCTTGAGGATTATTTTGATTATTATATAAATCGTTTGTATCACTCTGTTTTTCCATGGCTATGCTATTATTTTAAATGATAAAATAATTTAACTATTATTCAAATTTAGTTATTTAAACCAAATTATTAGTGGCATTACAAAATAGTATAAACTTAGTGACATTTAATTTCATACATAAATTTGTAATTAAGCCAAAACTATGCATAGCTAACAATATTAAGTTCCTTTTTAGGTGTTAGCAGTTGACTTTAAAATAATTTCTTTTAAATCAACCCAAACTATATCATCTTTCAGGTCTAGCTTCTTTTTAACCCTACCAAATAAATAATGGCATTATTTTTAACCCAAGCTGGGTGCATACAATCTTCAGCCTCTTGCAGCTCGGGGCATTTGGCTGGTTCAGGTTCGTTAGCAGATTGAAGAATGCCATAATATAAACTACCATACTCATTTTGAAAATCTAGCGGTTTAGTTTTAGGAGAGCCTTCATTAATGTTATCTTTAACCTTTTGCAAAGTATTTTGTAAATTAAAATTTTCGTCTCTAACAAACATCGTGTAAGGGTTTCCATACCTCATGCCAGGCTCTTTTACCCGTTTTCTGAATAACTCCTTAGGAGCATCAGAAAATTCTGCGTAATTGCATTGAGCAATTGCATTTAAGGATAAAAGAAATCCTACTATAAGTAATTTTGTTTTCATTATTTTATTTGATTTAAAGTCCATCGAGAATTATTTTCATCTTTGTATTTTAAAACACCATTACTATAATTAAATAGTATTGTTTTTTCTGAGTCGAGATAAACACCTTTTAAATAAGAACTATTGACAAATACAGAATCTTCAATTGACTTATTGTCAATAAATTCGAAAGTTCTTCCTATTAAGAGCTTGTCAAAATTATAAATCCTTATTGTAGAAAATATTAAATTATTAATATCAATTTGAGCAAAAACAGAAACTTTTAGTATTTTCAAATTATCAAGTTTAGATAAAAAAACCAAATCAATATTTTCATAATTTTTATTTTCAATTTTAGGACAATCAACAGTGTTATTATTTTTAGTTATAGTATTATAATAAGTCTTTTTATTTTGTCCCACTAAAGTTGCAGTATCGCCTTGGTCACTTACAAATACCAAAGTATCTGAACCTGTGTAGGGTATTTTGGCTTTGTTACTATCTGCTACATTATAGTAAATATTGGTGTCTGCAAAACTGCATTTAGTGTCTTTTGAGCAGCTTTGGGTCAGCATAATTATAAAAATTATGCTAAGTAGTTTTATGCCTATGGCATTGTTTAGTGTTTTCATGTTATGTAATTTGTTAATAATTCTCAAATAATTTATAAATTAATCAGTTAAGCAATACCTAATTCTTGGTATATTTTTACATTAAACAAACATTGGTTATTTTAATTGTAATTACAATAGAAAACTTTTTAATGCCATAAATAAAATTTACATTATTCATTATCAACTAATTGACACTTTTTAGGTAGTAAATTTTTATGGTTATAAATAACCAAATTTGGTACTTTATAACCATACTATGTTTAATGGTAATTAATGGGGAATAAACAGGAAAACTTAAAAATAAAAGGGTTTGATATGAAAAAAGTAGTAGTAATAAGTGCGCAAGTTGAATCAAAACTTATGCCCTTAGCCCAAAAACATGGCATTTTAAAGTATTATTTAAAACCCATTATGCCAGAAGATATTGAAGAAATTATACGCCTTTTAGATATTTAACTATTAGGCAGTTGCACTTTAATTATTGTTTCATCATTGTTTGATTCAATGTGTAGAGTACCTTTTAATTTTTCTATTATTATTTTTATATTATACAATCCTAAACCTAAACCCGAAATATCCATTTGTCCACTAAATTTATTAAATGGTTTTATTAATTCGGGGTTGCAGTTAAATCCATTACCCTTATTTTTTACCACAATTATTTTGTAGTTGTTTTCAAAAAAGCAACTAAAATTGATGGTAGTTTCTAGCTTAGAAAATTTAATTGCATTGTAAACCAGTTCAACACATATATAATTTTTTAAGTATAAATATTGCAAATGGTCAAAAATTTCAGTTGAACATTTAATAACAACTTCTCTATCAAACTCCCTGGCAAGTTTCTCAATATTACCAACAATATTAATATTGGTGTTTTCTAAAAACAGTTCCGTATCTATTGATAGTTTTAAAATTTCGTACACATATATGTTGTTTATAATGCTTGTCATGTTATAAACAGAACATTGAGTATATTTCATTATTTGTTCTGCCTCCTTCTTTTTATTTGGATGAGCCAACTCAAAAAGAAGCATATTCATTCCACTTATTATATTTAATGGTGTTCTTATTTCATGCCCATTTAAAAGTTTCGATAATTCAAAAGTTGATTTATTACTACTTAATGTAACAATCTTTTTTAACTTTTGGGTTTTCTCCAAGCGAGCATTAACACTACTAATTACTTCGGCAGCAGAAAAAGGCTTTTTTATGTAATCATCTGCACCTAAACTCATTCCTTTTCTTTCATCTTCACGCTCAATTTTTGCGCTTAAAAATATAACAGGAATATAATCTAATTCAGTGCTCTTTATTCGTTCTAAAAATTCATATCCATTTACATTAGGCATCATAATATCACATAATATAATATCTGGAACTATTGATACTGCTTTGGCAAAACCTTCCAAACCATCCTTAGCCGTATGAACCTCAAAATCATTTAATTCTAATATTTCGGATAAATTATCCCTTAACCTTTGTTCATCGTCAATTACTAAAATGGTGTGCATATAAATAGTTTAAAATTTATTCAAATATAATTTATAGCCAATCAATGAACATGACCTATATTACTAAGTATGTATTTATACAATTTAACACAACACAAATACAATATGGTAAAAATGTACTTATTTGTTAAGGCCGCATAATGCCCTAACTTTGAAGAAAGTTAATTTAAACTTTATGAGTTTTTTAGTTTCAACCGCCAAGCCAGTACAATTATTAAAAGCATTAGCTGAGTCATCAAAACTTATGCTTGAAAATAAAATGCCTAATACTATCATCAATAAAGTTTTATCGCTTGTAGGTAAAGCTGCTGATGTAGATAGGGTATGTATATTTAAAAATATATACAATAATGGCAAGTTAACTGAACTGCATTATGAATATGAATGGTGTAATACTGAAATAGAAGCACAAATAAAAAACGAAACTTTAAATACACTAAACTGGAATACACTTGGCAATTTAAAAGACACATTACCTTACGGAATAAATTATACCACATTAACCAAAAACATAACCAATCCATTTTACAAACAAACGCTTGAAGAAAAAGGAGTAAAAAGCACCATATTAATGCCCATATTTACCGATTTTATTTTTTGGGGTTATATTGGTTTTGAAGACTGTAGCAATGAAAGAATTTGGGAAGAAAGCGAGCATATTACTATAACTTCAATTGCCTCAAATATTGGTATTTTTATACAAAGAAATGAATTAGAAAAAAAACTAACACTTAAACAAGAACAGGTAACTGAACAGAATACCTTTTTCAATAATATATTTAATAATTTACCTGCCGATGTGGTAATATTTAGTCCTGAACACAAATACTTATTTGTGAACAAACAAGGCATAGCTGATGATGAAACCAGAAAATGGATTATTGGCAAAGACGATTTTGAATATTGTGCATACAGAAACAAACCAATGGCAATAGCAGAAGCACGTCAAAAGCTTTTCGATAAGGTTAAAAACAGCATGAAACCCATTTCAATTGAAGAAGAATTTAAATTGCCAAATGGTGAAAAAAAATACCATTTACGCTACATGGTACCTGTACTTGATGCCGATAAAAACTTTGAGTTTATGCTAGGGTATGGCATTGATATAACAGAACTAAGACAAAAAGAGAATATTATTACCAAACAACATTTTGCACTAGAAAATTCGCCAGTTGGCATAGCGCTTCTTGGGCAAAATGGGCAATACTATTACATGAATAAATCTCACGCCAAAATTTTTGACTACGATCAATCTGAAATGATTGGAAAAAGTTGGAAAACCTTGTATTCTGAAGAAGAAAGTAACAAAATTGAAAATGAGCATTTCCCCATATTATTAAAAGAAGGAAAATGGATAGGAGAAACAGAAGGTTTAACCAAAAATGGTGAGAAAATTACCCAAGAAATAGCCCTAAGTTTATTTAGCGATGGCGATATAGTATGTGTTACTAAAGACATGACCAAAACTAAGGAGGAGCTTAATAAAGTTCAAAAAATAAACGCACAACTTGAACTTGCCATGAAAGCCTCAAATTTAGGAATGTGGACCTTTGAGATAGCTAATGGCAAAGTAGAAATTAATGAAGCATCTTACGACATGTTAAAACTATCGAAAGATGAGTTCAATAATATTACACTTAATAAATGGATGGATAGGATTCATCCTGAAGATAGAAATGAGGTATTAAAAGCTGTAAATAACCATATAGAAAATTACATAAACTATCCAGAAGATATTTATAGAAAAGAATACAGAATAAAGCAAAAAGATGGTGCTTATATTTGGGTTTTAGGTGTAGGCAAAATATCGAAAACAGACAACAATGGCATTCCTCAAGAAATGACGGGTTTTACACTTGACATTAATACACAAAAGCTATTTGACGAAAAAGTAAAACAAAGTGATAAAAGATACAGAGATTTAGTAGAAAGTTTAAAAGAAATTATTTTCAGAACAGATACTGAAGGGAACCTAAATTTTTTAAATAACAGTTGGGAAACCATTACTGGCTTTAAAATAAACGAATCAATTAATGAGCGATTGATTAAGTACATACATTCGGAAGATAAAGTTAAAGTAATTAGAACTTTTAAAGATTTAATTGCCGAAAAAATTGATTATAAAAACGATATTATTAAATTTATTGATGCTAATAACAGTGAAATTTGGTTAGATTTTCATGTATCGCTGCATAAAGATATAAATGGAAAAAAACTAGGCATTGTTGGTTCGGCCGAAAATATAACTGCCAGAATAGAAGCTGAAACTGAACTTGAGAAAAACAAGGAAATTTTAAACAAAGTTGTTAATTCCATTGATGATGTAATTTGGTCGTACGATATATTAAAAGATGAGCTATCGTATATAAGTCCCTCATGTAAAAACATGACTGGTGTTTCTGATAGTGATTTTTACAGCAAAAAAGTTGATTGGTACGATTTAGTAAGCACCTCGCATTCAAATATTTTAAAAGAATCTGATTTAGAGTTAATTACAAATAAAACGGAAGAGCGAGATATAGTTTATAAAATGGAAGTGGGCAACCCAACACAAATAAAATGGGTTAGAGATAAAGCCAAACTATGTTATAATGAAACTGGTGAACCTATAAGAATTGATGGAATTACTTTTGATATTACAAGTGTAATTTTAGCAGAAGAAAACCTTAAGCTAAGTGAAGAAAAATACCGCTTAATATCAGAAAACATTCAAGATATTGTTACCATTTTAGATATTGATGGTAATATTCAATATATGTCACCTTCGGCCATTAAACTTTCAGGTTACACCGAACTTGATTTTATCAATTATAATTTATTTAAAATAGTTCATCCTGATTCACAGAAAGAAGTAGAACTATTTTTAAACCAAATAAAACCTCAAGTTAACAATCAAATAATTTTCAAAATTATTAAAGCCAATGGCGAAGAACTTTGGGTAGAAAGTATTGTAACCATTTTAGGAGAAAAAGAAGGTAAAACAATTTTACAAGCATCTACCAGAGATATAACACCAAGAATAATGGCAGAACTTGAACTAAAAAAAGCTTTAGAGAAAGAAAAAGAACTGAGTATGCTTAAATCAAGGTTTGTTAGCATGGCCTCGCATGAGTTTAGAACACCACTTGCTACCATTAGAACTGGAACTGAGCTTATAAAACTATTTATTGATAAAGAGGATGGTGCCCTATCTCCAAAAATTTACGGGAAAGTAAATGAAAAAATAAGCGAAATATTGTTAGACATTGATCGCATTTCTGATTTAATGACAGATATTTTAACTTTAGGTAAAGTAGAAGCAAGTAAAATATCGTTCAACCCTAAATCACTTTGTATTAATGATTTTATAAAAGAATATGTAGCCGTTGATGCTGTAAAAATAGTTAACAAACGAAAAGTACAACTTACACTTCCAGAAGAAAATATTTGGGCCAATATAGATACAAAACTTATAACACAAGTGCTCCAAAATGGCATTGGAAATGCAATAAAATATTCGGAAGAAGGCAAGCCTATTGACATTAACATCAGCCAATATGATAATAAAGCAATTATTTCGATTAAAGATTACGGAATTGGAATTCCCGAAAACGAATTACCATTGGTTTTTGAATCATTCTTTCGCTCCACCAATGCCGATAACATACCAGGAACAGGACTTGGCATGGCAATTATAAAGCTATTTGTAGAAATGCATGGCGGTGAAGTAAGTATTGAAAGCACTATAAATATAGGAACAACCTTAACTATAACTTTGCCAATTGGCCAACAAACTACTACTTTAGATGAGTAGGGTTATAACCAAAAAAGGCTTTGTACGATTTAGAAAAATAAGAAATACTTGAAAAACCCAAGCTAAAAGCAATTTCAGAAATGCTTGCATGATTTGAGGCTATCATTTGCTGCGCTTTTTCTAATCGGTACTCTCTTATAAATTGATTGGTCGATTTATCAGTAATTTTCTTTATTTTCTTATGAATAGCTGATGTGCTATAATTTAAACCCAATGCTAAAACATATACATCTAAATTAGGCGAAGAAATATTAGCATCAATAATACTTTTTAGGCTATTTAAAAACTTATGCTCACTCGATTCAAATTGCTCATTTTCGGGCTTTGAAAGTGCATTGGTAATTTGTGTTTGACCTAATTCAATTAAGTTTTTTACTTTATGTATTAACTCCTTGGTTACAAACGGCTTAGATATATAATCAACTGCACCAACTTCTAACCCTTTTATTCTATCATCAATAGCACTTTTAGCTGTTAAAAATATAATTGGAATATGTTTCAAGTCCTTTTCTTTTCGCAATTGTTCCACCATGGCAATTCCATCCATAATAGGCATCATGATATCGGTTAAAATTAAATTTGGTTTAAATTTACGTATCAAATTAAGTCCATCCTCGCCATTATCAGTAGAAACTGTTTTATAGTCGTAAAGTTCAAATAATTGAACCAAATTATTCCTTATTCCTTGATTATCCTCAATAATTGCTACCAACATATTTTTAATTACAATAGTTCGAATTTAACATTAAAATAATAACTCACCTAAATTTGACTACTGAATTATTGTAACTATTTTACAATTGTATATCATCATTTTGCAAATGAACAATTTAATCTCTTTTAAATAAAATGGACTGATTTTATTTTTTTACAATCCTTTCATCTACTCAAAATTGAAGTTTAACCATCAAATAATCAAGTTCATCAAAATATTATTTTAAGTAGGTGTAACAATTCACATTTTTGTTTCGTTATAGTAACATAACTACAAAACATGAAAACAAGAATATTTATTTTACTATTTGGTGGACTAACATTAGGAACCTTTACCAAAGGTTGTGGCTCTAACAGCAAAACAGAAAAGCCAACAACAGAACAGCAAGACAATAAAAACAAATAACACATTTGTATAAAAAATTATAACAAACTAGGGTGTGAGTTTGTATAATATCTCTTCATAAAAATAATACCTACAGAAGCCAGCTTTCATGCAAATGAAAAGCTGGTTTTTTGTTGTGTAAAAACAGTTTTTTTTCATGCAAATGAAACTTAAGTTTGCCCCTAACTTTAAAGGTTTACTAAATGAAAAAAATATTGGTAATAGGCGCTGGCCTTTCATCTTCGTACTTAATAAAATACTTACTTGCTAACGCTAAAAAAGAAAATTGGCACATCACCATAGCCGACCAAAGTATAGAACTTGCCAAACAAAAATTAGGAAAAAGTAAACTAGGAACAGCATTAGCATTTAATATTACCAACGAAAAAGAACGCCAAGAAGCCATAAAAAACGCAGATATTGTAGTTTCTCTGCTTCCTCCTACCCTTCATATTTTAGCAGCACACGATTGTATAAAGTTTAAAAAGAATTTAGTAACAGCTAGTTATGTAAGTGCCGAAATGCAGGCTTTAAATGATGCTGCACAAAAAGCCAATGTATTGTTTTTAAATGAAATTGGACTAGATCCAGGAATTGACCATTTATCGGCCATGGAAATGATTCATAAAATTGAGGCCAAAGGAGGCAATATAATTTCGTTCAAATCATTTTGTGGAGGTTTAATAGCTCCTGAATTTGATAATAACCCATGGAATTATAAATTTACTTGGAACCCACGTAACGTAGTTTTAGCAGGACAAGCCACTGCTAAATATTTAGAAAATGGTTTGTTAAAGTTCATTCCACCTAACCGTATTTTTAGCCAAACCGAAACTGTAAACGTAACTAATTATGGTGCTTTTGAAAGTTATGCTAACCGCGATAGTTTGGGTTATATTGAGCCTTATGGCTTGCAAAATGCAAAAACAGTTCTACGAGGTACTTTACGTAAAAAAGGATTTAGCCAAAGCTGGAATCTATTAGTAAAACTAGGTTTAACAGACGATAGTTATACTTTAACCAATAGTGAAAATTTAACTTATCGCAGTTTGATTACCTCATTTTTAAGTGGAGCCAATGAAAAAAATGTAGAGGATAAATTCTGTCAATTTTTTAATTTAACAAAAAACAGCAAAGATTTTAAACGAGTTAAATGGTTAGGATTATTTGAAAACACCATTATTGGTTTAAAAAATGCCACACCAGCACAAATATTACAACAATTACTGCAAGAAAAATGGCGTTTAGAAAATACTGACTTAGACATGATTGTAATGAAGCATGAAATTGAGTACAGTATTAACAACAAAAAACATAAAGCCAACAGCACTTTAATAGTAAAAGGTGAAGATAAAACTTATACCGCTATGGCAAAAACTGTAGGATTACCAATGGCCATAGCCACCAAATTAATATTACAAAATAAAATAAAGGCAAAAGGTGTTCAAATACCCATTACACCTGAGTTTTACGAACCTATTTTAAAAGAATTAGCTCAAAACAATATTTCGTTTACAGAGGAGTAAAACAAAAAAGGGAAGCAATTAATTTGCTTCCCTTTTTTATTTTTATAACTCTCTTACTGCTTATTGATAAGTTATATTATTAGTAGTAACAGTAATATTGCCACCGCTAATCCAACCACAATTTTTAGCAATAACTCCTAAATCTTCTAATTTATTAGGCTCTATAATTGAGTAATTTTGAAACTGCCAAACATTGCCACCTGATACATAAGTGACTGTGTAGTCAAAAAACATTTTTTTAGCTGTTGCGTTTTGAATACATAGTTTTACACTACAGTTTGGCTTCATAGCTTTACAGTTTGTGTCTTGGTAAGTTTCTAGTTCTTGCGAAAACTTAAATACCGCAACCACCGGCTGACTACCAGCTGATGTATTGGGATCGTTTAAGTTAATGCTTTTCATTAAACTAGGCAATGGAGTTGGTGTACACTTGCTAGAAAGTGTAACAGGTTCTGTGGTTTCTTTTACACAACTTGCCATAAACAGCAAGCTGATAAATGCAAAGCAAATTTGCATTGTTTGAATTTTGTTTTTCATATGCTTAAATTTTGTTCAACAGCAAATTTACTATACGAAAGCACATAATTTGCAGCAGTTTTCCTATACAAATAGCGGTAATGACAAAAAATAGCAGGTAAAAACAAAAAATAACACTTTAAATAAACGGTTAAGCTATCTATATCAAATTAAAGCTAATTCACTTACTTATGAACATGTGTATACTTAAACAGAATCAATACAAAATAGAACAAAAAAAGATGTTCAATAGCGACATTTTTAGGCTACTAAATTTTTTTTTATAAGTTGTATAAATTTTAAACTGAAAATATTCCAAAATAGGAGTAGTAAAAAACAAAATGCGACAAATGACAACCTTGTTTAATACTATGATAACTAGCAGTAATTAGGCCCCAACCTGCTAAAGAAATCAAAATAAGTTATTAACAAAACAAACTAAAAATATTTGAACACTCAGTATTTGCAAGGCTTTAAAACAATATTTTTTCTAATAAACAATATTGTATTTTTTTATATTAATTGCGCTATGCAAAAAAAAATACTGGTTATTTTGCTTTTAATTGCAAATAGTGCTTGGGCACAAGTTGATAATTCATTTTTAAGCGAACCTATAAATGTAAATAAAAACGATAGCAACAAGTTTGGCTTTTCGGGCCAAGTATTTAGCTATATGCGAAATACCGAATACTTTAACAATGTAGAATTAGGCAGAACATTATTTGGTAACCAATTCAGCCCATCTATAACATATCAGCCAAATGGCAATATAAAAATTCAAGGGGGAGTTTTTATTCGCAATGATTTTGGAGGAGAAAGTTCATTTACACAAGTAATTCCAACATTTACTGTAAAAACCAAATACAATCATTTTGAAATGTTATTTGGAACATTAGAAGGTGCCACAAGTCATAGAATGTTAGAACCTATGTTTGATATAGCGCGAAGCATTGAACATAGAATTGAAAATGGTTTTCAAGTTAAATACATTACTGAAAAAACCTTTTTAGATGGCTGGATAAATTGGGAAAAATTTATAGAAAGAGGTTCGCCATACAAAGAAAAGTTTACAGCAGGGTTAAACTACACACATCAGCTAAATAATCCTAAAAACGATTTTAAAGTGTATAGCATTATACAAGGAATGCTTAGCCATGCGGGTGGGCAAATAGATAAAGATACCGTTAACCCACTCACCATGCAGGCTAATTACGCCTTTGGACTAAAAACTGCTTACCAAATAACTAAGAAACAAAATATTACTTTTGATGCTTACTTTTTAGGATATAAAGACACTGGAGATAGCACCGCAATTCCATTTAATCAAGGTTTTGCTGTATTTTCAAACCTTTCATACCAAATTAGTAATTTTCAATTCATGTGTAGTTTGTATACAGGAGAAAAATTTATTGCACCACGTGGCACAGCCATTTACCAATGCAATAGCATTGATTTTCCGCGATTTTATCCACCCTCAAGAGAATTGGTATTTTTTAGATTATTTTACAATAAAGTACTGTTTAACCAATTAAAAATGAGTGCTAGATTTGAACCAGTAATTGATATACGAACCCCTTATTTTGATTATTCTTATTCATTTTATTTAAGCTATAATTTTGACAAAATAATTAAATAAATTTTACCTTTACACGGACATAAAAATTTATATTTGAAAAAATTTATGAAAAAATTAATCGCATTTACATTCATTGTTGTAGCAAGCTTAAGCAGCGTATTTGCTCAAGATAAAAAAGAAGAACAAAAACCAGAGATAGCGTTTGAAAAAACTGTACATGATTTTGGAACCATTTGGGATGGAGTGGCAAAAGAATACAGTTTTGAATTTACCAATAAAGGTAAAGTGCCCTTAATATTAAGTAATGTACAACCAAGTTGTGGATGTACAGCACCTGCTTGGCCAAGAGAACCAATTATGCCAGGACAAAAAGCTAAAATTGTAGTTGTTTATAGCCCAGGAGGATATAGAAATGCATTTTCAAAAACAATAACAGTTAGTAGCAATGCAAGCAACAATAATGTTATACTCACCATAAAAGGTGTAGTTAAAGATAAACCAAGAGACCCTGTTTCGCCAATTAAAACCCAACCTGCTGAAGGAGGTTTTTAATAAAAAAAGCACATTCAAAAATGGAATGTGCTTTTTTTATATTCACTAATATTTAACTACTATTTCTTTACTTCAAATAACGATTCTTTGCTAACATGTACAATTTTATCACCATGTTTAAGCGATTTAGAAACAATAGCATAAGGACCACTGATTACTTTATCGCCTTTTTGCAATCCATTGGTTATTACAATTAATTTATCATCTTGAATACCAGTAGTAACTTTCCTGATATTAGCCACATTGTTATTACTTACAAAAACTACTTCCACCTCATCCTTTTTTGAATCAGATACGCTTGCTACATCAAAACCATCCTTTGATTCACTCTTAGTAGTATCTAAATCATTTTGTTGGCGAACAGTAACGGCTTCAATTGGAATAGCCAATACATTTTGTTCAACTTCTGTTTGAATTTCAACACTTGCACTCATACCAGGGCGGAAAACTGCTTTACGTTTACCAAATTTAGCTGTTAAATCTGCATAACTGCTTCTTAATATTTTTATTTTTACCACAAAGTTTGTTACTTGATCGCTGGTAGTGGCAGTTGTGGTGCTTGCACTGTTAGCTACCTCAGCTACAATTCCTTTAAACTTACGAGTTCCATAAGCATCTACTTCTATTAATACGGTATCACCTAAACCTACTTTAATAATATCATTTTCGTTCACATCCACATTTACTTCCATGGCATTTAGGTTTGCTATTCGCATCATTTCAGTACCAGCCATTTGTGAAGTTCCAACAACCCTCTCTCCTTTTTCAACCTTTAAAGCCGAAACAATACCACTAACTGGAGCAAAAATTTCGGTTCTAGTTAAATTTTTTCTACTTTCTTTCAAACTCGCTTCAAAGCTTTTTATTGTATAATCAGCTGCTATCACACTTTGTTTAATGGCATCTACTTCGGCTTTTGCATTTTTATAAGTTGAAGTAGCCGTTTCAACTTCGGCTTCACTTACTAATTTTTGTTCCGCCATTTTTTTTGTTCTGTTGTACTGTTTTTCAACTTCAGCAAATCGAGCCTCGGCCTGAGCCAAACGCGCTTTGGTTGTTGCAGCATTGGCTTTTGCATTGCTCAAAGAAGCACTACTTCTATCAAGTGCAGAAGCATATAATTCAGGGTCAATGCGAGCCAATAATTGCCCTGCGGTAACTGAATCACCTTCTTTTACATAAAGCTCCCTTATTTCACCACTCACATCAGAACTAATTTTTACTTCAGTTTCAGGTTGAATTTTACCATTGGCACTAACCGTTTCAATAATAGTTTTAATTTCGGCTGTGGCCACACTTACTTTAGTTTCTGGCGGACCTCCAAACCAACTTTTCTTTTTCCCAACTACAGCAACTATAACTAGCACTACCGCAGCTATACCAAGCCATTTCAACAATTTATTATTCGATTTTTTCATGAAACTGATATTATAACACCAAATAGCAACACTACTATTTGAGTGCGAAAATTACATTTATTTTATAACAATGCTTATTTAGCTGAAAGTATTTTTATAAACGGCATTTTTCAGCAAAAAAGCTACCCTTTTGAGGTAGCTTTTTATTAGAATCAATAAATTTTTATTTTATTTTAGAAGTTAAAGGATTTCTAATCCCACTCATTTCATCAATGTCTACTTTGATACTTCCTACAAAAATATCACTTTCAACACGGATTGGAATTTTGTTTTCATCGTCAGTAACCCAGAGAGTTAATGCCTCATTGTCTTTAAAGACACGACCTTCAATTAATTGAGGTTTTACCTTAATGGTTTTAAAAGTACCAATATCTGTTTTTAAAACCTCGCGACTAACGAATTTAAAACGTAATTCATAAGTTTTACCATCTAAATAAAATGGAACAGGAAATACATCGCCAGCCTTAGCATTAGTCATATCCATACTACGCGCGTAATAAATAGCACTAATAATATCTTGAGTATTGTTCAAAATTTCAGTTTTACCACGTTTGCCAGAAGCAGTTTTTGCAGCATGGTCAAAAATGATAAAATCGCTATCAGTATATTTACCTTCTTTTATTTTTTTAGTAGCTTTTAAAGGCACTAAAGCCTCTTGGTCTATGTAGCTTTCAAACTCATCTTTTACTTTGAACATCATATCAACCAAACCGGCCGATTTACCATTTACTTTAACGTAATAAGTACTTCGATTATTTACCATTTGAGGGGCATTGTCAACACTGAAATATGCTTTACCACCATCAAGCGGACCATAATGAACTCTATAAGTAAGTTTTTCGCCAAAGGTAAAAGCATTATTTACTTTTTTCATTTTCGACAATACATCATCCAATTCTGATTGTTGACTCTTTATCTGTGGCATAAATGAACACAGAAACAATAATGAAATAAAACTTAAGCGTTTCATATATTTTAGATTTTAGATTACAATATAACAAAAGATGAGCCAAATATTGAAATTTGGCTCATCTTAAAAAACTTACTTAAAACAATAAATACAACATTTTGATAATGAGAGTATTAATTTCTGATAATTTTAGTGGTAAATTGGTCTTTATCGTTGTATAATTTTAAGAAATAAACACCGCTACTATAATCCATTAAATCGATTTGATGGATTTTTTGAACTTTAGTTCCCGTCATAATTTCTTTTCCACTTACATCATAAACAGTAAAATTCAAGTTTTGGTCAGCATCAATATTTACTATTCCATTATTTGGATTTGGATAAATATGAACTGAATTAATCAAGTTCTGACGTTCATTGATAGAATTATATTTCAACTCAAAATCATCACTCATAGTACCACAACCATTTGTGCTATCAACCCTTACAGAGTAAAAACCATATCCAGTGGTTACATAAGTATCAAAATTAGCTCCACTAATAGGCGTACCATTTAAGAACCATTGATAATAAACACCTTGAGTAGCTTTAAGTGTATTTCCAGCGGTTAATGTAATAACAGGTTTTTTAGGTCCAGGGTTAACTGTAATTACTTTTGAAATAGTATCGAAACAACCATTTGAAGCTTGCACACTCAATTGAACTCTGTAATCGCCTGCTTGTGTATAACGTTTGGTACTTGGGAAAGTTGCAGTTGAAGTAGTAGCATCACCAAAATCCCATAACACACTAGTAATCCAACTTACAGTTCCACCTTGAGAGCTATTACTAAAGTCAAATCCGTTATCAATTAAACATTGTGTAAATTTATTTACATTAAAAATAGCAGCTGGTTTAATACTGTTTACAATTACCTGACTAGCCACATTTTCCAAACATCCATTAGCACTACTTGCTTTCAGTTTTACATCAAAAATACCTACTTTTTTATATGCATGAATTGGATTTGCACTTGAAGAAGTTTCACTATCACCAAAATCCCATAAATAATTATTGCCTAAACTAGTAGTGGTATTAATAAAACGAACAATTGTTGAATCGCAAGTAGCTAAAACTGTTTCAGTTGCAAAACTAACTAACGAATCTTTAAATTGTACTGCAATATCATCAAATCCAGCAAAACAAGGACCTGTAGGATCGTCCGTGGTTATTGAAATTTGAATTGATTTAGCAGCTAAATCGGCAGCACTAGGCCTATACACAGTATTTAAAGCTGTAGGATCATCAAATGTACCGGTACCATTAGTAGTTACCCATAATATAGAAGTAGCACCACCTCCAAAACTTCCACTTAAATCAACACTATTTGCAGTAGCACAAAGTACTTGATCGGCACCAGCATTAGTGGTTACAGGTTGATAGAATTTAACATTAACGCTATCAACTACCGCAGGACAAGGGCCAACAGGATCGCTAGATGTTAAAATGAAAGTCATTTGTCCATTTGCTATATCTGTTGGTGTAGGATTATAAGTAAATACCGAATCGTATGAATTAAAGGTCGGAACCGTAGTATTTGTCCAACGAGCAAATACAGCTACACTATTATAACTTCCATAAAAATTAACTGGAGTATTACCACAAACAGCTTGGTCTGGTCCTGCATTAACAACTGCAACAGGACTTAATACAATAGTAACAGTATCGCGTTTTAATGGACAAGGGCCAACAGGATCATTAGTTGACAACACTAAATTTACAAAACCTCTGGTTTTATCAAAATTTGATGGAGTGTAAGTTGTTGTATCATTAAATCTATTTACAAATAAACCAATACCAGTAGTAATCCAACTGCAAGAGGTAGCAGAACCACCAATGGTTCCTGTTAAGGCAATTGAAGTAGCACTAGCACAAACTGTTTGATCTATACCAGCTGTAACTTGTACTGGTTGATTAATGGTTAAAATCAAGGTATCGGTAACATTTGCACAAACATCATTTACATCAAAATTAGTGTAAGAAATTTTTACGCTTCCTGCTGCTATATCAGCTGCACTGGGGAAATAAGTTGGTGTTAAAGATGTGTTATTACTAAAACCACCATTACCAGTTGTAGACCAGAAGCCAGTATTTCCTGTAATATTGGTTGTTACACCAAGTAAAATATTGTCAGTAGCACAAATAGTTTTATCAACTCCAACATTTGCGGTAGCAACTGGTCTATAAGTTAATTCTAAAGTATCATTTACTGAAACGCAAGGGCCAGCAGGATCGTTGGTAATTAAAATTAATTTAGTTAATCCACTTGCTTTATCGGCAGCGCTTGGTGTATAAATTGCACCTAATAAATTAGAATCATTGAATGTTCCTGTTCCAGTAGTTTTCCAATACGCACTTGTGGCTGAGCCTCCAATTAAACCAGATAAAGTAATTGAACTTAAGTTAGAACAAACTGTTTGGTTAGAACCTGCATCAACAAGAGGAATTGGGTTAATAGAAATCTCAACTGAATCAACTGCTGCATCGCAAGCACCAAAAGGATCATTAGTTTTAAATGTTAAAACAACTTTTCCGTTTGCATATTCAAGCGCGGTAGGAGTATACGATGTTGAGCTATTAAATGCAATAAAACTTGGGTTTGTAGATGAAGTCCAAGAGCCAAAACTTGCAGCACCACCTATAGTTGCGGCCACGTTAATGGTTCCATTTGAACAAATAACTTGATCTAGACCAGCATTTACTGTAGCCGATTGGTCAAAAGTAATTTTAACAATATCTTGAGTAGGTCCGCAAGGTCCGGCAGGATCGTTAGTAGTTAATACCAAATAAACTAAACCAGCTAATTTATCGGCAGCACTTGGTGTATAAATAGCATTTAAATTATTGATATTATTAAATGTACCTGAACCTAAAGTTGCCCAAGTTCCTGATGAGGCTGACCCGCCAACAGAACCTGATAAATTAATTGTGGCATTGCTTTCACAAACATTTATGTCAGTTCCTGCATCAACCAATGGCAATTGATTAAAGTTAATTAACACATTATCTGATGCAAACGAACATGGAATACTTGGATTAACAATACTGAATGTTAAAGTTACATTTCCGTTTAAAACATCCGCATTACTTGGGTAATAAGTAGGTGTTAATGACGAATTATTATTGAACAAACCTGTTCCAGAAGTAGTCCAAATAACATTTCCTGAAATATTTGAGGTTGCTAACAAATTAACAGTGTCGTTAGCACATTTAAATTGATCTGGACCAGCATCGGCAGCGGTATTAAATGGTAAAAACTGAATATAAACTGTGTCTCTCTCGGCACTACATGGCCCAGCAGGATCATTAGTGGTATAAATTAATTTTACTAACCCATTGCTAATATCGCTAGCAGATGGTGTATAAACAGCATTTGGCAATGAAGTATTATTAAACGAACCAGTTCCTGTTGTACTCCAAGTAGCCGAACTTGCACCATTTCCGGAAACACCTGATAATGAAACAGATGTAACATTATTACATAAAATTTGATCATTACCAGCATTTACTGCAACTGCTTGATTAATTGTTATTTCTACAGAATCTTTACCGGCACTACAAGGACCAAATGGATCGTTAGAAGTAAAGGTTAATACAACTTTACCATTTGCAATTTCGGTAGCAGTTGGCAGATAGCTCACAGGATTGCTAAATGATACATAAGAAGGATTAGTTGACGAAGTCCATGAACCAAAATTAGCCGAACCACCTAAAGTAGCATTAGCATTGATAATACTATTTGAACAAAGTGTTTGATCTAAACCTGCATTTACTGTAGCAACTGGATTGAATGTAATTCTAACAAAATCTTGTGCAGAACCGCAGAAACCTGATGCATCAGTACTGGTAAATGATAAATCAACAAAACCTGCGTCTTTATCAGCTTGCGTTGGGGTATAAATGGCATTTATATCGTTTGCATTATTAAACGAACCGTTTCCTAAAGTTGTCCAACTTCCCATTGAAGCCGAACCACCAATGGTTCCATTTAAACTTACCTCAACATCGCTTGCACAAATGGTTTGATCTAAACCTGCATTAGCCAAAGGCTGAGGATTAATATTAATAACTAAATTATCAGAAGCAAATGAGCAAGGGATACTAGGATTATCGATAGTGAAAGTTAAAATAATACTTCCACTACTTTTATCTGCACTGCTTAAATAATAAGTAGGATTTAAAGAAGAAGTATTACTAAATGCTCCTGAACCCGAGGTGGTCCAATTTACAACTCCAGTAATATTAGCAAATGCAGATAATTTAACACTATCAACTGAGCAAACCAACTGATCTGGACCCGCATTGGCAACAGTAGAAAAAGGCAAAATTTTAACCTCAAGTGTATCCGATTGGGGTTCACAAACATCACCAGGATCGTTAGTAGTTAATACTAATAAAACTGAGCCATTATCTACATCATTATTACTTGGAAAATAATTTGCTCTTAAATTGCGAACATCATCAAAAGTACCAGTACCTAAAGTTGACCAACTTGCATCGGTAGCAGCTCCTCCAATTAAACCAGATAGTTCAACATTTGGTGTTTTAACACATATTGTTTGATCTAAACCTGCATTTACTTTTGCACCCATATTAATAGCTATTTCTAATGAATCTTTACTAGCACTGCAAGGACCAAAAGGATCGTTAGTGGTAAATGTAAGCACTGCTCTTCCATTTGCAATTTCAGTTGCAGATGGGAAATAAGTGAGTGGATTACTAAATGAAATAAAATTAGTATTGGTTGAAGATGTCCATGAACCAAAATTAGCTGAACCACTTAAAATTGAAGTTAAGTTAACCGATTGATTTTCACAAATATTTTGATTCAATCCTGCATCTACAATTGCAGCAGGATTGAACACTATTCTAACTATATCAGCCGTTGCAACGCAAGGACCAACAGGGTCGTTGGTAGTTAATACCAAATCAACAAAACCTTTATTTTTATCTGCAACACTTGGAGTGTAAGTTGCATTTAAAATATTTATATTATTAAATGTACCTGTTCCCAAAGTTGACCATTTGCCAGAACTTGCTGCTCCACCAACAGAACCAGCCAAACTAACAGTAGTATTAGTTTCACAAACTGTTATATCTGCACCAGCATTGACAGTTGGTAACTGATTAATTGTAATATTTAAATTATCAGAAGCAAATGAGCATGGAATTGTAGGATTTTCAATTGTGAAAGTTAAAATAACATTTCCATTTGCTATGTCTTCATTACTTGGAAAATAAATAGGTGTTAACGAAGAAGTGTTATCAAAAACCCCTGTTCCAGTGGTTGTCCAATCAACCGTTCCAACTATATTAGCAAAAGCAGACAATTTAACAGTTTCAGTAGCACAAATAATTCTATCTGCCCCTGCATCAGCCACTGTAGAAAAAGGAAGTATCCTTAATTCTAAAGTATCTGCAGCTGCTTCACAGTTTCCATCAGGATCGTTAGTAGTTAAAATTAATAAAATAGAGCCAACAGATACATCATTGTTGCTTGGAAAATATGTAGCATTTGGATTACGCACATCATCAAAAGTTCCTGTTCCTGTGGTTGACCAATTGCCCTCGGTAGCCAATCCACCAATAAAACCAGATAAAAACACTCTTGAACTTTTTACACAAATACTTTGATCAACGCCCGCATTAACAACTGCACCTTGCTCTACCATCACTAAAACTGAATCTTTAATTGAACTACAAGGTCCAAAGGGATCGTTTGAAGTAAATGTTAAAACTACTCTTCCATTTGCAATTTCGCTAGCTAAAGGTACATAGTCAACTGGATTACTAAAAGATATAAAACTTGGATTAGTAGATGATGTCCAAGTGCCACCTGTAGCGGATCCTCCTAAATTAGCTCTAATATTTACCGTTTTATTTGAGCAAATACTTTGCTCAGGTCCCAAATCAACCCTAGGAGCTAAATTAAATAAAATTCTTACAATGTCTTGAACAGGTCCACAAGGTCCAGCAGGATCGTTAGTGGTTAATGTTAAATCAACAAAACCTCTACTCTTATCTGCTATACTTGGTGTGTAAATAGCACTTAAATCATTTACGTTATTAAATGTTCCAGACCCTTTTGTTACCCAAGTTCCAAATGAAGCCGAACCTCCAATTGCACCTGCTAAATTAACTGTAGTATTACTTTCGCAAACAACAATATCAGTTCCTGCATTTACTGTAGGTATTTGGTTAAACACCACCACCATATTATCACCACCAAATGAACATGGAATACTTGGATTAACAATGCTGAATGTTAAAACTACACTTCCATTCAATATATCAGCATTACTTGGATAATAAGTTGGTGTTAACGATGAGTTATTGTTAAAAAATCCTGTTCCATTTGTTGTCCATGTTACATTCCCTGAAATATTAGCCGAAGCCGACAGATTAACAGTATCGTTAGCACAAATAGTTCTATCAATACCTGCATTAGCTATGGTATTATAAGGAACAAATTGAATATAAACAGTATCACTCTCTGCTCCGCAAAGACCAGATGGATCGTTAGTAGTGTAAACTAACTTAACTAAACCACTATTTTTATCGCTTATACTTGGTGTGTAAATTGCATTTGGTAAATTTATATTATTAAACGAACCTGTTCCAGTAGTACTCCAAGTGGCACTTAATGCCCCATTTCCAAAAGTACCAGAAAGTGCAACTGCATTAGCATCATTACATAATACTTGGTCGTTACCCGCATTTACAGTTACTGCATTATTTATAAATATTTCTACTGAATCTTTAGCCGCACTACATGGACCAAAAGGATCATTAGTGGTATATGTTAACATTACTTTCCCATTTGCAATTTCGTTAGCAGTAGGCAAGTAAGTAGTTGGATTACTAAATGAAATAAAATTAGAATTGGTTGACGAAGTCCAAGAACCAAAATTTGCTGAACCACCCAAAGTAGCACTTACATTAATAATAGTATTTGAACAAACTGTTTGATCTAAACCAGTATTTACACTTGCAGCTGGATTAAATGTAATTCTTACAATATCTGAAGTTACTCCACAAGGCCCTATTGGGTCGCTTGAGGTCAACACTAAATTTACAAAACCTGCCGCTTTATCTGCCACACTTGGAAAATATGTTGGATTTAAAATATCAATATTATTAAATGTTCCTGTTCCTTGTGTTGACCATTTGCCTGTATTAACAGCACCACTTACCGAGCCCGATAAATTTACACTTGTATTGCTTTCGCAAACGGTTTGATCTAGGCCTGCATCAACAGAAGCCAATTGATTAATTGTAACAATCATTACATCTGAGGCAGCCGAACATGGAATAGTGGAATTACTAATATTAAAAGTTAATAATAAATTACCTAACGACTTGTCAGCATTACTTAAATAATAAGTTGGTGTTAATGATGAATTATTACTAAAAGTTCCTGTTCCTGAAGTTGTCCAAATTACATTTCCAGTTATACTCGCAGTAGCACTTAGGTTAATACTATCAGTTGAGCAAATGGTTTGATCTGGGCCAGCATTAGCAATAGTAGAAAATGGAAGAATTTTAACCTCAACAGTATCAGACTCTTGCGCACAAACACCTGTAGGATCATTGGTAGTTAAAACTAATTTTACTGCTCCAGCAGCTTTATCAGCACTACTTGGAGTATAAGTTGCTCTTAAATCCGTAATATTATCAAAAGTACCTGAACCCAATGTACTCCAGGTGGCACTAGTGGCAGAACCACCAATTGAACCCGACATAACCGCATTTAAACCTTTAACACAAATGGTTTGGTCAATACCAGCATTTACCCTTGCGCTTTGATTAATTATTACTTCTAACGAATCTTTAGCGGCACTGCATGGACCAAATGGGTCGTTAGTAGTAAAAGTTAAAATAACTTTACCCGCTAATATTTCGTCATTAGTTGGAACATATGTAGTTGGATTACTAAATGAAATGTATGCAGGATTGCTAGATGAAGTCCAAGAACCAAAATTTGCCGAACCGCCTAAAACTGCACTAATATTAATTGCTTTATTAGAACAGATATTTTGATTTATACCTGCATCTACTGTTGCAGCTGGGTTAAAGTTAATTCTTACAATATCATTTGTTGCTCCACAAGGGCCAACTGGATCGTTGGTAGTTAAGACTAAATTTACAAAACCTGCGGCTTTATCGACCGCACTTGGAAAATATAAAGCATTTAATGAATTAACATTATTAAATGCTCCTGTTCCTTGAGTTGACCAAGTTCCAGAAGAAGCAGTTCCGCTTACTGAACCTGATAAACTTACGGAAAGGTCATTTTCACAAACTGTTTGATCTAATCCGGCATTTGCAGTTGGCAATTGATTAAATGTTACCAATAAATTATCAGAAGCAAACGAACAAGGAATACTTGGATTAATGATACTAAACGTTAAAATTACGTTTCCATTTAAAACATCAGCATTACTTGGATAATAAGTTGGTGTTAACGATGAATTATTGTTAAACAACCCTGTTCCACTCGAAGACCAAGTTACATTTCCAGTAATATTAGCAGAAGCAGCTAAATTTACACTATCATTGGTACATCTTTGTTGGTCAGGACCAGCATTAGCCACAGTGGTATAAGGTACAAATTGAATATATACAGTATCTCTTTCTGCAGTGCATGGGCCAACTGGGTCGTTAGTAGTATATACTAATTTTACCAATCCACTATTTTTGTCATTTACCGAAGGTGTGTAAATAGCGTTTGCAAAGTTTACATTGTTAAATGAACCAGTTCCAGTAGTACTCCAAGTAGCACTTGATGCACCATTTCCAAAAGAACCTGATAACGAAACAGTTGTAGCATCATTACATAATATTTGGTCATTACCAGCATTTACGGCAACAGCCTGATTAATAATAACTTCTAACGAATCTTTAACTGCGCTACATGGGCCAAATGGATCGTTGGTAGTAAAAGTTAATACTACTTTTCCATTGGCAATATCAGTTGCTGTTGGCAAATAACTTACTGGATTACTGAAAGATATATAACTAGGATTACTTGATGAGGTCCAAGAACCAAATGTAGCCGACCCTCCCAATGTTGCAGTAGCATTAATTGTTGTATTTGAACAAATTAATTGATCAATTCCAGCATTAACCGTAGCAGCCTGATTGAAGGTAATTTTCACCATATCTTGTGTAGCTCCGCATGGACCAGCAGGATCGTTAGTAGTTAAGAATAAATTTACAAAACCTGCTGCTTTATCAGCCACACTTGGTGTATAAACTGCGTTTAAGGAATTTACATTGTTAAATGTTCCTGTTCCTTGTGTAGACCATGTACCACTACTTGCCGAACCTGACAATGAACCATTTAATCCAACGCTGTTATTGCTTTCGCAAACTGTAAAATCTACTCCCGCATCTACTCCTGGCAACTGATTAATAGTAACTAATACATTATCAGAGGAATTATCGCATACAAAAGAGGGATTAGAAGTTGTAAAAGTAAAGGTAACAGAGCCATTTTGAATATCGGCTGTACTTGGAAAATAGTTTGGTGTTAAAATAGCGTTGTTATCAAAAAAGCCTGTTCCTGAACTTGTCCAAACTTTACTTCCACCTGTAGCATTTGTTGTAGCACTTAATGATACATTATTTCCTGCACATATAGTTTGGTCAATTCCAGCATTAGAAACTGCCAATGGATTGAAATTAATTCTAACAGTATCGCGGTTTGCAGTACAAGGGCCTGCAGGATCATTGGTTGTTAAAACTAATTTTACAAAACCTATGCTAATATCGTTTGCGGAAGGCGTGTAAACTGCATTTAGCAAACTATTATTATTAAAAAAACCAGAGCCCAAAGTTGACCATGTAGCTGAAGTAGCTGTGCCGCTTATACTTCCAGATAAATTAACACTAGTTGTATTCACACATAAGTTTTGAGTAGTACCTGCACTAACAATTGGAGCTTGCAAAAACGAAACTGTCATTGAATCTTTAGCAGCTACACAAGGACCTGCAGGGTCGTTAGTGGTTAAAATTAATATAACTGACCCATTTAACACATCGGCAGCACTTGGAGTATAAATTGCATTTAAATTTGAAGTATTATTAAAAGTACCTGTTCCCGTAGAAGACCAATTAGCAAAAGGCGCTACTGGGCCAACTGAACCAGCTAAAGTTACAGTACTATTACCACATAATAATTGATCAGGACCAGCACTAGCACTAGGTATTGGGTTAATATTCAGATTATTACCATTATCTGTTCCTATAATTGAAGGATTATCGGCCACAACCCTGATACGGTAAATATAACTTGAAGTGGAACTTATTGGAAAAACCACTGAAATATTACCACTAGTAGTTGATACCACCGAGCCAATATTAATTGGCGAAGCAAAACTTCCATTTTCATCACTCAATTGAGCCGTAAAAGTATTTCCTACTGAAAATGAGCCTGTTATTGAATAGGTTACAGTGGTTGCCTCGCCAGCACAAAATGAAGTTCCGCCAACACCTGTGGTAGCAATAGTTTGTGCACCAACTTTTGACGTTACAAAAAATATCAAGGTTAAAATTATGGTATTTAAACCAATCCTGATACAGTTATTCTTTATCATAATTTATTAAAATAAAAGTGAAAAATTATCCTTTTAATAGTGGTGAAAAGTACAATTAAAAATACTCAAAATGTTAAAAAGTTGTAGGTGGCTCAAAATTTTACACAAATCGCGTTTCTATTATGCTAATAGCGGATAAAGAAATGAAAAAAAGTACAAAATTTATGAAAAAACACCCTTTTTAAGCATAGTTATCCACAATTAAAAAGTCACTTTTAGGTAATATAATTACGAAAATAATGAGTTAAACGTTGTGTGTATTTTTACATAAAATATTAAAAAACTTAAATCAACAAAAAAATCAAAATTGATAGTTTGGGTTTGCTTTTTTATTCGCAAATTCGCAGCTTACTTTTCAATCATGAATCAATCTATTCCATCGGGCAATTTAGCCACACTTGAACAAGCACAACAATTAGGTCTTAGACCGGAAGAATTTGAAAAAATCAAAGAAATTTTAGGTCGTACCCCCACTTTTACCGAAATGAGTATTTACTCAGTAATGTGGAGCGAACATTGTTCATATAAAAATTCAATTGTTTGGTTAAAAACTTTGCCCAAAGAAGGCGAAAAAATGTTGGCCAAAGCAGGTGAAGAAAACGCAGGTTTGATTGATATTGGAGATGGATTGGCATGTTGTTTTAAAATAGAAAGTCATAATCACCCGAGTGCTATTGAGCCATACCAAGGTGCTGCAACGGGTGTGGGTGGAATTAACCGCGATATTTTTTCGATGGGAGCTCGTCCCATTGCACAGCTAAACTCATTGCGTTTTGGAAATATAGAAAACGAAAGAACCAAATGGTTGGTTCGTGGTGTAGTAAAAGGAATAGGAAATTATGGAAATGCATTTGGTATTCCTACTGTTGGTGGCGAAGTGTATTTTGACGATTGCTACCAAATCAACCCATTGGTAAATGCCATGAGTGTTGGTATAGCTAAAGTTGGTAAAACCGTTTCTGCCATTGCGGAAGGTGTTGGTAATCCAGTTTATATTTTTGGTTCAGCAACAGGTAAAGATGGAATTCATGGTGCTGCATTTGCAAGTAAAGACATTACCGAAGATTCAACAAAAGATTTGCCTTCGGTTCAAGTAGGCGATCCTTTCTGGGAAAAATTGATTCTGGAAGCTAGCATGGAATTATTGGAAACCGATGCCATTGTTGGAATGCAAGATATGGGTGCTGCGGGTATTACTTGCTCAACTAGCGAAATGAGTGCAAAAAGTGGAACAGGAATGAAGGTGTGGTTAGATAAAGTTCCAATGCGCCAAGAAGGCATGAAAGATTGGGAAATTCTTTTATCAGAAAGCCAAGAGCGTATGTTGGTGATTGTGAAAAAAGGAATGGAAGCCCATGTTGAAAAAGTATTAGAAAAATGGGATTTAACTTATAATATTATCGGTGAAGTAACAGATTCAGGAAGAGTTCAATATTATATGAACGATGAATTGAGAGCTGATATTCCTGGCGAAAGTTTGGTTTTAGGTGGTGGTGCTCCAGTTTATCACCGCGAATACACCGAGCCAAAATATTTTAAAGAAATTGAAAAATTTAATATAACCAATGTTTCAGATTGTACACCAGAGCAAGCTATTAATGTTGCTAAATTCCTAGCTGCTCACCCAAATATTGCATCAAAAAGATGGGTGTATAACCAATACGATAGCATGGTGGGAACCATTAACCAAACTACCAATGCGCCAAGTGATGCATCGGTTGTAAAAGTTAAAGGAACCGACAAATCAATTGCGATGACAGTTGATTGTAATAGCCGTTTTGTTTGGGCTGATCCATTTGTAGGTGGACAAATTGCGGTAGCAGAAGCAGCTCGTAATTTGGTTTGCGCTGGTGCTGAGCCTGCGGCCATTACCAACTGTTTAAACTTTGGAAATCCTTATAACCCTGAAGTGTATTACCAATTTGTGTATGCTATAAAAGGCATGGGCGAAGCTTGTAAAAAGTTTGATACACCAGTTACAGGTGGAAATGTGAGTTTTTACAACCAAAGCAGCGATAATGATGCTGTTTTCCCTACTCCAACAATTGGAATGGTGGGTTTAATTGGCGATAACAAAAAACACATGACCATGGATTTTAAAAATGCAGGTGATGTAATTTATATGCTAGGCAATAGCAAAAATGATATTGGTTCATCGCATTATTTAGCGCACTACCATAAAGTACAATACTCTCCAGCACCATACTTTAACTTAGATGAAGAACATCAATTACACAAAGCTTTGTTAGGTTTAATCAATGGTAATCATATTGAATCAGCACACGATGTAAGCGAAGGAGGTTTATTCATTACTCTACTAGAAAGTGCTATGAACAGAAACTTAAGTTTTGATGTTTCGACTCCGCTCAACAACCAAAACTTAAGAACTGACTCGTTCTTGTTCGGAGAAGCTCAAGGGCGTGTGGTAATTTCAGTAAAAGCAAACAATTGTGCTCAAGTTGAAAGTTTTTTAAACGGATTAAACATGCCATTTGAAAAACTTGGAACTGTTACTGAAAATACAATTCAAGTAAATGGGGTTGAATTTGGTAAAACTGCTGATTTTGCAAACATCTACAACAATTCTTTAGCGGAAAAATTAGCTTAAATTCATTTAAACCAATATTGAAAAATAGCTTGACATTGAAAAGTGTCAGGCTTTTTTGTTTTACACCTCCCCCAAATACTTCTTCAGAAAAACTTCTAAACTGCAAACCCAAATGTTCTTTATGGGATAAGTGTCGCTGCTTGGTGTAATTACATAATTTTTAGTAGTTCCCAAATCGTCAATGCAATTATAAAAACCACGACTAACAGTAGGTGCATTCGATAATTTTATTTCAATACAAGCCACAGGTTGATTGGCTTTAACCAATACTACATCCACCTCTGCACCGTTTTGAGTTCTGTAATAATACATATCCATTCCTTCGGGTCTGCTAGCATAAATTTGTTGAATAACGTAACCTTCCCACGAAGCACCAATAATTGGATGACTTTGCAAAGTATCATTATCTGTAATTCTGTTCACATAATGCACAATGCCACTATCTTTTACATATACCTTTGGCGCTTTAACCATGCGTTTATTGGTATTGGCTGTAAAAGCTTGCAACCTATGAACTAAAAACGCTCCTTCTAAAAATTCAAAATATCGATTAGCAGTAGGTGCACTTACACTTAATGAATTGGCATACATTTCGGCCTTCCAAATATTACCTTGATTATAAGATAACATTTGCCAAAGTTTGGCAATAGCTACTGAATTTAAATTTACTCCAAAAAGTAACCTAAAATCGCGTTCGGTGTAAGTTTTTATAAATGCAGCCATCCAGTCAGCCCAAGCCAAATTGTTTTCAGTTAAAAATGCTTGTGGGAATCCACCTTTTAGCCAATGTGTGCGCCAATCATAACCGCTGTTGGTTATTTCTTGGAATTTTAAAGGCCCCAGTTCTAAAAACGATATTCTACCTGCCAATGATTCTGTTACACCATGTACCAAATTTGGCGAAGCCGAACCTAATAATAAAAATCTTCCATTTCTTCTATTGGAGTCAATTACTGAACGCAAAATTGAAAATAGTTCAGGCATTAGTTGCGCTTCGTCTATAATTACAAGCTTTTCTTCATTTACTTTAAAATAAGCCTCCGCATCGGTTAGTTTGGCTCTGTCCGTTGGACTTTCTAAATCTAAATAAATAAAGCCGTTGCTTTGCAATTCACCAAATGCTTTAGCAAGCGTGGTTTTGCCACATTGTCTTGGCCCCAAAATAGCAATGGCGGGTGCCCAGCCTGCTTTTAAGGTTAATTTAGCTATATCATCTCTATTTATCACCCTGCAAATAAAGCCATTTACCATGAAAAACCAAAATGAAATTTTCATTTTACTTGATTAATGTATGTTTATCAAGTAAATCAAAAATACAATTTTAGATTTACTTGGTTTGGTGACTGGTTGAATTACTTTTCAAATTTTATTTATTACCTAAAAAACTACTTAATTTGCACCACCTTAAAGTTATGCAAAAACACTTTTTAACTGTTCCTAAAACTGCCCGTTATTTTACACAAGGGGTTTTAACCGAAAATACTAAATACATTTGGATTATCATTCATGGATATGCCCAAACAGCAGAAGGATTTTTAAGCAATTTTGAAAAATTAGGTAGTGAACATTTTATGATAGCTCCCGAAGGTTTAAATAAATTTTACTCTCGTGGATTTAGCGGAAGTCCTGTAGCTAGTTGGATGACAAGCCTTGAGCGCGAGAATGAAATTAAAGATTATAACAATTATTTAAACCAATTAGCAGAAAGTTTAAATTTACAATCGTACTCTAATGCTAAAATAGTACTATTAGGTTTCAGTCAAGGAGTATCAACTCAAACACGTTTTTTAGCCCAAGCTGTTTTAAATTTTGATTTTTCGGTAATGATTGCTGGCGAAATTGGAAAAGAATTTCAAGAGCATTTACCAGCAAAACTATCCAATATTAAAAGCCTATATTTGGCTGGAAATCAAGAAAATATAATTAAACCCGAAAAGACTGAATTCCATCAACAATTATTTAAAAATAGTAATTGCATTTTTAAAAATTTTGAAGGAAAGCATGAAGTAAACGAAAATGCGGTAAATGCCATTTTAAATTGGCTAAATGCTTAGTCTTTCAAATTATACTTTTTTAAAAATTTACTATTTAATTCGTTTTGCTCGTTTGTTAAAGTTATAGCTTCACCATTTATAAATGCGTTGGTTAAAACATTGGTGCGCATGTCTAACACATCACCATTGCTAATAATCAACGAGGCGCTTTTACCTTGTTCAATACTTCCATAAGTTGAATCAATGCCAACAATTTTAGCAGCATTTAAAGTTATGGCTTGCAATGCTTCTTCTTTGGTTAATCCGTAAGCAACGGTGGTTCCTGCATTAAACATTAAGTTACGTGTTTGCCAGCTTTCTTTATGGCTTATGGCGAAAACAATTCCTGCTTTTTGTAATTGCGCTGCTGTTTTAAATGGCTGATCAACATCTTTATTGGCGGTGCTCGGTAGGCTATGAATATTACTTAACACCACAGGTACTTTACTTTCTTTAATAAATGCCAAACATAAATTGGCTTCGCTAGCCTCGACTAATACCAACTGAATGGTTGGAAAATTTTTCTTAAAAAACTGAATACTGTTTATAATTCCTTTAGCGGTATTTACATGAATAAATAATTTTTTGGTTTGATTAAATAAACCTTTCATGGCATCAAGTCTGGCATTAAATACTTTGTTGGTGTTGGCTTGATATTGCATAGCATCCGAAAAAAAAGTATGTAATTGCTTTACTCTTTCGTTTATGTGCTCGCGTAGTTTTTCGTTAGCATGTGTGTATTCTGGCCAATTTAAATGGATGGCATCATCTTGTTTCACTGTAGCATCTTCCCAATTCCAGCCTTCGGTTTTCATGATGCTCGATGTGCCACTAATCATTCCACCTTGAGGAACAGATTGTACAAACATAATTCCATTAACTTTCAAAGTTGGTAATATTTTAGAGTCGGTATTGTAAGCTATTTGCGAACGCACATTTGGGTTAATACTTCCTTGTTCGTTAAAATCGTGCGTAGCTCTTACGGCTTCAATCTCGCTCAATCCCACATAATTATTCAAACAAATAATGCCTGGGTAAACATGTTTACCTTTTCCATCAATAATGGTAGCATTTTTATAAAGTGTTTTATTTTCGGTGCCTACATAATCAATTTTGCCATTGCTAAAAGCCACAATTCCATTTTCAATTACTTGTCCATTTCCTACATGCACAGTGGCATTAATTACTACGGTTGGAATAGTTTGCGCATTTATTTTAGTAAAAAATAACAACGCTGCTGCAATACAAAACGATTTAAATTTCATGGTGAGCAAGTTTATTAAAAGTTTAGCATTTTACAAGTTGGAAATTTTATTAAAAAAAATGCCCCTTAGTTTTTCAAAACCAAGGAGCATTTTAAAAATTATTTTATTTCAAAAAACCTATTTATCGGCCAAAGCTTGATCAATTTTTAGTTTGATATTAGCAAAATGCGCTCTAGCCTCATCAGTTGAACCACCTTTAGCAAAGATTAACACTTGTTTTAACTGTGCCAATGCAGCAGCTTGAGAAATAGCATCATATCTACTTGATTTATAAATACTTATAAGCTGTTCGGTGTAAGCATTTTGTAAATTTTGGCGGAAAGTATTTGGGTTACTTGCATCGGTTGCAAAGCAAGCTTTGGTTAAATCACCCATCATTTCTAACACGCTGTATTTGTTACCATATAATTTTGAATCAGTTAAACGTCTTAAGGTAGTAGCGTTTAATAAATGCGCCATAATCATACTTTGGTAATTTAAGATGCGGCTATGAATTTTAGGGTCTTCATTATTTCCAAAAAAGTTAAAACCTCTGCGTTGAATTTGTAAATAGTTGTATAAGTCAGCTTGAACTGTAAATGCATCAGGAGCAAAAGCATATTTGCTTAATACATCCATAGCACGTTTTTGCTCTTTATAATCAACTGGAATTAAAGGTTTGGTAGCACCATTTTGACCAATAAAACTTCTATCAACCATAACACCGCCCACGTAACGAGCAATTACATTTACTTGGTTAAAATACTCAGTTTGGGCAATGCTGTAAGCTTGGCGTAACTCTTGGTAAGTTTGACCTTTTTTGCTGTATTTTTCTTTTAGTTTGGTAAATAATTGATTGGCTAATTTTATTCTATCAACACCAAAAGCTATGGCATCGCCACTCATATCGTTCACATTAACTCTTGGGTCAATTCCACTGCCAATTCCGCGCATATCGTCAGCATCATTTCCAAAAATTAATAACGTATCGCTTGAGCGAGCAAGAATTTTTTCTAAACGTTCTTTTTCTTTGGCTTCGTCAGTTAAACCTTGCGAGTAAGCAAATTCAATTGCCCATAAATCGTAAGGTCCAGGACGAGTGGTGAAATAATCTCCTTGTTTGGCTTTATCTAAAGCCACATTTACTGCAGGATAATCCATTACAGAAGCAGTTAAACCAATTTTACGCGTAACTTCCTTGTTATGAATTAAGCTTGGTTTCAACATTTGGCTGGCTTTCATATTGTGGTTTAAACCCATGGTGTGACCCATTTCGTGCAATACCAAATAGTATAACGATTGCTTGATATACTCTCTTTTTTCTACATCGTTTAAGCCCTGCAATTGCAAAGCATTTAAACCAAATAACGAAGTTTGGTGTAATTGATGGCTTGCATCACAAAAATTAGTTTTATTAAATGAACTTGGCATATTAACACCACTTGCACCAGCATCAAATAATTCTTCTTGACGCAAACGGTTGGTAACAAAAATGTATTCAAACATAATATCTGCACCTAAAATTTGGCCTGTTCTTGGGTCAACAAAACTTGGCCCATAACCACCAAAAGGCGGCTGAGGAGATGATGTCCAACGTAACACATTATAACGAATATCGCCTGCATCCCAAGTAGCAGTATCAGGTTGTTCTTTTATAACAACTGCATTTTTAAAACCAGCAGTTTCAAAAGCTAAATTCCATTTTTCGCCTGCTTCTTTAATAGTAGCTTTAAATTCTGGAGGCGTTGTGTTTTCAATCCACCAAGTAATTGGTTCTACAGGTTCAGAAATAGCAGCATTGGTATCTTTTTTTTCTAAATTCCAACGATGGATAATATCTTTATAAGCCACTGCATTGGTGGTAGTCATATCTTCCACTTGCTCACCAAAGTAACCTATACGTGGGTCATCTGCTCTTGGTTTAAAATTATTTTTTGGTGCTTCAATTAAAGTATGTTGTAAAAAAATACTTACTGCACGTTCATCAGTTACTTCCTTTCCACCGCCTACTGTAGGCATTGGATTATCATACACATATTCAACTATTAAATCAGTGTTTTTTTCATAATTTCTTAAACTAGTAAACTTAGTTTTTTCGCGGCTCAATCCACCTAAACTAAACATTTGAAAACCTGGAGGTAAACCAAAAAATGGAGAAGGTTTTACTTGGCACATGCTTTCGCTTAAAAATATGGCACTTGCATCTAAAAGCATTTCGCCTTTTTTAGCATCTTCGGCTACTATTTTTTGATTTACCAAAATAGCATTGCTAATATTGGCGTTAGCCGCTTTGCTTATTGGGTTATTTTTATCGAAATAATAGCCTGTGTTTTGAACCACAAATTCTAATTTATCAAAATAACGCTTAATAGTAAAAACTTTGTTATCGCGGAAACTGCCTCTAAAATGGCCCGCTGCCACCACCCCATCAACTGTGTACGAAAAATAAATGTATTCTTTATCTAATTGCTCTTTTTTTACAATCATAAATACATTTCCAGTAACAGTATCTTGATACAATGGAAATAATCCCTCTTTCTTTTTGCACGATTTTATTTTATCGGCAATTGAACTGGTTTTAGGTGCCATTGGAGCTGCTGAAGCTACTGGCTTTTTTTTAGTAGCACAGGATGCTACAATTAAAAAGGCAATGGCAATAAGTGAAATTTTACGCATAGTTTATGTTTTAAGTATAAAAAGCAAAAGTGCTTTTAAATTCATTTAAATCAAAACCAATTATGTAATTAAATGCTCACCAGTTAATTTCATATTAGTTCAAGAAATGAATTAAAAAACTAAATTTTCCAAGAATTTTTAATATAAATTGAAAATCAATAATTTAACTAGTGCAGTTTTTTATTTCATTAATAATTATATTTTCGAAGCAAATAAATAAACTAGAATTTGAAAACATTTATACTTTCTATCTCACTCATTTTCATAAGCTTTAGTGCAGCAATTGCACAAACTACTTTAAAAGGAAGCGTAGTAGATACCAAAACAAACGAAAAACTAATTGGTGTATCAGTTTTGGTAAAGGGTTCAACTAAAGGTGCTCAAACCGATTACGATGGACAATTTGTTTTAAAAACTACTGCCGAATTGCCATTGGTATTGGTGGTAAAATATTTAGGTTATGAATCCAAAGAAATTAATGTAACTGATACAAAAGCCAAAATTAATGTAAAGCTTAGCAAATCGGAAAAGGCTCTAAAAGAAGTGAGTGTGCGTGATAGCCGCATAACTGAAAAAATAAAACAAAATCCATTAACAGTTGAAACCATGGATGCCATTGCCATAAAAACCACTCCTGCGGCTAATTTTTATGAAGGTTTAGCGCATTTAAAAGGTGTTGATATTACTTCAGCAAGTATTGGTTTTAAAATTATTAATACACGTGGTTTTAACTCTACTTCGCCTGTGCGATCGCTTCAATTAATTGATGGTGTTGATAATCAATCACCTGGATTAAACTTTAGTTTAGGAAATTTTTTAGGCGCATCAGAACTTGATATTCAAAAAGTAGATTTAGTGGTGGGTGCGAGTTCAGCTTATTACGGACCAAACGCTTTTAATGGTGTAATTAATATGCAAACCAAAAGTCCATTTTTATACCCAGGTTTAAGCGCACAAGTTAAAGTTGGCGAAAGAAGTTTAACTGAAACCGCAATCCGTTGGGCTCAAATTATTAAAAATAAAGATGGAGTAGAAAAATTTGCATATAAAATGAATGTATTTTACATGCAAGCTAATGATTGGAATGCTACTAATATGGACCCAACTTCTCAATCGCCAGTGGGCAGAAGCAATGCAGGAAGTTACGATGCTGTAAATCGTTATGGAGATGAGTTTACCAGCAATATTTTTTACACACCACTTTCGCTAGCATCAAGCGTAGGAAAAGGATATTATTTAAGAAATGGATATGATGAAAAAGACTTGGTTGATTACAACTCAAAAAATTTAAAACTAAGTGGCGCTGCACATTATAAAGTAACTAAAAATACTGAATTAATTTATGCAACTAGTTTTGGAACAGGAACCACTGTTTACCAAGGAGAAAATCGTTTTAGCTTACGCGATATTTTGTTTTTTCAAAATAAATTAGAGCTAAAAAAAGACAATCGCTTTTTTATACGTGCTTATGCTACTAACGAAGATGCAGGCAATAGTTACGATGCTTACAACACAGCATTATTATTACAAAAAGCTGCAAAAAGTGATGAAAATTGGGGTAAAGATTATAACAACTCTTTAACAGCTAACCTTTCGCCAGTGGTTAACAAATGGATTCAAGATAATTTAGGACAAGGAATTAGGCTTGATACCATTCCAGGTGCAAACAACCAACGTTTGAATTTTATTGATAATTACTGGAGAACCTATTTTGCTGACTCATTAAATAAATACCACAGTTTAGCTCGAGAAATTGCTAATGCTGGGGGTGTTGGAAATGTAAATGGAATTGATCGTTTTGTGCCAGGAACAGCGCGTTTTGATTCGGCTTTTAAAGCCATCACATCACGCACAAACCAAAATGGAGGTTCGCGCTTTTTTGACCAATCTGCTTTGTACCATGTAGCTGCCGAGTTTAAATTTAATACTGACGAACTTTCAAAAAAGAATGCCAGCAAAGCAAATGTAGATGTTACTTTGGGGGGAAATTACCGCATTTATGTTCCTTACTCCCAAGGAACTATTTTTAAAGATGGCGAAGAAACGAGAACTGTTTATGCAAGAGATGCTCAAGGCAATATTTTAAAACAACAAAGCGATGGAAAAGACTCCATTATTGGTAAAGAAAGCGTAGGTTTTACCCAAATTACCAATCAAGAATTTGGTGCATATATTGGTTTTGAACGTAAGTTTATAGAAAATAAATTAAAAGTAAGCGTTACCAATAGGGTAGATAAAAACCAAAACTTTAATTTTTTGTGGTCGCCAGCTGCAACTTTGGTTTACACCCAAAAGAAAAATGTATTCCGTTTTTCGCTTTCATCAGCGGTTAGAAATCCAACTTTAACCGACCAATACTTTAACTTAAACGTTGGTAGAGCCACACTTTTAGGAAATTTATCTGGCTATAAAGGCCTTATTACTATTGATACTTTACGAGATATTTTGGTTAATAATAACCGCTACAGAAATGGCGAAGACAGGCTTAAAACATCATCGTTTGATATTGAAGCAATTAGACCAGAGCGTTGCAAAACAGTTGAGTTTGGCTACAGAGGAAACATTACCGAAAAACTATTTGTAGATGCAAGTTATTATTTTAGTTGGTACGAAGATTTTTTAGGTTATAAAATTGGCGCACAAGTAGTCTGGGATTCGCTAAATCCGTTTCCAACTTCGGTTAATGCATTTAGGGTTACTACCAATTCTAAAGACATTGTTACCACACAAGGTTTTACAGTTGGATTAAATTATTTCTACAAAAATTATTTAGGTTTTAGCGGAAATTATAGTTGGAATAAATTAGATAGAGGAGGCAGTACCGACCCAATTATTCCAGCATTTAACACACCGGAACATAAGTTTAACTTAGGCGTAAATGGCCGCGATATTGTTTATTTAAAGAAAAAAGAAAAATGGGGTTATGGTGTAAACTTTAAATGGCAAGAAGGCTTTTTGTTTGAAGGTTCGCCACAGTTTACTGGCTATGTTCCTTCGTATGGAATGCTTGATGTTCAGTGGAATAGCACCATTTCAAAATTGCATGCTGTATTTAAGTTAGGAGCTAGCAACATTTTAAATAACACTGTTTATCAAGTATATGGCGGACCATATGTGGGCAGAATGGCATATGCTTCCATTACTTTTGAGTTAAACAAATGGAAATAAACCTCTAAAAGAGTTAAAAATTTCCTCTCATGGCTTTAGTTTTTTCAAAAAAAATAAAGTTTTAAGCATTTTAAAGCGCCAAACGATTAATAAAATATTAATTACCCAAACTCATTTTTGGTATTATTACCATTCTTTTACCAATTTATTTTATTAAAAAATTTGCTAAGTTCAATCTTAACAGGGCTTTGCGCCAGTTATCATTTAAAATAAATGATATAAAATATTTTTGAATTAAAATTTTCAAAAATCAAAAGGTGGCAGTAAATTAGCGTACTTTTTAGTAAATAAATAATACAAAAATGAAAGAAGCGAAAAGTGCCACCAAGAAAGCCACTAGCGAAAAGAAAACTGTAGCTAAGGCAAACAAAAATACCAGCACTGTGGATTTGAAGGAAGCCTTAAAAAAATATTTTGGCTTTGAGGGATTTAAAGACGAACAAGAACAAATTATTCAAACATTATTAAATGGCGATGATGTGTTTGTAATAATGCCTACAGGAGGCGGAAAATCGCTGTGCTATCAATTGCCAGCATTAATAAAAGAAGGAACTGCTATTATTATTTCACCATTAATAGCGTTAATGAAAAACCAAGTAGATGCCATTCGTTCACTTGGTAGCGATAAAATTGCCCATTTCTTAAATTCATCGCTTAATAAAACCGAAATTACTGCGGTAAAACAAGACATTACCGATGGCAAAACTAAATTGCTTTACATTGCTCCAGAAACTTTGAAAAAAGACGAAACCATTGATTTTTTAAAGTCAATCAATATTTCGTTTGTGGCGGTTGATGAGGCACATTGTATTTCGGAATGGGGGCATGATTTTAGACCTGAATACCGTAGAATTAAAGCCATGATTAAGGAAATAAAAGATGTTCCTGTTATGGCATTAACAGCTACGGCTACCCCAAAAGTTCAACAGGATATTCAAAAGAATTTACAAATGTTGGACGCTACGGTTTTCAAATCATCGTTCAATAGAGATAATTTATATTACGAAGTTCGTTCAAAGGGCAAAAAAGGCGAGGCAATGAAAGACATTGTATCGTATATTAAGCAAAGAATGAACGGTAAATCGGGAATTATTTATTGCTTAAGCCGTAAAAAAGTAGAAGAAATAGCAAGTATTTTACAAGCCAATGGCGTTAAAGCACTTCCATACCACGCTGGTTTAGATGCTAAAATGCGTGCTGATCATCAAGATAAATTTTTGATGGAAGATGCTGATGTAATTGTAGCAACTATTGCTTTTGGAATGGGTATTGATAAGCCAGATGTTCGTTTTGTAATTCATTACGATATTCCAAAAAGTATTGAAGGTTATTACCAAGAAACAGGCCGTGCAGGTAGAGATGGATTAGATGGAGAGTGTGTAATGTACTACAATCCGGCTGATGCAGAAAAGTTAGAAAAATTCTTAAAAGACAAACCTGTAGCCGAGCGCGAAATTGGTGAGTTATTGATATTTGAAATGCAAGCTTTTGCAGAAACTTCGGCTTGCAGACGTAAGTTTTTATTAAGTTATTTTGGCGAGGAATATGCTGAAAGCCGTTGCTCGAGTAAATGCGATAATTGTAAACATCCAAAAGATAAAATGGATGCAAGAGAAGATGCAGTATTGGCATTACAAACCATTAACTCAACTAAAAGTAAGCAAATTCTTAAAGTTACAGTTGATATGATTGTGGGCAAAAAAAGCCACGAGGTTCAATTGGGCGGTTTAGATAAATCGGCTTACTTTGGAAAAGGTAAAGACAAAGACGAAAATTTCTGGAAATCGGTATTACGCGGGTTGTTATTAAATGGCCAAGTAACTAAAAATATTGAAACTTATGGCTTATTAAGCGTAAGCGAAAAAGGCGAAGAGTTTATTAAAAATCCTACTCCTTTTGAAATAGCTTTAGATACCAAATTTGAACGCTTTACCGATGACGATGACGATGGTGGAAACGTAGAAATGGTGTATGATGAGGTGCTTTTTGCTATGCTAAAAGACCTTTGTAAAAAAGAGGCTAAAGCTAAAAACTTACCTCCTTACATTATTTTCCAAGAAACATCGTTGCAAGAAATGGCTTTTAAATATCCAATTACCATGGATGAATTGAGCAAAATTGTAGGTGTTAACCCAGGAAAAGCTCAAAAATATGGTAAGCCATTTTTAGCAATAATTGATAAATACGTTAAAGAAAACGATATTGAAAGAACCGAAGATGTAGTTATCAAATCGGTGGTAAATAAATCGGCTAAAAAGGTGGTTATTATTACCAATATTGATAAAAAAATTGCACTTTCAGATATTGCTCGTAGTCAGAACATTAAGTTAGATGAACTACTAACCGAAATTGAGAACATAGTTTATTCAGGTACTAAATTAAACTTGAAAAAATATGTGAACGATTTAGCTGATGAAGAAACCATTGGGTATGTTATGGATTTTTACAGAGAAACCAACGAAAATCCAGTAGAAGCTGCATTAGGCGAGTTTGGCGATGAATTTAGCCGCGATGATTTACATTTAATGCACATTCACTTTGTAAGCGAAATGGCTAATTAACAGCCTTTTGTCTATACTAAAAAATCCCTTAAGTGTTTTTACTTAAAGGGATTTTTTTATGTTAAGCAAACCAATTTTACATTTTAAAACTAATTTGTGCCAGCATTTTAAAGCGCTAAAGCCGTTAATAAAACTTGGCTCATAATTGAATTAAACCGTGATAGTAAAACAAAAAATTCACTTCATTATCAATCCCATTTCGGGCGGATTAAGTAAAACGCATATTCCAGATTTGATTTTTAAAACGCTGGATAAAAACCTTTACGATATTCAAATATTTTATACCCAAGGACAAGAAAGTAATCACCATTTGGCGGCAGCCAGCGCCATGGAAGCTGATGTAATAGTGGCTGTTGGAGGTGACGGAACTATTAATAACGTAGCACAATATGTAGCCAATACCAATAAAATTTTTGGGGTAATACCTATGGGCAGTGGCAATGGTTTGGCACGCGAGTTAAACATTCCAACCAATCCCGAAAAAGCTTTACAATTAATAAACCAACAAAAAATAAAAGCCATTGATACTTGCAAAGCTAATAATCAATTTTTTATAAATATAGCAGGGGTTGGTTTTGATGCACATATAGCTCATTTATTTTCAAAAGCTAAAACACGTGGATTTAAAACTTATGCTAAAATTACTTTAAAGGAATTTGCTACTTATAAAAACCGCGAATACCGCATACATTATAACGGACAACAGGAAGATATTAAGGCATTTATGATTTGTGTTTGCAATGGAACTCAATTTGGAAACAATGCTTATGCTGCGCCAAAAGCCATTTATAACGATGGTTTATTTGATGTAGTGGTTTTTAATTCGTTCAAAATTTGGCAAGTGCCATTAATAGCATACAAATTGTTTAAAGGCGATGTAAGCGATTTGCCTTTTGTAAAAACCTTTAAAACCAATCATATTAGCATAAGCCGAAATAAAAAAGAAGTAGCCAATATTGATGGGGAAGCCATGCCGCTAGATAAAGACATTCATTTCAAAATATTTAAGCAAAGCCTAAAAGTGTTTGCAGGCTAGTTGGGTATTTTATTCTTAATAAAAACAACCACAAAAAAACGTCCACTTATTTTAAAAGTGGACGTTTATTTTTATTACTTCTTATAATTTATTTTAAACTGAATTCCTGCGCTGCTCCAAGTGCCAGGCATAGGCGCGTAACCTGCTTCTAGGTATTTTTTATTTAAAATATTGCTTACATCCACAAAAGCAGTTAAGGATTTATAGCTCCAATTTAATCGAGCATCCAATAATTGATAATCAACCAAAACAACGCGTTCAATATGCCTGAAACTAGCCGTTAATAAAAACTGATAAGGTAATTTTAGCGAAGCACTGATAACTAATTGGTGTTTTAAATTACTCAATGCGTAACGGCTTTTATAGTTTTCGGTATTTACCAATTGCATATCTATATAAGTATATCCAACTGAAAATTTATTTAAGATACCTTTGGTGAAATAATTAAAAGCCACATCCAAACCATCGGTTTGCACGTGGTTAATATTTAATGGCTGCCATTTTAAACTATCGGCTGTTCTAGCCCAATCGATGGTATTATTTGAGTTTCTGTTAAAGTAAGAAACTGCCATATTATAATTTTTTCTTTTATACTCCACTCCTATTTCTGAATTAATAGATTTTTCAGCTACAAGTTGAGGATTACCAATATTGGTAGAACCACTGTAATTTAAATCGGTATAAGTTGGTAAACGCATGGCTTTATCTACACTACCAAATACCATAATATTAGGCATGGCTTTGTATGTAAAATCAAAACCTGGAAATAAATCCAAACTGCTGCCATTTAATAAATTAGTATAAACTCCAGGTGTTAATGTAATTCTGTTTTTATAAAACGTAAACTGGTGCTCCACAAACAAACCATTTATTTGGCGACTTCTATTGCCAAGTTGAGCTTTACGGATGTTGGCTATGTAATTATAACTATTTAAGTCTTCTCGTCTCCATTCGAAACCAAAGCCTGTAATGCCCAATTTATTGTTATAACTTACATGCAATTCAGCTCCATAAGTATTGGTATAATGTTGGTTGGTAGTAATACTTGGGTTGCCACGTAAATAAATATAATTATCATCGTGGTTACGGTAATAACCTTGTGCTAAAAAGGTAAAATCACCCATTTTATATTTATTTTTCACTCCAACAAAACCACTTTTGGTAGTTTCAAACTCAGTAGAATTGGGTACGTAAAATCCTCTAGCTCCAAATGCCCTTTCAGCGTATCCACCAAAAACATCTAACTGATAATTACCTTTTTTATACTCAGTTTGGTAAAAAATTTCTTTGGTTTTAAAATCGGTATTGGTGGTATAGCCATTGCTTTCGGTATTTTTAACCGAAATATGGTGTCCCCAATTGTTTTTCCTAAACGATACACCTAAATGCGCAGCCCATAATCCATAATCGCCAACCATAAAACCTCCATAAATCAAATTTTGCTTAGGTACTTGTGTTACTAAATTGATATAACCACTGTAAGCGTTCAAACCATATTTACGTGCAGCAGAGTTTTTACTGATTACAATGTTTTCAATAGCTTCGGTTGGAAAAGGTAAGTTCATGTTATGATGACCAGTTTGCGCATCGTTTAGCTTAAGACCATTCCAAAGCACTTGTGTTTGATCGAACGAGCCTCCTCTAATCGAAACATCGGTTTGCACGCCCACGGGACCCCGTTGACGCATATCCATTCCCGAAACTTGACCCAATATATCGGCCACACTTTTATGCGCTTGTTGGTTAAAACTAGCGGCTTTTAAAACCAATAAACTATTAGCTATATTTTTTACCTCAAAACGGTTTTCTTTAATAACTACAGGTTGTAAATTATTGCTATCTGTTTGAGCAAACAATACTCCTGCAACACCAGTAAAAACAAGTGTTTTAACAAATTTTTTCATCATTATTTTATTAAAAATTTGCCGCGATTATATAGGCTAAAAAAAAAATTAAAGTAAAACCCCTATTGATAAAAATTAGATTGGCTTTAACCATTTGATTTTATGCAAACTGAAATGCATTTGGGGTAATTACACAAAATTTACTAGTAAAAATAAAAGGTTTACATTAATTGGAAACGCAGAACATGAAAAAGCACACTTTATATTAAATATCTCATTTAAAGCACTTTATATAGCGAAGCATTGACAAGGTCTGCAATCAAAAGAATTGAACCTCTTCTATTTGCTATTTTAGATTTATGTTTTTACTTCGAAAACGCAGTTTTTGGATAAATTTTTTTGAAAGCATTATAAACAGCTAAATGTATTACTGTTGAATGAAGTTCATTAGGCAAATAATCGTGGTATGACGTAACCATTTTGCTCTTTTTTATTAATTTATAAAGCGTTCTTGCATAGTTATACATCAATTTGTTTTCGTTTTTACTTGGTGCCGAAATGCAAACTTTCACCCGACTTTTCAAATTTGATTTAAGTAAATTACTAACCTCTTTCAATAAAACTTTGTTTCCCCACCACATACTTGGACTTATAATAATGTATGTATCAAATAAATTAGGGTGCTTTAACAGTATTTCAGTGGTTAAAAGTCCAGCCAACGATTCACCAATAATGGTGCGCTTTTCATTGGTCTTATATTTTTTACTTATATAAGGTATTAGCTCTTTTTCAATAAAAGCTATATAATTTTCAGAACCACCATAACTTGGAAATTTTTCTTTTTTTAACCCAATTTTCTCTAAAAAATTAAGATTAGCTACTGGAAACGTAAAATCACGCTGACGATTTGTATTTTCAATACCTACTACTATTGATTTTGGAAATCTATTAATCCATGGTTGGGTGTTATACCTTACAATGCCTGAAATATGAATAAAATCTTCTTCAATACCACCATCTGGAATATAAATAACTGGATAAGTTATTGTGTCTTTATCATTAAAATTTTCGGGAAGGTAAATATTAATTGTTCTGGTTTCGCCTAACACCTGTGAGCTAAATTGCTCAGTAACACCAATGGTTAACGGCTTACTTTCTATTTGAGCAAAACCATGCTTTACACCAAACAAAAAAACAAATACCAATAATTGTATTCCTATTTTCATGCTGCTAATATGTAAATAATTTCAATCTTTTTATTTGTTATTATCTCTTTCTCTTTATGATTTCTTCGAACCCCGGTTTACAAGTTAATAAATGCCAACCACCAAAAACAATAAATATTTTGTCGTTGGTTTCTAATAGTTTGTCAACTGTCCCTATTAAAAATTGGTCTCTTATTTCTTTTGAAGTCCTGCCAATTTTTTGAAACTTCCCAATAGAGTCAAATGGATTAGTTGGTTCAAGTTCCAAAATATCAAAAGAACGTTTTAATAGTTCCTCATAATTTAATTTGTAAAAATTAAACGTTTGTTCTGTATTTGATAGTGCTACTCCACCTTTTTTAATAATGTAGTTTTGAATAAATTCAGCGTATTTCTTTTTAATTTCAAGGCTATCTGTAATGTGTTGTCCTTTAAGCCCCCACATTAAACGTTCAGTTACAATGTAAGCTAAAAGTTCTCCTTTCGAATATGTTTTTAGCAATTCCTTAAATTCAAATTCAGTTGTTGGATCGCCATTAACCGTATGTATTCTTAAACTATCACTTAATATTTTGGTTAGCCCTATTTCTCCATCTTTATAAAGAGCATCTTTTTTTGAAGCATAAACATTTTTTGAAATGTCTCCTCCTTCATTAATTGCAATGTTTGGTTTAAAAGCAAAAAATTTCTGCTCAATTTTTATGAACATTGGATTTGTGATATCTGCATTATCTGTCAAATGGTTTACACCACAAAAAACAATAGCTTTTTTACCATTAGTAAATTGTAATATATATGGATTAGTAGGTAGCTTTCCGTTTATATCAAGGTAGCTTACAGTTGGATAAACGTGTGTTGTATCACTATTTATTTTTTTATATGTATTAGAGTTGTTGCAGCTAAAAAATAAAACAGAAATAAACGTAAATATAAAAAAATACTTCATAAAAATTTTGTTATGTTCAATACAATTACCATTAAGATAAGCATAGAACAGTACCATTCACAAACTAAATGTAAACATGCAGATAAAAGCCCAAAAAACAAAGTAAATATTTAACAACTTATCCAAAATTTTTGTTGGTTTAGATTAGCTAAAACACAACATCTGCTATATAAAGCGCCACATTTATCTACTAAAAATGCAAATACATAGTAAAATTAAAAGGGCTGCACTTGGCAACCCTTTTAATTATTAATGGTAAAGTATAAAATTACTACAACACACTAAACTTTATTTCAGTTTTCTGAATCCTTTTTAAACAATTAGTCAATAACAATACTATCAATTCCTTTTTGCAAAGCAGTATCTTGTACTACAGGCATGTGAAGCCCTTCTGCTCTTATAATAGTTATGTCTGTCATTCCCAAAAAGCTTAAGAAAGATTTTAAATAAGGTGCCACAAAATCATTTACTTTTCCATGTTCATCGGTATACACACCGCCCGAACTCATAGCAACATATACTTTTTTACCCAACACAAAACCTGTTGGTAATCCTTCTCCATTGTATCCAAATGTAATGCCTCGTCTTGTAATATGGTCAATCCACGATTTTAAAGAAGAATGAATGGTGCGATTTATTAATGGTGCCCCTATCACTATTATATCAGCTTCAAAAAGTTGTTTTACCAATTTATCCGACAATTCAAGTTTTTGTTTAATTTCATCCGTTTGGTGCTCTTGTGGTGTAAACATTGCTTGAAGAGTTTCTGGATTTATATGAGGAATATTGCTTTCTACCAAATCCAATTCTTCAACCTCACTATTAGGATATTTATCTTTAATTTTTGCAACAATGGCATTCCCTAATTTTCTGCTGTATGATTGTTCTCCCATTAAGCTGGAGTTAAGCTGTAATATTTTTTTTGAACTCATTTTTCTATTTTATTTATGTTTAACATGCCGCAAACTTATAGTGAATGAGTATGCAAAAGATAGTAGTTTCCTAAAGGAAAGCGGTTACTTTTATGAAAGTAAGTACTTTTGCACTATGGAAAAATTGCAAAACAAACCTCCAATTACTAAAGCCGAATGCAATAGCAATTTGAGAAATGTAATTGATGCGTTATATGTATTAAACGGTAAATGGAAACTGCCTATTGTATTAAGCTTGGTAAATGAACCCAAACGTTTTAACGAAATAATGAAAGATGTAGAAGGCATTTCTCCTAAAATACTTGCTCAAGAGCTAAAACATTTAGAACAAAATGAATTGGTAATAAGAAATGTTTATGCAACAACACCTGTAAGTATTGTTTATGAAGCTTCACCTTACAGCAACACTTTAAAAGATGTATTAGGAGCATTAAGCGATTGGGGAGCAATACACAGAAAAAAAATTATTGGCAAATAAGTTAAATTACCAAAACTCTGTTTAGCCCAATTTATTCAATCTGAATTTACTCACGCGCATACTTTATTATTATTGATGTTTATTGAAACATCAGCAATATTTTGTAAAACAAACAATGGCTAATATACCATCTATTTATTTCTTTTTGGTTGTTACCCCAATCATTACTCCAAAATTTCCATCCGTTTGTACCCAACTTTTTTCTGGCAAATAAGTTCTAGAAACAAAGCCATCTAAATACAATGCATTTATACAACCTAAATTTTGAAAGTATTTGGCAAAATCATAAAAGTTTATTTCAGTTTTCGACATAGCAAATATTACTTTATTATCAGGCAAAATACCAACACCATTTCTAATATTTAAGTTTGGCGAACCTGGTTTAAAGGCATTATGAATTTGTCCATCAATAACCAACATTGGGCCCGATTGGGTAGCGTATTTTACTTTTCCATTATCTTTAAAATCAGCAGTTTTACAAATAAATGCCGCGTTGTTAGTAGTAATATAAAAAACGCCATTTGGTTTCATATAAAAATTTCCGTTTCCTTCGGCTGTATCTAAAGATGCAAGTGTTTTTTTGTTTTGTATAAAAAGTCCTTGTGGCGAAAAATCTTTGTTAAACATGCCACCATTCATGGCAAAAGTTAGTGTTAAATTTTCACGCTCCACATAATGCTTTAAATTTTCAAAACTTTTAAGTATTTCCCCTTTTTCGTCTTTCCAAAACAGTTGCAGGTTTTGTGTTTTGGTATCAACCGTATACGATAAAATTTGGTCGTCAATTGCGTTTTTATTTACTGCAAAAGCAATTAGCCCTGCAGTTAGCAAAACAAAAAAACTTAGTAATATTATTTTCCTTTTAGGTATCAAGTTGTTTGATTGTTTTATTTTTTTTAGTTACAAAATAGATTGTTTTTATAACAAACTCATACTGTTATTTTAGTGCTGTATCTTCAATGGTTTCAATTTCAAATATTCCTTGTTTTAAATAAATGGTTATTGAGTCTGCCTTTTGTATTTCTTCTTTTGTATTGTTACTTGTTTTAATTTCTTGCAGAAAATCGTTATAACGAATAATAACTGAGAAGTGATTTTGTCTCCCTTCAATTATGTTTTTTTCAATGATGGCAAATGTTTTGGCATAAGCAGGTTTATAAGCTAACAATTTGTTAGTGTATAACATGGTAGCCATAGAGATACTTCCCCAAATAAAAACTTTAAAAAATGTTTCGTTATTAAATAATGGTTCTTTAAAATAAAGGCTATGGAGCAAATGAAATATTGCTCCTAAACATATAAAAATTACTACGAAATACTTAAACTGAAATATTGAAAAATTGAACTCTTTTAGTGTAGGAATGAATGAAATAAAACCTAAAATTAACAAGAGGCAACCTAACTTAGACTTTAATTTTAACTTTTTCTTTCTTTTATTTTTTTCAATGATATCGAGTTTCATGTTAAAGTATTTATTTCCTCCATTGCAGGCGTCCGCGCCTGCAATCATAAAAGAGTTGCTTTTTCAATCCTATCTTTGAATGATTAGTTTTTGACTTTCTGACCAATCGTTACCTCTAATTTCAACAATATAAATTCCATTACTAATATCAGAAACATTTAATTGGTGTTTGTTAGTACTCACTGTTTCCGATTTAACCAAAGCTCCAACTAAATTGTAAATATTTACTGTTACAGGATTGGTGTTTTGACTATTGAATTTTAAATTTATAATGTCACATGCAGGATTTGGGTAAAGCAATGTTCGTTTATTTAATTCCAATTCGTTTACTCCTACAGGAGCATAAACAATTTCCATAGTGCTATCAGTAAAGCAACCAAAACTATTGTTGGTTTTTAAATTCACCAAATACTTTCCGCTTTTTGTAAACCAATGAATTGGCATTTTTTGAGTTGAAAAGCTGCTATCGCCAAAACTCCATTGATAGCTTGTTAAACTAGTATCGGTTGGTGTAAAATAAAAGGTATCATTCTTTAATACGTAACTAAAACTTGCACTTGGAAGCTCATTCACGTTTACTTTTATGTTCAACGGATTTGCACTGCAACCTTCGCTGCCTAAAAAAGGCCATAACACAAACTCTTGTGTGGCTGAATTTTTGTTTTGCAAATACAAAGTTTGATTCAATACCACACCACTATCTGCTTTAGCACCTGTAATTTGGTTGTTTAGAATTGGACTCCAATAAAACCTAGCTTGCGGAGTTGATTGAATGCTATCGCTAAAAGGTATTCCACTGCATGTATTGAATAAAGTATCATTTAAACTCACGGTATTTGAAGTAGGGCTAACTGAAATTATAATTGATTTTGGTTCGCTTCCACACTGCGCATCGGCTAATACATGTTTTACCAAATATTCTTGGCTACCAGTTGTTGTTCCGTTATTGGTAAGTGTTTGAAAAATGCCCGTTTTAGATTGTAACATGGTTGTAGCTCCACTAATATTGCCTGTTTTTGCGCCCAAGGTCCATATAAAAACTCCAGGGTAATCGGTAGTTGGAATTAGGTTAGTATTGCCACCATTACAAATTAATTTATTGGTTGGCCCAACAATTTTTGGTGTGGGAGCTACATAAAGTTTAAGCGGTAAACTATCGCTCATGCAATTACCTGCAACAGTAGTGAGCTTAATTAAATAATCAACAAAACCATAAGTAGTGGTACTGTTGTTAATTAACGATTGGCGCATAACATAACCAGTTCCACTTTGCGCACCAACTACACCTTGAGATTGAACGGTTGTCCAATTGATATTGCTGTAAATAGAATTTTGAAAATACACTTGCTCATTAACTAGTCCGCTACAAATGGTATCTCCTGCAAAACTGCTAATAATTGGAAGTGCTTTAACTGTAATGGTAAAATTTACCGGATTACTTTTACAACTACCTGCTGTAGAAATTGCTTCTACCGCATAAACTGCATTACCATTGGTGGTATTACTTGCATTAAATAGTTTAAGTAACATGGTTGTTCCACTTGAATCGCTGCCACCTGTAATTCCAGCACCTAGTGATTGTTTGGTCCAACTAAAATTAGAAGGTATGCTAGCGGTTAAAGGAATACTTAATACAGAACCACTGCAAACACTTTGAGCAGAAATAGTGGTAATTTGTGGTTTTGGTAAAACACTGTAAGTAATATCCATAGCATTACCTACGCAGCCACCATCAATAGCCGTTGGCGTTACCCTATAAACTATACCTCCAGCAGTATTATTACTTGAAATACTTAATACTTGATTTATTTGAGAACCTGTTCCAGCCGAAGCACCCGTTGTGCTAAATATATTTGTTACAGGCGTAAAAGCAAAGGTGCTTGGTTTGTTGGCTGTAAGTGTTAATTGCGTATTTGCACCATTACACATACTGTAATTACTTAAGTTGGTTACAACAGGTTTTGAAGTATAACGTATCTTTAACCAATTACTGGTATCGCTGTAATCAAAACTTAACCTTCGGTAATACATCACAGAATCCGATTGAGTTACCGTAATCCCAGTCGTGTATTCCAATATTTGCCCCGGGGTTTGGGTAGTATCAGTAGCGGTTTGCCAACGCATGGTGCCATTGTTAGGGCCATAAATGGTAAAATTTGTACTAGGGTCGCAAACTACATTATTGGTAAGTGTAGAAATAATAGTGGTATTGCGCGTGGCATTGGCAGCCGAGCAAAATATAAATATTGCAAAAAACAGGCTAAATATGTCTTTTTTCATGTCAATTAAAATCAATAGCAATCAACTAAAAAATTTCCAAACCGCCATGTTATAAAATAAATTTCAGATGAAATTTTACTAAACAACACAAAGGAAAAATTTGATGGTTTTGGGTTGTTAAAGTTTTTTGTTTTGCCGCTTTGCTAAAATACCAACAAGGGCAAAAAGTTAAAACAAGTTACAATCCGAAAGCTTTCGGATTCTTTTTTCATTTATTAATTCGTAGTCCGATAGCTATCGGACAGCAACGCTAATGCCCCTTACACAGGACTACGAATAGTAGTGAATCGCCACTGTTATACAATGTTTTTTTCATATTTCAATCTATCAACATCTTCCTCGTTTCCAATGATTTGGTAATTTAATACTCCATTAAACAAGTCTTTTTTGTTTATTTTAATTATTGTTTTTCCAAATTTATTTATGATGGTAATGTCATTGTCAATTAAAACATTATCAATCAAGCTATCAAAAACAACCTCATACGGCTCTGTAGTAATTATTACATCACTAACAAGTTCTTTTCGGGTAGATATTCTATTAATTGTAGCTATAACTTGAAAATGATTTGTTGTGAAATGTGATTTTAAAATTATTTCTAAATCATCAGTTTTAAATTTTTTCTTTAATTCTATCCATTCATTTCTATAGTTTGATTGGATAAAATCATGTTGTATTTGAAAAAAATCATCGTACGGTAATTCCTTGAACTCAGAGGCTTTTTTAAAACCTAACTCTAATAGCTCCATATAATAGCTAAAGTCTGAAGTGCCTCTTATTTTTAAATATCTTTCTCTGTCAAATGGTATTGGCACATTTAAAACATTAATAGGAACAATAAATGGTTTTTCAATTTCATCTTCGTGTAGCGAAATTGACACCATATTGAAACTTCCATCTGTTTTAAATCGGAGTTTTCTCAATTTTTTAGAAAAATAGTTGCTTATAAATCTTGTGCGCAACTGAAAATCATATCTTAGTTCGTTTTCATTTTTTATATACTTGTCGTATTCAAGTCCTATGTTAAAGTAGTAAAGTAGCATTCTCTTATTTCAGTTGGTCGTTTTTTTTAAAATTACATAACGTCTGAGTGTGAATCCCGATGTGTCGAGACTATTCACAACCCATATTCAAACATGCGGATAATAGCATAAAAAAACAAAGTTAAATTATTTGTTGTTGGTGCAGCTTCGCTAAAAGAATAACAAGGGCGAAGTTTTTATCCAACTTGGTTAATCCAGTCCCTGATATACATTCCAATTCTTTCAATGTCCTGGTTTACTAATTCTCCACTATGCATGATAACATTTCTTGATCTTTCTAAAGTTTTAATAATTTGGTCTGCCCATTCAATTGAATTAATGTGTGGTTCAAAATAGGCCCAGTTGTCTGCATTTCTAATTATTGAAATCAAATCTCCAAATTCGGTGTAATTGATAATACTGTCACCTCGAGGAGTGTGCCACCTGATTTTATTTTCTTCATCACGTCTGCTTTCAGCCTTTGTACGTATCCTTTCAGAAACGCATTCTTGCCACCAATTCTCACCCTTGTTTTCCAATAGCTTTTTAGAAACAAATTCCCGAACAGTATTTTCAAAGGCGCAAATTGCAGTATACACAATAGCCATTTTTTGTGCTTTAATAACATGCTCTTCATCAAGTTCGTCAATTCCAAGGGCTTCATGAAGTTTTTTAAAATCTTCACTGCCAAATTTCGATTTTTTTATTCTTTCAGTTTTATCTAAGGCTTCCTCTGTGAGAATGCCCTTAAAAACAAAAGAGTAGAGCTTATCCTTATCCATGAGTTATAATAAGTGTTCCTTAAGGCTTTTAAAAATTGCATCATATACAGTAATGTCTCTAGTTTCAGGCAAATGTATCTGAATATTATAGTGCATTTCTGTCGTGATTTTTTTATTGATTAACTCGTGCGTCATTTTATGCTCATTTTGAAGAGGCATTTCTTCTGTTGCATGCTCTTGTTGTTTTACCGCGACAACGTCTTTTATTGACTGCTTAGAAAAGTCTGCATATTTACATAAAGTTGTAAATGTATTTGACATCCGATTTAATACAGCATCTGATTTACCTCCTTGGGTCAATGTTTTCATCTTGTTTTTTACATCAGGAGTCGACATTTCGTTAGCTTTAACATTTACAGTAAACAGATCCGCGTAAGCTTCTTTTATCGCTTCCGCCAGTACTTGTTTTGATTGGGATAGGTCAAGAAATTTAAAATACCTGTCTTGAGGAATACCATTGCTATCAATAAAACCAAGAGACTTCAACACTCCTATGAGAAGCCTGTCATTAGTGCTTTTGAATTCCAGTTGTTCTAAAAACTTATTGGTAAACTTTGCAGGAGCTTTAGCGTTTAGTAACGAATTTAAAAAACCGTCAAGGTTCTTTGTCGTCACGAGATATTGTTCTGGTAATGCCATATATTATGTTTTTGTCTTTTTTAATATTAATGATAATGTTTTGCACATTTGCGATGGGCGGGCTTTTACCACTGAACTTTATGCAGAGCGCGAAACCCCGCCTATTACAAATATGCTGTTAGCGGTTCATATTACTTGCACTCCTCTTTCCATCTTTTATATGAATGTTGTAGTCCTGTCCTCTCACCACCCTTAAAAAACCTACCAGCATTTAAAGTATTGATGAGTTCTTTCATTTCGTTTGCATATTCTGAATCCCAGCCAAGTTCTCTAACAAGATATGATGCAACTACATCTCCATTTAGTCCGGGTTCGTATTTGTGCAAAGCAAGAATAGTTGTCTTGGCATGTCTTTCGTCACTTGGGTGCGAAATGCCAGTTGACATGTTGATTGATTCGGTTAATTCTTCCATTGCTTTAATCACTATGCAAGATGGATTAGGAAATCCTTTAACAGCGGATTGGTTTCCTCTTAATTCTTTTGGACTCCAAGTCTGCACCCACTTTTCTGTATGTTCCTTTAGCCAAGGAATCGCAATGATTACCTTAACCGAATAATAATCGTCAACTTTGAAAAGGTCGTCTGCATCAAGTCCAAGAGTGATAACGATTTCTGAAGGATTATGGCTGTCTCCATATGTTTTGGTCGTTTCAATTTTAAAAACGGGTTTGCAATCTTTAAAAGTCGTCCCTGCAAAAAGTTGTTTTACAACCTTGTCACCATAAAGTCGGTCAAGCCACCCAGTATTTTTCTTTGATGATGCTAATAGAATGATTTTTTTTATTTCGGTGTCTGTGTCCGCAAGTTTACAAGCAAATTGTATTGCCTCACGATACGCTTCGTCATCATTCCCTTTAGTGTCTATGTAAAATCTTTGTTTGTCCATTTTGTAAAATTTATTTTTTTGTCTGTTCGTTTCTTGCTGTCAGTTTTAAGGTTGCTCTGTCGCCATAGCATGACTGCTAACTTATAAATACACGAAGTTCCTAAAACTTCGTGTATTTAAATTGACTCTTTCAAATATATATTTTTATTCTTTCCCTAAACAACCCAAACTATACCCTTTGGCATGGTTTGGGTTACTCATTTTAGCCTAAATTTTACTCCCTTTTTTGAGTTTTTTACTCCTTTTTTGGAATATTTTACTCCTTTTTTCAAGAATTTTACTCCTTTTTTGGGGAATTTTACTCCTTTTTTGGGGAATTTTACTCCCTTTAGGCATTATTTTACTCCTTTTTTTGAGTTTTTTACCCTTTTTATTTCACCCTAAGCACGCTTACTTTGGCTTCGGTGGTGGTGCTTGGGTTGCTTACGGTTATGGTGCTAAAGCCTTTGGCTATTCCATAACTTTCGGCTGGGTGTATTATTATGGGGTTGCCCGTTGTGCTACTGCCTTTGTACACATGCACATCTACCGTGCCTATGTTTTTTAAAGTGCCGCCTATTACTACTCCTTTTAGGGTGGTTTTGTCGCTTAGTTTTATTTTTGTTACTACTTCTTTGGGTTTGGTAGCGGCTTGGTCTATAGTAAAGCCCCAAGCGCCTAGTGCACGTGGGTTATCAGGGTATAGTTTCATTAAAAAATTGCCTATGCTGCGTATATTTTCTAGTATAGGTAGCCAAATTAAGTTGCGCTGCTCGGTAGCGTTTTCGGCCTCGGCCAATGTTCTGATAGAACTGTTGTGGTAACCTATGGCAGTGTCTATACCGTCTCTATCGGCTTGCACATTTATGCTGTTTTTGGTAACAAAGGCTTGCAAAGGCGATGTATTGCCAGCATAACTCAAGTGTTTGTCAAAAAACAGGGTGGCTACTTGGGCCAAATCGGCAAAACTAGCAGGGTAAGTAATTTTACTATCGCCTACCACAGTAATGCCCCATTCGCCCAGCTGCCTGGTATTGGTTTTATAAAATGTTTTTAAAAACTGCACCTCGCTTTTTAGGTGAGCCACTATGGGGTCAAAGGTTAAATTGCGCAATTGGGTGTAATTGGTGCTTTGTTTTACCAACACTTGGCGGCTATCGTCAAAGGTTTGAGCCGCATTAGCAGGTGCAGGGTTTTTAATATTAATGCCATTTTCGGCTAAATAGGCAGTTAACACCGAATCGGTGCCTTGGTTTTGGTTTTCGGCAGCTATGGCCTCAAAAAGCTTTTTTTGCGAAACAAAGTCTTCAGGAATAATTAATCTAGCCATGTTTTTTAGTTCTTAGTTTATAGTTCTTAGTACTTAGTTTGGTTACTGAGCTTGTCGAAGTATTAGTTCATTTACGCCTTGCGTAATTTAGTTAATTGGTTTATGGTATTTTATTACTATGTATTGTTAAGTTAATGTAGCTTAACCGCACTTAACCAAAATCACTAAATAATACAATTGATTTACAAGTGTTTTTAGTATAAATCAAAACAAATGAAAATAAATTTAAAATGCAAATGCTGTTTTTTAAATGTTGAAAAGTAAAAATAATAATGAATTATCAATTATGAATTAATGAATAACGAATAATGAACATCGAACAACAAAACTCAATTAACAAAACTCCTGTTTTTTTCCATTAAAATTGGCCTACCTTTGGCCGCAGTATGGAACATAACTCATTGAATTTAAGCAAAAGCGATTATTTTATAGAACTAGAAAACGAATTTGGCGCGCATAATTATCACCCTATTCCGGTAGTAATTGAAAAAGCCGAAGGCATTTTTATGTACGATGTAGAAGGCAAACAATATTTTGATTTTCTTTCGGCATACAGTGCTGTAAACCAAGGCCATTGCCATCCGCGTATAGTTAATGCCATGATAAACCAAGCGCAAAAACTAACCTTAACCAGTAGGGCTTTCCATAATAACCAATTAGGCGAATACGAAAAATTTATTACCCATTATTTTGGTTTTGACAAAGTATTACCCATGAATACAGGTGTAGAAGGTGGCGAAACTGCCATTAAACTAGCCAGGCGCTGGGGTTATGATGTAAAAGGTATTGCCGAAAACCAAGCAGAAGTAATTTTTGTAGAAGGTAATTTTTGGGGTAGAACCATGGCAGCTATTTCGAGCAGCAACGACCCAAGCAGCTACAAAGGTTTTGGCCCTTATATGCCAGGTTTTAAATTGGTTCCATATAACGATTTAGCCATTTTAGAAGAAACCTTTAAAGCCAATAAAAATATTTGTGCTTTTATGTTTGAGCCAATTCAGGGCGAAGCAGGAGTGGTAGTGCCACACGAAGGTTACTTACAGGGTGTACGCGATTTATGCACCAAATACAATGTATTAATGATAGCCGATGAGGTGCAAACTGGCTTATGCCGCACTGGTAAAATGTTGGCCTGCGACCATGAACAAGTAAAACCAGATGTTTTAATTTTAGGGAAAGCTCTTTCGGGCGGAACCATGCCTGTGGCAGCCGTTTTAGCCAATAACGAAATAATGCTTACCATAAAACCAGGCGAACACGGAAGTACTTATGGCGGAAATCCTTTGGCTTGCGCAGTAGCCATGGAATCGTTAAAGGTATTAACCGATGAAAAATTAGCCGAAAATGCAGAGGCAATGGGAATTATTTTTAGAGAAAGAATGACTGCCTTGATGCAAAAAACCAATTTGATTAGTTTGGTCCGTGGACGTGGTTTATTAAATGCCATTATAATTATGCCTTTTGGCTATGGAAAAACTGCTTACGATGTTTGCCTAACTTTAAAAGACAATGGACTTTTAGCCAAACAAACTCATGGCGATATTATACGTTTTGCTCCGCCATTAACCATTAATGCTGAGCAAATGAACCAAGCTTGCGATATAATAGAAAAGGTAATTTTAGGATTACAATAAATTATATTTTTAATATATAGTAATCTGAACATTTTAAATATTTGAATATTGATTTAAACCTTTATAGAAATATTTTGCAAGTATGATGTTTAGAATTAATTGGTAGAGTAAAATATTATAAAAATTTAACTAACATTTATTCCATTAGCGATGTGCGTTGGGTCGGCAAAAAAGCGGGCCAGCCCAAGCCTGTGCGTGGAAGCATTTTTTTGCCTTGTCCCGCTTTGCGGGATTGTTTCTTTTTCATCTAAGGAAAAAGAAAGAAGAAGAACTTTCACAAACTTGGCTAATTATTTAATATCAGGCCTATTATTAATTTGGTTTTCTTTACCACAAAAAATATTCACTAAAACAACTTACGTCCTTTTGACGACTGGTGTCCTATATAATATTTTAAAGAGGCATAAATATCGGCACCATAAGCTTGTTTAATTCCAAAAGTTTCGGCTACCCTATCAGAACCAATGGTTATGTATTTATACCTATATGCCAAACCAAGGTTAAAGTTTTTATACTCATTTAAAATAAAAGGCATACTAAGCGTCCAAATTTCACTATCGTATCTTGGCGTTAGTGCTATTACATTCATGCGCGAAAGCGAGGGCATTTGAGCCAAAGTAATACGCTGGTAAATGGTAATATTGACAAAGAACTCTTGCACCACTCTGTAATCAAACTGAATGCTAACAGCACTAGGCAAAATTAACCAAAAAGCATTGGCAGTTTTTGGAGTAGTACCCGTAATATTCGACCTAAAAAGAGCATCAATTTCAGCCACATCTTTATTCAGCAAAGAATCAAATTTAGGCCAACGCATAGAACCATTATCTATTTCGGTTAAAAAAGCATTTTGATCAAATTTTATAGCACCAATATCTAAAATAGAAATACCGGCCTTCCATTTATAATCAACACTTACCGTGCTAAAGCCATACATTTTAGGGCAATAACGGGTGCTGGCATAATTCTTTTTTTCTACTGAATAACCAATATCAAAACCAGCACCAAAACCCCTAATCTTTAAATCGTTTTGCGCATTGGCGGCATTTACATTTTTGGTTGCTGGGCCAGAATAAGCATACGAAAAACTTGAATTGTTAAATATCAAATCTTTTCCATTTTCATTTACTCCATTAAAACCTCTATCGTAAATATAGGCACCAGAAATACCCAATAATCCTTTTATGGTAAAACCCAAACGGTGCATGTAATGGTTATTTTCGTTAATTACTTGCGCATAACTAATACCGCCTTCGGCCCAGCTAGCAAACGAAACCTTGGTATCAGTCATTTTCATATTCTGAAAAACAACTTCGCTAAAAGTTAATCCTTCAAAAATGGTATTAGCAGTTAAATCAGAAATATTGGTAATGCCTAAATGTGTTCTAAAACCTGTGGTAAAGGCCAACGATTTCTTTTTATTAATGGCAAATAAAATAGAAGGCCCCAAAGCATACACACCTCCAAAAATATAACCATTGGGCTGTAAATTTTTTTTAACTACTATATTCTCGTCTTTTACCGCATCTGACTTAAAGCCTTTATTTTGAGGTACTAACTTATTAAAATTATTGTTAAATGGTCTGGTTAATAAAAAAGTAGGCTCAGCATAAAAATTATTGTTATTGATGTTTCCATCAAAACTCACTATGCTTAAATCAGCCGCCAAAGGCTGAAAACAAATATTAGCCGGGTTAACTTGCAAATGATTGATACCAATATAATTACCAACTGTTAAACCAATTTGACTTTGCGCACACAGTTGAGTAATGGGTGCATAAAAAAAACTCAGTAATAAGCTACTTATTAAGTAATTATATTTACTAAATTTAAAACCCATGCTTTAAAATATGCTTCTTTTTCAGTTAATTAGGAAACTAAAGTAAATTATTTGCTATTGATAAAATAAGACATTAATACCTAAATTATATTGAACGCTAATACACAGAAGGTCTAATTTTTAAATAGTTACATTTTTAATTTACATAAAAATTAGTGCAAACATTTTGTAAAGCAGTAATAAAACACTTTAAATCTTTCTATAATTTTTGTACCCTATTTCCCATCCAAAAAGTTTTAAGGCCAATTGTTTAAACTTATCCTTGGTTTTGGTTTTATTGTATTTTAAATCAAACTCAAACTGCCAATTTTTATTGGCAATGCGCTGCAACATAACTTTAGGATGAGTGCCAGTAAATTTGGCTAACGAATCTATTTTACTGTAATCAAAAGCTTCGGCTTTTGCCACATTTTTATCAATCCAATCTTGGTTATGCCAAAGTTTATGAAACTCCTCTTGCTTCCGCTGCATTGCCCTTGGATCTTTTACCCAACCATAATGGTAAATATAGGCTTCAATTGGTTTTACGTTTAGCTTTTCATCATGGTTTTTTCTAAAGCCTTGCGCATCTTTATAAGAGTAAATCTTTTTATTGTTTTTTACAACCCTAATTTCGTTGTTATACCAAGTGCTTGAGTTACCAATATAATCGTAAGAGCCATAAAAATGTAGGTATTTAAACAGCAAACCATCTACGTTTTTATTGTTTTTAAAATCGAGCATGGCTTTTTTTACAGCAGGCAAATACTTTTCGTGTATGGCTTCATCGCCTTGAATATAAAAACACCAATCGTAAAAAGCTGGAATTGCCTGAAAAGCTTTATTGGTTTCAACAGCTAAAACTTTACCACCTTCTTTTAAATTTTCGTCCCAAAGGGTTTTAATAATTTTTATTTTTTCAGGATGGATTGACCTAATCAATGCTTCCGTTTCATCGTCAGACTTGCCTAAAGCCACATACACTTCATCGCAAATGGGTAAAATAGAATGAATGGCTTCTACAATTGGGTAATCGTAAATAATGGCATTTTTTATAAATGTAAACCCAGCAACTTTCATTTTTTTATTCAGGAATTTGCTGCATTTCAATAAGTTGCTTATACATTCCTTCTTGCTGAATTAACTCATTGTGATTGCCTTGTTGAACAATTTTTCCTTTTTCTAATACCACAATGGTATCAGCGTTTTTTATGGTGCTTAATCTATGCGCAACTACTATGGTTGTGCGGTTTAACATTACATTGCTCAATGCTTCTTGCACCAAACGCTCACTTGCAGTATCTAAAGCCGAAGTAGCTTCGTCTAAAATTAAAATATCGGGGTTGGTATTAACCGCGCGGGCTATGCTTAACCTTTGTTTTTGTCCACCACTAAGCTTGTTTCCCCTATCGCCAATATTGGTTTGGTAACCAAATTCGGTTTCGGCTATAAAACTATGTGCATTGGCTATTCTAGCCGATTCTTCAATTTGTTTATCACTAATTTCTTTATTGGCAAAACTGATATTATTGGCTACAGTATCGTTAAACAAAATACTTTCTTGTGTTACAATAGCCATTAAGCCACGCAATTCCAATATTTTATAATCACGAATATCTATGCCATCAATTAAAATTTGTCCATCAATTGGGTCGTAAAAACGCGGAATTAAATCGGTTAAAGTTGATTTACCACTTCCCGAAGGACCTACCAAAGCTACAGTTTGACCTTTTTTAATTTTCAAATTTAGGTTTTCAATTACCCATTCGTCTTTGTATTTAAAATATACATTTTTAAACTCGATTGAATCTTTAAAACTTTGTATAGAAGCCGCATGTGGCTTTTCGGTTATAACTTCCTCGCTATTAATAATTTCCTCAACTCTTTCAATGGAGGCTAAGCCTTTGTTCATGGAATTATAAGCAGTACTAAATGCTTTAGCTGGGGAAAGCAATTGCGAAAAAACAGCCAAATAACCTATGAACACCGAAGCAGTCAAACTTTCGTCATTGGCTAAAACCATTTTACCACCAATCCATAAAATAGTAGCAAAAACAGAAACACTAATGGTTTCGCTTATTGGCGATGAACCATCGCTAGTTCTGTTGGCTTTTATGTTTAAATCGGTATATAATTTATTTTGAACTTTAAAACGTTTAAACAAAAAATCTTGCGCATTAAATGCTTTGATAACACGCACACCCATTAAAGTTTCTTCAATTAATGCTACCAAATCGCCAAATTTTGACTGGCTTTTAGCTGTTTGGCTTTTTAGTAATTTACCAATTAAAGCAGTAAAAAGTGCACTGATAGGCAAAGTACAAAACACAATTAAAGTTAATAACGGACTAACCCAAATAAGCGAAACCAACGAAATTAAAATGGTAATTGGTTCTTTGGTAAATGCCTCTAACGAACTCATAACCGCTGCTTCAATTTGGTGCATATCGCTGGTCATACGGCTCAATAAATCGCCTTTTTTCTCATTACTAAAATATGATAATGGCAAAACCAAAATACGATTATAGGCTGCAATTCGGTAATCGCTTACTATATAATTACGCATAGGAACCATAAAAAACAATGCCAAATAACGGAACAAGTTTTTAAGCATTATCATGAGTATTACAAAAATACAAATAAACAATAACACCCTTTCGGCACCGTAAATGGTTTTATATTCCCAAATATTATCTTTTAACATATCGAAATAGCGGCTAAAGCTAAATCCGGCAGAAGTTGTTGTTTCAACAGGTTTATTAGGTTCTCGATGTGTGCTAAACAACACATCTAACAAAGGCATTATGGAAGCAATTGAAAATAAGCCAAATATACTTGAAAGAATATTACACAGAATATTCATTAAAGCATAGTATTTATATTTAAAAGTAAATCTTAAAAATTTAAAGTAACCTTTCATTATTTATATTAAAGTGAGCAAATATGCTATTTTTTTAGTGCATATTTTAAAAATTTGTAACCCTCATAAAACCAATAGTTTTTACAAACAAAAAAAGCCGCCCGGGTTGTACAGACGACTTTAATTGTAAAACATGAAACTTTGAAAAGATTATTTATTTAACACCAATAAAGGTATTTTAGTATGAAAAGCCATTTGTTTGCTTAAACTTCTATGAAAAAGTTTGTCAAAAAAATTGCGATTATGTTTGGCCATTACCAACAAGTTGGTATGTTCTGACTCTACATAACTATTTATACTTTCAATAATATTTTCCTTTTCTTGCACTTTAATAACTTTCCAATTATTAAGCGCTATTTGATCTTTATTTTTAACAAAGAAATTATGCTCTTCATCAAAATAATTATCGTACTCTGATTTTACGTGTAAAATGCTAATATCAGCATTATACAAGCCTGCAAAATATGCCAAACGCGATACCGCAGGAAACTCAGGTTCGTTAAAATCGGTAGCGTAAACTATATGTAAAATTTCTTCAAATTTGGCAGAAGGCGGAATTACCAAAACTGGTATTTCTGACTTAGCTACTACCGAAGCCGCATTGCTACCTATTAATACTTCTTGAATACCACTAGCGCCTGTTGTTCCCAAAATAATTAAATCAATTTTATTGGCATGGGTGTATTCCTGAATTTCATCGTTAATAAAGCCATACGCAGCTTGGGTTTTAAATTTTACTCCCGAATCGTTTAAAATTTTGGTTTCTAATTTTTTAAAGCTTTTATCTGCAAACTCATCAATTTCAGCCATATAAGTTTGATAGATAGTATTTGGATACGAACTATCAACCAATGGGATATTTTTAATATATAAAAGGTGTAATTCGGCATTTATTTTATTTGCCAAACTAATTGCATAATGCAATGCATTATTTGCAACTTCCGAAAAATCGGTTGGAACTAATATTTTGCTAATCATAATCTTATATAATTAATTTGTGTTTTATTTAAATCTATACTTTTCAGTAAGTATTTATTTTACAGTTCAAAAGTAATTGGCTTGTATAGTTATAAATAACTCCCGAGTCAGCAATAAAATTGAGTATTATCAACTAAAAGCATGCATTAACAAAAAAATGAAATTTTAAAACAGTTTGAATTAATTTGCAGTATGCTAAGCAATCGACAATTATTTTTGGCTCACCAAGCGCAAACCACCAATTTTCCATTAATGCTCGAAATTGAAAGTGCACAAGGAGTATATTTAACCAGCCCCGAAGGCAAACAATATTTAGATTTTATTTCTGGAATTTCGGTAAGCAGTTTGGGTCATGGAAATGAAGCTGTAAAAACCGCCATAAAAAACCAAGTTGATAAATACATGCACTTAATGGTGTATGGCGAATTTGTTCAAGAACCCACAGCTCAACTTGCGGCCAAATTAGTGAGTTATTTACCCGAAAACTTAAACTGTGTTTATTTTGTAAACTCGGGTGCAGAAGCCACTGATGGCGCTTTAAAACTAGCTAAACGTGTTACAAAAAAATCAAAAATAGTTGCTTGCAAAAATGCTTATCATGGTAGCACCCATGCCGCTTTAAGCTTAAACAGCACCGAATATTATACCCAAGCCTATCGTCCACTTTTACCCGATGTTCATTTTATTGAATTCAATAATGTAGAATCGTTGCAATTAATTGATGAACAAACTGCTTGTGTGATAGTTGAAACCATTCAAGGGGAAGCTGGATATATTGAACCAACTTTAGAGTTTTTAAGTGCTTTGCAACAAAAATGCCGCGAAAACTGCGCCCTTCTTATTTTTGATGAAATACAAGCAGGAATTGGAAAAACCGGAAAAATGTTTGCTTTTGAACATTGGGGTATAGTGCCCGATGTTATTTTATTAGGCAAAGCCTTAGGAGCAGGAATGCCAATTGGCGCTTTTGTAACTTCTCAGCAAATGATGCATGTTTTTACCGACAACCCAATTTTAGGCCATATTACCACTTTTGGTGGGCATGCAGTAATAGCCGCAGCAGCTTTAGCTGGGTTAAACGAACTTGAAAGACTAGATTTAATAAATCAAGTACCAGAAAAAGAACAACTTATACGAAATAAACTAGTTCACCCAAAAATTAAAGAAATTAGAGGCAAAGGCTTAATGCTAGCTGCTCAGCTAAACACTTTTGACGAAACTTTAAAACTTTGCCAACTATGCTTAGCCGATGGATTGGTAATTGATTGGTTTTTATATGCCAATAACTGTATCAGAATTGTTCCTCCATTAATTATTTCAAAAACTGAATTGGAAGCAGGCATAAATATTATTTTAAAAAATTTAGACTCAATTTAAATAAGAATTATTTATCATATTTCTATATAAATTCAACTGAAAAACAAAAACGGTATTTTTCCAACTTTGTCAATGAAATAGGACGTTTCAATTCTATTTTATACACAAATACACATTTTAAAAAAAGGAAATTGCCTCATTTTCAAAATTTAATTAAGCCAAATTTGAAACAATAATTTAAATTGTTTTTACCAAATACAATGAAATTCAGTAAAAATAACGATATTCGCCCAAATTTATAAAGAATTCGATACAATTTTAATGAGCGAAAGCACAGGAACAAAACGATTAAATGCAGTAGTAAAAGAGCTGAATGTAGGAATGCAAACCCTAGTTGACCATTTGGCTAAAAAAGGTTATAGCATTGAGGCTAAGCCAACTACAAAGCTTTCAGAGGAGCAATACAGCTTATTGCTCAGCGATTTTCAGAGCGAGAAAAAGAATAAGGAAGAGTCAAAACAACTTAGCCAAAACAAGGTTAAGCCAAAAGATGTAACAATTGAACAAATTAAACCAAAAGTAAACGTTAGCGATGACGATTATGATGACGAAATTGTAGTTGTAAAATCAGGATTATCAAACAGATACGAAAAACCAGTTGAACCAAAAACTGCAAAACCAGCTGAACCTGTTGCCGAAAAAATTGTTACACCAACGGTTGAAAAAACTCCAGAACCTGAAGTTAAAGCTCCTGCCGAAGTGGTTGTTCCTGAACCAATTGTAAAAGAAACTCCAAAAGTTGAAAGCACACCTGAGCCAGTTAAGGTAGAAACCAAAAGTGAGCCAGTTGCAGAAAAACCAGTTGAAACTTCATCAGCTGAAGATAACGATAGCGAATCGCCAAAACTTACTATTTTAGGTAAAATTGATTTAGATGCGTTGAACACTAAAACGCGTCCTGATAAAAAAGCCAAAGAAGTTAAAAAAGCTGCGCCAATTAAGGAAGTAGAAAAAACACAACCAAAAGTGGAAACACCAAAAGTTGAGGTTAAAAAAGAAGAAATAGTTGAAAAAACTGTAACCCCTCCTACTCCTGAAACAAAAACTGTTGAGCCAAAAGCTGAACCAGTTGTAGTTAATACTCCAAAAGAAGAAGCACCAACTGTAACAAGCCAACCTGAAGAGGTAGCTCCACAAGTTATGGAAACCAATTACGAAAAACTTTCGGGTTTAAAAGTAATGGGTAAAATAGTGTTACCGGTTGATCCTCCAAAAAGCAGCAATAAACCAGTAGCATCAAGCGATGCCAACAATAAGAAAAAACGTAAACGTAATAATTATATTGGCGGAAGCGATACTGCAAACGATAAGTTAAATAAATTTAACAAACCAGCAGATGGAACTGCTCGCCCTCCTTACCAAGGAAATAATGCAGGCGGAAACAGACCTGGTTATCAAGGTAATAATCCTAATAATGGTGGTGCAAACAGAACTCCAAATGGAAATAATCCAAACGGACCACGCACACCTTACCAAGGTAATAACCCTGGTGGAGCTCGCCCACCATATAATAAAAATGGAAACAATGCTGGTGGAAACCGTAACGGAGGAAACCCAGCTTATAAACCAGGCGAAAAGAAAGAAATTACTGATAAAGAAGTTCAAGATAAACTAAAAGCAACTTTAGCACGCTTAAATCCGGGAAGTAAAAATCCAAATATTGGAGCTGTTCGTTCAAAAATACGTAAACAAAAACGTGATGATGCAAGAACTGAGCGCGAAGAAGCAGCTTTAGAAGCAGAATTAGCAAACAAGGTATTAAAAGTTACCGAATTTGTTACAGCTAATGAATTAGCTAAAATGATGGAAGTAACTGTTACTCAAATTATTTCGGCTTGTATGAGTTTAGGTATGATGGTTTCAATTAACCAACGTTTGGATGCCGAAACCATTAGTATTGTGGCTGAAGAGTTTGGTTTTGAAGTAGACTTTGTAAGTGCTGAAGTACAAGAAGCAGTAGAAGAAGATATTGACGATCCAGCAGATTTATTACCTCGTGCACCAATTGTAACGGTAATGGGTCACGTAGATCATGGTAAAACTTCATTATTAGATTATATACGTAAAGCAAATGTAATTGCAGGTGAAGCGGGTGGTATTACACAACACGTTGGAGCTTACGAGGTTACATTAGATAACGGCAAAAAAATTGCATTTTTAGATACTCCTGGTCACGAAGCATTTACAGCTATGCGTGCTCGTGGTGCTAAAATTACCGATATTGTAATTATTGTAATTGCGGCTGATGATAGCGTAATGCCTCAAACCAAAGAAGCAATTAGCCATGCGCAAGCTGCTGGCGTACCAATTATTTTTGCATTTAATAAAATAGATAAAGATGGTGCTAACACTGAAAGAATCAGAGAGCAATTAGCCCAAATGAATATATTAGTTGAAGAATGGGGTGGTAAATACCAAACTCAAGAAATTTCGGCTAAAAAAGGTTTAAACATTGATTTATTGCTTGAAAAAGTATTACTAGAAGCTGAAATTTTAGACCTAAAAGCAAATCCAAACCGCAGAGCAGTAGGTTCAATTATTGAAGCTTCGCTTGATAAAGGACGTGGAATTGTGGCAACTTTAATGGTTCAAAACGGAACTTTACGCGTTGGTGATCCAATTATAGCAGGTACTAACTCAGGTAAAGTAAAAGCTATGTTTGATGAACGTGGTAAAAAAATGCTTTCAGCCGGACCTTCAACTCCAGCTGTGGTATTAGGTTTTGATGGTGCACCACAAGCAGGTGATAAATTAATTATTACCAAAACAGAACAAGAAGCAAGAGAAATTTCGAATAAACGTAAACAATTACAACGCGAACAAGGATTACGTACTAATAAACACATTACTTTAGATGAAATTGGACGTAGGTTAGCAATTGGTAACTTTAAAGAGTTAAAAATTATTGTTAAAGGTGACGTGGATGGTTCAGTAGAAGCATTAGCAGATTCATTGATTAAACTATCTACCGAAGAAGTTCAAGTAAGTGTAATTTACAAAGCGGTGGGTCAAATTTCGGAAAGCGATGTAATGTTGGCTTCTGCATCTGACGCTATTATCATTGGTTTCCAAGTACGTCCTTCACCTCAAGCGCGTAAATTGGCTGAAAATGAATCAATTGATATTCGCATGTACTCAATTATTTACAATGCTATTGGCGAAATTAAATCGGCTATTGAAGGTATGCATACACCTAAAATGGAAGAAAAAATTACCGGTAATATTGAAATACGTGAAGTATTTAAAATTACAAAAGTGGGAACAGTTGCAGGTTGTATGGTTACCGATGGTAAAGTATTCCGTAACTCTAAAATCCGCTTAATACGCGATGGTGTGGTGGTTCATACTGGTGAATTATCATCGTTGAAACGCTTTAAAGATGATGTGAAAGAAGTAGCATACGGATTTGATTGTGGTTTAACCATTGCCAATTTTAACGATATGAAAGTAGGCGATTTTGTAGAGGCTTATGAAGAAGTTGAAATTAAACGTAAATAATCTTTTTAATAAATAAACTCAAAACAGCCAAACTGAAAAGCTTGGCTGTTTTTGTTTTCATCATAACCATTTCATACAATAGTATAGTAAGAAGTGAAAACAATTTAAAAACAATATACATGACAAAACATATAAAACCCGAAAAATATATAAAAGACAGAGGTCGCACATTGGCAATAAAAGCTTGTTACCTTAATACCGATTGGCAAGAAACAGGCAAAGCCACTATTTTAATTGTAAAAAATATTCCTCGTACCAATTATATTATTGGCAGTTTTCAAATAGATTTATGGTGTTTAGGCATTAAACAAACATCGTGGGGATATGGTATAAACGAAAAAAAGTTGGCTGATATATTTTCAAAATTAGGAGCAGGAAAACCTTTTGCTGAAGCTGATTACAGCCTTTGTAGTCAAATTATTAAAGACGCCAATGCTTATGCTTTGAGTATTGGATTAACCGCTCCGCCTAACTTTGAAGTAAGCCAATATTTAATTGAAGAAACTACCGAAAACCCAATTGAAATTACATTTGGCAAAAATGGCAAACCACATTATGTAGCCAACGAATTTGCCGACAATGAATCAATTATAAAAGCACTAACCGAAAAGCTAGGCACTGCTGGTTTTACTACTGAATAATTGAATTTATATTAGACGCAAACCGCTTTAGCCAAAACTAAAGCGGTTTTTTATTTAGAAAAAATTTTTATTTGATACGGATAAAAGTGGATTGGTGATAAAACCAACCATAAGCAAATGGTTATGATTTGATTAAATATAACATATCAACTAAGGCAATTGTTACTAAAAATGTTGCTTGGTAATACTTATCAAACATAATTTCCCTAAACTGCATTCAGCATAATTCTAAAGGTAGTACCTTTTCCTAGCTCGCTGTTTCTTACAAATATTTTTCCTTTGTGGTATTCTTCTACTATACGTTTAACAAGAGATAAACCAAGTCCCCAGCCACGTTTTTTGGTAGTATAACCAGGTTTAAACACGGTATTAAATTTTGACTTTGGAATGCCTTTTCCGGTATCTCTTATATCAATATACACATGTTTAATATCGCTACTGATATTGATATTCAGTTCTCCTTTACCATTCATGGCGTCAATGGCATTTTTAGATAAATTTTCTAAAACCCAATCAAATAATGGAATATTTATTTTAGCCCAATTGCCTGGTTGTGTAATATTTATATTTATTTTTACCTGACTTGAAACTCGCGTTTTTAAGTATTGCATAGAGTTTTCAACTACTAAATCCATGTTTTCTTCTTTTAAAATAGGTTCTGAACCAATTTTACTAAAACGTTCGGTAATTAACTCTAATCGTTTGGTATCGTTTTGAAGTTCGTCTAATAAATAATCTTGTTCTTCTTTTGGTGTTTCGCGCAGTAAATTTATCCATTCGTTAAGCGATGAAATAGGCGTTCCAAGCTGATGTGCAGTTTCTTTACTCATACCCACCCACACCTGATTTTGCTCTGCCCTGCGGCTACTACTTAATGCCAAGTAACTCATAATGGCAAAAAAGCTTATAAGCGCCAACTGAATGGCAGGATAAGCTTTTAGTTGAGTTAAAATAACTGAGTTTTTGTAGTACAATAAATTGTAAAAATTATTTTCCTCATCATACACAATTTTAATGGGTTCGTGCTGGCTTTTCATGTCGGCCAACTCCGCATTTAAAAAAGCAGTATCTAATGCTTGAATAGAATCTAGGTTTCTGTAGCTAATTATTTTATCGGTTCCATCGGTTAAAATGATAGGAATAGTTTCGTTACCAGTAACTATATCTAATAAAAAATCAATATTGCCCTCAGCCTTAGCCATTGATTGTGTGGCATTTGCCCACAGTTTAATTTTTTTCTGTTCCTCGTTAGCAAGTTGTTTTACCAACTTATTGGTGTACCAAATTGAAAAAACACCTATGCAAACTGCTATTAAAGCCAAGGCTCGCTTCCACCATTTTTTTTGTTCGTATAAACGCATATAAGTAAAAACGAAAATAGTTAATTTTTGTACAAATTACTTTAGTAAGCCAATATCGTTAATAATAATTTCTTTTCTATCGTAAGCCAATAGCCCTTCTTTTTCCATATCGTTTAAAACGGTAGTAACTGTTTGCCTGGTGCTGCAAACCAACTTTGCCAAATCGTGTTGGGTAAGGTAATTTTTGAGTGTTACTTTATTTTCAATTTGTTCCCCATCGCTTTCGGCCCAATCTTTTAAAAACTGAACTAACCTAGAGCGTACATCTTTAAAAACTACATTGTTAAACCTGTTTTCAATGCGTTTAATTTTTAAACCCATAAACTTAGTATAACCAATGGCAATACTTGGATTACGCTCTAAAACACGCTCAAAGTCGTCCATTTTAAATGAACAGATACTAACATCTGTAAGTGCTTGCGCATATTCATGACTACTATTTTCTTGCGTTTCGTCTAAGCTCATTTGCCCAAACAAATCGCCTTTTTTTATAATTTCTTTTATAATTTCATTGCCATTATTGTCGGTTTCGCATATTTTTATCATACCGCGTTTAAGCAAATAAATGCGTGGAATATGTTCATCGGCAAAGTATATCATTTCCGATTTAAAGGCTTTTTTAAAACCAACTATTAAGCACAAATCTTTTAAATCGCTATTGCTTAGTTTCCAAAACAACTTATGATCGCGCAGGTACCAATATTTTAAATCAACTTCGGCCATTTAATTACAAAATTTTTATTGTTTGAAAAATTGCTAAAAACACAAATATACTCGCCACTATTTTATCGGCATATTTTAGGAAAATAGTTGCCTTATTACTTAACCATTTTTTACTTAAATAAATTAATAAAATATGCAGAGCCAATGCTCCAAACATAGCACCCAAACAAAACAAAAATAGGATATAATTGCTATGAAATAAATTTAAAACTTGATTGGTTTGCAAATATGCAATGGCTGCTAGCCAAAATAAAATAAGTTGAGGATTTAAAACAGCCAATAAACTACCTAGCAAAAAGCCATTTTTATTACTAACATTAGCGCTAATATTGGCTTTACTGAACCAAAGGTAAATGGCTAAAATTACAAAAACGGCAATAATTACTACTTTAAAATAAGTTACAAAAACAGGCAAAAACACTATAAAAGCAGCTAATTTAAAAGCTATAAAACTAAACATAAACTCAGGCCACGAGCCACCTAAGGCAATTAAAAAAGCATTTTGGTATTTATGCTGCATACTTGAAGTTAAAACAGCCAAATTAACCGGACCAGGCTGAACCGAACCCAAAAAACTAATGGTAAAAGCCGTCAAAAACACCAAAACACAATCCATTGATTATTATTTACTTAAGTGCATTTTTATTTGTTTCCAAACTAACCAAAATGGCACATAATTTCCACCTAAACTAATGTTTTGTTTAGCTATGATGTAAATTAATTTATAGTGTTGAAACAACGCTTTGTAAGCATTTATAATAAAAGTACTTGGGTCGTAAATATGCGCAGGCTCTGAGGTTACGCCATTAAGTTCCATTATTTTTATATTTTTACCTTCGTATAAATCAGCTATCGATTTTACTTTTAAATCAAATCGGCCAATGTAAAAACCAGCTATTGGTTTGGCTATTTCATCAAAAACTTTTACCAATTGTTCATTAATTAAATAATTGCCATTTAAAAACTTGGTTCCTCTAATGTGGTTTCCAATTGGCTCAAGCAGTAATTTTTCGTTTAAAGCCAAAATTTGATGGCGGTTATGGCTAAATTTATTTAACAAATAAGCTAACCTGCCTTGCGCTCTCAAATGGTTTTTAATGAGTGTTTCAACAGTATCAACCCCGTTGCCAACAATGCTTAAATATTCTTTTAGTACAATGCTATTTATCCCTGATTTTTTTCCATTTGGGTAATGAAAATACATAACACCCAACTCTACTTCATAATCAATAAACGATTGAATAATAAAATCTTCGCCAATGGTGTGTACATATTTTTCTAGTTCTTGCTCGTTGGTAATTTTTTCTACATTACTTCCTCGTTCACCCACATCGGGCTTGGCTATTAAAGGAAACTGCATTTGCTCTGCTTTTAGCAGTTCTAAAATTTTGGATACATTGTATTCGTTTTTACAATAAATGGTAGATGGTAAATAAGCTGGGTTAATTTTTTTAAGAATACTTTTTTTGGATTCACCCACAAAACCACCAAGATAGATACCAGGATTAGCCGCAGTAAAAAAAGTAAAACTTTTGGCTTTTATACTTAAGTAAATAAAATAAAAATAAACAGGAATATAAGCAAACCAATATGGCCAAAACTCAAAACGCGTGTTTTTTATAATCCAAAATTTTAGTTTATTCATGGTATGGGCTAATTGCTTTCTGATTTAAAAATGCGTAACATATTGTTTTGCATGGTTTCTATGTCTAAATACTGCATAGTATAACTATCAATCGAATGATCGATGCAAGTAATACTAACTGTTTTTACTCGGTTTTCACGATTCATTAAAATGCTATTTTCCAAACTTCCATCGCCCGCATTTTGATGAAAAAGCATGATATCATCTTTGGTAATTTCAGGCGTATTGTCGCAAAAATTGGCAAACCAAGTTTTCCTATTTAAAACAGCATCGGGTTTATACAAAGTGCACGAACTCCAAATATGCTTGGTATAGGTATCTAGCTCTAATTGATACAAATGTGTTCCATCCCAGCGCAACTCTGTTAACTCCAATTTATTATTGGCATTTACTACTATTAAAGTAAAGTTTTCAATGTTTGAAAAATCGTAATTTTTAGCAAAGTCATCTACGTTATTGTACTTAAAAAAATCCAACAACATCAAACCTCTACTAAGCCGGTATGGCGGTTTTGAATCATGGTAATTAAAAGCTCCATTTAACAAACACAAAGTAAAATTATTAAGCGATGTAGCTACCCAAGTTCCTCCAGCTAATTTATCTTTAGGAAAAAAAACTTGCTGCTGAAATACATTGTATTTTTGAGGAGCTAAGGCATTTGGTCGCGATGTTTTTTCATCTCTGCTCGATGTTAAAATATAACCGTTTCCGTTTTTATAAGGTATAAAAGTTACTGTGCACATGTATTGTTGTATTGAACTGTAGCATAAGCTACTCCAAAATTTTTATCTAAAATCACATATTTAAAACAATGATTACAAGCTATTTGCATAATAGCCATGTGATGTATGGCATGTTCTATATTATATACCAACTCGCGCTCCAAGGTAGTATTTACCACTAACTCTTCGTTTTGAATGAAGGTACGCAATGGCAATATTTCTTGTTCCGTTTCTAAATTTAGGATAGCCGTTTTTAAATCATTTATAAAATCGATGGTGTAGTTTTTATTATGCTCAAGCAATAGATTACGCTCTCTTTTATCGTAATTTATTTCGTTTTGAGGCAAACCTGCTATTAACTGAACATATAGTTCCAATATATGCCTCACATGTTTGGCAATGGTATTTTTGCTTAATAAATCAAGCTGTTCCGAATAGTGGTTATCATCAATTTGTTGCACCAAATCAGCTACTTGCTGTAGTATATTTATGGTACTTTGTTTCAACACATTTAAAGTCATAGAGGTAAGTTAATGGTGTAAATACGATTAAAAATAAAATTTAGTTTTTAGTTACTATCAATAAATCAATATTTACATTATCGCCTAAAATCATACTGTTTCCGCCTACTTTAAAAAATCGCCTATCAATGGTAAAATTTCCTTTAAAAACATTGTTTTCAAAAGTAAAAGGCACTGTAATATCCTTGGTAATACCTTTAATGGTAAGTTTAAAATAACCAACAAAGCGATTGCCTTCTTTACCAAAAAAACTTGATTCCATGGTGATTTTCGGAAAATTAGCAGCATCAAAATATTCTGCCTTTTTTAAGTGATTATCTCTGGCATCAATTCCTGTTTTTATAGTACTAGAATTTACTGAAGCTTTAATGGTTGCTGTTTTGTATTCAGCAGTACTAAACTTAATATCTGCCTCCAACCCACTAAATGAGCCATTTACATTTAAACCAGCATTTTTTATGCTAAAAGTAATGGCACTTGAAACTACCTTTAATGGTGTTTGTGCAAAATTAAACTTTGTAAATAACAATAAAGCTGCAATATAAAAAATTGATTTTCTATTCATTATAAAATATTTTTAAATGGCGTATATGAAATTCCTATCATTGGTACAAACGATTTTTGCCTAAACATATCGTTATCTTTAAACAATTTATTGTTGGTAGTAAATTCAGTAAAAATAAAAGTACCACCAAAATTAATTGCCCAACTATTACGAAAGTAGTATTTAATTTTAATTTCCGAGTTTAAATTTCCTAAGTCGTTATCGCTAATTAGCAATAAGTTAAATGCAGATGGGCTTGCCGTTTGATTAACGCCTTCCGTTGTTCTTTTACTGCTTTGGTATTGCGCATTTACGGCATTACCAAAACCAAACCCAATGGCATCAATATTAAATTCAACTTCCCATTTTTTTGTAAAAGCATAATTTAAATGGATAGATGCATTTAAACTATTAACATTAAAACTACTGACACCAATTGTATCAAAATTCTCTAATTTATCTTCGCTAAAAATTACCAAAGGGCTTTCAACCCCGCTGGTTAACTTAGCTGGAGCCGTAATAAAATTACCACTTCCGTAACTTGAATTAAACCTAATTCCGTAACCAATTCTAAATTTTTTATTTTTAGTAACTGCATGCAAATGGTTAACACCAAAGGCAAAAACAGAAGAAGTACCATCACCCGAAACATTTAAATCTAAATTATTTAAACCATTTTTTAAATAAGTAGCATTGTTAGTTTGCCCAAAACACCAGCTAGTGGCAATTATTATTATGCTTAAAAGCAATATTATCTTTTTCATATTTATAAACTTAATTGATTAATTATTTGTGATGGATGGAATAAGTTAATTCTTAAAATTTTTTGAAAATTGAATAGTATTACAATAGCATTTAGTACAAAAACTATTACTGCCAAAGCAAATAGTAATCCGCCATCGTTCATTATTTGAAAACCTAAAATAAATACATGAGAGAATATGGCTCCACTAATAACTCCCATGGAAAGTAAAGCACCAATAAGCGATTTACTTGGCCATAACAACAATATGGCAGCTATTAATTCCGCAATGCCACTTCCAATTCTTCCGTATGGTTCTATACCTAAAGTGCTAAAAATATAAACCGACTCAGGTGCGGCTGTAAACTTAAAGAATAAGGTTTGTAATAAAATAGCCGCTGCACCAAATCGGGCTATATAAATAATAATTTTTTGCATGATTTTGTTTCTTTTAATTGTTAAAAATATTTGCGAATACCAATTTGTGGAGCATTTAAGTATTTTTCCATTTTACCCAACTCCACCAAATATTCGTTTTGAATAACCAATCGGGTTAGATTATTTATTCTAATACTAGTTTTTATTAATCCACTGTACAATCTTTTATCGTTTTTATCGCTAAGCACATAATTCATTGTTTCGTAATGATACACCATTAAATCGCTCATATTTCCAAAATAAAGCCTACTTAAAGTATTATCTATAATAGCAAAAAACTTAGTATTGGCAAGCCTTTGCGCTTCAGTATTTAAACTAAAAAAAACACAAAACATGATTAAAAAGCACCATTTTTTGTTAGTACTTAACAATTTTTTGAATAAACTTTTCATGCTCGTTTTCAATGCTTAAAAAGTAAACACCTTGAGGCAAATGGCTAATATCAATGGTTTTGGAATTGGCTAAAGTGGCAGTAAAAACTTCTTCGCCTAACCTGTTTATCACTTTTAAATTACTTGTTACTTGTTTTACTAAATCTACTTGCAATATATCTGCTGTTGGATTAGGATAAACCTTTGCTAACAAAGTATTTACCTTTCCAATACCTGTACCAACTTTATCGTTACCCATTGATTTTGAGACATTTATAATTTGCTTATTATCAGCATTTTGCAAAAATGCTAAGGTATAAATTCTATCTTTATTCCAAGCTGTATTAATTGCAGTAGCAGTTTGTATAACAACCGAATCGTTAATTTGCGCAGGAATATTTACCGTTAAACCTTGCCAGCCACTTGCTGATTTTCTAAAAACATCAAAGTGTTTGCTTTCGCCATTTGGTGCATTATAAAATAGGGTATCTTCCACATACAAAACTTGTAATTTTAAATTTGATAAAGCTTCGTTAGTCAGTCTTTTGATGGTTACAAAACTTTTTATACTATCTCCAACTATAACTTGATTGGCTTTTACCAACACATCAGCAGTTATATTTTTAAATGGGTTAAAAATAGCTGCACTTGCATAGTTGGTAGAGCTTGATTGAACCACACCATTAATTACCAAACGTGGGGTTCCACCATATACACCATAATAAATGGTTCGGTCGTCATTTTCGATTTTGTTATGTTTATTTAAAATACAAGCTGCATAAGGCGAACTGGGATGATAAGCTACATGCAATACATCTTGCTGACTTTGCAAGTTTTGGTAAAAACTTGGATTGCGCGAAGCGCAAATAGAACAAACCGTATTGGTAAAATGCTCAACCAATACACTTTGGTTTTGAGCGTTTAATAAATTAGAGGCCAGCATTACCAAGCCTAACAAATAAAATTTTACTGTTTTCATGTTATTTTTTAATTAATAGTTCCCAACTTTTATCGGCTTTAGCTTTTAAATTATTTTCGTCTAAATTCCATTTATTCAATGTTTTATTTATAAAACTATAATAAAATAAATACAACTTACCATTTACTATTTTGTAAGATGTTGGGTCAATTTCTACCTTTTCGCCATTGGCACCCATAGCATAAGCACACCAACCACCATAAGCAGGTTCAAATTTGTCGGGGGTTTTTAAAAATTGCTCTTTATGAGCATTTGAAATAAAGTAATACTGAACGCCTTTGTAAAAAACTAAAAATTGAGCCACACCCATTTGTGGTTTTCCTTCAAAATAAGAAATAGGGTCGTAACCTTGAATAGCCAAGCTGCTTTTATCCAAGTTAAAGTGTTTTTTGCGGGTGTTAAAATCGGTTTGAGCAAAAACCGAAAAAGTTAACAAACCAAATAGTGCTGCTAAAAAAATAGACTTCATATTTATTTCAATTGTATGCCACAAAGGAAATATTTAAGGTAATAGCCAATTGTCGGGTAACCGACAAAACCCATAAAATGAAATCAAAACCCTAACTAAAACTTATAAAAAACTTAAAATAAAGCTTTTACAAAGGGAAGTGCAACTAAAAAAACGAAGCCTGGGTCACCCTATACAATTTTACAAAAGCAAAATAATTACTATTGCGCTATAAGGCATTTTCGCTTATGTTTGCCTTTTAAGCTAAAACCAGTAAAAATTTATAACTAGAAACTATATAGCAAGAATGAATCAATACAAATTAAGCAACAATGTACTCGGTTGGGTTACATTTATTATTTCAATTATTACTTACACACTTACGCTAGAACCTACTGTTAGTTTTTGGGATTGTGGTGAGTTTATTTCAGCATCGTATCGTTTACAAATTTGCCATCCGCCAGGAGCACCTTTGTTTTTAATGATTGGTCGTGTGTTTTCGCTTTTTGCTGCCGATCCTAGCAAAGTAGCCTTTATGGTTAACATGGTTTCGGCTACTACCAGTGCTTTATGTGTTATGTTTACCTTTTGGACCATTACACACTTAGGCCGTAAAATAGTTAACAAAACAGTTAATGAAATAAGTGGCCAACAAACTTTTGCAGTAATGGCTGCTGGTTTAGTAGGTGCTTTGGTATTAACTTTTAGCGATACATTTTGGTTTTCGGCAGTTGAGGCTGAGGTTTATGCTTCGTCAAGTTTTTTTACTACCTTAACTTTTTGGTGTATTTTAAAATGGGAAGACAATGCTGACGAAAAAGGCGCTGACCGTTGGATAGTATTAATTGCTTACTTAATTGGTTTGGCTATTGGTGTCCATTTATTGAACTTATTGGTTATTCCAGCTATTGTGTATGTATATTACTTTAAAAAGAACAAATACACTTTACAAGGTTTCTTAAAAGCAAGTGCTGTAGCTGTATTAGCTATTGGTTTTGTACAATTTGGAGTTATTCCTGGTTTACCAACTTTGGCTACTAAATTAGATTACTTTACTGTAAACTCATTAGGTATGGGCACTAACTCTGGTGCATTGTTATTAATTGTAATCATGTTGGTTTTAATGGCCTCTGGTTTACATTACACCCAAACCAATAAGAAAAACAGTTTATACATTGCCATTGCATGTTATACTTCGTTGGTATTGGTTTCTTTCAATATTAATGCAGGTTTTGGAACTTTAATAGGTTGGGCTTTACTAACAGGTATTATTTATATTTTATTCTTTTATGCTAAAATTAGCAATGCTGTAAAAAACATCATGGTTTTAGCATTTTCATTTATTGTAATTGGTTTTTCGAGCTACGCAATGATTATCATTCGTTCGCTTGGAAATCCTCCAATTGACATGAACGACCCTGACCAACCTTTTGCATTGTTATCGTACATTAACCGTGAGCAGTATGGCGATAATCCTTTATTGTATGGTCAGTATTTTTACGCTCGCCCTATCGATACCAAATCGAAAGGAATGAACTACCGCAGAAGCATAGACCCTAATACAGGAAAAGAAACTTATGTAGAATCGGGCGAAAAATTAGAAAGAGTTTACGACCCTAAAGATTGTACTGTATTGCCACGTATGTGGGCCGATAGAGGTGATTATGTGCAAGCATACCGCAATTGGGAAAATATTCCAGAAGGTAAAAAAGCTACTTTTGGTAAAAACATCGATTTCTTATTATCTTACCAATTAGGATTTATGTATTGGCGTTATTTCTTCTGGAACTTTGTTGGTCGCCAAAACGATGACCAAGGTTATGGAGACGCTACTAGAGGTAACTGGATTACTGGTATTGGCTTTATTGACGAATGGAGATTAGGACCACAAAAAGACATGCCAGCAATTATTAAAGATAACAAAGCACGTAACACTTATTTTGGTATTCCACTTATTTTAGGTTTAATAGGATTGGTGTTCCATTTCAAAAAACAAAAAGAAGATGCTACTGTAGTAACTACCTTATTCTTATTTACAGGTTTCTTTATTATTTTATATTTAAATTTCCCTGCACATCAGCCGCGTGAGCGCGATTATGCTTATGTAGGTTCATACCAAACTTTTATTATTTGGATTGGTTTAGGTGTATTGGCTATTATTGATTGGTTATCGAAAAAAATGAATGCTATGGTAGCAACAGGTATTACCACCATAGCTTGTTTATTGGGCGCACCAATTTTAATGGCTCAACAAAACTGGGATGACCATAACCGTTCAAACCGTTTAACAGCTTTGCATTTTGCTGAAGATTATTTAAATAGCTGTGCTAAAGATGCTATTTTATTTACCAATGGTGATAACGATACTTACCCACTTTGGTACGCTCAAAACGTAGAAAATATTAGAAGCGATGTAAGAATTATTAACTTAAGTTTATTAGGAACTGATTGGTATGCAGATGGTTTAAGACGCCCAGCTTACGATGGAAAACCAGTAGAATTTAGCTGGAGTCCTGAAACTTATGCAGGCGAAAAACGTAATTATGTAGTGTATTACGATAATCCATCGTTAGGATTAAATAAAGAAGACTACTACGATTTAGGTAAATTATTACAATTTATGGGTGATGATAACAAAACTAACCAAGTTCAATTACAAGGTGGAGAATACATTAACTATTACCCAACCAAACGTTTCAGTGTAAAAATTGACAAAGAAGCTTGTTTAAAAAATGGTGTAGTTCAACCTGAAGATGCAGCATTAATGGTTGATAGTATTAAGTTTGAAATTAGCAATAGCAGCAATATGCTAAAACCTGATTTATTAACTTTAGATATTGTAGCAACTAATATTAACAAAAGACCAATTTATTGGGCTATAACTACTGGTAGCGATGTATATTTAAATATGCAAAGCCATTTCCAAATGGAAGGTTTAACTTACCGTTTGGTACCAATATTTACCCAACAAGACCAAAACGACCCAAGTCCAGGACGCATTAATAGCAAAATTTTATGGACTAACTTAATGACTAAATTTAAGTGGGGCAATATGGAACAACCTAATGTATATTTAGATGAAACTATTTTACGCCAAACCAAAAATTTCCGTAACTTATTCTATCGTTTAGCGGAGCAATTGGTAAGAGAAGGCAAAAAAGACAGTGCAGTAAAAGCATTGGATTATTGCCAAAAAGTACTACCATCAACTACCATTGCACATGATGTATTTTCGGTACGTTTAGCTGAAGGTTATTTCTTGGCAGGAGCTGCCGATAAAGCCAACGCATTATTACGCGAAATTTTAAATACCAGCGAAACCAAAGCTAAATACTACAAAACTTTCCGTAGTTCAAGCAAATACAAATTGGTAAAACCTGAGTTAGAAGAAAATATTCAAATTATGACTTACTGCATGCAAGTGGCTCAAATGAACCAACAAGAAGCAGTAGCCAAAGAGTTTACTGACAAACTAAATGCTATTAGTTCAGGCTTATAATTTATAAGCAAACCCAACAAAAAAAGCTGCCTCATAAGGGCAGCTTTTTTTATGTAAATAGTTTTTATTTTTCCTGCCATTGCGAGCGCCCACGCCTGTAATAAATTGGGATAATTAACATGAAATGCTTCCCCAAAACTAAAAACTCCATAGGGGCGAGAGTATGGTAACAAACAAACAAACAAACAAATACATAACCTATTACTACATCATGGTGAAGCTTTGCTTTACTAAAAGCCAACGTGGGCGGAATGCTGTGAAGACGTTTAATGAAACGTCTCTTCCTTACCACAAGAAAATCATCGAATTTCCCAACAACCATATAGATACGTTGCATTGCAACATCTTTTCATTTTGTCGTTGCAGGCAACCTCACCTGCAATTATTAGCGCTATTCAAACATATTGATTTTGGGTGAGGACGCCAGCATCTACTAGAAAAGCTAAATCTATCTAATTATAATAAAATTTTTGCCCATTGGAGTCAGCCTCCGGGTGATTTGGTGGCAATGGGCAATAGTACTTAAATTCATCTTTTCCCTTTGGCACTTTTTGAAAAATACTATTAAATGAATACACAAACCATATAGTAATCAATATAAAAAGTGTATTTAAAAGTGCTTTACTTTTATATATTTTATTGTTTGGAATTGTAATTTTCCAATACAGTTTTTCGAAAATATAATAGTTCCCAACTGGAATTATTATGAAACCAAATATAAATAACGCACCGGAATATTGAGTTTTAAAAATAATATTTGCAAAAATAAAGACCTCATAAAAAGAAATGAGACAATAGGCTTCATAATCATTAAAGCTAGTTCTGATATGACGTTGAAAAATTTCTGTGATTCTTTTAAATAATGAAATATACAAATATATAATTGGCATGTGCTGAACTTATGTTTTAATTTAAATTTTCTACATCATAAATAAGGGCGTTCTTTATGTTAAACTTGTTCAGTAAAACAAAAGCCGCATTAGATACAACCAACCTGTAATCAGCAGTTAATGAAAAATCGTTACCCGCATTATTATCAGCCATGTTTGCCCAATAAAATTTTGGAAGCTCAACCAAAGGATAAAACTGTTGGAAATTATAAGATGTTGTAACCTTTATATCTTCAAAAACAAATCCAGTTAAATTACATTTTTCAATTTCTTCCTTCAATCTTTGTGTTACTATAAAACAAGGAAATGATTCAAGCAAGTCGTCTCCTAACCACCCCGAAAACTCAAAGTGCACTTTTTTTACTATTGGTGGATGAATACTGGTGTCCATAGTGGTTTCTTGCCCCAATTCACCAGCAACTTCGGGTTCCAATACTTTTTGCATACTTGTTATTTATTTAAAGTTTTAGCTTAAAAATTTTAAGTCAAAATAATACATACGGCTATCATCTTTATCAATGTATAATAAGGTTTCTTTTTGGCTATAAAGCTTCATTAAGAGTGTTTCTTTATTGCAATAAATTAGTTGACTTATATAACTTTCTACTTCATCATTTTTGTTAATGGTGTAAATGAGCCTCATTTGGTTTATTGGTAAATATTCATTTTTTGAGTTGGAGTCATTCAGCGCATCCCAAAACTTAATATTACTGTAATTTCCTATATTGTTGTTTTCGTTTTCTTCCCAATAACTATTCTGTATTATTTCACACTTTAATAAATCAACTTGTACTTTATTTCCAGTCTTTTTTATGTTCGAAATTTGCGTTTCCATATTTTGTTCATTTTGCAATCTCAAGGTTCGGTATGTCCAATAAAATATGGCTATACCAACCACCAATGCTAAAAAACCACTAACTTGAAATAACCAAGGATTTTGAATTACGGTGCCATTGTATTCTCCAAAAAATACAATGGTAAGAAAACCAAGTGTAGATAAAAGCGAACCTAAAATTAGTTTGATCATTTCAGATAATGTTATAACAAACATAAATAAAAATATTTCCTAAATATAAATAACTCAAAATTTTAAATCATTCATCAAAGGCATAAAGCTCATAAGAACACTTATTGACATTTATTGCTTTAAAATAAAAAGTTCTGAATGTTATAAGTTTTCTATTGGCGTCATATCCGCTTATATACATTGGTTTTTCCAATTTATCTTTGATTACAATCCCTCTTTTGTTTTTATAACTTAACTTTAAATCACGCACATATCCCATAGTATCGATAGTGTATTCAATATATGGGTAAGCAATGGTTTTTAATTGTTTATTTTTTTTAAAATAATTACAAATTACTGGCAAAATTTCACACTTTAAACAAGCAGTATCAGAATCAAAATCAATAGGTTTTGATTCCGTGTATTCCGCTAATGCACTCTCATTTGCAAATGTATCACAACCGCAATTTTCTTCTCCTTCCGTGCCGGGAGGTGGAGGAGGTTCATTATTTTCAGTTATCCTTGGCTTATAAAAACAACTTGATAAAACTAAAATCAACAATATGTATTTTTTCATCATTTTAGTTCAAACCATTCTCCTTCAAAATAATCATTCAAATAGTATTCTCTTTGTTCTTTCGTTAGGTTTTTGATATTACTATTCATTATTTCAATTAATGGGTCTTTAGAGTCAATCATTTCAAACAATCTTTTTCTGTCATTTGGTAATTTTTGGTAAGCCGACTTTAATTTTTCAAAATTAGTTTCATTTGGCTCTATCAACCATTCTTTAAAGTTAATAATACAAATTGACGGAATGTCGTTATCAAGTTTCAATTTATCGATTTGGTATTTAACTAACCCCAAAAACCATTCAATACTATGATTCTCTGATACAAAATTATCAGTAAATAAATGTCCAAGATAAGGAATGAAAATTTTAGCTTTTGATGGTAATGTTCGTGTTAACTTACCTGATTTTAAATACTCTTCCAATTTTTCTATTGTAATTGAACCGAGACAATCTAATTCGCCATCCGCATATACTTTTAAATCAACCAATGAATAATCACCATGGTTAAGAAGGAGGTTAAAAATAGTTCCTTTAACTATTTTACCATTTTTATTTTTGTAGATTATTCTATCCATTACTTATCCGTTTCACTATTGCAGTCGTCCTCGCTTGCAATTATTAGCGTTATTCAAATTTATTTGTTTTGGCGAGGACGACAACATCGGCTGAAAAGACGTTTAATTAAACGTCTCTACCTTTCCACAAGAAAACCACAGAATTTCCCAACAACCATGTAGAGACGTTGCACGCAACGTCTTTTTAGATAATGACGGAACATGTTATGTCTCTACAATTTCCCACACCAAATCATACCACTTTCATTTTGACATTGCAGTCATCCTCGCTTGAAATTATTAGTGTTATTCAAATATATTGCTTTTGGCGAGGACGGCAAAATCGGCTGTAAAGACGTTTAATTAAACGTCTCTACCTTGCCTCAAGAAAACCTTAGAATTTCCCAACAACCATGTAGAGACGTTGCACGCAACGTCTTTTTAGATAATGACGGAACATGTTACGTCTCTACAATTTCCCGCACCAGATAATACTAATATCATTTTGCCATTTCAGGCGTCCTCGCCTACAATTATTTGCGTTATTCAAATATATTGATTTTGGTGATGACAACAATAAAGGCTGAATTTTAATTACCATATTCTTTTTGGAGGTATACACCACCATAAACAAAGTCTGCCAAATCCAAAATTGCATCATGCTTTAATTCGTCTTCTTTATAAAGGTCCATTAATTCTAGCATTATCTTTATTGCTTCATCTTGGGTTCCCCCGTTTTCTTTAAATTCAACAAATATTAGCCTTAACTCTAAAGTTCCTTTCAACAACAACTGCTGTTCTATCTGCTCTTTAACTTTTTTCTTTCCCATATTTACAATAACAAATTTATTAGCCTTTTCGCCATTGCAGGCTTCCTCGCCTGCAATTATTAGCTTTATTCAAATATATTTTTTTGGAGAGGACGCCAACATCGGCTGGAAAAAGCGTACATTTTATTACTTCTTAAATTTATTAAACTCAAAAATTAAAGGTAATCTAAATTTAAACTTTCTTCGGTTATTCATATTTTGGGTAATATAATTTTCAGGGTTTGGTTTACAAGTAGTGCATGGCTTAAAATAATATAAATCTCCTGCCAACGGGGTGGTTTTGCCTTTATAAACCTTTTCTATTTCTTGTAATGTTGAATCGTTAAGTATTTTATACCTCACCTCCACTACTTTCCATACTAAAATTGCAGGCAAAGGAAATGGTGAATCCCAATGATGCTTGAAGGTTTGGACTTTTAGCGTATCGTTAGAAATAGCATAACAGCCCCAACCATAACTTTGCTTAGCCAAATCTTTTGAATAACTGGTATCTATTGGATTTAAAATCAGTGTATCCTTAATGCCTGAATTGTTATAGAATAAACCCTTGTTATAATAAGTACCATTTTTGTAGAGCGAAAAACCAACATAATCGGTCATTGCTATGCTATCACCTATCAATTTAAAATCACTTGATTCTAGTCGATAATAAATGGTATCTGTTGAAGATTCCATTTTAAATTTATTATTATATTTATTTGTAAAATAACCATCGGTTCTAATAGCCAAAGTGTCGAACTTACTATTGTAATAGCTCATTTCTTTATAATTATGAATAGTAATGCAGCTTTGAAAAAACACTACAAATACTACACAGAGCACAAAATATTTTAACTTACTAAACATTTGTTTACACATAATATTTTATCAAACATAAATTATTATTTTAAATATGCTTATTCTCAATCAAGCAAATTTTTGCATTTAAACCTCACCTACCAAACATTTGGTTTTTTATTGCGTGAATTTATTTTAAAAAAAATAATGCCTTTTTAGATTAAATGTTTTTAAACCGTTTGGAATTCAGCGCACTAAATGTATGTTTGTTAAAAGTCAAATTTTAAATATCAACCCTTTTAAACCAAAAACCTATGGAAAACCTAGACACTGAAATGTTAGAAAACAACTTAGAAATGGATTTAGAAATTAAAACAGCCAGAGAAGCCAGAACTCAAAAAGGGTTTAAGTTGTTGGCCATTGGTGCTGTTATTTTATTTTTAGGATGTATAACCAATTTAACAATGCCCATCTCTAACGAGTATTATCATTTTATACTTTATGGCATAACCAGTATTGGCGCAGCTATGGTTGTTTGGGGTTTATACCTTATTATGGAATAATTGACTTCTTGAGCCAAATGTTAACTAATTTATAAAAAATATTTTTAGCCAATATGCAATAAGCAATTTTTTAGATATTACATTTGCGTTGAGTTGAACAAGCTAAATGGAAAGTCAAATTAAGCAAAAAATTTTATTAGGGGTATTTATTTTTATAGCATTCGTTTATGTTATCAGATTGCTTACTCTTCAAATATTTGACGAAAGTTACATCCGTTCAGCACAAAACAATGTATTGCAAGAGCAAACCATATACCCCGCCCGCGGTTTGCTTATGGATAGGAATAACGATTTGTTGGTATACAACGATAATATTTACGATTTGTTTGTTACTCCAGAGCAAGTTAAAAACCTTGATACCAATGCTTTTTGCGAAGTAATAGGCATTACCAAACAAGAGTTTATTGATAGATTTGAAAAAATAAAACGCCAAAAAGGTTACGCTATTTACAGGCCTTCGGTTTTCGAAAAACAATTGACCATGGCCACTTACGCTCGTTTCCAAGAAATGCTTTTCGATTTCCAGGGTTTTGATGTGGTAGTTAGAACCGATAGAAAATACAAATACAAAAATGCAGCTCATATTATGGGTTACATTGGCGAGGTTACCGAAAAAATGATTGAAAACTCAAACGGTTATTACCGCATGGGCGATTTTATTGGAATTAGTGGCGTAGAACGTACTTACGAAAAAGAATTAGGTGGTGTAAAAGGTGTAAGATATGTTTTGGTTGATAGCAAAAGCCGCGCTCAAGGCCGTTATAAAGATGGTGAATTTGATACTGTAGCTGTAGCTGGTAAAAAGATAAATTTAACCATTGACCAAAAACTACAAGAGTTAGGCGAGCAATTGATGCAAAATAAAATTGGCAGTATTGTAGCCATTGAACCTAGCACAGGCGAAATTCTTTCTATGGTAAGTAGCCCAACTTATGATCCAAACTTATTTGTAGGCCGCGATAGAGGAAATCATTACATGGAGCTTTTACGCGACCCAAGTAAACCGCTGTTTAACAGACCAATAGCTGCACCATATCCTCCAGGTTCTATTTTTAAAGTAATTATGAGTTTAATAGGCCAGCAAGAACAAGTACTTTTCCCTAGTACCGCTTATGGCTGTTATGGTGGATTTAACTCTGGTGGGTTGCATGTGGGTTGTCATGCGCATGGTTCGCCATTACCTCTTCAAGGCGCCATAGCTGTTAGTTGTAATGCTTATTTTTGCCATGTTTATAGAACTGTAGTAAACAACCCTAAATACCGCAAAGTAGAAGATGCTTATAATAAATTGTACGACCATTTGGCAAGTTTTGGAATGGGCCGAAAATTAGGAGTAGATTTATATGGTGAAGGAACCGGATTTGTACCCAAAGCTACTTATTACGATAAAATTTATGGCAGAAACCATTGGCAAGCATTAACCACCATTTCTTTAGGAATTGGCCAAGGCGAATTAGGGATAACACCTTTACAAATGGCAAATGCTACTGCTTTGGTTGCTAACCGTGGTTATTATATTACACCTCATATTGTTAAAAGCATTGAAGGCAAAAAAAATCCAAACCCCGAATACAATGTAAAACATTGGTGCACGGTTGATACCAGTTATTTTCCGGTGGTAATAAACGGAATGGAAGATGTGGTAAATCACGGAACAGCATACATAGCTAAAATTCCGGGAATAGCTATTTGTGGTAAAACAGGAACAGCCCAAAATCCACATGGAAAAGACCATAGTATTTTCTTTGCTTTTGCACCAAAAGATAATCCTAAAATTGCCATAGCGGTAGTAGTAGAAAATGCAGGTTTTGGAGCCACTTGGGCTGCGCCAATAGCCAGCTTAATGATAGAACAATATTTAACCAAAAAACATGATACGCGCCCTTATTTGGTAGAACGTATGATGAAAGGAAATTTAACACACAAACCAATTTTAAATGACTCAACAGCAACCAAAACCGGCAAGCATTGATTGGCTTGTACTAACGCTTTATTGCGTTTTTGTAATAGCCGGTTTGCTTTGCATTTACGCATCGGTATATTCCGAAACCAATCCTGATATTTACGATATGGACAAAAACTATGGCAAGCAATTGTTATGGATTGTGGTATCAGCTTTTTTAGGGCTGCTTATTTTATTGGTTGATGAAAAACTTTTTTATGCGTTTGCTTATGGGTTTTATGGCATTACCATCCTCATGCTTTTGGCAACTTTTGCCATAGGTGCCGAAATTAAAGGAAGTAGTAGTTGGATTAGAATTGGGAGTTTTCAAATTCAGCCAGCAGAGTTTGCTAAATTTGGAACTGCATTGGCTTTAGCCAAATACTTAAGTGGTTATAATATTGATTTTAAAAATTGGAAAGTAAAATCCATTTCCATGGCCATTATTGCTTTACCCATGGCCATTATTTTATTACAAAACGAAACTGGCTCAGCATTAGTTTTCGCTTCATTTTCATTGGTTTTGTATCGCGAAGGCTTACCTGGTTGGTTATTGGTAGTAGGTGTTTTATTGGCAGTTTTAGGAGTAATGGCTTTGCTGATAAAGCCTCTGTATATTATTATTGGTTTGGCGGTAATTGCCATTGCATTTTTAGCCTTGGTAAGGCGCACCCAATTACTTGTTTTTCTAACAGTTGGAATTGTAATTTTTGCAAGTGCTTATGTAAGCAGTATTGATTATGTTTTTGAAAATGTAATGCAAGCCCATCAACGTACCAGGATAAATGTACTTTTAGGCAAAGAAGTAGATTTAAAAGGTGCAGGATATAATGTGCAACAATCACTAATTGCTATTGGCTCTGGTGGACCCTTTGGAAAAGGATTTTTAGAAGGAACTCAAAACAAATTTAGGTTTGTACCTGAACAAAGTACCGATTTTATTTTTTGTACAATAGGCGAAGAATTTGGCTTTTTCGGCTCATTAACATTTATATCGCTTTACATGCTTTTTTTATGGCGACTGATGGTTATGGCAGAAAGACAAAGAAATAAGTTTAATAGAATTTATGGTTACAGCTTGGTTTCAATCTTGTTTTTCCATTTTTTAATTAATATAGGAATGACTTTAGGATTGATGCCAGTGATTGGTATTCCTTTACCATTTTTTAGCTATGGAGGTTCAGCTTTGTTAAGCTTTACCATTTTGCTATTTATATTTATAAGGCTTGATGCAAACAGGGTAAACGAGTTAAAAAACTTTGACTAACAACAATTAGTCAAATACTACTTTAGCTATTTTACCTTTACTTCCTGCTAAAAAAATTACTTTTCCTTGTTTGGCTTTTTTAACCACATTGAAGCTTTGTTTGCTTAATTGTTCCCATAATTTGTTTTTGTAATTAAATACATCAACTCCATTGGTGCCGCAGGCAATAAAAATATTTGGTGCCACCTTTTCAATACACGATCTATAACCTGAAGGCTTAGAGCCAATTTCTTCGTACATAGCGTTTACACCAATCTCATCAAAATTTTTGTAACAAACGCTGTCTTTTAAAAAATCGCCACCCACCGCAAAAAACGATTTGTTATGCCTAACCAGCGAAAATGCTCCTTTTGAAGTTGCACCTTGCTGAATATTAAGTCCTGAGCGAATTGATTTGGTATAAGGCGAAGTAAAATAATAAAAACTAGAAGAACTGCCTCCACTTACAAAACCAAATTCGCTTTTACCCCAACACCTAATAGAAGTGCCACTTGCCGCAAATACCGCCTCACCACTCATGGCTTTAGGTGTAATATTTCTATCCATTTGTTTCCAATTAGCTCCACCATCAATAGTATGTAGCAATAAAAAATGGTTTTTAATGGGGTCGCCAACTATTACACCACGGGTTTTATTCCAAAAGTCCATTCCATCTAAAAACACTGCCGAATCCATGTTTTTGTAAACTTCTTCCCATGTATTGCCTCCATCTTCGGTTTTTAAAATATAGGCAGGCGTGCCGCTGCTAATCATAATGGCTTCCTTTTCATCAAAGGCTTCTATATCTCTAAAATCGCTTTTGCTGTAATCGGGCAATTGCGTAAAAACAAAAGTTTTACCACCATCCACACTTTTGGCAAAAGTACCTTTGCTGCCACTAACCCAAATTACAGAATCGTTTACTACACTCAAGCCCCTAAACGATGTTTTACTTAATTCAACCCCACTTCCCAGTATAAATGTATTACTATCAATTAATTGCACCGAATATTGCGCAACTAACTTTTGACCAATTAACCACAACAAACCCAACGCAACCACTTTAATTTTATTCATAGCACCAAATAAAACCGAATGTTGTTAAAAGATAAAATTTTACCTGTTGATAACCTAAAAATCAGTTTTAATGTTGATACGAAGCAAGACTTCAACTCCCAACTCTATTTTCCCATCTCTCAAATCTCAACTCCCATTTCTCAAAACCAAAAACCCATCATTGTCAGTTACAAAATTTTCATATATTGCTCTTCGTTTCAGCTAACTATTATTACATGAAAAATACTTATAAAACACTTATTTTTTCTTTACTTACCTATTGCATTTTGCCAATTACCTATTGCTTATTGCCAACTAATTCATCGGCTCAAGAGGCAAATCCCGTTAATGGACCACGCAATATTAAGCCCAATTATTTTGCATTTACCAATGCCACTATTTTTATTGATGGAAGTAAAAAATTAACCAATGCTACTTTAATAGTAAAAGATGGTATTATTGAAAATATAGGTAACGGAATTACCATTCCTGCCGGGGCTAAAGTAATTGATTTAAAAGGCAAATTTATTTACCCTTCGTTTATTGATTTGTATAGTAATTATGGTATAAACTATACCAATACCGCCAAAGGAAATGAACAATACAAAACCAACAGAAAGGGTGCTTATGCTTGGAACGATGCCATAAAAGCCGAGTTAAACTCAGTAGATTATTTTAGCTACGATGAAAAAAAATCAAGCCAATTAATGGAAAGCGGCTTTGGCATGACACTTTCGGCTGTAAACGATGGTATTAGTCGCGGAACAGCAGCTTTGGTTTTAACCGGAAACAATAACGAAAACGAATTGGTGATTTTACCAAAAGCCACAGCAGGATTGAGTTTAAATAAAGGTAGTTCGGTGCAAGATTATCCAAACTCGTTAATGGGCAGCATTGCTTTATTGCGCCAAACCTATTACGATGCAAAATGGTACAAAACTCAAAATACGGAGAAAAATTTAACCCTTGAAGCTTTTAACAATGCCTTGGCTTTACCAACTATTTTTGAGGTGCACGATAAACTTTCAATTATGCGTGCGCACAAAATTGCCAAAGAATTTAACACTAATTATATTGTAAAAGGTGCTGGAGATGAATACCAGCGCTTAGCCGATATAAAAGCTACCAATAGCAGCTTAATTATTCCAATTAATTTTCCAAAACCTTACGAGGTAGAGGATGTATTTGATGCCAATTATGTAAGCACTGCCGATATGAAACATTGGGAGTTAGCACCTGCCAATGCCAAGTTTTTAGCCGAAGCCAATATTAATTTTGCTATAACCAGTTATGGTTGTGCCGATGCAAACGAATTTTTAAAAAACCTACGCAAAGCAGTGCAATATGGCTTAAGCGAAACAGCCGCTTTAAATGCTTTAACTAAAATTCCTGCGCAATTAATCAATGCAAACACATTGGCTGGAAGCCTTGAAAAAAACAAATTGGCTAACTTTTTTATCAGTAATAAATCCATTTTTGAAAAAGATGCCATTATTACAGAACATTGGGTAAAAGGTAAAAAAACAGAAATAAACGCATTGCCCGAAAACGATTTAAGAGGCAAATACCAAGTAAGTTTAAAAGGATTTAACAATTATATTTTAAAAGTAGATGGCGATGCTAATAAACCCACCTTTACACTTTTGGGAACCGATACTTTAAAAGCCAATATTTCATTGCAAAGCAATATGATAAACATGGTTTTTAAAGCTGGTAAAAAATCGAGCGAAAATATTCGCATTAATATTTGGGTAGATAAAACTGAAAATATGAATGACACCAATAAAGTAAAAGTACTGAACGGACAAGCACAATTAGCCGATGGTAGTTTTACAAATTTCAGTGCTAGTTTTTTTGAAAACATAAAACTTGAAAGTAAAAAAACTGATTCTATTCCAGCTTTGAGTTTGGGCAATATTACTTATCCGTTTACTGATTATGGTTGGACGGTAAAACCCGTAGCAGAAACCATCATTTTTAAAAATGCTACTGTTTGGAGCAATGAAAAAGAAGGTATTATGGCTGAAACCGATGCAGCCATTAGCAACGGTAAAATTATAGCCGTTGGCAAAAACTTAAGCATTGCCAATGCTAAAATAGTGGATGCCACAGGCAAACACTTAACCAATGGAATTATAGATGAACACTCGCATATTGCAATTACCAGAGGTGTTAACGAATGCTCGCAAGCAGTAACTGCCGAAGTTCGCATTGGAGATGTGGTTTATAGTGAAGATATTAATATTTACCGTCAATTGGCTGGTGGAGTTACCTCAGCTCAGCTTTTACATGGTTCGTGTAACCCAATTGGAGGGCAAAGTGCCTTGATAAAATTACGTTGGGGAGCTGCTCCTGAAAGCATGAAAATAGAAGGTGCTGATGGATTTATAAAATTTGCTTTAGGCGAAAATGTTAAACAAAGTAATTGGGGAATTGAAACCAATCGTTATCCGCAAACCCGCATGGGCGTTGAACAAGTGCTGTATGATGAATTTATTAGAGCCAGAGCTTATGAGAAAAAATTAAAAGAAAATCCAAACATTACCCGCAAAGATTTAGAGCTAGATGCCATTATTGAAATATTGAATAAAAAACGATTTATAAGCTGCCATAGTTATGTGCAAAGTGAAATAAATATGTTGATGCACGTAGCAGATAGCATGGGTTTTAAAGTAAACACATTTACCCACATTTTAGAGGGTTATAAAGTAGCCGATAAAATGAAATTACATGGTGTAAGTGCCAGTACTTTTGCCGATTGGTGGGCTTATAAATACGAAGTAATTGATGCCATTCCTCACAATGCGGCCATTATGCAAAAAATGGGTTTAAATGTGGCCATTAATAGCGATGATGCCGAAATGGGTCGTAGGTTAAACCAAGAAGCCGCAAAAATTATTAAATATGGAAATATCAGTGAAGAAAATGCATGGAAAATGGTAACCTTAAATCCAGCCAAAATGCTTCATTTAGATAATAAACTAGGAAGTATTAAAGTAGGAAAAGATGCAGATTTAGTGCTTTGGACCAACAATCCATTAAGCATTTATGCCAAACCCGAAATGACTTTTGTGGATGGAATTTGTTATTATAGCATTGCTCAAGATGAAGTGTTACGTGCCAATATTCAAGCTGAACGCCAACGTTTAATCAATAAAATGATTGCAGCCAAACAAGCAGGCGAAAAAACAGAACATAAAGTGAGCTTTATTGACGAAAACTACCACTGCGAAGACTAAATACAATTCATAAAATCAATAAAATAATATGAATTAGATCTAAGTAAGATGATAAAATTATGCATTAATTAAAACAAAAGTATAAAAATGCATAACTCTAAAATGTACATTCCATTAATAGCGCGCGTAGGGCCGGCAAAAAAGCGGGCCTGCCCAAGCCTGCGGGTGGAAGCATTTTTTTGCCTTGATTTTTTGTTTCTTTTTCATCTAAGGAAAAAGAAAGAAGAAAACATTGCATGACCAAAAATTCAATAAATAATATGGTAAATTTTTATTTCCATGAATAGAAAATCATTTTTAAAACTACTCACTTTTACTCCATTTATAGGAAACGCTATGAACTTAAACGACTTTGAAAATATAGTTGGTACCAAAACCAACAGCGATAAAATGCCCATTTTATTTGTAGGACATGGAAACCCCATGTATGCAATTTCGGAAAACAAATACAAACTTGCTTGGCAAGAAATAGGCAAAAAACTAAGCGCACCAAAAGCCATTTTATGTATATCGGCTCATTGGCTTACACGCGGAACATCAGTAACAATGGTCGAAAAACCTAAAACCATTCACGATTTTGGAGGTTTCCCAAAAGAGTTATTTGAAGTACAATATCCAGCACCGGGCGCAGTAGATTATGCTAAAATGGCTATCAAAGCTGTACATTCTACACCCGTACACGAAGATTTTGAATGGGGATTGGATCATGGAGCTTGGTCGGTACTAATGAATATGTATCCAAAGGCTAATGTGCCTGTTTTTCAAATGAGTATAGATTACCACCAAACGCCACAATACCATTATAATTTGGCCAAAGAATTAGCCTCATTGCGCAGCAAAGGCGTTTTAATTGTAGCAAGCGGAAACGTAGTTCATAATTTAGGAAAAATAAAATGGGGTGCCGATGAAAAACCTTTTGATTGGGCAGTAGAATTTGACGAATTGGTTAAGAAAAGCATTGAAACCAACAACCCGACTCCATTAATTGAATACCAAAAACTAGGAGCCATAGCCACTTTGGCCCATCCAACTAACGACCACTATTTACCATTAATGTACACCTTAGGCTTGCGCGACAAAACCGATAATTTTCAGTTCTTTAACGATTCGTTAGACATGGGTTCACTTAGCATGCGAAGTGTAATTTTTAGTTAATTGTACAATAAAATTCATATAGCTTAATAGCATTAAATGAACCTATATTTGCCCGATAAATATTACACCTACATTTTAATATGAAATTAGTAACTTATATACACAATAAAACCTCTCAATTAGGTATCATTCACGAAGGTAAAATTTGGAACTTAAAAGATTTAGATGCTTCGTTTCCTGATAAAATGCGCAAATTTTTATTTGCTGGCGAACAAGTAATGGATAAAGCTAAAAAATGGGATGCACAAATTAAACTAGGCAAAGTAGATAAACCTTTTACTTTAGAAGCCGATGTGGTATTAGAAGCACCCGTTCCCCAACCTACTTCGTGCCGCGATGGATATGCATTTAGACAACACGTAGCTGCTGCGCGCAGAAACCGTGGTGTACCAATGATTGAAGAGTTTGACCAATACCCTATTTTTTATTTTACCAACCATAATGCCATCCAAGGACCCGGTGTAATTGACTGCATGCCCGATCATTTTCAAAAGCTTGATTTTGAACTAGAAGCAGCCATAGTTATTGGTAAAAAAGGTAGAAACATCAAGGCTAGCGAAGCTGATGAGTACATAGCAGGTTATATGATTATGAACGACATGAGCGCCAGAACATTGCAAATGGAAGAAATGTTGTTAAACCTTGGGCCAGCAAAAGGAAAAGATTTTTCAACAGTAATAGGACCATATTTTGTAACACCTGACGAACTAGAACCATACAAAGTTCCTGCAAAACCAAACCACGTAGGAAATGCTTATAACTTAAACATGAAATGTTGGGTAAATGGCGTATTGGTAAGCGAAGGTAATGTAAGCGATATGGACTGGACTTTTGCCGAAATAGTAGAACGTTGCGCGTATGGAGTTGATATTTTACCTGGCGATGTAATAGGAAGTGGAACTGTAGGAACAGGCTGCTTTTTAGAACTTAATGGAACAGGTTTATTAAACGATAAAAACTTTAAACCACAATGGTTGCAAGATGGAGATGTGGTAGAAATGGAAATTACCGGCTTAGGCAAACTGAGCAATACCATTAAAAAAGTAAATACCGATTTTTCTATTTTAGCCTTAAAAAAGAAATAAAAAAAGACCCATAATTGGTCGAATTTAGAACCACATTTTATATAGAAACATAGGTTAAAAGCCATGATTTTATGTATTATGTGGTTTTTTATTTTACGGAAAACTGATGCCATTGCAGGCGTCCTCACCTGCAATTATTAGCTTTATTCTAATTTATTGATTTTGGCAATGACGCAAACATCGGCTAGAAACACTATTGATAGACAATAATCCCGTAGGGATTTACTTATGGTAGCACATTGTTTCATATAAAACCAAAGCCCTGTAAGGGCGACCTTATTTCTTCACGTGACAGAAATTTCACTTGTAATAATTTGCTTTATATAAATTTATTGATATTGTCTAAGACGCCAACATCGGCTGGAATCTCTCATTTTACCATAATAAAAAAGGCTGTCATTAAAAAAATGACAGCCTTTAATCTTACAAATAAACAACTATAAATTTGATACTAGCCTTTTGGCGTTACTACTGCATCAATTACATGTATTACACCATTTGATTGATACACATCGTAAATAGAAATATTTGAAGTATTTCCATTTTCATCTTTTAGTACAATATTGTTTTCGCCATTCATCATAGCCATTAAAGTACCGCCACTTACTGTTTTTAAAGAGGCTACGCCATTACCTGCTTTTATTAATTTACGCAACTCTTTAGCATCAATTTTACCCATTACCACATGGTAAGTTAATATTTTAGTTAAAGTAGCTTTGTTTTCAGGTTTTACCAAAGTTTCAACTGTGCCTGCTGGCAATTTTGCAAAGGCTGCATTGGTTGGTGCAAATACGGTAAACGGACCTTTGGTTTTTAAAGTTTCTACTAAACCCGCTGCTTTTACTGCTGCTACTAATGTGGTATGGTCTTTTGAGTTTACTGCATTTTCTACAATATCTTTTTTAGGATACATAGCCTCGCCACCAACATTTATTACATTTTGAGCCATTAAATTACTTTGTGATAAAGCAAAAATACTTACCACCATTGCTACTGTTTTGATTACTTTTTTCATTTTGTTTGATTGTTTTTAAATTATATATTTATATTTGATAGCAGCACTTACGTAACCTTTTGAAAAAGGGTTTTAAAAGGTTTGTCATAAAATAAATTACAATTCATTCTAATGAAAAAAATAAACTTTAAAAAAATAGGCATTGCACTAGCAGCCATTTTAGTAATTCTTCAATTTATAAGACCAACCAAAAATGAAGGAACAGCATTAACCGAAAACGACATTTCACATGCCATAAATGTTCCTACTGATGTGCAACAAATATTAGAAACAAGTTGCTATGATTGCCATAGCAACCATACTACTTACCCTTGGTACACCAATATTCAACCTATTGGACTTTGGATGCAGCACCATGTAGATGAAGGCAAAGAAGAATTAAACTTTTCGGAGTTTAAAACTTATAAATTAAAACGCCAAAAACATAAGTTGGAAGAAATAGCCGAGCAAGTAAATGAACACGAAATGCCTTTAAGCTCCTATACTTTAATTCATAAAAATGCTGCTTTAACTCCAGAGCAAATAACGCTTTTGGCTAATTGGGCTAATGCAGAGTTTGCCAAAATAATTGTTCCAACCGAAACCAAATAACCTTTAGTGCAAAGCAAAGCATTAATCTTATTACGAGGATTGCCAGGCGCGGGCAAAAGTAGTTTAGCCAACCTACTAAGCGAAGAAGGAAAATATCCTGTTTTTGCCATTGACGATTATTTTACCAATAAACTAACTGGCGAATACTGTTTTGATTTTAGTAAAAACTATTTGGCATACCAACAGTGTGAAAATTTAACTGAACAAGCCATGAGAGAAAGCACACCAAAGGTTTTTGTAGATAATGCTTTTACCTTAAATTGGGAAATGGAACCTTATTTTAAACTAGCTGCCAAATACCAATATTTGCTTTATGTAATCACTGTTGAAAAATACCATGACAACGAAAATATTCATGATGTAAGCAAAGAGCAATTAGAAAAAATGGCCGCTAAGTACAAAGTAAAATTGCTTTAATTATACCATTTTGATTTACAAAATACGCCAATGGGTTGGGTGTAAATCTTAGATGGTATTATTCCCGAAAGCTTTCGGGAGCAAAAAATAAATTGGACTAAATTATACATCATAGCGGCATATAATGTTCAAATTGGTTGTATTATTGCCCTAAAATTTTGCACTTGTCATTACCTTTTAAAATAGCAAAAAAGTATTTTTTCTCTAAAAAAAAGAGCGGGACTTATAATGCCGTTACGGTAATTTCAAGTATAAGTTTATTAGGCTATATAGTAGGCACTTGCGCGCTCATCATTATACTTTCGGTATTTAACGGTTTCGAAAATTTATTTGCAAAAATGTACAGTAATTTTGATGCAGAACTTCAAATTACTGCTACGCATTCCAAAACATTTAAACAAAGCGATATTAATTTTGGAGCCATTGCTAAAGTGAGCGAAATAGAAACTACCAGCAAGGTTTTAGAAGAAAATGTATTGCTCCGCTATAACAATAAAGAAACCATAGCTACTGCCAAAGCTGTGGATGAAAATTACCTAAAAACCATTCACCTCGATACTTGCATTGAAGCTGGTGAGGCCATTATTCAAAATGGTGATACCAATTTTGCGCTTTGTGGCGAGGCATTGGCTTACCAATTAGGCGTTGACCCTGGAGATCAATTTAACTTTTTGAGTATTTATGCGCCAAAAAAAGGGGAGATAAATTTTGTAAATCCTGAAAATGCCTTTAACCGCGATTTGATAATTCCCGCAGGTATTTTTGCCATTCAGCCCGATATTGACGGAAAATATATTTTGGTTCCTTTACGTTTTTTAACGCAATTATTAGAAAAAGAAAATGAACTAAGCGCCATTGAAATTAAGCTAAAAAACAGCAGTGATTTAACCAAAGCACAAACCAAACTTCAAGCTATTTTAGGAAATAAATTTACCGTAAAAACCCGCTTTGAACAGCGAGAAGCATTTTACAAATTGGTAAAAACCGAAAAACTAATTAGTTATATAATTATCCTATTTATTTTAATAATAGCCATTTTCAATACCATTGGAACATTGTATTTATTGGTAATGGAAAAAACCCGAGAAATAAAAATATTGCATAGCATGGGCTTAACTGCCAGTAAAATAGCCAATATTTTTGCATGGCAAAGTTTATTTATTGCAGCAGTTGGTGGTTTTATTGGGTTGATATTGGGTTTTATAATTTGTTTTGCTCAGCAATATTTTGGTTTTATAAAAATCAACCCAACATCACCTATAGCTTACCCAATTCAATTTGCCATAGTCGATGCATTTATAGTACTTTTTACCATTATAATATTGGGTTTACTTACAGCCATTTACCCTTGGCTTAAAGCAAAAAAAATTGCACTTAAACTCCATTGATTTTAAAAGTTACAGCATAAAAAGAGGCTTTCAAATACAGACTTAATTCAAAACTATTTTATAAAAAAAACCACATAGAACATAGGCACATAGTTTTTATTCACTATGTTTCTACGTTCTATGTGGTTCAAATATTCTTTTTAAATTTATCTGTTAATAGGAGTTTACGAATATTTTTCGTTAAATTTTATTTTTATATCGGTAGCTATTTGTTTTACCTCTTGTTCTTGGTTTTTATCGCAAATCAAAAGCACATCGGGCGTATCAACTATAATTAAGTCTTTAACCGATTTAATGGCAATTATTTTGTTACCTAAAGTTTCGGCTTTATTTACCAAACAGCCATCAACATTGTACAAGAAAACATTTTTGCCTTTTACTGCATTCTCATTCTCATCTTTTGGTGATATTTCGTACAATGATGTCCAAGTTCCTAAATCGCTCCAACCAAACTCGCTAGGAATAACAAATACGTTATCAGCTTTTTCCATAATGCCGTAATCTATACTAATACTGCGGCATTGCTCATAAAAAGCCCTAATGGTTTCAGCTTCATTTTCGGTAAATAAACTTTGCGCAGCATTTTCAAAAATATCGTATTGCTCAGGCAAATGTTGTTTAAATGCTTTTTTGATAGAAGAAATTGACCAAATAAAAATACCTGCGTTCCATAAGAAATCGCCACTTTCAATAAATGTTTTGGCAATTTCTAATGTTGGTTTTTCGGTAAATGTTTTCACTTTATGAATATCGGCTACCACTGTTTCTTCAATAAACTGAATATAACCATAGCCAGTATCAGGGCGACTTGGCCTAATTCCCAAAGTAACCAAAGACGGATTTTTATGGGCGTAATTCATAGCTTGCTCTACATAACCCAAAAACTTTTCTTCATCTAAAATTAAATGATCGCTAGGCGCCACAATACAAGCAGCGTGTGTATTTAACTTATGAATTTTAGCACTGGCATAAGCTATACATGCAGCAGTATTTTTAGCAGTTGGTTCACCTAAAATTCTATCTTCGGGCATATTAGGCAGCTGCTCTTTTACCAATGGAATATATGCTGCATTGGTCACTATAAATATATTTTCAGGTAAAAATGCTTTTAAAAACCTATCGTAAGTTTGTTGCATTAATGTTTTACCCGTTCCTAAAATATCTAAAAATTGTTTTGGATAAGAGCTTCTGCTAGCTGGCCAAAAACGGCTTCCCACTCCACCTGCCATAATAATGGCATAATTATTCTTATTTCTTTCCATTTAAATGAATATCAATACTTTATAGTACGACTCTTATTTTTAATTGATTTGCAAAATACACTTATTTTAAAGTATTTGAAAAAAATATTTGCTGCCGCAAAATGAATAGAAAAAATTAATCAAAACTTTCATTGTGAATTATATATTTGTTAAATAATAAAACTTGTATGAAATATTTTTTAGCTATTTATTTAAGCGCCACTTTGTTATTTGGCTGTTCAAAAGAAGAGACCAAAACAACTAACAATAATACCGACACCACCACCAAGGAAAAAATTATTGAAATAAAAACCAGCTTTGGTAGCATGTACATGTGGTTATATAAAGAAACTCCTTTACACCGAGCCAATTTTTTAGCACTGGCCGATACCAATTTTTTTGACAACACCACTTTTCATCGTTGTGTAAGTAATTTTGTAATTCAAGGTGGCGACCCAAACTCCAAAGATGCTGATAGCACCAATGATGGCTCAGGTGGGCCTGGTTTTACCATTCCAGCAGAAATAAACACAACTAATCCTAAACTTTTACACACCTATGGGGCAGTTGGCGCGGCTAGACTTCCCGATGCTCAAAACCCAACTAAAGCATCAAGCGGTTCGCAATTTTATATTGTAATTCCAACAGCAGGCACCTCATTTTTAAATGGAAACTACACTGTTTTTGGTAGAATAATTAAAGGTATGGATGTGGCAGCTATTATAGTAAAACAACCACAAAATGCTAGCAATCGACCTTATACCGATATAAAAATGGATGTAAATGTGTTAACCAAAACTTTACAACAACTAAAAGACGAATACAATTTTGTACCTTAACGGACAATAATTGCCAATACTTCATTTAAAATATCATCCATTGGTTTTGTAGCATCAAGCCAATGGATTTTTTTTTGTTCGCGTTCCATTTTTCTAAACCAAGTCATTTGGCGCTTGGCATATTGATGTATGGCAGTTTCTAATTTTAAAAACATTTCATCAAAGGAAATTTCGTTTAACAAAAACTTTGAAATATATTGGTATTCAAGTCCTAAAAATTGCAGTCGTTCATGGCTAATTCCAGCTTGCAATAATTGTTGAACTTCTTCAATCATGCCATTTTCAAGTCGGTATTTTAACCTGACTGAAATTTTATTTCTACGTAGTTCTGTTGGTAAATCTAATGCAAAAATAATTGGGTTTAAATCAACAAATGGCACTTTAGGAATATTGGTATTGTTCAAATATTCAGCTATTTCTACAGCCCTAATTAAACGTTTATGACTGCTTAAATCGGCTTTTTCAGGTTTATTTGCATAACTATTTAATTTTTCAATCAACTCCTCCTTACTCCAATTTTCAATTTTGCTCCTTAATTCTAAATTATTAGGAATAGAAGCCAACTCTAATTTTTTTAAAACAGCATCTAAATACAAACCTGTTCCACCACAAATAATAGGTAGTTGCTGTTGGCTTTCAATAGCTTTAAATGCATCAAAAAAATGTGTGATAAAATTATATAAATGAAAATGCGTATCAACCTCAGCCACATCAATTAAATAATAAGGGATTTTTATGCCATTTACCTCATATTCAAACAAATCCTTTCCTGTTCCAATATTTAAATTTTTATAAACTTGCCTGGAATCGGCACTGATAATAGCCCCATTTATTGCCGCAGCTAACCTAACAGCCAAAGCTGTTTTGCCACTAGCAGTTGGGCCAGTTATAATAATGGAGTTGTAATTTTTATTCAAATTTTACGTGAGCTAAACCCCCATTAAATATCATTTTTCCTCATACTAAAAACAGCTCTATCCATTCTTGGAGGATTATTTATATCAAAATTATAAGCAATACTGTTTAAATAAAAGCTCGCGGCTAACCTTTCTTCAGGAGTTTTGGAAAGCCAATAGTTAGTATTCTTATCTGCTTCCTCAAGCGACTGATGTTTAAAAACAGTTCTATCCAATTTAAAATCAACCTCGTTTAACATGTTTCAAATATAATTAAATTCATTATTATACATTATTCTATAGCATTTTGAACCTTTAAAAACATAATAAATTTTATACCTTCAAATAAAACATTATTACTATTTTCGCCCGCACTTTAGTAAACCATAAAAGTATGTTACAATATAACCGTAAAAATTATAGCAACGAAGTTTTAATTGATTTATACAAAACCATTTTAAAACCCAGAATGATAGAAGAGAAAATGTTGATTTTACTTCGTCAAGGAAAAGTGAGCAAATGGTTTAGTGGAATTGGCCAAGAAGCTATAAGTGTGGGATGCGTTAAAGCGCTTCATAACGATGAGTATATTTTACCTTTGCACCGTAATTTAGGTGTATTTACTGGTCGTAACATGCCTTTCAATAAATTATTTAGCCAATGGCAAGGTAAAGCTAATGGTTTTAGTAAAGGCCGCGAGCGTTCTTTTCATTTTGGAACCAACGAGTACCATATAGTTGGAATGATTTCGCACCTTGGTGCCATGCTTGGTGTTGCCGATGGTATTGCGCTAGCAAATAAATTACAAAAAGAAAAAAAAGTAACAGTAGTTTTTAGTGGGGATGGTGGCGCAAGCGAAGGCGATTTTCACGAAGCTTTAAATACTGCTGCGGTTTGGAGTTTGCCTGTAATATTTTTAATTGAAAATAATGGTTACGGACTTTCTACACCAAGCAATGAACAGTTTAAATTTAAAAGTTTTGTTGATAAAGGTATTGGCTATGGAATGGAAGCTTACCGAATTGATGGAAATAACATTTTAGAAGTATACGATACCATTAGCGGTTTGGCTGAATCTATCAGAAAAAACCCTCGTCCAATATTGTTAGAGTGTATTACTTTTAGAATGCGCGGACACGAAGAAGCTTCGGGAGTAAAATATGTTCCGCAAGAATTATTTGAAATTTGGGGCAAAAAAGATCCTGTAGTTAACTACGAGCGTTATTTATTAGAACAACAAGTTTTAACTTACGATTTAATAAACGAGATAAGGGCTGAAATAAAATCGGAAATAGATTTAGGCGTAGAAGAGGTGTTAAATGAGCCTGAAGTTACCGTAAACACAGCTACCGAACTAGCCGATGTTTATAAACCAATTGAACTACCTGCTAGCAGTAATTTTGAAAATTTACAACACGTGGTTACACTACCTGCAAGTCAAAACAAATCAAAAAAACGTTTGGTAGATGCCATTAGCGATGGTTTGCGCCAAAGCATGGAAAAGCACGATAACTTGGTGTTAATGGGACAAGACATAGCCGATTATGGTGGTGTTTTTAAAATTACACAAGGTTTTGTAGAGCAATTTGGTAAAGACCGTGTAAGAAATACGCCACTATGCGAAAGTGCTATTTTAGGTGCTGGATATGGCTTAGCCATTAAGAAAATGAAGGCAATGGTAGAAATGCAATTTGCCGATTTTGTGAGTGTAGGGTTTAATCAAATTGTAAATAATTTAGCTAAAAGTTACTACCGTTGGGGACAACAAGCCGATGTGGTAGTTAGAATGCCAACGGGTGCTGGAATGGGCGCAGGACCTTTTCACTCGCAAAGCAACGAAGCTTGGTTTTTCCATGTTCCAGGTTTAAAAATTGTTTATCCTTCTACTCCAAGCGATGCCAAAGGATTATTAACCGCTGCCATTAACGACCCAAATCCGGTGCTGTTTTTTGAACATAAAAATTTATACCGAAATGTAGAATTAGAAGAAGAAGTTTTTGACGATTACTACATGATGGAAATTGGACCTGCTAGAATTGCTCGCGAAGGTGAAGAAGTTTCAATTATTACTTATGGTGCTGGCGTTCATTGGGCATTAAAACATTGCGCTGAAAATAATATTGATGCTGATATCATTGACCTAAGAACTTTATTACCTTGGGATAAAGCTGCGGTAGAAAAAAGTGTGAAGAAAACAGGAAAAACCATTGTATTGCATGAAGATACTTTAACAGGTGGAATTGGTGCTGAAATAGCTGCGCACATAGCGCAATATTGTTTCCAATATTTAGATGCACCAGTTGTAAGAACAGGCAGTTTAGATACTCCCGTTCCTTTCAACGTAGATTTAGAGCAAAACTTTTTACCTAAAGAGCGTTTTAAAACCGATTTAGCTAATTTGTTAAACTTTTAACAAAAACCTTTTTAATGAAAGATATAAAAACAATAGCCATAGCGGGTGCAGGTACCATGGGCGCAGGTATAGCGCAAGTTACTGCCAATGCTGGTTATAAAACTATTTTGTTTGATATAAACCAAACCGTTTTAGACAAGGCTAAACAAAGCATTGATAAAGGTTTACAGTTTTTGGTTGAAAAAAATAAACTTACTGCTGAAAAGAAAGAAGCGACCTTGGCATTGTTAACTTTTACCAACGATATAAACCAAGTTATTGCCGATTTAATTATTGAAGCAGTTATTGAACGCCTTGATATTAAATACGATTTTTTTAATAAAGTAGCAGCCATAAATGCTCCTGATTGTGTTTTGGCAAGTAATACTTCTTCAATTCCTATTACTCAAATTGCTGCTAAAATTCCTAACCCAGAAAGGGTAATTGGAATTCATTTTTTCAACCCCGCTCCTATTATGAAATTGGTTGAAATAATTATTGGTGCTCAAAGCAATAAACAAGTTGCATTGCATTGCAAATCATTAATTGAAAGTATGGGCAAAACATGCGTAATAGCTGCCGATGCGCCAGGTTTTATAGTAAACAGAGTGGCGAGGCATTATTATGTTGAAGGTTTAAAAATTTTAGAAGAGCAAGTAGCTCCTTTGGAAGAAATTGATGCTTTATTAGAAAGTTCTGGTTTTAAAATGGGTCCGTTTAAATTAATGGATTTAATTGGAGTTGATACCAATTTATCTGTGACTACTTCTATGTACAATTTATTCAATCAAGATAGTAAGTTTAGACCAAACCGAATTCAACAACAAAAAGTAGATGCAGGGCTACATGGCCGCAAAACTGGCAAAGGATTTTACGAATACTAATGCCAATCAACTGACAATCAACTAGTTAATATTTTCTGTTTCAATTGTTTTATTTATTATATCATGTATAATAATATCTAGTTTTTCAGCCGATTCTATTATATAATCAACAAGTTGACTATCTTCAACACCCGAGTTTGAATTATCTTTTAGCAATTCAGTTAATCCAAGTAAATTAGCTAATGGTGCTCTAACAATGTGAGATTGTGTCCAAGCAATGTCTTTCAAAGCTTTGTTTTGCATTTCAATTTTACGCATCCTTTCTAATGTTTCGGTCAAATCAATCATTGCACCAAGTGCTCTAGTAGCTGTTCCATTTGCATCTCTTACAAAAACACCTTTATGTTGAACATAAGCAATACTTCCGTCAGCTTTTAAAAAGCGAAATTCAGCATTAAAATTCATTTTAGTAGGATCAGAAAGCGTATCGTTTAAGTCTGTTAAAACCTTTTTTCTATCATCTGGATGTATATTGCTCGACCACAAATCATCGCCACTTGAACTAATATCATAGCCTAATAAAGTTTGGAAACCCTCCCCCCACATTACTTTATTATTTTTTATATCCCAATCAATAATTGCTTCAATAGTAGCTTTAGTAAGTATCTTAAAACGCTCGTTACTTTCTGTTAACTCTTGTTCATAAAGTTTTCGTTTAGTAATATCAAGTGCTATTCCATTAAGCTTAATAGGGTTACCATCTTTATCTCTAACCAAGTATTGGCGTTCTAATATCCACTTTACTTGGCCCGAATCAGTATATATCCTATGTTCACTTTCTTTGATAGAACTATCATTAAAATTATCAAAAAAACTAGGCGTAAAATTTAATTGATCCTCTGGGTGAAAACGTTCTTTAATTGATTGCAATGAAAGTTTAAAGGTGGATGGATTAACCTCAAAAATTTTATATATCTCCTCAGACCATTGAATTTCAGATTTCACCAAATCATTTGTCCAATAACCAAGCCCTGCTATTTCACTTGCAAGTTGCAATTTGGCATTGGTTTCCATCAACTCATTTTGCACATTAACTTCGGCAGTAATATCAACAGCAGAAGCCAACCTAACCTGGTTTCCACCAAAAGTTACAAAAGCAGTTTTAAGCTTTACTTGTATAATTTCTCCATTCTTTTTTCTATGTCGAACTACACTAGGGAATGCAATATTTTCACTTTTAACCGAATTAAAATAAGCTTGCTCAATAGCTGAAACATCATCTGAAGGAAAAATATCCAAAAGTGACATTTGCATATATTCTTCTTGGATATATCCATAAATAAGGCAGGCTGATTCATTAACCAATAAAAACTTAAGTGTTTTTATATCAAAAATCCACATTGGAAGAGGGCTATGATTAAACAATGACATATACTCTTCTTGCGAGTTTTTCAACTGATTATCAAACACTTCTTTGGTATCTATAATTTCTTGATAGTAAGCCGATGTAGTATCAATATTGCGTTTAACAAGAACATATAATAGTGCTGTAGTTATTAATATAAATCCGAGCCCTTTATAAGTTTGAAGGCTTGAAAGTAATTCAATATCTTTTACAAATATTTTTAAAAAATAATCGGAAGTATAAATGTAAATACCGCTAACAGCAGCGTAAAAAAGAACTATTTTAAATGAAGAAAATTGACTTAATTTATTACCATTATTTTTCATTGTATATACACCTCAGCTAACAGTCTTTTGATTTACTAAATTATAAAAACTATTGTAAAATAAAACTTGCGTGACAATAATCAGAAAGGCATAACAAACTTAAAACACTCATAAAAAAACAAAACCAATAACGATAAAGCCTATATAATCATTACAAAAACACATACAAAGGTGATTTAACCTTAGCAGAATAATAGCCATTATAACCTGAAAAAAATTACAATTCACAATAAAAGTAGCCAAAAAGTCAAAATTTAAATGTTGGTTTAGTTTTAGCCCACAGGCATAAAATTAATAAATTTATTAGCGGTTAGTACCTATAAATTCATTAATTTGCAAAATATTATTTACTAAAAAAAACATCAACTTTTTATATGTTAAATTCCCTGTTAAAAAAACTATTTGGAAACAAATCAGATAGAGATTTAAAACCAATTTACCCCATTGTAGAACAAATTAAACTTGAGTTCGCCAAATTACAAAACCTTACAGATGACGAGCTAAGAAACAAAACAGCTGAATTTAAAGCATTTATAAAATCAGAATTAGCTACAATTGATAATAATATAGCTGAACTTTTAAAAGAAACCGAAGTTGAAGGAATTGACTTACAAGGCAAAGACGATATATTTAAAGAAGTAGATAAACTTAAAAAACAACGTGATGAACAAATAGAAAAAGCGTTGAACGAAATACTTCCACAGGCTTTTGCAGTGGTAAAAGAAACTGCTCGCAGGCTAGCCGAAAACAAACAATTGGTAGTTACTGCCAACCAATTTGACAGAGAATTAGCCGCAAAAACAAAACCTAAAAAACCTGTAACCATTGATGGTGACAAAGCTATTTATGCAAACACTTGGGATGCAGCAGGAAATACAGTGGTTTGGAACATGGTTCATTACGATGTGCAGCTAATTGGTGGTATAGTTTTACATAGTGGAAAAATTTCGGAAATGGGAACTGGAGAGGGTAAAACCTTGGTTTCAACTTTACCTGCTTATTTAAACGCATTAGCTGGCGAAGGTGTTCACTTGGTTACCGTTAACGATTATTTGGCACGAAGAGATAGTGAATGGAATGCACCATTATTCGAATTTCATGGATTACGTGTAGATTGTATTGATTATCATGAACCAAACTCTGAAGCAAGACGCCAAGCTTATTTAGCTGATATTACTTACGGGACCAATAACGAATTTGGTTTTGATTACCTCCGCGATAATATGGCGCGCGATAAAGAAGAACTGGTTCAACGCAAACACCATTTTGCTATGGTAGATGAGGTGGATTCAGTTTTAGTGGATGATGCAAGAACACCGCTAATTATTTCAGGACCAGTTCCTAAAGGCGATGAGCAAGAATTTTTTGTTTTAAAACCACGTATTGAACGTTTGGTAAATGCTCAAAAACAAGTATTTAACAATGTGTTGGCCGATGCTAAAAAACTGATTGCCGCAGGTGATGATAAAAATGGAGGCTTTAAATTATTACAAGCACACCGAGCAATGCCTAAAAACACTGCCTTGATTAAATATTTAGGTGAACAAGGTATCAAACAAATTTTAACCAAAACTGAAAGCTACTATTTGCAAGACCAACAAAAGGAAATGCATAAGGTAGATGCCGATTTGTATTTTACCATTGACGAAAAAGTTAACTCAATTGATTTAACTGAAAAAGGTGCTGAACTAATTACAGCCAGTGGAGAAGATTCACAATTCTTTATTATTCCTGATGTAGGATCAGCTATTGCTCAAATTGAAAACAAAACCGAATTAACAACCGAGCAAAAATTAGCAGAAAAAGAACAATTATTACTTGATTTTTCTATAAAATCGGAACGCATTCACACTGTTAATCAATTACTTAAAGCGTATTGCATGTTCGATAGAGATGTGGAATACATTATTTCAGACGGAAAAGTAAAAATTGTTGATGAACAAACTGGTCGTGTACTAGATGGCCGCAGATATAGCGATGGATTACATCAAGCATTAGAAGCTAAAGAAAATGTAAAAGTAGAAGCTGCAACACAAACTTATGCAACTGTAACTTTACAAAACTTCTTTAGAATGTACCATAAACTTTGCGGTATGACAGGTACAGCTGAAACCGAAGCAGGTGAGTTATGGGAAATTTACAAATTAGATGTGGTAGTTATTCCTCCAAATCGTCCAATTGCTCGTAAAGATGAAAACGATATCATTTACAAAACCAAACGCGAAAAATACAATGCAGTAATTGACGATGTGGTTAAGCTTTCAGAATCTGGCCGCCCTACATTGGTTGGTACCACTTCGGTTGAGGTGTCAGAATTATTGAGCCGTATGTTAACCATGCGTAAAATTAAACACAATGTGTTAAACGCAAAACAAAATCAACGTGAAGCAGAAGTTATTGCCGAAGCAGGGCAAAAAGGTGCTGTTACCATTGCTACTAACATGGCTGGAAGGGGAACAGATATAAAACTTGGAGAGGGTGTAAAAGAGGCAGGAGGTTTAGCGATTATTGGTACTGAGCGTCACGAGTCGCGCAGGGTTGACAGACAGTTACGCGGACGTGCTGGTCGTCAAGGTGATCCGGGTTCATCTCGCTTCTACATCAGTTTAGAAGACGATTTAATGCGCTTATTTGGTAGCGAGCGTATTGCTAAAGTAATGGATAGATTAGGTATGAAAGAGGGTGAAAACATTGAACACTCTATGATTACCAAAAACATTGAAAATGCTCAACGTAAAGTTGAACAAAATAACTTTGGCGTTCGTAAACGTTTGTTAGAATACGATGATGTAATGAACTCACAACGTGAAGTAATTTATTCTAAACGCAGAAATGCGCTTTATGGCGATAAATTGGAACTAGATTTAAGCAATATGTTACACGATTTGTGTTACGAATTAGTTGAAACTTATCAAGACTTAAAAAACTTCCAAGAATTTAAAATTGAAGTTTTACGTTTATTGGCTTACGAAACTCAGTTAACTGAAGATGAATTTACTGGCAAAACAGAGGTTGTTGTTGAAGCATTAATGCAAGAATTAAGCGAGCAATACAAAAACAAAGTAAGCCATATGTCTGCACAAGCATACCCTGTATTTAACGACATAAACAGTAATAATAATGTTCAAAACCATGAAATGATTGTAGTTCCAATTACTGATGGTTTGCGCAATATCCAGTTACCTGTTAATATTAAAAATGCTGTAGCAAACCAAGGTAAAGAGGTTGCTAAAATATTCGAAAAATTTGCAACGCTTTGGATTATTGATGATGAATGGAAAGAACACTTACGCGAAATGGATGAATTAAAACAATCATCACAAAATGCTGTATTTGAGCAAAAAGATCCATTATTGATTTACAAGTTAGAATCATTCAATTTATTCAAAGGCTTGTTAAGCCGTATCAATAGAGAAGTTTTAGGAATGTTATTCAAAGGACATATTATGGTTAATAACAATAATAATATTTCTACTACTAGCCAAATGCCAAGAAAAGAGCCTGCACCTAAACTCCAAACAAGCAGAACCGATGATTTATCGGAAGCACAGCAAAGAGCTATTGAAGCAGGCCAAAGTGTTAGTGATAAACCCAAACAGCAACAAGTATTTGCCGATAACAAAATTGGCAGAAACGACTTATGCCCATGTGGAAGTGGTAAAAAATTCAAACAATGCCACGGTAAAGAAGGTGCCTAAAAACAATTTATAATAATAACCTAGTAAGTTTCGTTAATAAATTTACTAGGTTATTAATACCCCAAAAATGGAATTAGCAAAACAAATAGAACATACTAATTTAAAACCCGATTGTGGGAACGAAGACATTATAAAACTTTGTAACGAAGCAATAGAATACGGATTTTATGGTGTATGTGTCCCCCCCTATTTTGTTCAATTAGCAAAAAAAACAATTGGCAAAAAAGACGTAAAAATTATTACAGTTGCGGGTTTCCCTTTAGGCTACTCAACAGTTGGAGCAAAAGTTGAAGAAGCGAAAAAAGCTATTATTAGTGGAGCGGATGAAATAGACATGGTAATGAATATTGCAGCGTTTAAAAGCAATGATTATCAAACCGTTCAAAACGATATTCAATCAGTAGTTACAGTTTGTCACTTACAAAATAAAAAAATAAAAGTAATAATTGAAACTGCTTATTTAAACGAAGAAGAAATTATAAAAGCTTGCAAAATATGCGCAGACTGTGAAGTAGATTATGTGAAAACTTCTACTGGATATGCTCCGTCAGGAGCAGAGATAAGCTATGTAAAACTTATGCGCGAAACATTGCCTACAAAAATTAAAATAAAAGCTGCAGGAGGCATTAAAACTAGTAAACAAGCCATTGATTTATTAAATGCTGGTGCTGATAAAATTGGTAGTTCTAATAGTATCAATTTATTGTTATAATTGTACAATGAAAACAATTTTAACTACCTGTGCTGTAATTATTTCATGTAGCACTAGTATTAACCTTAAAGCCCAATCAAAAGGTTCAATCAATATAAAAGGTGAAAATACTTACTTGGATAGCTTAATAGAAAAAAATACTTCTAATAACCGAGTAAATAAAACCATTGCAGGTTATAGGATTCAAATTTTTTCAGGTAATGAACGAAACAATGCTAATAATATCAAAACCAAGTTTCTAAAACTTTACCCAAATCAAACTGCGTATTTGGCATATCAACAACCATACTTCAAAATAAGAATTGGTGATTTTAGAACTAGATTAGAAGCAAAAATATTTTACAATAAAATAAAAGAAGAATTTGGCGAGTGCATTATTGTAAGTGATAAAATTAATTTACCAGCATTATAAAGTTCCTTATTAATACTCAACTCGAGTAAGATATAAACCATGAGCTGGCACAGAAACACCTGCTTTTGATCTGTTTTTACTTGCTAAAATTTCCTCTAATCCGTCTAAATCAAGTTCGTTTAAACCCACTTTGAGCAAAGTGCCAACTATAGCCCTAACCATATTGCGCAAAAACCTATTTGCCCTTATGGTAAAAACTAATAATTCACCCTCCACTTTCCAATTTGCCAACATCAAATCACAGTTAAAATTGTTAACTTGTGTATGAACCTTACTAAAACATTCAAAATCAGCATGTTTTAAAAGCAACTCACAAGCTTTATTCATCGCCTCAATGTTTAATTTAGGATTGTGTAATAAAGCATAATCAACCAAAAAAGGATTTGGCTTAGTAGTTATAATATATTCATACTCACGCCATTTAGCATCAAAACGCGCGTTAAAAGTATTTTCAACTTGCCATATACGCTTACAAGCAATATCATTACAAACCAACCTATTTAATTTAAAAGCAATTTTATCCCCTTCAATTTCATTCGCAGTATCAAAGTGAGCTACAAACTGTTTTGCATGTACACCAGTATCAGTTCTTCCACAGCCTAAGGTTTCTATAGGCTGGCGCAATAAAAGCGAAAGCTTAGTATCTAATTCATCTTGAACAGAAAGCGCATTTAACTGCTTTTGCCAACCATGAAAACGTTTACCATTATATGCTATTTCAATTGCGTATCTGAACATATTACCAAATCATTAAAAAAACAAACCCCAAAAGAACATGTCTTTTGGGGTTTGCAATTTATGTATTTTAACTTAAATGTTATTGTTTAACTAATGACTTAACAACTGTTTCATCACCAATTTTCACTTTAACAAAGTAAGTACCAGCAGCAGTAAAGTTATTTGAAGTTAATTCAAAATTATGTTTACCTGCACTTACATTAGTATAAATAGTAGTAGAAATTTCTCTTCCTAATACATCAGTAATTACAATTGATATATCTTCAGATTTGTTCAAACTTAAACTTACAAAAGCGTTGTTAGTTAAAGGATTTGGATAAGCAACTAAATCAAATTTAGCAGCTAACTCTTCACCTGCACTTACACTCACATCAACTTTTACAGTATCAGAATATTCAACAACGCAACCATCAGCAGTAGTAACTTTCATTCTAACAGTGTATGTACCTTTTTTATTATAAGTAAAATCTGGTACACGCTGGTTAGAAGTAGTGCTATCAGCATCACCAAAATTCCAAGAGTAAGTATTTCCGCTTGTAGCTAAATCAGTCGGAGTAAATACTTTACGATTATTTGTAGTAAATCTACTAGGAGCTACTGCAAAAGTTTGCTTGGTATAGGTAATAACTGGTTTAGCGATTACTGTAATAGTTCCAGTTTTGGTATCTTGACAACCATTAGAAGTAGCCGTTAAACTCCAAGTATAAACACCAGGATCAGGATAAGAAGTAAACGTGTTACATGCAGCGCTACTAGGACCATTTCCAAATACCCAACCACAAGTAATTTCTGAACCTGTTGATGAGAATGATTTACTTGTGAAGTTAACATTATTACCAACACAAACCTTATCACTATTGATGCCTGTTTTAATAGTACCACCTAACTCCGCTACGGCTACAGGAGCAAGATTTACTATTACATCCTTAATAGCAGAATCTTTACAACCGAATAACTTGTTGCTTGCAATTAATTTAACCGTAAATGGATCACCACTGTTATTGTTTAAGTAGCGATGTTTAGGATCTTGACGAGTATCTGTTCCACTATTGTCACCAAAATCCCAAATATAGTCTGCATTTTGAATACCTGCGCCATACACTGTTTGGTTTGTAAATGTAGTAGAATCATTTGTACAAGCAGCACCAACAATAAAGTCTGGTTTAGGAGTTTCGTAAACAGTTACTAATTGTGAAGTTGTATCAACACAACCAGCAGCCGAAGTTAATCTTAAACTTACTCTTACGTTACCACTGTTAGCAAACATAATTTGGAAAGTATTAGATTGACGTTGCTCACCAGTACTAAATGACCAGAAGTAACCTAATCTATCACCGTTCGAAATAGATGAACTATCAGTGTAAGGCATATATTGGCCTTGGCAATGACTAGTTACAGTAAATTTAGCCTTAGGTTTAGCATATGAAGGGAAAATTCTAGAATTAACCGCAAAACATGCATTTGCAGGATTAGTTACTCTTAACGAAACACTATAGTTAGTATCTGCTTTACCAAAAGCGAATGAAGTACTTGCTGAAGTTCTGCTAATATTACCTGGGAAATTCCATAAGTAAGTTAAACCAGGAGCAGGATTAGATACATTGAAATAAGTTGAATCATTTTGACAAACAATTGCAACAGAACTTGCAGTATATGCAGCACTAGGTGCAGGTAATACATAAATTAAACGAGATACTGTATCAGAAATACCCAATGCAGATGTTACCGTTAATTTTACTCTATAAACTCCTTGAGTAGTCCACGTTTTAACAGGTGTAGCAAACGTAGAAGTAGTAGCATCACCAAACTCCCATAATTGTGTAGTACCAGAAAGTGCACCTTGGTTAATTAAGAAATTTAAACCAGTTCCAGTACAAGCTGTGTCAGCTCTAGGACCTGTAACAAAATTATAAGCAACAGGGTTATTTACTTTAATATAACGGGTTACCACTGTATCACAATTTGTTCCTAAGAATCTAAGTGTAGTAGATAAGATAAATACACTATCACCTTCTGCAGCAGTTGGAGTGAACTCAACTTTTGCATCAGCGCTTGATGTTGGTGCAGTAAATGTAAAGTTAGTTGCAGGAATTCCAGCGTTAGCAGTTTTTAAAGTAGTATTTAATAAAGTCCACGCTGTATTATAACTTGCTGTAGTGTAGTATGATGTTGGAGTTAAAATTTTGTAAGTTAACTTATTACCAAACTTAACAGCATCTGGTTTAAATTGATCACCATCATTAGCAGCACCATTAAACGCACCAGCAGTTAAATCAGGGATGATATAACCACCTGCTGAAGTTAGAGGGCGAGTAAATCTATTAATAATAGTACTAAAAGTTCCAGGTAAGTTATTACTACAGAAATTAGGCTCACTAACTGAGAAAGGCGGAACATAAGTTCCTGAACCATAATTAATTGCAGAAATAACATAGTTGATTGTATCAACCTGACGATTAGCAAAATTCAATGTTAAACTTCCATTATTTCCAAAAGCAGTATCTAATACACTAACACCACCACCATTTTCTAAATGTAAAGCTCTGTAAACATAACGAGGGTCAGTATTAGGGATTGTAACTGTAAACGGTTGGCTTGTATTACAGATTGTAGCAGTTTGAGGAGTTACAACTTGATTTTGGATATCATCAACAATTTGAATACTATCAATCATCATGTTTTGACCACCACCAGCGCTATAAGCATCAAATACAACATTATAAGTGTTACCAGGAGTTCTGTATTCTGTTAAACAAACCTCATAAGTAAACCAATCTGGATAAGGTGAAGAAGCATTAGGTCTTACAGCAACTTTAACCTCAGAACCTAAGAATCCATTAATCATCATTTTTACACTAACTGAATCACGTTTTCCAACAATATTATTACTTTGAGAAAAACGGAATCTCAATAATGGTCTATTTAAAACACTTAAATTTAAACAAGGCGAAACTAAACGAGCAGATGCACCAACAGGTAAAGTACTTGATGGGAACAATGCACATTTAATACCACTTTCAGTTGGTTGAGTTGGACTAGATGATGAACCAAAAGAACCTGTGTTCCAATTAGCTCCATTGGTTAACGATTGAGCTGTCCAACCTTCGTTACCATTTTCAAAGTTCATGGTGTAAGGGAACGTAGCTAAACCAGTTGATAAAACATCCCATGGTTTATCTGTAGGATAAACACCAATATTACCACTTACATCTTGTGCGCTAATTTTGTATTCAATTAAACCGCCAGCAGATAAAACACTAGATGGTAGAATATAAGTTACTGTTCTATAACCAGTAGAAGTTAAACCAGTGAATTTAGATGAAGCTGGTAAATTAACAGAAGTACCACCATTTACTCTATAAGTGAATACATCACCAGTGTAATTTTTATCTTCAACAATAAAGGTAACTGTATTAAATAAACTGCTTACACAAGAAATAGCATTTGCAGGTAAAATTCTAGGAAGGATACTGTCAATAAAAGTACCACCAGCGTATTCATGTGCACCTATTGTAGGTGTAAAAATATTTCTAGCATTACCTACTACGTCACCAGTAATACCTGTTACAGGATTACCAGCATTGTAAATTACAGTACTTGCAGATGCAGGAATGAATAAATCTAAATCGCTAGTAAACGGAGCAGTTAAATTAGAACTGAATAAATCTCCACCTGTGAAGCGGTAAATACTATCCCAAGTAGTGTAAGTAGTTGGGGCAGTTGTAACTGCATTAGCCATTACTAAACCATTAGTAGCATTAGTAGCATTACAGAAATAATTGTTATAATCTGATAAATTAAATGGACTAGCAATGTTACCAATAATTACTGCTCTAGCTGTAACATTAGATGTTGCAGGTGCACCACCTAATTTATTCGAGAATAAGTTATTAGTCATTTTAAAACCATAATTTAAAGCAATTGAAGCAGCATCTAACCTGAAAGGAGAAGCTATAGCTAAACAAGCACTTCTGCTTCCAGTCGCTAAAGTGTTAGCAGCACCTAAATTAATTGAGTTAAAGTGAATACCAATATTTGCATCAGTAATATTTGCAGTACCATCAATTGCAATACCATAAACACCACCCATTAAAGCTGTGGTACCTTGACCAGTAATGCCAGAAATCATATTATTTTTAATTACTGAACTGTTTGTAATATTACCAGCATCGGCTCCAAAATTCATATAGATACCGTAAGCCGAACTAGCAGCAACAGTAGAACCAATATTTTTAATAATATTACCGTCAATGATGTTTGCAGAATCTAATACTGTATTTGAACCAACAATTGTTCCTAGCTCAATACCTTTTGGATTATTAAAAGTAACAATATTATTTTGAATCTTATTTCTACTAATATTAGCCATGTATTGGCCAACACAGAAAATACCAGCAGCTCCATTAACGCCACCAAAATAGTTAGTAGGAACTGAACCTCCTGGAGCAATTGTACCACCAATTACGTTATCAGAGATAATATTATTATTATCACCTTGGCCTCTAACACCATTACTTCTCAAATAAATACCATATTGACAACCGCCAATAAAATTATTAGAGAATACGTTATTGCTATTTAAACCTGTTCCAATTGAGTTTGATGGAGTAGCAGTAATACCACCTGTGTAAATAGCAGCAAATGTATTAATACCTGTAGTAGTTGAATTACCAATTAAATTACAGTTCTTAACAAAATTATCGCTTGTAGCTAAACTTGCAGCGAAAATTGAACTTTGACCACCTAATAAATCTATAATTTTGTAGGTGTTAGTATTCATAATGGCAGGCATAACAATGGTTAAATCTCTAGTGTTTGTTCCATTATTTGAGCCATCAAAACCAAAGAATCTACCACTTGTGATTCTAATTAAACTTGAATTAGCAGCAGGTGCTGAAATTACATTTGTGAACTTAATGGTATCTTGGCGACCAGCAGCAACTGAAACTACAACCGGAACACTTGCATTTGCAAAAGGATAATCTAAAACTGTAATTGGCATAACAAAAGTATCTGTTTCACCTTGGTAACCGTTAGCAAGTTCTAATCTAACAGGCTGAACACCTGTAAATGATAAACCAACACCAAATGCATTTAAATAATTTACAGCAGAACGTAAAGTTTTAAATGATCCAGAGGTAGGGGTAGCTAATAATGGAAAATTATCTGAACCATTAATTTGATAGGTAGCACTTGGTTGTAATGGAGAATTTAAAGTTGCAAAATTAACCGCTCCTAAATTTGAACCAGCTGCTCTTGAAGCACCATAAATATCAGTTAAAATAACCGATACTGATGCACCTGAAGTATATCTTGTTCCAGCAGAAACTGGTAACAAGTCAGGTAAAGTATCTGTTACAAATTTAGTCGGGAAGTTAAATGAACTCATATCAATATTTGTTCCCATAAAGGCACGAATAGCGTTGATATTTGTTCTAGTGGTAGGAACAGCTGAAGGAGTTGCCATCAAGATGTTATTAGCCAATGTTGGATTATTACCAGAAACAAAATATGAATTAAAATCAGATGCGGGGATAAATAATGCTGCATTAGGAGCAAATGGCGAAGTTGCTGACAAAACAGTTACAGCATACATATTACCAGCATTATTTCTATTAGCAGTAACTCCATAAATATTATTTACACTTGAAATACCTCCTCTAATATTACTACCTAAATACAAAGCAGTTATACCACTACTTGCATTTAAAATGTTATTACCACTCATATTAATGGTATTATTAACCAAGGTAACCACATTAGTAGCTGTGTTTGCAACAGTTGCATCAATCAAAATACCTGTTGGATTGGTAGCACTAATAGCCGTATTTGCACCTTTAGATAAAATATTTGAAATATGATTATTAGCAAAGAAATAACTTCTAGCACCAGAACCAGCGGTCATATTGGCTCTGATACCAATACAACTTTGACCTGATATAGTAGTTAAGTTATAAATGAAATTTTTAGAAACTGTTACATCCCAATTGGCATAAGGGCGTGTTGCTTGTAGTTCATTGATTTCTATACCTCTAAAACCAGATAGTATTTGTGTAGTAGTACCAGGTAAAGAATTTCTTATAACATTAGAATCTATAAGTGCTGCTTCTACACCATTAACATAAATACCTGCTTGGTCATTTGCACCACCAATATAAGTAGTTGGTAAAGTTCCGTTTGGAGCAATTGTACCACCAATTATATTATTGCTAATAGTTAAATTGGTAATTCTATTGGTAATTGTTCCAACAGGAGTGGCATCAAAAGCAGGAGCTGCACCGCCAGGATTTGCTCCTGAACCTCTTACATGAATACCGTTTCTTACACCTTGAATTAAGTTGCCAGTAATAGTAATATTACTATTTGCTACTGATCTTAATGTATCATTTTGATTTGGTGTAGCTGAAGACAAGAAAGGAAAACCGTAGTAAATACCTGCAAAAGTATTAATTGCCGTGGTTGAAGTATTACCTAAAATGTTTACATTTCTAATAATTATATTTTGACAAGAAGTATCAGAAGGAGCAATACTGATAACACGCGAATTTGGAGTTACCGACGCACTTCTAAACATGAAAGTTAAATTTCTTGTGTTTTTATCTGCACTTGTTAAACCATCAACAGTTACGTTACGAGCACCCATAAATCTTAATACTGAAGAATTTGCAGCATTAGCAACATTAGGAGCCCAAATAGTATCTACCACACCTACATCTGGTCTAATCACAACTCTTAAAGATGCATCTGAACCTGGATAATCAACCATAGCAGGAATCCACGTAGTTTCGCGAGGATAAGAAGATGTGATTCGTAATGTTACGTTGTTCTGATTTCCAGAAATACCGTAAGAGTTTAGGTATGCAACTGCTTCTGCTAAATCTTTAAATGAACCGGTATTGGGAGTTGATGTTCTTGGTGGATTTGAGTTATTATTAATATTATAAATAGCACCACCCATTAATGGAGAAGGTAAATCAGTTGAATCGCCTAACCATTGGTGGCAACCGATAGAAGTAAATCTTCCTAAGCCAGCACGTGGATTTCCTAAAATATCATCAATAACTTTATTTGAAACTGAATCACTAATTGATCTACTATATAAAGACAATGTATTTAAGGCATAACCTCTATTATACAATCTATTTGAAACACCATTTGCTATTGTTAAAACAGTATCGTTGGTAAATGGAGGAATAATTCCAAAACTATTTGAATCTGATAAACTGTAAAGTCTATAATTTTTTAAGGTAGAGATATTTCTAACTAAACCACCACTTAATAAACCAGCCACAAATGAATAACCAGCACCAAAAGTATTAGCATAATAGTTATTGAAGTTAGAATATGAGAATGGATTAACATTATTAGCAGCAACTACTATTACGTAACTTTGATAACCAGCCACGTTGGTAGATGTTCCTCCCATTCTATTAGAGAATGAATTATTTAATAATTCTATACCACCAGTAGTAGCACTTCCTGTTAATAAACAAGCAGAAACAGAGTTCGCACCCATAGTATCACCTACTAAGTTGATAGAATTAAATAACATTTCTAAACCAACATATGAAGTAGCGTTCTCAACAAAAACACCAGCAGTGTAAGTCCCAACACTAGTTATTGCTGTACCCCCATTTACCGAAGCTATTCTAGAAATTGAGTTATTAGCAACCAATAATCTTCTGGTGGTATTATGAGCACCTAAACTAATTCTGATACCAAATATACCTCCACTATTTTGGTTGGTATATAAATTATAAATTTGATTTTTTACAATTCTAATATTTGAATCTAAAGCAATTGGATTACCATCTGTAGCCAACCTAATACCTGCAAATCCATTGTTCACATTTAAAACACTTAAAGGAAGCGTGTTTCTGATAATATTTCCAGAAATAGTTGAGTTAGCAACTGTTTGTAAATAAATACCTGATAAATTAGCAGCAGTACCACCAATGCGAGCTGAATTGGCAGCATTAATTGGGTTGGTATAATCACCTATAATATTATTAATAATATTTACACCTGTATCTTGAGAAGGAAATGCAGTAGCACTTGTAGGAAAACCTCTATGGTAAATACCATTTTGAACTGCCATAATTAAATTATTAGTATAACTAATATTGTAGTTAGTACCTAAAAGCGCATTAGAAGGTGTGGCAGCTGTTCCACCAAAATAAATACCTGCAAAAGTATTAATAGCTGTAGGAGTTGAATTACCAACAATAACACAGTTTCTTACTGATACATTTCTAATCCTATTAGTAGCAGCACCCGAAGCAGGGATGATATCAATAACCTTGGTAGTTGCAGCAGTAGAAGCACCCATTTGGAATGTGATGTTTCTTTCACCAGGAGTGCCAGCACCATCTATAGAGAAATCGGTACTACCGAAAATTCTAAATAAACTACCGGTACCTGAAATTGTTGCTGAAGTACCAATAGTAAAACTCAAGCCAGCTTTTGGCTTTAAAACTACTGGACGAGTAGAGCTCATGTTTGGATAACCAGCACCCGTTGTTGCACCTACTTGAATAGCAGATGGCTCAACTCCTGAGTAACCTTGATCTAACATAATTGTAACTGTACCCAACGGTTGTGTTACATCAATACCAAAGGTATTTAAATAAGTAATGGCACCCGTAGTACCAGAACCTGTTAAGTTGACAAACGTGTCAACCGGAGCAACCTGGTCAATCTGACCATTTACTACATAAGTTTTTCCTCCACCGAATCCTTGAGCAAAAGCACTACTGGCCGAAAGCCCAACAAATACAGTTAAGTACAAACTTATCTTAATGTAAAAGTTAGTAAATTTTGATTTCATATATTCCTTTATTTTGTTTGATTTTAAAATAATTGAGTTAGCTAATATAGCTATTTAGTTCATTTAAACAAATATTTGAACATAAAATTAACATTTTTTTATTTTTTATATTGATAATAAACTCTTTGTGGTTTTTCTTTTTCTCGCCAAACAAAACCTCTTAATCTTAATTCTTCGGGTTTTAATTCATCTAAAGGATACATGAAACCCTCTGGATTATTTATAAAAACACCTTTACTTATTTTTTTATTAGCAAAATAAAATTCCATTTCACTGCAATCAATCTTATTGATTCCTATATAGTTTACGCTATCTTCCTTGGCATAATAAATACTTTGTCCGTTACCATAAACCCGTAAGTATTTTATATTATTACTATCTAAAAACCCTTTCATATTTTTACCTTTTACTTGGTTATAATGGGGTCCTTTTTCATTTGAGATTAAAAAAGAATTGCTCCTTAAATGAAAGGAATCTAAGCGGCTATTATTTATAAAAAAGTGAATGGTATCTGCCGTAATTTGATTCAGACCATTCCAAATAATAGGTGAAGAAAACATTGAAAGAATAGAATCTGATTTTGCATATACCAAACTATCGCATACGCCTTGAATATCTGACTTAAAAATTTTCACATGCCTATAAGCCTTAATTATTTCTTTCTGCTTCAGTTTTTTATCACCTTGAAACAGAAACAAAGTATCGGCATATAAAAACATACTATCTTTTTTATCCATAATCATTAATCCGTAAGGCTTTTGGGTTACATATGTTTGTTTTATCTTTCCATTCATAACACCCAAGTTACCGTAAAGTGTAATTTTTTGAATAGAATCAAACAATTCTAAATTACGATAAGCACGACCAATATTGTTTTTTCTATCATAAAATAAACTGTCGGCTTTTAAAACTTTATTTTCAGTGTACAAAATAGCGTTTTTGCTAAACTGACTGACTTCCTTTTTGGTATCGTACCATCCATTTTCACAAACAATTTTATCTTTAGCACTTTTAATAACCGTTGGCCCATAAAAATAAGAAACCTTGGTAACTGTATTATATATTAAGGTATCGCTCTTCATATTATAGTCTGGATTAGTTAAAACCACATTTTTCTTGAAAAAGAAATTTTTGGTTCTACTGTGATAATAACCCTGCTGACTGGTTAAATTATTTTTATCAGAAATAATCAAACCATTATTCAAGTAATAGCCAATATTATTTACCATATCAAAATCTAACTGTGTGGTAGTTAAAGTCATTGATTTATCATACATTTTAACATTGCCTTCCATAAATGCATGTTTGGAATTACCATCGTACTTAAGGTAGTTACCTTCCATTCGAACGCTATCATTATGGTTTATACGCACATTGCTATAGGCTTTTACCATGTTTGAATCATCGTACAAAATGGCTGAATCACAATACATCAAAGTATTTTCTTGTTTTAAAACTACATTTCCTGAAAGCTTTTTAGAATTACCAATTGGTGTTACTTGTCCTTCAAATAAATCAGCCCCAATAATTTCTACTTTACTTTTGGTTTGGGCTTGTAATAATTGACTCATTGCAAACAATACAATGAAAATTTTAAATTTAGTGGCAAAATATTGCATGGTTCAAAACTATTAAATTTTTAATTACAGCATAGCTTAAATATAATATTATGCTTAAATAGTTGTAAAATTACACCATAAATTATACCAAGTTACAATGCATATGATTGAAGCATTTCAAAATTTCATCAAAAAAGAAGGCTTAATACCTGACAATGAAAGTGTTTTACTTACTGTTAGTGGTGGAATAGACTCCATGGTTATGCTGCATTTATTTATGAATAGTAATTATCCATTTGCGGTAGCGCATTGTAATTTTGGTTTAAGAGGGGCGGAAAGCGATGGGGATGAGGTACTTGTAAAAAGCATTTGTACAAAAAACAATATTTCTTTTTTTTCTAAAAAATTTGAAACCAAACAATTTGCCAATGAAAATAAAATTTCAACCCAAATGGCAGCTCGCGAACTGCGATATGCATGGTTTAACGAATTAAAAACAAAACATAATTTTCAATTAATTGCTACCGCACACCACCAAAACGATGTAGCAGAAACCATGCTTATTAATATAACACGAGGAACTGGCATTAGTGGACTGCATGGTATTTTTCCGAAAAAAAATAATATAATCAGGCCATTACTTTTTGCAGATAGAAACCAAATTGAAGCTTACGCTTCAGCAGAAAACATTCCATTTAGAGAAGATAGCAGCAACAAAAAAACAGACTATTGGCGCAATAAAATTAGGCTTGAAGTAATTCCGCATTTAGTTTCTTTAAATGAACAGGTAATTGGTAATATTTATGAATTAAGCAATAGGATAAAGATGGATGAACGATTGCTTCAAGAAAAACTAAACGACCTAAAAAAAGTTAATGTAAAAACCCAAAAAGGACTACTTTATATCGACCTAAAAATCAAACAGCACTATGCTTCAAAAACCATATTATTTAATATTTTAAATGAATTGGCTTTTACAGAAAACGACATTGCGCAATTAATTGATAATCAAAATATTGCAATTGGGGCTATTTTCGATTCAAAAACACATCAATTACTGGTGGATAGAAAATACTTTGTAGTAAAGGAAAGGGAAGTTGAAATTATCAATCAAACCATTGAAATTAACAAGGCAACTGTTCAGGTTCAAACCAATTTAGGCACCATTCATTTTGAAACATTGAGCGAATACCCAAAAGTATTTGAAAAAAATTGTTTGTACTTAGATAAAGATAAAACAGGAAACGAATTTATATTACACACTTGGCAGCAAGGCGACCGTTTTAAACCACTTGGTATGCAAGGCACTAAGCTAGTAAGCGATTATTTAATTGATAAAAAAATTAACCAATTTGAAAAAGAAAAATGTTTGGTTTTAACAAGCAAAACTACCAATCAAATTGCAGCAGTAATTCCCTACCAAATTAGCAACGATTTTAAAATAAATGAGGATACGAAAAGTATTTTAAGAATAAATATAAGATAAACTACAGCCTTCCATTATGAGCTAAAAGACCGTCCTTGGTGGCTAAGTAGCTGTATGCGTGCATATCGTCACTATCAAAAATAAAGCTTTTTACATAATCTTGTTTTTGTTCATCAAAACGCATGGCTACCACCATTTTTTTTGCAATTAAATGCTTTAAACAATCTGCTACTATTTTAGGTGGCGCATCTACTTCTTCCAATATTTTGCTAAATGGTTCTACAAAATATAAAACGTTTAAAATATCAAAATCTATTTCGCTTAATTCGTATTGCATAAAAATTATTTATGGGTTCTTCCCTTCCAGTTATAAGTTCCAAAATTAGCCCATATGCCAATAATTATTACATATAATACATGAAATATTTCGGCAAGTGGCAATAATAAAATAAGTTTAGTTTTACCAAAAAGTTTTAAAATAGTTACTAAAAAAATACCTTCTATTAGCGTTTTAAATAATATTTGATTCAACGCCAAATGCCAATCGATAAAGAGGTTTACAACCATGCTTATATTATAAAAATAAGCCATGATAAGAATAAAAGTAATATACCTATTTTCGTATTTAGTACTTTTACTTACCCAGCGTTTGCGTTGCTCTGTTAGCTGACTTAAAGTACCATTTGCACCGGTTAAAACTATGGCATCTTTTTGGTGTAAAAACTGAACTTGATTGGGGTATTTTTTAAAAATTTTATGCATTAAAAACTCATCATCACCACTGATTACATGTAAGTTATCAGCATAACCATTTACTTCAAAAAAAACCTTTTTTTCAAATACTAAATTAGCCGCGCTGCACATGTTTGGATATTTTAATTCCATTGCCGCAGCCCCCACTCCTACTAAGCCTGCAAATTCCAATGCTTGTAGTTTTTCAAATATATTTTTTGCAGCAAATTCAACCGGAGCATAAACCATTTTTGCATTAGAAACATTGATGAATTGATTGATGGTTTTTAACCAATTATTTCCCCTAGTACAATCAGCATCTGTTAAAACAATATAATCGAATTTTGCTTGTTCAATGCCTTTGGTAATAGCTTGTTTTTTATTCTTTATTTTATCAAAATCAGCTAGGTCGATAATTGAAATGTTATCCCGATTTATCGAGATTGAATTTTGAATTTTGAATTGATTAATAATGGTTAATGTATCATCTGTTGAATGGTCGTTTATTACAATAATTTCAAATTTTTCAAAATCATAATTTTGATCAATAATTGATTGCAGACACTGACCAATAAAATCAGCTTCATTTCTAGCAGAAATAACAACGGAAAAACTATTTTGAACTGATGAAACAGGTAATTTGTTTTGCCTTTTGGTTCGTAAAATAATTGCTAATAATCCTACATAAAAAAATGCTATCAAACAGCAATAAAAAGCAGTTAAAGAATAAGAGGTTATTGTCCAAAAAATCATTTAAAACTGAATTTATGTTTTAAAATAAATAACAAACCCAAAAGTGCTGGCACCATCATATTAATAACCCAAAGCGAGTAAGCCGAAAGCAATACACCTAAATCGAAAGCATGGTTGCCATTACTCAATTCACTGAAAACAAAAAGCGCACTTGCGCCACGTAAACCAATATCGAGCAAGAAAAAACTTGGCACCACCGATTGAATACAAAAAACAGCAATAACACCAATAAAACAATTAACCAAACCAATATGAACACCAAAAAATTGAAGTAAAAAAACATATTGGAATAAAAAAACAGTGTAACGCAAAGCCGAAATTAGTAACACTTTAGTTAACTGTGTTTTGGTATAAGCCTTAAAAACAACAACATACTGTTCAATTTTTGAAAAAAAACGGAATCTTGATAACAGATTGTAAACCAAATCAATACGAGTGAAACCAAAAATTACCACAGCGTGCATTACTAAAAAAGCTAGCGCAATGTATTTCCAATAAATATAAATATAAAAATCGGCTTTGGCGGCAAAAGCTAAAAGTGCATACATACCAAAAACTGCTGTAACCAAAGATTGTGCAGTGTGACCAATAACAGTAACCAGAGAGCCTTTAATTTTATTGAGTATTTTTAAATGAATAACCCTTCCAGCAAAATCTCCAATTTGATTTGGGGTAATAATGCTCAAAGTAACGCCAGAAAATACCGCCTTTAAAGCGTCCAAAAATTTTATCTCCTCAAATTGTTGGATTAATAATTGCCATTTTAAAGTTTCTAAACCCCAATTTAGAAATAGTAGCAATACAGCAAAAACTAAAAAAACAATATTTTGAAATGAAAAATCAAATTGAAAAACAGCAACTTTTTCATCTATTTTATAGGCTATCAATAGTTTATATAAAATAAAAGCTACTGTAAAAAAAGCCAATGCAATTTTTACATAAGTAATCCATTTTTTATGTGTAATCCAAAACTGTTTCAAGCCAGTATTTATTTGCCTTTAAGGCAGGCAATTTATATAATTTTATTTGATTGCTTTTGTTTTTAAAATATATTTGAGTTTTTTAAACAACCAATGAGTTTCATTTTTTATATTCTTTTAGGATTAGCATTTATATTTTACGCCAAATCATCGCAACAAAAACAAATTAGTTTATTATCGGATGAGTACAAGGTTTTACTCATGAATCTTTTTAATAAAAAAAATAATAAACGCCTATATTTCAGCTTATTGGTAATGGCTATATTTTTAGTTGTAGTAAGTTTCAATTTATTCGACTTACAACTAACACTTTTGGCTTTTGCCCTAATTAATATTTTAGCCATAGCAATTCCCTTAAACATTAATTACAACAAATTAGTTAAGGCAAATTTTCCAGTAGCGTTTACCAATAATTACATATTAACATCGGCACTAAGAGTTATTGGGACCATAGCCATATTTTCATACATTTTTATTGATAATCTTCAATAGCCTTGAAATCAGAAGAAAACATAAAAGAATTTGACAGAATAATTCTTGGCATTGACCCTGGAACCATTGTAATGGGTTATGGCATTATTGGTATTAATAAAAAACAAGTTAGTTTAATAACATTAGGCGTACTTCATTTGGAAAAGTATGACGATTATGCCATGAAATTGAAGAAAATTTTTGAACGAACCATTGGCTTAATTGATGAATTTAAACCCAATGAAATGGCTATTGAAGCTCCATTTTTTGGCAAAAATGTGCAATCTATGTTGAAGTTAGGAAGAGCGCAAGGTGTAGCAATTGCCGGTGCTATGAGCCGCGAGTTAGCTGTAAACGAGTATTCACCAAAAAAAATAAAACAATCGATTACAGGAAATGGAAATGCTACTAAAGAACAAGTAGCAGGCATGTTAGAACATATTTTAAAATTCAAACACGACTCCAAGTTTTTAGATGCAACTGATGGTTTGGCTGCGGCTTATTGTCATTTTATGCAAAAAAACTTAGGTATTGAAACTGCTAAAACCAAAGCCAAAATTCCAGCTAAAAAAAAGGCAACTAGCTGGGATGCATTTGTAACTAATAATCCAAATAAAATTAAAAAGTAAAACATTTAGAGTATTAATCATAAGTTTTAAATACTTTTTTACGGGCTTATCCAAAACTAATTTTAGGCTTATGTAATAAAAGTTGAAAACCATTGTTGATTTGATATATTTGCTATTGAAATGAAAGTACGTTATTCGGCCGTTCTATTGGTTTTATTGCTAGCCTTAGGCAATATCACTTTTGCTCAAAACAAAGATGAGCAATTGGCTGCGCAATTTTTTTCCAATGCTGAATACGATAAAGCTGCTGATTTATACGAAAAACTGCTGAATAAAAACATTAACTCATTTTATTTTTACGATAATTTATTGCAATCACTCATCAAGCTAAAACGTTTGGATGACGCTGAATCGCTTTGCAAAAAAATGTTTCGCAAAACCAATTCGCCTTATTTTTCGGTAGATATTGGCTTTATTAATAACCTAAACAACAAGCCTGAAAAGGCCACCAAACAATTTGATGAAGTTATAAAGAAACTAATCCCCAATTTAGATAAAATTCAAGAAACTGCAAACGCTTTTGAAAAACGAAATGAAATTGATTATGCCATAAAAACATATACCAATGGCCGAAAATTACTTGGCTACAATGCTGTGTTTAATAATGAACTAGCTGCGCTTTATGCTAAAACTAAACAAATGCAGTTAATGATTGATGAGTATTTAAGCAGTGTAGAACAAAACCCAGTAAATAGTGAAGAAATTCAAGGATTATTGCAAAACAATATTCAACTACCATCTGACTTTGAATTACTTAAAAATGCTCTCATAAAAAAAATAAAAGCCAATACTCAAACCGATGCATTTTATGAAATGCTAATTTGGTTTTATGTACAACGTAAAGATTTTGATAATGCGCTCATACAAGCCAAAGCCATGGACAAAAGGCTGAAAGAAGAAGGCCGAAAAATGATGGACTTAGGCTATTTAGCCATTAGCAACGAAAAATATGATGCAGCCATTAAACTGTTTAACGAAGTAGTACTTTTAGGCAATAATAAAGCTTACTATTTAGCTGCAAAACTTGGGGTTTTAGAAGCAAGCAATAAAAAACTATTGAGTAATGCTAATTTAAGTTTATTGGATTTACAGAACTTAGAAAAAACCTATTTGGCTTTTTTAACAGAAAATGGTAAGACCTATTACACAGCGCCTAGTATGCGCGATTTAGCTAAGCTTTATGCCTATTATTTAAATGATATAGACAAAGCTATAACTTGCCTTAACGAAATTTTAGAACTGCCCGGACTAGAAACTTATTTTAACGCAGAATGCAAACTTGAACTTGGCGACTTATATGTAATTAAAGGCCAACAATGGGATGCCATGTTATTATACGGACAAGTAGATAAAGACTTTTTAGAACATCCACTTGGGCAAGAAGCAAAATTACGTAATGCCAAATTGAGCTTTTATTTAGGTGAGTTTGAATGGGCCAAAGCACAGTTAGATATTTTAAAAACAGCCACCACTCAATTAATTGCGAACAATGCATTGGAACTTTCATTATTGATTCAAGACAATACCGTTGACCCTAACGAGGATGCCTTAAAGCTATTCGCAAGAGCGGATTTAAGTTATCAGCAAAATAAATTTGCAGAAGCTTTTCAAACTTTAGATTCGATTATTTTATTATTTCCAAAACATGCTTTAACCGATGATATAGCATTTAAAAAAGCCCAAATTTATGCTAAGCAAAAAAAACATGAGGAAGCCATTAAGCAATACAATATTGTTATAAATGAATATGGCTCAGATATTTTAGGAGATAACGCATTACTGAATCTTGCAATTATTTACGATAAAAATTTAAACAACCCTGCTGAAGCTAAAAAACAATATGAAAAATTTATTGAAACTTATGGCAGTAGCATATTTATAAACGAAGTACGCAAACGCTATCGCCAGTTAAGAGGCGATGTATTAAACTAATAAAACAAAAAATGATAGTATATAACGTTACCATTAATTTAGATCACGACATTCACGATGAATGGGTAAAATGGATGAAAGAAAAACATTTACACGATGTAATGGCCACTGGCATGTTTACCAGTTATAAATTTTTAAAATTACTTAGCAAACAAGAAGATGAACTGGGTGAAACTTACGCCATTCAATACTTTGCGCCAAGTATGGAACATTACGAACGCTACCAAGCTGAGTTTGCTCCAAAATTACAAAAAGACGGACGCGATTTATTTGGTGAAAAATTCCATGCATTTAGAACATTACTTCAAGAAGTATAATTAAATCCAAACAATACTATTTTATGAAAGCAATTATTCCTGTTGCAGGAATTGGTACTCGTTTGAGACCACATACACATACACAGCCAAAGGCGTTAATTCCAATTGCGGGTAAACCAATTTTGGCGCATATTGTAGATAATTTAATTGATGCTGGTATAAACGATTTTGTTTTTATCATTGGATATTTAGGCGATAAAATTGAAGAATACATTCAAAAAAATTATCCTAAAATAACTACCAATTTTATAATCCAAACTACAGGTAAAGGTGTTGGTCATGCTATTTGGCTAGCCAAAGAAAATATTCTAAAAGACAACAGTGAAATATTGATTGTTTTTGGAGATACCATAGCCGATGTTGACTTAAAAAAAGTTATTGCCGAGCCTCATAACATGTTAGGCATTAAAAAAGTGGAAGACCCCCGCCAGTTTGGAGTGGCTGAGGTTAATAATGAAGGTTATATTACCAAAATGGTGGAGAAACCTGCCATTCCAAAATCGAATTTGGCCTTGGTTGGTATTTATAAAATAAAAGACAGTCACGCTTTATTGGAGGCATTAGATACTAATATCAGTCAAAAGAAAACCACTCATAACGAATATACTTTAACCGATGCCATGATGAATATGGTTAATAACGGCATGAAGTTTAAAAGTTTTGATGTGGCCAATTGGTTTGATTGTGGTAAAAAAGATATTTTATTAGAAACCAACTCTACCTTACTAAAGCGCTTAAATTACGATACTAGTAAATACAAGTTTGAAAACACAATCATTATTCCACCTGTTTTTATTGGTGATGATTGTAAAATTTCTAATTGTATAATCGGACCAAATGTATCAGTAGGCGAAAATGCCATTTTAAATTACGGGATTATCAAGGATAGTATAATTGGGCCTTATGCTCAAATAGAATATGCTATTTTAGAAAAATCGTTGATTGGAAACGATGCAACACTTTGCGGAAACAAGCAAAGTTTAAATATTGGTGATAGCACAGAAATAAATTTTGGATAGTACCTAGTTAATGGCTTAATAATTGCAAAAAGAGTAAAAAAACTCAATCAAATTGACAAAGAAAAATAATAATTACATTAACAATAGCATTTGGATGCTCGCTGAAAAGGCTTCTCGCATTATTTCAGGAATTTTGGTAGGCGTTCTTGTAGCTCGCTTTTTAGGTAAAGAACAATTTGGTATAATCAGCTATGCATTAAGCGTATTAAGCATTTTTACCGTATTTTCTACCTTAGGTTTAGATGGCATTGTAGTAAGGGAGCTAATAACCGAAAAAGACAAAAAATTTGAAATACTAGGAACCACCTTTTGGATGCGTTTTATTGGTTCGTTATTTGTAGTTTTAGCAGCAACTTACTACTCATCTATGCGAGATCCAAACGATAGAACATGGATTGTTTTTTTGGTTTCTGTAGCTGTTGTTTTCCAATCGTTCAGTGTAATTGATTTTTACTTTCAATCGGAGGTTAAAGGTAAGTTTACTGCAATAATTCAAATTATTACATTGGTGCTTTCGGCCATTGTAAAACTGGTATTGATTTATTTAGAAGCTCCTTTAACATGGTTTGCTAGCATGGTAATGTTTGAAGCATTAATAACTGCTATAAACCAACTTTATTTTTACAAAATAAACCAACAAGAAATAAGTAAATGGAAATTTACTTTTGCAGAGGCTAAACGTTTATTATCGCACTCATGGCCAATTATTATTTCTGCATTTATGCAAATGATTTACCAACAAGCAGATAAAATATTGATTGCCAGATATTTGCATGATATGGGAATGGTGGGGCAATATTCTGCAGCAACACGCATAAGTGAAGCATCGTTTTTTATACCTGTAGCTCTTTCTACAGCACTATTTCCTGGAATTATTAATAATAGACACAATAAACCATTACAATTAAAACGTTTAACCCAAATTTATTCGTTAATGATTTGGAGCGCTATTTTTATTTCAATTGGAGGATATTTTTTAGGAGATATTGTAATTGGCTTTTTATACAAAGATGGCTTTCCGCTTGCGCCCGAAATTTTTAAAATACACATTTGGATAACCATTCCAGTGTTTTTTGGAACAGCTTGGGGATCTTGGCTTTTAGCACTGAACAAACAGCGATTAATTACTGTTTACCAAGTTTTTGTTTTAGTAATTATTTTAGGTTTAGAAATGTATATGATTCCAAAATATGGTATTAAAGGGGCAGCCTATAGTGTGGTGTTAGCTTATTTGTGTAGCATTTTTGCAATTATGTTTGTTTACAAACCAAAAGAGTCAGCTACTTTGTTCTTCTCTTCTTTAAATCCAAAACATTTACTTGATATAGTAAAGTATTGGAAAGAAATGAAAGCCGCTAAATAACCTTTTATTTAACCTGCGAATCCCTTAAAACCATTCGCAAGTTATTATTATTAGGAAAAAATTTTAAGCCACGTTCTGCATAAAATTTAGCGTTTTGCTTTTTATTACTCATTAAGCATAAATAAGCCATTAACTCATGTACATTTTCATTATTTGGTACGTATTGTAAATACTTATTTCCAAAATATTCCACTTGATTTACTTGCCTTAACTCAAAGCAGGTTTTAGTTAATTCTTCTAATACAAAAAGGTTCTCATTATCTAGCACATAAGCATTTAAAAGATATTTTTTTGCATTTACAAAATCGCTTTTAGCAATGTAAACTCTTGCTAAATCGAAATTGGCATTAAAGAAACTTGGAAACAATTCAATTGATTTTTGAAAATGAACTATAGCCTCATTTTCCAGCTCTATGGCTTGTTTAGGGATAAGTTTAGTATTATTTGAGGCCTCATACATAAGATTTAATGCCAGTAAGTTATGAGCCTGAACTGACTTATTTAAATGTTCAATATCGTTACTCATTAATGTTAATGGATTTTTCCAATCACTACAGCGAGCAAAAGAACGGATGCCAAAAGCCATTAATAATATAAAAACAGCATACTCAGTATACCTTGGTTTATTAAACGAAAAACTAGGCTTAATCCAAATTACAACTCCAGCAATAAATAAACAAAAACCAGCCGAAGCAGTAAAGGCTAAACGCTCACCAACCATACCTGCTACTAATTCAATCCAATTGCTAAATAATAATATAGCAATTAAATACCAAAATATTCCAATACTAACAATTGGCCTTTTATAAAACATCCATAATGCCAAAAATATCAAACCTACATGCAAAACGATTATTATGTAAACAAAATAGTCATAAAAATTAGAAGTAACCACCTTTGCGTATCCATAAAAAAATGAAAGCTCATAAGGAAAAATCATTAATTTAAAATACTCACCTAAAGTACTAAATCCAGTGGCTATAGTTTCACTTTTTGAATGATTTGCAATCAATGTATTTTCAAAATAAAGCAATCCTCTACCTTCGGAGAAATTTTTATTATTTAATCTTTTATTTCCTAAAAAATCGTTTACTTCTATTGGCTTAAAGTAAAAGGCAATGTTTGATTTATTAAATAATGTTTTGGAATTGGGTTTCAAAAAAATAAGCAAGGATATGGCTGCAAGTACTACAAATGGTGCGAACCTCAGCAAACTATATTGTGGCAATTTCCAATTTAGAACTAAAAACAAAGCAAGGCAACCAAATAAGAAATGATTGAAACCAAACTTAGAAAACATAAATGTAAAGACAAACAATACCACAATTGTAATTAATGCAATTACAGGTTTTCTAAAATAAAAAAACGATAAAATGGCTAAAGCAATAACTAATAATATATTTCCTAATTCAAAATAACGCCACAATAAAACTACTGTTAAAACAAGTGCTAAAGACAAAATAACCAATATTTTATCTCTCTTTTTGAAATCTAAATAGGAGGCATACATAAAACTTAGAATTAAAGAAAACTCCTCCAAATAAAACTTTGAAAAAACAAAACCTATAAAATAAACCTGAACAATTAACTGAGTTAAACCAATTGACTCATTCTTTTGAGTGGCTGCAATAATAAAAGGTATACTTATTATAAAATAAAAAAAATCTAAATAGAAGTATGACAATCCAATAAAGAACCAAGATACAATAGAATAAAAATAGATATTATTTATCCATTTTTTAAGAATAATTTGTACGCAAAAATTAAAAATCTCCTTATTGTAAAACGAAACTAATATTGTTAAAAATGGAACTGAAAAAAACAAAAAAAACTTAATAATATATAACTCTGAAGCTATAACTGCGACAGGCACTACTAAAGCTGATGAAACGACAAAAATTGTAATTAAATTTAACTTACGAAAACTAACAGCCATTACAGGAAACACAAATACAATTGGGTAAATACTTTTTTTAGAAAGCATTGCAATTATTATAAACAGAGCAATCCAAATCAAACTTAAAACTGAACGTTTTATTAAGAATTTCTCGAAATAAATGCCAGCTAGAATAGCGAATAAAAAACCTAATATTTCATCCCTGTTTTTAATACTTGCTACTACTTCGGAATGGATAGGATGTACTGCAAAAAACAAAGCTGCTATAAACGAAACAACTATATTTTCTTCACCAAACCAATTAATCAACAATTTGAAAAATAACAACACTGACAATAAATAAAGAAGTAAATTAAACAAATGACTAACCGCTGGACTTTCGCCAAAAAACTGATGTTCTAGAGCAAATGATACATGAACAATTGGCCTATAACCAAAGTTAATTTCATCGTTATCAGAATAATAGGAACTAGAAAATATTTTACCAATTGCAGCTAAACCTTTAGAAGTATATTTATGGTTCTGAGTAACCAAATTATCATCCATGTTATAACCGTTAAAAATGGTATTACCAAACACCACTATTACCACAACTGCTAAGGCTAAATAGTATCTTTGGATTAAACTAAAACTCGTTTTATTATCTGTACTTTTCTTCATTTAATATTAGGCAATAAATTAGTTTTCAATTAGTCGAAATGCTTTCCATTTAAGGTAATAAAAATAAGACATAACGGTAAAGCTTTTAAAGATATTTCTTTTAAATTGATACTTTGGCGAATAGTTTTTTAAGGCTTTTAGATAGACCAAATATGGTTTAAACAATACATTTTCAGGATTTGAAAACTCAATTAAACTTAGTTCTGCAAAATGTATAAAAACCATTGGTGATTTATTAACCAACCAACCTTTTTCATCAACATTTTGAATACTATAATTTTTATAGTTCCAACCTGCCAAATTGCAGCCAGCCTGTTTTACGATTTCTACTTTTCCAAATAAAATTGGCACCAAATCAAGGTATTTTTGATCATCGAACAAACCTCGCCAATACACCTTTTTTATATTATACAAACAGCAACTAGCCCACCAATTTAAAAAATCAATGGCCGAATTATTAACACCAATAAAACCTGCATTATAAAGCCCTACCCTAAAATTAGCTTCTAACCAATTTTGGTTTTGAAGCGGATTAGCCTCATAAAAATGAGGTGTAAGAAGAATATTATTATGACTTAGTTTTTCAAATAAAAAAGCACAATCACTGTAAAAATAAATATCATTATCAACGTAAATAACCGAATCGTATTTAGCCAATAATAGTTTTAAAAAAACAGGCTTTAAAGCCCAACGAAGTTTATCGTTATTGCTTTGATACTTTTTTATCAAGTCTTTCCCAATTTCAATATTAACTTCATTTATATTATGAAAAATAACCGATGAATGTTCCTCAGATTTACCATTACCATCAACTACCAATACATGTAAAACCACACCAAATGCTTTAATACTGTCAGCTAAAGCAAACACTTTAAACAAATGTGATTGGGTAGAAATGGTACAGAGGTTATACAAGGTAATTTTTTTATGTGCGAATATAATCTATTTTTGAAAGTAGATGAAAATTCTAGGCATTTCGGCATATTATCACGATTCAGCGGCTGCATTAATTGAAGATGGAAAAATAATTGCAGCAGCACAAGAAGAACGCTTTACTCGATTAAAAAACGATTCGCAGTTTCCAGAAAATGCCATTAAGTACTGCATAAAAGAGGCATGCTTAAAACTTTCAGATTTGGACGCCATTGTATTTTACGATAAGCCTTTCCTAAAATTTGAAAGATTACTTGATACCTATTTTGATAATGCACCAAACGGCTTAATTTCTTTTATTACAGCCATGCCAATTTGGTTAAAAGAAAAATTGTTTCTAAAAACAACTTTAAAGAAAGAGTTAAAAGAAATTGACTCACAAATTGATTGGAAAAAAACTGAATTACTATTTTCAAAACACCATTTATCACACGCAGCGAGCGCTTATTTTGCTACTAATTTTGATAATGCAGCTATTTTAACTATTGATGGCGTTGGTGAATGGGCAACCACCTCTATTGCACTTGGAAATAAAAACAATATAACTACGTTAGTTGAACAAGATTATCCTGATTCGGTAGGACTTTTATATTCAGCATTTACTTATTTTTTAGGTTTTGAAGTTAACTCAGGCGAATATAAAGTAATGGGACTAGCTCCTTATGCTAAGCCAGAAGACGAGCTAGTTCAACTATTTATAAATAAAATAACTTCTGAAATTGTTGCCATATTTGAGGATGGCTCAATTCAATTAAACAAGCATTATTTCAAATACTCTACTTCACTAAAAATGATTGATGAAAAGAAATTTGAAAAATTATTTGGTTTAAAAACAAGAAAAAAAACTGAAAATTTAAATTTTCAATATTGTGCATTAGCACAAGCGCTGCAACAAGTATTAGAAAAAATAATGTTAAACTTGGCTCATAAAGCTAAAGAACTTACACGAAGTAATACTCTTTGTATGGCTGGAGGAGTAGCTTTAAATTGCGTAGCAAATGGTAAAATTATAGAAAGTGGATTATTTGAAAATGTATATATTCAACCAGCAGCTGGTGATGCAGGAGGGGCATTGGGTGCTGCACTTGCTGTTTATTATTTACATTATAAAAAAGACCGTATTTACTCCAATGGTTTTGACTTAATGCAAAACAGCAAACTAGGACCAAGTTATAGTAATTTAGAAATAAAAAGAGCTATAGAGGCAGCAAAACTAGATTATACACAATTAAATGACAATCAGATAATTACAAAAACAGCAGAGTTAATCAATAAAGGTAAAATAATTGGATGGTTCCAAGGTAGAGCAGAATTTGGACCAAGGGCACTTGGCTCTAGAAGTATTTTAGCCAATCCTTTATTAAATAATACCCAATCAGATTTAAATTTAAAGATAAAAAAACGTGAGAGCTTTAGGCCATTTGCCCCTATCATGTTGGAAAGTGAATTTGAGAAATTTTATGGACAAAAATATACCTCTCCTTATATGCTATTTGTACATAAAATAAAACCAGAATTTAGGTACAACTTGGAACCAGAAAAAGAATTTGATTTGATTAAAACAATCAATCAAAAACGTTCAATTTTACCTGCTATAACTCATATTGACTATACCTCGCGCATACAAACAGTTAATCAAACCAACGACAAAAAACTATTTGATTTATTGAATGAGTTTAAAAAGCTAACTGATTATGGAGTGTTAGTAAATACAAGCTTTAACATCAATAATGAACCCATAGTTTGCAGTCCACAAGACGCCATTAACTGTTTTTTAAAAACAGAAATAGATTACTTAGTTTGGGAAAATTATTTAATAACAAAATAGATATGGATTTTTTTAAAGATTTTTGGGAATTTATAATCAATCAAAAAAAATGGTGGTTGGTTCCAATCATACTGGCGCTAATTGCTTTTGGTTTATTTATAACCTTTGCAGAAAATAGTGCAGTAGCCGCCTTTATTTATCCGTTATTTTAAAATTATGAACAAAGAAAAAGTTTATTTAACCAATATAGTTATAGCCGCAGGAGCATTTATAATAGGAAAAAGATATAATATAGAAACTCTATTTTGGGCAGGTTTAACAGTATTAATTATTACTGTAATAAGTTTTTATTTGGCCTCAAAAATTGCTTTTATTTGGATGTTAATTGGTAAATTATTAGGAACCATAAATGGTAAATTAATAATGACCTTATTTTTCTTTTTGGTATTAACGCCATTAGCCTTATTGAAAAAATTATTTTCTTCTAAACCCAAAAAGACTAACAATTCTAATTGGAAAATGATAATTCATAAAGAAGAAAATTTTAAGCAACTGTTTTAGTTGTTATTTAAAATAGAACTGTCCTTAAAATTTATTTCATTATAAATTGCTTCACCTAACACCCAATAACCTTTTGAGTTAAAATGTCCATTAAGTGCCCAAGAATATTGATTAATTGGATGACTCTTGTAATAAATATTCAACGGTTCAAACATATTTATAACATAACTTTGATTAGCTAGACCTTTTAAAAAGTAAATTTGTTTATTTGTATTTGGTTCAATAATTTCAGCAGGAGTTGGAGTTAAAAGTAAAATATATTTTATATTATTTTTTCCACAAAAAGCAGCTGTTTCTTTTACTTGTTGCTTAATTAATTGAATGGCCTCAACTTCTTTTTGTGATAATAAATCTTTAGGAATTAAGTTCTCATTGTTTTTAAAAATATTATGAATTATAGCTCTGAATAAATGACTGTATTTATAAAACAACTCCCACCTTGGGCCTACTTTTCCGCTAGTTGTGCCGTCATCATTAAATCTTTCTTTTCCTCCATTACAAATTACATCATCAATATCGCTAGTGTTCAAGCATTCAATTACCACTTTAGGTTTTAACTGCACAAGTTTTGAAACCAATATTTTATTATTATAAAACACATCACTACCACAAACTCCAGCATTATAAAATGAGTATTTTAATGGAAACTTTTTATTTATAGCAACAGCTAAACTTTTAACCCAAGTACTGTCATAACATGAACCATCACCTTCAGTAAACGAATCGCCTAGTGCAACAATTTTGTTGGTAGAGGTATCTATTAAAAACTTTGAAAAATTATGCTCTCTATGCCCTAAATCGTTATAAATATTTGTGTAATGAAACTCGCTTTGCTTATAATCTAGAACCAAGTTAGGCTTCCAAGTATGAAACCAACTGTTGTTTGTTATTCTATATCGTTTTATATATTTACCATACGAAATTTCGTTAGTGGTTTTAAATCTACCATTAATACGTAACAAGCACTCTAACAAAAAAACAAATATAAAAATGGAGGCAATAATCTTATTTAGTTTCATAGTTCGTTTCTATCCACTGCCAAATATTCCAATCATGTTTACCCCAGTTATGATAAACATGCACAAAAACAGGATTATAACTAGTTTCAAACCCATCATCGGTTATTAAACCATGCTTTGAATCAAGCATTAAGTTTTTATTATTATAATCCGCTATAAAATTCCACCTTTTTGAAAGCAGTGGATGATTATTTAAACCAAACTCCCAAGCAGCGGCAATTAAAGTTCCCTGATCACGAGTTTTCCAATTTGGTAATGTAAATATATACAAGGTTTTATTGAACCAAGCCTCCATAAACTGATGGCTTTTATCATTAAATAAAAAAACGCCACCATTCCAATGTTGCCAGTTTTGATCTTCTATGCTTATATTAAATACATCAGAAATAAAGTCCATGAGGTGGCTGCATTCATCTTGCCATATATCATTACCATCATCATCAAACCACTTTTTATTTAACTCATTGTAATGCAAGCCATTGGGCACTTTTATAACTTTTGTTATATCGCCTTCATACATTATTATTTCGCCAGTTGTTAGGTGCCATGTTCTTTTTCTTTTATCAAAATAAAAGTCATCATTTAACTTAAAAATTGGATAGCTTGAATAAAATCTCAGTGCAGTAATTATACTTTTATAAATTGATCTTTTCTTAAGGTCAAAATACAATTGTAACTCTTTTGATTTCTGTAATAAATAAGAATCTGTAATAATTACTTTTTCCATACTCTCAACATACTCACTCCATAAATCTCTATTCTTTTTCCATTTACTAGCGCAATCACAATTTACAGCATAAGCACTAAATTTTTTTATTCTACAATGATCAGGTGCAAACCTAATAGGAGCAATAAATTCGTTGAAAATATTATCGCATTGATTTGAAACAGCAATTACATCAGTATCTAAATAGCAGTAATTATTGCCTTTGGGTAAAAATTTATATAACCCTGTTTTTAAATAAATGCTAGCTTGATGGTGGTTATACTTTTTATCCACCTTTATATCAAATATTTTATCATGATTAATTTGAACCTCATTTCTTGAAGAATCAGTAACTATAAAAATTTCATTCTTTGAAAAGTGTTTCAAAAACTTTATTGAAAAGTGCAATGTTTCAATATGCTCAGCAGCACCACAAACCACAAAAACAAATATATTGCTACCCATTTCTATATTTTAGCTCTCATTGACATTTACAATAATTGTACTTTCATAATACCTTTAAAATTATTTTCAATAAAGTTACTATTACAAAAAGCACAAATAAATTAACCTGTTTTAACATTAAGCAAACAATTAGCAAGATAGAACTTTAACTTTTTTATAAAAATAAAAAATAAATACAAAGGGTTTATCATAAAGATTAACATAGGTATATAAGCTCCCATTATTGCAATATCTAGAACTATGTAGATACCTATGTGCATAAGCAACAAAAGGATACCATAAATAAAAGCACTCTTTTTATTAATAATTGAAAAAAGTGCAAACAACTCAATAACTAATGTAAAAGCTAAAACAACCATTACGCCTGATGAGTACTGGTTTACTAAATCAATCATTTTATATGCACCATTAATTTTTTCAATATTCCCATTATTTACAAACACAAAGTAATTAGTTTTCAAAATTTGTAATGGCATTAATAAACCATCTGTTACCCAATTTATACCCGATACTCTCAATTTAGCAATGGCAGATAAAGTATAACTTATGGCAATAATTTGAATTGAAAATTGAACTCGGTATTTACTAATATTAAAATCGTTGTATCTATTAAATATACTGTAAGCAAAAAATTGCCCAAAAAATATGCCTGTAATCATATTATTTCTATTGAAATCACTATTGGAATCTTCTAACGAAAACACAAACAAACTTATAAGTGATAATACAAATAACGATAGTAGCATGTATTTTTCAGCAATATAATTATAAACCAAAGTGCAAGTAATAAAAAAGACAATTGCCTTAGTGTAAAAACCGAAATAAAAACTAGCTGGAAATAACTTTAAAATACCCTCACGAGTGGGAGCATAATTGAATCTATACAAAATCAAAAAAAAAGAAAAAAGCCAGAGGATGGAAAAAGATATTTTCATAAACTTCCACTCCGTTTTTGAATAAACGCTAATACTAGGTAAAATTTTAAAATTGGCCATTATTCTATTTTAAGTTTACTGTAAATTATATTACCCATATTAAAATAGCCCTTCGAGTTAAAGTGCTTGTTCATTGGCCAATAATCATTGTCAATATTACTAGTATTATAATAATCTTTGAATGGCTCAAATAAAATAGTTGCAAAATCCTTTTTTTGTAACTCATTTATCAATAAGCTTGGCTGCTTTGAATTAGGTTTTAATTCATGGGGAAGAGGATGAAGTAATAAATAATATTTAATATTATTTATTAAACAAAAATTTGCAGTTTGCTCAACTTGACCAATAATTTGCGATGCAGCATATTCCTCTTTTAAAAGCAAATCATTTTCGCTAATAAGGTTTTTATTGTATTTATAAAAATATGTCATTAAAGCCCTAAAAACATGTGAAATCCTATATATAAACTCCCATGCTGGCCCCACTTTACCTGAAACAGTACCATCATTGTTAAATCTTTCAGCCCCTCCTCGCCATATAATATCATTTATATCGGTAGAGTTAATACATTCAATTACTATATTAGGCTTTATTATCATTAATTTATTGACTAATATTTTGTAATTATAAAACACATCACTGCCACATGCACCAGCGTTATAAATACTAAACTTTTTATTTCTATTTTCATTTAACATTCGTTCATACTTACGAACCCACGAACTATCGTATGGTGCACCATCACCTTCAGTAAAAGAATCGCCCAAACAAATAACTTTAACAGAGGTAGTGTCATTTAGATATAATAAGATTGACTTTTCTCTATTCCCAAATTCATTGTATTTATTAAAATATTGCCATTCATGCTCTTTCTTTAACCTTGAAGAATTAGGTAAATTAGTATAATACCAATTGGGTCGTTTTACTCTATATTTATAGGAATAATTACCAAATTTATGCTCAGACCTTGTTTCATACTTCTTAGATACTCGTAATAAAATTTCTAATGAAACAATAAAAACAATTATAGAAAACAGGTATTTACTTAAATATAGTTTCATACATCAATTGTTGTTTACATTTTATTGTTTTTCCTTCATAGTAAAAGTAAAGTCTATTTAATTTAACTTTCAAATTACCATGATGAATATTCAAATTACTCATTTTTATAATATCTAGCATTTGTTTTCCTATAACTTTAAGAACAGAATCGCTTTCCATACCATGTCCGTGGTTAAAACTGTTTCTTTCGCAAATAGTAGTGTACAAATGTGCCATGTTTGTGCCGGTTGTATTAAGGTCTGGACATTTTATTAATCTATTATTTTCATCTGAAAAGTAAAAAACATAGGAGTAATCAGCAAAAGAACTATACATGGTAAACCTAGAAAAAGGATGAGCCTCACCAAATACAATTACTCCAATGGCATAAACTATAACTATGCAAACCGAACTAGAAGTAAAAATTATTTTTTTCATAGGTATTTTCCCATTATCCACTGCCAAATATACCAATCTTGTTTACCCCAATTATGATAAACATGCATAAAAACAGGTTTATAACTTGTTTTAAATCCATCATCCGAAATTAAACCTTTCTCTTCATCTAGCATCAAGCCTTTATTGTAATAATCAGCAATAAAATTCCACTGTTTTGAAAGCGTTGGATGACTATTTAGTCCAAACTCCCAAGCAGTAGCAATTAAAGTTCCTTGATCACGTGTTTTCCAGTTTGGTAAAGTAAAAATATGCATGGTTTTATTAAACCAAGCATTTAAAAACTCATGGCTCTGATTATTAAATAAAAATACTCCCCCGTTCCAGTGCTGCCAGTTTTTTTCAGGAACATTTATTTGAAAAGTATTGGCAATATATTGCGTTAAATGATTGCATTCATCAAGCCAAATATCATCCCCATTTTTATCAAGCCATTTTCTGTTCCATTTACTGTACTTTAAACCTGTTAACTGCTCAATTTTTTTTATATTTACTTCATATAAAACTATTTCGCCAGTATTTAAATGCCACGTTCGTTTTACCCTATCAAAATAAAAAGTTTCATTCAATTTAAATCGAGGATAACTCAATAAAAATTTGAAAGCATTAATTACTTTAAGCCTAAATGATTTTTTTATTTCATCAAAAACAAGCTGTAACATTTTTGCCTGTTCTAGTATGTAAGGATCTTTTATTTCTCTATTTCTATCACTATTTTCGATTACTTTATTGAACAAATCTCTATTCTTTTTCCATTCACCTGCACAGTTACAATTAACTGCATAAGCGCTGAATTTTCTAACTTTGCAATGATCAGGTGCAAAGCTAATTGGAGCAATAAATTCATTGAAAATATTATCACAATCAGTTGAAAGTGCAATTACATCAGTATCTAAATAGCAGTAATTATTATCCTTAGGTAAAAATTTATGGAGGCCAGTTTTTAAGTAAATGCTAGCCTGATGATGATTGTATTTCTCATCAACTTTTACATCAATTATATGATTATGACTGATTGAAACTTCGTTCCGAGAAGAATCGGTAACAACAAAAATTTCATTTTTTGAAAAATGCTTTAAGTACTTTAAAGATAAGTGCAAAGTATCAATATGTTCGGCAGCACCACAAACCACAAAGACAAAAATATTCCTACTCATATTTATACTTTTTAAACCATTCCACCATTTCATTTACTCCGTCTTCTACTGTACAAGTTGGTTTAAACTGAATATATTGCGCTAACTTATAAGTATTACTGTAAGTAGAAACTAATTCATTAATAGGTAAACTAGCAAAGTTAAAAATTGGTTCCATTTTCATTGCACCAGCAATTAAATTAGCATATTCCAAAACAGAAATAGGTGCACCCAAACCTATATTAAATATTTGATGCGTTCCTATTGGTTCACGTTGTATTTTTGCAATCAACAACTCAATAGCTTTAACTACATCGCTTACATGTGTAAAATCTCTAAATACATTGCCTTGATTATAAACGGTTATAGGCTGCTTATTTTCAATATTGTTCATAAATTTATAAGCTGCCATATCAGGCCTTGTCCAAGAACCATAAACTGTAAAAAACCTTAAACCAATTGCTGTTAAACCAAACTGAGCACAATAATTTTCAATCATTAATTCACTCATTTTTTTAGATGTCCCGTAAAAAGATAATTGATCTGTGGTATCAGAATCCTCACTCATAATTTCCTGATTTGGATTATATACAGAGGAGCTACTAGCATAAATTAAATACTTTACACCATTATTTTTGCATTGTTCTAGTACATTAAAGGTTGCTTGAATATTAGTATCAAAATATTTAGATGGATTAACCAAAGAACCCGCTATTCCAGTTTCGGCAGCTAAATGAATTACCACTTTAGGTTTATCAGGTAAAATATCTAAAAAGTTGCTTTTTATATCCCCTTGAATAATATTTTTTAAATTTTTACTTCTATAATTAGCTGCTATGTTAGTTTGAGTCATTAAATCAATTGCTATCAAATCATATTTGCCTTCCAATTGCCTGTGCAATTGAAAACCAATAAAACCCGCTCCTCCAGTAATGTAAATTAATGACATATTTTTAATTAGCGCAAAGTAAATGAGATAACTGAATTAATCAACCCAGTGACTAAACCATTTTTCCATAATCAAAATCTTCCAAAGCTTCCAATTATAGCCTTGTTTAAGCAAATTATCTAGATAAGATTGCTTGATGATATTGTACTCCACCAACTTACTCTTTTTCAATTCCTTCTTATAATATGCTATATCCATATAGTAACTATCAGGACCAACAAAACCTTGTTTTTTCCTATTTAAAATACTTTGGGGTAGATATTTTTTTATGTTTTGATACAATAAGAATTTGGTTTGTTCTTTTTTAAAATATTGATTTTCGTTCAGTGAAAATACTTTTTCAAAAAGCGTATGATCTAAAAAGGGAACGCGCACTTCAAGCGAATTTGCCATGCTGGCTCTATCAATTTTAGTTAGAACCAATTCACCCATAAAACATTTCATGTCCATATATTGAACTGCCTTTAAAGGTGGTAACGTACTTTTAAAATTTTCTCTGTAAAACCAATGCACATCGTCCGAAATATATTGATGCAAATGCGGTTGTAACATACTTTCCAGCTCATTTTTATCAAACCAGCCCATTGCCATAGCTTGTGCATAAAAATAAACAGTATCGGCTGGTTTAAACAGTTGCTTTAGTTTTTGTAACCAAGTAACATTATATTGTTCGTTGTAAAATTGATGTTGCCAAGTGTAACCTCCAAATATTTCATCTGCGCCCTCTCCACTCAAAACTGCTTTTACTCTTTGTTTAGCTAATTGACTAACCATAAAAGTTGGAACAATAGAAATATCAGCTATTGGCTCATCATATACAATTGGCATCTTGTTTACTAAATTCAAGCTGCTTTCATCTGCTATTACATACTTATTTGGAACGTTTAAATGATTGGCAACCACTTCAGCAAACTGATGTTCGCTTTTTTCCCAATTATCAAAACCAATAGAGAAAGTTTCAGGATTTAAACCAAGATTTTTCATGTATAAAACCATAGCACTACTATCGTAGCCACCACTTAAAAATGACCCAATTGGCACATCTGCTCTTACATGTTCAGCCACTAAATTTTGTAAAATATTATTTATTTCGCTGGTTAATACCAACTCATTTTCTTGCTTATCACTTGCATTTAACTGCCAATATTCTGTTAATGATAACGAAAATGAATCGATATCAAAACTTAAATAATGTGCAGGAGGAATTTTATAAACTTGTTTCCAAATGGTTTTTGGCGAAGGGACATAACGATACACAAAATAATCGGTAAAAGCAGTAAAATCAATATCTTTAGCAACCTTACCAGATTCCATAATTGCCTTTATTTCAGATGCAAAAATGAAATATTTGTTATTATAAAAATAATACAACGGCTTTATTCCAAACCTATCTCTAACTAAATATATTTTATTAATCAACTTATCGTAAATGGCAATAGCAAACATTCCTTTAAGTTTATTTATAAAGGCTATTCCCCATTTTTGATAAGCAGCTATAATAACTTCAGTATCGGTATTGGTTACAAAATTATATTCATTTAACAGTTCCTTTTTTAACTCTAAGTAGTTATAAATTTCGCCATTAAAGGTTACAATCACTTGTTTATTATTACTTATAAATGGTTGCTTTCCTGAATCTGTTAAATCTAAAAATGAGAGGCGTGTATGACCAAAAGCCAACAAATTGTTATCGGCAAAGTACGTTCCATTACCATCAGGACCACGGTGATGAAGCGATTGCAACATATTTGCAAAAACCTCATTATCAATTTGTTCTAATTTACTTATTTGGCCGATTATTCCACACATCTATTTGCAATTTATACCTAAATAATATTTTTTAAAATGATTCAAATTCATTGGTCTATTGTTAAGGTTATCAACCATAGAAATAATATACTTATCGTTTTTTAAATTGGAGGGGTGTATAATTCCAGTCCTATTAAAAGTTTCGAACGAACAGCTTTCAATGCCTTGTAATAAACTAGCTTTATTTAATAACAAAAAATAGCTAAGTTTTTGAGAAAAATCGGTCACTTGCTTATTAGATGATTTTAAAACATCAGAAGCTAATCGTTGCGATATTAATTCATTAGAAAAACCAAATATCCGTTTAGTTCTCATAACTTTATAACTGTCATTGTTTAAAACTAATTTTTGAACTTGATCATAATCAATAATTGTTGATAAAGATGTATCGAAAATAATGAATGGGTCATAAGGGTCAAAAATGAAGCGCCTTTGACCAATACTAACGAGCGGAAACGTATGAACATCTTTTATTGAGATTACAGAAGCCTTTAGGCTTAATAAACTGTCAAGTAATCTTATAAAAAAGGTTGTCCTATCACCACACCAAACAGGAACCAAATTATTATTAGCAATATTATAGCAAACATCTAAAGGTAATTTATCCCAATTTTTAATAGCAACACTATGGCTAGTTTTACCCCATTTTTCACCAAAAAACTGGAAACTAAATGAGGCGTAAACAAACTCAGCTAAAATTGATACTTTCAAATATTCCTTAGTACTTTCATTATATGAGCAACTATCTATTTGATAAAATTTATTCCTTAAAAAAGAAACTGCTTGCCAATAATCAAACTTTAAATTTGATTTTATTGTATCATTTGATACTTTGGTGTTCAATTGATTTGCTGCATTTTTATTTTTCAAATCATTAGTATCAACAAAATACAGTTTAATAAGGCTTGAATTGATTTTAGTCCTATTTTCGGTGCAGGAAATGAAGATAATAAAACAAAATAAAAATATTGACCTCATAAGTTATAAACAAGCTAATAAACTACAATTTAGTTGTAAATATATATCATTTACTGCTAAACTGATTTAATCTCATTTGTATTTAGTCCTTTTTTTCTGATAGAGAGGTTTCTTTTTTAAGTTTCTTCCAAAAAGTATAAAAAAATAGTATAAAAAATAATTGATAAATAGTGTAATTTTAGATTTGTAAATATGATGGAATATGCTATAAAATTTATTTGTAAAAGAAAAAATATTTGACCCAAATTTTCCAATAAAATGCCTGCCTAATTGAAAATTATAAGGGTGTAGTAAAAGGAATAAAATGGCTAATAAATTTGAAGAGTTAATAAGCAGAAAAATGGTTGAAACCAAAATATAAAATTTGACTACATGGTTAATTTCAAATACTTTAAAATAAAGTTTTTTCAACCAATATAAAAACACCAACAAAGATGCTAAAAGAATTGCAAATGAATTGCTGCTCGAATACAAAAATAATAATAATAAAATCAACAATACAGAAACGACTTCTTCAATCCAATAAATTAATCGATTAGAATAGGTAGTATTTTTAACATAAAATGTTTCTGTTTTGCTTTTCAAGTCCTTCTCAAAATCGGCTGACTGGTGCAACAAAATATCACGAAGACCGATAAAGAAATTAAGAGCAATAAAATTTAACCAAAGCCAATTAGAAACCGAAACAAATTGACTTATTAGTTGAACAATAATAATACCTGGAATAACGTGGGCATAAAAAGAATCGGTTAATACACCTAAAAAACCTTTTTCTTTTAAGCGAAAAGGTTTTATTGAATAAGCCAATAAAAACAATACTTCAACTATTACAGTATAAACAATATTCTTTGATAACAATTTTACCAGAAATAACCCTAAACCAAAGCAACTAAAAATAAGTACTAATACCCATTTTTTATCAATCAAACTTGTAATATTAAACTTACCTGATATTCTATCTTCAGCTATATCAAAAAAATCATTAATAAAGTAACCAGCTATACCAATAACAAAATAGGCAACAATCAGTATATAAATTTGAGGCACTAAAAACTCTAAACCAAAACTAATAGCAAACAGCAAAGAAAAATTAGCATATAAAAATATATTATATGTAATAAAAGAATTGAGTCTTTTATATAAACTAATTATTTTTCTCATCCATGCTTAATTATTAAGCTCTCATTTTATGAGCGTTGCAAAATATAAAATAAACAAACTTTTAAACTAATCATTTACTCTATCATATAAGTATAAAAATTCAAGAAACACTGACGTAGTAAGTGCTGACGAACCAAAATAATTAACAGGCTCACTACCTTCTAAGTTTTTATCATAAATTATATTACTAGAATAATAAGAAAATGGTAATTTAAAAAAATCGTTTTGCAAACTTTCAATACAAAGTTTTAATAAATCGTAATAATTATTCAAATTAATTTTAAAAAACAATATTGAATTAAGTAAAAATAAATGGTCTAGGCTAAATTTTTTAAACTTTAATTCTTCATAAAAAATATCTATTTTGTTCATTATTATTGGTTCCGACAAAAATAACTCTTGGTGATTGCCAACGGAAAATAACTTAGCATAAGCATAAACCGAATAATATTTATTATAGTATCTACATTCAATTGTATTATTCTCAAAATCACTCATTACCTTTTTCCAAACCATGTTATTAGAATTGGTTTTTCCCATGTAAAGTAAAATATTACAATTCATTGAAAACTCTCTATCATCCAAGGATATATTCAACTTATTAAAATTCAAAGATTTAAATGTTTCAACAGTAAGTTTTAAAAAGGTTAAAAAAGGCATCTTAGTTTTTAAAAACTGAGGTATAACCCAGGTTTTATAATTATTTTCTGAATCAATAAAACAGTCTAAAAGTATCTTATTATCTATATTATAACCTTGCAAATTAAGAACGTGAGAACAAATTGCTGTAGCGTCTGTATCGTATAATAGAGGGCTGTAACCTTGCCCTGACGAATACCTCCAAATTAACCTATCAAGACTTTGACTCAAAATAAAAGAAGTTCCTTTTGAGATAGTACTTTCTAATTTATCATTATTTAAAGGAATTAAAGTTTGTAGTATTACTGCTGTATCAAATGGAGGAAATCCCCAACTTATCCATCCTTTCTCAGGGTATAAAGAGTAGTAAAAACTCGATTCAAAGCTTCCATCACCATTCTGAATGGTATTCAAATAATCAATTAAAACATTAATCTTACTTTTTACTTCATTATTAGTTAATAACATACTTTGTATTTATTTCTGATAACCTTACAACCCCTTTGATTTCAAATTTAGGTTCTTCATCTATAATGACAATGTTTCCTTTTAATTTAAAAATATTGTTTATAAAATTAAAGGCTATTCGAAATGAGGCAAATTGACCAATACAAGAAATTTGACCTCTGCCAAATGCTAAATGATTTGTTTCTCTATCAAATCTAATTTCCGTGGGTTCTATAAAAACATTTTTATCTAAGTTAGCCGCTCCAATAAACAAAGCAATAATATCACCTTGTTTAAAGTTCACACCTCTAAATTTTATATTCTCTGTAGCCGCCCTAAATGTTATGAAATTAGGTGAATAAATGCGTAATAACTCATTAGCAATGATCGTTAAATCCTTATAATTTCCATCTAAAAAAGTTTGAGGATATTTCTTTAAAATAAAATAAATAAAAGTATTTACAAAACTAGCCACATTCTCGATTGAGGTATAAATAACAGTTGTATAAAAAAATGGCAACTCACTTGAATCATAACCACCCTCAATACTAAGTTCAGTTAATAATTCTTTTAATAAAACTGGAATATTTTCTTCATTAAAATTATCTCTTAACATTTGCTCAAGTGTACTTCTATTATTGAAAATTTCTTTGGTTTTATCGCGTACCAGCTCACAAGAAAAGCTGGCATGTTCTGGATTAAAAAAAGTAAGTACATTTAAAAACCCTAAATCATTGAGAGCATTTACAAGTATGGCAGGGTTTATAACATAATCTATTAAATTAAAAGATGTGTTTGGGGGTAAATCATTAATTAAGATATTAATCACTTTAGATAAAAAAGCATTATCCTCAAACTGCAATCTTTTTGACAAGAAATCAAGAATTTTAATAGCAGACCGTTTATTATGCATGTGCCTTTCTTTATCTGTTTGAAAGTAAATTCTATTTAAAGATGTATGCATAGGAGAAACACCTAAACTTTCAGAAAAAAGCGCATCCTTAACCACCTCATATTTAAAAGCACAATACAAGTTTAAGTCGTTTACAAATATTAAGTCATCTTTGTCATAGTATTGAGAGGCATTTATATGTGTATTTATTAATAATTCTTGGGGTATAAAAGCTGTTGGTACTGGCTTCGTCTCTACTCCAAAAAGTACTTTTTTTATACTAGAAAAAATAGTTTTTATGCCCATTGGTATGCTAATTTTTTATTATTATGTATTTCAAAACTTTAAATCTACTCACAAGTCCAATCAAATGCAGGCAATAAGCTTCCATGAAGATTTAGATTACTCAAATCGATATTCATATTACTATTGGCAAAGTTAGGTTTAAATGTAATTATATTTTCCATAAACAGAACTACTTCCGTTTTTGTATTTTTAGTAAAATCCGCACTTTTAACAACTGTTTCCGTAATATAATTTTCTACTTCATACAAATTTTTCATAAAGCATAAACTCACATTATATACTTGAGAGCCAAAAAAGTTTTTGGGTATTTTACACCTATAAACCATATTGGCAGCATCTTCTTTTCGAGCAAACTTGCCTGATAAAAAAGGGCTACTTGATAACAAAATATTTCCATTAATTTCAGAAATAACTAAAACTGGATCAATTGAATCGGTATTTAATAATTTCTCTATTTCAAGTTCCAATTCAAATTCAGCATCAGTAGTAAATTTTGTTTTCTCCCTTTGAAAAAAACTTAAACGCACTACTCTCAACTCGTTGGATAAATCGAACTTTGAAAAATCTTCAATACTTATAGCTTCAGTACAAATATTCATGTTCTTTGTATGAAAAACATCTTCTAAATAATTAGAGAGAATATTTCGTTTCTGTGATACTTCCTTTAAAAAACCATTCTCAAGTAAAATATATTTATCCTGATTTTCTAATTCGTTAAGATTATGGCTCACAAAAACAATAGTTTTCTTTGTTGCTCTTAGTTCTTGAAACTTTGCCCTGGTTTTAATATTGAATTCAGCATCACCAACGCTAAAAACTTCATCAAATAAAAACACATCAAAGTCCAAATTTGCCATTATACTAAAGGCCAATCGCAAATACATTCCATTTGAATAATTTTTTACTGGCTCATTTATAAATTTTTCAACACCACTAAAATTAACAATTGCATCATACTTACTTTTTATTTCACTCTTAGAAAAACCGTGTATTTGGCCATTTAGAAAAATATTTTCACTCCCACTCAATTCTGGATGAAACCCCGCCCCAATATCCAATATACTTCCAACTTTACCCAAAATCATAGCTTTTCCATGAGTAGGCTTTGTTACCCCAGCAAGAATTTTAAGTAATGTACTCTTTCCACTTCCATTTGGACCAATTATACCTACACTTTCGCCTTTTTTTATTTCAAAAGAAATATTTCTAAGCGCCCAATGTTCATTAGTTAAGTTAGCTTTTTCATTAATTTTGGGATGTAGAAGTTTATAAACTTTAGAAACATTTTCGACAATAATAGAAGAGTTTTCGGCCATTTCTTATTTGATTAACTTATATTTTTCAAGCATTTTTTTTGTTTCATCTTCATCTATTAACCAAGGAAAATAAAGGGTAATATCATTAAAAGTTGAAAACAGTAAATCTCTAAGATTTTTATTATTTACTGCAGCATCATAAACATTATTTAAGTATTTATTTTCGCTCAACTGTGTTAATGAATTATTGATATGGTATAAATATTCAAGCATTTTACTTGTATAGGCCAAATACTCATCTTCTACTATGTTCAAAGCCCTTTCCATTTTGATCAAATCAATCATTTTAAGGCCCATATTTAAGCCACTATTATAACCTTGACCAATTAATGGATCACTTTTTGAAATGGCCTCTCCAATTCCAAAAAACAATTTGTTATGGTAATATGTTATTGACTTTTTATAGTAGGGTTCTGTTTTAAACAATTCAAAATGATCTTCTAATATTGAACAATCTACTAATTCAGCTGCTAATTCAGGAATACTAGTTTTCAATATTTCAATCAATAAATTAAATGCAATTCTTCCTTTACTAACATTAGAGAAAACATCCCACTTACTACCTTTTATTACATTGATAGTTAGATTTAATGCTTGTTCACCGGAGGGATGAAGAAATGGATAGATTAATATCTCACCAATATTCGCTATATAGTAGATTTGAACTTTGCCCCAGAATTTTTTATAGGTAAATTTATCGCAAACAAGATTAAAGTAGAACAGCTCTCTATTTTTTATGAGTTTGGGAACAGTTAATTTTTGTATATCTGCAAATATTGATTTATAGCCTCCGTTACCAATTATATTAACACTTGAATTTAAACCACCCATAACATTTTCAAATTCTTCAAACTCAATTAAGTTAATCAAGCCATTTTTTTTTAGCTGCTCCAAAAAACAATGAAGCCTAATTCTGTTATCTATGGCATAGGTTTCAGTTTTATATTCACCAAAAATCACCCTATATTCATTAAAATTTTCGTCTAGCGAAATGGATTTATAATTTTGAATATATGGAATAGCCGATACATATTCTTTAGTTAAGAACTTTTCTTCAATATATCGTGTTGGGCCATTTACTATTGGGTTAGATAAAGGTGGTAAATCTAAAATTGCACGAGTACTTTTTTTTATGTAATAGCTATGCCCAATTTTATTATCGGCTAAAACCAATGACATAATTGACGACACCGTACCAAATCCAATGATTGATATTTCTGATTTTTTATTATTCACATTAATAAAGTACCTAAAACCACTTTTGCAACAGTTTAAAACTGAAAATTCGTATCTAAATAAAACAAATTCAAATTTACTTTTTCAAAACAATTTGGCAACTAATAAATACTACACACAAAACAAACTTTAATTATTATAATCAAAATAAAGATTAATGCTTTTCTGCGGTAATAATATAATATTTTCCAATGGTAGTAATTTTGGTAAATTCTTTTAATAATTTATCTATCAAACTTGGGTCAATATTCAAATCTATACTACTACTACTTCTCCATCCATTAGAGGCTAACATTTCAATTGCAGCATAAGGTAACACGTGATCACTAACATCTCTCGACACAATACCCTCAAAACCAGCATGTTTCATTTTGTGCACATAGGTTTCAATTTCATAATAATTTTGATAAGGAATCGCCATAAAATCGGCTGCCTTTTTGAATTCTATATCCATAACAAAATCAACTTGGGGTAAACAATCTGCTAAAGCAATTTTTCCACCAGGCTTTAAAAGCCTATAAGCCTCTTTAAAAAAATTCTCTCTCGTGTTAAAATGAAAAGCTGATTCTACTGCCAAAACAACATCAAACTGTTCATTTACAAAAGATGTAGAAACAGCATCTTCTTTTAGCAGTAAAACTTTTTCTTGCAAGTTCTTTTCTTGTATTAATTCATTTGCTTTTGCTACTTGATAGTCAATTACATTTAACCCAACTATATTACACTCCGGAAATTTATTCAATATATAAACGTCCTGTACCCCAAATCCAAATCCAGCATCCAGAATTTTTGACCCTTTTACAATATTAAACTGGCTTATTGTTTCTTCTAAAAGCTTCTCACAAGCCTTTTCTACTTGATTGGTATTTTCCCAATAACCAAAATTTAACCATAATGAAATATCACTTTTGGAGAAGTTCTTTTCAGCTGCCTGATATACATTTAATAAATTGCTCGAAACATTATCCATTTATGTGATTTAATTTTAGATACAAGTTATAACTATAAAATATTCATTAAATAAAATCGCTAAACTCACTCTCTTTCCTATTATAAAAATACATGGCCACAGTAGTTAAAATTATTACTATAAAAAAATTAACCACCCAGATTACTTTAAAAGAACCATAATTAAAAAGTACCCAACGCCAAAACTCAACAACATTAGCCATTGGATTATATTCCATTAAAAACGAAAAACGAGCAGGAAAAATACTACTTGTAAAAAATACTGGTGTCAGCCAAATTCCAAAAGTTACCATATAAGGAAGCAGGTGAAATAAATCGCGTTTCTTGTAAGCAAATATTGCTATAAAAAAAACGGGCAATAGTCCACAAAAGGCGTTAAACAATATGGAAAATGGAAAAAAAACAATATGCCATGAAATGGAAACATTATAATAAAGCAACAATGGAATAAATAAAATCAAGCTCAATAATAACTCAATAAGAGCTATAACTACTTTTGAAAAAGGCAATATACTTTTGGGAAAATAAATTTTTTTTATAGTATTACCTGCATCAATTACACTGTTTGAACCTTGATAAATGATGTAAGAAAAAAAATTCCATCCTATTAAACCACTTAAAACATAGATTGGGAATGGAAGTTCATTTGACTTCCAATTTAAAATACCACCAAAAAAGAAACTATAAATTACTAATGCTGTAAGTGGCTGAATTATTGTCCAAGATATGCCTAGCATAGTTTGCGCATATTTTACTTTTATATCGCGTTGAGCAAAAACCCAAATTAGATTTTTGTAAACCCAAACTTTTTTCAGGTAATCATAAAAAGAATCTGCCTTTGAGGAAATAATCATCAACTTCTCAGAATTAAAATCTATCATTTGGAAAAAAACTAATGATAATATTGCTAATATACTTGATATCACTATCAGTCAACATAGCATTTAAAGTTAAACATAGAACCCTTTTTGAAATTTCAATTGTATTATTTCCTCCTAAATAATGACCAAACTGTTTCCCCATCTTTGAACTATACAAATCATTTTTAAACAATACAATAACATTAAAATTACTTAGAATTAGTTTAGGTGTAGCAGCAATATTGCTTAAATGGTCTAAACACTTACTTGAAAAATATTTTTTTCTAAATAATTCATAATCCGAAAACAAGAACGCAAAGTTTTTTGTATAATTGAACGAATTACTGATATTATTAAATAAAATTTTCTTCATTGACCAAAATAGTTCACATAATTAACCCGGTAAAAGTAAGCGAAAGTTCAGACTTATACAATGCACAACCTATTACTTTTGAGAGTATAATTATTGCGAAAAAAAATGCTAAAAACAGTAATCAAATCACCATTTGCACTACACAATTTGAAGAAGATAGAAGCATTGTTCCTAATGACTTTACAGTTCTTTCAAATTTACAAAAATCTATTTTTGATATTCACCCTCAATTAAATGGCAAGAAACTACCTTTAATTAAAGATATTTTAGAAAAAACAAAAGAAATTACTGATAGTGAATATATTATATACACCAATTCTGATATTGCTTTAATGCCATTTTTTTATGATGCTGTGTTCGATTTTATTGAATTAAACCACGATGCCATAGTAATAAACAGAAGGAGAATTGCGAACATTTATAAAGATAAAAACCAATTACCTCTAATGTATGCAGAGCTGGGTAAATCGCACCCAGGTTATGATTGTTTTATAATTAAAAAAGAACTGCTTAATCAGTTTATATTAGGAAATATCTGTGTAGGTATTCCTTTTATTGAAGTGGCTTTGATTCACAATATTGCTTCATTTGCCCAAAACCCAATTTATATGACTGATAAGCATTTAACATTTCATATTGGTTTGGAAGTAATGCCTGAAAGAGATAGTGCATACTATTGGGCTAATAGAAATGAGTTTTTTAAAAATATTTACCCAAAACTTAAACCCTATTTTAGCTTAAAAAAATTCCCTTACGCTTATTTGCCATTTTATAAAAGAGCAGTCAAATGGGTTTTAAACCCAAGTTTATTCACGAGTAATTATTTACATTTGGAGGGGAAAAATTTAACTGTTAAATTCAAATTTTTATTGAATGAAATACGTTGGCGTATTTTACAACGATAAGTTATTGTATGGCTGTTTGTACCAATTTTTTCAAATAATCAGCCTTTTGAAAATACTTGTCTTTAGTGATTATGAATTGGCTAAAAGTATCGTTTAATGTATTAGAAAATTCAAAACCTAAACTTTGATTATAACTTATAGCTATATTATTTGACGACTTAACTTTTGCAAATAGTTTTGTCAACTTTAGTTCTTCGAAAGCAAAAGACAAAATTAATACTGAAGCCCCGAGAGAAATGCCTGTTCCAACATAATTTTGATTACCAATAAATAAACCTACATGAGCCGTATCGTTTTCAAATTTATTTAAATGAACCAGGCCAACTTTTTGGTTATTTACTGCAATTAAAAAATAATAACACTTTTCATTTCTTAACGAGTTAAACCATAACAGCTGTTCCTCTGTGGAAATAATTTTTTGGAACTCCATATTGAACAAGATTAATGGCGAATTTCGCCATTGCCTCACAAGCTCAATATCCTCTAGCACCAAGGGTTTTAATTCAATTTCCTTATTATTTAAATTTAACAAATTTCAGCAATTATTACTTTATCTAACTCTTGTTTTGAAACCCAAATTCTTCTAATGTATTCGCCAATAATACCTAACGAAAACAATATTAAACCGGTTGAAAAAAATATGGCCACTATAAGCGATGTAAAACCTATGGCAACATCAAAAGCTAATTTTTGGTAAATATAAAAACAACCAACTATAAAAAAACACAACGACATAAATAAACCCATTCGGCTAATTAACTTTAAGGGAATTGACGAATGGAGCAATAAAATGGTGATGGCCATATTCGTAAGTTTTAAGAACGAATAACCCGAATTTCCTTGTTTTCGAGGAACGTGATTTACTGCGCAAACGTTTACTTTAGATGCAGCAAGTAGTAAAAAATCGTCTATAAAATAAATCTTTGACTGCTTGGTTTTAAAAACTGAAACAACCGATTTTCGCATAATTCTATAGGATGTTACCATAGAATAATCTCTACCACCAAACTTTAAAACTAACTGCAATATTTTGGTGCCAATATTTCGAAGGAAATAATGTTTTTTTTCTTTAAATTTTCCATAAACCAAATCGGCATGTGTATGAATTAAACAGTTAAACATGTCATCTAATTCAAAAATTTCGTGCTGCAAATCGTCATCAATGGTAGCTATATAGTCGCTATCGGCATAATAAAAACCTACTGCTGTAGCGGTGTGTTGGCCATAGTTTTGTGCTAATTTTATGATTTTATAATCAAAAGAAATCTGCTTAACTAGTTGCTCTAACTTATGCTGAGTTCCATCTAAACTTAAATCGTTTACAAAAATAACTGTTACCTTAAAAGTACTTTGCTTAATCCAAACATCTAACTTGTTAATCAACAAATCGAGCGATTTTTCGGAATTATATACCGGTATAACAATATCTAACGATTTCATATTTGGAGTGTAGCTAAACAAACTTTGGGGTTAAAGCGAATTAAGGCAGAAGCTACCGAAAAACCAACTCCAAAACCTGAAACCAAAACCCAACCTGATTTTAAATTAGCAGGTGCCCAATTTAAACCTAAAGTGAGTGGAATACTTGCCGATGCAGTATTACCAAAATGGTATAACGATGATGGAACTTTATTTTCGGACAAGGCTAATTTTTTCCTTATGGCTTCATTGATAAGCTTATTGGCTTGATGGAAAACAAACAAATCGCAAAAATCAACTTCTTTATTAGCAAGATTTAAAAGAGTAATTATATTTTTGGGTACCATTTTTAGTGAGTAGTTAAAAATATCAATCCCATTAAGCCTCATGTATTGTTTATTATCAACAGTTTCAGAATAGATAACTTGTTGGCCTTTTCCAGCAGTTTCTAAGTTAAAATAGCCTGTTGCTTCCGTATTTTCTTTATTAAATTCTATGCCTATTATCGAAACAGCATCCGAAAATATGGGTCTAGTTGTTCTGTCGTTTTGCTCAATTAATTGCGATGAAACATCGCCACAACATAACAATGCCCTAACTTTATTTTTTAAAATAGTTTGCATTAAAGCACTTACTGTATGTAAACCATATACAAAACCTGAACAACCTGAATTGATGTCATAACAAAGCACTTCGTTACTAAAACCCAAATCGCCATGAATTTGACATGCTACGGAAGGAATGGCAATTTGAGGAGTTTGTGTAACACAAACAATTATATCAATTGAATCTTTTTGCCAAGCAAGCTCATTTAAAAGCGTTTCAATTCCTTTTTTAAAAAAATGTTTTACCCCTAATTGTGGATTATTATTAATTTTCCTATACCTAATTCCTGTATGAGTAAGCAATGCTTCGCGCTCTTCCAACGGAACTATACTAAGCAGTAAATTATCTTCGGTGTTTTTAGGAACTACCGAAACCAAACCAACTATTTCAGTACCACTAATTTGTGCTAGTGCCATTAGCTTTAGTAAGAACTAGGTTATAAATTTCATTTATGGTTTTTATAGCTGCTAAATCGGCTGATGATATAAGTACATCTAATTCCTCATTAATTCGTGATATAAAAATTAAAGCATTTAACGAGCTCCAAGTGGCAATTTTTCTAAATTCAGTTTCAAATGTAATTTCAGTTTCAGCTATCATTAATTCAGAAGCTACAAAACCTAAAAAACTGTCTTTATTATTTATCGAAAAACTGTTCATATATTTAAAAAGCAAATACAAATATAATAAAAGTACACTTGCATACAATTAAAGGCCTTAATTTGATTGATTCAATAATGGCTGTTATCATAAAAACATTAAGTTTGCACACCCAATTATTCCTTAATTGAAAACAGTATTAATTATAGACGATGAAGAAAAATTACGCACTTTACTGGCGCGTATTATTCTTTTAGAAGGTTTTGAAGTATTACAAGCTGCCGATTATAAAACTGCTTGCAAAAAACTATCGCAACATTTGGTAGATATAGTGCTTTGCGATGTAAAACTACCCGATGCCAATGGTGTAGAAATAGTAGCTCATATTAAGCAACTACAACCTCTTACCGAAGTAATTTTACTTACAGCTTATGGCAATATTCCTGATGGTGTTCAAGCCATAAAAAATGGCGCTTTTGATTATATAACAAAAGGCGATGATAACAATAAAATTATTCCATTATTATACAAAGCCATTGATAAAGTTAGCCTAGCCAAACGTGTTCAGCACCTAGAAAAACAGTTAGATTCAAAACAATCGTTTCAAAATATTATTGGCCAATCAAAAGCCATAGAGCAAGTAATAAACCTAGCAAAAAAAGTAAGCACTACCGATGCCACTGTTTTATTAACTGGCGAAACAGGAACTGGTAAAGAAGTATTTGCGCAAGCTATACACCAACAAAGTGGCAGAAACAAACAAAACTTTGTAGCCATTAATTGCGCTGCTTTTAGTAAAGATTTATTAGAAAGCGAATTATTTGGCCATAAGGCTGGCGCATTTACAGGCGCTACCAAAGATAAAAAAGGGCTTTTTGAGGAAGCTCATAATGGCACATTGTTTTTAGATGAAATTGGCGAAATGCCACTTGACCTTCAAGCTAAACTTTTGCGTGTGCTCGAAAATGGTGAGTATATAAAAGTAGGTGATAGTAAAACTAGCAAGGTAAATGTTAGACTAATAGCAGCCACCAATAAAAACCTATTAACAGAAATAGATAACCAACACTTTAGACAAGATTTATTTTACAGGTTATCTACTTTTAGTATTAAGCTGCCTGCCTTGCGCGAACGCACATCAGATATAGGAGCCTTGGCTGAACATTTTTGTAAACTATTTTCAACCAAAACCAACCAAGCCGCTAAAACCATAGGCACCAATTATACCCACGCTTTAATTAACCATCATTGGCCTGGTAATATTAGAGAATTAAAAAACGTAATTGAACGAAGCGTAATACTAAGCGAGGGGCCAGAACTTAATATTGACACATTGCCTTTTGAACTATTAAACAATAGCCAAACCTTACCCCTATTTACCTTGGCTGCTGCCGAACAACAACACATAAAAAAAATATTGACTTATACCAATGGCAATAAAACCAAAACTGCCGAACTACTTGGCATAGCCCTTACCACCCTTTACCGTAAGTTGGAGGAATATAAAATTGGGTAATGGATTACTGTTTGAATTGGAAGAAATTGCTCTGTTTGATTATACCATTCAGCTAACTCCTGACGAGCCTATGTTTAAATTAGCTTCAAACTTAAAGCAAGAAGCTAAAAAGATTTGTGGCAAAAGCCAAACAACTGTGGGGACCCAGCCACATATTTCACTTGTTAATTTTTCAATGTTAGAAAAAAATGAAGCTGCATTTATTGTATTGATTGAGTCTATTTTAGCTAATCATCCTAAAATTACTTCAAAGGCAACCAAACTCTCCGTTTTTGAAAACTCGGGAACTATATACATTGAGCTGGAAAATGTGGAAGCCATAAAGCAATTTGCAAAGGAACTACAAATGCTTTTAAAAACTAGTACGTTAACTTATAAAACTATTGGAGTATCAACAACTCCTCACATTACTATTTTAAAAAACTTGTTTGGAAAACAGCTAGAAGAAGTTTTAACAGCATTAACTAAAATACCAATTGAAGAGCAGGAGTTCTGTTGCCCAGAATTGCGAATGAAGAAGATGGAACATAAAACATTCTACAAAAAGTACGAAGAAACATGGCCTTTCTTAGGCTAATAGTTTTACAAAAAATGCGGACCAAGTCCGCATTTTTTTATTTAGTCTAAAATAGTTACTTCAGTTAAATTGGCATCATTATTTTTTAAAAATGCATAAGTAATTTTATCTACTTTACAGTTAACAAATTCTACTTTCTTAAATCGTTTATTGTACTTAAAAAAAGTATTTAAAATGGTTGCGTCTTTAAATTTTACTTTATAAAATGAGCAGTGTTCAAAATGGCAATCATCAATATTTCCTTCAAAGGTTATGTTACTTAAATTTGAGTTTTTAAACGCTGTAAATTTCCAAACGGCATTCGATATTTCGTTATTTTCAAAGTTTACGACAAATACCTCTGTACCAGAAAAATTTGCTTCCGAAAAATTACATTTTTCAATGTTATTTTTAATAAATGAGGCATCAATAAATGAACATGCATTAAACTGATTATTAAGTAAATTAGAGGACTGAATTTTACTGTTACGTAAATTAGCAGATGAAAAATCACATAACTCAATATTATTGCTTGCAAGCACAAGTTCTGACAAATCAGAGTTTAAAAACTTGCAATTTTTGATATTAGATGAACTGAATTTTTCCTTTAAATTTTTCAAACCCGAAAAGTCAGCATCTGTCCAATTTCCGCTAGACATGTCCCAATTCCAATTAAACTTTTTCTTAGGTTTATTTTCCTCAATTTCTAATACTTTTTGGCTGCTGTTTAATTGCGGTGTAATTTCTTGATTACCGTAACGATCTGAAAAATAATTCAGATCAACTCCAAAAATCTCTGAAAGTAAATTTAAGGTAGTAATATCTGGCATTGATTCGCCACGCTCCCACTTTCCAACAGCTTGTGGACTAATAGAAACCTGTTGAGCAAGTTCACTTTGCGAAAGATTCATTTTCTTTCTTGCTTCGGCTATTTTCAAGCCAATTGATTTTGAATTTAACATCATATAGTTTTATTTTTTTGATGCCGCAAAGTTATTTTAGGTGCTAATTTCGATGCAAATAAACACCACTACTTATAGTTGTAAACAGGCTACATTAAGTTGTATTTACACAACTGTCTGTTGTATTTTGCTTGTTTTTAATATTTTAGCAAAAATGGCGGTGTAATTTCCTTTATATTTCTTTTTCCCACTTAGCTACCACACTTGTTGCCAAAGCATTTCCTAATACATTGGTAGCGCTTCTAAACATATCACAAAAATGATCTATTGGTAAAATTAAGGCAATGCCCTCAACTGGAATATTAAACATGCCACAAGTGGCTGCTACCACTACCAAACTAGCTCTTGGAACTCCGGCTATACCTTTACTGGTAAGCATTAATACCAATAACATTATCAATTGAGTTTGTAAATCGAGCGGAACGTCATAAGCTTGTGCTATAAATATACTGGCAAAGGTCATGTACATCATGCTTCCATCTAAATTAAACGAGTAACCTAAAGGAAGCATAAACGATACAATTTTATTTTTTATACCAAAACGCTCTAACTCTTCGGTTAATTTTGGAAAAACAGCCTCGGAACTAGTGGTGCCAAATGCTATTATTAATGGAGAGAAAATATGTTTCAGCAAGGTTTTCATTTTATTACCTAAAAAAACAAAACCTATAAAAAGTAACAATGCCCACAAAGAAGAAATACCCACTAAAAACGAACCAAAAAACTTAGCATAAGTCAGTAGGAGTTCATTCAAATCGCGAATGGCAAATACACCTGCAATGGCTCCAAATACGCCAAGTGGAGCAAAATTCATTACATAGGTTACCATTTTTAAAATTATATGCGATATTTTGTCCATAACATTTATAACCGGTTTGGCATGGTCGCCAATAGAAGCAGCAGCTAAACCGAAAAATATAGCAAAAACCACAATTTGTAGAATTTCGTTAAAAGCCATGGCCTCAATTATGCTTTTAGGAATAATATGTTCCACAAAGTTTTGTGCCGAAAAATTATGTGATTTTTCTGTAACATCGCTAGCAGTGGCGGTATCAACATTTAGTAAATTTAAACCAACTCCTGGTTTTAAAATATTTACCCAAAACATGCCAATTAACAATGATAGAAACGAAGCTGTAAAAAACCATGCCATGGCTTTTCCGCCAATACGTCCAACTGATTTTATATCGCCAAACTTGGCAATACCTACAACTAAAGTTGTAAACACCAAAGGCGAAATAATCATTTGAACCAATCTAATAAAAATAGTGGCCAACATTTTTATATAACCACTAAAAGCTTTGGCAAAAACTGCATCGTAAAAAGTATGAATAAAAATACCCAGCGATGCGCCTAGAATCATAGCTATTAAAATCTGAAAAGTTAGATTTTTTACAATTGAGGTTTTTTTAGTTGTAGTTGGCTCCATTTAAATAATATTTATTAACCAAAACCCGCTTTGATTAACTCGGGCGAACATACAAAATTTTATTTAGCTGGCTAAATTTTTAAACACCATGATAGGCAAATGCCAAACCTGCAACACTAACCTTACAGCCTTCAATTTGTATTAATTCTAAGGCGCAGCTTTCTATGGTAGCACCGGTGGTTATTACATCATCAATCAATAAAATGTGCTTATTTTCAAATAATTGCGAGTTTATTGCTTCAAACACTTTTTCTACATTTTCACTGCGTTCTAATCTTGATTTTTTAGTTTGGGTTTCGGTAAATTTATTTCTAATGATATAATTACTTAGGTTTTCAAGGGCAAGTGTTTCGGCTAATCCATTGGCAAGCATTTCGCTTTGATTATAACCCCTCATTTTGAGCTTATTTTTATGTAATGGAATTGCAGCTATTGCGTCAATTTTATATTGAGCACAAAAATCTTTTAAAAAAGTACCATAATATTTACCAAGAAACAAAGCTATTTCAGGGTTATCGTGGTATTTTAAAGCATGCAACAACTTAGCTGTTTTTCCACCTTTTTTAAAAAACAAAAGTGCTATGGCTTGTTCAATTTTTATCCTTCCCCAAAATACTTTTTGTAAATTATTATTTGGTAGTTGATGAAAATTGGTGAGAGGTAATTCTAACAAGCACCCAGTACAAACGTAGTTTTCGCTATCAACCAAATGTTTATGGCAGCAAATGCAAGTATTGGGATATAAAAGTTGAATAAGGTATTTGAACATAAAAAAAGCCAAAATCAAATATAAGTTTTTTGATTTTGGCTTGTATAAATTTTTTAGAAAATTACTTCAGCAATTTAGCTATTTCTTCGCTTAAAGGTTCTGTTTTACTAGGAAAATATTCTACAAATTTTCCATTTTCATCAATTAAAAACTTACCAAAATTCCATTTAACCTCTACATCTTTTACGCCATTGGTTTCTTTATTGGTTAACCATTGGTAAACTGCATGTTGGTCTTTTCCCTTTACATCAATTTTTTCGGTAAGTGGAAAAGTTACACCATAATTCTTTTTGCAAAAAGTGGCTATTTCTTCTGGAGAACCTGACTCTTGGTATAAAAACTGGTTACAAGGGAAACCAATAATTACTAGCTTTTCTTTGTTGTTTTCGTATAACTTTTCTAAACCTTCATATTGAGGAGTGTATCCACACTTGCTTGCCACATTTACACAAAGCACTTTTTTGCCTTTAAATTGGCTCATTTTGATTTCTGTTTTTCCATCTAACGATTTAATAGTTAAATCATAAAAGCTTTTGCCTTTGGTACTGTTTTCGACTTTACGGGTTTTAAAACTGTAAAATACAAAACCTGCTATTAGCAGCAGTGCGCTTGTTAAAATTATTGTTTTCATGTTTTTTATAATGCTAAAATTGCTTCTTTTACTTCTTCCATTTGCCATTGAGGAGTACTTGTAGCTCCACAAATGCCAACAGTCTCGTTAGTATTAAACCACTCTTTCTTCAATTCACTTTTATTACTAACAAAAAAAGTATTAGGATTGTTTTCTTTACAAACATCGTAAAGTACCTTTCCGTTAGATGATTTTAAGCCAGCTACAAAAATTACCTTATCAAATTTTTTAACAAAATTGGGCAACTGTACATCGCGGTTACTTACTTGGCGGCAAAGAGTATCGTTAAAATCAACTTCTATTCCTTTTTCTTCAAGGGTGCTTTTTAGCTTGTATAAGTTTTTAGTTCGTTTTGTGGTTTGACTAAACAATTGTAGTTTTTTAGGAAGTTCCATATTTTCTAACTCGTCAAAAGTTTCAACCACTTTTGCTTCTCCGTTAGTTTGTCCCACTAAGCCTTTTACTTCAGCATGGCCGTGTTTTCCATAAATAAGTATTTGCTCATTATCGTTATAGGCTTCCCTTACACGATTTTGTAGTTTTAAAACTACCGGACAACTTGCATCTATTAGCTCAATTTGGTTTTCCATGGCTAATTTGTAAGTTTCTGGTGGTTCGCCATGAGCTCTTATCAGCACTTTTTCATTTCTGATATTTTTTAATTGCTCGTGGTCAATTATTTGAAGCCCTTTAGCTTTTAAGCGAGCTACTTCTTCATCGTTATGAACAATGTCTCCAAGGCAAAATAATTTACCTTCGGCATCTAAAATATCTTCGGCCATTGAAATAGCAAATACTACCCCAAAGCAAAAACCCGAATTATCGTCTATTTCTACTTTTACATCCATAAAACGCTACAATATTAACTTTTATAATGCTAATTAGTTTTTTGATTTTACCTAAAATAAAATTTTACTTGGTTTTTAGGCCAAAATACTGCTACTTGTATTTGTTTTTTTACAATTCAAATAGTTGTTAGAAAGTTTTTTTTTGATTGTTATAAATACATACAAAAAAAGTATAATATTGAATTTAAAATTGCTAAATTAAAAAATGAGCGAACGAATGATTAACATACTACTAGTAGAAGATGATGAAGTGGATATAATGAACGTTAGACGTGCATTTAAAAAGAACAATGTAACTAATCCATTACATATTACTAATAATGGAATAGAAGCATTAGAATATTTACGCGATATTCATGTAAATGCGCCTTTAAAAACACCAAAAATTATTCTCCTTGATTTAAATATGCCCAAAATGGGTGGAATTGAGTTCTTGCGCGAGCTAAGGAAAGATGAGCATTTAAAAAACTTAAGTGTTTTTGTAATGACTACTTCGAACGAAGACAATGATAAAGTAGAAGCATTTAATTTAAATGTGGCTGGATATATCCTTAAACCATTATCAATGGATCAATTTATGGATGTAGTAAGCACTTTAAACAGCTATTGGAAATTGTGCGAATTTCCTACCTAATTAGGTTTACTTTTTTGTTGAACAAATAAAGCTTATGCAAGCAGACAACTACAAACTTTTACTGGTAGATGATGATGATATTGATATCATGTCGTTTCAGCGTGCGCTGAAGCGAACTGGTTTAGTGTATGAATTAGATATTTGCAAAAATGCAACCGAAACACTTGAAGTAGTTAATAAACATAAATATAACTGTATATTTTTAGATTATTTGCTACCTGGAGTTGATGGATTAGAGTTGCTAAAAAAAATACGTGAACTAAAAGTTTTTACACCAATTGCGGTAATGACCTCGCAGGGAGATGAGAAACTTGCTGTTCAAATGATTAAAAATGGTGCTTTCGATTATTTTCCAAAAGCAGAACTAAGCCCTGATTATATTCAAAAAGTTATTTTAAACGGGGTTCGTTTATGGGAAATTGAAAACCAGCGCGTTAAAGCAGAGGCCGAAATTAAAGAAAACCATAACCGTTTAACGGCCATTGTTGAAAGTACACACAATAATATTTATGCCATTGATAAAGATTTAAATATTATTTCATTTAACTCTTCGTTTAAAAACCGTATCAGCTCTCAGCAAAACATTGACATTTATATTGGTCAACCGGTTACCGAAATAATTAGCGACCCTGAAGTTTTAAATCATTTTACCGAGTGTTTAAAAGGTAATAGCTTAACTCATGTTGAAGAATTAACTATTAACGATGAATATTTCTGTTTTGAAACCACTTACAATCCCATTAAAAGTGAAGGAGAAACAACTGGAGCTGCCATTTTTAGTAAAGATATAACCGAAAATAAAAAGTTTCAAAAAGAGTTATTACAAGCCAGAAACGATGCTATAAGCTCAGCTAAAGCTAAAACTGAGTTTTTATCAAATATGAGTCATGAAATTAGAACCCCAATGAATGCCATTATGGGTTTAACTGACTTATTACTTGACGAAAAAATATTTACTGGTACTGCTTTAGAGAACTTAAAATCAATCAGGTATTCTGCTGATAATCTATTGGTTATAATAAATGATATTTTAGACTTTTCTAAAATAGAAGCAGGTAAAATCACATTCGAAAATATTGATTTTGACATTCGTCAACGAATGAATGAATTACATAAAACTTTTGATTACCGTTCAAAAGAAAAAGGTTTAGATTTTACGGTAACTATTGATGAAAAAATTCCAGCCATTTTAAAAGGCGATCCATACAGATTGAATCAAATTTTGTTTAATTTGGTTGGAAATGCCTTAAAATTTACCTCTAAAGGTTCTATTACCGTTACTGTTAATTTAATTGAAACAGAAGACAATAAAAGCAAAGTTCAATTTACAGTAACAGATACTGGAATTGGTATTCCTGAACACAAACAATCAAAAATATTTGAAAGCTTTACCCAGGCTTACACCGATACCACACGTAAATTTGGTGGAACAGGTTTAGGCTTGGCTATTACTAAAAACTTAACTTTACTTCAAAATGGAAATATAACTATTAAAAGTAAAGTTGGCGAGGGCACAACCTTTGGGGTGGAATTACCATTTGAAATTAGTACTTTAAGTAAAATTGAAGATGAAAAAGCCAATGATGAAGTTTACGATTTAAGTAAATTTAAAATATTGGTAGTAGAAGATAATGTAATGAATCAATTTGTGGCAAAGCAGTTTTTTAAAAAATGGAATACTGAAGTTTTAATTGCCAATAACGGTTTAGAAGCCATTGAAACATTGTCTCAGCGCGATGATATTGATTTGGTACTGATGGACTTACAAATGCCTGAAATGAGTGGTTTTGAGGCAGCACAATTAGTGCGCTCACCAAACACACCCGTTAAAAACCGCGAAGTGCCAATTATAGCTTTAAGTGCAGATGCGTTTTTAGAAACCAGAAATAAAGTACTAGAAGCTGGCATGAACGATTTTGTTACCAAGCCATTTAAGCCAGATGAGCTATATCAAAAAGTATTGAAGTATGTTTTAAAAACGCACTAAATATTCATAAAATCAAAGTCTTACGACAGGTATAGTTGCAATTATGTAAAAATAGTTGCAACTATATTTTTTATCAAATTTTTATAATCAAAAACAATTAGTACGTTTGTTTTTTATAAGATTATTGTTCAAACAAAAATCTAAAAAGAGTAATTTTTAAATAATGAGTCAGTTAAAGGAAGATGCATTAAAATACCACAGTAAAGGCCGTCCAGGTAAAATAGCTGTAGTACCTACCAAACCCACCAATACCAAACGCGATTTAAGTTTAGCCTATTCGCCAGGAGTAGCAGAGCCATGTTTAGCCATTGCCGAAAATCCTGATGATGTTTATAAATATACTGCCAAGGGAAATTTAGTTGCAGTAATATCAAACGGAACAGCAGTTTTAGGACTTGGCGATATTGGTCCTGAGGCTTCAAAACCAGTAATGGAAGGCAAAGGTGTTTTATTTAAAATATTTGCCGATATAGATGTGTTTGATATTGAGATAAGTACAAAAAACACGGAAGAGTTTATCAATACTGTAAAAAACATAGCTTGTACTTTTGGAGGTATTAACTTAGAAGATATAAAAGCACCTGAATGCTTTGAAATAGAACAACGTTTAAAAGAAGAGTTGGATATTCCAATTATGCACGATGACCAGCACGGAACAGCCATTATTACTGGTGCTGCCTTGTTAAATGCATTGGAACTAGTAGGTAAAAATATTAAAGATGTACAAGTAGTTTACAATGGTGCAGGTGCATCAGCCATTAGTTGTGCTAAAATTATGTTGGCTTTAGGTGTTCAAAAAGAAAACCTAATTATGTGCGACAGTAAAGGAGTTATTAGAACTGATAGCCCTAATTTAGACAACACTAAAAAACAGTTTGCTACCAACCGTAACTTAAATACTCTAGCAGATGCTATGCAAAATGCTGATGTATTTGTTGGTTTATCAAAAGCCGATGTAGTTAGCCAAGATATGTTGCGTAGCATGGCCAAAGATTGTATTGTGTTTGCTTTGGCAAATCCAAATCCTGAAATATCGTACGATTTGGCAATGGCTTCGCGCCCCGATATTATTTTGGCCACAGGCCGTAGCGATTATCCTAATCAAGTAAATAATGTATTAGGTTTCCCATATATTTTTAGAGGTGCTTTAGATGTAAGGGCAACTAAAATTACAGAAGAAATGAAAATTGCTGCTGTACACGCTTTGGCACAATTAACCAAAGAGCCTGTTCCTGAAATAGTAAATTTAGCATACAACGAAAAGAATGTAACATTTGGTAAAAACTACATCATTCCAAAACCAATTGATCCTAGGTTAATTACCACAGTTTCTCCTGCCGTAGCTAAAGCTGCTATGGAGTGTGGAGTGGCTAAAAACCCAATTCACGATTGGGAAAAATACAACCATCAATTATTAGCCCGCTTAGGAAAAGAAAGTAATTTTGTTAGAGCTATTACCGATAAAGCTAAATTAAATCCAAAACGTGTTGTATTTACCGAAGCTGATAATTATAAAATATTGCGCGCAGCGCAAATAGTAAAAGATGAAGGAATAGCAATTCCAATTTTATTAGGAAATAGAGAAAAAATAAATGCGATTATAGCCGAAAACCATATTAAACTAGACGATGTAAGTATAATTGATCCTTTAGAAGAAGAAGCAAAACGCCATGCATTTGCTGATATTTTCTTTATGAAACGCCAACGCAAAGGAGTAACCTTACACGAGGCTCGCAAGTTAATGCGTGAAAGAAACTATTATGCACCAATGATGGTAGAAATGGGCGAAGCGGATGCTATGATAAGCGGATTAACCAAAAATTATCCAACATCAATTAAGCCAGCATTGCAAATTTTAGGAAAAGAAGATGGCACCAAAAACGTTGCTGGCATGTATATTATGCTAAGCAAAAAAGGAACATTGTTCTTTTCTGATACAACCGTTAATCGTTACCCAAGTGCTGACGATTTAGTAGATATTACCTATTCAACTTACAAAGCCGTTAAAAAATTCAATATTGAACCACGTATTGCTTTGTTAAGTTACAGCAATTTTGGCTCGGCTGATGGTGAAGTACCTCAAAAAATGATGAAGGTGCGCAATACATTAAAAGAAAAATATCCTAACATGGTAGTTGATGGTGATATTCAGGCTAATGTAGCATTAAACCAAAAACTATTGAGTGCTAATTTTCCTTTTAGTGAATTAAATGGCGAACCTGTTAATACATTGATTTTCCCTTCGTTATCATCAGGAAACATTACTTATAAAATGTTACAAGAATTGGGCTCGGCCGAAGCAGTTGGACCAGTTCTTTTAGGTTTAAAAAAATCGGCTCACGTTTTACAATTAGGAAGCAGTGTGCGCGAAATAGTAAATATGGTTACCATTGCAGTGGTAGATGCACAAAGTAAAGCATAGGTAATTACTAAAAAATAAAATATTGAGTCAGATAGATATAATAAAACAACCAATAGCTAATGAGTTAGACTTATTTGAAAATAAGTTTAAACAAGCTATGAAAAGCAATGTGGCTTTGCTTGATACCATAATGACCTACATAGTTAAGCGAAAAGGTAAGCAGGTTAGGCCCATGTTTGTGTTTTATTGTGCTAAATTATTTGATAATGTAAATGATGCTACTTATCGTGGAGCAAGTTTGGTGGAGCTTTTGCATACTGCTACCTTGGTTCACGATGATGTAGTTGATGATAGCGATGAGCGAAGAGGTTTTTTTAGTATCAATGCGCTTTGGAAAAATAAAATTGCTGTTTTAGTTGGCGATTATTTGCTATCAAAAGGATTATTGCTAGCAGTTAAAAATAAAGATTTTAATTTATTAGAAATAGTTAGCACCGCTGTAGAGCAAATGAGCGAAGGCGAACTTTTGCAGATTGAAAAAGCCAGAAACTTAAACCTCTCGGAAGAAGTATATTACAATATTATTCGTAAAAAAACGGCTTCTTTAATTGCTTCATGCTGCGCAATGGGAGCGGCAAGTGCTGGTGCTAATCCTGAGGAAGTAGAACAAATGCGTTTGTTTGGCGAATACATTGGTATTGCGTTTCAAATTAAAGACGATTTGCTGGATTATGGAGATGATGATATAGGTAAACCAACTGGAATAGATTTAAAAGAGAAAAAATTAACATTACCTATTATTTACACTATAAATAATGCAGATAAGGCAACGCGTAATTATATTATTAACTCAATAAAAAACCATAATACCGATAAAAAACGTGTAGCAGAGGTTATTAAATACGTAAACGAGCATGATGGTATAGCTTATACTCGCAAAGCTATGATTGATTACAAAGAAAAAGCTTTGGCTATTTTAGCAAATCATCCTAATCGCGAAATTGCCAATAAACTGTCAATGTTAGTTGAATACATTATTGACAGAAAAAACTAAGCTTTAATTAAAGTTACAGTAAAAGTACTGCCAATTCCTACAGTACTTTCTACTTTAATAGAACCACTTTGTGCTTCCACAAACTCTTTGCTTATGGCTAATCCTAAGCCAGTTCCTTCCGATTTGTTATTAGGTACTCTAAAGTATTTATCAAAAATTTTGTTGGTGTATTCAGGTGCAATTCCTTGTCCATTATCAGTAACTGTAAAGTTTACTGATTGTTCAATGGTTTCAGCCTTAACAATAATGGTACTATTTTCTCCTGAATATCTTATGGCGTTTGATAACAAATTGGTTAGAACCCAAGCTGTTTTTTCGCTATCAGCCATTACATAAATGGGGTTTTCTGGAATGCTTTTTTGTAGTTTAATTTGTTTTTGTTCTGCCTGAGTTTTAACAGCATCAATGGCATATTGTAAAATAGCTTGTGCATTATTTTGAGCAATATTTAACTGAATATTTCCACTTTCAACTTGGGTCATATTTAGCAACTCGCCCGTAATTTTTAATAACCTATTGGTATCATCGTTAATGCTATTTAGCAAGCTTTTTTGCTCCTCATTTAGTAATCCAACTTTATTATTATCCAATAATTGTAAACTCATTTTTATAGCAGCTATAGGCGTTTTAAACTCATGCGACACAGTTGAAATAAAATTGGTTTTAGCAAAATCTAGCTCTTTGTATTCTGTAACATTACGTAATATAATTACGTGTCCAATGGTTTTTTCTTCTTGTTCCCCAGTAGGCACAATGGTTATTTTAAAATTTTCCTTTTCAAAATAACTTTCCTTATTGTTAGCAAATATTTTAAGTATTTTCTGTTTTTCGGAACTTTCAATTTCCAAATTTTTAATCAATAAGCTTATTAAATCATTTTGCGCAGCAAGTTTTAATGCATTGCAACCAATTAATTTTGATTCAGTTATTCCAATTATTTTGATGGCTTCTTCGTTAGCAAAAATAATTTCCCAGTTTTCATCTAATCCAATAATTGGGTCGATCATGTTGTTAATGAGCGTTTCAATGCGTTTTTTACTCATCATAATTTTAGCTAAGTTACTTTCATTATACTCCTGTAACTTTTCGGCCATGGTATTAAACGATTGCGCTAACTCTTTAAATTCGCCATGATTGTCGAAATGTATGCGCTCATCATAGTTTTCGGAAGCTATTTGTTTAATACTATCAGTAAGTCGTTTTATAGGATTAGCAATGTATGATGGCAGGTTTATAAACAATCCTAAAGCAATAATAAAACACAAAGTACTAGCAATTGCTATCCAAAATGTAGCTATTTCTGCGGTTTGTTTAGCCATTAAATTTTTCTTTTCAATGGCTTTCATATTAACATCCATAACTTGGTAAATAAGTTGCCTTAAATTACTTTTTAGCTGCACGCTGTCGGGTTTTATTTTAAGCAACTCAAATACATTGCGAACCATTTGAGTACTTTCTTTTTCGCCTTTTTCGGTAATATTGGCTTCTTGTAGCTTTAAATTTATCTCAAACGAATCAATAGCCATTGAACTATTGCTATCAATGTATTGCAACATTTTACTAGTAAACTCAAGCGTATTGTAATTATCTACTAAAATATTTTCAGTATCGCTCTTTAATAAATTTACATACCTAGCACTTACCACACCTAGTATTATTACTAGTGCGAACAAAAGCCCAATGCTTAGGGTTAGTTTAGTTTTTATTTTTATCAAAATAAATGACGATATAATTAGTTGATTAACTTAGTATTACCAAATCAATATCGGTAGTAGATAATTTCTTCAATAATCGGTTAAATTGGCTAGTAGCAAAAATAATTTTTACCAAACTAAAATGTGGTTTGCCAATGCATATTGTTTTTATCTGCAACTTTTCGGCTTGTTCTATAATGGTTTGAGCCACAGAATTGCTTTCAGTTTTAATTATTTCGGCTCCTAACTCAGTAGCTAGTTTAAAATTATTTATTAAAAATCGCTGCTTGGCAAGCGTAATTTTATCTACGCTTTCGTCAGGTGTTTGAACATAAAGCACAAACCACTTGCTATTATAATAATTAGCTAATCGAGCCGTTTTCCTAATAACATTTTTGGCCGTTTTTTCATTGGTGCTAATGCAAGCCAATAGTTTATCGTGAATAATTGATTTGGTAACTTCAATTTCAACCTTGCGCTCAACTTGAGAAGCTACTTCTTTTAAAGCCAATTCTCTTAGTTGTAAAATGTTTTCGTTAGTAAAAAAATTGCTCAATGCCATTTCAATTTTTTCTGGCGCATAAATCTTTCCTTCTTTTAACCTATTAATTAACTCTTGGGCTGTTAAGTCAATATTAACCACCTCATCAGCTTGAGCCAATACATTATCAGGTATTCTTTCCTTAACTTCTAACTTAGTTATTTTTCTGATTTCTTCGTTAAGACTTTCTATATGCTGAATATTTACTGCTGAAATAACATTTATCCCAGCATTTAATATTTCAAGCACATCTTGCCATCTTTTTGGGTTTTTACTTCCTTCAATATTGGAATGGGCTAGCTCATCAACAATAACAACCTCAGGTCTTAAATTAAGTATTGTTTGAAGGTCTAACTCTTCTAATTCTTTCCCCTTATAAAACAATTTTCTTCTTGGAATAATTGGTAATCCGTTTAACAATTCATGGGTTTCTTTTCTGTTATGTGTTTCAATAAAACCAATTTTCACATCAATACCGTTGCGAAGCAGAGCATGGGCTTCCTGGAGCATTCGGTATGTTTTACCAACACCCGCACTCATGCCTATATAAATTTTAAATTTACCCTTTCTTGATTTTTTAATTAAATCAAGGAATTCTTGTGCCGACTTACGAGTTTCTTCCATTTCTTGAAATAAAAAAACTAGCAACAAGTTTTTTTATAATATGCTTATTGCTAGCTAATTATAGTTTACAATCTAAACAGCATTGCTAAAATAATCCTACTTTCTGATTTTACTAAATCGGGTTTCCAATTTGGATCTAAAACCGAGGTTGTATAGCCAGTTTGAGAGGTAACTCCACCTTTTCCAGCAAAATAAGGAACATTTGATTCACGATAAACAAATTCGGCACGGAAAGTTATGTTTTGTGTTGGCATAAAATCAATATTGGTAGAGCAATCCCAGCCTTCAAACTTATCCCCAGGATTAGCACTAAAAGGAAAAGTTCCTGCTGTTTGAGTTGGGTTATTAGGGTTTGGCAATGGACTTGCTTGACCTGTAGGATAAAGAACTAAATAGCGACCAGGATTAGTGATTATGCCGCCACCAACTGTCCACGCAAGTTTGTTTTGAGCAAACCAAATGCGGTTATAAAACATGGCACTAGCAAAGTATTGTGCAGGATTTAACGGGTCGCTATTGTTAAACCCATTTACACCACCACCTTGCTCAAACCCAATATCGCCTGTTAATGAAAATGCCATTTTATTGATACCTTTTTTAGTTGGATTATTAAAATATCTCAATAATAAACTGTTATCGGAATGGAATCTTTTTCTATTGGGAATGCCAGCTGCATCGGTACCATAATAATTGTTGCTAATTACTTTTAGATTACTATTATTACTCATATAAGTTACACTTCCACCAAGGCCTGGCATACTATTAAACTTACCATAACTTTGCCAGCCATTAATTATCCAAGGTTCAATTTTCCAGTTTTTACTTGGAAAAATTTGAATACGAACTCCATTAAAAAACCAGGGCGTATTATCAGATGTAAATGAAGCTTGGTATTCCCAATTTTCAGCTTGATAAAAGGAGTTTAAACCTATATAACTCATAAACAAACCAGCATCTATATTTATACCATTCCATTTATTAATGTGATAACCTGCATAAGCTTCGCTTAAATACCTATAAACATTGGCTAAGTCGTATTGGCCTCTATAAGGACTGTAATCATTGCGAGGAACAACCGTAGAACGTGTTCCAAATTGTGTCATAATTCTGGCTCTAGTATTATTAAAGTTAAAGTCACCACCAAAATGTATGGCCGAAAGCTGTACTTCATTATTTCTTGCCAAAGCGGTAGAACCAACTACTGTATTATCGTTTGGGTTATTGAACGAGTAGGTATAATTGGCATCTATAAAAATGCTAGGAGTAAAATATTTCATATCTTTAAAAATTGAAGAATCACGTCTATCGCTTCCGTTTTGCCAAGTTTGGTCAATGCCTTCAAAAGGCTCACCTTTTTGCTGAGCCTTAATGTGCTGTAAATTAAATAGTTGTATTCCTAAAAATGCTAAGCCTACAAATGTTGTTTTGGTAATTTTCATTTATATTTATTTATTAAATAGTTGATTTGATAAGTATTGAAAGTGTTATTGTAAATAGATATTTCTTTTTGGTAAAATTCTATGTCGAGGTAATGATGAAGCTTTTCATTTTCGGGGAAAGCCCGTTTTATATTGATAATATTTAATGGTAAAATGGGTGATGAGAGGTTTAAGCTAAAGTAATATTGAGGCTTTAGTACAAAATTTTTATAGCCATAGGTCGGTTCCATCATCATATAAATAACTACGTTACCATTTTCCATTATTTGGTAATCTTGTTTATCTAAATGGTTACACCTAAACGAACCTGCTTTATTGTTATAACCGAAAATGCTATCTTTTTTAAAGCAATATTTTATACCATTCTTATAGGCAATAATTGTATTACTAAAAACAGTATTTTTAAGTAACTTACTTGCCCCACTATCTGGAAAAATTTGGTCTTGAATAAAATCTAATTCAGTTTTATAAATACCCAATTTATTTTGTGCTAACACATTTTGTACAAATAGTTGAAGCAAAACCAAATAACAATAAATTATAGATTTCATTATTGAATTTTGTTTAAGGCTAAGTTTAGTTTTAGTACATTTATTTTTGTTGGTCCAAATAAACCAAGCAAAGGCTTTTCCGTAAGTTGATCTATTAAATCTAAAAGAATTCTTTCGTCTATTTTTCTAATATTTGCAATCCGTTTAACTTGGACTTTAGCTGACTCAATAGAAATGTGTGGGTCTAGTCCGCTTCCACTTGCGGTTACTAAATCAGATGGAATTAGAGATTTATTTATAGCCGGATTATGAACTAAAAATGTATCAATTCTAGCTTGGACTTGAGCTAAATAATTAGGATTATTTGGACCTTTATTACTTCCTCCAGAACCAGCAGCATTATAATCTACTGCTGATGGTCTTGAATAAAAATATTTGTCACTATTAAATTGTTGCCCAATATTGCTGTAAAAAGATTGATTGTTTAAAGTAATCAAATCTCCTTTCCCTTTATTAGGAATGGTTTGAGCTATAGCATAAACGATTAAGGTATAAACGCCTACTAAAAGAATGATAAGGAAGAACGTTAATTTTATTGCGGAGAATATATTTGCTTTCATTTTTTTTGTGAAATGTGAGAAGTTTTGAGTGAAATGTTTTGAGCGAAAAGTGAGATGTTTTTTGAGAAATTGTTTTTTACATTTCACCTCCTACATTATTGTTGAAATTAAAAGGTCAATAACTTTGATACCTATAAATGGAACTATTATTCCGCCAAGGCCATATATTAAAAGGTTTCTGCGCAATAAAGCACTTGCTCCAATTGGTTTATAAGCAACGCCTTTTAAAGCCAAAGGAATAAGTATAGGAATGATAATGGCGTTGAAAATTACGGCTGAGAGGATTGCACTTTCAGGGCTTTTTAAATGCATAATATTTAATCCTTGCAATGCTGGAATGGCAACAATGAACAATGCAGGAATAATTGCAAAATATTTGGCCACATCATTTGCAATTGAAAACGTGGTTAACGTACCTCTTGTCATTAACAATTGTTTACCAATTTCTACAATTTCAATTAATTTAGTTGGGTCATTATCTAAATCTACCATGTTTCCGGCTTCTTTAGCTGCTTGAGTTCCACTATTCATGGCAACTCCAACATCGGCTTGAGCCAATGCGGGCGCATCGTTTGTACCATCGCCCATCATTGCCACTAATCTTCCATCCGATTGTTCTTTTTTGATGTAGTTCATTTTATCCTCAGGCTTTGCCTCTGCAATAAAATCATCAACACCTGCCTTTTCAGCAATGAACTTTGCAGTTAATGGATTATCTCCCGTTACCATTACCGTTTTTATTCCCATTTTTCTTAAACGTTCAAAACGCTCTTGAATACCAGGTTTAATAATATCTTGTAATTCTATTACCCCTAAAACTTCTTCATTTTCTGAAACTACTAATGGTGTACCTCCATTGCTAGAAATTATTTTTACTTTTTCAGCAGTGTCAGAAGGAAAAAAGTTACCCGCTTTTTCACATAGATTTCTAATTGCATCCGATGCACCCTTTCTAATGCGCACACCATCAATATCAATTCCAGAACTTCTGGTTTCGGCAGTAAATTTTATATTGATTACTTGATGTCCTTCCCCGTGAGGAGTTAAAGCATTGATACCTTTGGCATAAGCCAATTCAAGAATACTTTTGCCTTCAGGTGTTTCATCGGCTCTTGAGGCGAGTACACAACATTTTAAAAAATGCTTTTCATCAATCCCCAAAGTTGGGTAAAAATGAGTTGCTTTCCTATTTCCTATGGTAATGGTTCCAGTTTTGTCTAATAATAAAACATCTATATCGCCAGCAGTTTCAACAGCTTTACCACTTTTGGTTATAACATTTGCACGTAACGCTCTGTCCATGCCTGCAATTCCAATGGCGGAAAGCAAACCACCAATGGTAGTGGGAATTAAACATACAAACAATGAAATAAATGCAGCTATAGTTATAGGAGTATTTGCGTAATCAGCAAAAGGTTTGAGTGTAACAGTAACTAAAATAAATACCAATGTAAACCCAGCAAGTAAAATGGTTAAAGCAATTTCATTTGGTGTTTTCTGACGACTAGCACCTTCAACCAAGGCAATCATTTTATCTAAAAAACTTTCACCAGGCTCTGTGGTAACTTTTACTATAATTTTATCAGAAAGCACTTTTGTTCCGCCTGTAACTGAACTTTTATCGCCACCCGATTCTCTTATTACAGGAGCACTTTCACCTGTAATTGCACTTTCATCAATGGTGGCTAAACCTTCTATAATTTCACCATCAGTAGGAATAATATCACCTGCTTCGCAAACAAAAACATCTCCTTTTTTTAGTTGTGAAGATGTGAGGTGTAAAATGTGAGATGTAAGACGTTCGCCAAAATCTTTTACATCTAACATTTCACTTTTTATAACTTTTACTGGTGTTTCTTCTCTAGTTTTACGTAAACTATCGGCTTGTGCTTTTCCTCTTGCTTCGGCTATTGCTTCAGCAAAATTGGCAAATAAAAGTGTAATTAGTAGCACTAAAAAAACAGTAAAATTATATCCAAAACTACCTTGTGATGCTTCCCCAAAAAGGATCCAAATGCAAACACCTAACATTACTGTTGTTCCAATTTCAACTGTAAACATTACAGGATTTTTGAACATAATTCTTGGTTTCAATTTCACAAAAGCTTGCTTTAATGCTTCCATTACTAGCTCTTTTTGGAATAATGCCTTATTATTTGAATTACTCATTTTATTGATAATTTTTTATTTGATAATTTCACTTAAAAGAAAAATACTCTGCTATAGGGCCAAGCGTTAATGCAGGGAAAAATGATAATGCAGCAACTAATGTTACAACCGCAAAAACCATTAATCCAAAAGTTGCTGTATCTGTTTTTAAAGTGCCTGCACTTTCTGGGATGTATTTTTTATTTGCTAAAATGCCTGCAATGGCTATTGGACCAATAATTGGTAAAAACCTTGATAAAATTAACACGATTCCAGTACTGATATTCCACCAAGGAGTATTGTCTCCAAGTCCTTCAAATCCACTACCATTATTAGCTGCTGATGAAGTGTATTCATATAACATTTCTGATAATCCATGAGCATCAGGATTATTTAACGTGCTAGCGGTAAATTCAGGTAAAGCCGCTGCCAAAGCGGTTCCTGCTAAAATTAGAAAAGGATGAAGCAGCGCAATAATCATGGCAATTTTCATTTCCTTGGCTTCAATTTTTTTACCCATAAATTCTGGCGTTCTACCCACCATTAATCCACTAATAAAAACAGCTAAAATGATAAAGATGAAGTAATTTAAAATGCCAACCCCACACCCTCCATAAAAACAATTGGTCATCATGGCGAGCATCTGGTTCATGCATGAAATAGGCATAAAACTATCGTGCATGCTGTTTACACTTCCTGTTGAAATAACTGTGGTGGCAATGCTCCAATAAGCAGAAGCAGGGCTTCCAAATCTTATTTCTTTACCTTCCATATTTCCTCTTGTTTGGGCTATTTCCATTTTATCAATGGCAGGATTTCCGTTTACTTCTGCTACAATTGTTGGAATGGTTAATAATAGAAATCCAAGTGTCATTACACCAAATATGGTCCATGCTAATTTTTTTCGTTTCAAAAAAAATCCTAATGCAAAAACCAATGCAAATGGAATCAACATTTGAATAACCATTTGAACCATGTTTGTAAAATAGTTAGGGTTTTCAAAAGGATGTGCCGAATTGGTTCCAAAAAATCCACCACCATTTGTTCCTAAATGTTTAATAGGCACAAAAGCGGCCACTGGTCCGGTGCTAACTTGAATGGTATTGCCTTGAAGATTGGTTAAAGTTTGTTTTCCTTCAAAAGTCATTGGCATGCCATTTAACAAAAACAAAACTGCAATCACCAACGAAATTGGCAATAATACACGAATGCATGATTTAACAAAGAAGTTGTAAAAATTACCCAATGTTTTGTAGGTTCCTTGGCGCAATGCATAAAATACAGTGATAGATGCTGCAATACCAATGGCTGCGGTTACAAACTGAAGAAACATTAAGTATAACTGACCCAAATAACTTACGCCTGTTTCGCCTGAATAATGTTGCAAATTGCAATTTACCAAAAACGAAATGGTGGTATTAAATGCTAAATGAGCCGATTGATTTGGATTGTTATCTGGATTGAGTGGCAGAGAACCTTGGTTCATAAAAAGCAGCATGCCGACTAAAAACCATATCACGTTCATTGCTAATAATATGGCTAATTGTCCCTTCCAAGTCTGTTCTTTATCAGGATTTATTCCACTTATTTTAAATATAAATTTCTCTATTGGATTAAATAATTTATCCAAAAAAGTTTTTTCGTTTGCAAATACTTTTGCCATGTATTTACCTAATGGTATAGCTAAAATTAAAGTGATGATAAACATGGCTACTATTCCAAGTAATTCTGTATTCATAGGTTTAAAATTTTTCGGGTTTTAATAGTACATAGCACATATAGCCAAAAACAGCTACAGCAGTAATGAATAAAATTGTCATAATTTTTTTGATGAATTAAATTTGATCAAACCAGTTAATTGATTTGTAAAAAAGGCCGAACAATAAAAGACCCGCGATAATTAAAATGATTGCTTCCATAGTTTATACCCCGCAACTATTTACTTGTAAATCGTACTCGTTTTTAAGCGAAAATGGCATCATCTCGAATACTCTATTACTGAGTTCGTCATGCTTGTCTAATACACGAGAAAGCGAATAAACAAATACGTTAGAAACAGCATTTTTAATCAAATTATTTCCAGAGTGGAATAGTTTATCAGCTACTAACAAACATTTGCTAGCTCTGTTAAATTTGCCTTGAACCATAAAACCAATTGTTATATCAGCAAATCGTTGCATTGCTTTATACAAGTTTTTCGAATTTTGTGCTTTCATTTTTTTGAATACTTATTTGATATTACTTATTCAAATAGTATTCCCATTGGTACATAGTGTACATAACAATTAGATTATTAGCTTTTTGCGTGGTTTTTTAAAAATTACACATAAAAAAACCCTATCGTTTTGATAGGGTTTGAGTGTTGTTTTGATAGGATATGTAAACTTTTTTACAGATTATGGCTTACAATTAATCAAATGATATATTCGTAAAATCCAATATTAACCCTATGGAACCAATTATTATTACCCAAAAATTTAACTGCCATATTGATAAAGTTTGGCAAGCACTTGCTAATGAAACAGCTTTGAAAGCATGGTATTTTCAAGTTCAAAATTATCAATTTGAAGTAGGTAAAGAATTTACTTTTTACGAAAGCAGTGATTCAAGTGATTACCTTCATCAATGCAAGTTTTTAAGGATTGAAACAAATAAAGTAATTGAGTACACTTGGGCACATCCTTCTCACTCAAAAGGCAGTTCAGTTTTAAAATGGGAGTTGGAAGCAATAAACGAAAACCAAACACAAGTAACATTAACGCATACTGGGACCGAAAATTTTGCTGATGCTGGTGATTCATTTTCGAGAGCTAATTTTGAAATGGGTTGGAATGCAATTGTAAAAACTATGTTGCGAAATTATTTGATGGGAATTGAAAAGTTAAAATTTGAAGTTACCATAAATGCATCAGCTAACAAAGTGTGGGACGCTCTTTGGCTGCCTAATAATTATAAAGTTTGGACTACACCTTTTTGCGAAGGAAGTTACTATAAAGGAGAAGTAAAACTAAATGAACGAATTCATTTTTTAGCTCCAAATGGTGAAGGAATGTATAGCGATGTGATTTTTTGTAAGGAAAATACAGTAGTAGTGTTTAAACATATCGGTATTGTAAAAAACTTTGAAGAGCAACCAATTGATAGTGAAACTGAAAATTGGACGGGCTGTTTTGAGACATACAAATTAAGCTTCATGAATAATGAAACGAAGGTAACGGCAGAGGTAGATGCTGTAAACAGTCACAAAGATTATATGAGTAAGGCTTTTCCGTTAGCCCTTACAGCCCTGAAGCAATTAGCAGAAAGTAACTAGTTTTTTGTTATGGATTTAGTTAATCAATGGGAAAAGGAACTAGCTGTTCTACATAAAATACTGCAAAAAACAGTTTTGATGGAAGAAATAAAATGGGGTGCATCTGTATTTACTTATAAAGGAAAAAATGTGGTGGCTTATGGAGGATTTAAACAGTTCTTCACACTTTGGTTTCACGATGGTGTATTTTTGGCAGATGAGGATAAAGTTTTGATTAATGCAAATGAAGAAAAAACGAAAGCCTTGCGTCAATGGAGATTTACACACATGAATCAAATTGATGAAACAAAAATTTTAGCTTACGTAAATGAGGCCATTCAAAATGTAATTGATGGTAAAACATGGAAACCCCAAAAAACCGATAAAATTAGTTTGCCCATTCAACTTGAAAGTGAATTGAAGGTAGATAAAATTTTGTTTGATGCTTTTAGTAAATTATCTAATTACAAACAAAATGAGTATGCTGAATATATTGCAGAAGCTAAAAGAGAGGAAACAAAGCTGGGTAGGTTAGAAAAAATCAAACCCATGATTTTGGCTGGAATAGGACTTAACGATAAATACAAAAAGAAATAAAGCGTTTATTTTCAATTAATTAACTCTAAATTTTTGTCTATCAATTTGAATTTATATTGATAGCATAATCCTATTTTGTAACCAATTAAGTAATTAGCTTATATTCGCACTGCTAATTTTAAAGCACAAACATGTCAGATAATAAAATTATATTTTCAATGGCGGGTGTTAGCAAAACACATCCTCCTCAAAAACAAGTACTTAAAAACATTTACCTTTCGTTTTTCTATGGTGCCAAAATTGGTGTTTTAGGTTTAAATGGTTCGGGTAAATCAAGTTTATTAAAAATTATTGCTGGAATTGATAAAAGTTTCCAAGGTGAAGTAGTTTTTGATAAAGATTATAAAATTGGTTTTTTAGAGCAAGAGCCAACTTTAGACGAAACCAAAACCGTAGTAGAATGTGTTAAAGAGGGTGTAAAACACATAACTGATTTATTAGAAGAGTTTGAAGAAATTAACAACAAACTAGCCGACCCAAATTTGGATGGTGATGAAATGATGAAAATTTTGGATAGACAAGCTACCGTAATGGAATTATTAGACCAAAACGATGCTTGGGAATTAGATAATAAATTGGAAAAAGCAATGGATGCATTGCGTTGCCCAGAGCCAGACCAAATGGTTAATGTGCTTTCAGGCGGTGAGCGCAGACGTGTGGCTTTATGCCGTTTATTATTAAGCAATCCTGATATTTTATTATTAGATGAGCCTACCAATCACTTAGATGCCGAAAGTGTTGATTGGTTAGAGCAATATTTGAAAAATTTCCCTGGAACTGTAATTGCGGTAACGCATGATAGGTATTTCTTAGATAACGTAGCTGGCTGGATTTTAGAGTTAGACCGTGGCGAAGGAATTCCATGGAAAGGAAATTACAGCAGCTGGTTAGAACAAAAAGCTAATAGATTAAAAGCTGAAGAAAAAGCTGAAGGCAAGCGCGCAAAGGCTTTAGAGCGTGAGTTAGATTGGGTTCGTCAAGGTGCTAAAGGTCGTCAAACTAAGCAAAAAGCGCGTTTGAATGCTTACGACAGAATGTTGAGCGAAGACCAAAAAGAAAAAGAACAAACATTAGAATTATTTATTCCTCCTGGACCTCGTTTAGGCGATGTAGTTATAGAAGCGCAAGGTGTAAGCAAATCGTATGGACATAAATTACTATACGAAAACTTAAACTTTAGTTTGCCTAAAGGCGGTGTAGTTGGTATTATTGGTCCAAATGGTGTAGGTAAAACTACTTTATTCCGCATGATGATGGGCTTGGAACAACCTGATAGCGGCACCTTTAAAGTGGGCGAAACTGTTAAAACAGCTTACGTTGACCAAAGCCACAAAGATTTATTACCTGAAAAAACTGTATTTGAAGTAATAAGTGGTGGCACTGAAACTATTTTAGTTGGAACCCAACAAGTAAATGCAAGAGCTTATGTTTCTAAATTTAATTTTGGTGGCAGCGATCAAGGTAAAAAAGTAGGTGTACTATCTGGTGGAGAGCGTAACCGCGTTCATTTAGCAATTACCTTAAAAGAAGGTGGAAACGTACTTTTGTTAGATGAGCCAACCAATGATATTGACGTAAACACATTGCGTGCATTAGAAGAAGCTATTGAAAACTTTGCTGGTTGTGTGGTTGTTATTTCCCACGATAGATGGTTTATCAATCGTATTGCAACGCATATTTTAGCTTTTGAAGGAAACTCGCAAGTGTATTTCTTTGAAGGTGATTACAGTGCTTACGAAGAAAACAAAAAACAACGCTTAGGTGATTCTGCTCCGCATAGAGTTAGGTTTAAAAATATAAACTAGGTTCAAAAAATAAAATTTAAAGCCTTACCAATATTTGGTAAGGCTTTTTTATTGCTTCCATTTGAAAAAGCCAAGTATTTTCATAAAATTGTTTGATGAAATTTCCCCTAAAATTTTTGTCTTTCGTTTTACTGTTTTGTTTAAAATCTTTTTGTTTTGGGCAAACTTTTATAGAAGGAAGTACCCAAGATGAACAATTTAAACCATTGCCATTTGTAAGTTTTTATTACAAACAGCAGTTTGTTGGCATGTCTAACGAGTTAGGACAGTTTAAAATAGCAATTATTGATTCATTACCATTTGATACTTTGCATAGCAACTACCTTGGATATTTAAAGTCTTTCATAAATGTTTCTGATTATTTGTTAACGAACCAGAAAGAAATAATATTACGATTACCAACAGCTAGCTTAAGAAAACCTAAACCCAAGTATAAGTTTATAAAAACAAAATTTGCTGGAGCAGAAACCGATATTTCAAAAGATATTTACTTTAAAAGTCCAAGTTCTATTGTGGGATTATATTTGAAAAACCATTTTCCAAAAGAAGCATTTTTAAAAAATGTTCAATTTTATATTACCAATAATGGATTTACTGAAACAAAATTTAGAATTCATGTTTATGAAGCCAATACAGATGGAATGCCTATAAAAGAATTATTAGATAGTAATTATTTTGCCAATGCCATTGATGGCGGAAACGAATGGGTTTCGGTTGATTTATCTGCCGAAAAAATTCAATTTCCAACCAACGGCCTTGTTATTGGAATGGAATGGCTTATTAATGAGAAAAAACTAGACGTAACTTATGTCTTAGACTCACAAAGAAATGCGTTAGTTGGGCCATGTTTGGGAGGAACTTGGGAATTTAACGAACAGTTAGAAGTACATACTAATGGTTATAACAAATGGTTTAAAGCTTGGCAACCCGCAGATATAGAGCTATTAAAACACCTGAACCCAATGATTAAAGCAGAGTTTTACTTATTGCAATAGATTAATGTATTACAACAATTTTTTGCCTGTCCAAATTTTGATTATTTTCGGAAACTATGTAATAAATACCATCTTGTAAATTGCTCATTATTAATGTGTTGCCAATATTTTTAATATATTGAAAATGAGCTATTTCCTGACCCAATTGGTTAATAATTTTATAATTGCCTTCTTTTAAAAATTCAAGTGTAAAGTTACCGTTATTAGGATTTGGATACACATTAACCTGATGGCTTATAACTTCGTTTAACGAATTACTTACAAAATTGATGGTATCAGTATAATTTTTACAATTATTACTATCAGTAGCTATTACATGGTATTTGCCATTAACAGTAGCAAATAATGTAGCTGAATTTAATCCTGAAATTAATGCTCCATTGTTAAACCATTGATAACTTTTACCAATAGCAGGTTGAACGGTTAGTGTATTTCCACTTTGCATTAATTTTACTGGTTTTAATTGATTAATTTTTACCATAACAGCTTTAGGTTTACTGTTTACATGACCAAAACTTTGTTGCACATAAAATACTGAATCGTTGGTAAGATTAACAGTTAAATTATTTCCTTTAAAAACTAAAACAGTAGCTAGTGAGTCAGCAAACCAATTCACGTTAGTGCCTGTTGCTACGAGGCTTTTTGGTAAATTATCGTTACAAAATGCAGTAGCGCCAATAGTTGGTTCCGCAACCATAAAGTTTTTAAGTATGTAAACATCCGATTCGCCAACTACAGAAACTGTGTTTCCATCAATAGTATTAGTAGTTGTAGCTTGAAAATTTCCACCTAAATACCAATTTCCTTTTTTATCAATGGCTAAATCGTTGGCATAAGCCCAATCTTTTTGTCCTAAAGTTTTTATCCAATCAACAGTTCCATTTTTATTTGCACTTATATAAAGTGGATAGCGTTTATTGCTTACTCCATCTCCTCCTGATTTACCTCCTAGAGTAAATCCAAAACTATAATCGGCTATTATTGCAAGTTTTTCAGTATTGATAAATTTAACTGAATTACCCGATGAATAAATGGTTGACGATTGCCTAGCCCAAAGTAAACTGCCGTCTTTATTGTACGAAGCCATAAAGAAATTTTCTTTGTTATTAGCATTTGCTAAAACAGTTGTCCCTATTTTCATTGGTTCGTAAAATTCGCCCACTATAACTACTTGATGACTATCGGAAACTGCTATATCCCACACATGTTGAATACCGGTTAAAGTTTCGTTTAAATAAGCTGCTTTTGCCCATTTGTAATTTCCATTTTTACCAAAGCAAGCAGTAATAATTCGCGCATCTTTTATGGTATCGTTGGCTATATAAACACTATTGTCGGAGTTTGTACATACATAAACCAAACTATCTTTTAAAGCAATTTTACCTATGCGCGAACTTAGGCTATTGCTGCCTATAGGAATTACTTTTTTTGCTTTTAAACTTGAATCGAGTTTGGCTACATACATACCTGTGCCATTTAAATGTGGCATGGCTGGTAAACCATCAAAACTAAAATTATATTGGCTAAATGAACCTCCAATCCACACATTTAATTCATTGTCAATTTCAATATTTGCCAATCGCGCATTCCAAGCTTGAATGGTTTTTTGAATAGCAAAAGTGCCATTGGGATTGATTTTATAAAGTGTTCCTGGCTTTTCAATAGCCATGTACACATATCCTAATTTATCAGCAGCTAATCCACTTACTTGGTCTATTCCAGCTGGCACATCTACATTTAAAGCCCAAACAAATTTGCCTGCTTCTGTAAATTTTGCCACAAAATAATTGTACGAACTGCTAAAATTTATTTTTTCAAGTGTGGTGTCTCCTACAGTCATGTTAGCGCCCATGCGGCCTGCCACATATACATTATTTGAATCATCAGTTGCTACTCTATCTAAGTGCTCAAACTTAGTAGAACCAAAGTTTTTAAACCAATTGTTTTGCGCTGATAATTGAAAACTTATAGTTACAAATAAAAAAAGTAAAGTTTGTTTCATGATAAAATTATTGATGGCAATTTAACTGCTATTATTGGGCAATAGTGTAAAAAAATAAAGTTTTACAATTATTAGTTGGTAACCACTATTTTTTGCCTAATTAAATGGTTATTGCTTTTTGAAACAATATAATAAACACCACTTTTTAAATCACTTACAATGAAATTGTTATGGCTACTTGTTGCTTCGAAAAATGCCACTTCCTGTCCCAATTGATTTATAATTTGGTAAATACCTTCTTGCAAAAATTCAATGGTAAAGTTGCCGTTATTAGGGTTTGGATAAACATTAACCATATTTGGCTTTTCCATATTTTGAACAGAAATGGTATTTACTAAAATACATGATGACGTATCTATACAACCATTTTGTTCAATAATAACAGCATAACTGCCATTTATTTTGGCTGTAAATATTTGGTTTATTTCATTAAAAATAGGCGATTTTAAATTATTGCAATCAAGCCATTGGTAAGTGGCATTAATTAAATTTGCTGTTAGCTTTTCCTTATTTGTTGTTACTTGGGTATTTGGTAAAGGTTTTACTTGAACTGTTACCAAAGCTGTATCTGTGCAATTAAACTCATTTTTTCCAATTACTTGGTAGGTTTTGGTGCTGATAGGAAAAAATGGAATTCCGTTTTTTACAGAATCAGACCAAACTAAATTATTGGAGCCTAAAGCTGTTAGCGTAACCGGTGTGTTTTTACAAACCGAATTAGCACTGCTACTTGCACTTATTTTGGGTTTAGGATTTACTTTTACAAGAATGCTTGAAGTATCAGAACAGTTATTAGAATCTATAGTATAAGCAGTATAATACTTTGTTGAATCAGGCTTAAATGGTATATTGTTTTTTACATCATTTAAGAATAGAATATTATTGGTACCAGCAGCATTTAAAGTAATTTCATTACCCAAACACACTTCAGTGTTTGAAGCCGTTAAATTTATTTTGGGATTATCATTAACTTTTAATAGAACCAAAACTGAATCGGAACAGCCAGCCTGATTATTGCCTTCAACTTTAAATTTTACAGGATAAATTCCAGCATTATCAAATTTAATAATGAAGGTATCGGCTAATAAAGTATCATTATTATTTAACAGCCAAGTTCTTGTAAAATTAACCATATCAAGCTTGCTGGTATCAATTAATTCAAACAGATTATTATTTAAGCATTGGGTTAATACATTATGTGTAAAACCAATTTTAGGTGTTTGTACTACATTTATAAAAACACTTGCTTTTTCGCTTACATCGCAAGTGCTGTCTTTTACAAAATAGGTGGTAGATTGGATTAAATTTGGGGTTGTAAATGTATTGCCAAAGGCAATAATAGAATCCGCTAACGAATCGGCATACCACCTTAAACTTCCATAACCATTTGCAAGCAAATAAGCTTTGGTTCCTTTACAAATGGCTGATTGGTTTATAATTAATGGGGCTGGTGGTAAATTACATTCATTACTACATACAAAAGCATATTGATTTTTAAAAGTCCAATTACCTAGTTGGCCAACATTGTTAATTCCAGAGGCGCAAAATTGATTTCTATTTGATTTTATAACCAAGCTGTAAAACGATCCTGCTTCTATACATACATAGTTTTTTTCGTTGTGATTTTGTTTTGGAACCCAACTAGCTGCACTTGAATCAGCATATTCTCCGTTATTATTAGCTCCCCAAAAAAACATGGCTCCATTGGCTTTTAACGCCATTGAAGTGGAACTTCCTGCTTTAATTTGCATCCAATTTTTTGAGTTTCCAACCTGAACTGGATAATATCTATTTAGCGAATCGCCAATTCCTAATTGCCCATAAAAGTTATTTCCCCAAGCCCAAAGCGTTCCATTACTTTTTAAGGCCAATGTAAAAAAATCGCCAACATAAATGCCTATCCAAGTGGTATCTCCGCCAATTCGGTAAGGAATATTTTGGTTATTAATTACACTATCGCCTAATTGTCCATAAAAATTATTCCCCCAAGCCCAAAGGGTTCCATCGGTTTTTAAAGCTAAACTATGAATATTGCCTGCTGCTATGGCCGCCCAATTGTCATCTGTTCCAACTTGAACAGGTTCGCTTTTTATGGCAGTTGTTCCATCGCCAAGCTCACCATAACTATTGTTTCCCCAAGCCCATAGCGTTCCATTACTTTTTATAGCTAAATTATGATGCTCGCCAACGGCAATATTTATCCAATTGCTATCAAATCCAATTTGGTTAAATTTATAACTATTTAAAAATGAATTATTTCCAAGTTGACCATACGCATTATAACCTGTGCTCCAAATGGTTCCATTTACTTTTAAACCAATAGAATGAGCGCCTCCTAATGAAACAGCAACCCAATTACTATCGTTATTGGCTAATAAAGGTTTTAAAGAATTATTATTTGATGAAAAACCCAATTGGCCAAAGTTATTTTGCCCCCAAGCCCATAAATTGCCATTGGTTTTAACTCCAAATGAATGATTGCGGCCTCCAAATACATTTAACCAAACATTTTCATTGCTAATTTTTGTTGGCAGTTCTTGATTTAAAAAATCTTCATTGCCAACTTGCCCATAACTGTTACTTCCCCAGCTGTAAAATGAACCATTTACATCAACAGCCATACTATGTTCAAAACCAGCGCTTATTCCCACCCAATTTTTCTTTTCACCAATCAGGGTTGGAGCAGTAAAATTGGTATCGGCTATGGTGGCTAATTGATAAGCATTATTGCCACCCCAGCCCCAAAGGGTTCCATTACTTTTTAAAGCTAAACAATGGTATCTGCCAGCAGCCATATTTACCCAATCGTTTTGTGAACCAACTTGCGTTGGTACTTGCTTAATTTGTTTATCGCCAACCCCTAGTTGACCACTTTCATTATAACCCCAAGCCCATAATGTTCCATTGCTTTTAAGTGCATAAAAACTTCCATAGCCTGCGGCAATATTTGTCCAATTTTTATTTACTCCAATTTGAATAGGCTTACTGCTATTTGATGAACCAAATATATCCCAAAGGGAACCGTTTGATTTTAGGCCAATACATCCAACAGCATTTGCAGCTATACTTACCCAATTGCTATCTAAACCAACTTGAATAGGAATATTGGCATTAGCTGGCCCACCAAAACCATATTTAAAATTTATATTTAGGCCCCAAGCCCACAAAGTTCCATCTGCTTTGATGCCAAAATTGTAAAATTCGCCTGCTGAAACGGTTACCCAATTACTATCTGTGCCAACAGGTGTGGGCACAATTTTATTATTATAATTACCAATACCCAATTGTCCATAATCGTTTTTACCCCAAGCCCAAAGGGTGCCATTGGTTTTTATGGCTAAGCTATGCCAATAACCTGCACTAGCCATTGCCCAATCATTATCGGCAGCTATTTGTATAGGTTTATATTTTTGAAAGGTGGTGCTATCGCCCAATTGCCCAAAGCTATTAAAACCCCAAGCCCAAAGTGTACCTTCTTTTATTTCGAATGAATGGTAAGAAACCGAGCTAGAGGTAACTCTTTGATAATTTGATTTATATACATTAATAGCCTTTGTGTTTCGCCTGCTTATTTGCCCAAAACTGCTCCATACATTCAGTAAAAATATAAACAAGTAAAGTAACTTTAGCTTCATAAATTATTAGGCAATTCCAAAAAACAAATTTGGATTATTTTAAGATAAAAAAAACTTTATTTAATCTAAAACTATAACCACACCATTTTAGCAATTGTACCTAAGCCATATCAGTTAAATAGCTAGTGAGTTTATTTATATTTGCCCAAATAACTAAATACAATGGCCGAAAATAAATTTATAACTGATAGTGGAATAATAATTAACGATTTATACAAACCAGACAGCAATAATATCAATAATGAAATGCCTGGGCAGTTTCCATATACTCGTGGTGTGCAGCCTGATATGTATCGTGGAAGATTATGGACTATGCGCCAATATGCAGGTTTTTCAACTGCTGAGGAATCAAATAAACGTTATAAGTATTTATTAGCAAACGGAACCATGGGTCTTTCGGTTGCATTCGATTTACCAACTCAAATTGGTTATGATAGCGACCATGCAATGAGTGAAGGTGAAGTGGGTAAAGTAGGAGTAGCTATTGATAGTTTACGCGATATTGAAACTTTGTTTGATGGCATTAAACTGCAAGACATTACTACTAGTATGACTATCAATGCAACAGCATCTACCTTACTTTCTTTTTATATTGCGTTAGCAAAAAAACAAGGTGCTGACATTAAAAAGATTTCGGGAACCATTCAAAACGATATTTTAAAAGAATACGCAGCTAGGGGAACTTATATTTATCCGCCTAAGCCAAGTATGCGTATTATTACCGATATTTTTGAATACTGTAGTTTAGAAGTTCCAAAATGGAATACCATTTCGATTAGTGGTTATCATATTCGCGAGGCAGGAAGTACAGCAGTGCAAGAAATAGCATTTACCTTGGCAAATGCCAAAGCATACAGTGAAGCCGCAATTGCCAAAGGTTTAGATATAAATGTATTTGGACAACGTTTATCGTTTTTCTTTAATGCACATAATAACTTTTTTGAAGAAATAGCCAAGTTTAGAGCTGCACGTAGAATGTGGGCTAAAATAGCTAAAGATTTAGGCGCAACTAATCCAAAGGCAATGATGTTGCGTTTTCATACACAAACTGGTGGAAGTACTTTAACTGCACAACAAGCTGAAAACAATATAGCAAGAGTTACTTTACAAGCTTTAGCAGCAGTAATGGGTGGAACTCAAAGTTTACATACCAATGGTTTTGATGAGGCATTAAATTTACCTACTGAAGCAGCAGCAAGAACAGCATTGCGTACGCAACAAATCATTGCATTTGAAAGTGGAGTTGTAGATACCGTTGACCCAATGGGCGGTAGTTATTTTGTAGAAGAATTGACTAATCAAGTAGAAGCTGAAGCTTGGAAGTATATTGAAAAAATAGATGCGATGGGTGGAAGTGTAAGCGCTATAGAAGAAGGTTACATGCAAAACGAAATTGCCACAGCTAGTTACAAATACCAAAAAGATATTGAAAGCCAAGAAAAAGTAATTGTGGGTGTAAATAAATTTACGGTGGAAGAAGAAGTTGCTCCACCTTCGTTTAAAATTGATGACAATATTCGTGTTCAACAAACAGAAAAACTAAATAAGCTGAGAGCTGAAAGAGATAATAATTTGGTAAAAACCAATATTGCTAAATTAGAACAAGCCGCTAAAGATGGAAGTAATGTAATGCCGCATATTATAGAAGCAGTTGAAAGTTTAGCTACTTTAGGCGAAATAGCTGATACCTTTAGAGGTGTATTTGGCGAATACAAAGCATAGTATATTTATTTTCAATACATTAAAAAAGCTGCTTTAATTTAAATAAGGCAGCTTTTTTGTTAACCGTAAACTTGTTTTTACAACAAAACTATATCTTTATTATACTTACGCTTATACTCTAAAGGAGATAAGCCAGTAATTTTTCTAAACACTTCTCTAAAAGCTTTTACATCGGTATAACCCACCTCGTACATAACCTCAGTTATTGTTTTTCTGTTGGTTTCAAATGCTTTTTTTGCGGCTTCTATTTTAACTCTTTGCGCATATTCAATGGGTGTATTTCCGGTAGCTTTAACAAATCGCCTATCAAAACTACGTCTTCCCACATTTAACTTTGACGATAATTCTTCAATTGATATTTTATCTTCAATGTTTTTTTCTATAAATAATTGGGCTTGCAGCACCATTTCATCGCTATGCTGTTTTTGCCCAGTAAATATGGTAAACTCTGATTGGTTATTTCTATCCATTTCTATTTGGAATACTTTAGCACAAAAAATAGCTGTTTGCCTATCAAAATATTTTTCAACTAAATAAATCATCAAATTCAGAAAAGAGTATGCTCCTCCATTGGTGCAAATACCTGCTTCGTCAGTTATCAAGTTGTCAGTTTGTAAATTTACCTTAGGAAACATCTGCTTAAAACTATGAGCGGCCGACCAATGTGTAGAACATACCTTACCATCCATTAAACCGGTAGCTGCTAGTAAAAATGCCCCAGTACAAATACTGGCTATTTCAGCACCATTTTTATATTGCTTTGCAATCCAATTTATGAGTTCCTTGTTTTCATTAATTCCGTCTTCAAAATGATGATTGAGAGATGGAATAATAATTAAATTGGATTGACTTATATTGTCAAAATGGGTATGTGGTTTAACGGAAAATAAACCATCATAATAATTTACAGTTTGCGCACTTCCTACCAACTGAATATTAAATTTTGAGGCATTGCCTAACTGCTGCCAATAATGATTAGCCCGGGTAAATATTTTATAAGCACCAACTATACTGCTCAGGTTATTTCCTTCTCCGTTCGGTACCAATATGCTTAAATGTTTCATAAATAAATTCTTGTCAAAATTAGGATGTTGTGTTGTCTCAATCAACCCGTTAAAATGTCGTTTTTACACCATCTCTATAATAAAGTAAGACAATACTTTTGAACTACTAATTTTTAAAAAACATGACACAAACAGAAATAGCCGTAAAAATGGTATTAGATAGATGGAATGCATCTATTAAAAATGTTGATACCCTACTTGGATTATTAAACGATGAAAAACTACTAAAAGAGATTGCTCCTAGCAAAAATAGAGGAATTTATATTTTAGGGCATTTAATTGCAGTTCACGATGATATGCTCATTTTATTAAATATGGGCGAAAAAGTTTACCCTGAACTGAATGAGTCATTTATTAAATTGGCAGATAAAGCTACCGATAAAACACCAACTTTAGCCGAGTTAAGAGCCTATTGGATTAATCAGTGCAACATAATGAATGAGCAATTTAGTACAATGAAACCCACAGATTGGTTTGAAAAACACACTGCTGTAACAAAAGAAGATTTTGAAAAGGAGCCAACCCGTAACAAATTAAACATTATAATAACTAGAACTTCGCATTTACAATACCATTTAGGGCAATTACAATTACTTAAATAAGTTACAATATGAAATCATTAAATTATACTACCAATATTGTAGTTGACCAATCAGCTAGCGAAGTATTTAATGCCATTAATAATGTAAGTGCTTGGTGGCATGGCGAAATTACTGGCTCTGCTAACAAGTTAAATGATGAATTTGCTTACAAAATGAAGGATATTCATTATTCCAACCAAAAAGTGATAGAGTTAGTGCCTAATAAAAAAATTGTTTGGTTGGTTACTGATAGTCAACTTAATTTTACCAACAACAAAACTGAATGGACAGGAACTGAAATTATGTTTGAAATAATGGAGGTAGAAAATAAAACGAAAGTTTGTTTTACACATGTAGGTTTAGTTCCAAAGTTTGAATGTTATGGAGGTTGTTCAAATGGCTGGAAAATGCTAATAGAACAAAGCCTTTACAAATTAATTACAACTGGAAAAGGTGTAGAAGTATTCAATTAAAAATAAAAAAATGCGGACCAAGTCCGCATTTTTTATCATTAAATATTAAATAACTAACTACAATAAATTAGCCAATCCAAATAGCAGTACAAACAGCATAGTAGAGATAGAAAGCTGTTTTAACAATGGATCTAATTTTATTTTATCTGTTGTGTTTTTCACTGTAAATAATTGCTTTAAAAACAAGGGAAAACATGCAACGAAAGATAGGTTTGTCCAAGTAGGCATTTCTTTATAAAACATCACAAATATTAGTGAGCAAAGCAGTGCTGTTATAATAATTACGTAATGATACACCTTACTTTTTTCATACCCTAAACGAACTGGAATACTATTTTTTCCTGCTGCAATATCTGAATCGATATCTCGCATATTGTTTAAATTTAACACTCCTACCGAAAACAGGCCACAACTAATAGCTGGTAATAATACAAATGGATTAATAGCGCCAACCAATAAATAATAAGTACCACACACTGCTATTAAACCAAAGAATATAAATACAGAAATATCGCCAAGACCCATATAGCCATATGGTCGTTTACCATTGGTATAAGCTATTGCAGCAACTATTGCAGCTATGCCTAATACAAATAATGTAATAACACCATTTAACCCAATTACATTTAAACAAGAATAGAGCAATGCAATGCCCGTAATAAGGCTTAACGCCACAAAAATTTTTATACCAACTAACATTTGAGCAGCAGTAATTTTACCTGATTGCACTGCGCGTTTAGGGCCTTTCCTGCCATCGTGGTCAGCGCCATGTTTACTATCACCATAATCATTAGCTAAGTTCGAAAGTATTTGCAAAAATAAAGCGGTTAGCAATGTTAATACCACCGACACAGTGGATACATTTTGCGAAAATATTTTAGCTAAAAAAACACCCATTAGTATACATGCTAACGACAGCATGAGTGTACGCAGCCTAAAAGCTTCTATCCAATTTTTCATGTTTTTTACAATCCTAAACTTATTCCTAAACGCAAACGTGGTGTTTCATAAACCACAGGCGCATAGCTAGCAGTTTGCATCATATCGGTTAAACGATAATAAGCAACCAATGAAATTCCTTTTACACCTAATCTTAAATAAGCATCGGCTGCAATATCTTTTATATAGGCCAAATCGTGTACAAACACTTCTGTTTTATTGCCATTTACATCTTTGGTTTCATAATTATAAACTTTCGAAAAATTCCATTTACCCATAGCTCCTATCTCTGTATATAACGATCTTTTAAGTTTAAAGCGCGCTCCTAAACTAAGTGAGGCAGCAGTAATACTAAACCTATCCATATCATTATTGCCAACAGCAGTAGGAAATGTGGTATTGGTATCGTTTTTAGTAAAGCTATAGTTTTCCCAATTAATACCTACTTGCGAAACCAACTGAATCTTATTTGCCAATTTATATTTTAAATTAAACAAAATGTTAATGCCAATAGAGTTTCCAAATTTTCCTTTTAATCCATTTTCATCAAAACCACCATAACTGGTAAAGTCCATAATAAAACCAGCATCGGTTTTACTTGGAGTATAAGCAGGTAAATTAGTAATAGGCGCTTTGTTCACCTCTTCTTCCACTACTACAGTTTGTGCATTTATAATGCCTAAGCTTGCCATAACAAGCGATAATGTAATTATTACTTTTTTCATATTTTATTCAATGGTTTTGGTTAATGTATATCCTTCAAAATGAAAGGTTAGAACATAACCTTTTTGAACAGTTTTAGGATTAATTACTATATCTTCAATACTTTCAACTTCAATTACTTCGTAGTACAGAATTTTGCCTTCGTTATTTTTTACATTCCAATAAAGGTTACATGTTTTTGGCTCTTCCACCTCAGGAACTGCAATAGAATCAGTATTAATTGTATCTATTTGTATTTGATAATTATAAAATGCTTCATACTTTTTTATAAAAACAGAATCAGTAATTTGGAAAGTAATGCTTTGGTTATCTTTAATAGAATCAATTAAATGAAAATTAGGCAAAACTGTTTTTTTAGTTTTAGTAAAATAACTAGCCTGCGGTACGCCATGTCCATGCATATAGTCAAAATAAGGATATAAATGGCCCGATTTTTCAATTTCAGCAAAAAGTTGCATATTGGTTAAGCTACGATTACTTTGCCAAGCACAAGCAGCAAAACCACTTACTAAAGGACACGAAAACGATGTTCCAAAGGTTTGGCCTATTGTTCCATTTGGGTTAGCAGCTATTACCTGACCCGGAGCACTTACATTGGGTTTTGTTCTATAATCGGCACTTGGACCAATACTGCTAAAACTAATATGTCTATCAGTGTAAGGATCGGTTCCTCCTACACATAAAACGCTATCTGCATCCGATGGAGTAATAATGGTTCTCCATTTTTTATCTTCATATTCGTTACCAGCCGAATTAACTACCAAAATTCCTTTTTGAGCAGCAACAGTTGCCGCAAAAGCTACCACACTTTTTTTGCCATCCATATCTTTTACAGTGTACCAATCGTTTCCATAACCTAACGAACTGCTAATAATATTAGCTCCATTTTTATCGGCCCACTCAGCAGCTGCTAACCAAAAATACTCCTCTTGTTTGTCTTCTTTGGTAGTCCATTCAGTGCGAGCTAATAAAAATTCAGCATCGGTAGCCATTCCTATTTTTTGTCCATTGTAAATACCAGCAATACAACTTAATGTATTGGTTCCATGAGCACCACCTAAGTAAACATTATTATTATTTTTTACAAAATCATAGGTTTTTACAATTCGCTGATTATCATATATATGCTTAAAAGCAGCATGCTTATCTGCTCCAGAAAAACCTACATCAAATACAGCAATTCTTATACCTTTTCCAGTTAATTTTTTACTTTCAAATTCATCAACTTGCAAGCGTTTGGTTTGGTATTTTAAAATTTGTTTATTTCTTGGAGTTAATTCATCTTCAACCAATGCTATAACTTTGCCTTTGGAAGCAGTAAACTCATCTACATACTTTACAGATGGTAAATTTTTAATTTGTTCTATTTGTTCAAAACTTGCATTAATAAAAATGGCATTTAACCAACGGCTCACCACCAATAATTCAGCATTTGTATTTTTAATAGCCTTAACAGCCACTTCATTTACTGGCAAATCTCGTTTATCAAAAAGTGGCAAATGAGCTAAAACTTTACGTTCTATGTTTTTTGCATCAAAATACTGATAAGGATTGAAGTTTGTTGCAGTTTTTGGTGTTAAGTAAACCACATAAGTTTTAGTATTTACTTGTGCAACGCACCAATTACAAGCCACTGTAAACAAGGCCAATAAAAGCAGTTTAGATAATTTATCCATAGGCAATTATAATACTAGCCTTTATTGAAACAAAATTTTAGGTAAAAAAACAAAAAAGTAAAGTCAGTTCTAAATCCAATTCAGCTATGTATGAATGCCCTTAAAGCTAAATGTATAGGCCAAACCATTAGAGGTATTTTCTTTTTTTACGTTGCCATCTAATTGCTTTATTAGTCCGTTAATTAAAAGTGTACCTAAACCTTCGTTTTCAGGTTTTAGTTCCTCAAAGTTATAACCAATACCATCATCGCTGTATTGCATTTCAAAACCACTTTCTGTATTTTTAAGGCTTAATTGTATTCTTCCTTTATCCTTTTCGTCAAAAGCATATTTAAAGGAGTTGGTAAGCAATTCGTTGGTAATTAGCGCAAGTGGAATTAATGTATCTAAATTAATATTTACATTTTTACATTGTATATTATAAACTATGTTTTTACCTTGTAATTTATAAGCACCACTAACAGTAATATACAAATTCTCGAAATAACTTTGGGCATCTATGGTTGAAAAATCGTCTTGCTCATATAGGTTTTTATGAACCAATGCCATGCTATTAATACGCGATTTTGCATCCTTAAAAACTTCTAACATTTGCTCATCTTTAATATTACGTTTTTGTAAATCTAATATACCAGAAATAACAGATAAATTATTTTTTACTCTATGATGAATTTCTTTTATGAGTATGGTTTTTTCATCGTTTTGCGCTTTGATGATTGATGCTGATTTTTTATAATTTAAAAATGCCCTATAAACCAAACCAATAATTACTAATAATAATATGATTGTTGAAAAAGTAAACTTTTGAATAACACTTTGACGCTTTATTTCCTCCTTTTGAATTAACTCCTTTTCATAAGCTTCTTTGTCAAACTCTAATTTAGCCTGCATTTTAGCAGCATCTTTATAGTGCTTTTGGCTTCTAATACTATCGTTAAACATATGAGACATTTCATTGTAATAAAGCGCAGAATCATATCTTTTTATGGCTTTATAATAAATGCACAATTGGTCAGTAGCTTGAATTCCAATAAAAAGTTGCTTTGCCTTTAATCCCATATCTAATGCTTCTTTCGACTTTTGAATTGCTTCTTTAACACGACCCATTTTAAAAAGAGAAAACGACATTATATTAGGCAGCTGAGGCGATTTAATATTATACAGCTTATCAATACTATCAGCAGTTTTTATATACTTCCAAGCCAAGTTTAAATCAGTTTTATAAAGCAACCAACTTAAGCGCTGATAAGCAAAAACCAAATTCCTGAATGCATTTATTTGATATGATAATTTGATGGCTTTTTCATGATAATAAAAGCAAGAATCTTTTTCATATGCAGGACCATTTCGAGCAGCAAAATGAGTAAAAAAAAGCGCTCCCAATTCCCTATATTTTATAGCCAAATGAAAGGTATCTTTAACCGCTTGGTAATAATTAATACATTCATGTGTTTGGGAAAAAGCTTCGGTATAGTTTTCCATACCATTATTTACCATTATAATTTTTTCTAAAATTAAATAATAAGTAGCATTATCGTTAATAGCTCTGGCTTGTTTTAGTAGTTCAAGATACTTATCCATAGTGCTTGATGGATTTGTCCTTCGTGGTAGCTCAAGTAAACCTAACTTTGCTCTTATCAATTCGTTTTCTAAACCCAAAGATTCGAAAATTTTTAGAGCCTCACCGTAATAAAAATCTATCGAATCAATTTGATTAATATACAAATACTCATCGGCCAAAGCCAAACTAAAAAGGCCAACATACTTTACATTTTTCTTACTTTCTGCTTGACGCAACCCATCCCACAATAAGTTTAAAGCCTCGTTAGACTTACTAGCAGCAGAAAGCTTACCCGCTCTATTTAGCACTACTGAAAACTGTATTTCATTGGCTTTTAGCAAACATGTTAAGCTTAATAAAAAGCCAATCAATAGTGTTTTTTTCATTCCTTTTTTTATAAAATACGAAATCTAACTTAGTTTAGTTCATGGTTTTAATATTAGCCAATAAATCATCTCTATAATTTCTACCTATAGGAATTTGTTGATCTTTAACTGTAACAAACTCACCATTAATTATTTCTAGATACTTTGCATTTATACAGTAACTTCTGTGAATTCTAATAAAATTATATGTTTTTAACCTCTCCAGTAAAGCTTCTAGACTGGTTCTGATACTAAACTTTTGATTTTGAGCCGTATACACATTCATCATTTTTCCATCTGCTTCAAAATATAAAATATCAGGAATATCTACTTTAAAATATTTAGCCCCTAATTTAATAAAAATACTATCCTTTAATATGGCTAATTTCTCAACTTCGCTATCACGCTCATGTATTAAAGAGGCCATGGCCATTTCAATGGCTGAATAAATATCTTCCTCGGTAAATGGTTTTATTAAATAAGCCTTTGGCAGAGTATGTTTGGCCTCATCAATAGTTTCCTTATCAGAATTACTAGTTAAAAATATAAATGGAATATGCACGTTATCTTTAATATAATTTGCAATTTCAATACCCTCGTGCTTTCCACTCAAGTTAATATCTAAAATAGCCAAGTCAATTTCCCACTTCCCTAGTGCTTCCATTGCTTCTTTTTTACTACCTGCCGGAGGATAAGGAGAATAACCCAAATCCTCAAGCATTAGCTTTAAATTACTAGCAATAATAAACTCATCTTCAACTATTAATATTCTAAGAGATTCCATTTTCAATTACTTTGTTCAATAATTTTTTGAGCAAAATAGTTAAAATTTAAAATAAAATAGTCAAAAACAAATTTGAAATTTAACCCATTAAAACTTCACCAAAACAAAAAAGCCCGTTCAACTTAAAGTTAAACGGGCCTTTTATAAAAAGTTGTTTCTAACTAAAATCTTTCAAAATTAGAGAAGAAGAAAGATGCCTCAATTGCTGCATTTTCATCGCTATCACTTCCATGAACAGCATTAGCATCAATTGATTTTGCATATAAGTTTCTAATTGTTCCTGGCTCAGCTTTGCTTGGGTCAGTTGCACCAATTAAAGTTCTGAAATCAGCAACTGCATTTTCTTTTTCTAAAACTGCAGCTACAATTGGGCCACTAATCATAAAGTTAACTAAATCTTTGTAGAACGGACGCTCGCGGTGTACACCATAAAATTCACCTGCAGTTTTTTCAGTTAAATGAATGTATTTCATAGCTACAATTCTGTAACCAGCTGAAGTAATTTGATCTAAAATTTTTCCGATATAACCATTAGCTACTGCATCTGGCTTAATCATTGTAAAAGTAATATTGCTCATTTTGTTATTATTTTTTGCGGTGCAAAAGTATTGTTAAAATTAATTCTTAACAAGGTGTTTTTTACTTAAAATTCTCTTTTTCTAATAAATAATTATTAAGTAACAACAGCTACTAGTCTTTGCGTTTCAACTTCTTTTTTTGCTTGGTCGGCATTTTATTTATCCTTTTATAATATCCTGATTTACTACCATCTACAAATAAAGTTAGTTTTTTTCCTTTTTGAATATTATTCGATTTAAGCTTATTCCATTTTTTTATATCACTTGTGCTACAATCAAACCAATCAGCTATATCGCCAAGCACATCGCCACGTTTTACAACATAAAAAACCTTTACAATTTTTTGCTTTTTAGGCTCTACTTCCTCTTTTACTTTTCCTTTTTTCTTTGGAGGGTCAATATTTTCGGGCAAGTTAGTAGCCACCACACCTGTATGGTCTTGCACATCGGTAGGTACTTCTTTTTGAATAACTATAGGTGCCACATCGGTATTAATAGGCTTGTAAACACTATCGCTTAATAAATAAAATAATTTAGCTTTAGCCTTAGGTATTTTTATATAATACCCATCGGTGCTCATAGGAATAATATCTTTTTTAAATATAGGATTTAGTTTCCTAAGTTCATCTAAATCAACACCTAAGGTATTTGAAATTTGGCTTAACGAAAGCCATTTATTAACCAAAACGCTATCACTATCATAAACCAAATCAGCCGAAGCCGATTTAATGCCATGCTCCTTGTAATAATTTAAAATATAAGTAGCTGCTACAAATTGCGGATACAATTCGCGACAATTGGTAGGCAAAAACGGAAAAATATCCCAATAGTATAAGCTATTGCCAGCCATTCTAATACATTTATTCATTGAAATGGGTGAACAGCCATATGCCCCAATTACCAAAGGCCATTGCTTATAAATACTAAATAAATCTTTAAAATGCTGCGCAAATACTGCCGATGACTTATTTACATCTCTACGTTCATCTACATAAGTATTTACTTTCAATTTATACATTTTAGAAACGGTATAACTCATTGTCCAAATTCCACTGGCGCCATTTCCGTTAACAAAAGTTGGGTTTAGTTCCGATGAAGAAACAGCCAAATATTTTAAATCTGTTGGTAACCCTTTGGCTTTTAAATGTTTTTCTAAAATTGGAAAATAATATTTACTCAAACTAATCAAATCGCGGGTTTTAGCCGGATTTTGAATATACTCTTCAATGTGCTTTTTTACTTCTGGATTATAAATCAACTCGGTTTGTGAGCGCAGAGCTGCCAATCGTTGAATATAAACTTGGTCTTGTGCAAATGTAAAAATAGGAACTAACAACATGAACAACATTGCCAATGTTTTAGCTTGCTTGCAAAGATTTGTATTTATATTTTTCGATATTAAATTCATTTGGTATTAAATAATAAAATAGGCTACACTTGATTGAATGCAAGTGTAGCCTAAAATTTAAAAAAATTAGAAATAAGTAATTAAGATGTAAACATCCTAAAGTATATTTGGTCTTATATTTTTGACCATTGCCAATAACTTAGCATCTTGTTTATGATTAGCCATTAACTGCAAACCAATTGGCATATTTTCATTGTCATTTCCATAAGGGAACGAAATAGCTGGAATGCCTACTATATTGGCATGTACCGTAAAAATATCAGCTAAATACATTTGAATTGGGTCATTGCTTTTTTCGCCAATTTTAAATGCAGTAGTTGGTGTGGTTGGCGAAAGTATGAAATCGTAATTTTTAAATATTTCAGCGGTTTTATTAGCCACTACCCTACGCACTTTTTGAGCTTTGGTATAATAAGCATCGTAATAGCCTGAACTTAACACAAATGTTCCTAGCATAATTCTTCGTTTTACCTCTGGGCCAAAACCCTCCGTTCTCGATTTACGAATGGTTGTTTCTAAATCAACTGCATTTTTGCTTCGTAAACCATAGTGCATGCCTGCATAACGCGACAAATTACTACTGGCTTCGGCTGTAGTTAAAGTATAATAAACTGGAATTACATAACTTAACTCTGGCAAACTAATGGCTTCAACTGTGTGTCCTTCGGCCTTTAACTTTTCAATTAGTTTAAAAGTAGCTTCTTTAACTTCAGGTTGAACACCTTCCATATCCAAAGTTTCTTGAATATACGCTATTCTTTGTTTTTGAGTTCCTAAATCAAAACTAAAATCGTTTGTAGGTTCTTGAATTGCGGTAGCATCATATTCATCGGCACCAGCCATTATTGATAGTAAAAGTTGTGTATCATCTACCGACTTGGTAACAGGGCCAATAATATCGAAACTACTTGCATAAGCAATTAATCCCCAACGAGATATAGTCCCATAAGTTGGTTTATAACCAAAGGTTCCTGTAAAAGCAGCAGGCTGACGTATAGAACCACCAGTATCGCTACCTAAGGCTGCTTGACAAAGTTGCGCTTGAACCGACACTGCTGTTCCTCCTGAACTTCCTCCTGAAACTTTGGTATTATCAAAATCGTTTAATACAGTTCCATAAGCCGAATTTTCGTTTGAAGCACCCATGGCAAACTCATCGCAATTTAGCCTACCAATAATTATTGCATCTTCGGCCAATAAACGTTCTATTACTGTGGCAGAATAAAGCGATGTAAAGTTCTCAATAATTTTTGATGAAGCAGAAACTTTATGGTTCTTATAACAAATATTATCTTTAATACCAATTACCATTCCAGCTAATTTACCTGCGGTGCCATCTGCTAATTTTTTATCAATTTGTTGCGCAGCAGCTTTGGCCTCATCGGCCCATACTTCTAGAAAAGCATTCAAATGTTTTTTGCTTTCAATATTTTCCAAATATTGATCAACTAAAGCAGTAACAGTGGTTTTTTTGCTATTTAAAGCTTCGCTAATTTGCGAGTAAGAAATATAATTTTCCAACAGATTTAATTGGTTTTTGGTGCTATAATTAGCAGTTATTATTAAACAAAAAAATTCCTCTAAACGAAGAGGAATTTTAAATTGAAATATTTTTAAATAAAAGAGTTAGATTATTCTGAATCTTTTTTCTCTTTGTCTTTGGATTTCATTCCATCTTCTATTTGGTCTTTTACGCTTTTTTTAGCATCGTTAAATTCGCGCATTCCCTGACCAATGCCACGCATTAATTCTGGAATTTTTTTACCACCAAATAATAAAAGGATAGCCAATAATATTAATATCCATTCGCCACCACCTAAGTTTCCTATAAATAATAATGTGTAATTCATAACGTATTGATTTTGGGCTACGAATGTAAGGTTTATTTTTTGTTTAGAAATTATTTTTTGATGGCTTTTTTTTGATTTTTATTTTATTTGTATCTAAGAAAACAACTGAAAATGAGAATTATTAAACTTTATATTTTATTTATTTCCTTTTTGCTTAGCGTATCCAACTCATTTGGTCAGGCTGATATTAGAGAAGAAAGCATTTACTTTTTAATGACCACCCGTTTTTTTGATGGTGACCCAACTAATAACAGACCCACAGAATGGTGCTCTTATTTTCCTGGCAATCCTAATAATGGCAATTATGCTGGTAGCAACGATGTAACTTGGAAAGGCGATTTTAAAGGATTGGTACAAAAACTTGATTACATTAAAGATTTAGGCTTTACTGCCATTTGGATAACTCCAATAGTACAGAACAGAAGTCCACTTGATTATCATGGGTACCATGCATGGGACTTTACTAAGGTTGATCCAAGATTGGAATCGCCAGGCTATACTTTTAAAAATTTAATAGATTCAGCTCATGCCAAAGGAATAAAAATATTTTTAGATGTAGTTTTAAATCATGCAGGCAGATTTGGAGTAAAAGGCCGTTCTGAAATAAAATACAATACCGACCCAACGCAACCTTGGGGAAAAAATTCAAATGGTGGCACTTTAACCGATAATCCAAACTGGCAGTACGATGGACTTACCGCAAATCCTGATGATGGAAAAATTTGGAGTAGAGCTAATATTGCTAAAATGCCTGCACCTTATAATCAAAACCTTTCGGCTTATAACTGGCCTGGAATGGAAAGTTATGTAAACACCAGTGATGCAGCTTGGTTTAATAAATCAGGAAATGGTTTTGCACAAGGCTATGACGATACCACCAATTTATATTGGAGAGCCTTAGCAGGCGATACCCCTGATTTTTTTACAAGTGGTGATAGTGTTCGAAATTATTTATTTAAAGCCTATAAAACATTTATAGATATGGGTATAGATGGTATGCGTCTTGATGCAATTAAACACATGCCAAAACGCGATGTGCTGTTTTTTGTAGATAAATTTAAACAAGTAAATCCTAACTTGATGTTTTTTGGCGAAGTAGCACAAAAGCGTCACGAACTACATCAAATAGAAGAAATTAATCCTCATTGGTACACCTGGCGTGGTGCCACCAAAAACTCAGCCAATAGTGGATTAGCCGTACTTGATTTTTTTGCAATGGGAACTTTTCACTTATTTGGCAAAGGTGAAAGCTTTGCGGGCGTTAAAGCAGCAGCCAGATACGATGATTTATATGCAGACCCAAGTACCAATGTATTATTTTTAGATAACCACGATTTTGGCCCCAATAATGACTGGAATAAGAGATATGATGGCAGTGCTGAAAACCTTGCAGCAGCATTGAACTTTATGTTTACTTGGCGTGGGTTGCCTTGTGTGTATTATGGAACCGAAAATCAATTTAAAAAAGGCGCTTACACCGACATACATAGCAGTAATGATATTAACTACTCTATTGATTTAACAGGAAGGGCTTATTTTGGTAATGAATTTGCCAACGCAACAAACCATGTTATTTATAAACATATCAGAAAACTAAATGCCATTAGGAAAGCAGTACCTGCTTTACAAAAAGGCACTTGGCGATGGGATGGTACAAACGATGGCAATGGTGTAGGTTTTGTTAGAAAGTTTAACAGCAGTGAAGTAGCAGTTGGTTTAGCAAAAGATGGTAATGTAACCTTTAACTTTAGTGGTTTAACCAATGGTGTTTATAAAGATGCCGTAACAGGTAATAGTATAACCGTTAATAATGGTACTCTTTCATTTACGGTAACGCCAAGTAGCGCTGGTATTTATGTACTTAATGGCCCGGGCTTAATTGGCGCACTTGGCGAAGGCTTTTTCCAAAACAGTAGCAATGGAGGTGGTGGAAACCCAACAAGCGCAGTTAATTTTAACCCTGTAAATCCAGCTCCTGGCAGTCAATTACAAGTTACCTATTCTGGTTCTTTAGCCAACCAAAATCAAGTAATTATGCATTATAGCTTTGATAACTGGACTAAGCCTATTTTAAATGCTAACATGACTAAAGTTGGCAACAATTGGGTTACAACTGTAAGTGTTCCAAGTAATGCTACTACCAATTTTGCAGCTGCATTTAATAATGGTAATGGCACTTGGGATAATAATGGGGGGCAAGACTATAAAACCAATTTAGGAAACGGAACTATTGATATAACTCCTCCACTATTAAGTTCATTATTACCTGCAAATAATGCAGTAAACGTATCTAAACTCAATAATTTAAAAATAACCTTTAATGAACCTGTTACCAAAGGAACTGGAAATATATTGGTTTACGAAAACAATAATCTAAAATATACCATTAACGTTAGTTCTAATCAGGTGGTAAGTATTGGCAATAGTATTGAAATAATACATGGTGGCTTTAATAATAATGCTAATGTTTATGTTACAATACCTAACACTGCCATTAAAGATTTAGCTGGCAACTTTTATGCGGGCTTTAATCAAAACAATAGTTGGAACTTTACTACAGAATCAACAAACGGAACTAAAACCATTGAAGCACTTAATATAATGCTTTATCCAAATCCTTCAAATGGAACAATTTATATTGAACAGCCTAACCATTTAAACCTAAAAATAAAAAATGTAATAGATATGTTTGGCAAAGAGGTAAATTTTGAAACTTATACTAAAAACAATGATGTATTGGAGGTTAAACTTTTGGAACGTAATGATGGTTTATATCAAATAATTTTTGATAGCAACGGCCAACAATTCCATAAAAAAATAATGGTTGTAAAATAGCACAAAGATTGATAGTTTTAAGATATTCAGTTAGCTAAAACAATTTGCAGTGGAGCATCTATAACTGATTTATTATCAATTAAAACCACTATTCCAATCGCTTCTGCTTTTGGCTATTTCACTTTGCATTTTATTACCAACTTCTTTGCCGTTGGCTAATGCACAACGGCAACTCATGGCATTAGTTGTTATTAGTTTGACATTATTTTTCAAGCATTAGTAAATCAATTATTTAGTTGTTCAGAAATAAATTGCTGTAAGTTTAAAATATTTCAAATGAACATGGATTTATATTCCTCAATACAGCTGCCTTCACTTAAAGTGAAGGCAGCTGTATGTAAACCAATCAACTTTTCAACTAATCAACCCCAAACCTACCCTAACTGAATACCATTTAATTTTCGGTAAAAACTAATGGCTGCATTGTCGGTCATGCCTGAAATGAACTCACATATTTTCATTACCCTGGTATACAAATCGGAGTGTGGAATTTTACCTTTACCTATAAACTGTTCCGGAATTAATTCTATTACTTTTTCGCTTCTATAAAACTTTAAATTAGCATTGTGTTGCGCTTCAAAATGCTGGTTTACAGCATTTATACAAATGTGCAACAATCCGCTAATTACCTCAAAACCGGCAGCTTCTATTTCAAGTACAACCCTGTTTTTATAAACCTTTTCTTTGGTAATGGTTTTTATTTGCTCAATGAAATCAATGTTTTTACTCAATTTAATAAGCGAATTATTAAACGTTCCGTTCAAAATGGCTTCTTCGTTTTGCATAAAAATTTGAGCCAACTCGTTGGTTAAATTATCTATGGCCGAAGCACGTAAAAAACCAATTTGCCCTTCAAAAGTCATTTCATTGAATTTATCTTCTTTAAAATTTTCAACAAAAGGAACTAGCAGTTTTTTAGCATATTCAAAATCAATCCATTTTAGGTTTAATCCATCTTCAAAATCAATAATGCTGTAGCAAATATCATCGGCCGCTTCCACCAAAAAAGCCAATGGATACCTACACCAATTTAGATGCTCATCCTCCCTAATTTTTAACAAACCTAACTTTTGGGCTATATCGTTAAAATAAGGCACTTCGCTTTGAAAAAAGCCAAACTTTTTTTCACTTACTTTTTTATCGGTATATTTAGGCAAACTCTCTTTTGGATATTTGCTAAATGCAGCCAAAGTGGGATAAGTTAAGCGCAAACCTTTATCGTTTCCACTGTAATTACACACTATTTTAAAACCATTGGCATTGCCTTCAAAATTGATTAAATCGGCCCATTGCTTGGCATTATTAATACTTGGCTCTAACTCTTTTCCGTTTCCATTTAAAAAATATTCTCTAATGGCATCTTCGCCACTGTGGCCAAAAGGCGGATTTCCAATATCGTGCGCCAAACAAGCCGCAGCTACTATGCAACCAATATCGTAACTGCTTATTTCTTTTTGTAAATCAGGATATTTTTGGAGTAATGCTTCCGAAACTTTACGGCCCAAACTACGGCCCACACTCGAAGTTTCTAAACTATGCGTTAATCTGTTATGCACAAAATCGTTTTCGGGCAATGGAATAACTTGAGTTTTATCTTGCAGTTTTCTGAACGATTCAGAAAAAACCACCCTGTCAAAATCGCGCTCAAACTCAGTTCTGCTCGTTTTATTGTCTTGTAAAGTTTGGTTAAATCTGTAAGGTTTTAAAAGCTGCTGCCAATTCATTGTCATGTTGCAAATAAAATAAAGCAAGTTGGTAAATGCTATTTATTTTAGCAATTATAAAAAACCTTAAAATTTCAGAAAACCATTAAGTATAAACCACCAAAACCTTATTGGTTGGCGCTATATCATATATTTTCAAGTTACAGATAAGCTGTTTTTGCTTGAAAAACGCCACCAAACTATTGATTTGTTTTTCCTGCACTTTGTTTTTACAAATGGTATTGATAACCATAATTCCATGCGGACACATTTCTAATAATTGTTCATTAAAATGAAGGTCAAAAATGCCATTGGCTACTTTATTATCTTCAAATAAATCAACCAAAATTAAATCGAAAACTTGGTTATAAGCTTGCTGTTCGGCATAAGTAAACGCATCGGCAATAATTACATTTAGGTTATCAAACTGCTGTAAACCAAAATGCTTTTGGGCAATTTGAACCATTACTTCATCGTATTCTACCGCAGTAATTGTGCATGGCAACTGTAATTCGTTTCGTAAAATATGAACCACACTTCCACCTGCTAAACCCAAACATAAAACTTGGTTAATATTAGCTAAATTGGCTTTTAAATCAGCAAAAATTAATTGAAACAATTGGTGCAAACCATCAAAAGATTGGTTGGCATTGCGGGTATTTAACATCAATTTCCCACCCACAATTTCTACCAATAATTTTCCGTTTTTTGCGCTGTTAAAAGTTTCAATAACAGCATCAGTTAAAAATACTTTTTGGGGTTTTGGTTTATTGATGGCTGACATATAAAACAATGGTATTAATTAACCACATAGAACATAGAAACATAGTTCAAATATATTGCATTCACTTGCATTATGCGAGCGAGGGCGGGAAATTTATGCATAGTGCTGATGCTATTAGTAATATGTATTTCATTTTAATATAAATAATTTATCGTTGATTTTTATTTTAACAATTCCAAACAAATAATTGAAATAGTAATTAGTAGATGGGTCAGTATATGAAATCATCCTTAAACATTTAATAGTTTTATTTTTATATATTACAGTATCTTTATATCTCAAAGAATCACTAGCCTCTAAAATGCGAAAATTAAATTTATAAAAACCGTTCAACATACAATCAAAAGAACCGTTATCGTCATATCTTTGTAAGCTAAAATCTATCCTATTTAAAATAGGATTATTAGCCAAATAATTATAATCAATTCGTTCATAATTTTCATAAACATAAGAACCTGCTCCACAATCAGGGCTTCCCCCACTTGTTGTTCTTTTGTAACTTTGGCTTTTCCCTTGTCCAATAAGCGTAGCTGTATCGCCTTTATCGCTTATAAAAACTAAAGTGTCGGTTCCTGTGTAGGGTATTTTACTTTTTTCTTCATCGGTTAAGTTATAATAGTTTTCTTGTCCTTTTGGGCAAGGGTCAGTTTTGCTACAACTTTGGCTTAGCATCACAAACAGTAGTAAACTTGTTAAGTGTATTGTTTTTTTCATCGTATTAAGTTGCTAATATTTTTCAAATAATGGCATAATTCATTATAAAAAACATACCACTTTTAAGTGTTTTAAACTCAAACAAACATTGGTTATTTTTTAATCAATAGCAAATCCAACATTTAAAAAAACAATTCAAATCTTATACATTTGAAGCAAACATCAAAAAATTGAAAAAATTTCTATATCCAATTTATGCTTTGCCTTTGTATGGCCTTTCGTTATTGCCGTTTCCATTGCTGTATTTATTAAGCGATGGTTTGCGTTTTTTAGCTTTTAATATAATTGGTTACCGCAAAAAAGTAGTTTACGAAAACTTGCGCAACGCTTTCCCCACTTATTCCGAAGCTGAGATAGATGCCATTGCCAAAAAGTTTTACAAACACTTAATTGATATCTTTTTAGAAACTTTTAAAATGCAGTCAATTAGTAAAAATGATTTAAAAAAACATGGTAAATATTTGAACATGGAAGTAATGGATGAAATAATTAGCCAAAAGAAAAGTTTTGTTATTGTAACTTCACATTTGGGCAATTGGGAATGGCTTCCTACCATTTGGCATTTTGAAGGACAGGCTGATATTGTTGGTATTTACCATAAACTAAGTAATCCATTTTTTGAATGGTTTACCAAGCGTATGCGCGAGCGTTTTGGCATACAAATGATAACGATGGAAAATACTTTAAGAGGCATGCTTGCCAATAAACATAAAATTACAGGCACAGGCTTTTTATCAGACCAAACACCAAGTGCCGAAAATGCTTATTGGATTCAGTTTTTAAACCAAGATACTCCTGTGCATACTGGCGCTGAAAAAATTGCTAAAAAGTTTGACTATCCTGTGGTTTACGCAGCAGTAAAAAAACCAAAACGTGGTTACTACGAAGTAACATTAGAAGTGTTAACCATGAATCCTAAAGAAACTCACGATAATTATATTACTGATTTATTTAACAAAAAACTAGAAGAAGATATAAAAGCACAACCAGAAATATGGCTTTGGAGCCACCGTAGGTGGAAACACAAGCGCACTCAAGCTAATAACTAGCTTTTTGAAAATTAAGGTTTGGGAATTTTTTCATGTAATCAGTGTATTTAGTAACCGATTTGGGCAAACTAAAATGATACCCTAAATAAAATGAAACACTTCCCACACTGTAACTAATATGTTCACGAGGCCCTAAAGGTAAGTTATACACATCGGCTACAGCAGTAAAACCAGTAAAAAAAGTGGGTGAATTATAACCAATTCCAGACCTAGCCATGGCACGCGGAATAAAAGCAAATTCGTTATAAACTTGGTTTTGATTGTTTACTTGGCTGGTATAATGTTGCTGTTGCAAGTTAATTCCACCACAAACTGATAAAGTAACAAAAAAACGCTGCTTGAGCACAAAGGTATGTCCATAACCAGGCATAATACTTAGGTTATAAAAATCGCCTTTCCTCATTTTAGCTTCTGGCGAAAAAATAGTGTCACCATGTTTGGGAACTATAGAAGAATCGGCAGTTAGGTTAAAATAATTAAGAGAGCCATTTAATAAAAAACTTCCTGCGCTGTGCTTTTGAATTTCGTTTTGAATAAAAGTGCTTCGGTACGAATAACGTTTATGGTTAAAAATATAATAATAGTTCGCTCCTATATTTAAGGTATTTAAATCGGGGCGTATATAATGGCGAGCCACGTAATCAGTGCCAAAAAGTTCTTTGGTGTTATCTAAAAAAAAGCCCGAGTAATCAAGGTAATAAATATCAAAACCCATTTTTTTACCGTAACTACTTAACTTGATATTGGTATATGATGTGGTTCCTTTGAAATTTTCTTGCAAATTTTTAGGAGCATAACCAAATGCCAAGCCTAACCAATTTAAACGAATATTTATACCCAAAACACCATAATCGTTAGGAGAATAATTAAGTTTTGCACCCTTGTTGCCCGAAAGGCTAAAATCGTTTTTATTATTTAAGAAAAACAAACCTACATTTAGCTTATCCGAAATATCTGTAATAAAATATTCCCTAGGCAACTGTTTTCGTTTCAAAGAATCTTGCGCAAAGGCATTGCTGCCCATTGCAGCAATAAATAAAAATATGAGTAACGTGTTTTTCAAATCAGAACTTAGAGGGTAAAGTTTAAAAATAGTTTAAAATGCCTTCAAAATTTTTAGTTTCGCACCATGACACGTAAAACCATTTTTGTTGCAATAATAGTTATTCTTTTTTCTGCTTGTATAAATAAACAAAAAGCCGACTTTGTTTTTTATAATGGTAAAATAATTACAGTTGACTCAAATATGTCTGTATATGAGGCATTTGCAATAAAAGACGGAAAGTTTATTGGAATAGGCACCAACGATTTTATAAACAACAAATTTGAATCTTTACAAAAAATAGACTTAAAACAGCAGTATGTATATCCTGGATTAATAGATGCCCATAGCCACTTTTATGGTTTGGGTAATTTTATGCAAATGGTAGATTTAACAGGTGCTAAAAGCTGGGATGAATGTGTAGAGCGCTGTCAAAAATTTTATGCTTTGCACAAACCATCGGTTTTACTTGGCCGCGGTTGGGATCAAAATATTTGGGACGACAAAAAATTTCCTACTAATGAAAAACTGAACGAGTTATTTGGCAATATTCCTGTAATGCTTAAACGTGTTGATGGTCATGCTGCTCTGGTAAATGATTATGTACTCAAACTGGCCAATATTAATTTGAATACTAAACTAAATGGCGGATTGGTGCTAACTAGTGGCAATAAACCAACAGGCGTTTTAATTGATAATGCGGTTGATTTAGCTGAAGCTGTTATTCCCGAAATTTCATTAACTGATAAAGTAAAGGCTCTAAAACTAGCACAACAACATTGTTATGAATATGGTTTAACAAGCGTAACCGATGCAGGTTTAGATCTTCCCATCATTCATTTAATTGATAGTTTGCAACAAAGCGGAACCATCAATATGCGCGTATATGCCATGGTAAGTTTAAATAATCATAATTTACAAGAGGCATTAAAAATTGGTGTTTATAAAACCGAAAAATTAAATGTTTCGAGTTTTAAAATGTATGCCGATGGCGCGCTAGGTTCAAGAGGTGCTTGCTTAAACAAACCTTACAGCGATGATGTTCACAACCATGGATTTTTACTAACTGATATTAATAAAATGAGGGCTTATGTATTACAAATTGCTAATAGTAAATTTCAGCTAAACACCCATTGCATTGGCGATTCGGGCAATAGATTTGTATTGAATTTATACAACAAAGTGTTACCTAAAAACAATGATAGACGCTGGAGAATTGAACATGCACAGGTTTTAGATAGTGCTGATTTTGAGCTGTTTAAAAAATATAGCATTATTCCTTCGGTTCAACCAACACATGCCACAAGTGATATGGTTTGGGCTAAAGATAGATTAGGAAACCAACGATTAAAATTTGCTTATGCCTACCAAATGCTTTTAAAACAAAATAATTGGCTTCCATTAGGAACCGATTTCCCTGTTGAACATGTTTCACCATTTTATACTTTTTATGCAGCTGTGGCAAGGAAAGATGCCAATGGAATGCCAGCAAGTGGATTTAATATGGAGAATGCTTTGACAAGAGAACAAGCATTAAAAGGTATGACTATTTGGGCAGCTAAGGCTGCTTTTGAAGAAAACGAAAAAGGAAGTATTGAAGCTGGAAAATTTGCTGATTTTATAGTAACTGACACTGATTTACTTACAGAACAAGATTTACTAAAAATAAGAAACCTAAAACCCAAACAAGTGTATGTAAGTGGCGTTAAAGTTAAGTAAAGTTGTGCGATAACTTGTTTTAGGTATAATGCATTTCATAATTCAACATTCATAATTCAACATTCATAATTCAACATTCATAATTCATACTTTTAAATTCGTACTTTAAATAATGAAGTTGGTACTTAAGTATTAAATAAACGCGTAGGATAGATTCATCTTTGTATCGTTCAATCAAACCAATAAACATACAAACACATGAAAACAACATTCTTAACCATCGCTTTTTTAACTTTAGTAAGTTCAGCCATTTTAGCTAAAAACCCAACCAATATTGAAGACCAAAATGGTGTAACCAAAAATACTGCTACATTTAGCACCAAAACCATGGTAGCCACTGTAAAGTATGATGACGCCAATTTATTAACACTTAGTTTAAACAAAACCAGCACAGAAAAAGTTAAACTAAGCATTACCAAAAACGGCATAACTATTTTTTCTGATTCGTACACAAACATTGAAGAATTAAATAAAGGATACGATTTAAGTGAATTGCCAAAAGGAAAATATATTATTGTAATTACTCAAGGCAATCAAAAGTTTGAAAAACAAATAGAAAAAACATTTGATGGTGTTTTAGAAATAGAATAACTATTATTGACCAATAACTAAACTAAAACGGAAGTTGCCTAAAAACAATTTAACCCAAATGACTTGGAAAAACATAGATAAAGCTGAAAGATGGAGAACTTTTATAAGTTTACTGGTTTTTACGCTTATCTATAACTTAACTCAGGCGCTGCGCGGTTATCCGTTTTTTTTAGATGATTTATTAAAACGTTTATTCTTTGATTGGCTTAGCTTTTTGCTGGCTTATAAATTTACCTTTCAACTTAAAAACTGGCTTAATACTTTTTACGACTGGAACGACAATCCTAAAAAACGTTTTATAGTTGAATCTGTAACCAAAGTTAGCATAGGTGCCGGAACCATAATTTTATTAAATATTGTTTTTAGTTATGTGTTTATTTTATTAACCATAAATGGAACAAGTAACCCTTACTCTGAAAACATTTCAGGTTTATTACTTCAAAGTATTTTTGGCAATTATACCTTTGTTAGCTATTTCGATATTTTTATAAAATTTATAGTATTAATATTTGTAATTGAACTAACGGTAGTGGTTGATTTTAGCACATACTTAATCCAAAAATGGAATAGTTCAAAAATAGAAAAAGAAGCATTTGAAAAAGAAAAAGCTCAATTTAGTTTAGAACTTTTAAGAACTCAAATTAATCCTCATTTTCTATTTAATAATTTAAATACCCTTTCATCGCTTATTTACATTAACCAAGATAAAGCAGCCGACTTTTTACGCAAACTTTCAGGTGTTTATAGAAACATATTAGAATACAGAGATAAAGAAAGCATTACCTTGCATGATGAATTGAGTTTTTACGAAACTTATGCCGATTTGCTTCAAGTAAGGTTTATGGATATGTTATTTTTTGAACTTGAAATTGATGAAAGTTTAAAACAGAAAAAAATAATTCCACTAACTTTACAAATGCTTATAGAAAACGCTATTAAACACAATATAGTTAGCAGCAGTAAACCTTTAACCATTAGCATAAAAACCGTAGGAAATACTTTAGAAGTAAGTAATAATTTGCAGATAAAAGAAACCCGCGAATACTCAAGTGGATTAGGCTTGGTAATGATAAGTAACCGATACGAGTATTTAAGCGATAGAAAAATTGCTATTGAAAAAACGGATAAAATTTTCAAGATTTCGGTACCATTAATTGATTAAAACATGAAAGTAGTAATTATTGAAGATGAGCCATTTGCTAGGCTTGAACTAAAGCGAATTTTAAAAAACATCAACCCAAATATTACTGTTGTCAAAGAAATTGACAGCGTGCAAGATGCTGTAGAATGGCTTACTGATAATCAAAATTTTGATTTGATATTTTTGGATATTCAATTAGCCGATGGATTGAGTTTTGAAATATTTGATCATGTAAAAATTACTATCCCTATTATATTTACTACCGCCTACGATGAGTATGCTATTAAAGCATTTCAGCTAAATAGCATTGATTATTTGCTAAAACCAATTGAAGAAAAAGCTTTAGTAAATGCTTTAACCAAACTAGAAAACTTAAAAAATGTATTAGCCAGCCAAGCGGTTGATACCAATAAGTTAAAAGAACTTTTTCAACCTAATAAAACTTACAAAACCCGTTTTTTAACCAAAATTGGCGATCAATACAAGTTTATTCCAGTAGCCGATGTGGCTTACTTTTATGCCGATAGAAACACCATTTATTTGGTAAATCATCAAAACCAAAAAAGCATTGTTGATTTTAGATTAGATGAATTAGAAAATCAACTTGATCCTAAAAACTTTTTTAGAGCCACACGTAGTCATATCATTTCTATTCAATCAATTAAAAAAGTGCACAAACATTTTAACAGCAGATTATTGGTTGAACTAAGCCCCAAAACAGAAGAAGAAGTATTGGTAAGCCGTGTTAAGGTTGATGAATTTTTAAGTTGGATTGATTCATAACACTATTAAAATGATTAAGAAGTATCCATTTGTAATTGCTTTTTTTATAATGCTTGCAGCAATATTTAGTTGCACGCAAAAAAAAGTATTTATTACCTCATTGCCACCTAATACGCCAAAAGGTGCGCAAATATTTGTGGCCGGAAACTTTAATAATTGGAATCCTGGCGACCCTAATTATTTGTTAAAATTTGATGCCGAAACCCAAAAATATTGGGCTGCATTACCAGCAGGTTTTGGTAAAATTGAATATAAATTTACGCGAGGTGATTGGACAACATCGGAAACCGATAGCTGCGGAGGTGATTTTGGAAACCGAACTTTTACTACCACCGAAACAGACGAATGGATAGCAAATAGCATAGCAAGTTGGCACGATTTAGAGCCAGCTAATTGCTCAAAAATTGTTATTGTTATAGATTCAATTCCTGAAAATTCGCCTAAAAACGCACCTATATTCCTTATTGGAAATATTAACGATTGGACTTGCGCTAAGCCAAGTTCCAAATTTACCAAAGCCAATAATGGTAAATTTTATTTAACTGTATTTAGACAACGAAACAACCTAGAATTTAAAATAAACAGGGGCTTTAACGAAACGGTAGAAGCCAATGAATTTGGCAAAGAAGTAGATATACGAACACTTGATTTTGGTAAAAAAGATACCGTTCATATCAATATAAAAGCGTGGCTCGATTTACCTTTAAAAAACCATACCAAACACACTTTTGTTATTAATAAATTACCAGCAAATACCCCTAAAAATGCTTCAATATTTTTAGTTGGCGATTTCAACGGTTGGAATCCATACGATAAAAACTTACAATTTACCAAACTTAGCAATGGCAAATACACTTTATCAATGTCATTTCAAGATAAAAAAATCCATCAATTTAAAATTACCCGAGGCGGATGGGATTTTGAAGAGGCAGATATTTTATTCAACCCATTAAATAACAGAAAAGTTGACTTAAGTAAAAACGATACAACCATTATCAATATTGAAAATTGGTTTGATAAAGCCCCTAACTATAATGAACGCATTCAAAAACGTGCCTCTGCCCTTGAAATACTTTTACCAGGTATAGTAGAAATTTTAAAACCTGAGCCAAAAGAAATTCCTGAAAAAATTAACATCAATGATAAGTCAAGAAAAATCACGTTTGTTATAAATGTTCCTAACTATACCAGCACCTACGATAAAATCTTTTTAACTGGAGATTTTAACAATTGGAATCCAAATGATGATAGGTATATGTTTAGAAAAATAGCACCCTTTAAGTACATTTATACCTTACGACTTAAAGATAATAATGCACATGAATTTAAAATAGTAAATGGCGATTGGGAGAACGAAGAAGCCAATTCCAAAATGGAAAGACTGAATAACAGACGATTTGAATGTTGTAATAATTTAGATACTTTCTACCTAAAAATTATGAATTGGATAAATTATAATCCTAAACGAAAAGTAGTTTTTATAATAGAAAAACTGCCAAATGATAGTAAAGAACCTATTTATTTAACTGGAGATTTTAATAATTGGAACGAAAAAGATGAACAATTCAGATTTTTGAGTTTTGGAGCCAATAAAAGGATATTACATTTAAATAATTTTGATAAAAACTACAATGAATTTAAAATAACCAAAGGTAATTGGGATTATGAATTTACCGATAAAAAAGGCAATAATTACCCTAATTTACCTTTTAGAACTTATATGAAAAACGACACTGTAAGATTTGAAGTATATAATTGGAAAAATTAATATTTGGAAAGTTAAATCAGATTGATTTAGTTTGATTTAACTAATCAATTTGAATGAAGATAAAAATACTTACACTTATTTCTTTAAGTTTTTTTGCACTATTAAGTTGCCAAAACAACTCCACAAATATAGAAGAAGAAGGAGGCGAAGCAGCAGCACTTCAAGACACAATAATTGAAGAAAATACAGTAACACCTGTTGAAGAAATAAACGAAGAAGATACTGAATTTGTAAAAGAATATGCCACCTCTAAACACCTAGGAATTTATGGGTTTGACTTTAGCAAAGAATTAGAAGGAAATCAAGGTTTATTACTCATCTACCCTGAATCTGACACAAGCGTTTTATTCCATCTAAATGTTTGTATTGGTGCTCCATCTTTCAACTTAGGAATTGCAACAGGAAGACTTATTGTTAAAAACGATAGTGCCTTATACCAACCAGCAGAATATGAATCAAGTTGTAAAATTAAGTTCTACTTTAAAGACAATGAAATAAAACTTGAAACTGTAAGCGGCTATGGAGATTGTGGCTTTGGCATGAACGTTTATGCTGATGCAAACTATAAATTAGAAAAAAAGGTTACACCCAAATATTACAGCAATGGTTTAAACACAAACTATTATTTCAGGGATTTTAAATAATGAAAAAAATAATTTTAAGTGCAGCTAGTTTAATATTGTTATTTGCCTGCAATACCAACGAAAATAAAACAGTTGAAAATTTACAAGATAGTACTATTGTTGACACACCGCTTCAAGAAGAAACTCAAAGTACAAATGTCAACAAATCACTTTCTGCATTTATTAATGGTATTGATTTAAATGCATCAGCAGATACTTTCTATTTTGAAGAACATTTTGAGGAACCAATTGAGGGACAAGTAATTAACACAAATGGCTTATTACTAGATAATTACAATATTGAATTTAGTTACGAAACCAGCCTTGTAATAATCGATGCACAAGATAAAAATTGTGTGCTTTATAATGGAAAACACAGCTATTATCCTTGGCAAAATTTACCTATAACCAATAACTCCTTTGTTATGCCTTCAGTACAACAAAATATTATCCCAATCAATAACTATTACCATAAAAACATCATTGATGATATAAAAAATAATTGCGATGGAACATCGTTTATTGAAGCCATAAACGATAGTACTAAAATAAAGGATGTAACTAGTGTTATCATTAGTAAGTACTTCTTAAAAATAAGTAATGCTAATACTACAAAAATTATCTCCATTCAAGCACAATATGGCTGTTAACAAAAAAAAGCAACTCACTTGAGTTGCTTTTTTTGTTAGGGTTAATGGTAATTTTGTTTTGATTTTGTTATTCCAAAATGATTTCAATGCGTCTGCACCATTGGGCGTTTAGGCCTTCGTTGGCCATGTTGATATTGCATTTGGTATTGATGTTTATTGCGTAGCTTTTTACTTTGCCTTTCAGTATTTTGGTTACGGTATTGGCGCGTTTTTTTCCTATTTGGTTGTTTACTTTGCCTTTGCCACGCCAATCGGTATAGCTTATTACTTTGGCGCGTTTGACTTTTTGGTTTGCTAAAAACGTGTTCAATACCGCTACTTGGTTTTCGTTTAATTCGTATTCGTTAAACGAAAAGTATAAGTTCAGTTGCTTATCGGCATACTGTATATAGTTTCCGCCTGTACTTGGGTTTACAAATGGGCCATTGGCTTTATCTGCACTCATTTGGTTATAGGAGTTCAGGTTTTCTACCACTGCTTCTAAGGCTTGGTATTTGTTCTTTAGTACATTGAGCTCCATTTGTTGTAATAAAATGGTGTTTACCAACGAGTCGTTCATATACCCGCCTGCTGCTCCTTTTATTACTAAGCTATTTAAGTTTTTGTTATCCTCCAACTTATCCGCCAAATAGTTATTTAGCTTCTCGCGCATTTCTAACGCTTGCTTTTTTATCTCGGCATTGCTACTGTCTTTTTGGGTTTGGGCTTGCAAGTGGTTGCCCGCAAACAGCATTGTTAACAATAATAAAACCGATAGCTGTATAGGTTTATTTATCATTGTATTTGGCTATTAACAGTTCTATATTTACTTGTAATTCTTTTATTTTCTTTAATTGTTCTATGTTTTCTATTTTGTATTTTACCAATATCTTCTCTAGTTCTTTGTTCAATTTTACCATTTCATTGTTTACATTTACCAAGCCTGGATTCGATTTTTCTATGTTAATCAATCCATTGATTTTGTCATTTACTTTGTCTATTTGGTCTTGTATTACCTGCTCGCTTACTACTTCTTGTTTTTTGCGTAGGCGTTTTTCAAATTTCTTAAAGTTTAATGCTATGGCTATTTCGTTTTGAGCGGTTGCCAAATTGACTAAATCACCTGTGCTATGTAAGTAAGCGTACCCTATGGTTAGGTTTTTAAAGTTAAATCCTATTGAACTTATTACTGCACCATTGCTTCTATAGCCTGCTTGTAAGGTAATGGTTTCATTCCATGTGCCAGCTAGTATGCCATCAAACATTTGTGGGCTATTTTGAAAATTATAGAAGTTTACTATAGGTTTTAATGCATATGCGCCTGCTCTATCTACTTTAAAGGAGTAATTAGCTCCTGCTACAAAAAAGCCTGTTAGTTTTTGATCGCCTGTTACTAGCATTGGCGATGAGGCATATATTTCTAAACTTTTTTTGTAGCGATACACCGCGCCTGCTCCTGATGTTAATAGCATTTTGTTCAGGTTGGGGTTTAATAATGTGGGGTCGTTTAAATCTACCTGACCGCTTAGCATTTCGTTTTTTAAGTTGGTTTGTACAAAGCCTAAGCTCAAGCCAAAGGTAACTATGTTATTGCTGGTAAATTTTACTTGTTTGCTATATGCGCCTTCTACATTAATGGTTTGGAATGCACCTCTCCAATTGCTTATTACTTTTAAGCCTGCTCCACTGGTATTGTTCAGTGGGCTATGGATTCCAAAGTTATACGTACGTGGCATTGACTCTATTCCACCCAAGTAGGAGTTGGTATTGAATATAGCATGTATATTATCGGTACTGCCCGCCATAGCTGGATTGGCCAAAAATGGATTTAGTATATTGGTGTAAAAGCTCGATCTATCTTGGGCTTTTACTTGTAAAGTAATAATCAATAAAACGGTTACTGTTATTACAATGGTCGATTTTTTAAATATTTTCATTTTAGTAAGTTCTATTGATTGGTTTATTTAATAATATTGATAGCGCCTTTAAAGGTATCGCCTGTTTTGCTATTGCTAAATACATAATAGTACACGCCCGTTGCCAAGGTATTGCCTTCGTAAGTGGCATCCCAATTGTTTTGGTAATTGCTCGATACTTTAAATATTTCTAAGCCACTTTCGTTATATATGGTTAAGCTATAATCTGCATATAACGATACGTTATCTATTACAAAGAAGTCGTTATAGCCATCGTTGTTTGGCGATAGGTAGTTATTTACTGGTAATGGTTGTTTTACTTCTATTACATCCTTTACGTTTATTACCAATTCGGCTGTATCGTAAAGTGGCGATGTTTGTGCATCGGTTACTACTATTTTAAATTTATATACGCCTTGTTTTTCGTAATCTAATTTTACCAATGGGCTTATTTCGCCTGTTACTGCATTGATAGCAAAGGTGCTTTGTGTTTCTGCTATGCTGTAACGCAATAGGGCTCCTGCATCTGGGCTAGTAGCTATTACTGTTCCAAATACATATCCTACCGTGTCTGACTCGCTTACTGCAAAGGTTTGTTTTACTATAGTTGGTCTTTCGCTTACATCTACTATGCTTATTGTGTAGCTATTTTCTATAAAGTCTCCAAACAAGTCGGTGCTTCTTACGCGTACTGAGTAACTGTTTTTTGCTTCGTAGTTAGCTACTACATTGCTTACTAGTTTATTGCCAGCTATGATAAATCGTGCATTATCGGTACTGCCTGTGCCTGTTACCAAACTATAGGTATGTACATCGTTTACATCGGCATCGGCTGTGGTAAATAAGCCTACTTCGGTGCCTAATGCTGCATTTTCGTTTAACGTTGTATTGTTGATGTTAAACGCGGTTGGGGCATCGTTGGCATCGTCTATACCTATGGTAAATTGTTTTTCGTAAAAAGTATTGGTTACATCGGTTACGCGTACTCTAATGGCATACGATTTTTTTACTTCGTAGTTAAATACGGCATTGGTTTTTAACGTATCGCCTGTTATGGTAAATTGGGCATTGTCGTTTGAGCCTGCTCCACCTACTAGAGTGTAGTTAAAGTTGCCAAATTGGTCTGCATCGGTAGCGGTAAAGTTACCAATAGTAGTGCCTACTGCTAGGTTTTCGGCTATTGTTTTAAAGCTTAAATCCATTGCTGTTGGGGCATCGCTACTGTCTTTTATGTTTATCATAAATTGTTTGGTAACGGATGCGCCTGTGGCATCGGTTGATTGTAAGTAAATTAAATAGAAGTTTTTGGTCTCAAAATCAAATATAGTATTGGTTCTTAACTCGTTTCCTACTATAATAAAGTTGCTATTTTGATTGCCTCCTATATTTACAAAGCTATAGTTAAATGCATCGCCTGCATCTTGGTCTATGGTGCTGATATCAGCTATTTTACTGCCTATAAAGGCATTTTCTGCTATTAAAGTATTGCTCAGCACTATATTGGTTGGTGCATCGTTGCTATCTATAATGTTTATCACAAATGCTTTTTCAAATGTACCACCATTGCCATCGTTGGTTTGAACTCTAATATTGAACTGGTTTTGTTGCTCGTAATTAAAGCTTCTATTGCTCTTTAATTCATTGCCTTGTACTATAAATGATGCATTGTCTGCACTACCTACACCTGTTACTAAGCTGTAAGTGAAAGTGTTTACATCTGCATCGGTAGTTGACAATAAACCTACTATGGTTCTTGATAGTTTATTTTCTATGATGTCTGAATTACTCAATGAAATATCGGTTGGTGCATCGTTGGCATTGTTTATTACTATTTCAAATTGTTTTTCAAAATTCAATAAGCCTAAATCGGTTACTTTTAATCTAATGCTATAGCTTGCTTTTGTTTCAAAGTTAAATACTTCGTTGCTATACAAACTATCATTGCTTATTCTAAATGAGGTATTATTACTTGAGCCTATTCCATTTATAAAGCTATAAGTAAAGTTATCTACTGCATCGGCATCTTGGGTATATAATACGCCCACAAAGGTATTGATTGGTGCATTTTCGTTTACCGTATTGGCTGTCATCATTAAGTTGGTTGGTGCATCGTTACTATCGGTAATGTTGATTACAAATTGTTTGGTAGTTACTGCATTGCCATCGGTACTTTGTACATAAATATTGTAAACTCGTTTTGCCTCATAGTTAAAGTTAGCAAAGCTTCTTATTTGATTGCCATTGATAAAAAACGCGCCATTATCGTTTCCTAATACATCTACAAATGAATAGGTAAATAAATCTGTTGGGTCTTCATCTGTGGTACTTAAGCTTCCTATTACGCTTGATATAGGTCTATTTTCTGGGAATATATTATTGCTTAGGCTAATATTGGTTGGTGCATCGTTGCTATCGGCCACATTGATGGTAAATACTTGTTCAAATGTACCGCCATTATTATCGTTGGTTTGAATTCTTACTGAGTAAGTCTTTTTTACTTCATAGTTTAGTAATGAATTGGTTTTCAATTCGTTACCTTGAACAATAAATGAACTATTATCGGTACTGCCTACGCCACTTACCAATGAATAGGTAAATGTACTGCTTGCATCTGCATCGGTTGAGCTTAATAAGCCTATGCGGGTTCTTAAGGCTACATTTTCATTAACTGTATTGTTTGATAGATTTAATGCTGTTGGTGCATCGTTAGCATCTAATACATTTATTACAAATGTTTTTTCGGTAGTCAAGCCTCCGTTATCAGTCGATCTTACTCTGATATTTAATTGTGATAGGGTTTCAAAATTAAACACGGTATTGCTATACAAGGTATCGTTACTTATTAAGAAACTAGCATTGTTCGTTGCTCCAACGCCTGATACCAATGTATAAGTAAATATGCCCGCTGGTACATCTATATCGGTGGTGTTTAGTTTGGTAACAAAGGTTCTTATTGGCTGATTTTCTAAAATGGTATTGTTGTTTAAAACTATGTCGGTTGGGGCATCGTTACTATCAGCTATGTTTATTAAAAACTGTTTGGTAAAGGTACCGCCATTGCCATCGTTGGTTTGTACTTGTACCACATACAGTGCTTTGGCTTCGTAGTTAAAGCTGGCATTGGTTTTTATTTCGCTTCCGTTTATGATAAAGCTGGTATTGTCGTTGGTGCCAATATTGGCAAAGCTATAGGTAAAGCTACTTGCTGAGTCTTCATCGGTAGTACTTAAAAAACCTATTGATGAGCCTATGTTTCTGTTTTCGCTGATTACATTGTTTGATAGTGCAATATTGGTTGGTGCATCGTTGGTATTTAGTATCGATATGTTAAACGTATCGGTATAGGTTCCGCCATTGCCATCATTGGTTTGGATTCTTATCGTATATCTTCTTTGTTGCTCAAAATTAAATATCGCATTGGTTTTTAATAAACCATTTTGTATGGCAAATAAGTTATTGCCGCTTGAGCCTGCTCCATTTACCAATGAATAGGTAAACGTTTGTCCAGCATCGGTATCTACTGTTCCTAAGGTGCCAATGGTGGTACCCAACGGTACATTTTCGCTTACTGCTGAAGTGCTTAAGGTAATGGCTGTTGGAAAATCATTACTATCGTTAACTGTAATAGTAAATGATTTTTCGAAATTTAATAATCCATTATCGGTTGTTCTTATACGGATAGTAAAGCTGTTTTGTACTTCAAAGTTCAATACCGCTGCACTGAATAAACTGTCGTTTCTTACTGAAAAACTGCTGTTATTGGTTGATCCTGTTCCACTTACTAAACTGTATATAAAGGTATTGTTCTGATCAGGGTCTGAAGTACTAAACTGACCAATGTATGAACCAATTGGTTTGTTTTCATTGATGCTTGGTGTACTTAATGATAAGTCTACTGGGGCATCGTTGCTATCTTTTACATTTATTTGGAATTGTTTGGTAAATGTCCCTCCATTGCCATCGTTGGTTTGGATATATACAAAGTAGGTTCTTTGTGCTTCGTAATTAAATAATGAAGTTGTTCTTAACTGATTGCCTGTTAATACAAATAAACTATTGCTATTGCCTGCTATGTTGGCAAAGCTATAGCTAAAGGTATTCGCTACGTCTTGATCGGTGGTGCTAAAGCTTCCTACCAATGAGTTGATTGCTCTGTTTTCTACTATCGTATCGTTGCTCAATGTAATATTGGTTGGTGCATCGTTTACGTTGTTAATCAAAATCGTAAATACTTTTTCATACCATAAGCCTAAATTATCGGTTGTTCTTATTCTTACTGAATAGCTATTTTTTGCTTCATAATCAAAGGCTGCTGAATTACGTAATACATCGCCCGCAATCACAAAATTTCCATTATCAGTACTACCTGTTCCGCTTACTAAGGTATAGGTAAATGTACTGCCTGTATCTTGGTCGGTGGTACTAAAGTTGCCGATAGAAGTATTGGCTGGTAAGTTTTCATTAATGGAATTTTCGCTCAATAATATATTGGTTGGGGTATCATTGGCATTTACCACTGTTATTGGAAAAATTTCTTGGTAGATACCGCCTTTGTTATCGCTTGTTTGTATGCGTATAGTGTAGGCTGATTTTGTTTCAAAATCAAAAGTGGTATTCGCAAATAAGCTATCTTGTCTTACTGTAAATCGGCTATTGTCTGTATTGCCTAAACCTGCTGCTAATGTATAAGTATAACTAGGGTCATTGTCAGCATCTATTGTTGATAGTTTGCCTACAAATGCTTCGCCTATTCTGTTTTCGCTTACGCTTGAATTGCTTATTAGTATATCTACTGGTGCATCGTTTAAATTTTTTACATTGATTTGGAACTGTTTGGTCAACGTTCCGCCATTACCATCGTTGGTATTAATGTATACCAAATAAGTACTTTTGGTTTCAAAATCAAACGAAGCTCCTGTTCTTAATTGGTTGCCTACTATTAAAAAACTTGAGTTGTTATTGCCTACTGTTGAGTTATCAAAGCTATACGTAAATGTATTGGCCACATCTTGGGTTACGCTCGATAGAGTACCTATCAATGTATTGATGGGTTGGTTTTCGTTAATGGTATCGTTAGTTAATAAAATATTAGTCGGAGGATCATTGGCATCGGTAATGTTTATCGTCATGCTTTTTTCGTAAAATCCCCCCATATTATCGGTAGTTCTTAATCTTATAGTATAACTACTTTTGGTTTCAAAATCAAAGGTAGCTGAAGTACGTAAGCTACTGCCCGATATATTAAAGCTGGCATTATTAGTTGATCCAACTCCTGATACCAACGAGTATGTATAAGTATTCGCCACATCTTGGTCTATGGTTGACAAAGTGCCTACTACCGAATTTACGGCTAAGTTTTCGGCTATTTGGTTGCTAGTTATATTTAAATCGGTTGGCGCATCGTTGGCATTGATAATGTTGATGGTAAAGTTTTGTTGATAGCTGCCTCCATTGCCATCATTTACATTTACTCGTATGCTATAGCTATTGGTTACTTCGTAATCAAATATAGCATTGGTATATAAACTATCGTTGCTGATTAAAAATGAGCTATTGCCTCCGCTACCGCCACCTGTTACCAAGCTGTAAGCAAAGTTGTTTACTGCGTCTGCATCGGTGGTTGATAGTTTACCTATAAAGTTTCTAATTGCTAAGTTTTCTGCTATATCTCCATTGGTTAATGCAATGGCTGTTGGAGCATCGTTACTATCTGATACGGTTAACGAAAATTGTTTAGTCAATAATCCCCCATTACCATCGTTGGTTTGTACAAATATGGCATAGTTCTGACGGGTTTCGTAATCAAATAAGTTATTGGTTCTTAATTGATTACCAACTATAATAAAGTCACTATTGTTATTGCCTGCTATGTTTACAAAGCTATATATAAACGTATTGCTTGCATCTTCATCTGTGGTGCTTATAGTGGCTACCAATGAGCCTAATGGTTTGTTTTCTGCAAAGCTTACACCCGCTGCATTTCCATTTAGCATCACGTTCGTTGGTGCATCATTCATGTCGCGTACCAATACTGTTATTGCTCGCTCAAAGGTATTATTTGCTCCATCTGTTACTCTTACGCGTATGCTGTAACTCGATTTTACTTCGTAATTAAATGTTGCTAAACTACGTAATGAGGTGCCCTGTATGTTAAAGCTTGCATTATCTGTACTCCCTACTCCACTTACTAAGCTATAGCTAAACGTTTCGCCCGCATCTTGGTCTAAAGCTGTTAAACTTCCTAATACTGTTAATGCTGCACTGTTCTCTGCAATGGTTGAATCACTTATGTATATTTGGCTTGGTGATGTATTTACATCTACTACTGTAATGGTAAAGGTTTGTTCGGTGTTGCAGCCCAAATTATCTGTGGTTCTTACCCTAACACTAAATGAACTTTGAACATTATAATTTAATGCACTTGCAGTTTTTAATTGATTTCCTACTATTGAAAAACGATTGTTATCTGTGCTTCCAGTTCCGCTAACTAATGTGTATGTAAACGTTTGTCCTGCATCTGGATCTACTGATGTAAAGGTTCCAACTGTGGTACCTACTACTGCGCTTTCTAATACTGAATTATTGCTCAATGTTAAATCAGTTGGTGCATTGTTATTTCTCACCACAAAAGGACTACTCGTTACTCCAAACGAAGCATTGTCCTGAAATGTGGCTGTTGTAACTGCATCATAAACTGAATCGTTAACAGCATTGTATACTTTAAACTCAACTGTTTCACCTGAAGTGATATTGCTATAAACTACTATTGATGCTATGTACTTTCCACTAATTACTGTACTTGTAAGTGCGGTTCCTCTACAAACTCCGCCTACAAATGCTCCAATCCTATTGCTTGGATTCATTAACTCAGCACAATTTACATTCGCTACCGCTGTTACTGTCATGCTATATTGATAAGAAGCCGGTACTACACTCCATGTAGGAGCAGCTGCAAAAGTTACTTTTTGAAATAAAACTAAAAGTAACGAAAAAAGTAAATGTTTAAATTTCATGCGTTTATGGGGTAAAATTTATTTTGAGTAATTTATTTGTTTAGAAAAGACGTGAAAGTTCACGCCTTTTCCAACATATTTTTATTTAATAACTAGTATTTTAAAACTTTAGCTCTTACTACTTGATCACCTGCTAAAACTTCTATAAAGTATGCTCCTTGTTTTAAAGAAACACCTCTATCAGAAGGATTCCAATCAATATTAACAGCAGTATTACCAAGTGTTGGTTGTTCAAATACATCAACCAATTTACCGGTAATATCAAACACTCTTACTTGAACTTTAGTAGCATCAATGCCTTGAATATTTAATACTATGTTTGAACTGAAAGGATTAGGATAAACAAATACATTTAATCCATTAGTTAAGTTAGATGTAAAGTCGTTACAGTTAAATGAACTTGAAACTTTTAAAGTATAAGGACTAGCTAATGAACCAACTAATTTATTAGGTTCAAAATTCATATCGCCCAATAACTCGTAAGTTTTACCATTTTGTTCATCCAATAACTTAAAGGTAACTTTTTCTTCATTGCTATTCGATGAAATATTTAAGAAATAAATATTTTTTCCATTATCTAAAGAAGATACTTTAGTAACACCTCTTAATTCACCATTACTGTAAGCACCTAAACTTAATCTACCATTAGATAGAGCACTGTTACAAGCTCCTGCATCAATTACAGCACTCATATTCTTTTCAAACTTTGTTGCATCAAATTTGAAGTAGTTGCTGTTATAATTATTTAAATCCACAGCAGTTTTTCCAAACATAGCCGATTTAGGATATGCAAAAATACTCCCTGCACCAGCTCTGTACATGTAACCTTTATTAGGTGTTAAAGCTGTTAAACTTCCAACCCAACCAATATTTACATCGTATAAAGCAAACTGATTTTGACTCTTAATTAAATCGCCACTTGTAGCGCTTAGTGAAGAGAAGGCCTCAGCAACACTTAAATTTCTTTGAGAAATAAACCCTAACCAATTCCAACCTGAGTCAATTCTAATTGGTCTTGTAGTAGGATCAATTTCAACACCCGAAATAGCTAAAGTATCAACAACTGAACTTCTTAATCTATAAGACATTTCAGGTTTCACACCAACCATAGGATTAGCAATACTTCCTGCCCATCCATTTAATACACTATAATCAGCAAACATGGTTTGACTTCTAAAGATATCGCCATTACCACTAGTAATTCCTCTAAACAATTTATTGATATCACTTGAATCCTTCATACTTAAATTGAACGAAATCCAGTTCCAACCTGTTGCTAAAGGTATATAACGTGTTAATTTATCGCTTGCATTAAATATTTGTGGACTGCTAATTGTTCCAATTTGTCCATTAGTTAAAAACTGAATTTTTGGCGTCACATCTGAGTGAATTTTACCTTCGCCAGCATTCCAAATTTTAAATTCTAATGTTTCACCTTGAGATGCATTACTGTAAACATTTAAGAAAGCATAGTATCTATCAATTTGAGGATAATATTGTAATCCACAAATACCTCTACAAACCCCATCTACAAACACTGCTAATTTATCATCAGGGTTAGTTGAAATGACATTGTTAATTCTAATTTGACCTACAATACTCATGCTATTTTGGAAATTAGCAGGATTAACTGTCCAAGTTGAAGGAACAACAGAATAAACCTTTAATTTAACTAATAATCCATCAGGATATCCAAAGTCGGTTAACAATTGTACTTCATTTTCATAGCTTCCAATATTCACATTAGGATCAATAGTAAATGTAATAGTTTTAAAGCTATTAGGCGAAATTGTTCCAGAAGCAGGACTAGCAGAAAGCCAAGCTGGTAAATTTTGAATATTATATTGTTTTAAAGCACCACCTGAGTTCACAATATTAGTGGTAAATGTTAAAGCTTCGCCAGCCTTTTTAGTAAATTCAAACTCTTGGTCTTGCCATTTAACTTGGTTTTTATCTACATAAGCAATCCATGTTTTTGGAGACTGCATTTTATTACCATTCAAATCATAAACATCTTTTACAGTAACATCTAAAGTAACATTTTCTATTAACTCAGGTAAAGTAGTTGGAGTTAAAATAATCTTATCCTGATTTACTGAATAATTAAAGTTAATAGACTGAACAGGACGTTGTAATTTAATAGTTGGAGTTTCATCGCTTAACCCACTTCCTAAAGAAGTGGCACCGGTAATAACTCTAGCACTATTTTTCATATCTAAAACACTAGGAGTTAAAATAGGAACACCTAAATTTAAAGTATAAGTTTCGAATGGTAAATAGAATACTAAACCTGTTTCAGTTCCTGCCAATCTATTTACTCTATCTCTATTAACTTGTGACTGTGTTCTTGCAGAATTCCATATTCTTACTTCGTCAATATAACCGTTAAAGGTTCTATCTAAAACTTCAGAAGTAATATTTTGATATGCTCTAGCTCCTAACCAGAACTTATCACCACCAAATTCTTTAAATTCAGCTGGGTAAGTACTTTTTTGCAAATTACCATCAATAAATGCCGCTATACTTGTAGAACGCTGCATTACTAAAGCAAAATGATGCCAATTTCCATCAAAGTAATTATCAGATACTGCTTCAAAATTTAAACCTCTGTGTTTTACAAAAATTCTTCCAATTGAATCTTTTTCAATGCTCCATTTAATACCTGGATTTACATCTGTTGAATCGCCTCTACCATTTGAGAATAAAGCAACTTTATTAGGATTATTATCTCCTTTAAACCAAAACTCAATTGTAAAATCAGTTTCAAACGAGAATGCTATATCAGAGGCACTTACAGCAAGTGGCTCATTATTAACTCTATACGAACGTCCTTTAGGTGATATTTGCCATACTGCATTATGTATTGTTGCATGTCTTGCTCTAACATAATCTTTAGCTTCAGTTCCACTTGCTTCATCTAATCTCCAATTAGCAGTAATACCTGCTTCAGTTCCTTTTAGGCTTTGATTGATTGAAGTCAAAATATCAACCGAGGTTCTAGTTTTTGACCATAATCTAAAGTCTCTAAGATTTCCATTAAAGAAATTAGCGTTGTTTTGTGCTAATTTTCCAATAAAAGTTTTTCCTCCACCTTCGTAATTGTTATAAAGCGTAGTATTACCAGTATTTGACACATTACCATCTAAGAACAATTGACACAAATCTTGATCAAAGTTAAACGATACTGTATAATGATGGAAAGTTAATGTGTCGGTCATTGCTAAGTTAGCTCTAACTTTTTCATTACCAATTCTAAAATAGAACTTATTATCTGAATCAAAACCAATAGCCATATATTGAGCAGAATCAATGCCTTGAGAGAAAATTACCTGCTCAGTTCCCAAAGTTTTTCTTCTTGCCCAAAGTTCTAATGAGAACGATTTTTTTGTTAAGTTTAATCCAGTAGGAATTTCAACATAATCGTTATCACCATCAAAGTATAAACTAGCGGTATTTTGTAAAGCACTTCCATTTAAAACACCTCTAATATCAAAATTTTGATAGCTTAAAGATGCATTATCAACTGGCTCATTAAACTGTATTTGAATTTCATCATTTGGAGATAAAATGCCATCAGCAGGAGATGGATTTCCAAAAGGACTTGGATTAACCCTATCGGCCAAACCACTACTTACTAATGATTCTTTTACAGCATCTGGATGACCAGGCGCAGCACAAGTACTTACTGCTCTGATATCGTAAGGACCATCGGCCAACTGACGCATATTCCAAGCATACTCAATATATGGTCTAATAGTTGGTATTTCAACTTGAGTTGAATCTGGCACCTTATGGAAAGTTTCTAATATATTCCATCTTGAACTTGAAGATGGTTTGTATTGGAATGAAATATTTTTAAAACCACCAAAGTTGTAATCATAACCTGAGATAATTACATTCATGGTATCTTTAAAACTTGTATTTAAAGTCCATTTATCACCAGGATTATAAACCAATGGTTCAGTACAAGTTGGAATAAAATGAACTGACACGTAAACCGAATCAACAATATCATCATCGCAAGGCGATTTGAATACTAATAAAATACTATCGTAATCATAATACTCAGTTCCTCGTTTTATACTCAGCGTTTTACTTATATTAGTTCCAAATGGGACAGTAAAAGTTCTATTAGGATCTAAGCCATCAATTGTTAATACTGCTCCATTAGGATTTGTTACCTCTATTACTCTTAAATCATATTGTTGCTCATCATCCGATTCACTTTGATTTCCTAATTGCAATTGGAAAGTAGCAGGCTGATCGGCTGGAACATTAAATTTAACTGGTTGAGGAATTTGAACTGTTGGAACATGGCGTTGAGCTGTTCCTTCACTTAATTGAACACTTTCTTCATCTTCAAATCTTGTTGTTGACGAAATAGTATCGCTAGGTTTATAATAGTGCGCCCAATCTTTTCCTTCAAACGGACAAGATGTTTGGCCACCAGTCAATCTAAACAAATGTCCATTTCCAGTTCCTGGATCAACAATATCTACCGAAATTAAATCGCCATCATCACCATCATTTAAAGTATAACCAATAGTAACAGTTGAATCAGCCGAACTTCCTTCGTCTTTCATATCAGTACCTCCAAGTGTTAAACTTCCAGCAAACTCAATACCCGAACCACCTAGAATTGCTTTAAACCCAAATGCCTCATCATGAGCTAAATAAACTTCTTCTTGTGTAGTTTCCTCTTTACTTCTTGTAGCTGAAAAATCTCTGGTAATTGTAGCTTTACCAATACTTGTATTAGTACCACTATTTAAAACATTACCAACATTTAATGAAAACGCTTCATACTTTTCTTTTTCGTTTTTAGCTAGTGCTTCTTTCCATAATCTAATTTGATTATTATAGAAACGAACAGAATCAATATCTAATTCTCTATCAGGGTTGAAAGTATAACTTGGACCTGTTTTATCCGCAGCATCCTGAACTAATGGGTTATTATTATTTCTCAAATTTGCCCAAATTGGATCATCGTTATTTGCAGCAAATTTCTTTTCATAATTTGGGTCTGTATCATCAGTAAAATTAATGGTATATTTTGGTGAACCATTTGCTTTTTTACTTTGTGCAATTAATCTATTTCTTACTTTTTCTAAGTTAGGGATAACAATATCTTCTACCTCGCCTACTGTATATGCAAAAACAGTACTAATGCCTTTAGGATCTACTGAGAGATTTGATTTAATACCAAACTTATAGCCATTATAACTAGTTGATCCACAAATAACTCCCGGAATACTGCATTCTGCATCGCTAACAAGCATTAGGTTATCGGCTACTCCAAATTTATAATTTGTAGAATGGCCAAATAAAATATCGGCTTGCGCTCCAACTTGATCAGAACCTCCGCCTGTTGAAATACTAATATTAGAACTCATTGTTTCTAATAACTCGCCATTTTTACCTGTTGTAGTTTCTTTAGTAACACCAAATCCTGCGCTTCCTCCCACTTCGGCTTCAGTTCCAAATAAAGCACCTAATGCCACACCCGATTCCCACTTAGCACCTAAATATACAGTTCCCATAAAACTTCCACCAACTGTATTTAAGTTAGAGTAACGTTTAATAGTTGTATAGTTAGTATTTTTTGCCCAAGTTGACGAACTAGCCGTACCTGGAGGATCTCTTAATATCAAATCAACTTTTTGAGGACCAGATGTTAAGAAATTGGTCCCTCTAGTTCTTCCTCCAAATAAGTACCCTCTAAAAGGAGTATTTCCTGGGTTTGGCAACCATTCGCCAAATCTTACACCAACATTTCCTGCTGTATAGAAAATAGCTTGAAGTGCTTTGGTAAAGCTTTGCGATGGATTACTATTATTTATAGTCAAATTAGGTGTTCCGCCTCTAAAAGTATAAGTAGCAACACCATTTCTAACTTCTAAGAATGAAGAGTCTGATGTAGAAGAAGGTTGAGAACCTAATGCATTATATACTTTTAACGTTCCGTCTAAAGGCACTTTATATTGAACCGGTGGAACTTTATCGTAATTAGTATATATATCATAAGCATATACCCTTGCGCTATATTCTTTAAACTGATAGAAAATAGGATAATCAAATGGACTACTTGGCAATAATTGAATGGTATCATTACCTGCCACTACTTGAGTTTCTCCAATAAACGTACTATCTGTAGCTGTTTTATTTCTAATACGAGCAAAAGTTAATTGCGGTGTACTATAATTAACAAAATCTCTTCTAATATTATAAGAAATTGAATCGATTCGAGCAATATTACTTGTGCCTGAAACGTAGGTGGTATCAGCCTCAACAAGAACTCTACCAGCAACCTTTGTTAAATCTAATATACTTTGTGTTCCAAAATTTGTAACCAAATTAGTTAAAACCTTGAGTGTATCAACAGTATAAATCAAAGGGGGTAAATATGCCACATACTCACCAGTTGTATCATTGGTTGTTATTGAAACTCTGCTACAGCCATTTCCTAATTGAGATTTAAAGTGAATCCTTGTTCTACCAATATTATTAATTGATTTACCTAAACCTATTTTTTTATTAGCTTCAATTGCACCACCAACTGCTCTTCCAACAACTTTTATTAAAGTGCTATCAATAAAATGAATTCCATCAGTTACATTCTGAAAATCATAATAACCAGTAGAAGGGAAACGACCTGCGCTAAACACGTGTCCATCTTTTTCAGCTCTAATTATATGATTACCAACAGGTACTTTTATATCAAATTTACCAAATTGATCTGTTGTAACTGCTTCACCGCTTTTTATTACCCTTTCACCATCTATTGTCAAGAAAATTCCTTCAGCAGGACATGAAGAATTATAATAAAATACATCCCCAGAAACCGCAAAAGATGATTGATCTATAAAATCTTGTTGATTTGAAACTGAAGCACCCTCGCTTAATGAAATAATTCTTACCGCTGGGTTAAATGAATGTGTTAAAAATGATGGAGCAATTCTAAACAACTCACCACCACCAACAAATGTAATAAATGTTACTATGTAAAATCCATTATCATCTGTAAAACTTGCAAATGCTAACTGATCGTTAGTAGGAATAACATTACTGAACGAAGCTCCAGAAATTGTTCCATGATTTTCATTAAATACAGTGCCTTGTTTTGAATAGTCAAAGAAACCATTATAATTTGAAATATTTTCGTCAAAAGTATAATATGCTACTAAACCTTCATCATCAGGACTAACTCTACGAGCAAAATCTAATTCAATATCTTTTCTTAATTTAGGATAGTTATAAATTCTAACCTCATCTAAATTTCCTGTAAATGAAGTTCCCATCAAAACAGATGAGTTATTTAAAGGCAAGTATGTAAAGCCTGAAAGTGAAAGCGAATCAGCTACATAACCATTTAAATAAATAAACATTGAATCTGATCTTAAAATGGCAGATACTTGATTGTAATTATTAGCTAAGAAACCAATGTTTGTTGTTTTAGTTCTACTTGTTGAACCATTATCGGCTAGTAATACTAATTTGTCAGCATTTAAACTCAGTTTTATAGTTTTTGAGCCAGATGTTACTCTTATTAGCTCTTTTACACCAGAAACATTAGATGGTTTAAACCAAGTTTCTAAAGTAGCTCCAGTTGTAAATGTTAATTTACTTGAAGCAGGAACACTCAAACTATTACTTCCATTAAATAACATAGATGCACCAACTGAACTAGAAGTTACACTCGTTGGAGCAACACTGACTTTAGCACCTTTTAAGGCAATTCCGCCATCATATGTAATTTGACCACTTACTGTTCCAAATGCTCTTCTAAATCCAATATCTTCTGTGACGTTTGAAAATCTAGTGAAACCAGCACAATTTAAAACACCAATTAATGTATATTTATAAAGAACGCCAGTAATAGCATTGTTATCAACATAAACGCCCTCTCCCATAGCAGCAGAGCCAATAAGAGTGGAATCTGAAGTGCTACCATAAACCTTCCTATAAACTCTGTATGAAGTTAATACATCTACATTTGATGTGCTCCATTCTAGTTGAACTAGGTTTGAATAATATCCTTTAGAGCATTTTAGTTTATTAGTTGTTGTATTAAATGAAGTTGAAATATCAGGGAAAATTCGAGTAGTAAATGTATTTGTAGAAGCAATACCAGAAGGAGAGCAATTATTTTTAGCCCTTACCTTATAAGTATAATTTACGCACGGTAATACATTACCATCAATATAACTTCTTGCAGAAGGGTTATCAATTTGTTCATATGTAGTTCCACTCTGAGAGGTTCTTTCTACTATAAATCCTGTAATATCGGTTTGAGAATAATTCCAACTTACTGTTATACTTGAAGTATTAGCTGTGGCAGATACATTGGTTGGTGCTGCAGGAATTGTTGGAGAGGCTCCTTCATACGAATTTCCAGACTGTGTTTCACCACAAGTTCCTTCAGTAGCCACTTTATAATAATATGATGTTGTTCTTTGTGGTGCATCTTCTTCGTACGAACGTTCGCCACCATCAACTGTGCCAACTAGCCCAAAAGTTCCTGTAGGACTATTTGCACGATAAACTTTAAAACTAATAGGATTGTTATTATAATAACTCCAATTTACTGAAATCTTGCCGTCACATCTATAATCGGTGGCTGTTATTCCTGAAGGTGCACTAACTGAAGGCTTTTTTGAACCTTGCGAAAGGTTAGATTGAATAGTAGTAATGGCTGCAGGTGAAGAAGATGGAGTATGAACTGCTCTTACAGTATAATTACTAGTACCTGAACCTGAGGCAAAATCTTCATACGTATTTGTAGTTGAGCTATTAATTGTAGTAATTAATTGATTATTACGATAAACTTGTTGACTGAATGTACATGGAAAACTATTAGGTAAAGTCCAATCCAATTTTACTTTATCACAATACACACCATCTGAAGTGAATAATCCAGAAGGTGGGGTTAAAATTGGCAATTGAACTATCTTATCTGTTCTTGACCATGCAAAGCCAGCAAAACTACCTTCAGTAGCTATATTGTAAAATGGATTACTTCCGCTTACTATATCTGCTGGTGGATTACTCCAAATGAATTCAACAGTATGATCATTTCCATTATTATTAAAAAAACCTCTCGAAATGGATGCACCAGACAGAGATGTAGTCCACCAAAAGGTATTGCTCATATCTGAAAAAGTACTACCGCCATTATTAGAATTGTTTAATTGTAAAATTTTTACATAACTCCCACTCGCGGTTTTATAGTAAATATTCATAGATGAAACAACACCAGAACCCACTCGTAAAAAAAGAACTTTAATAGTTATCCTTCCTGTACAGTTTTCGTAACGTGTTTCTACATCAGTATTACCATTAAAAATTACACCTTGTGCTTTAGATGTTTGAAGAGATAAAAAAAGCATAAAACCCAGGGCGAGTTTTAACATCAATTTTAAAGAAAAATTGGAGTATAATTTTTTATTCATAATTGAATTTAAATTTTTGGTAAAGTTATGGCAAGCAGAAAATTAAACAAGTTAAAATTAAAATTGTAATTTCATTTAGCTATTTTGCATAAAACTAACAATTGCAAAGATTAATTACATTAAAATTTAATAATATCAATTAAAAAAATAGAGTATTGTTGACAAAAAATGACTTTTTATGCCTATTTTCATCATTTTAAATAAATAATTTTATTAGAGATAACAACTTATAAACAAAATCAGCTGCTTATATAAAACATTGGCTGCTTATATAAAAAGTAACCAAAAAACTAGAAGTAGCAAAACAAAATTCAAATTACTTTTTTAAGCATTATTATTTCTCACTTTTATTTTTTCAATCAGCTCAAAAGAGCGTTTTATGCGTGTGTCAACATTTTTGGTTGAAGTAATATAATGCATCAAACTTCTTTTATATCCTGTTGTAAATGAACTAAATACTTCATTTGCTTCTTCATCTAAAAGCAATGCTTCTTTGAATTCTTCTGGTATTTCAAGTATTTCGGAATCAACTAACTGAAACGAAACTTGAACCAAATCGCCTTCTTTTATCTTAGCTTCTCTGCGTAATTGGCTCCCAATCATTAAATATTTTGGCCCTTCTTTTAAGTTTAAAATAGCCAAGTTAAAAGGAGTAACTCCATTTATTTTACCAGCCACCCTAACTCTTCCTTTTTCGGGTAATTGTGCCACAATTTCGTAAGGTAAAAACAAAGCTGTATAAGTTAAATTACTTGGCAGTCTTTCTAACTTGGTAGTAAATGAAAAATCCATCATTTTAAACTTTTGATAAAAAAGGTTTAACCCAAGTATAAGCTACCACACCAATTAAATAAGTTACTCCAAAACCTGTTGAAATATTTGTATTGACAAAATAGAATACTAAAGAAATAGCTGCTAAAGCTGCTAGAATATAACAATAGTATAAAAACCGAGGGGTTTTTTCATGCTCATCCGAATCAAAGTAATTTGAGAAAGGAATAATTAACGTAAATGACACAAACGACAAGTAAAACAAAACAGTACTTTCTGTAAAAGCCGCAGCGGCCAAAAATAAAATTCCTAAAACTAAGCCAACACTTACAATATTTACAGCCTTGTCTTCATCTTTGGTTAAAAGGTATTTTCCAAATGGATCAAACTTTAAAATTAAATTGGAAATTGGATTAATTATCCAACTTAGATAAATTAAAAAGAATAGCACCAAAAACAGCAAGAAAAATATAGGAGAAATGGCCGTTAACAATTTCAAAAATCTTGAAAAAACAAAAATTCCAATTCCAATTCCCCAACCAATGTTTCCTTTATGGTTATTTATCCAAAACGAATACCTAAGCACTAAACTATATAAAAAATTACTTCCCTTAATGGCATTTACCATACCAACCCTAGCATTATTAGAGTTTGGGTCAAGGCGCAGTGCTTCAGCAAAATGCTTTTGTGCTTCTTTGTAATCTTTGGTTTCTAACTTACTCCAACCAATGGTGCTGTGCGAATATGCATTATCAGGATCAGCAGCCAAAACTTCATCTACATGGGTTAGAATCTCCTCTTTCCTATTCAGTTTAGTTAAAACCGTAATTCTATGATTGAGCGCTTGTGTATTTTCAGGGTCAATGGCCAATGCTTCGCTAGTAACCTCTAAAGCTTTTTCCCACTCCTTTTCATCGATGTATATTGCTGCTTTGTAGGCAAAATAATCAGCGTCCCATGGCTCAATATTAATAGCTATATCAATGTTTTTAAGTGCCAAAGGATAATTATCCATAGCACCATGATTAATTGCCAAATAATAAAAACCTAAATCAGATTCTGGATTTATACCAATTATTTTTTCCGCCAATGCCAACGATTCTTTATTGTTTCCTAAATCGTAATAACAACTGCAAAGCATTAGTAAAACATACAAATTTTCAGGCTCATAAACCAAGGCTTCATGCAACTCTTTCAAGGCTTCCTTTTTCCTGTTCAAATCAATGAGGATGCGCGCCCTTTCAATGAATTTTTCAATATCCATTTACTTTTTAAGGTTTAAATATTTTAAAATATCATCATATTGGCCACCATCGTTTGAGTATAAAGCATAGTTTTTTGCACTGCTAAACCATTCTTTGGTTGGCGATTTAACCATTGAAACCGCCTTTTTTAAATCAGAAGTATTAATTGGAATAACCCTATTTTGTTTAATTGATTCTGGTATTTTGCTTTCAATGGCCACATCAACCAATGCTTTCATATCGGCTCCTGTAAACTCTTCTGTGCTTTTTACAATTGACTTAATATCAATTTGTTCTGTAGGCTTCTCTTTTAAATAAATATTTAAAATTTCTTCGCGGGCTGTAGCATCGGGTGGCGATACAAAAATAATTCTATCAAACCTTCCTGAACGCCTAAAAGCTGAATCTACATACCAAGGACTATTGGTAGCAGCCATAATTAAAACGCCTTCGTTCGAATGTTTTACACCATCCATTTCTTCTAAAAACTGATTGATTAAAAACCTCGAACTATTGCTGCGCATATCGGAACGACTAGCACCCATGGCATCTACCTCGTCAAAAAACAAAACACACGGAGTTGAATTACGGGCTTTTTGAAACAATGAATGTAAATTCTTTTCACTGTTTCCTTGCCACATATCTAACACATCGCTAATGCCAACTGAAATAAAGTTTGCCTTAATTTCACCTGCTGTAGCTCGTGCAATATGCGTTTTACCACATCCGGGAGGACCATAGAGCAAAATACCTCCACCAACTTTTTTGCCAAATGCTTTGTAAATTTCAGGATTATTAAGCGGATGAATTACCTTTAAGGCAATCTCTTCTTTTACTTTATCCATTCCGCCTACATCGCTAAAATTAATTTTTGGTTTTTCAATATCGGCAAAAAAGTTGTCATCATTTTCGTTCAAATCATCAGCTAAATTAGCCACAGCCATGCCGCTTTCACGCAACTTTTGATTTACCTGAAGTTCAAAATCTTCATCTTCAAAATCATCGTTTAAACTACTAGCTATATCGTACGAAAGTTTGGCTTGTTTATAATCACCTTTCAAAAAACTTGCTTTGGCAAAATAATAGTTAGCCTCTGCATGGTCGGGTTCTTGTTTTAATATTTCATCTAATAAAATATGGGAAGCTTCTACCTTTTGTAATTGATAAAAACATTTAGCCAAACCCGTTTTTATATGGGCACCCGAATCAATATCAAGCAAGGTTTTATACTCATTTTCAGCCTCTTGGTAACGAGTTAAATTAAACAAAGCTTCTGCCAACATTTTACGCAAAACGGTATTATTAGGCGAAAACTGCAATGCTTCCTTTAAATTATTTATTTGTTCGTCAGTCATAAATTTTTCAGGTTAAATAAAATTAACTTTTCAATTATATCAATACAAATTGGTTTTAGCAAAACCGATTTTTTAAACAGTTGCCAATCAAAAAATAACAACATAGTTTTAACCAATTAACAAACAAACAGCTATATTTGAAATAAATCAAATATTATGAAAAAATCTCACGCTATTAAACATTTCATTTTACTTTCAATTTCACTAGTAAGTTTGAACTGTTTTGCACAAAAAACCGAAACAATTAAACACAAACATGCCTTAGGTGCTGGAGCTGGTTTTACTACTGGTTATGGCCTTTCGTACAGATATACTCCTAACAAATTTGGTGTTCAAGTAAATTTTGCTCCATATAAATCAGAATCCATAACAAGGTTTAGCACAGGCTTAACTTTTTTATACCAATTAATGGAAACCGACAAAACTGCCTTGTACTTGTACCAAGCCAACCATTATTACAGCAACAGTAATTCAGCAGCATATAATCAAGTTACTGGTTTATACGACAAAAAAGAAGAAGAGGCCTACTTTAATAATGGATTAGGTTTTGGTTTTGAAGTAACCATAGTAAAAAATATTGGCTTTAACTTAATGACAGGCTACGCCCTATACCAAAATGCTAAAAACTACAACGTAACAGGCGAAGCAGCACTGTATTTTAAGTTTTAAGAGGATAGTAAAAGCAAAAAGTTCTATTTACACAATTACTAAATTTAGTAGTAGTTAAGTTAGTTTTTAAATAATATGAATAGGATTATATTAATTATTTTATTTTTAGGCAATTTAGGATTGTTTGCTCAACAAACTAAGATGTTGGAAGTATATGCCCTTCCCTTTAACAACAGTTACATTATTGGCATTGATAAAAGTGTAATTAGAACGAATTACGACATTGGAATTAAAATAAATAACTCGGATTTGATTAGCTCTTTAAATATTACAGAAACTTTAAAAAATCTCAAATCATCAAATAAGTTTAAAGCTGATTATTTTGGAGATTTTAGAACATTTATAATTATTAATTTCCAAAATGGAAAAAGAAGAAAATTTTACATCACAGGTACTGGATACATAATTGAAAACAAAAAAGTATATGAACCCAATCTGGAATTTTTAAAAATGGCCTATTATTATTTGCCTGATAACTTTAAGCGATATTACAAAATTTGGGAGAATAATTAACGCAAATCTGATTCACGTAAAATCAATTCTTGATAACCGGTTTAGCCAAAATACAATAATTTATTATATTCATAAAATTGAGCTACTTTCAGCTAAAAATTATTAATTTTATACCATGTTGTTAAGATTTGTAAAATTTGAAGAAGACTTTGTAGATGCCTTATTATTTTCTTTTTTGGTAATTAATGTTATTCTTTATCATCTTATTTTTAAAAGCTTAATAGGTATTTCTTTTATTAAATATAAACTACCTTTGATTGCTCTATTTGTAGTGGCAATAATGGTAAATTGCCAAGAAATAAAAATGTTTTTTCTTTCTAAAAACTATTTGACATTTTTAAAAAGAATTTTATTTGCTTTCTGCACTAGCCTTTTATTAATGGAATTAGTCTTGGTTCCATATTTTATTAAAGTAAAATACTTTTCAATTGCTAATAGGGAAGAGTTAGTTTTATCCATTGATAATTTAGATCTCGGGAGAGTAGGTAGAAGTGGGATTTACTACACTTTCAAAGGCAAAAAACATTATAGGGGTGTAGATGGAAAAATGGTTTATGATATTAAAAAAAATGGTGTGTATAATTATTGTATTCATTTAATTGTAAATAAGTCAATCGATGATATTTATGTTATAAACACATTTGAAATAATTAAATGTAATTGATTTGAACAAATTGACAGCCATGCCGCTATAGGTAATAACAAAGCAGGCTTATAAAAAACTTTAAATAAACAATAAAGACTTACAAGTTTAAACTTATAAGCCTTTTTGTATTTTAGTGGAGGCAACAGGATTCGAACCTGTGACCCTCTGCTTGTAAGGCAGATGCTCTGAACCAGCTGAGCTATGCCTCCATTTTAAAACGATTGTGTTATTCGTTTTGGGGAGTGCAAATATAGATATACATTTAAATAATGCAAAACATTTTCAAAAAAAATCCTATTTTTTTTCTTAAGTCCTAATAATCTTAGCAATAAAATAAAGTACACATTCAAAAAAATGTGCATTTTACTTTATTTCCAATATAAAATATATGCTGCAAATTTGCGTTCTAATAAATACTGTGAAACCATTTTTTAAAATATTACTTGCCAGCACCCTGTTTTTGTTATTTGCGGCAGCCGTTTTTGTAGGCTACCTGTTTAACAACAAACGTATTTTAACCAATTTTGTAATTGAACAAATTAACAACAACCTCAATGCTGAACTACAAGTTAAAAATAGCGATGTCACCATTTTTCAAAATTTTCCAAACGTAAGCCTTGATTTGATTGGGGTTTCGCTACAATCCAAAACCGAAAATATATTAACTGCCAAACACTTGTATTTTGGCTTTAACATAAAAGATATTTTAAACAAAAATTACCATATCCAAATAATTACCATTGATAGTGCTACCATTAATTTAAAAATAGACGAAAATGGCAAATCGAACCTAGATATAGTAAAAGGCAGTAATGACCAAGAAAGCAAAAACACCAACTTTTTAATTGATTTAGAAAAAGTAAAACTTAATCGTATTAACTTCAATTTTAACGATTTACAAAACAATCAACAGTATAAAACGCAAATAAACGAAGCTGAGTTTGATGGCAGTTTTAAAAACACCGAGTTTAAACTAAATGCTTATGCCGATGCATTTGTAAACCACATTACCAGCAGCAATGTAAATTTTGTAAAAGATAAAAACGTGGTTTTAAAAGCCAATATTGCTGTTAATAACGATAAAAAAACCTACGCATTTAAAAATGCTGAACTAAAAATAAATGAACTTGATTTATTGTTGAACGGATTAATTACCGGCAAGCAAGTAGGAAGCGAAGTGCAACTAGATTTTGATTCAAAAAAAATAAGCATTGCTTCATTATTTAGTTTGTTACCTATAAAAATTCCAGCCGAGGTTTTGGCTTACGAAAGTAAAGGAAATGTGTTTTTTAAAGGAACCGTAAATGGTTTGATATCGCCAGTTAGCAATCCAAAAATATTGGTTGATTTTGGAGTAAGTAATGGCAGTATTCATAACAAAAAACTGAATATTGAACTAAACAATATTTCGATGGTGGGTAAATTTAACAATGGCGCAAAACAAGACCTAACAACAAGTTTATTGGTGCTTAATAACATAAAAGCCAAATTAGCTAACGATCAAATTAACGGGGATATAACCATAGAAAATTTGGCTTCGCCTAAACTTGATTTGGCATTGGCAGGAACCATGAATTTAGAAAATTTGTTTCAACTTTTTCCGGTAAAAGCCATTGAAAGCATAAAAGGCAATATTGGTTTCGACACAAAAATAAAAGCCAATTTAGCCGATAAAAACAACAGCAATATTTGGAAACAAGCAGGCAATTACGGTAAATTTAATTTATTGGTTAACAACTTAAAAATTAAAGATTTTGATAAAAAAATTGATAATTTGGAAGCTAATTTTGCTTTAAATGGAGCCAATTTAGACATAGAAAAATGCAATGTTAACCTCAATCAGTCGGATGTAAAAATCAGTGGAAGCTTAAATAACTTTTTAGGTTATTTATTTGGCAATAACGAAAACTTGGTGGCTAATATTAACTACAACAGCAATTATGTAGATATGGAACATGTTATTTTTATGCCCGAAACAAAAAAATCAACAACTACTGAAAGCAAATACAACTTACCACAAAATATTGATTTACAGATAAATGCAAATATCGACAAATTCAAATACAATAACTTTATTGCCAATAATTTAACGTGCAAAATACAGGTTTTACCTACCCAAATTATTATTAACCAAGCAAAACTAAATGCACTTAATGGCAGTATAAATTTTGCAGCTAAAGTACTTAACAGCAAGCAAGGCAATTATTTTGTAGAAAGTAAAATTGACCTGAAAAATATAAATGTAACAGAGGCTTTTAGGCAATGTAATAATTTTGGGCAAACCAATATTACTGCTCAAAATTTAAAAGGAACTTATAACGGGAGTATTGATTTTGCTGGCGTTTGGGACGAAAAACTGAACTGCAAAACAGATAAAATTTATGCGCAAATAAAAATTCAATTGCTAAACGGTGAGTTGATTAACTACAAACCATTGGCGGCTTTAAGTAGATTTGTAAGCATTACCGATTTACAAAACTTAAAATTTGCTGAGCTTAATAATACCATTGAAATTAGGGAGCAAACCATTACCATTCCTAAAATGCTGATTGAAAACAATGCTGTAAATATTACACTTAGCGGCAGTCAAAACTTTGATAACTTTATAGATTACGATTTAAAAGTAAATTTAAGCGAAGTATTAAGAAAAAAACTGAAAGCTAAAGACAACGAATTTGGAGAAGAAGACGAAAAGAAAAAAGGAATCAATTTATTTATAAATATGCGCGGGCCTATAGACAATTTGAAATTTGTTTACAACAAATCAGCCGTTAAGCAAAATATAAAAGAAAAAGCCAAAGTGGAAGGCAAAAGCATTATTGAAACACTTAAAAAAGAGGTGGGAATAATTCCAAACAACAATAAAACCACCGACAAACCCAAAGAAAAACAAAATGACAACGATGAACTTGAATTTGAAAAAGATTAATACTGTTATATTACTTTTATTGGCAGTAAAAATAGCAAGCGCTCAAAAAATTAAAACATCTTCCATTGAATTATATGGTTCATTAGGAGCTGTGTTTAATGGTTCGTTTAATTCATCGAGTAGTAGTGAAATGGCAAATAGCCACCAAACTTTTAAACAATACCAAGATTCAACCTCGAACAAAGAAACTTGGCGATTAAACTTTAGCCCACAAATTGGAATTATATACCAAATAAACCGAGATTTTGATTTACAATGTGGTTTAGGTTATATAGTTTTAGGCCATCAAAGACAATTAAATAATTTAAAATTTCAAGATTATACCTACCCTGGAGTTGGCAGCACAAGCGGACAAATAGTTGAAAACACAAACGTTGAAAGAAATATCAAACTAAACTACAGATACCAATATTTGCAAGTTCCATTGTTATTTAATTACCATGTAAATGCAAGGTCGGTTGGACAAAAGGTTAAGGTAAGCATTAGCGGTGGAGTTGGTTTCAATATCTTGCTAAAACACGATATCAATGCAGTACTAAACGATGGTTTTAAAATTGATGACAAAAGCAGTTTTTCCATTGACAGTACAGGCTTTAAAGCAAACGCCATTTCGGCCAATTTAATGCTTGGCACCCGTTTAGATTACGATTACAAAAAACAAATTAAACTCATTTGTCAACCCATGTTTGGTTATTTTCCTTTATCAGTTAGCAGTAACCAATTGGAAGCAAGGCCTTGGTATTTTAACCTTAGTTTTGGTGTTATTTACTCGCTTGACGATTTGAAGAAATGATAAACAGACTAAATATTCGGGTTTATGGCTTACTAATCAATCAGCAAAACGAAATACTTTTGGTTGATGAACAAATAGACGATTTTAAATTTACCAAATTTCCTGGTGGTGGTTTAGAGCTTGGCGAAGGGACCGTTGACTGCCTGAGAAGAGAATTTATGGAAGAATGCAATTTGACAATTGATGTTAAAGCGCATTTTTACACTACCGATTTTTTCCAGCAAAGTGCATTTAGGCCCACAGACCAACTTATCTCAATTTATTACAAAATTGAGCCTATCCAATTTCCAATAGAAATAAATTTAGAGCCATTTACAGTTCAAGAATATGGCAAAACAGAAACGCTTCATTTTAAATGGGTTAGCCTAGGAAATTTAAAACCTGAACAGCTAACATTTCCAATTGATAAATTGGTTTGCGAAATGCTTTTACAACAAAACATTTAACAATAAATCATATACCAAATTTTTAAGTAAAATCAGTTATTTGTTAAGCCTATTTACATTGAAAAACAGTATGTAAAGGCTAAGTTTGCACTAAAATAAAAACACAAAAACTTTAAATATGAGTAATATTAAAATTTCGGTAGCCAAAGGCGATGGTATTGGACCAGAAATAATGGATGCCGTAATCAGTATTTTTGATGCTGCGCAAGTTCCTTTACAATACGAATTTATTGATATGGGAAAAAGCATTTATGACAAAGGCTTTGGAACAGGAATGACCGAAGAGGCCAAAAACAGTGTAGAAACCAACGGAATTTTATTTAAAGGACCAATGGAAACACCTAAAGGAAAAGGTGTAAAAAGTATAAACGTAACTGCTCGTAAAACTTGGAGTACATTTGCTAACAGACGTCATTTCAGATCGTTAGAAGGCGTAAATACTGTATTTTCAAAAGCAGGAATTCCAATTGATTTAACCATAGTTCGCGAAAATATTGAAGATACTTATGGCGGAATTGAGCACATGTTAACGCAGGATGTAGCTTTATGCCGCAGGTTTATTACTCGTCCCGGTAGTTTACAGGTTCATAAATTTGCTTTTGAAATGGCCCGCAAAGAAGGCTTTAAAAAAGTAACTTGTGCTCACAAAGCCAATATCATGAAATTAACAGATGGTTTGTTTTTAGAAACTTTTTACGAAGTAGCTAAAGATTACCCAGAAATTACAGCAAACGATATCATTGTTGATGATTTGGCAATGAAACTAGTGGCTTATCCTCAAAACTTTGAAGTGGTGGTTTTAACTAACCTTCAAGGCGATATTATGAGCGATTTATGCGCTGGTTTAGTTGGTGGTTTAGGTTTTGCACCATCGGCAAATATTGGTGAAAACATTTCAATATTTGAAGCTGTACACGGCACTGCACCTGATATTATGGGCAAAAATATTGCAAACCCAACTTCGTTATTATTAAGTGGATTAATGATGTTGCGCCATTTAGGAATAATGGATAAAGCCAATTTAATTGAAAATGCTTTATTATACACCTTATCGCAAGGTGCACACACAGGAGATTTTGGCGATAAATCGGAACCAAGTTTAAACACCACCGACTTTGCTAATACCATTATAACTAATTTAGGAAAAGAACCTGAAAGCAATAAAGCACGCGAAACTAAATCAACTAGCAACTTCCATTTACCAACTCGCCCTAGTAACCAAAAGGTAACTGCTACTCCTCGTGCAGCAGAAGTAGTAGAAACAGTAGTTGGCGCTGATTTATTTGTTGAATTTAACGGCACAGCAGACTTAATAGCCCCTATTTTTCAAAAACAATTAAGCAGTAACTTTAAGTTAGTTATGATTTCGAATAGAGGTACACAAGTTTGGCCAACAGGCTCAGTATTTACTGAATGTGTTGATCAATATAGAGTTAGAATTGAGGCCACAAATGGCCACAAAACTAGCCTTTCAGAAATTTATGAATTAACAGGAAAACTTACACAAGATATTTTCATTACTTCAGTAGAGGTATTGAGAAAATTTGGAGATAAAGCAGGCTATTCATTGGCACAAGGTCAATAATACATATATTTAGTAAACTAAAAAGCCACTTAGTAAAATTTACTAAGTGGCTTTTTTTATAATGCTAACAAGCATTTCAATAAATCTTATTTCAAAATTTCCTTTACTTGTTCTAATACTTTTATAAAATCGTCAGGACCAAGATAACCGGCTGCCACTTGTATTTGCTTTTTATTAGGCTCAATAAAATAAGTAGTTGGAAACCCAGTAGATTTACCTTGAGTAAGTTGTGCAAATAACTCACGACCAGACACTTTATGACCTTCAAGCTCATATTCAGCATCTTTTATTTCAGGGTTAAACTTAATAACCACAAAGTTTTTATTTAACATACTGATAATCTTTTGATTGGTATAAGTATCTTTATCCATCTTTTTACACCAACCACACCAATCGGTATAAGCATCTACCAAAACTATCTTATTGGTTTTTTTAGCTAGCGGATAACCTGTATTCCAATCAAGCCACTTAAGTTCTTCAGTGCTCACTTTAAATGAACCACATACCAATAAAAAGGCAAAAGCCAAGAATATATTTTTTATACGCTTCATTGTAATTAATTATTAAAAAATTGATTAATTAAAGCTACTAAAAAGCTTTCGTTAATTTTATTAAACTCATGTGGTGTATTGGGGAAGATAGCCAATTGAGCATTAGGAATAAACTTATAAACACCGACAGTATCAAGGTAATTGGCCGTTTTATCTTTATCACCAACAGCTAGCATAACAGGCGCGGTAATTTTGGCAAAATCTTCATCTAAAATTAGTTTTCCTTTTGCTAAATCCATCATCATATTACTAGTACTATTGAGCAAATTTTTCCAAACGTTCATGCCATGCAAAACCATTAGGTTATTAGCAAAAGCTGGAACCTTTTCAAGCATTTTTTCAGGATTTAAAAACTCGGTTTCTTTAGCTGCCGATGCCAAATCCCATTTCAATTTGGTGCTACATGTAAAAATTTTTTCTACTTTTTCAGGATATTTTAAGGCAAACATCAATGCTGCATAACCACCCATACTGTAGCCAAACAAATTAATTTTTTCAATTTTATTGGTATTTAAGTAATTCAAAATATCATTTACAAACACTTCGAACGAAAGCCCTCCGAGCGGAATTAAATTACCGCCATGCCCACTAAAATTAAGGGTATGAACGTTGTAATCATTAGCCAATTTTAACTTTAAGGAGTCAAACTGAACAGACGAATTTAAGGCACCATGCAAAAACAAAATTGATTTCATGTGTAAAATAATTAGTTGCAAGTTAAACTATTCAAAACAAAAAATTTGGCATTTAAATTGATAACTTAGTCAAAAAATAAAAAAAAGTTACATATTTCAATGCTTTTCATTATTTTTGATGTCTAAATTAATAATTAATCATAACTAAATTGAAAACAATAAGCTTCGTTTTAACAATTTTTCTTTTAGGAGTTAACCAAATTGTGTTTGCCCAAGGGCAAGATCAAACATCGCCAACATACGATTACAGTTATACTGATAGCACTTCAACTAGCGGTGGAGGTGATGATTCGACCAAAGATTCATCAGAAAATGGTGAAGCAAATTCGGTAGTTGGTTATAAAAGAATAGTTTTAACTCTTGACTCAAACACCAATTTAATTACCTATGGTGGAGTTGTAGAACAAGAAGAAAGTGGAAGTGATTCACTTTATGCACGTGCTAAAAAATTTGGCGAAAAGCTATTTGGCAAAGACAAAAATGTTTTTGAATTACAAAAATATGGTCAAAAATTAGTAATGAACGGTTCAATTACTGCATACTCTTATGCCAATAAATACAACAAAAAAAGTATTGGCAAATATGAGTTTAAAATGACTGTTTATATTAAAGAAGGACGTTATAAATACACTATAACTAACTTGGTTCACCAAGGGCCAATTCCTGCTAATGGCAAGCCATTTAGAAACTATTTTGAGTATTACTATAACTCGACAAGCAATATCAGAGGAAACGATATCATTTTAAGATATGCAGATAAAGAAATTAAAGATACTATAGCCAAGTTTCAAACTGCCATGAAAGATCCTAAAGTGGTAGATGAAGACGAATGGTAAAATATTTTATAATTTAAAAGCCATCAATTAATTAGTTGATGGCTTTTTTTATTTATAAGTTTTAAAAGTAATTTGCAAAATATGTCATTAATAATAACACCTGAGGTAACCTTAGAAGCACTGCAATTAAGAAACAAAAACACTATGAGCGAATGGTTAGGAATTGAATTTATAGAACTAACCAACGACTATTTAGTAGCTAAAATGCCTGTTGACCATAGAACTACACAACCACTTGGAGTTGTAAATGGAGGAGCCTTTTGTGCATTAGCCGAAACAGTTGGCAGCATGGCCGCTAATTTATGTATTGATAGAAACAAATATGTAGCATTAGGGTTAGATATTAATGCAAACCATGTTCGCTCGGCAGGCAAAGGTTGGGTTTATGGAAAAGCAGCACCATTACATTTAGGTAAATCAACACAGGTTTGGGAGATTAAAATAACTGATGACGAAAACAAACTTTGCTGCATAAGCCGATTAACTATGAGCGTAATTGAAATTAGAAAATAAACTACTTTGAGTAAAGCTACTGTATTTTACAAACTACCTGGAAGAACAGAAATTGTTAAAAAAACAGGCATTATAAACCCTGTAATGAAACCAATTTCATTTGTTGATATAGAAGACGACATATTCCTTTTTTCGCCCTATAACAGCGGAAATTTAGCTTATGAAATTCAGTTAAAAAGTCACTTAAGCAAATTCGAAATTATTGGCTACTCTCACAATGGCAAAATGCATTACGATTCAAAAGCTGAATTTGTATCTAAAACAGACAAAGCCATAGAAACAATGCAAGAATCATCTAACATGAGTAAAGTGGTTTTGGCAAGATGTTTTAAGCAATACATTGATTATGAAATAGATATAAACACCTATTTTCTAAATCTGTGTTTAAACTATCCAAACTCGTTTGTTTACGCTGTATCAAGCACTGTAACTGGAACATGGATAGCTGCAACTCCCGAAATATTTCTAAAAACAGATTACCAAACCATTGAAACGATTGCATTAGCGGGCACCATGCTTAGTGATAGCGAGCAAAATTGGGGAAACAAAGAGAAAGATGAGCAGCACCAAGTTGAGATTTTTATAGAAGCTATTGCCGCTCAAAACCAAACTGAGATGCTATCGCAAATAGGCCCAACAGATTTAATTACAGGCCACTTAAAACACTTATACACTCACTTTACATTTAAATATTCTGCTGAAAACATAGCCAATTTTGTAAAACATTTAAATCCCACTCCAGCTGTGGGTGGTTTACCAAAACAAAATGCTATTGATTTCATTACTGAAAATGAAAATCTTGAAAGAAAATTCTACACTGGTTTTGTAGGAATTATAACTAAGAAAGAAGCAAATCTGTACGTAAATTTGAGGTGTATGGAATTATTCAAAAACCATGCTAACCTATATGCAGGCTGCGGAATTACCAAAAACTCAAATGCGGAGTCGGAATGGATTGAAACGGAAAATAAACTAAAAACGCTAGGAAACTTTTTACCTTAAATTCTTAAAAAATTGTTTCATTAAATCTGCTGCTTCTAAAGCCAATACGCCTTTTTCTATTTTTGTTTTAGGGTGTAATTTAACCATAGCTTTTTCAAAACCTCTTTTATCATCGGAGGCACCAAATACAACCCTATCAAATTGTGCCCAAAAAATAGCTCCAGCACACATAACACACGGTTCTAATGTAACATATAGCGTACAATCGTTTAAATATTTTGCACCTAAAAAACCTGCAGCCGCAGTTATAGCTTGCATTTCAGCATGTGCAGTAACATCATTTAATCTTTCGGTTAAATTATGTCCTTTCCCAATAATTTGATTATTAGACACCACAACACACCCAACAGGAACCTCACCTAAGCTAAATGCTTTTTGCGCTTCCATTAAGGCTTGTTTCATAAAATACTCATCACTAAAAAAAATGTCATTCATGCTTCAAAATAAAGAAAATAAGCTTACTTATAATTAATTAGGTAATATTTTATTTGCAAAAATTAGTTTTTAATTAATAGTTATTACTTTGCAGGCAGAATAGAAGTAAAAAATGTTTAAAGTAAAAACCATTTGTATAATAAATGATGATGATATTTTCACATTTATTCTTAAAAAAAGCATTGCTAAATTAAATATTTGCGAGCAAATACTAACCTACACAAATGGTGAAGAGGCAATTAAAGCTTTATCGATAAGTAATTTTACATTACCCGAAATAATTCTATTAGATATAAACATGCCTTTTATGAATGGATGGGAATTCCTTGATGAATTTAGCAATATCAATAAAAACAAAAAAGTAGATATATATTTAATTAGTGCTCACATTTCGGCAGAGGACAACTTAAAAGCAAAAAATAATTGCGAAATTACTGGAATACTTGCAGACCCAACAGATAATGAAACAATTATGAAAATAGTGAATTCATACTAATTCCAATATCGATAAATAAAAAAGGAGGCTACCAATATTGATAGCCTCCTTTTTTATTTATATAGAATTTTCTATTCAGCAATAATTACAAATGATTTTCTTGCAGCAACATTTCCATTCGAAGAAATAACCAAATGATAAGTGCCTGGAGCAGCATTCAAATTATTAATTTCAACTAATTCAATACCTGCCTTATTATTGAAGTTAGTTTTATAAATTTCTCTACCTAACATATCTACAACAACTATTTCACCCTCGTTTACATTCAAGTTGTTTACTTTTACCTTAAACGAGCCTTTATTAGGATTAGGATACATAGACACATCAGTTCTAGCAATATTAACACTACCAACACCCGTAGATGAATTATTATTTAACATGGCAATTTGGCCGTCTTTAAAGGTAATAGGAGAAAGTTGCATTAATGGATTAGGTAAAACAGTTACAGTTTTACTTGCCTCAGCAAAACAGCCTGTATTGGTAGTTTGTTGAACAATTCTTACTGTATAAGTTCCTGCTGCAGTATATTGTTTGCTATAAATAGTTGTATTGCTAGAACCTGTTCCATCTCCATAAGTCCAAGTTGGTGCACCCGCGCAATAAACTACAGGATTATTATTTGGGTAATTGGTAAATGATGGTTCAAAACCAAAATTATTAGTTAATAAAACTTGACTAGCACTTGGAGTAATTGCAAAATCAACTCCTACCCTACCGTTAGTGCCTGAATTTTCAGAAATATTAACAATTTTACTTGAAGTAGTAGCACAACCAACACCATTTAAGATAGTTAAAGTAATTGTTTTGAAACCTCCTGTGGTATAGTAATGAGTTGGAGCAACTTCGTTTGAAGTACTTCCATCACCAAAATTCCATAAATACTGATTATTAGTTCCAGTTGAAGAATTAGTAGTTGTAATCATATTACCACAAGAGCTACCAACTGTAGCAGTAAATATAGCTTGGTTACCTGTAATTGCAGCTAAAGCATTAACTGAAACAGTAGCAGAAGCACTACAATTACTTCCTGTAGAAACAGTTAATGTAACCGTATAATTTCCATCTGCCAAGTAGCTATGTAATGGATTCTCTTCAGTTGAAGTATCAGCAACAGGTGTTTCACCAAAACTCCATAAATAACTTGCAGAATTTCCAGAAGGTATTGTAGAAGTATTTGTAAACTGAACGCTATTTCCACAACCAGTTCCTCCTGTAAATGCAATTCCTGCTGTTGGAGCATCAGCAATTTTAACAGTTTGTGTAGCAGTTTGCGTGCATCCACCAGAAATACTTGCTGATAATGTAATAGTGTAAGTTCCAATTGCACTGTAAGTATGGTTTGGAGCTGTATTACCAATATAAACCGCTGAACCATCACCAAAATTCCATTGGTAAGTAACATTTGATTCAATATTTGTATTGGTAAACGAAACAGTTTTGCTACAAGAAGCATTGCTAATTGTAAATGCAGGGGTTGGAGCCGGTCTAACATCAATATTAGTTATTGGACTCGTACAAGCGCCAATAGTAACAGTGTAATCAGTTGAAGTTGTTGGAGTAACATCTACAAAACAACTTGTAGCACCCGTAGCACTTCCACCATTCCAAGTTGCTGAACTTACTGAGGCACTTCCTGCTCCTAACGACAATTCAAAATTATCTATTGACCAACTTTCATTACATAATTCTTCTAAACCTAACGCTTCTAAAACAATGGAAATTGAACTAGCGTTATGTGGAATAATTTTAGAAATACGGTATTTACTACTTGGAGCACCACCACCTAAATTACAACGAGCTGGTAATGAAGAGTTAACCGCGCCTGTGAAATTTGCGTTAACAGCTGGTGAGTTAGCTGGATAAGCTTGTGTTCTATAACTAAAATTAGAAAATGTTGTATTGATAACATTGTTACCATCCACATCCATTTTCCATGAGTCAACACCTGTAAATGGATCATTACCATCCCAAGTATCGTGTAAGTATAAATCAAATTCTACTTTTACAAACTCATGCGAGCTTAATCCGTTTTGTGTATATATAGCCTGTTGATTAGTTAAAAAACCTAAAACAGAATCACTGTTGTATACTTTAATAGAAGGCTCATTAGCTGGAGAAATAGCTGGGAAACTCCAAGCCGAACCAATTGAAGATTGGAAATTATTTGAATGATTAACCGAATAAACTACTGGTCCACCGCTAACAGGCAAACCATTACAAGCACTTAATAATGTTGGAGTTGCAGTATTAACACCTAATTCAACATTAAAATTATCAATTGACCAACTTTCATTGCAAAGTTCTTCTAATCCAAGTGCTTCTAATTCAAGGTTAAATGAACCTGAAGTATGAGGAATTATTTTTGAAATATGATAAACTGAACTTAATGCACCACCACTATGATTGCAAAGAGTTGGTAAAGTATTTGAAACTGCATCAGTACCATTTAAATTAACAGTTGGAATATTATTAGGATATGCTTGTGTTCTGTAAGAGAAATTTGAGAATGTTGTGTTCACAATATTTGAACCATTAACACTCATTTTCCAAATGTCTTTTCCTATTAAACTACCACCGATTGAATCAGTTGAGTTACCATCCCATGAATCGTGTAAGTACAAATCAAATTCAACTTTCACGTAATCGTGAGTAGCTAAACCGGTTTGATTATAAACAGCTTTTTGGTTAGTTAAATAACCTAATACATTTTGACCATTATAAGATTGGATGGTTGGTACATTGGCAGGAACAATTGCTGGGAATGTCCAAGCTGAACCAATTGAAGTTTCAAAGTTATCGGTATATGTTGAAGTATAAACAATTGCACTAGAACCACCTAAAACCTGATTAGCTGTTAAGCGAACTGTATTTCCTGCACAAATTGGATTAGGTACAGATTGTGTAATTACCACACGAGGGCTAACATTAACGGTTTTAGTAACTTTTCCTCTATTATCGGTACAATTACCAATTACAGAAGTAGCAATCAATCTTACGTTATAACTACCATGACTAGCATAAGTATTACCTGTAACATCTTGAGTAGTGGCACTTGCTGTTGAAGCACCTGTCATTGTCCAAGAATAAGTCATGGCTCCACCACCAGCTAATGTTGTGCTATTTGTAAAGTCATAACTATTTCCAGTAACACACTGATTAACAGTATTAATTGAAAAATCAGCTCTTGGTGTTGGATTAACTATAATTTCTATAGAATCAGAACAACCGTCTAAAGTAGCAACATAATAAGTATTAACTACAGGAGAAACTGTTATAGAATTTGAATTAACAGAAGGATTAGTCCAAGTTACATTGCTGTTTGAAGATTGTGATCTGTATTGAACTGTAACATTATCAATTGACCAACTTTCGTTACATACATTTTCTAAACCAGAAGCTTCTAAAATCATTTCTAGGGTTGAAGCATTATGAGCAACTTTTTTAGTAATATGGTATTTAGCGCTTAAAGAACCTCCTCCAAAATTACAAGCAGTAGGCAACGTTCTTGTTAAAGAACCTGTAAAGCTTGCATTACTAGCAGAAAAATTATTTGGATAAGACTGGGTTGTAGAATTCCAAGTCTCATTTGAGAATGTCGTATTTAAAGCAGTATCATTATCTAAAATAACACGGAACATATCAGGACCACTAACGGTGCTATTTCCATCCCAGGTATCGTGTATATATAAATCAAAATCAACAGTTACTGAATCGTGGCTAGGTAAACTTGTAAGGTTTAATTTAGCTTGTTGATTACTTAAATATCCCAAAACTGAACCACCATTATATGATTGAATAGTTGGCACATTTGCTGGTATTACAGCAGGGAAAGTCCAATTGCTGCCAATAGAGCTGCTGAAATTATTTGAATATGCTGTTGTAAAAACCGCAGGATTCATAGTAGTTGCACCATTAGTACATGTTATAGTAGTTGAAGTTCCTTCACAAATAGTATTTGCTATAGGGGCAGCACTTGAGCTCAAAATAGGTGAAGGCTTAATTGTTACATCAGTTGAAACATCATAAGCGCAATTGTTTGCATCTAGAACATGCAATGTAAATAAACTGTCCATAGCCAGAGTAGCTACAGAACTAATAGTTTTATTTGCTGAATTGGTAGTATCGCTAATATAACCATTTGGACCAGTCCAAAAATAACTTAATGAACCAGTACCTCCCGAGGCAGAACCATCAACAATTAAAGGGGTACCTGCACAAACTGGAGCTATAACGTTAGCTGAAGCTGATATTGGGCTTGGTTGAGAAATGGTAATGTTTGTTGCATTTGAAACACAACCGAATGAATCTCTTACTTTTATTGAATATGGATCTTCAGCCAAACCAGAAAAAATATTACTAGATTGGTAAGTAGAACCATTATTTTTTGAATATTCAAATGGACTTGTTCCGGTTGGATTAGTAATTGTAATTTTACCATCTGATAAACCAAAACATGATAAATCTGAACCATAGTATGAAGTTTTGGTTGCGGTAAAGGTTACGGTTGTAACATTTCCTGAAACCGCAACATTTTGGGAAACGGCACCGGTTGAACTGCAAACAATATTACCTGAAGGTGAGCCTGTTGCACCACTTGTTAATCTTACGTAAATAGTCGTGTTATTAACCGTACCAGACGAAGGAGAAATAGATACACTTGAGCTAAATCCAGAACTAGCATTGGTTGAAACTTCATAACCAGTTGGTGGGGTAATTACTAGGTTTGAAGTTAAACTGCTGCCAGTTACATTAAAAGTCTTATTAGAAGAAGCAAAACCTATACAAGATGAAAAAGCGGATAAAGTACCCGAAACTGATATAATTGGGGTTGGAGTACCACCTATAAAGTTAATAATATTATTTAGGTTGTTTTGTGCTTGGGGTGATGGTGAGTGATAGTTAGCTGCAGTTAATCCACCAAATAAAACAACTCCACTTCCCCATGATTTATAAGCTAATACGCTAGCACCTCCTAAACCGTCAATTAGAGACGTTATACCTGAACCTGAAACTGTAGTATGAGCAAAAGAACCTCCAGTGTATGAGGTGGCTACTGGAATACTAGGACCTGAATTTATAATAGAAATACCTTGTGCCGAAAGTGTAACCGAGTTAGAATAAACAGCATTGTTAAAAAAAACTCCTCCGAAACCTGCATTTATTGAGATTCCACCATAACCATTAGGAGCTACATTTAAAAATAATCTTCCCCCGTTTGCTACCCAATTTTCAATTAAGGTTTGATTTGAATTGAAGTAAGAAGGAAAAAATGAATTATTATTTGCTCCTTCAATAAAAACAAAACAGGTGGAACCGTTAAAAATAGCAGCAGGGTTAGCTGAGCTATTTACTATACTATAATTACCAGAACCAAACTTTACATCTAAAGCAGTATTGTTGTTTGTTTGTCCCCAAGGATCCGAATCTTTAATATAAAATCTACCCCCAGTACATTGTCCAATTAAATTAAAATTGAAACTTAATAAGATAAATATTAAAGCAAATAATCTTGTTAAAGTTGTTGTATACTTGTTTTTCATAAGCTTCTGAATTAACCTTTTTTAACTACTTTATAAAAATAAGGTATTGCATCTATCATTTTCTTTTTATCGAGTGTAAAGCTACTATAAACTGAAAACGGAATCTCGACTGAGTAGTTAGTCAAATGACTAGCTGGTGCAATTTGCAGGTCTTTAAACTTAGGGTTATTTATAAACCAATTTTTCAATTCACTTTCAAAATTAAGCTTATCTTGTTCAGGTTGATTATTATTAATAAATACTGGAAAATCACAAGGAATATTTAATTTATTTTCTATCCCATTTTCGGTAGTTAAATGAATGCATTGCGCACTTACTTTATTATTTTGCAAAACCAATATTAGGCCAAGTAATAAGACTTGAGATGCTATAAACTTAAAATTTACTTTAGTAAAATTTTTTTTCATATACTTTTTTGTTTTATTTTATACTTTATGTTTTGTTGAAAACTTGTTAGTTTTCGCACATTATACAATTACCAAAAATATGTGTACTTAAATTAAGCTAACATGAAATAACCCAGAATGCAGTATATTTATTTTAACTGTTGCCAAATTAATTTAACCTGCTGCGACAATTGTGACGAAAAGCAGAAAAATTATCTAAGTTAATAAAAAGAAAAGACGAATAGCCGAAAATTAATGAGGAATAATTTTATACTAGATTGTACAAAATGAATAACCATTTTTTTGATAAAAATGTAATAATTGTGGTAGCAAAATTTTTAAATTATGAAAAGCTTTTTCACTATCGTGAAAAACAAAAACAGAACCATTTGCTGGCAAAACTTTCATTGCTTTTAAACTTTCAGACACATTTAAATTTGCCTCATAATCACAGCTTAGTCTGTCCCACATAATTACCTGATGTGATTTTAAAATAATCTTGGCTTGCTTTGATTTGATACGTCCGTAAGGAGGGCGAAATAATTCAGTTTTTAAAACTGCCTCACTTTTTCTAAAATTATCTAAATATGTTTCAGATTCAGTTGTCCAACCTTTTAAATGATTAAAGGTATGATTTCCTATTTTACACCCTGCATTTATTACTTGATTAACAATTTGAGGAAACTTGACCATATTATCGCCAACCATAAAAAAAGTGGCTTTGGCATTATAAATGGCTAATTGTTCCAAAACCCATGGTGTAATTTCAGGATGAGGACCATCATCAAAAGTAAAATAAACCACTTTTTCAGAGGTTTTTACCTTCCATGTATAATTTGGATAAATCCAACGAAGTAAATGTGGTATTGTGTATTTAAACATTATTTTGCGCCTGCAAAATAACCTTCGTTTGGTTTTTATTTTAATAATTTTTCTAAAAAACAGTATATGTTAAAAGTTAATGTCAAAGTATTTTTTTGTTTTAGTATAGCACTATTAACTATACAAAGCAGCGTATTTGCTCAAAAAACCTACTCACTAGAAGAGTGTGTAAATATTGCTTTGCAAAATAATATACAAACCAAGCAGCAAAACTTACAAACCGAAAATGCGCAAATAGATGCCAAACAAAGTAAATTAGCTGCTTTACCTAATTTAAATGCTCAGGCAACTAATAACTGGCAAACAGGTTTTAATATTAATCCACGAACCAATACGCCAGAAGAAAATTTAGCTTTTAGAACCAACAGTTTAGGCGCATCTACCAGCATGCCAATATTCAATGGTTTTCAAACCGTAAATACCATTCGTTTAAAAGAAAGCGATTACCAAGCCAGCAAACATGATTTAGAAAACACCCGAAATACTTTAAAATTAAATGTAGCTAATTCTTATTTACGTGTGTTGCAACAAAATGAAGCGTTAGATGCCGCAAAAAACCAAATAGCAACCACCAAAACTCAATTGGAACGCCAACAAAAATTGTATGATTTAGGAGGTTTGAACAAAAGCAAACTTTTGCAATTAAAAGCCCAATTAGCAAGCGAAGAATTAAACCTGATTACACAACAAAACTTATTAAACAGTGCATATTTAGACCTTTGGCAATTAATTGATTTACAGCCAGATACTACCAATAAAATTGTTAAATTAGATGTAAACAAAGTGGTAATAGAAGATGAAAACCGCTCTCCTTTAGCTATTTATACCGATTTTGAAAAACAAAGCCCTGATGTATTAGCTGCTAAGCAACGCGAACGCAGTGCAAGTTTACAACGATTTGTGGCACTTGGTGGTCGTAGTCCACGTATTAGTTTAAGTGGAAGTTTGAGTTCTTTTTACACCACATTAAACACACAAGGAGTTGGTGGAACAACTGATTTAATAATTCCAATTGGTTTTGTTCAAGGGAGTGGCGCAGTGGTTAATACAATTAGACCAGTTTACAACTCAACCGAAACTGTTTCATTTGGCAATCAAATGAGTAAAAACTTTGGTACCAGTTTAGGTTTTACACTATCAGTTCCTGTTTTTAACGGTTGGAGTGTAAATAGCAATATTCAAAAAGCTACCATACAAATGGAAGTGGCTAAACTTACCGAAAAACAAACACAACAAAACTTATTTAAAAGCATCAACACAGCCTTGTTGAACTTTAAAAATGCGCAATTAAGGCACACGGCTGCTTTACAGTCATTAGAGGCTAACAAAGAAGCAGTTGACATTAGCGAAAAACAATTTGAGTTAGGCGGTTTAAGCCTAACTGATTATTTAGCTTCAAAAAATAGTTATGTAAAAGCCGAAACCGACTATTTACAGGCCAAATACGAATTGGTATTTAGAAAAAAAGTATTAGACTTTTACAGTGGAAAGCCGTTGAACTAGGCAATTAAATTTATTCAACGTGTAACAACAATCCTTTTAAATACTCGCCTTCTGGGTGATAAATATTTATTGGATGATCATCGGGTTGGCTTAACTGACGAACAATGCGCACATTACGCTTGGTTTCAGCTGCAGCGCTAAATACTATTTTACGGAATAAATCTTTATCAATATGTTGGCTACAGCTAAAGGTAAATATTAAACCATTTGGTTTTACTTTTTCAATTCCTAGTTTATTCAAACTTTGATAACCTCTTGTAGCATTAGCAACAGCACGCGAATGTTTGGCAAAAGCAGGAGGATCGAGCACAATGATATCGTATTGTTTTTCGCATTGTTTTAAGTAATCAAAACAATCGGCAGCTATGCCTTCATGGTTACTATAACCATTTAAAGCCACATTTTGGTTAGCCAATTCAATGGCTTCTTTACTACTATCAACTGAATCAACCCAAGTAGCACCATTTTGCAAAGCAAACAAACTAAATCCGCCTGAATAACTAAATGTATTTAAAACAGTTTTACCTTTACTCAACTCGCCAAGCGTTCTGCGGTTTTCACGTTGGTCTATGAAAAAACCGGTTTTCTGACCAGTTTCTACATCAATATTAAATTTTACTCCATATTCTTTTCCTATTATTGGCATGGGCAAAACAGCATCGTTCACCCATCTGTTTCCATCTGTTACATTTTCAAGCAATTGGGTGCTTTGTTTGGTTTTTAAATAAATGTGGTTAAAACCTAAACTTTGTAATGCTTCAAACACATATTGGCTAATTAACTCCACCCCTTTTACCAAAATTTGGCAAACAGCAGCATTGTTATAAATATCAATTATAATTCCAGGGAAAAAATCTCCTTCGGCATGAATTAAACGATAAATATTGGTAGTTTCAGCAATTATAAATTGCTTGCGGTAATTAAAAGCGCGGGTAATTTTATTTTTCCAATATTGTTCGTCAATTACCATTGGTTGATTGGTAAACTCGAACAAACGGCACATAATTTGGCTGTTTGGTGCAAAAAATCCGTAACCTAATAACTCATCGGCATTGGTTCTAACCTCCACAATGGAGCCATTTGGCGCTTTAGGCATTTGCTTAACACCTCCGCTAAAAACCCATGGATGGCGATTAATTAATGAACGTTCTCTCCCACTTTTTAAAATAATTTTTTCGTAATTCATGCAGCCGCAAAGATGCGATAAAATGTGTATTTTCAAACAGAGCCTGACTTCAAAACCAACCCTAAAAAATCAATTGATTCAAATTATTTAATAATTATCCCTTATTATTAGCATCAAACTCTACCATCCATTCTATTCCATATTTATCTCTAAACATACCAAAATAAGTGCCCCAAGGGCTATCAGAAATAGGCATTTCAACTTGTCCGCCAACAGAAAGACCATTGTATATTTTGTCTGCCTCTTCCTTACTTTCTGCATGAATAACAATCTTGCTTCTGTTCTCATTTTCGTTGGTTCTTCCAAACATTTCAGGCACATCGTTAGCCATTAAAAAGTTTTTACCAATTGATAATGCAATATGCATTATCTTATTTTCTTCGTGTTGAGCAACAGGAAAATCTTCGCTAGCTAAATCTTTAAAACGAACTATTCTACTAAACTCTCCACCAAATACCGATTTGTAAAAGTTAAATGCTTCTTCGGCATTTCCGTTAAAATTAACATGAGGATTGATACTTGCCATAATTTTATTTGTTTTTGAAATTTTGTTATTAATTGAATTTACTAGCCAGTAACCAAATTTTAGTGAAAAACAAAAAAGGTTTCTGACTATACACAAACATGAGCATAAAACCATAAAAAACAAAGGGGGGATTTGGTCAAAATTATATTTAATTATAAAAATAAATGAAACAGAATATTTACTTCACTCTAAAAAACAAGCTTTCTATTACCAAATTTGTTATTTTTGATGTAATGAGACTCCTAATTATTTTGATTTTTCTAATTTTTAGCAAAAATACTTTTGCATCAAATCCTTTTTGGGTTTATCAAGATAAAAAAATGTTTCAAGCACTTTTTAAAGTTGATTTCAATAACCCAAAGGCTATGGAAAAACACTTTAAAAAACACATGCCACACGCTGATAAAAACCAAAGTAATCATGAATATTCAATAAAAAGCATTGGTTTTGGGTGGAAAAGATGGGAAACATATATTTATGGAGGCTACACTAGCTTAAGTGCAATATTCTACTATTTCAACGACAGTATAATTAGCTACAGTTTATCATATACTATTCCGTATCACGAAGAATTAAAAGAGAAATATAGGGGTTTTGGTAAAACATATTTTATTCAAGCTGATACTAATAATATTGAAGAGATTTTTAAATTTGACTATAATAGGCGAGGAATTTTAAAGCCTTTAAATGGTTATGCTGGACCGCTAAAAGAAAACATGATTTCTGAAAAGTTAAAAGAGTTTATGACATCTGAATCCCTTAAAAAATATTCTGAATTTCAAAATTTAAAAGAAACATTTCGTATTTCAGAAATATCAGATTCAATAAACCAAAATTTAATTGAACTACTCATGTATTCTCTAAATCCTTACGTAAGAATTCTAGCAACACGCCACTACCTCGACACAAAAAAACACTTTTCAAATAAAGAATATTTATACGCTTGGGTGGAGCAATTGGCTAATGAGAATATTCCAATATTTGAACAGTATGGCACGTGCATTGTTAGACCAACTAATAACATGGAAGTATTTAAGGAGATTTTGAAAAATAAAATTCCATAATATTTTCTATTTTAATCAATAATACTAAGTAAATCTGTGCAATCTGTGGCTATTAAAAACTTCACAAAAAAATCATACAAAAAAACCTTTGTGTTTGTGTAAAATTGCATTCACTTTTTAAAATAAGCATCTATAGCATTGACAGCACAACTTCGTAACAGGTACACCGATTTAATTCATCAAACTTTCTTTTTTCCGCGCCACGGATTTGAAGTAATGGACAATCACTTGCATTTTAATGGCATTGATTTGATGGGATTGGTTAAAGAGTATGGTACTCCTTTAAAATTTAGTTATTTGCCAAAAATTAGTAGTCAAATTCAAAAAGCCAACCAACTTTTTGAAAAAGCCATAACCAAACATAACTATTCGGGAAAGTACTTTTACTGTTATTGCACCAAAAGTTCTCATTTTAGTTTTGTGTTAAATGAAGCACTTAAAAACAATGTAGACATTGAAACATCAAGCGCTTTCGATTTAGAAATATTAGCTAAACTTACGCAAGAAGGTAAGTTTAATACCGACAAATACATTATTTGCAATGGCTTTAAAAATGAGTTATACGCTACCAATATTGCTAAAACTGTAAATAATGGTTTTCAAAATTTAATTTGTGTGCTTGATAATCCTGAAGAGTTTGATTTAATAGCTAGTAAAACTACCAATAAAACCAAATTAGGTATCAGAATAGCTACTGAAGAAGAACCTAATTTTTCGGTTTATACTTCTCGCTTAGGAATGAGCTATAAAAAAGTGGTTGATTTATACAATTCGAAAATAAAAGACAATGAATTGTTTAAGTTAAAAATGGTTCACTTTTTTGTAAATTCAGGCATAAAAGATACTACCTATTTTTGGAGTGAGTTAACCCGATTGGTGCATGTTTATTGCGATTTAAAAGAAGTTTGTCCTGAGTTAGATACCATTGATATTGGTGGTGGAATGCCTATTTACACCTCGCTTGGTGTAGAGTACGATTATGAATACATGATTGATCAAATTGTATTTTACATCAAAACCATTTGCGAAAGTAGAGAGTTAGAAGTACCAAATATTTTTACTGAATTTGGTTCGTTTACCGTAGGCGAAAGTGGTGGAATTTTATATTCAGTTATTGGCGAAAAAGAGCAAAACGACAAAGAAAAATGGTTAATGATTGATAGCTCGTTTATTACCACTTTGCCCGACACTTGGGGCATTGGACAAAAGTTTATTTTATTAGCTGTAAACAATTGGGATAAAGAATTTCAACGCATTAACTTAGGTGGTTTAACCTGCGATAGTCAAGATTTTTACAATAGCGATACCAATACCAACCAAGTATTTATGCCCAAAACAGGCGAAGGAGAACCTTTGGTTATGGGCTTTTTTCATACCGGTGCTTACCAAGAAAGTCTGGGCGGATATGGTGGAATTCAACACTGTTTAATTCCAGCTCCAAAACATATTATAATTGATAAAAACGAAGACGGAACTTTAAAATACGAGGTTTTTGCGGAACAACAAACTCCTGAAAGTATGCTTAAAGTATTGGGTTATTAATTGCTAACAACATGATTAAAGCAATTATTTTTGACATGGACGGCCTTTTGGTTGATTCAGAACCTTATTGGAAAATAGCCGAAAAAATATGTTTTGGTAAATTAGGCTTAACCCTCAATGATGAACTGTTGCGCCAAGTAATGGGTTTTAGGCTAAATGAAGTAGTGGAACATTGGTACAATTACCAACCTTGGGGCGAAAAGAACTTTGAAGCAGTAGAAGCCGATGTATTGGAAACTGTTAAACAATTGATAGCAGATAACGCAAATGCATTGCCTGGTGTAGTTGATACTTTAAAGCTTTGTAAAGCCAATGGCTACAAAATAGCTTTGGCATCATCAAGTGCTATGAGTTTAATAAATGTGGTGGTTGATAAATTAAACATTCGCCAGTATTTCGATTTATTGGTAAGTGCCGAAAATGAGCCATATGGCAAACCACATCCGAGTGTATTTTTAACTACTGCCAATCAATTAAATTTATTGCCAACAGAATGTTTGGTTTTTGAAGATTCAGTTAACGGAATGGTGGCAGCTAAAGCCGCTCGCATGAAATGCATAGTTGTTCCAGAAGCTGAAAAACAAAACGAACCTTATTGGCATTTAGCCAATCAAAAACTAAATTCTTTGGAAGATTTTAGGATGGAAATGGTGGAATTATAAGAATTGAATTTGCAGAAATTCAATAAACTTTTGCCTATTGAGTTTCTGCAAATAATAAACTACAAAGTGGCAAAACCTAGGTTGCTTATTAAAGTATCTTCTTTAATGTTTTTTCCTTTTTTACTATTGATATTTTTTTCTAAATCGCTTATTGACAACCTATTAAGTCCAGTATTTGCAACAGTTTCATAATCATGCTGTTTAGTAGCAACACTTTTTGTTAATCCGCTTTTTGAAACAAGTTTTGTCACCGCATTTTTTTCCAATGGCAAATAAATGGTATCGAACACTGTAGGCCCTTGAATTTGTTTCTCAATATAAACTGTGTCAGCCAAAGTTAAATACGCATTTTTATTAACTACATTTTTTGAGTTAAAATACCAATACATACAAGCCGTAGTAATTAAAAACGATGCCGCTACTTTCCATAAAGCAATTGGCGTTTGGAGTACATTTAACTTCCTGTTTTTACGCTTAAAGCTATTTAAAACCAACTCTTTTCTTTCTTTGTTTTCATCAATAACACCTTCAGTAAAAACAATATTATTGATAATTAATGCTCCCTCATGTAATTCATTATAATCTAATTCAGTAATATGGCTTAAAACCAGTTTTTTTTCTGTTTCAGTTAATTCATCAAATGGTTTAGTAGCCACTAAATCAAAAATGGCAGATGGAATATTTTTCATATCAATTAGTTAATTAATTGGTGATCTTTTAGTTGTAAAGCAATTTTTTTCAGCAAATAATACAAGCACGATTTTACTGTTCCTTCGGGCATATCGGCTATTTTAGCAATTTCTTTTATGCTTAATTTATGTTCTAAACGCAATGTAAAAACCAATTGTTCCTTGCTGTTAAGTTCAGCAAAAATTTGGTTCAATCGCTGCTGAATTAATTTTGCATCTAAATTATGATAGCTTTGGCTAACGGTAATTTGAGTGAAATTTTCGTTTAATAATCTTTCTCTGTTTACTTCATACTTTTTTGTATTTATGCTTGCATTATTTACCAAAGTATAAACCCAAGTAGAGAACTTTTGAGATGGATTAAACTGTTTAGGATTATCAATTATTTTCATAAATACATCTTGCACTATATCCTCAGCCACGGCTTTATTTAATACAATGCGTGCGCTGAACCAAACCAACTTTTTACAATACCTATCATACAATTCCTCAAAAGCCTTTTCGTGGCCATTGTTTATTACTAAAACCATTAATTCTTCATCGGTTTTAGCTTTTACATTTATTTTAAAAATAGTAAATGACACTATGGTTTAAGGTGTTTTTTTATTTCAGCTTCCTCATCACTATTTTTTGCTAAAACCAAAATTTTAGTTTTGATCCATTCTTGCTTTTGAATATCGCCAGCATCCTGATAATGAGCATATAACTTTAGCATTGGCACAATATAATTTTGATTTAGCATTTTAGTGTAATATGCTGAAATATCTTTGTAAAACGATTTATCTAAATAATCTAAAGCATATAAGTGTTCAAAATTATTTTTAAGAAAAGCAAAATTATCAATGCTTTTATTGCTAAATTCATAAGCTAAACCTATTAAGTACAAATTTTCTTCTACCGGTTCTGTATATTCATTACCAGTAGTTAAAGCCACATAAACAGGAAGTTTTTTAGCATTATTAGCAATGTGTTTAATAATATCAGCATGATAAGGATTGTGATCATGTATTGATTTTCCTGAATGCATGGTAGTATCCCATTTAGGAATATCAAGTTCTTTAAAAATTTTATCTCTATAAGTATTTATATTCAAAAGACTCAAATTTAATACTGTTACATCTTTCCTAATTCCTTGTGATTGTAATTGCCAAATTGGGTAAGTATCATTATCTCCAACTGTTAGCAAAATAGCATTGGGCTTTAAACCAATAATTACATTGTAATTATAATTAAGTAAACCTGGCGATGCTAACTTTGATTCATACCATTTTTGAGCATATTTATCACGCAATTTTATATCGCGTTCCGTTTCTCCTAAATTTATCATATCAGATACAATTTCAGAGCGATTTTCCCCAAGTAAAGCAGCTTTTTTCAAATAAGGCAAATAGGTAAAATCATTACCCCCAATCATCCATTTGCATAAATTATACTCAAACGATTCAGGTACAGCTTTGCCCATTTCTTCCACTATTTTTTTCTCAGCCGAAATTTTTTCTTTCATAGGACGTTTATCAACGGTATCAATCCTTGCTAGGTTGCGCGTGGCTCTGTAATAATTATACCACGCGTAGGCATTGGTATTATTTTTCGAAATTTCGTTTTTCCAAGCTAAAACTTGCTCATTATACCAACTTGCAGGATGTAATTCTGTAGCAAAACTATAAACAGGTTCTGGCAATTGCGCGTTAACTAAAAAACTTATTGCAAATAAGCAGGCTATAAAAGCTAATCTAATTGTTTTCATATTATTTACTTTTTTTGAATGCTTATACATTTAAAATAATGATACGTTCAAAAATAAAATGCAATTTTTACTTTAACACAAACAAAATATTGCAAATCAATTGTTTAATTTGTAATAACAGTTCAAAACCTAAATGAAAATCAATATTCCTGAACCTTGCCACGAAGATTGGGCTAAAATGACTCCAAATGAAAAAGGCCGTTTTTGTGGCAATTGCAAAAAAACTGTAGTTGATTTTACCAACTTCTCTGCTGATGACATTCAAAATTATTTTACCAAACATTATGGGCAAAAGGTTTGTGGACGATTTAAGAACCAACAATTAAATGCAATTGATATTCAAATTCCAAGGGCCGTTATTTACCAAATACCTCAAAGCAGAAAGTTTGCATTGGCTTTACTTGTTGCTTTTGGAACTACTTTATTTAGCTGCAATAACGATGAGGGACAATCAGTAAAAATAAGCAGCATAGAAATTGTAGATTCAATTCGACCGAAAAAAGTTATTACTCCGATCGTTGGTTCTAAATTAATACTTGAAAAAGCTAAAAGAAAAAAAAACATGAGAAAAGAAGTGGAATTTACTGAAACATCATATTTAATGGGTGATGCAGAGGCATTGCCATCTGATTCAAATGAAGACATAATTATTAGTCCTGAAATTTATCCTGAATTCATTGGTGGAGAAGAACAGTTATATTCATTTATAGAAAGCAATTTAACAACACCTAAAAACTTAATTCAAGAAAATATAAAAGGAAAAATAGTAATTAGGTTTTTTGTAGAAATAGATGGTTCAATAACTGATGTAGAATTATTAAAAGGTTTAGGAAACGATTGGGATAAAGAAGCAATTAGAGTTGTAAAATCGATGCCAAAATGGAATCCGGGAAATATTAATGGCAAACCAACTCGGCTTGGAATGATTTTACCAATAAAAATTGGCGAATAATTTTTTATGGAAAACTAAAACCAATTGCATCTTGGTATTAGTTAAATAAAAAATACCATGAAAATCTCTATTCCAGAACCCTGCCACGAAAACTGGGGCGCCATGACTCCAAACGAACAAGGCCGTTTTTGTGGCAGTTGCCAAAAAACCGTAGTTGATTTTACCAACTTTTCGGCTGAAGACATTCAAAATTATTTTACCAAACATTACGGACAAAAAGTATGTGGTAGGTTTAAAAAACAACAATTAAACCCAATTGACATTCAGATACCAAGTACCATTTTTAATCAAATGTCTGCTAGCCGAAAATTTGCTTTGGCTTTACTCCTTGTTTTTGGAACAACCTTATTTAGCTGCACTGATAATAACGGTCAGCCCGCCACTTTAGGAGAAGTGAGACTCATTGACACCGCAAAAACAAAAGTAGATACCGCCAAAATTGAAAACCAAGTTATTGAACCTATTCATAATGTAAAACACCCAGTTGATTTTTTTACAATTAAACCAGAAATTGAATTGCAAGGAGAAATAGAAGCTCCAATTAATGAAAAAATGGGTGGAGTTGATATGGATGTAGAAATAATGGGCGACACTGTAATGCCAACCAAACCTAAAGAAGTATTAAAAGGCAAAGTAAAAACAAGTCCGCCTGACACATTAAGAATCAATCCTGAAAAGTTAATACATACTATGGGAATGATTGCGCCCGAATATAAATTAGATACTATATTGCGCACTAAATAATTTTAACAATGAAATATTTAGCTTTTATAATTACCATTACTTTATGCTTCATAAGCGGCAAAAATTTTGCGCAAGCAACTATTGATACCACCGAAGAAATAATAGAGTATGCCGAAGTGATGCCACAATTTAATGGTGGTGAAGAAGAATTGTATAAGTTTATTTCAACGCACTTAATATACCCTGCTTTAGCTAAGCAAAATGGTATAGAAGGAAAGATTATTACTCGCTTTTTGGTAGAAAAAGATGGAAGCATTACGCACATAGAAATATTTAGGAAACTGGGTTTTGGTTGTGATGAAGAAGCTGTACGACTTATAAAACAAATGCCCAATTGGATACCAGGAAAAGTTAATGGCAAATCTGTAAGAACATTTGTTACAATTCCAATAACATTTTTACTTACTAAAACCAAAATAGTACTTACTGATTCAATTATTAAAAACACACCAAATATTGAAACAAAAGCATCTTTTCCTGGCGGGAAAGAAGTAATGTATAATTTCATTAACAAAAAAGTTAATTATCCGGAAGTTGCAAAAATGGAGGGTGTTCAAGGAAGGGTATTTGTAAAATTTTTTGTTGAGCCTTCAGGAGAAATAACCGACATAAAAACTATTGGAAAAAGATTAGGCTTTGGTTGCGAAGAAGAAGCAATCAGAGTAGTTAAATTAATGCCTAATTGGATTGCTGCAACAAAAAATGGAGAAAATGTAAAAAGTTCGTTTATATTACCTTTTGAATTTAGTCTTAAGTAGAAAATCAATTTATTTAGTAAAATAATTTAAGCATCTTCGCGGCAGAAAAATTTCCACTCATGACCAACGACAAATACATGAAACGTGGCGTTTCATCGCAAAAAGAAGATGTTCACGCTGCCATTAAAAATATTGACAAAGGATTATTTCCTCAAGCTTTTTGTAAAATAGTTCCTGATTATTTGGGTGGAGATGAACGTTTTTGTAATATAATGCATGCCGATGGAGCAGGAACTAAATCGAGTTTAGCTTATTTATACTGGAAAGAAACAGGTGATTTATCGGTTTGGAAGGGAATTGCGCAAGATGCGATTGTGATGAATACAAACGATTTGCTTTGTGTAGGCGCTTTCGATAAAATTGTACTTTCATCAACCATTGGTAGAAACAAAAACTTAATTCCTGGCGAGGTAATTCAAGCCATTATTGAAGGAACGGAAGAGTTTATTGCTATGTTGCAATCGTATGGAATCAATATACACTCAACTGGTGGTGAAACGGCCGATGTGGGCGATTTGGTTCGCACCATTATTGTTGACTCTACCGTTACAGCAAGAATTGAAAAAAGTAAAGTCATTTCAAACCACAATATTAAACCTGGAAATGTAATAGTTGGCTTTGCTAGCTACGGCCAAACCACTTACGAAAAAAGTTATAATGCTGGCATGGGAAGCAATGGTTTAACCATGGCTCGTCACGATGTACTTTCATCGTTTTATAAAACCTATGCCGAAACTTTTGACCCACAAGTGCCAGAAGATTTGGTTTATACCGGTGGCTTAAAACTTACTGAACAGCTTGCAGAAAACCCTTTAAATGTGGGCAAAATGATACTTTCGCCTACCCGTACGTTTAGCCCAATTATTAAAGAAATTTTTGAAAACTATTTTGACAAAATAGATGGCATGGTGCATTGCACGGGTGGTGGGCAAACCAAGGTTTTACATTTTGTTAAAAATCTGCGTATTATAAAAAACAATTTATTTAAAACTCCACCTTTATTTAATATGATTCAAAGCCAAAGCAATAGCCAATGGCACGAAATGTATAAGGTGTTTAACATGGGTAATTTATTAGAGTTTTATACTGATGAAAGTACTGCACAAAATTTAATAACATTGGCTGCTAAATTTAATATTGACGCACAAATTATTGGGCATGTAGAAGCAGCAGATAAAAACGAATTAATTGTTACTACTGAACACGGTGAATTTATTTACTAAAATTATTTAACCAAATACAATATTAAAGCCTCCATTTTTTATGGGGGCTTTTTTATTTTAAAAAGATGACTAATTTTTAATGTCGCGGTTAATAAATTTTCATTTTAAGAGTAATTCAGATAAAAAATCTTCTGTTTTTGTATAAAAAAAGGTAGTTTAAATGCTACAAACCCCCACTTAAACTAAATAGTGCACTTTTAAACACAAGTGCATAACCCTGTATTACAGCTACTTATTTTACACATTAATTATATTAGCATTGTACATTAATAAAGTATCAAAATGAGACAATTGTGGCCATTTTGCTACAAAAAAACTTTATTCCTTTTGAAATAAAATTACAAAATACTGATATTCAGATATTTGATATAAAAGGCGTAGAGTTTGCTAATAATGAACAAGAACATAAGAACAATAAAAATGAAAAAAGAACATTTATTAGTATTTGCAATAATTGCATTGATGCAAACCACATTTACTAGTTGTAAAAAACTAGAAAATGCCGAATCGAAAACAGAAACTACACCTAAGGTTACTAATTTTAAGCAAATTAAAGCAGACCCCTCGTTTGACTGGAAATCGACAAGCAGTGTGACACTAAACATTGCTCCAGCTAACACACCTGTAACTATTACCAATACTTTGGTAGTTAAAACCGAAGCTGGAGTTGTTATTTACAAAAAACTTCAAAAAATGAATGAGGCTTTTACAACTAATGTAGTGGTGCCAAGTAGCCTTAAAAAAGTAGTAGTAAGCTACGGAAGTATTGTAAAAACAATAGATATTACTAACAAAATAATAGATTTTAATTTTATAACCGAAACTACTGTAGTTGAACAATAATAGAGCCATGAAAACAATAAAACTTTTTACAATTGCAGCCATTACCATGTTAACCACGCAGCTAAAAGCGCAAGTAACAATGGATTTTGAACCAAACAATTTGCCAAGTAATGCCAATTGCTGGGCAATGGGAGCTATGACTGGCTACTACTCACCAAGTACGGTAATTAGTGGTGGCCTTTCGGCTAGAACTAACCAACTTACTAGCAGTTTACCAACTGCTACATGGGTAAAATCGCCATGGTTAAAACCGGGCAGTGGAAACATTACCTTTAAAGTTAGATTAGATGGAAACCCAGGTACATCGCGCTCTTTACGTGTAAGATTTATTCCTTACAATGCGGCAGCTGGTACCTTTAAAGAAGGAACAGCCATAGCTGATTCATTTACTTACACATTTGCTGCACCAATTAGCGGAACTGGCTCAAACAATGTTAGAAACGTGTCTTACGCTATTCCTAGTTCAATAGCTAATACCAATAATGTATATAAAGTTATGGTTAGCTTTATGGGAGTTGGTGGAACAGGTAGATGCTTTATGGATGATTTAGTAATTCCAGGAACTTATTGGGCTGACCCAACCAACAACTGTTTACCAATGGCATTAATTGTAGATGCTGACGCTGATGGTGTACAAGATAGTGATGACGCTTACCCTAACGATGCACAAAGAGCTTATAACAACTATTATCCAGAAAAAGGAAATGGAACTTTGATGTTTGAAGATTTATGGCCAGCTGTAGGCGATTACGACTTTAATGATTTAGTGGTAGCTTACAGATTTAACACAGTTACTGATGCAAATAATAATATTGTAGAAATAAACTACGATATAACACCTAAAGCTATTGGTGCAAGTTTTAACAATGGTTTTGGTTTTATGTTAAATGGCATAGCAAGTGACAAAATTTATGGCGTGGAAGGCTTAAAAACTGAAGCTAAATGGTTAAGTTTAGACAAAAACGGTACAGAAGCAGAACAAAAATATGCAACAATTATTGCCTTTACCAGTGCAAACGAAATTTTACCTAATCCAGGTGGTTCAAGCGGGGTAAATGTTGACCCTAAAGCAACTTATGTTAAGCCAACCACTCTATCGTTTAGCGTTAAATTTAGAGATGCTGAAGGAAAAGCACCTAATGGAGAAGTTTCTATGAAGGATTACTCTCCTAGTATTTTTAATCCATTTATTATTATTAACCAAGAAAGAGGACAAGAACTACATTTGGCTGGTTATGAACCAACTGAAAAAGCCGACACTAAAATATTTGGCCAAGTAGATGACAATAGCAAAGAAGGAAACTACTACAAAACCAAAAGTAATTTACCTTGGGCATTAAATATTCCAGCTGAAATACCTTATGCCATAGAAAAGACAGATTTTGTTAAAGCTTATGTTTATTTTGCAGAATGGGCTAAAAGTAATGGTGAAATTTATAATGATTGGTACGAGGATAATGAAAAATATAGAGACTACGAATCTTTATATATTGTAAAATAACTAAAAAGGCTACTCTAACATTTTAGAGTAGCCTTTTCTTTTAACAATAGGATTTTTATTGAGCATATAATGCTTTGATTTCATCAGCATTTAAAACACGGTTATACATTTTCAAGTCGTCAATAGCTCCTTGAAAATAATAGTTTTTACCATAACCACCACCATTACCAACCACAAATGGTTTATCAGTATTGGTAAACGTTTGACCACTGTTTTTTAAATCGGTTCCAGTTTGTAAAACACCATTTACATATACTTTTAAATTGGTTCCGTCAGCCACATATACCAAATGCTGCCAATTGTTTAAATTAATAGCTGCAGAAGCGTTTAAAGGATCAATCCCGTAAACTGTATAGCTTCCACTTTCAATCCAATTGTCAAAATTAAAGTACTCCTTGTTTCTAAAATGATTATCTAAACAATACTCAAAACCACCAGTTACACTACGTTTGCTGTAAACGGCACATGCCAAAGTTGTATCTTCTAATAAAACCCAACAACTTACCGTAAATATTCCATTGGTAAATGATGCTCCATCTAAATCGCCAAAATTAATTTGGGCTGAATCTGTTCTATTAAAATGCATGGCTGCGTTGGCTAAACCTTTTCTATTGGCACAAAACTCAGCTTTATTGTTAACACCAACTGTGCCTGAAACAGTTTCTACCAAAGTACTATCAAACATAATATTAACTACCAATCCGTTTGTTAAATTAACCACAGGTGTCATATCAATAAATTGGTCTGTTCCGCAGCGTGATAATAAAAAAATTAGAGCTAAACTGTAGGTTATTTTTTTCATATTTGGTAATTAAACTATTTTACAATAATGGCACAAAAAAAGCCAATTATCTATTGGCTTTGTATCTTTTATCTGGAGTACCGTCTTTTTTTAACTTTGGCTTATTTTCCTTATATCTTTTATCAGGAGTACCATCTTTTTTTAACTTTACCTCTTCTTTCTTTTTGTCTTTGTCACCGTCTTTTTTTTCTTCTTTCTTTTCAGCTTTTTTCTCTTTGCTTGCTTCCTTTTTCTCTTCGGCTTTTTTAGGTTTTTGTTGAGCAAAACTAGGTGTAGCAAAAACTAACACCAAAAATAGGGCTAATACTTTTGTTAAATTTTTCATGAGTAAGTGTGTTTAAATTTTATCCCAAAAATAACTTTAGTAGTTATAAATGCAAATTATTTTTAGCTTTGACAATTATATATGGAAAAATTCTATTTATCAGCTAAAAAAAGCTCCGATGTAAGGGCAAAAAAACACTTAGGACAGCATTTTTTAAATGATGAAAACATTGCATTTAATATAGTAAACGCCTTAAACGAAAAGTGCCAAACCCCTGATATACTGGAAGTAGGACCCGGAATGGGTGTTTTAACCAAATATTTATTACAAAACACCAACTTTAAAACTTGGGCTATTGATTTAGATAAAGAGTCGATAGCTTATTTGCAAACGCATTATCCTCAGTTAGAAAACAGGTTACTAGAAGCCGATTTTTTAGCACTGAACTTTGATAATTATTTTAAAGACGAATTTAGTTTAGTAGGTAATTTTCCATATAATATTTCGAGCCAAATAGTATTTACTTTAATTGATAAACGCCATAAAATTCCATTGATGGTGGGAATGTTTCAAAAAGAAGTGGCAGAGCGCCTTGGCGCAAAACCACGCACCAAAGATTACGGTATTTTAAGTGTAATAACCCAAGCTTATTTTGATGTAGAATATTTATTTACTGTGCCCGAAACTGTATTTACTCCTCCGCCCAAAGTTAAATCGGGGGTAGTGAGACTAATGCGCAAAAACACAGAATTGGGTTGCGACCCTAAAAAGTTTAAACAAGTAGTAAAACTGGCTTTTAACCAACGCAGAAAAAAATTAAGCAATGCCATTAATTCATTGGTGCAAGATAAAAGCTTAATTACTGAATTTGCCGATAAACGAGCCGAAGAACTTTCCGTTCAAGATTTTGTAAGACTTACTATTATTTTGTTGGGGGAATAAATGTTTTTTCACGTTTAACACTCGCTAGCATCTAGCAAGTGAATTTATTATTTAGCCTCAGATTGCTAATTATTTAATTCCTAAAAACTACAATTTTCTTCCTAAATAATACCTTAAACCTAACGAAAAATTTATCTTTCCAAAATCTACTCTATCACCACCCAAAAGTGTACCCTTATTTTCAAGTAAGTTTTCATTAGCTAAAACATAACGAACAGCTGCCTGATTCAAAATGATGCCAGAACTTAAAGCCAAGTGTTTTCCTATCCGCTTATCGTATTTAAATCCATAAGTTAGTATCAAATCGCTTGTATTGCAGCTACTGTTTTTTCCATCAATAAAAAATTCTTCATTATACTTGCTTTGACTAACTCCTAAAACAAAATATACGCAATGTTTAGGATTCTTTTTAGCCAAAGCTAGCATCATATTCAATCCTATTAGCCTTGTTCTAATATATAAATCTAAATTGCCCTTATAAACTGTGGCTGATTTTTGAGAAACAAGGGTTATATTGTTAGCAGAACCATAACCTTGAATATTACCATATTCTATACCCAAAAACCAACTTCTTTTTTTATTCAAAGCTAAATGTGCATCTACCAAAAAACCAAATCCATTTCTTGCTTTACTGACCACATCAATTAATGAAGTATTGATATAATAATCTCCTCTTAAGCCATATTGGTAAGAGTAAAGCGCGTTTATGGAAACAGAAAATTTCTTATCTGCATAATCCCTATTACCATTTACTTGATTTTGCGCCATGCAAAACGTTCCCAAACTTAATAGTGAAAGCGTAACAACAAATATTTTTATATATACTTTTAACATAGCTATTAAAAATTAAAGTTTAAACCGAGCTCAGCCCCTAATAGGTGTGAGTTTTCTAATTTAAATACATTCCTATTAATCATATCTTTTTCCTCGTTTGTACTTAAAACATAATTATACCTAACAAGTGCATCAAAAGTAATTTGCTCTGCTAACTGATAATTTATGCCTAACTTAGCACCAAAACCTAGTTTATCAACGGAGTTATACTTAGTAATAATTACATTACTTTTATTACCAATATTATTTTCATAAAGGCTGGTTAAATCAGCGCTATACATGCCGATATTTAAACCAACCAAAACGTTTAATTTTTGAGAATAAAGTTTACCAAATAAATAATTTATACCTAAATTATAATTAGACAACTTGTTGTAAAAAGTAGCCTTATAAGTATTTCCTCCATAAGAGACCATCCAATCATCATTAATATTAATAGCATTTGCATATTCTAATGAGAGTAAAATATTGTTTTTAAACTTATATTTTAATGAAACACCAAGCGGAATGTTACCTTTAGAAAAAGTTCTGTAATTGGCAAACCTAACTTTATAATTTAAAAAAACATCTTCTGCATTATTACCAATTGGTACTAAATATCCAGTAAATGCTCCTAAGCTTAATTGGGCAATTACTTTGGTGATTGCCCAAAAGCAAAATAGTAATATAATTATTCCTTTTTTCATTATTTAATCTTTCATATAGTTTAACTACAATTTATAAAACGTTTGGTGATAACACCTACCGCAGGCAAATATAGACTTCATAATTCTTAGGTTTGTTTGATTTATTGGTATAATAGCCTACATATTTTTATATCTTTATGTAAATCATAAATTATGGAGTCGTTGTCAAGCTTTAAATATTTCACATTTTTCTCAACTCTTAAAGTAGCAAAATAGCTTAACTTTCCATAAAAAATAGACATGCATGAAGTAACATAAGGAACAACAACCAATGTATCGGAATTGCTACCAGACAAAACCTTAATTTCTCTAATGTACTGTGCGGAATTCATAAGCTCTATTCTTAAGGAATCATTTTGCCAACAAATATGAACTGCCCTGCTAGTACTTATTTTATTAGCTTCGTATAAAAATTTTATAGCAACAAATAATAACAAACTCCCAAATATTGCTATTAAAACTTTAAAGATTGCTTTCATGGATAAATATTTTCTGTTCGTTTTTTCGATGAATTTTAAAGATTATAGCTTGAACAAATTTGCTTTTTTTGTATTACAAATGCTAATAATATGAAATGAGGTTTGCAAAACAGTTGCTGCAAGTAATTAAGTAACAACTAAAAATTTAGACTAATAATATTTTCCTTTATAATAAATAAATGAATCTTTTCTTACTATCTTTTTATCTGGAAAAATAATAGAATGGTCATTAATGTATTTTACCTCATAAAATTGGCCTATTTCTAATTTTTTATACGACTCAAAATCCACATTATTAAAACCTTCAATTGTATCGTTATTAACAACATAAAAATAAAAAACCTTTATATCCGTTCCGCCTCTTCTTGGGCCATTATCTTCAAAGATTTTGTTTATTATTAAACCTTTAGCCGTTTTACCATTTTTAACATATTTATTAACTTTATTCTCATCCCATTTTTTAGCAATTGGGTACATCATTGCTAAGAAAATAACCAATAAAATACTTCCTATTAGATCCCATTTTTTAATTTTTGGTCTTTGTAATTTCATTCTATTTTTTTGACTTGCTAAATTTACTTCAATAACGATATACAAACAATTATATTAAATAAATTGAAAAAACCTTAGTTTACAAAAATTGCACTGCCATGCAAACATTTAATATCCATAATAAAAAGAGAGTAACAACATTCTCCAATAAATATAATTGTTTAAAAATTCGGCAAATAATAACATAGACACCACTATAAGAGCAGAAACAGCAATGCCATTTCTAAAGCTTAATATTTGCTTACCTTGATAAAACTCTTTTATATGGATTAGTCTTTTTCTAAAGTAATAATCTACAACATAAAAGAATAGTAAAAAGAAAACAATTAGTGTAAAGCTTCTTACTGCCATTGGTAGATTATTTGTAGGTAAAAGTTCATAATTAAATACCAGCTTGAACATTTGTAAAAACAAAAAGAAATGAAAAATCATAGCCACGCAAACAAACATAGATGCAGAGTTTGTTGAACGTATTTCTTTATCTTTCATAAAGCAATAAACAAAGTAATAAATGAATTTATACATATGTTTTACAATTTTAACAATCTGAACTTTAATAAAAAAAGCGGCTAAAGCCGCTTTTTTTATTAATCTAATTATCAATTAATTTCTAGAATAATTTGGTGATTCTTTGGTAATTTTTACATCGTGTGCATGGCTTTCTTTAACACCTGCTGAAGTAATTTTTACAAATTTAGCTTGTTGCAAATCGGCTATGGTAGCAGCACCACAGTAACCCATACCTGCACGTAAACCACCCACAAACTGATACACTACTTCTTTTAAAGTTCCTTTAAACGGAACTATACCTACTATACCTTCCGGTACTAATTTAGCTATTTCGTCTTCCGTATCTTGGAAATAACGGTCTTTACTTCCTTCTTTCATGGCTTCAATACTACCCATTCCTCGGTACGATTTAAACTTACGTCCTTCATAAATTACCGTTTCTCCTGGGCTTTCTTCAACCCCAGCAAAAATAGAACCCGACATAATAGAACTTGCACCTGCAGCTATGGCTTTTACCACATCGCCACTGTATCTTATTCCACCATCTGCTATAATTGGAACACCACTTCCGGCTATGGCTTTTGCACTTTCGTAAACCGCTGTTAATTGCGGAACGCCAATACCTGCTATAATACGCGTGGTACAAATAGAACCAGGACCAACGCCTACTTTTACTCCATCCACTCCGGCATCAACCAAAGCACGTGCGCCACTTCCTGTAGCCACATTTCCTGCTATGATATCAATATTGCCAAATAACTTTTTAATACGCGCTACTTCGTTTAAAACACCTCTTGAATGTCCGTGAGCGGTGTCAATAATAACCACATCCACTCCCGCTTTAACCAAAGCATGTATTCTTTCTTCCGTATCGGCAGTAACACCTACAGCAGCACCCGAAAGTAAACGTCCGTGTTTATCTTTACAAGCCGAAGGATGCGCTTTTACCTTTAAAATGTCTTTGTAAGTAATTAATCCTTTTAAATGATTGTCTTTATCAATTACAGGTAATTTTTCAATTTTGTATTGCTGTAAAATTAACTCTGCTTGTTTCAAGTCGGTACCTTCGGGAGCAGTAATAATTTTATCTTTAGTCATTATATCACTCACGCATTTGTTCATGTCTGTTTCAAAGCGTAAGTCTCTATTGGTTAAAATACCAACCAATTTACCATTATCGTTAATAATTGGAATACCACCAATTTTATTATCAGTCATTAATTTATGTGCATCGCGCAATGTAGCCGAATCGTGTAATGTTACAGGATCAAGTATTAAACCACTTTCGCTACGTTTTACTTTACGTACCTCGGCAGCTTGGCGCTCAATACTCATGTTTTTATGCATAATACCAATTCCACCTTCTTGCGAAATAGCAATGGCTAATTTGCTTTCGGTTACTGTATCCATAGCGGCAGTAACAATTGGAATTTTAATTTGAATATTGCGTGAAAGTTGGGTAGTAGTGTTTACCTCGCGTGGCAGTATTTCAGAGTAAGCGGGTAAAACTAAAACGTCATCGTAGGTTAAACCTTCGGTGTAAAATTTATCAGATTGATTAAGCATGGCAAATAAAGATAGGTATTCTATTTGCGGTGCAAGTTTAAGGTTATTAGTTTAAATAATTGTAAAAAAATTAAATAATTTCCGTTAGTTTTTTAAGCTAATGATTCGTTAATGGCTCTTATCATCTTTTCTTGCAGGTGTTCTGGCTCAAATGGTTTTAAAATATAATCGTTCATTCCAGCTGCATAAGCCGCATCGCGCATGGTATTTTCGTTAGCAGCAGTTAAAGCTATGATAGGCACTTTTTTATAATAACTATCGGCCAAAGCTCTTATTTCGCGAGCACAAGTAATGCCATCCATTTCAGGCATTTGCAAATCCATTAAAATTAAATCGTATTGGCTTTGTTTAACTAATTCTAAACCTTTAACACCATTGTCGGCCACAGCGGTGATACAGCCCCATTTTTTAAGAAATTGTTTTAAAATAATTACGTTAACAAACGAATCTTCCACCACCAAAATATTTTTTCCTTCTAAATTGGTAATGGTAGTTTTTTCAAAACTTAAATTATTAATATGCTTTGTTTCAACTATATCCAAACCTAACTCAAATGAAAAAGTGCTTCCTTTTCCAACTTCGGATTGCAACATAATTTTACCACCCAAGCCTTCCACTATTTTTTGGCAAATAGACAATCCCAAGCCTGCACCATCTTTTTTGCGTGTATTTGAAATATCAACTTGCGAAAAAGCTTCAAATATATCAGTCTGTTTCTCGGCAGGAATACCCAATCCCGAATCGGAAACCTCAAACCTAACAGTTGATTTAAAAAAACTAAAGTTGGTTTCTTTGATACTAATTTTTACATAGCCATTTTCGGTAAAATTAATGGCATTGGTAATAAGGTTTGACAATACTTGTGCTATACGCAAGGCATCCGATTTATAGGTATTTTGCTTATCTACATTGCAATCTACAATAAATTCAAGGCCTTTATTTTTAACTTTTTCGCTAAAAATATCAACCAATCCATTTACCAATTGTTGCAATTTAAAATCGTTTTGGTTAAACTCATTATTACCACTTTCAAGGTTATTAAAGTCTAAAATATCGTTTACCAAATCAATTAACTTATGGGTTGATTGTTTTAAGATTACTAAGTTTTGAGCTTGCTCATCTCCCCCATGGTTTTCTTTAATTAAGTCGGCTATTCCATTGATGGCATTTAAAGGGGTTCTTATTTCATGGCTAATATTTCTAATAAAACTTGCTTTGGCTTTTAAAGCTTGTTTAGCCAACTCCTGCGATTTTAAAATTTGCTCATTTTGTTTTACCAAAGCATCATTTTTAAGCGTAAGCTGTATTTGGTTGTTTTTTAATAAAGCATTGGTTTTACGTACATTATAAATTGTAAAAACCAAAAACACCAATACCGCTAACACCAACAAAACACCAGTAACAATTAAGCCCGTAGTAATGGTTTTATTTTTACGCTTTTGAAGGGCTACTTCTGTTTCAGCTTCCTTTTGTTTAGCCAACGATTGCGATTGCAAGTCTTTTAACTTTACCAAACTTTCGGCTGAGCTAATGGCTTGCAAAACATTCATTTTTTGTTCGGTATAAAGAAGCGCATTTTTATAATCGTTTTGGGCTTTATAACATTCAATATAGGTATCGTAAATGGTTACTTGAGCAACTTTATTATTGGTTTTTTTAGCCAAGCTTTCGGCTTTAGCCAAAAAACTTAAAGCCTTTGCATACTGCTTATTTTTTATATGCAAATCGGCCAAATCGGTAAACGAGTTTCTAAGCCCATTTTCATCGTTAATTTTCTCTCTTATATCAAATGCTTTATTTAAGTAGTTTTCGGCTACGCCTAGCTGATTTAAACCCAAATAACACATGCCAATATTATCGTAAGTTTCGGCTATGTTTTTTAAATTATTGCTTTTTAAATCATCTTCCAGCACCAATTCAAATTTTTCTAACGCTTTTGAATATTGCTTTCTTTCTAAATAAATTGATGCTAAATTATAATGAATTAAACTTAACTCAGCATTTAGTTTTATAGCAATTGGCAAAGCTTGTAATAAAAATTTTTCGGCAAGGGTAAACTCACTTTTTAAAAAGTAAACCACCCCAATATTATTCAGTGATTTAAGAATATAAACCGAATCGTGTATTTGATTTGATAAATTTAATGCTTGAAAATAGTACCAAAGTGCCTTTGAGTAATTGGTTTTACTTTCGTACGAAATACCTAAATAGTTATTACACCTAATTATTTTAGCAGTGTTATTGGTTTTAAAATAAAAAGTAATGGCGTGTTGCAGGTAATAAATGGCCGAATCGTAGTTGCGGTTTTCGCAGTGACCCACACCTAAACTTAAGTAAGAATCGTAAATACCTTTTTCGTAACTTACTTTTTGTGCAAGTTCAATTGATTTATGCGCGTATTCAATGGCTTCGGAGCCATTATCAATAAAAAAAGTAAGGTTATTGTTAAATAAATCTACTCTTTTCTGAACATTATTTTCGTTAGAAATGGCTTTTAAAACACTGTCTTTTTTAATCAAGTCGTTAGCTTGAACCGACAATAAAGTGCAAAACACAAAAAATAATATGTAAAATCTTTTAACCAACTTTAAAAAAACAACAATTTAAATATTAAATATTAAGTTACAACTTAATTTAACACAATTTGAGTAGGTTCTAACGTAATTAGCTTTTGGCGATACAAAATACCAACCGCCTTTTTAAAAGTTTTTTTGCTCATACCCAATTGGCGCTTAATGTCCTCAGGATCGCTACCATCGTGCAATGCTAGTTTTCCGCCTTGTTTTTTCAGTAAATCCAAAATCATTTGCGAGTTAATATCTACGTTTTCAAAACCAATTTTTTGTAAACTCACATCAATTAAATTGCCTTCCTTTATTTGTTTTACATAGCCTTTTAATTGATCGCCAATTTGCACATCAGTATAAATTTCGTTTTTATAAACAAGGCCTTTGTATTTGTTATTAATAATTACAAAATAACCCAAGTCAAAATCTTCATAAACCATCAAATCTACTTCATCGTTATGTTTCAAATGGCAATCTGTATTATCCAAATAACGGTTAATTTTGGTAGTTCCTACTAACCTGTCCGAAGTTTCATCGTGATACAAATACACCACATAATATTTGCCCGTGTACATTTTTTTTGCTTGCTCTTTAAATGGAACAAGCAAATCTTTATCTAAGCCCCAATCCATAAAAGCACCAAAACTGGCCGCATCCACCACTTTTAGTAAAGCAAAAGTATTTAATAAAATTTTGGGTGTTTGGGTAGTCGCTATTAATCTATCTTCTGAATCGTTGTAAACAAACACATCAATATTATCGTGCAATTGCAAGCCTGCAGGCGCATATTTATTATGCAACAACACTTCTTCGCCATCGTTATCTACTAAAAAAAATCCTACAGCACTGCCTCTGCTTACTGTTAAATTGCTAACTACGCCTAATTGAATCATGTTTATTCTGAAATATTTTTCAAAACTATTTAAAATTATACAGCCTACTTCATTTTATTTAGTAAAATTGTAAACACTATTAACCCATAAAACTAATAATTTTGACTAAGTTAAGCGTTAACATCAATAAATTTGCTACTATTAGAAATGCCCGAGGCGGCAATAACCCAAACTTGGTGCAGGTTGCCATAGATTGTGAAAAATTTGGAGCCGATGGCATTACTGTTCATCCAAGGCCCGATGAACGTCACATTCGTTATGCCGATGTGTTAGATTTAAAACAAGTTTTAACAACCGAATTTAATATTGAAGGCAATCCGCTAGAAGATAAATTTGTGCAACTGGTGCTTGATACCAAACCTGCTCAAGTTACTTTAGTGCCCGATGCTTTGAACCAAATTACCAGTAACCACGGTTGGGATACAATTAAAAACTATCAATTTTTAAACGATATTATCAAAGTTTTTAAAAATGCTGGAATCCGAACTTCTATTTTTGTAGACCCAGTTTTAGAAATGATAGAAGGAGCAAAACTTACCGGTACCGATAGAATAGAACTTTATACCGAAAATTACGCGCATCATTATCATACTAATAAAGAAGCAGTTATAAAACCATATACCGCAGCAGCCATTAGAGCTCATGAGTTGGGCTTGGGTATAAATGCTGGTCACGATTTAGATTTACACAATTTGCATTTTTTTAATCAAAACATTCCCAACCTAGCCGAGGTTTCCATTGGACATGCTTTGGTATGCGATGCCATTTATTTAGGCTTGCATAATACCATTCAAATGTATAAACAAAAATTGCAATAGCTTATGAACTCAAGTAGCAGAAATTGGCTTTATTTACTAAGTTTTTTACCAAGCTTTTTTGCCATTTATGGCAATTTAAATGGTGGCTACTTTGCCTTTGGTAATTTTGTATTTTCATTAGGTGTTTTAGCCACTTTCGAATGGATTACCAAAGAGTTTTTATCGAATCAAGCCTCCGAAAAAGACGATGTGATTCCAAAGTTTATTTTACTGCTTCATATTCCATTGCAACTTATTTCAATTGGCAGCTTATTTTATGGCATTTACAGCCAATCGTTAACTGGTTTTTATATAATTGGGGCAGCTTTAAGTGCAGGTTTAAATTCTGGCTCTTCGGCCATTATAGTTTCGCACGAATACATTCATAGAAAAGTAAAATATGAGCGTATGTTGGGCAAACTTTTATTGTTTTCAGCAGGTAATATGTATTTTTACATTGACCATTTAAAAGTACATCACAAATGGGTAGGAACTGATAAAGACCATGCTACTGCTAAGTATGGCGAAAACTTATACCAATTTTTTATCCGCTCAGTTTTTGGACAATTTTGGGGAGCCATTGCCATTGAAGCCGAACGATTAAAAACAGCAAATAAATGGGCTTATGGATTTGAGAATTATGTGATCCGTCAAATAATTTTACAAGTATTATTACTAATAAGCATTTACTATTTTATTGGTATTGATGCCATTATTGCTTGGGGGTTACAATGTTTTTTTGCTAATTTTTTATTAGAATATGTAAACTATATTCAGCATTATGGTTTGAGCCGCGATTATAAAGAACGTGTAACCGAAGAACACAGTTGGCAAAGCGACAGATTTATAAGCAGGTTTGTTTTGGTTGATTTATCGCGCCATGCCGACCATCATTATTATGCTTCAAAACCATATCATACTTTAATAACTTATCCCAATAGCCCTATTTTACCTGCTGGTTACGCAGGATTGTTTTTTGTAGCTGCGGTGCCTCCTTTATGGTTTAAAATCATGCATCCCAAAATTGCACAAATAAATACATCGGCATGAAATTTACTTTAATTGAATTGCTTGAAATAGTAGTAATTATAACTACTTTACTCTACAACTTTTTTCTAATTAAACAACAAATTATCTGTTGGCTTTTTGGCTTTTTATCTTCAGTAACTGGTCTAGTTATTTTTTACGAAAAAGAATTAATTGGGCAAGTAATTTTGCATGTATTTTATGCATTAATGGCTGTTTATGGTTGGTATATTTGGGGTAAAAACAAACAAGAACTGAAAGTAAAAAAATGGACCATAACCATGCAAGCTTATACACTTGCTTTTGGTTTTATCATCAGTTTTGTATTGAGTTATTTTGTACTAAATCAGTTTATAGAAAATATAAATGTACTCGATATTTTGATAACTGTTTTTTGTTTTATAGCTACTTTTAAAGAAACCCATAAAATAGTAACCGCTTGGATTTATTGGATAATACTTAACGCAGCTAGTTTTGCACTTTATTTGCAATCACAATTGTTTATTTATGCTTTGCTGATGCTTATTTATACCGTATTGTCAATAAAAGGTTATTTAGCTTGGAATAAAGAACTAAAAAACCAGCCTTCACAAAAGATTGATTATCAGTAAATTAGCCTAATTAATAATATTTCCTATTTTGGCGTTTTTGTACTTGCTTTGTGGTAATAAAGTTTTCATTTTTAAAATGGTTTGATACGGGCCTTCTGTTGCAAACAGATTGATAAGCCAACTTGGAACACTGCCTCCAGGATTTAAGTACAAATAATAAATACCTTCAACCGTGCCATTTCCTTTGGGTGTAAAAACCCACGATGCAGTTAATTTTTCTACCTCTACTTTATCATCTTGTTTAGGCATCATTCCAAACACTTCGTGCGATTCAATAGTTACCACTTTGGTTTTTGAGTCTTGTTTTATTTTGTAATAAATTACGCCATATCTATTTTGAACAGGCCAAGGAGTTTCGGTTTCGTGGTAGTAATACAATTCGTATTCGCTAACCACCTTTAGTATCTTAGCCGATTTACATCTATAAATGTATTGAGGATGTGCTGGAATATCGTAAATAAATGCCACCAAACTATTTAAAGTAGCGTTGAAATTGGTAACACATTTTATTTCTCTAATGCTCGAAAATGAAGCCTCACGGGTATATATCAAAATATCATCGTTGTTCTTTTTTAAAACCCAGTTTTTTTCAACACCAAAACTGGTATTTATAACAAAACCTAAAAGCAAAAAGCACCAATAATATTTTTTAAAAAAGGCAATCATAACAAAATTTTAAGCTATAAAAGTTCCCAAAATTTTTCGGAAATAATGGTAAACCAAGCCGTGTAATCAGCAGGATTTTGTTTCATATCGGCTTTTAACCAATCAATATCAACCCATTTGTAACTGGCAACTTCACTAAGGTTTATATCAATTTTACCTTCATAATTTCCTACCAAAATATAATCTAACTCGTGTTCAGTTAAACCGTTGTCAAACTCGGCTTTGTAAATAAAATTAGTTCTAATACTCAAATCACAATCAAAGCCCATTTCCTCTTGAAGCCTTCTGTGAGCCGCTTGTTCTATGGTTTCGCCTACACGTGGATGGCTACAGCAAGTATTTGTCCAAAGGCCAGCGCTGTGGTACTTGGTTAAAGCACGCTGTTGCAATAAAAGTTGGTGTTTATTATTAAAAACAAAAACCGAAAAAGCCCTATGCAACAAGCCTTTTTCGTGGGCTTCTTGCTTTTCCATTTTACCAATTTCTTGGTCGTTTTCGTTTACTAAAATTACGTATTCTAATTCCATTTAAAAACCCAAACATACATCAAAGCTTTTAGTTTTTGGTAATTTTTGTTTTTAACTTCTAAAAATGAAACCTCAATAGCAAAACATACATTTTTTAATAAAGTAGACAGTAACGCAAAAATAATTGATTATTCATAGCTATGCTTTGCATATTTTTTACATTTTTGCACCATTAAAACTAAAATACAAAAGTATGTACGTAATAAAATTTGGAACTGATGGTTGGCGAGGTATTATAGCCGATGAATTTACTGTTGAAAATGTTAAGCGTGTAGCGCAAGGAACAGCAGCATACGTTAAAGCAAATTTTGCTAATAACTTAACCGTAGTGTTAGGCCACGACTGCCGTTTTGCAGGTGAACTTTTTGCCGAAACTACTGCAAAAGTTTTATGTGCCAATGGCATCAAAGTAATAATGGCCAAAGGTTTTGTAAGCACGCCTATGATTAGTTTAGGTGCTGTAAAACATGGCGCAGCATTAGGTGTTATTATTACCGCTAGTCATAATCCTCCAGCATATAATGGTTTCAAGCTAAAAGCACATTATGGCGGACCAAGCAGCCCTGCCGTGATTGATGCAGTAGAAAATGCAATTCCCGAAACAGTAAGTTTACCTTTAAAAAGCATTGATACTTTGGTAAGCGAAGGCATGATAACTTATGCCGACCTTGAAACCATGTATGTAAACGAAGTAGAAAGCAAATTTGATTTAAAATTAATCAAAGAAAGTAAGTTTGAATTTGCTTACGATGCCATGTATGGTGCAGGACAAAATGTAATGCGCAGGGTTTTTCCTGAAATTACCATGTTGCATTGCGATTACAATCCAGGTTTTGATGGACAAGCACCTGAACCTATCCATAAAAACTTAACTGAGTTCAGCGAGTTAATTCGCATCAGTGAAGAAATTGACTGCGGTTTGGTAACTGATGGCGATGCTGATAGAATTGGTTTATACAATGGCAAAGGCGAGTTTGTAGATTCGCACCATATTATACTTTTATTGGTTCATTACTTGCATAAATACAAAGGCATGGATGGCAAAGTAATTACTACTTTTAGTGCTACTTCAAAAATTACCAAACTAGCCGAAGCTTATGGTTTACCAATAGAAATAACTAAAATTGGGTTTAAATACATTTGCGAAAAAATGGTTACCGAAAACGTATTAGTAGGTGGCGAGGAAAGTGGCGGAATTGCTATTAAAGGCTTTATTCCTGAGCGTGATGGTATTTGGATTGGCTTAACCCTTTGGGAGTTTATGGCTAAAACAGGCAAAACCCTTGACGAATTAATTCAAGAAGTATATGATGTGGTTGGTAGTTTTGCCATGGGCCGAATTGATTTACACATTACCGAAGAAATTAAACAAACGGTATTGGCTAATTGCAAAGCAGGAAAATACACGCAGTTTGGTAGCTATAACATAGAAAAAACCGAAGACTTAGATGGATTTAAATTCCATTTAGGAAATGGCGAATGGGTAATGATTCGTGCAAGTGGAACTGAGCCTGTATTACGCGTGTACAGCGAATCGAGCACCAACGATAAAGCTACTGCTATATTAGAAGCAACTAAAGCAATTTTATTAGCCTAATACAAAATATTGACTATCAACAAATTAAAAGCCTAGCCTCTGCGCTAGGCTTTTTGCTTTTATTCCATTAACAATAATTCTTTTAAAACTAATATTCATTTTTTAGTTTCCTATTTTAAAAATTTTTAAGTAAAATTGCTCATGCCTATCGTAAACTCATTAGTAAGCTGGTACTTAAAAAAACGGGTTCCGTTTATTGATAGGATAATGCTTGAGCCACATGCCGTTCAAGAAGAACAACTTACTAAATTACTGCGTCATGCAGAGCTAACTTATTTTGGCAACAAAGCCAATTTTAGTAAAATTAGAAATTACGAAGACTTTAAAAAACAAGTTCCAGTAACCAATTACGATGGCTTTAAACCTTATATAGATCAAATATTGCAAGGCAGACAAAATGTGGTTTGGCCAAGTGATACACGGTGGTTTGCCAAATCATCGGGAACTACCAGCGATAAAAGTAAATTTATTCCTGTTACTCACGAAAGTTTAGACGAATGCCATTTTCAAGGTGGTAAAGATGCTTTGCTATTTTATTTATTACAAAATCCTGATAGTAATTTATTTGATGGCAAAGGCTTGGTAATAGGCGGAAGCAATAATGTAAACAAACTGAACGATGAAAGTTTTTATGGCGATTTATCGGCAGTAATGATGCAGAACATGCCTTTTTGGGCTCAATATTTACGCACGCCTGAGTTGGCTATTGCGTTAATGAATAATTGGGACGAAAAAGTAGAAAAAATGGCCAAGGCTACTTTAAACGAAAATGTGACCAATATGTCGGGAGTACCCACTTGGACAGCAGTTTTAATTGAAAAACTGTATGAACTAACAGGTAAAAATTGCCTTACCGATATTTGGCCAAATATGGAACTTTATATTCATGGTGGTGTAAGTTTTACACCTTACCGCGAGCGATTCAGGCGATTAATAAAATCGAACCAAATTAATTATTTAGAAACTTACAATGCTTCGGAAGGTTTTTTTGGTATTCAAGACGATTTAAACCGCGATGATATGTTACTCATGCTTGATTATGGTGTATTTTACGAGTTTATGCCTATGAACGAATATGGCAAAGAAAACCCAAAAACATTGAGCATAGGCGAAGTGCAAACAGACGAAAATTATGCTTTGGTAATCAGCACCAATGCTGGCCTTTGGCGATACATAGTTGGCGACACCATTAAGTTTACCTCAACCAAACCTTACAGGTTTAGAATAACTGGCCGAACCAAACATTTTATCAATGCATTTGGCGAAGAATTGATGATTGAAAATGCTGATAACGCTATTAGCAGGGCTTGTAAAAATCTTGGAGCGCACATAGTTGATTATACAGCTGCACCCATTTATATGGAAGAAAACCAAAAAGGCGGACACGAATGGTTAATTGAGTTTGATAAAATGCCCGATAATTTGGAACAGTTTACCATTTACTTAGATAATTTTTTAAAAGAAAACAACAGCGATTACGAAGCCAAACGCTATAAAGACATGGCTATGTTATTGCCTAAAATACATGCTTTGCCAAGAGGCACTTTTAGCAATTGGCTTAAAAACAAACAAAAATTAGGTGGTCAGCATAAAGTACCACGCCTAAGCAATAACCGCGATATTTTAGAAGAAATTTTAAACACCATGAGCGTTGCTATTTGATGATTGAGAGATTTAGAGATTTGTTGATTTAATAATTAAAAGATTACAATCCCGATAAATCGGGAGAAAGATTACAAGGTTGTTTCATACTTTATAATTTATACTTCAAAATTCACTTCGCTCACGCCTTGCGTGATTGTCACTTCGAACTTCGCATTCTTTAATTACTTATTCTTCCTCTTCATAGCTCGGTTGCGTTCTACTGCGCGGTTTCTAGGTTTAGTTTTATTAGGATTTCTGCGTCTAGGGCCACCCAAATTTTCTTTGGTATTTTTAGCTTTCTTTTCGTGAAACGATGGATTAGCGTTTTTATTTTTCTTTATTTTTAAATAATTCTTAGCACCAACTTCTGGTTTTTCATCAGCAGCAAATACTGTTGAAATTATCACTTCCTTAGGCATTTCTACCAAAGGAATTTCCATTTTCATTAACGTTTCAATATTGTATTTATATTCTTCTTCTACCTCGTTTACAAAAGTTATAGCCAAACCATCCTTACCTGCGCGGCCAGTTCTACCAATTCTATGTAAATAATCTCCAGGAGTATCTGGCGTATCAAAGTTTATAACATGGCTCACATCCACTATATCCAAGCCTCTGGCAGCTATATCGGTAGCTATTAAAATTCGGAATTTACCTTCTTGAAACTTTTTTAAAGTAGCAAACCTTACCGTTTGCGATTTAGCAGAATGTATAACCATTACCTCATCCTTAAACTTGGTAACCATTTGCTCAAATAACCTATCGGCCATTTTTATGCTTTTTACAAAAACCATTACCTTATTAATGCTTTGGTTTTGGTTAAGCAAATGTTCCAATAAATTAACTTTAGTATTATAGTTTGGCACCAAATAAGCCGATTGACCAATTTTAGCCAAAGGTGTTCCATGGGCTGCTATTTCTATTTTTTTAGGATTGGTAAAAAAGGTGTGAATCAACTTTTCTACCTCGGGTGTCATGGTAGCCGAAAACAAAATATTTTGGTGTTTTGGCATCAAATCTAAAATAGTGGTAAGCTGCGCTCTAAAACCTTGATCAAGCATTTCATCTACCTCATCTATTACCAATTGTTGAGCTAACTTTAATTTTAAATGACCAATTCCAGCCAAATCAATCAAGCGGCCTGGGGTTGATACCAAAATATCTAATCCATCAAAAACCAATTGGCGCTGCGGATTGATATTAGAACCACCATAAATTCCACCATAACGAATGGTGATGTATTTGCTCAGTTTTTCAATTTCTTGCACTACTTGTAAAACTAACTCGCGGGTTGGCACTAAAATAATAGCCCTTGGATGCTTTTCGTGGCTAAATTTCATTTGCCTTAAAATAGGCAATAAATAGGCAAACGTTTTACCTGTTCCTGTTTGGGCTACACCTATTACATCGCTTCCCGACATAATTACGGGAAAGGCTTTTTCTTGAATAGGCGTTGGGTGAATATATTCTAAATCGCTTAAGGCATTAAGCAAAGGAGCATTTAAATTTAAATCTTCGAAGTTCAGCATGTTGTAGGTATGTAACTGTTTTTCAGTTATTTGCAATTAATTGTTTTATAAATAGTTATTTATAAATTACTGCAAATTAAGCCTAAAAGCCTTACAATAGCTAAATGAAAATTTAGAGGTAAAACATTTCTATTTTATTTTTTCAAAAAGCCTTCAAAACCTAATAAATATTAACTATTTAAGGCTTAGTAAAATTTACACTAGCAAAAACGCTACAAAAAATTATTTTTGCTCGATTTTTAATCAATAATAAAAACAAAAAACACCCTAAAATCCTATGGCCGAATTTCAACTAGTAATGCCTAAAATGGGCGAAAGTATTGCCGAAGCAACCATTATTAAATGGCTAAAAAACGAAGGTGATGCCATTGCTGCCGATGAAACTGTATTAGAAATAGCTACCGATAAAGTAGATAGCGAAGTACCAAGCCCAAAAGCTGGTATTTTGAAAAAGAAATTATACAATGATGGCGATGTAGTGGCTGTAAATATGCCAATTGCTATTTTAGAATTAGAAGGAACCGCTGGCACTACGCCAAGTGCACCTGCTGCTCCTGTGGTAGAAACACCAAAAGTAGTAACTCAAATAGAAGCTACCGTTCAGCATGCTGTAAATACTGCTGCACCTGCTGCTAATGCTGGAAGCAATAAATTTTATAGCCCGTTGGTTTTAAACATTGCTCGCGAAGAAAATGTAAGCATGGCTGAGTTAGAAACCATAAGCGGAAGTGGAAACGAAGGCCGCGTAACCAAACGCGATATATTAAACTACGTAAGTAATAGAGCAAATGGAACCGTTACTGCACCTGCAGTTACTAGCACACCAGCTGCTATTCCTGCACCAATAGTGGAAGCAAAAGTAGAAGCTCCAAAATCTACAGCACCTGCTGCGCCTAAAGCTGCACCAAGTGTTAGCGGTGGCGATGAAATTATAGAAATGGACCGCATGCGTAAACTTATTGCCGACCACATGGTAATGAGTAAACACACCAGTCCGCATGTTACTAGCTTTGTTGAAGCCGATGTAACCAATATGGTTTTATGGCGCGAAAAAAACAAAAAAGCATTTGAAAAACGTGAAGGTGAAAAAATTACATTTACCCCAATGTTTATAGAGTGTGTGGCACGTGCTATTAAAGATTACCCAATGATTAATTGCAGTGTAGATGGCACTAATATTATTAAGAAAAAAGCCATTAATATTGGTATGGCGGCTGCTTTACCAAGTGGTAACTTAATAGTTCCGGTTATTAAAAATGCTGATACCATGAACTTAATTGGAATTACCAAACAAGTAAACGATTTGGCTAATAGGGCAAGAGCTAACCAATTAAAACCAGACGAAATTCAAGGTGGAACATTTACTTTAACTAATGTTGGTGGCTTTGGTAACGTAATGGGAACTCCTATTATTAACCAACCTCAAGTAGCTATTATGGCTACGGGTGTAGTTAAAAAGAAACCAGCCGTTATTGAAACTGAATATGGCGATGTAATAGCCATTCGTCACATGATGTTTTTATCATTAAGCTACGACCATAGAGTAGTAGATGGTTCATTAGGCGGAAGTTTTTTACGCAGAGTGGCAGACTATATGGAGCAATGGGACGTAAACAGAGAATCGTAAGATTTTGATTATTTAATACTTAAAGCCATCAACCTAAAAAGTTGGTGGCTTTTTTATTTTTTATTATTAAAAATCCGCTTTATTCAGATAAAAACTCCAATTGACTCAATTTAAATACATACTTATGTTATTTAAACAAAAAATAATGTCATTTGCCTGATTAAAAGTTATTCATACCATTGTATTTACCATATTTTTTATTTCCTTCCCTAAAATTTGTAATGCTTTATAATTTTAAAGAAATCAAATATGTCCCAAAAAGAGAAAAATTGTTTCTTATGGGACAATTTTTCAGATTATATTTGATAAAAATATTTGATAGTCAAATATTTAAAACTTTGGAGCGATTGTAGTACAAGTAAACATACAACTATGAAAACAATAAATAAATTATACAATATGAAAAGTTTAATTATTACAGCTGCAGCGGCTATTACTTTTGCATCGTGCCAAAAAGTAGTAAAAGAAACTACAGTTGTTACCCCAACCAACGTAACCAACATCGACCAAATGGTGGTTCCTGAAAATTTCAATTACAACACAACTGTTTCAACACAGGTAAGTGTTAAATTACTTACTAATGACGACAAGCCTATAGTTGGTGTTAGAATAGACATTATGGATGGGGCTAGTGATTTGAACAGTAAAACCTACTTAACAGGCTCAACTGATGCCAACGGAATGTTTAACGCCACGCTTGAATTGCCTACAGCGGTTAGCCAAGTAATAGTTAATACTGATTTTATTGGAATTCCAAACGATGTAATTTTAGATATAAATAATGCCAATGCTTCAGTAGTTTTAGGTGGTTCTGTACCACAAAAAATTAGAACCGCTGTAGGTAAAGTTACAAATGTAAGAACAACAAGCTTAGGCAAAGCTACCGATTTTTCATTCCGTTTAGGAACTTGGAACTCAAGTGGAGTTCCCAACTACCTAGAAATACCAAGAGAAGTAATTTCAAGTGCATTTTTAGCTGATGTAAATGCTACTTTACCAGAGTACAGACCGGTACCAACTTATAATCCAGAATATTTAAGCAATTCAGTAGAAAGAAACTTAAAAATTACAGCCTTATCTGACGTTTGGGTTACTTTTGTTCATGAAGGTGCAGGAAATTTAAACGCATTATTTTACTACGTTTATAACAAAAACACTCCACCTGCTACTCCTAACGATATTGATTCATTAATTGCAATTTTCCCTAACGTTTCATACTCTGGCAGTGGAGGAGGATTAACAAGTGGTGATAAAGTAAAAATAGGTCGTTTTGGTGCTGATACAGTTATTGGTTTTGCCATTTCATCAAACGGTTATAAAGGTGCAACTATTAGCACTAGCCCACTTTATTTTTCTGACAAAGCTTTAAACACCATTGAACCAGACCCAACTAAAAGAGAACATTCAGTATTATTTTACGATAATGTAGCTAATAGATTCTTGTTTGGTTTTGAAGATTTACCAAGAGCAACTGGTGATAATGATTTTAACGATGCTATTTTCTTTGCTAAAGCAAATCCGGTAACTGCCATTTCGCAAGACAATGTATTGCCAATGAAACCTTCGGTAGATGCCGATAATGATGGTGTTTCTGACGAACAAGATGAGTATCCTAATGATGGAACTAAAGCATTTAACAATTATTACCCGTCAATTAGCGGAGCCGCTAGCCTAGCATTTGAAGACCAATGGCCAAGTAAAGGTGATTACGACATGAATGATGTAGTTATAGATTACAGATATAAAGTTATTACCAATGCAGCTAATAAAGTAGTAAAAGTAGAAGGTAAGTTCAAACCAAGAGCAGCTGGTGGTGTTTATAAAAATGGTTTTGGAGTTGAATTCCCAGCTTTAAAATCAAATATCAAAAACATGACTGGTGCTACTTTAGAAGATGGGCAAACCAATGGTGTAGCAATTATTTTCACCAATTCAAGAGCTAAACTTAATAATTGGTTCAACACTGTTAGTTCAGAGCCATTCCAAAATGCCGATACTATTGACATCAGCTTTGAGTTAAACACACCAATAGCTTTAACAACCTTTACATTAGGCTCATACAATCCATTTATATATGTAGATGAAGTAGGAAAAGGCAGAGGTTTTGAAATACATTTAGCTGGCAAAACACCAACTTCGTTAGCTAACAAATCAATATTTGGAACAGGTAGTGATAATACAAACCAAACAACCGTATTTTATAAAACTAAAAACAACTTACCGTTTGCTATCAATATTCCTGAAAGCTTCAAGTATCCAAAAGAAAAAGTTCAAATTATCAATGCATACAACTTCTTTGTAAATTGGGCACAATCTGGCGGAAATTCAAGCACTGATTGGTATAAAAACACGTCAGGGTATAGAAATAATGCCAATATTTATTAATCAAATTTCATAACATTCATATATCCTTTAAAAACCTTCTTAAGCTATTGCTTAAGGAGGTTTTTTATTTTTCGGCTATTAATATATCCCTCAACCAATTAGCTATTTAACAAATAATCAATTTTTTATAAATAATTGGTATAATAAACCTACCTTTGAAAACCTTTAATTTTTTTCATAGCTAAATCTTCATTACAAGCCAAAGCCCTGCAAAAACATTCTGGGCAATAACAATTAATAATAAATAATGGCTAAATCACAAGAAACTTTTAGTAAAAAAGAAAAAGAAAAATTAAAACTTAAAAAAAGAAAAGAAAAAGAGGAAAAACGTGAAGAACGTAAGGCCAATGCAGTAAAAGGCCAAAGCCTTGAAGAAATGTTTGCTTACGTTGACGAAAATGGCAACATTACCACCACCCCTCCCGATCCTAAAAAACGCAGAGTAGTAAATGCTGAAGACATGCTTATTGGTGTGGCTAAACAAGCAGCAGCCGAACCTCAAGACTTAATTCGCAAAGGAGTAATAACGTTTTTTAACGAATCGAAAGGATACGGATTTATTAAAGATTTAAAAAGCCAAGAAAGTGTATTTGTACACATAAATGGTATTTTAGACCAAGTAAAAGAAGGCGATAAAGTAACCTTTGAAACCGAAATGACTCACAAAGGCGCTAGTGCTGTTAAAGTAAAACTTGAAGTAGTAGAAAAAGTAAAACCTGCTGCTAAAGTTGAGGAAACTAAAACAGAAGAAACTACTACCGCACCAGTTGAGAAACCAACAGAATAATTTTATTAATATTATAAAAAAAGCCTGCTTAAGTAAACTTAAGCAGGCTTTTTAATTTATAATAGTTTGATAATTATTTATTTATATCAAATGTATTCATAAAGGCCGTAGTAAAATTACCGGCTTTAAAATCTTCGTTTTGCATTAATTTCATTTGCAAAGGAATGGTAGTTTTTAAACCCGGACCTTCAATGATAAACTCACCTAAAGCACGTTCCATTTTAATAATTGCTTCTTCGCGTGTTTGCGCGCTTACAATCATTTTAGCAATCATACTATCGTAGTTTGAAGGAATAGTATAACCGGCATAAACATGCGTATCCACCCTTACTCCATGTCCACCTGGCTTGTGTAAATAATCAATTCTACCTGGAGTTGGTCTAAAGTTGTTGTAAGGATCTTCGGCATTGATACGAACTTCAATACAATGTTTAGTAGGGTAATGGTCTTTACCACTAATTGGTTGACCAGCTGCAATTAATATTTGCTCTTTTACTAAATCATAATTAATTACTTCTTCAGTTACAGGATGCTCCACTTGAATACGTGTATTCATTTCCATAAAATAGAAATTACGGTGTTTATCTACTAAAAACTCAATAGTTCCTAAACCTTCGTAACCAATAGCTGCGGCTCCTTTTTTAGCAGCCTCACCCATTTTTTCTCTTAACTCTGGAGTCATAAATGGCGATGGTGACTCTTCAATCAACTTTTGATGTCTGCGTTGAATTGAACAATCTCTTTCACTTAAATGGCAAACTTTACCATATTGATCACCCGCTAATTGAATTTCTATATGACGAGGTTCTTCTACATATTTTTCCATGTAAATTCCATCGTTTCCAAAAGCAGCCTTCGATTCTTGTTTGGCACTATCCCAATTTTTTTCAAAATCTTCCGATTTCCAAATAATACGCATACCTCTTCCACCGCCACCGGCAGTAGCTTTAATAATTACAGGGTAACCAATTTCTTCAGCTAACTTAATACCTTCTTCAAAACTGCTTAATAGACCATCAGAACCAGGAATTACAGGAACTCCGGCTTTTTTCATGGTGTCTTTAGCATTTGATTTATCGCCCATGGCATTTATCATTTCTGGGCTTGCGCCAATAAATTTAATACCGTGGTCTTTACAAATTTGACTAAACTTAGCATTTTCACTTAAAAAACCGTAACCAGGATGTATTGCATCGGCATTGGTAATTTCGGCTGCGGCTATAATATTAGCCATATTTAAATATGATTGTTGCGATGGTGGAGGACCAATACAAACAGCTTCATCGGCAAAACGCACATGTAAACTTTCTTTATCGGCAGTACTGTAAACAGCTACTGTTTTAATGCCCATTTCGCGTGCAGTTCTTATTACACGTAAGGCTATCTCGCCTCTATTGGCAATTAGAATTTTTTTAAACATAAAGTTTTAGTTTAATATTATTTAATAATACAATTAGCCCATAATCAATTGATTAAAGGCTAATGATAAAAGTTTTTACTATGTAATTGAATTACATAGGTTCTACTAAAAATAATGGTTGATCGTACTCAACAGGAGAGGCATTTTCAACTAATATTTTTACTATTTTACCTGAAACTTCTGATTCAATTTCGTTAAATAATTTCATAGCCTCAACTATACACAAAACTTGACCAACTTTAATTTCATCGCCTACATTAACAAACGCTGGTTTATCAGGGCTAGGAGTTTTGTAATAAGTTCCAATCATTGGCGATTTGATAGTAATTAAATTACTTGCCGCAGGAGCTGGAGCCGAAGTAACTGCAGGTGTATGCATTGTATTAACAGGTGCTGGCGCAACTGGCGCAGCAGGAGCAATAGCTTGAACCACAGGAGCAGCTGCTTGCTGAATAATGGTAGTTTTTTCTTCTACTTTTTTAATAGAAACTTTAAAATCACCACGTTCTACCTCTACCTCCGATACACCACTTTCTGAAACTAATTTGATTAGTTCTTTTATTTCTTTTAATTCCATGTTCTTCTTTTTTATTTCTAATTGTAAAACTATTTTTTAAAATGTAAATATCAATATTTTTTACAAAATACAGATATAATTATCTAATAATGAGCTATATAATATATTAATAAGCCCACTTTAAATAAATAGCCCCCCAAGTAAAACCACCACCAAAGGCAGCCAATACTAAATTATCACCTTTTTTCAATTTATTTTCCCATTCCCAAAGTAATAAAGGCAATGTTCCGTTGGTAGTATTACCAAAATGGTCAATGTTAATCATTACTTTTTCTTTATCAAGGCCCATTCTATTTGCAGTAGCATCAATAATGCGCAAATTTGCTTGATGAGGAACCAACCAAGCCACATCATCGGCAGTTAAATGATTGCGTTCCATAATTTCAGCACTTACATCGGCCATTCCCTTTACTGCAAATTTAAACACCGTCTGTCCTTCTTGATACACAAAATGTTCACGAGCATCAACAGTTTCGTGGCTTGCAGGTTTAATACTTCCACCAGCTTTTTGGTGCAAAAAATGACGACCTGAGCCATCAACTTTCAATACCGAATCTACTAAACCTAAGCCTTCTTCATTTGGCTCCAACAACACACATCCGCATCCATCTCCAAAAATAACACAAGTATTTCTTTCAGTATAATCAATAATTGAAGACATTTTATCGCCACCAACTACCAATACTTTTTTATAAGCGCCACTTTGTATAAAACGGCTTCCTGTTTCTAAACCAAATAAAAATCCAGAACAAGCTGCACCTAAATCGTAACCAAAAGCATTTGTAGCCCCAATTTTATCGGCCAAAACACAAGCTGACGAAGGGAAAACCATATCAGGTGTTACTGTACAAAAAATGATTAAATCAATTTCTGCTGCTGTAATTCCACGTTTTTGTAATAAACCATTAACGGCCTCTACTGCCATATCTGATGTGCCTAAGCCATCAGCCAAAATTCTTCTTTCTTTAATTCCTGTTCTGCTTACAATCCATTCATCGTTAGTATCAACCATTTTTTCCAAATCTTTGTTGGTTAAAACTCTAGGAGGCACATAACCATTAACGGCTGTAATTGCTGCGGTAATTTTTGTCATTATAATATTTTTTGCTAAAATAAACTTTGTATTCAATTTTTAGAATAAAAATTTATTTAACCTATTTATAAAAAAACACCCCTTTTCAGGGGCGATTTTAATTTTATTGAATTGGAACTAAGTTTTTAAACTGTTCGCGAATGATATTGCACAAGTCAGATTTTACCACATCACGCGCTGTAAAAATCATATTTTTAAATGCTTTAGCATTCGAAATTCCATGACCAATGATAACAGGTGCATTTACGCCTAAAATTGGAGTTCCGCCATAATTTTCATAGTCAAATCTATCTAAAAAGGCATCTTGAATACCTCGTTTTTTCATTACATAATAAAATGCTTCGTAAGCTTTTAAGGTTACATTTCCTGTAAAACCTTCGCAAACTATTACATCCGATTTGTCGGTTAACAAATCTCTTCCTTCTACATTTCCAACAAAGTGAAATGCATTTGACTCTTCCATTAATTGGTGAGCCGAAATGGTAACCAAATTACCTTTTTCTTTTTCTTCGCCAATGCTCAATAAACCAATGCGAGGATCAGCATAACCATGAACATGTTTCATCATTAAGCTACCTAATACTGCAAATTGGTATAAAACATCTGGCTTGCAATCGGCATTTGCGCCAACATCTAACAACAATCCAAATTTACCATTTGGTTTTGGAACTGTAGCTGTAATAGTTGGACGAATAACGCCTTCAATAGGTTTTACTGTAAACATAGAACCAACTAACATGGCACCTGTATTACCTGCACTAACAAAAGCATCTACTTGTTTGCTAGCCAAAAGTTTAAAACCAACAGAAATACTTGAATCTTTCTTTTGAGAAATTGCTTTAGTTGGGTGTTCACCCATTCCAATAACTTCAGTAGTATGCACAAATTCAAATCTTGAATCGCTCACACCTTGAGATTGCAATAACTTTTCGGCCTGTTCTTTGTCGCCAATTAGCACGATGGTATCATCAGCACCAAGCTCTGCTAAAGCTAAAACAGCACCTAAAATAGCTTCTTTGGGCGCAAAATCGCCACCCATAATATCAAAACCAATTTTCATTTGCTCGTTGTTTGGGGTTAATTTAAAAAACGAAAAACGAAAACACTTTAAAAAAGCACTTTCGTTTTTAGTATTTGATTTAAGCTAAATGCTTAAACATCTGATTTCATATCAGGGAAAACGTGTTTTCCACGGTAGAAACCATCAGCAGTAACGCGGTGGCGCATGTGAACTTCACCCGATGTTGAATCGATTGACAATGTTGGAACAGCACCTTTATAATGTGTTCTGCGCTTATCGCGTCTTGCTTTTGAGATTTTTCGTTTAGGATTTGGCATTTTACTTCTCTCCTCGTGTTATCAGTTTTTGTTGTAAAAATTTTTTAAAGCGTCCCAGCGTGGGTCAGATTCAGGATTTTCATCCTCTTCATCGTTACCTTCATCGGTTTTTAGTTTGTCAATGAATGCTTGGTTATGTTCTTTATCAGCATCTTCACAACTAATTTTAGTTGGAATAGCTAATATAAAATAATCGTATATAAATTGCTTAAAATCAAATTCATGCAAACCTTTTGGCAAATAAATGATTTCATCGTCATTTAAATTTTCAGGACCATCAATTAATTTTATCAATAAATGATACGTTTTATCTAAAGGTAAATCAAATTCATCTAAGCAAGTATCGCAAGTAGTAAATACGCTGCCAGTAATTTTAAACTGCATTTCGTACATACTCTCCTTTTTGTCGAGCGTAACCTCACATTGCGCATTTGCGCTTACAAAAGGCTTATCTGTAACTTCTTCGTACAAATCGGCACCAATTGGAAACGTAAATTCGTTTTTTCCAAAACGGAGTTTATTGAACTCAACTATGTATGTTTTTGTTTTCAACCTTAAAATAAAGCCTACAAATGTAATTTTTTGTGAATAAAATATTAGCTTTTTTTTCAAAAAATGTAAAAAAAAGTACTTATTCAACACATTTTTAAAATTAGCTCCTGATTTTCATATAATTACAGAAACATCTTCATTTGCTAATAAATTAGTTTTGCTTCGCCTCTAATTACTAAAATTACTCAGCCATACTGAATACCAAAACCTGAAAAATACCACAAACAGAAATACACATACTATATTATTACCAAATTTTTATACATGCATTAGTAAACAGTGGTTAAAAACAGCATTTAAAGATTACTTTTGAAAACTATTTTAAACCCCTTTTGTTTTAAGCATTAAATGAAACATAACCACCAAATTGTTAGATTAGTTGAAGAGTTTTCAAGGGCATCTAACCATATTTTAGACCATGTAGAGTTACAAAAAGCAAAGGCTAGGTACCAACAAAACCTGTCGAATAATTTTGATACGTTTTTTGAGCAACTTACCAATATTGGAACCTTTGCCAAGTTTGCCTTTGAAATAAGAACAGCCACTAAAGCCGAATTTGAAAGTATTTTACATAAAAACACTTTCCCAATAATTTATTTTAAAAAATCAAATAATGATTTAACGCCAGTTTTGCTCAAGCATTTTCAAACTAAAAATTATGAAACCATAAGTTTTGATGACCAAAATGAAACCACCAATAATTTTAAAACCACTGAAGAAATTGGCAATGATGCAAAAACTGCGAAACAATTAATTTTAGAAAATCAATTTCAAACACAAGAAAATACTGACAATGAAGAAATAGTATTTATAACTGGTTTTCATATTAGTTCAATGCTTAATATGGAGCATAAAAAGGGTTTGACTCCATTTCAACGATTTGTAAGTTTGCTAAAAGCCGAAAAAAGAGATATAAAATACATTTATTTCTTTGCCATTTTAATTGCAATTATCAATCTAGCATTACCACTTGGGGTGCAAGCCATAGTTGGTTTAATATCAGGAGGTTTATTATTAGAATCAGTTATTATATTAATTGCCTTAGTAATTGCAGCTACTGGTCTTTCTGGTTATTTGCAAATTCAACAATTAAAAATGGTAGAAATACTTCAGCAGCGTGTGTTTGCTAACGTAACTTTTGAATTTGCATGGCGATTGCCACGTATAAAAATTGAAAGCTTACTAAAGCACTATACTCCTGAAATGGTAAACCGATTTTTTGACGTCTTAAACGTTCAAAAATCGTTACCTAAAATTTTGATTGACCTAACAGCAGCTTTGATACAGATTTTATTCGGCTTATTGCTTCTATCATTTTATCATCCGGTATTTATTGGTTTTGGACTTTTTATTTTAGTAATTATTCTGCTTATTTTTTATGCCACAGGAAAAAAAGCACTTGAAACAAGTATTTATGAATCGAAATATAAATACAAAGTGGCCTATTGGCTTCAGGAAATTGGCAGAAGCATTACCTCATTTAAATTAGCAGGAAACTCAAATTTACCAATTCAAAAAGCAGATAATTTACTAGCTAATTATTTAAAATACAGAAACAAACACTTTAGTATTTTAGTAAAACAATATGCTGCCATTGTTTCGTTTAAAACCTTAATTACTGCTTCTTTACTAATTCTAGGTAGTTTTTTAGTGGTAAACAGACAAATAAATTTAGGCCAATTTGTAGCAGCTGAATTAATTATAGTTCTGATTATCAACTCAGTAGAAAAATTAATTTCTACCTTGGAAGTAGCTTACGATTTACTAACCGCCTTGGATAAAATAGGTCATGTAACCGATTTAGAAACAGAAAGTAATGCCGGCCGAGAGTTACACGATTTAGAAATAGAACAAAAATTACATTTAAAAACCTGTAACCTAAATTTTAAATATCCTGGTAACAAAAGAAATACTTTAAATAACGTAAACTTTGAAATTAATAAGGGAGAAAGGGTTTGTATTACTGGCTATAACGATAGCGGAAAAACTACTTTTATTAAAACACTTTCGGGTTTGTATTGCAACTTTGAAGGTTCGTTTACTTTAAATGGCGTTTCATTACGTGAGTTAAACATTGATTCTTATAGAGGAATTGTTGGAGATAATTTATCGCAAGATGATGTGTTTGAGGGAACAATTGAAGAAAATATAGTAATGGGCCGTGTAGGCATAGCGTTTAAGGATGTAATGAATGCAGTTGAAAAATCGTGTTTAACTGAGTTTTTAGCACAATTGGAAGAAGGACTTCAAAGCACTGTAAACCCAGGAGGTACCAACTTCCCAAAAAGTGTTATTCAAAAAATATTGTTAGCGCGCAGTTTTGTTCAAAAACCCAAATTGTTAATTATTGATGACTTTTTTTATAACATGAACCAAAAAGAAAGCACCACTTTGGTTAATAATATTTTTGACAACAAGGATTGGGCAGTTGTAATTGTTTCATCACAAGCAGGAATTTTGCAAAAATGCGACCGTATTTACTTAATGCAAAATGGTACCTTTGTTCAAAACAATAGTTACAAAACACTGAATGACAGCAATTTATTAAGCCCATTTATCAACTAATATTTTAATTCAATTTACAATACTAAAATGGACCAAAATCCTTATAACAATACCATAAACGAACTTAAAAACAGTAACCTTTACACTGTTAAGTTGGTTAATACCCCTAAAAAGTTTAAAACCATTAGAAATTGGCTTATTGGCGTTTTTTCGTTGGTTTTTTTATGCTTGTTTTTACCATGGCAACAAAACATAAATGGCAAAGGAAAAGTTACACCATTTGCACCTGAAGATAGACCACAAAATGTACCTTCAATTATTGGTGGAAGAATTGAAAAATGGAAAGTAGTAGAAGGCCAATTTGTAAAAAAAGGCGATACTTTAGTAATTATTAGCGAGGTAAAAGAAAAGTTTTTTGACCCTGAATTATTAAGCAGAACTCAAAAACAAATAACCAATAAAGAAGATGGATTAGAAGCCAAAAACCGTAAAATAGTAGCTTTAGAAAAACAAATAGATGCACTTAAAAACAGCGTAACTATTAAACTTAAAATGGCTAAAAACAAAGTATTGCAGGCGCAATATGCAGTAAAAGCCGAAAAGGGAAATTTTGAAGCGGCTAAAACCAACGAGGAGCTTGCTAAAAACCAATTTGAACGCTTAAATGAATTGTACAAAAAAGGTTTAGCATCATTAACCGAAATTCAGAACAGAACTAGTAAAATGCAGGAGGCTAAATCAAAAGCCATTGAAGCTGAAAACAAATACAATAAAGCTGAAAACGAATTGATTAATGCTAGAATTGATTTAAATTTTATAGAAGCAGAGTATGTAGATAAAATATCGAAAGCTGAAAGTATTTTGGAAGAAACCGCGGGAGAACTTTTTGAAAGCCAAGCCGACTTAATTAAGTTAAGAATTGAGTATAGTAATTTACAATTAAGAAGCGGATTTTACGCCATTAAAGCTCCGCAAGATGGTTACTTGGTACAAGTGTTAAAAGCTGGTATTGGTGAAACCATAAAGGAAAATGAAAACCTTGCAACCATAGTTCCAGCAAATACTAAAACAGCTGTAGAAATGACCGTAAGAGCTTTAGATATGCCTCTTTTATACAAAGGTTGTAAAGTTCGTATTCAGTTTGATGGGTGGCCAGCATTGGTATTTAGTGGGTGGCCAAGCGCAAGTGTTGGAACTTTTGGAGGCGTGGTGCAAGCCATTGATAGAAATGCTGATGAAAAAGGTAATTTTAGAATTTTAGTAATACAAGATCCTAACGATGTGCCTTGGCCAGAGTTAATACGCGCAGGTGGCGGAGTTTATGGTTGGGCTATGCTTAACAGCGTACCTGTTTGGTACGAATTATGGCGCCAGTTTAATGCTTTCCCACCCGATTTTATGGACGAAGCCAACCAAATGAAAAAGGATGCTGATACCAAAACCAAGAAGGATAAATAGCTATGAAATTTAAATTGATTCCGATAGGTTTATTTGTATGCATTTGCAATGCAATTTGGGCGCAAGATTCTGCTATATTTTCATTTCAAGACTTTTACACACAAGTAGTTAATTATCACCCAGTTTCAAAACAAGCGAATTTACTTTCACAAAGTGCTAAGGCTGAGTTACTAGCAGCACGTGGAGCTTTTGACCCTGTAATTAGCGCTAATTACGAAAACAAAACTACCGATGGCAAAAACAGTTACACTTATTTTGAACCGCAAATAAAAATACCCACTTTAATTGGGGTTGATGTAAAAGCTGGCTACGACCAAAGTGATGGCATAGCAGTAAATAACGACAGAATAAAAATAATTGAAAATAATGGCCAATATTTTCCTCAATATGGGCAATACGGACTGCTTTATGCAGGAGTAAATGTACCCATATTACGTGGTTTACAAACTGATAGCCGAAGAGCAACATTGCGCCAAGCGCAATATTTGCAAGGATTAAACGAAGCCGAAAGAGTAAAAATAATTAACAAATTGCTTTTAAACGCAGCCAAAGACTATTGGGAATGGCAATTGGCTTACGAGAAACTTAAATTGATGCAGCTAAGTTATAATTTGGCCCAAAACCGATTTAACTTTATTAGTAGTCGTATAAAAGGTGGTGAAGATAAACCTATCGATAGTGTAGAGGCTTTGATTGAGTTAAAACGGAGAGAAACTGCATTATTAGAAACCGAAGTTGAATTTAAAAATGCCAGTTTAAGCCTTAGTAACTATTTATGGAACAATAATAATGAACCTTTGCAATTAAAGTCATCGGTATTTCCATCAGCAATTGGTACTGAAATAAAAAAAATAAGTTCAGACTCATTACAGCGCATGGTTAATTATGCAGAAAGTAATCATCCTGAATTGGTAAAATTGCAGTTTAAAAACAAGCAATTACAAATTGATAGAAAACTAGCTATAGAAAACATTAAGCCTCAACTAAATATTGAATATTATCCTTTTCAAACTTATAGTAAAGGAACACAAAACGATGTAAACAATATTTTTAGCAGGCAATATAAACTGGGTGCAAGTTTTTACAGCAGTTTGTTTTTACGAAAAGAAAGAGGAAAACTACAGCAAGCCAATTTAAAACTTAAAAACATTGATTTTGAAACACAGTTAACTAAGCGAGAATTGGTGAATGATGTATTTGCTTATTACAATAACCTAAACAATTTAGAACAGCTAATTAGTATTCAAGAAATATTGGTAGCCAATGCCATTACATTGCGCGATGCAGAACAAACTAGGTTTGAAAATGGCGAAAGCTCGCTCTTTTTAGTTAATACGCGAGAACGCAGCCTAATTGATGCCCAAATAAAACAAGCTGAAATTAAAAGCAAATACGCAAAAGCTAAAGTGCAGCTTCAATGGGCAAGTGGAATTAGGCTTTTTTAAAACGATTGTTTAATACAAAAAAAAGCGATGTTACTATTGTAAAAAACAATCCGTCTTTAATTAAAGAGTGAACATCCCACGAGGTGTTTGGGAACGAATTGCCGCAAACCCAAAATTGCTCATAATAAGTAAACGGAAAACCAATTTTTAGCAAATAGTATTCATCTTTACTAAAATGATAAAATGGATTGGTATAAGCTAAAAACTGAATAAATGATGAACTTAAAAACAGCGTAATTGCTGTTAAAATGTAAAGTATAATTTGTTTAAAGTTTAACTTTGTGGTATTTAAATGGAGCATTGGCTTCTTTAAGGTGAAAAATTAAACCATCCGTTATTTTCTCATCATAAAACCTAAAGATTTTTCTGTTATCAAGTTTTATGTATAAGTTAAAGTCATCATCCTTACATTCATGTATAAAAGTAATGGTTTTGCTAATTAATGGCCATTCTTGTGTTAAATAATTTATTGGGTTGTTCCTGAATTAATATGCTTTAACACTTTATTACTGGCAATATTTATTGTAACCGTTTTCTTAAGTTGGAACGCAAAATAATCTAATATAAAAATAGCAACTAATGCACATATAGCATAGTAAATTTGATTAGAAGGATACTTACTATTAAATGAATCAAGGAAGAAAATAATCACACCCAAATTACCTACTGCCAAAAACGTTAAATAATAATTACTTAAACCTTGTTTTAAAATAATACAATCCGTTTTTACTTCAAGGTAAAAATTATCCTCTATTTCAAAACAAGGTTTTGGGTTCATTGCAACTAATTATATTCTATTTACCAAATGCTGCTTTGCCGTCATCTAAGAATTTTACAAATGCAGCTTCGTCAGTATCGTAAAAACGAGGACCCGAAAGTTGTTTTTCGTTACCATCAATTACTACATACTGTGGTTGAGCAGAAAAATTATACTTAGAGATTTGTAGATCTTGGTTTTGTTCACCAATTGTTTTTTTAACCTTATTGTCTCTGGTACTAGTGTACCATTCGTTTTCAGGTAATTCTTTTCTTTCGTCAGCGTAAAGCGATACAATGATAAAATCGTTTTGCAAGCGTTTAAGCACCTCTGGTTTAGCCCAAACATATTCTTCCATTTTTCTGCAATTAACACAAGCATGGCCAGTAAAATCAACAAATATTGGCTTTCCTGTAGCTTTAGAAGCAGCTAAAGCTTCTTTGTAATCAAAATAACCTGTTAAACCATGAGGTAACTCTAAAAAGTCAGAATGTTTAGTTACTACCTTTTTCGTTTCAGTTTGACCTGCATTTGATGAATGGCTTTCTTTTCCACCCAAAATAAAATCCTGTGTACTCATTGGAGGTAACAAGCCGGAAAGTGCTTTTAATGGAGCACCAAATAAACCAGGAATCATGTAAACTGCAAAACAGAATGAAAGTACTGCCAAACCAAAACGAGGCACACCAATATAAGGCATATCACTATCGTGGCTAAATTTAATTTTACCTAATAAATACATTCCCAACAAAATGGCAATTACAATCCAAATGGTTAAATAAATTTCTCTATCTAAAATTCCCCAATGGTAAACTACATCCGCAGTAGAAAGGAATTTAAATGCAAAGGCAATTTCAACAAAACCTAAAACTACTTTTACTGAATTTAACCAACCACCGCTTTTAGGTAAATTTTGTAACCAACTAGGAAATACTGCAAATAGGGTGAAAGGTAAAGCTAAACCAAAACCAAACGAGGCCATACCCAATAATGGTTTTAAAAACTTGCCTCCTACTGCTTCAATTAATAAACTACCAACTACAGGGCCAGTGCAACTAAAAGAAACCAAAGCCAAAGTAAATGCCATAAAGAAAATTCCCATAAAATTACCCATGCTACTTTTAGAATCTACTTTATTTACAAATTGATGCGGCAAGGTAATTTCGAACATTCCTAAAAAAGATGCCGCAAAAACCAAGAAAATAACAAAAAATAATACATTAGGAATCCAATGGGTACTTAACCAATTTCCAAAATCTGGACCTAAGCCAAAAAACGCAAATATTAATCCTAATGATGCATAAATACCAACAATTGACAAACCAAAAGTAAACGCACGTGTAATTCCTTGCGAACGAGTTTCACTCTTTTTAGTAAAAAAGCTTACTGTCATAGGTAACATTGGAAATACGCAAGGTGTTACCACTGCAATTAATCCACCTAAAAATGCAATAATTAAGAAACTAAAAAAACTTTCTTCAGCTTTAGCAGGAGCAGCCATAGCAGTTATGGCTTTTGTTTCTGCTAAACCCGCACTATTCGTATCTTTTTGTTTTACAGAACTTTCTGCTCCTACCAATTCTGCTGGTTTTGTTTCGGTTGATGCTTCAATTACTTCTGGAGTTGTTTCAGTTGATGCAGGTGTTTCGGCCGAAGCGGTAACTTGTAATCCTTTTAATTCATATTCTTGCTCGTATGGAGGCATACACATACCCGTAACTTCAGAGCACTCTTGAAAATATATGCCCACTTTTACCTTTGGTTTAGCCGAAAGCAACTTAATTTTTTGAATAAATTTAGCAGTACCTTTCATTACACTTACAGTACCTTTCCAAACTTCTTCGTAATGTTTGTGGCTACCAACGGGTTTGGTTTTGCCAACTAAAGTATAACTAGGATCCTTTTTCCACGTAAACTCAGCAGCAATTGGGCCCAAATTCGGATCCATATCGTTGCTATACATATACCAATCTTTTTCAATTACACTGGTTAAAACAATTTCCACTTCATCACCAATTTTAGCGGTTGGCTTGCTGCTAACCATTTTCCAAACTGGTTCTTTTTTTAGCTGCGCAAATACAGCCATAGATGAAAAACTAAGGAATAATACTAGTAGTAAAAATTTGTTTCTTAAACTAATCATATGCATATATATTAAAAAATTGGGTAAGGGCAAATGTAAAAGTATTTTACAAAACACGATTATCAATATTTGCTTAAATTGACATATTGATGTCAAATCATAAAAAAACCTCGAACTTTTTCAAATTCGAGGTTCAGATTATTTATAACTAATTATTTTTTAGGAGCAACGGGCGGCACTGCTTTTGGTGCAGGTGGAGCTTCTACAATTCCTAATTTCTTTTTTACCATAGCCGTTACATCATCGCCTTCTGGCTTGTAAAGCATACCAGCAGTATTGCTATCAAAAATATAAGCATAACCTGATTCTTTAGCTACTTGAGCAATTGCAGCTTTAGCTTTATCTACGATTGGTTTTAATAATTCAGATTCTTTTTTACGACTATCTTCTACTGCTGATTGTTGAAACTCTTGAATACGTTCTTGTAATTGGCGTAATTCTTTTTCTTTAAACTCGCGCATGGTAGGAGTTAAAGTTGCTTGATTTGCTTCATAAGCTTTATACTTAGTTTGAAACTCTTCTTGCAATTTGCCTAAATCATCTTCTAACTGTTTTTGGTATTTTTCCATATCAGCATTTGCTTTTTTATACTCTGGCATTGCTACCATAACGTCTTGCAAATCTACATAACCTAATTTTTGAGCATTTGCTACAAATACTCCACCGCAAAGCGCAAATACCATTGCCAATGCAAATTTTCTAATGATGCTTTTCATTTCTGTTTATTATTTATTGTTTTTAAAATTATCGTTTACCTCCACCGGTGTTAGGGGCCGGATTTTCAGGTTTTAATTGGTTTTTAGTTGGTTTATCAATTGCTATGCCAAGTTCTTTTAAAACTTCATCACTCATATCGTATTTCGAATTAGTGTAAAGCATCACCACTTCACCACCCTTAGCAAATATAAAGTCGTAAGCACGGGCTTTAGCTACTTTTTGAACTGCATCGTAAACTTTATCTTGAATAGGTTTTACCAATTCCTGACGTTTTTTAAACAGTTCGCCTTCGTAACCAAACTTTTTATTTCTAAAATCTCTCAATTCATCTTGCTTAACTTTTAATTCTTCAGCGCGTTTCTTTTTCATTTCATCGCTCATCAAAATTTGCTCCGCGTTAAACTCTTTTTCGGCCTTTTCAAGTTCTTGCATTTTACGCTCCATCTCTTTTTGCCAATCTTCGCTCATGGCATCCAATTGCTTTTGGGCCGAACGATATTCAGGCAACAAATCTAAAATATACTCAGTATCTACATAAGCAAACTTTTGAGCATTAACATTGCTAACAGCACCAAGCGCCAGCAAAACTGTAAACAAAACAAATATTTTTTTCATAATAGCTAAAACAATTATTATTACTTTTAGTATAAATTTTTTTTTAAAACTGTTGACCAATTAAGAAATGGAAATTGCCTCCATTTACACCTTGTCGCAATGGCACATCATCAATACCCCAACCATAATCTAAGCCAATCATACCAAACATTGGTAAGAATATTCGAACACCCATTCCATAACTTCTATATAATTTAAATGGGTTAAAATCTTTAAATTGTAATTGTGCATTTCCTGCTTCAGCAAATACCAATGGAAATACAGTTGCCTGAGGATTTAATGAAATTGGATAACGCAACTCCATAGTATATCTATTATAAACAGTGGCTCCTTTAGCAGCAGTTTGCCCTGTATTAGGATCTGTATATAGTGGAGTTAGCGTATTATCTTGATAGCCACGCAATGCTATCAACTCGCGTCCATCTAAATTAAAACCAGTAAGACCAGCACCACCAACCCAAAAGCGTTCAAAAGGTGTAATTCCTAAACTGCTGTTGTAATTTCCAATAGCACCAAAATTAACACGGGTCATAAACACTAAATCTCCAAAAATTCTATTGAAGAAAGTAGCATCAAATTTCCATTTATGAAACTCTAACCAACGCATATTTTGCGATGTATTTACATTGGTAAATAATGAATATGGAGGAGTTACTTGTAAAGATAATGAGATATTAGAACCTGAACGAGGGTAAATTATTTGATCGGTAGAATTTCTGCCCAATACCATTTTAAAACTAATATTGTTAGAAACACCTTGTCCAATTGAAGATATGTAAGGTAATCCTGATGAACTGTATTTATGGTCATACTGTTGGAAACTACCTTGGTATTGTAATACAAAATAATCATCAGGCCATTTTAAACGTTTACCTAAACCAACTGTTAAACCAGTAGTAAATAAACCAGTACTACGAGAATCTTCGCTTGAATAACCATTAGTTTGACGTGAATGGTAAACAGACACACTTAAAGCATTAGGTTTTTTACCGCCTAACCATGGTTCTGTAAACGAAGCTGAGTAAGATTGAAAAAAAGTACCATTGGTTTGCGCCCTTAACGAAATACGTTGACCATCGCCACTAGGAATTGGATTCCACGCGCTAGCTCTTGTAACTTTACGTGCTGAAAAATTATTAATTGTTAAACCTAAAGTTCCAATAATCATACCTGCTCCCCAACCTCCAGATAACTCAATTTGGTCGTTTGCACGCTCCTCAACTTTATATTCAATATCAACAGTTCCTGTGGCAGGATTAGGAACTGGGTTAACTCCTAGAGCTTCAGGGTTAAAATACCCAATTTGACTCAACTCTCGCAAACTTCTAGTAATATCTGAACGGCTAAATAATTGACCCGGCTTAGTACGTAATTCGCGTAAAATAACATGGTCACTAGTTTTGGTATTTCCTTTAACAGTTACCTTGTTAATTCTGGCTTGTTCACCTTCGGTAATTCTAATTTCTAAATCTATGCTATCATTTTCAATTAAAACCTCCACAGGTTCTATTCTAAAGAATAAGTAGCCATCGTCCATATACAAAGTACTAACATCTAACCCTTGCTGACTCATATTCAAACGCTCATCAAGCAAAGTTTGATCGTAAATATCGCCACGTTTAATATTTAAAACTCTATGTAAATCGGCATCTTTGTATTTTGAGTTTCCAATAAACTTAATATTTCTAAAATAGTATTTCAAACCTTCGTTTATAACCATTTTTATATTTACATTTTGGTCATTACCTCTCCAAACTGAGTCAGAAACAATTTGAATGTCGCGGTAACCTAAACTTAAATATTTTTCAACAATCTTCTGCTTGTCATCACTGTAATTTTCTTCAATAAATTTCGATTTAGCAAAAAGTCTTCTTTTCCATTTAGTTTCTTTCATTTGAGCTCTAACTTGCTTATCAGTTAAAGCCGAATTTCCTTCAATAATGATATTATCAATTTTTATTTTAGGACCAGGAGTTACAAATATTTTTAAACGATTGGTATTTTTCACAGCATTGTAATCAACCAATTCAAATTTAACTTTTGTATCAGAACGACCTTTATCAGAGTAAAACTTCTTAATTTCACGTTCAACAGTTACCAATAAATTTTGATTGATAATTTGACCCGATTTCATGGTAATAGCTTCGCTAATATCTTCAGCTTTTCCTTTTCTAACACCAATAATACTAAAAGTTGACAAACGAGGTTTTTCCTTTAAGGCAAGTTCCAACCAAATTTTCTCATCTTCAATTTTCTGAACTTTTAACTTAATGTCATCAAATAATTTTTGTTTCCAAAGCGAAGTAATAACCTTGGTAATATCATCAGAAGGAATTTTAATTTTTTGACCAATAGAAATACCTGCTATAATTTGAATAACACTTTTGTCATAATAACTTGTTCCAGTTACCTCAAATCCAGCTACAATATAAGTTTTTGCTGCACCATAATCAATTGTTGCATAGTTATTTACCGAATCGGCTTGCGAAAAGCCAATCTTTGTAAAGCCTAATATTATGAATGCAATTAACGCAATTTTTTTTATCATTTGTTTATAACGAAAATACTAGTGTTAAGTTACTAAATGCAACCTATTTGATGTTAAATTTTTATTGTTAAATACTTACATCACACTTTTTCTCTATTTTTTAGTTTGTTTTCAATTGTTCCGAAGTTTTTCCAAATCTTCTTTCTCTTTGTTGATAGTTTAAAATGGCTTCATACAAGTCTTCCTCTTTAAAATCAGGCCATAGCTTTTCGGTAAAATAAAACTCTGAGTAAGCTAGTTCCCAAAGTAAAAAATTACTTACTCGTTGTTCTCCACTGGTTCTAATCATTAATTCAGGATCAGGTATTCCCCTAGTAGAAAGCTCATTATCAAGAATTTCTGATGTAATATTTTCAACCGATATTTCACCGTTTTTAGCTTTTGTTGCAATATTTTTAATTGCATTTACAATATCCCACTTAGCACTATAACTAAGTGCTAAAACCATAGTCAAACCTGTGTTAGTTTTAGTTGCGTCAATTGTTTCTTGTAATTGCAAATAACATTTTTCAGGTAAATCTAAAATATTACCAATTGCCATTAACCTGATATTGTTTTTTTGTAAAGTAGGTGTTTCTTTTTTAATGGTATCCACCAACAATTCCATTAAATCATCTACCTCGGTTTTTGGCCTGTTCCAGTTTTCGGTACTAAAAGCGTAAAGTGTTAAATATTTAATACCAATTTCCGCAGCGGCCTCTACTGTAGTTTTTACCGCTTTTACCCCATTATAATGTCCAAAAATTCGGAATTTACCAAATCCTTTGGCCCAACGGCCATTTCCATCCATAATTATGGCAATATGTTTTGGTAATTTAGTTATATCTATCTGGTCTTTTTTCGACATGTGTTGGTTTTAGCAAAATCGGACGAAAATAACGAAATTGTTTGAATCAAAAAGCAGAAAAATACTAGTCTGTAAACCATGCTACTTTTTTATTGTTTTACAGCATCATATCAGCCAATTGTTTGGCAGTATTGCTACCTAAAGCAACACCCATTCCATTCAACCTCGCTCCAATAAAAATTTGGTTATCAACTACTTTCACAACTGGTGATTTATCATTCCCAAATGCCATAATACCAGCCCATTGCCTATCAATTTTAAAATCAATATTTGGCAATATTATATTTTGTAAACAATCAATCAATTTTGATTGAATGGCTTCATTTAGTTGAAATTTTGTAGTGTTTTCTGTTTCAAAATCTACATTTCTGCCACCTCCAAACAAAATCCTATTATGAATATTTCTAAAATAGTAAAAACCTTCATCAAAACTAAAAGTACCTTTTACTTTTAAATTTTCAATTGGCTTTGTCACTAAAACTTGACCTCTTCCTGGATTTATAGTTAATTCTGGAAAAATACTTTTAGTAAAAGCATTGGTACAAAAAGCTACTTTATTTGCTGTAAAGGTAATGGTTAATTCATCAGAGGTTTTACAATTTAAGGCAACCTGTCCATTGTTAATCGAGTAATTTTCAACCTGAGCTCCAGTAATTATTTTTACGCCTAAATTGGTTACATAATTTATCAAAGAATTCATCATCAATCCTGTATCAATTTGCCCCTCAAACGAATTTAAAATAACAGATTTTACCTTTTGAGTTGAAAAACCAAATTTTGAAGCAACCTTACTATCTTCGGAAAAAACGTTTTTATTAAATATTGGATAAAGAAGGTTATTAATAATTGGTAATTTTTCTAAAACATCAACTGATTTATCATTTAAAACCAACTCATAACCGCCATTATTTTGAAAATCAATATTGGTATCACCTAACCTATTCCTTAAAGCAACCAAACCATTTATTCTACTATTCACCAATTCAAGGAGGGCACTTTCGCCCATAATATTTAAGTCGTAAGCGAGTTCAGAAACAGACCCGAAACAAGCAAAACCAGCGTTTTTAGTAGAAGCACCTGTAGGCAATAATCCTTTCTCTAACACTAAAATCTTAGCATTATTATTTCGCTCCTTAATTTCGGCAGCCAACGAAAGTCCTGTAATGCCAGAACCAACAATTATAAAATCATATTCAGTGAAATATTGCTGTTCCCAATAACTAATCATAGGTTCAATTATAAATAAAAAAGCTGCCTTCAGCAATCTGAAGGCAGCTTTTTAAAAGTATCACTACTAAAATTATTGTCTAATTAAAGTAATTGAACCTCTTACTGTTTTTTCTTCACCACCACGTAATTGGTAAGTGAACAAGTAGTAATAAGTTCCAGCAGGGTTTTCAGCACCATCATTGTTGGTTTTACCGTTCCACATTTTCTCAGCATTATCGCTTTCAAAAATGGTATTACCCCATCTGTTCCAAATAATTAAACTATATTTTTTGTATCCAACAATTTCGATTTTGAACTCATCGTTCTTACCGTCACCATTTGGAGTGAACACATTTGGAATATTGATTTTGCTCTTAGGTAAAATAACTTGTATTATCTGACAAACTGAGTCAGGACAGCTATGTGTACCAGCTACATCGGCAATAATACAAACATTAAATGATCTAGATGAATCAATATTAAAGGTTTGAACGAAATCATTTAAATCACTTGATTCATCAAAATCTTTAGGGAAACCATCGAAAAGTGTTCCATCAGGATTATAAATTTTCCAAGTGTATTTATCTGAAATTATTGTATCAGAAGTATTAACCAATCTAAACTTAGCCTCACCAGCCTCAGTAGCAGTAAAACCAGCTTTTGATTTAGCTGCAACCATTGTAATAGTATCTCTATTTACGCAAGGAGAATATTTATTATCGAACCTAGTTGAATTTAACACCAATTTATATTGACCAATATTGGTAAACTTATATTGCCAAGTAGTGTCAGTAACATAATTTGTTTTCAATACCGAATCAATACGCGTTCCAAATGCTGCATCGAACACATCCATTCGATAACGACTAATAGTATCTCTATCCGATTTATTAAATAGCCTAAATACTTCTCCTACACAAACCGTATCCTTACTTGAAAGCATATCAACCTTATAAGGCACGTTTACCGATATTTTGATAGGTTTTTCAAAACCATCAACCGTATCAGGAGTAAATACTGGTCTACACGCACTTGCACTTCCATCTTCGGTTGTATATGCCTCAGCAGCAATATAATAAGTACCAGGTTGATCATAAAAAAATACAGCAGTATCTATTCGAGAGTATTTAATTGGTACAAAATACTTATCAGGACGACCTGAACGAATAATGGTTAACTTAGTCGGTGTATCTATAGTAGGATCACTCCATGGTTCTCTTTCCGGAATACTTACCACTCTAACTCGATGTGGAACACAACCTAGTGTATCATCTAAAATTACTAAGTGAGGACGAGGTCCAGCAATAAAAATATCTTTAAATGCAGTATCAGTACATCCTTGTTCTGTATGGATAGCCATTCTAAGAGTGTATTTACCGTTTCTTCTGTAATCATAAATTGGATCTTTTAAAATAGATTGAGGCAATTTTGAGTTATAAACTCTATCACCAAACCACCATTTCCAATCAGCAATTCTATCCAAAGTATCAGCAACATCTGCATAATTTTGTAAAACTTGAGTTGAATCTTTAAATATGAACTTATCGCCACAGGCATAATAATCTTTTGCATCAATTTTAGCTATTGGTTTAACCACATTCACATATTGTACACAAGTGTCCCAATGTCCAGTACTATCAATTGAGTACATTGAAACTTTATATCTACCATATTTAGGGTATTTATGAGTTACTGTAGAAACTTCATTTCCTGTAATTGGAGTATTTGGACGCAAATGGTCTATTACACCATCACTTTCAAAATCCCAATATACACGCTCATAAAAATATGTCTTCTCTTTATAACAATGCGCTAAAGGAGTTCCTTGGTCATTATTAATAATGACAGGAGTTTTCGGATTAGGGTTAGTTGTTCCGTATCCAGTAGGGCAAATAGTTAAAGTAGCAGGGAAAACTTTATAGTCCGTGAAATCATATAAAGGTGTTGGCCTGATAGAATCTAAAGGATAATCATGTTGAGTGTATGCCCATTGGTGCATATTTCCATGGTCATGATGATCTAAATCGTTTTCATTTGCAGGGATATTTAAAGGACGAGAACAATTAGTTGAGGGATACCAATACCTAATTGAATCTCTAAAATAAACAGTTTGACCTTCACAGAATACTGTATCAAATTGTCCATCACCATTTAAAATATCAAATGTGTCAATTACCCCAATAACAATTTGGTAGCGTTTTTCACTTTTACAACGAGAGTAAGTGTTTGTTACCATAATGTGCTGAACTTCAGTAATATCTCCTTTTCGTTCTAGGTCACCACTTCCACCAATAATCATTTGTTCAAAAGATGATTTATAATACTTATGGGTTATTGGTGTAAACATCAAACTAGAATCTCTTACATAAATAGCAGTATCATATTTAGGGAATAATTTATTGATATCATCACATGCGTATTTAATATCAATTACTGTATCTCGTGCCATTCTAGTTCCAATTGGGAAATATTCAGCATAAGAAAACTCCCAAGGTAAAGTTAAAGAATTAAAGTGATACCTGATTCGGTTATAAGGAATATCAGAATCTGGTTGATAGTAGAATGAATCTACTGTAGCCGTTCCATCACCCCATGACCAAATATCTGCAATTACGTTATCTTGAACTGAGTCTAAATAATGGAAAGTTACATCATCACCTTTTGCTCTTAAGTAACACATTGATGCTTTATTATTTACATCAACATTTTCATAAGTAAAGTTTTGAATTCTAAAGTCCGCTTCTAATTCAATAAACCTAAAGAAATTATGATACCAAACTGTATCACTAACACAACCTGGTGTATTACAATTAGTTGGTGTCAAACAACCAGTACCAACAACTAAACCTAAAGTTACCCATCCTTTTGGATCGTATGGCATGTTTGATGCTCCAACAGGGCTACCTCCACTAGGGAAATAATGAACAAATGTAGAACCACCAGCAGCACTAGTCCAAGCTCTTGGAGGAGGATTATAGTTAACATTATTCCACATTGGAGGCATTGTCATTCCTCCAGGAGTTGCTCCGCCACCAAAACCAACAAATTGATCTAATACACAAGGAGTAGCATCATGCCTATCAAGTAATGAATCGTAATTTATTTGCAAGAAAGTTCTTGAACTACTTGGTAAAATACCAGGAGCTTGAACAGATCTTGTTGTGTCCATATAACCATTTCTGTCGAAAATAATTTTAGCATTTCCACCAAAGTCACCATTGTATCTTCCCGGACAAACTCTACCATCTTGTGCCATACCAAAAGCATCAGGACGAGTAAATGATAAAGTTACTGTACTTGAAGCACTACAATCCCAATCATCTAACATTAAAGAATCAAAAACTATTGAATCTTTCATTGTTTTTGTAAATGGATCATAAACTTTTAAGGTATCAGGTTTAGTTTTCACTAATCTATAACCAGGATCAGCAGAAATATTATTCAACGAATCTTTTTCTTTTAAAGTAACAGTGATATCCTGAATTACTTGACGTTTAAATGCATAATCGTATAGAGTAGTTGGCGGAGATAATCCTGGTATAATATCATTTCCTTTATAGCGTCTTAAACGTTTATCATTAGCTAATGTTAAGTTAACATTTAATAATCCTGTATCAATTCTAGTTCCAGCAGGTAATAAGTCCATCCAATTACCTCTAGCAGCAGAAATAGGATCAGGGATACCTCTATTCAACGTAATAACTGTATTTGGATTAATATCTGGGGGCCAAATATTAACCATAGTATCTAAACGACTTGGAATTGGGCCAACTGCTAAAACCGGTTTGTTCCAAGTTAATGTATCGCTTGGATGCACCCAATTCATACCCGCAGGTGGTGGACCTGAAGGAGGCCAAGTACTATAGTTTTTTGACCATGCTGTGGTATCATATGGAGGAAAATCGTGACCATATTTATTCCAAATCAATACTTTATCCCAATTAACGTACTGGTGAGTTGGTAAAGTGTCATGAGAGAAATTACAACCGTTAAATCTTCCAAAATAATTTTTACCATTAGCAACAAATGCCCCAATTGTTCTGTTTTGTAAATCTGCAGCATCTGAGTAAGGTTCCAATCCTGCATTTGCAGCTGAAGGATTTGGAATAGAGTACGAAGTACAAGCAGGTGCATATGATTGCTCTCCAAAATCCCAATTTATCCATAATCTATCTGATTGGTAAGTTAAAGTATTATTTGTAAACTGAACAGGGAACGAAGGACCACATTGCATTTTTTGCCAAGTAGCAATTTCGCGGGGCGGTCCCGGAGGTGGTGGATTTTCAATTTGCGCATTTGGTCCTAAAATATTAACACCTAATGCTATCAAATCGTGGTTTAAAGCCGATGATACGGGATTACAATATTCTTTATTAAAAGGAACTGTAATTAATGTACTTGTAAAAGGATTTCTAAAGGTAATATTAGTTGTTGTTGTATATTTATTTACACAATCAACTGAACCAGTATTAAAGAAATCCCAACTTGAACTCATTGAATCTGACCAACCAATATGACGAGCTGTTACACTTAATATTAAAGTTGGGTCAACAGGACTAACAGCAGTATCATAAGCATACTTTGAAATTTTTCCATTATAATTATAATACTGAGGATTAGCAGGAGTATTAGGAGTTAGTAATTTTCCATTTCTTGTATAAAGGGTTGGATCAACTATATAACTGTTTTGATTAGAAGCTGTTCCATTAGGAATGAAGTAATCTTGGTACTGATACCTATTTTTATCTTTAGGTAAAGTATCTATCCTTGAATAAAACGTATAAGTTTTACCAACTGGAGGAGTTCCAGGACAAACTACGGTTAAAGTTGGGAAAAACTGACCTAAACCTTTGTATTTATAAGTAGGCTGATCAATGCCTGGGAATATATAATTAGTAGCTTGTGGTTCATATGGATCATTGAAACTCCAAACAAAGTCAAGTTTAGTTCCACCCTTACCAGCAAGTTCTCCATTGTTATATAAAGTTACTGCTGCTTCGCCTGGTTTTTTAAAACATACAGAATCTGCTATTGAATCATTTTGAATATCACGTTTGGTTAACAATTCAATTTGATAAATGATATTTTCAGGCAATTGTAAACCCGTAGTTTTATAATAGAATGTATCAGCACAAGCATAACGTTTATCTTGAACAATTAAATATGGATAAAAAACATTGTTTTCATAATAGGTATGGATAAATGGTTTTGTCCAAGTATTTAAATCAACTTGCGTTGTGTTTGGCGGACCAGATACATATTGTTTACCATCTCCAAAATCAAAAATAAACGATTTTGTTAAAGCAAAGCCCAATGGAGTAGTATTTGTAAATATATACCTAGAACTATCACATCTAGGAGAACCAGTAATAGTAAAACTTGGTTTTATATCTGGAGCAATAGCAATAGCCCTTGCACTCAAAGCATCAATTTGAGGATCTGTGGTACAACCAACCGAATCGGTTACTTTTAAACCAACATTAAACGATGGATTACTAATACTGTATTTATGACAAACCAAACGTGCATTGGTGTCAGTTTGCGTTAATGCATTACCATCTCCAAATGTCCATTCGTATCTTACCAAAGGTGCAGTACCCTGTTTAGAAGTATTTGTAAAACAATACTCATTGTTTTTAAAACATTGGGTATCTCTGCTTGCCATAACAAACTTAGTGGTTGGTCTTTCCCAAATCTTACGTTGTTTGGTAATAACAATGTCTGGACCACTTGTTCTTTTTACAACAACTGTTACAGTGTAAATTCCACCATTTAGGTATGTTTTTAAAAAATTAGGACTTGGCGGCTGAGTTACAATTCTGTTATTTACAGCAGTATCATTAGGGATTCCCCAACGAATGGTAAATGAGATCAAATCTGCTGGAGCAACACCTGGAGTGGTGATATTAACCGTAGTTAAATCTACTCCCGCACAAGGATTTACAGGTGACATTGTAAAGTCAGCTTGGGCTTTAGCCAATACCGACATAAACAATAGAAAGACCAAAACAGTGCTCTGCCTCAGTTTTCGTGTTGATAGTTTAAAGTACATATATTTCATTTTTATTTTTGTTTTAAACAGTTTGCTAACATAATATTATTTAATTCAATTACAAATTTTAAATCATTAACGTATGAGCTTTATTTTAGTCATTTTGGTTTGTAATTTATCACCATTAATAAATTTAAAATTCAAAACTCCATAGTAAACACCACTATTACAAGCTTGTCCGGTTTTCTGGCTTATGCCATCCCAAGTAAAATTTTTATCATTACTTTCAAAAACCAACTCATTATTAAAATTGTAAATTTTTAAGTTAAATATTTTTTCACCCTCTATTTCTATAACATACCTATCATTTAAACCATCATTATTGGGTGTTAGCACATTAGGTATTTTAATAAATACTGATTCGTTTTTGTTTATTTCGGTTGCTTCAAAACTATTTTCTGTATTTTCAATCGAATCAATTTTGTCATCCAAATCTACCTCTGGAATTGTAGGATTTGAGATTATTTCAGTTATAATTGGCGGTACAGCAATTTTTTCTGTGTTTTTAATTTCTAAACCTTCAGGCTGCTTATTTTCAACATTTGAATTATGCTCAATAAAGTTATCATTAATATAAGTTTCTTGAGTTTTACTTAAATTTTTAGAAATATGCTTTTCATTATTTGTAAAAGCTTCTTCATGCTTATCAGTTACCAAAGTTTTTTCTAAGCTTATCTCGGGAACAATAGCTGTTATTGGCCCTTTTGACGCTGCAACTTTTGATTCACTTTCAATATTTTCTTTTTTACTGTTTTTTGTGTAAAAATATGAAGCTACCGAAGCAGGAATAACCAAAATAGCAGCTACCTTAACGACAGTTAAAGCCACTTTACTTACAACAACTTTACCTGCCGCTGCGCCACTTTGAGCAGCAGCATTGGCTTGCACACCCTGCTCAATTCCACTCCAAACATTTGGAGCATCGGGAGCAAAATTTTGCATTTGTTGCTTTAATATTTCGTCTAAATTATTCAATTTTTGCTTTTATTATATTCTTTTAAAAAAGCTGCTCTTGCCCTTGCAAGTTGACTTTTTGATGTTCCCTCATTTATTTGAAGCATTTCCGCAATTTCTGCATGTGAATATCCTTCAATGGCATATAAATTTAAAACCGTTCGGTACCCCAAAGCCAGTTTTTGCATGGTTTCCATAATTTCTTTTTGACTTATTTTGTCAATGGCAAAATTATCAAAACCTAAATCGTACTCATCTGCTATGTCAGAGGTTTCGGTATAAAACTTATTGACCCTAATATTTTCCAAAGCACAATTAACAAAAATTCTCCGCATCCATGCTTCAATAACACCTTTGCCTTCAAATTGCTTCATTTTACTAAAAACCCTAATATAACCCTCTTGTAATGTATCTCTTGCATCTTCAGGATTTTTGCAATACCGTAGGCAAATACCATACATTTGTTTTGAAGTAAACTCATACAATTGCTTTTGGGCTCTTGCCTCACCTTGTATGCATTTATCTATCAATTCTTGGCTTATATTTTGGCTCACTTTTATATTGCTGTTGGGTTTGATTAAAGAATTTATTTTATAGTTGCATGTTAATGTAAAAAAAACTTAAATTTTTCTAAATGCTTTTAATACAAGTTATTTAAATTGCATTTTAGTTTACTTTGAAATAATTATTTTGCCACCTTTGACAGTTAAAAACAAACATATTGCCCTTTTTACTTTTTTGCTTTTAAGCTCAATATCAAAACTATATGCACAAACAAGAATAAACCCTGAAAACACAAATAACAATATTTACCTTACTGAAAACAAAGGTCAATGGGATAATGATATAAAATTTAAATTTTGGAATGCCAACAACCACATTTTATTTAATCAAAATAACATAGCCTATTATTTTTTAAATGAAACCCAAACAGCAAAAGCAAACCAACATTTAAAAAAAGATACCTTAAATAATCAATCAATCAACGGGCATTTTATAAAACTAAATTTTGCTGGCGCAAACAATAATCCTAACGTAATTTCAAACGGTAAACCCGCGCCATTTTACAAAAATTTTTATTTAGGCAATAATTCACAAAAATGGCAATCTCATGTTCAATCGTTTACTCAAATTACTTATCTAAACTTGTATCAAAATATTGATTTGAAAATCTCAGCCAAAAACAATTCAACTTTAAAATACGATTGGATTATAAAACCAACGGGAAATTTAGAGGATATCAAACTTGATTTTAAAGGGGCCGATTCTATTTATATTCAATACAACGAATTGTATATTGCACATAGCCAAGGCATTTTAAAAGAACAAAAACCGTTTGCATACCAAATAATTAATGGCAAGCAAGTTATTGTTGATGTAATTTACTGCATTACTAATAAAATAATTAGTTTTAAATCAAATAATTACAACAAAGACTATGAGTTAATTATAGACCCAGATTTAATTTTTAGCACTTACAGTGGAGCCACTGATGATAATTTTGGCTTTACCGCCACTTACGATAGTGAAGGAAACTTATATTCGGGAGGAGTAACCACAGATGCTTTTGGGGGCAAATACCCAGTTACACCAGGAGCTTTTCAATTAACTTATAAAGGTGGTGACCAAGAAGCTCCTGTAAATTTGGCTTGCGATATTACCATAAGCAAATACAGCAGCAACGGAAAGCAATTACTTTATGCTACTTATTTAGGCGGCACAAAAAACGAATACCCACACAGTTTAGTAGCTGACAATAACGACAATTTGGTAATAATGGGAACTAGCAAATCGACTGATTTTCCAATAAGTGCTGATGCCTATGACAATTCACAAAACGGTGATATTGATATAATTGTATCAAAACTGAGCAAAGATGGAACAGCACTGTTGAGCTCCACTTTTATAGGAGGATTAGGCAGTGATGGACTTAATATAAAACCGTTTTTAAATACTTTTTACGCCGATGAATTTAGGGGCGATGTTATTATTGACAAACAAAATAATATAATTGTTGGCAGTTGCAGTTTTTCAACCGATTTTCCTTTTACTTCAGGTTCATTTGGAGCTGCTATTCCTAGTGCTATTCAAAAAGGTGTAGTTTTTAAACTTTCGCCCACCTGCAATAATTTGCTTTTTAGTGCTGCCATGCCTGGCAATAGCGAAGATGTTATTTACAGCGTTGACTTAAACCAAACTGACGATATTTTTATAGCGGGAACTACTACTGGCAATATGCAAATTCCAACTGCGACAAATTCATTCATAGGTGGAAATTCAGATGGATTTTTTGCAAAAATAAAGTTTGACGGCTCCACAATTTTAAAGGCAAAATATTTTGGTACCATTCAAAACGACCAAGTTTTTAGTTTGGAATTAGATAACAATGAAGATATTTATATAGTTGGAAATTCGCTTGGGAATATTGCTCCGATTGGAAACGTATATTCAGTTACCAATGGCAAACAATTTATTAGTAAGATAAACAATGATTTTAGCACCACTAATTTTATAAGCACTTTTGGCCGAGGCGCAACAGATGTAGATTTAAGCATAAACGCCTTTTTACTAGACGATTGTGGGCGTTTATATATAAGTGGTTGGGGCTGTAATGATACACGGTTTGGTCTTGGTGGAAATACACGCGGACTGCCTGTTACCAACGATGCTTTTCAAAAAACCACTGATGGTAACGACTTCTACCTAATGGTTTTAGGTCAAAATGCTGAAAAAATATTATATGCCACATTTTTTGGAGGAAACAGCTCGCCTGACCATGTAGATGGAGGAACAAGCAGGTTTGATAAAAAAGGATATATTTACCAATCAGTTTGTGCGAGTTGCCCAGCAAGTGGCGGATTTTTAAGTGATTTTCCAACCAACGCAGACGCAGTTTTTAAAACAAATGTTAGCCCAAGGTGTAGCAATGCGGCTTTTAAAATGTCGTTTAGGTTTAGAGAAGCTGCTATTGAAATGAATATTGATACTTGTGCCAAAACAGTTACACTTGGCACACCAACCGAAAATGCATTGAACTATTTATGGTTATTGCCAAACGGCAAAACAAGTAATTTAAAAAACCCAACTGTAACCATTGATGAAATAAATAATAAAGAGGTGGTGTTAATTTTAAATGCCAATACCAATTGTGCCGATACTGCCAAACAAACCTTAAACTTTAACGAAACATTTAATAAGGTGGCTTTTAGTAATACCTTTACCCCAAACAATGATGGTATAAACGATTTGTTTTTTATTGATGGAATTAGCCAATGTGGAGAATATGAATTGACCATATTTAATCGTTGGGGACAAGAAATTTATAAAACCACTTCTAATCAACCCAAATGGAATGGAAAAACAAATAATGGGCAGGATGCTTTAGCAGGCGTTTATTATTATTTAGGTTATTATAAAAAACAAAATGAGCCAGAAGTAAAACTGCATGGAACAGTTACTTTAATTAGGTAAAATAAATTTAATTTTCGATTATTGATTTTTAAATCGTTAAACTTTTACTTGAAACTCCTTTTAAAAATAACATTACTAATAATTGCATTCCAACAAGTAAATGCACAAATAGTGCATGACCCAATTGGCGCTAAGACTTGGAGTTTAGGAGGAAGCAGTACTGCTGAAAGTAATGTGTTTTCGGTAAACAATAATTTGGCTAGCACGGCTGAACTAAAGCAATACCAAATTGGTGTTTATAATCAAACTCGTTTTAGTATAAAAGAACTCAATTTAATTAATTCAAGCATTTTAATTCCTACAAAACTATTTCATGTTGGTGCAAGTATAAACCACTTTGGCTACGAAAAATATAACCAACAAAACATTAGTGTAGGAATTGCTAAAAAGCTAAACAGCAACTTTAATCTAGGTGTAACAATTAATTATCTAACCATAAACATTGCAGAGCAAGAAAACACAGGCGCTTTAACAGGCAGCTTAAGTGCTTTTTATAAAATTAATAAAAACTTACAGTTAGGTGTTTTACTATTCAACCCTACTCAAAGCAATTACCACATAAACACCTATGGCAAAGTCAATACTTTTGGAAGAATTGGTATAAAATACCAAGTAAATAAAAGTGTGTATTTAATAGGCGATTTGGATAAAACCTTTGAACAAGAAACCATTTTGAGAGGTGGTATTAATTACGCGCTTCACTCCAATTTTGACTTAAGTTTAGGGTATGCCAATAACCCTAATTATTTAACTTTTGGGTTTAATGCCAAAATAAAACAAATGGACTTGGCATTTGCTGCAAGTATGCATGAAATATTGGGCTTTACACCACATATTGGTTTGATATTTTATGGCAAATAAAAGGTTTGTTTTTATAAAATATTTAGGTGCTTTGGCAATGGTATTTTATGGCAAAATATTGCTTGCGCAAAAATTGCAAAGCAAAACCGAAATTATTTCAACCATTATTGAAAAATTGGTTGAAAATACTGAATCTACCATAGATTATACCGATTTACAAGCCCAACTTGAAAATCTTTACGATAATAAAATTAACCTGAACAAAGCTACTGATAATGAATTAAGGCAACTCATTTTTTTGAAACAAACAGATATTTTAAGCATTTTAAAACACCAAAAACTATATGGTAATTTTGAAAGTATTTATGAGTTACAAGCCATTGATAATTTAAGTGATGAAAGCATTTATATTTTAAAACATTTTGTAACTATAAATGAAGGTAACAAGCAACTAAAATTAAGCGAAATAAAGCAAGTTGGTAAAACTGAAATTGTATTGCAACATGAAAACGATTTTCAGCAACGGTTGGGTTATAAAACCAACGAGTTAAAAGCGCAAAACAAGCAGTATTATTTAGGTTCGCCCTACCGATATGTAGTTAGGGCTAAACAAAAATTAGGAAAAAATATTGATTTGGGATTTACCGCAGAAAAAGATGCAGGGGAACAGTTTTTTGAAGGTGAACAAAGAAATGGTTTTGATTTTTACTCTGCACATATTCACATTAAAAATGTATGGCGTTTTAGTCAAATAATTATTGGTGATTACCAAGCTAATTTTGGGCAAGGATTAACCTTTGGTAGTGGCCTTTCAGCTCGAAAGTCGGCTTATGTATTAAATGTAAACAGGTATTTTCAAAATATAAGGCCTTACCGAAGTGTAAACGAATTTGAGTTTATGCGTGGAGCAGCCTTAAATTATCAATATAAAAATTGGATCATCATTGGTTTTGTTTCAAGCAAAAAAATAAATACGAATTTTCAAACAGCCGATACCAATCAAATAAACACTTTTGATGGTTTAACAGGTTTTAATGTGACAGGCTTTCATCGCACCGCTAATGAAATTGCCGATAAGGAAAATGTAAATCAAACCATTTTAGGAATACATGTTCAACATGATTTTAAATTTTTACAATTAGGTTTTACAGGTATAAAAACCAATTACAGCAGTCCGTTTTTACCTAGCAATGCCATGTATCAAAAATATAATTTTACTGGAACACAACTTATAAATGCTGGAATTGATTATAAATTAGCATTAGGAAATGCTTTGTTAAGTGGAGAATTTTCGAGCAGCGATAATGGCGCATTTGCCACCACACACTCGCTTTTAATAGCTTTAGATAATAAACTCGATATTTGTTTATTGTATAGAAATTTTGATAAAAACTACCAAGTAACTTACAATAATCCATTTGCTGAAAATAGTGATGGACGAAATGAAACGGGGTTTTATTTTGGAGTAAGTTATAAACCCAAAAAAGCTTTGGTATTTAATCAATACATCGATTTTTACCAATCAAAGTGGCTGCGGTTTTTGGTTGATGCGCCAAGTAAAGGATTTGATGTTTTGAATGAAGTACAATACAATCCTTCCAAAAGTTTAAATATGTATTTGAGGTACCGATATGAAAACAAAGAAAAAAACGAAATCAACAACACAGAAGCGCTCAACGATGCTTTAACCGCACAAGAAAAACAGCAATTTAGGTTTCATATCAAGTACAAATTGAGCCTTTTGTTAGAAGCCGAAACACGGTTAGAACAATCGTTTTTTACCACCAAAAATATTGCTCCAAGCAATGGCACTTTAATTTACCAAGATTTAAAATTCAAATCCAATGGAGGCAAATGGACCTTTAGTACTCGATTAGCGCTATTTAGCATTGATGATTACAATGCAAGAATTTACGCTTACGAAGACAATTTGCCCTATACTTTCACAGTACCTTTGCACCAAAACAGTGGCAGTAGATTTTACTTTATGGCCAAATACCAAGTAACTAAAAAAATTATACTTTTTGCGCGTTATGCGCAAACCAAATACAGTAATATAAACAGTATTGGCACTGGATTAGAGCAAATTAGTGGTAACACACAAAGTGATTTAAGTATGCAATTACAAGTAAGTTTTTAATAAATAAACTCATGACAGAAGAGCAATACCATGCCATTACAACCTGGCAAAACAATACATTTACACAAGCAACTGCACTTTCAAAAATTGCCCACTTAAGACAAGAAATAGAAGAACTTGCCGATGATATAAAAAACAATAATCCAAACCAAAACCTAGAGTTTGCCGATTGTTTTATTTTACTTTTTGGAGCAGCTAATTCAGCTGGAATGAGTTATCAAAATATTATTGAATCCATTAACCAAAAAATGGAAATTAACTACCAACGCCAATGGGGCAAACCCAATGAAGACGGGGTGGTTAATCATGTAAAGTAAAGTTAAACCAATTCTCTAAAAATATCGCGCTTTAAGCGGAAAAGCACTTTTGCATCGTACATAAAAGTATCGGTTATAATTTCCATTTCTTCCTTTACTTGTTTTGGCGAGCGCTTGGTATTTCCTTGTATTTTTATTAATAAATCTTGTGTTTCAGTTTCGCTCATACCTATTTCAGCCATAGCTGTTTCAAGGCAAACGGTGCTTAAACCTTCGTCTTTTAATTGACCGCTTTCAGCTATCACCCAGCTAAGTGCGTAAAAATTAGCAGATTGAAAACAAATGGATTTGGAAATAGAAACCACTTCGGGCATTTTGTTAAATGGACTTCCTAAAACCGACTTGGTTAAATAAGTATTTAAACTTGGATGTACATTTTCAATGGGTTTTAGTTGAATTAAGCCATTTAAAGCTTGTGCGTAAATACTTATCCAACGCAGTTGTCTTCTAAACTCATGTACGCCATGTTCCAAATCGTTAAAATTTAAAATACCTATTTCGTATTTATATTCAATTTCTTCAATTTGTTTGATAAATACTTGCGCAATGGCACTTCTCTCCTCCTCTACTTTTTTCCAACTTGCAGTTGCCAAATCTTTTTGAATACCGGCTATTTTAGGTTTTTCAGCATTTATCCAATTATGTTCTAATAGCAATTCATTAAGGTTTTTCAATTCCATATCATAATGCTGTTTTAGGTTTTGAATAATGATTTCAGGAACAGCGCTATTTTTTGAAAATATTTTTATAAAACCATCGTAATAATCAATTTTACCTAATTGATCTTCAAACATTTTAAACACCAAACGCATTTTTTCAAAACGTTTTTTATTGTGAATCTCTTTATAAATTCGAGCTAAAGCTTGCAAATAAAATAACGATTGCCTAGCATTAGATTTATAAATAACCAAAGCTGGCTCACTGGTTAATTGTGCAGCTTCCAATACTTCGTTTAATGCATTTAAATGAATTTGAAAACGGTTATAACCTTCGGGAATAGATTTATTTTTCATAAGTAAAATTGGAATAAACACCGAAGTGCTAAAATTTGATAATCAGGTATTTATATTAAACAAGTTAACTAACCTACCAAGCCTTAGATTCTTGGCTCCAAAACTCTACCCTTACTCCTGCGCTTACTACATTGGCCAATACTTCATCGCGCATGTTTTGCTCTAAACTAAAGGTATAAATGCCTTTTTGTTTAAATTTTATGCGTGGTTTATATTGCAATTGGTATTCGTAAATATCGCCTAAACCTTTTCCAAACCATTTTCCTCTTTCATCTTGTAAAGTAAATTCCATTCTTTCTTTCTGAGTGGTTTTATCGGGCAAGGTTTCGGTAACCCACATAAACATATTGCTGTATTTATAATCGCCTGTAATACGCAAGTTTATATATACATTGCAATACTTAGTGGTATCAGCAATATTTACATCAAACGATACCGGATTTTTATAATCCCAGTTATGCTCAGTTATATCTTTGTTTTCATCAAAAATGGGTGGCTCCGCACACGATTGAAAACAAAAAACTACATACAACAATGCAATTATTGAAAAAACAGATTTACTCTTTCCTATCATTGGGTTTTGGTGTATTTGGTCGGTTATTGTTATTGCGGTTTTTATTAAACCTTGGCTTATTATTTTGTGGTTTTTCGCCTCCTTCAGCTACCGGTTTATTGTTATTATTTGGCACCCTTTCCTCAGCAGGTTTATTAGCGTTATTTGGTCTATTTGGTTGTTGAGGTCTTGGATTGTTATTTACCGGTTTTGCATTGTTGTTATTATTAACTGACCTTGGTTGTTGAGGTCGGTTATTGTTTATATTTTGTGGCTTACCTTCAGCATTGGCATTGCGGTTAGCATTGTTTCGGTTATTATTTTTATTACGGTTATTGTTATTGCGCTTTCTGTCTTTATCATCTAAACGAGTAAGGCTATCCATTCCCATATCGTTTTTAAAATCAAGCTCAACTATTTTTTTAGGTTCGGCTTTAGGTTTTATAACCAATTCAGGCTTAACACCATCTTTATTTAAGGCCAAATATTCGTTTACTTTATCTACCCCAAGCTCAATCCATTCACCTGCAATTTCGCCCATTGGCGCAAAAAACAATACACGTTTTAAAATATCGGTTTTAACTTGGCGGTAACGTACATCTCCTGCAAATTCTAATATATTATTTTCTTTATCAGGAAAATCTTTTAACGATTCTTGGTACACATCCAGCTCAAAATTTAGGCAACATTTTAACTTACCACATTGACCCGAAAGTTTAAGTTGGTTGATAGATAAATTTTGGTAACGTGCCGCATTGATATGAACCATTTTAAAATCAGTTAACCAAGTACTGCAACATAACTCGCGGCCACAACTACCAATAGCACCAAGCCTACCTGCTTCTTGGCGATAGCCAATTTGTTTCATTTCAATTCTTACTTTGAACTCATCGGCCAACTTTTTAATTAGCTCTCTAAAGTCAACGCGTTCTTCGGCTGTGTAATAAAAAGTAGCTTTACGTCTATCGCCCTGGTATTCCACATCGCTTAGTTTCATATTTAAGCCTAATTGCAAAGCATGCGTTCTGGCCTTAAACATGGTAGGAACTTCCAACTCTTTGTTTTCTTTATGCTTAGCAATATCTGCCTCATTGGCTCTGCGTAAAATGCGTTTGATATGTTCGCTTTCAGGCGAAAGACCCGCTTTTTTAAGCTGAAGTTTTACCAACTCACCTTTTAAATTTACTTTGCCAATATCGTAACCATTTTCCAATTCAACTACTACTAAATCGCCATTGGTTATATCTAAATTATTGGTATTGCGATAATATTCTTTTCGTGTTCCTTTAAAACTAACTTCTACTACATTAAACAATTGAACATTAGGCGGCATTACTAACTCGCTTAACCAATCGTAAGTATTTAATTTATTGCACCCTCCGGTGCTACACCCTCCGCTTGAGCAACCACCAGTGCTGCATCCTCCACTTGTACATCCCATTTTATATTTATTTCTTTAAAAATAATTTAACATTTAAAAAATTGATTTTCAGACAGCTGCTAAAGCTATTTTGCTGAAAAATATTACAAATTATACTTTGATAAAAATACTATTTTTTGATAGTAGCCATTTGTAATTGTTTGCCAATATACATAGAAAGATTTAAATACATAATCTTTACACTTGCATTGCGCTCTACATGAAAAATTGCTTCATCAATAGCGGTAGTAATTAAGCTCAAATTATTGGGCGTAAATACTGCACTGAATTGATTTAAAAAAGCCAACTCGGCTTCGGTATTTTTACGCAACGATGGATGGCCATATTTGTAAATAAAAGCCGATCTAATCATTTGACTGCTGTAAGTTAAAAAGCTTTTTACTTGCTCGCGGCCCACCATGGAAAGTCTATCAATTAAAGCCGTTAAATCATCAGGCTGACCTACTTGCATTGGTTTATTGTAAGCAAACGATTTACGCATCCATTCAATAAAAGTATTTAAATAATCGCCATGCTCAATATCAATTAAACTCAAAGCCAAATTATAATTTCCGCTTACCAAGCGGGCTATGGCTTGTGCTTTTTCAGCTTCTATTTGATGATTTTGAACCAAACTTTGTTCTATATCTTCATCTAAAACCTTTGGAACTTTTACCAATTGCGTACGCGATAAAATGGTAGCCAATACTTTTTCACTATCGTTAGCCACTAAAATAATTAAGGTTTTTTCAGGTGGTTCTTCCAACAATTTTAAAATAATATTGCCTTCGGTTTTCATGTATTCAGGCATCCAAATAATAAGCGTTTTGTATTTGGCCTCGTAAGCTTTTAAGCCTAACTTTCTAATTATATCGCGGCATTCTTCGGCAGTAATATTTCCTTGTTTATTTCCAGCACTATCTAGGTTGCAAAGCCAATCAAAATCGTTCATATAAGGATTGGCAATTAGGGCTTCTCTAAAATCGGCCAAAACATCAATACTTAACTTGGTTGGCGAAATAGTTGGGTAGGTAAAATGCAAATCTGGATGAATGTATTTTTGGTATTTAACGCAGCTTGCGCAAACACCACAACTATCGGTATCGGTTGGAGTTAAACAATTTACATATTGTGCATAGGCAATGGCTAAAGCTAAATTTCCGCTTCCTTCAGCTCCCAAAAATAATTGTGCATGGCTAATTCTACCATCTTTGGTGGTTTGTATTAACTTGCTTATGAGGGCTTTTTGTCCTACAATAGATTTAAATTGCATAATGGCAAATAAGCAAAAAATAATGAGAAGCGCAAAGCACAATTTTGAAAAAAGGTTTGTTAGTTCAATTGGTGCGGACATTAACAAAAGACAATTGTTAAACACCGAGGAGGTGCGCTTGACTCGATGCAAACAATAAAATAAAATGCTTTGTGTAAAATGCTTAAAAGCTGCTAAATTTTTAATAAACTTGTACTGAAAAACTTATTATTGTATAACAAAAACGCCACTGAGTTGCGCTTATCTGCGAAAAATAGAGAGATAAGCCTGATAAAGTTAGGGGTTTATATAAGTTGTAGGCATAACCACGACATCCGCACTAATGACAGACGAACTCAAAAAATATCTACTTGAACAATGCAGACAATGGATGTTACCAGAAGAAATTCGTGCATTGAGTCGTGATGGACTGACTGAGCATGGAGAAAAAACGACAAGAGAAATTGCTGAAAAGGAAAAAAGGGAATCGTTGGCAGATTTTAAAATTGAGCACATGTATGGTTTTAATGACCCAAAGACAAATGAACTAGTAAATTTAGGGCACGAAAAAATGTTATCGACAATAGCACAACGACTTCTTGACCGACACGGAGACAGCATAGTAAATAAATGCCCAAAGTGCAACAAATTGACTCGGACTCCAAATGCGAAACAGTGTAGGCATTGCGGACACGACTGGCATTAGAAAAATTTTTCAGCCGATGTTGGCGTCCTCGCCAACATCTTTAGGCTACTATTATTGCAGGCGAGGACGCCTGCAATGGCGATAAGAAAAAAACAATATACTTGGTGCAATAAGGAGTATAAGCTGCTAAATTTTTAATAAACTTGTACTGAAAAACTTATTATTGTATAACAAAAACGCCACTGAGTTGCGCATATCTGCGAAAAATGGAGAGATAGGCCTGATAAAGTTAGGCATATAAATAAGTTGGCAGTAATTATAATGAGACACGTCTTAACAAACATAATCGGACTATTAATAACAAGTTCTCTTTTTGCAACAGGACAAGTTCCTGACTATTTGATATACAAAGATGACACTGTAGCAATTTTTTCAAATCCTTTGGAACAGTATTTTGAAAGAACCGGAAAAAGAGAACTTATTGACTTTGTCGGTTGCGGTTCGACTGCTTGTTGGCGTGGTTACAAAGCAATTTGGGAACTCAAAAATGACAGTTTGTTTTTAAGACAGATTACCAGCTGTCATACAGATTGTGGACTTGAAATTAAGAATGCTGACTTGAAAAAGATGTTTGGAAATTATCATGTATTTGCAAATTGGTTTTCTGGAAAATTATTAATCCCTCAAGGGAAACGAGTTCAATACATTCATATGGGTTATGCTTCTATCTATGAAAGAGAACTTCATATTTCATTTAAGAATGGATTAAAGACAAGTGAAAAGACAGTTTCCAATAAAAAGATAGCAGACAAAATTGCACTTAAAAACAGACAAAGACAGATTGCTAAACGTGTTCAAGACACTCTTTTTTATCAAGTCCAACAAAAAGTTGATTGGGACACGACCAAGACAGTCTGGTATAACTTATGTGACGAAAAATATATTCTAACTTACAACAAAAAAGGAAAATTAAAAAAGGTTTGGGTAGACTGGAAAGGAGAAACATTTAGAGAAAAAATTGACGATTGGTGGTGGAATATGACTGATGACAGAAAGTGCAGAAGAACTATTAAAAAAGCTCTAAAGCCAATCAGAATTTCTTACTTAGACTTGCCAAAGCATAAAATAATAATTCCTTTTGAAATCATTTACGACAGAGAAATAGGAAAAATAAAGCTATGGAAAGAATTTTGGATGGAAGAAGAATAACTACTGCCAACATATAAGAATCAAACGCAGCATTGTTTTTCACAAACGTGCGGTTCAATCCTATGTTCTAGTGATTGCCAACTTTCAGCCGATGTTGGCGTCCTCGCCAACATCAATTAGGCCATTTTTATTGCAGGCGAGGACGCCTGCAATGGCGATAAGAAGATGCTTGCAGCAAGACCCTGATTTTAAAGAGTTAGTTATTGAATTTTTTGGTGTTTTTTCACAACATAACATCCCCCTTGCCCCCTTCTCTTACCCACAAATCCAATACACAAGGGGGAAATGTTCCCGCGCCTTTTCGTTATTCATAGTTCAGTTTTTCTATCAACTATTTTAAAATAAACACATTCGTTATGCAGCGCATCTCCTTAATGTGGCAACCAAGTTAGCTAATGGCAAATAATTATTTATAGCCAAGAAAATGCTTGAAGCGTGACGAAATGCGGAATGCGAAATTTGGAGTGCGGAGTAAAAAGTGTTAAGTAAAAATTTAATCCATAAACTATGGTCTATCGTCTATCAACCATCAACTAACTACAAATCACTTTGCACTTTTATTTGCTCCCAATTTTTGTTTTTTATGGAGTCCATTATCATCCAAATAGCTATGCCCGAAAGCACAGTTAGCAATACCACCACAGGCAAAAAACTACGAATTAAATAATGCACCAAACCAACCGAAACAGGAATTAACATGGTAAACAATCCTCTTACAAAACTGCTGCCTTTGGTATTATTGCCAGCCAAAGCTGAAAATGGCATTTGGTTAATGGTTATATAGGCAATGGTTAAAATAATCAATGCTTGGTTACAAACACCCAACATAAAATTAGGTAAAGAAGCAGCGCCTAATAAAAAATAAGCACCAACTAAAATAGCTATAACTAAAGGCACATAAAACTTAAATAAAATTGATTTTACTGAGCCTAAAATAAACTTACCTGGCTTATCAACTGGTGGAATATAATACATCCAAGCGGCTTTGTATTTTTCGCTATAAACCAAATAACCCAAAGCTGTAATCAATATAAAATTACTAAAATACACCACAAAAATATATACAAACGAGTCGGCAGCCGGTAATTGAAAACCTCTTTCGCCTCCATCATTGTTATTATTTAAAAACATCAACACCAAATAAACCGCCAAATAACCCAACGAAGGATAAACTTTCATTTTAAAATCGCGGCTCCGGCTTGTCATTTTCCAAGTAAGCATAAAGCCTACTCTTTCAGCACCTTTTGGAGTTACCCATTTGCTTATTTTTTCTATCAAACCAGTTTTATTACTAATTGGCTTTTGAGTTTGAATAGTTTGTTTAAAGGTTTGTTCTTCGCCACTGCTGCTGCTTATCATGGCCAATTTTTGATTAAACGATGGTGCCAAATATTTTATTACAAACCAAATACTTGCAAACGGAACTGCTATACTCAACATTGTATAAAAAACCATAGTAAAACCACCGTTGAATGTGGTTAAATATTGCCACGCACAAGCAAACCAATAAGGCGGAGCTAAAAAAATCCAATCGTTATTATTGATATTAAATGTGGCAGACTCCGTTTTACTTATTAAGCGCGGCACTATTTGGTAACTGGCATAAATTAATATAGCTACTGCAATTTGAAAATAAGAAATAATGGTTTTAAACCTTTGAGGAGTAGTAATTTTTAACACTACAATATAAATGGCATTGATAAAAAATATGGTTAATAAGGTAACCAATAAAACCATAACAATAAATACTACCAAAGGCCAAAGGCCAATAAAATAACCAACAAAACCCATTCCCATAAAAGTCATAGGAAGCGAAGTTTTTAAAATATAAACTATAATGTATAGCAACCTTGAGGCTAAAAAAGTAATATCGTTTACAGGTTTTGGAAGTATTATAAAATTATCGCGTACATCAATTAAAACAGTGGTAAAATCGGCCATCAAAGTGGAAGCCAAAATAAACATAAACATAGAAAAATACAAGGTAAGTTTGGTTTCGTAATTGATACCAATAAAAAACGAGAACATGAAAACTAAACCTAAAACCACACTCATAATAAATTGGGTAATACTTATACCCGAGGTTGGCTTTTTTTGATTGGCACGTTTTATGGCTCTAATGCCTGTTGGTGTTCTATCGCCAAGTATTATTTTGGTTTGTAAAATGGCTTTTAACTGCGCGGTATCAATGCCCAAACCTTGGTAAAACGAGGTTGGCAAAAGCACTAATTTTACTAAAAATTTATCTATAAAATTCATACTTGCTTTTCAATTAATTATTAAATGCATTCATTAATTGATCGGAAGCATCGTTGGTACTTGAACCTTGCGTTAACACAGCAAATATTTGTTCCAAACTTTGGTTGCCTTGTTGCTGTTTCAACTCTTCAAAACTACCATCAGCTATTACAGTTCCATTGTTAATTAAAACTATTCTATCACTTACTTTTTCAACTACATCCATCATGTGGCTGCAATAAAAAATAGTTTTACCATCTTTGGCCAACTTGCTAATTAATTCTTTAACAGTAATTACACTATTGGCATCCAAACCACTTAGTGGCTCATCTAAAATAATAATATCAGGATTATGCAGTAAGCCAGAAATAATGAGCACCTTTTGACGCATACCTTTGCTAAAAGTATCCATGCGTTGGTTCATTACAGCTTCTAAACCAAAAGCAGTAAGCATTTTACTCATTCGTTCAGTTGCTATTTGTTCATCAATGCTATACAATTGTGCCATAAAATTTAAAAATTCTATTGGTGTTAATACATCGTAAAGCTCAGCCAATTCAGGCACATAACCAATTTTACTTTTTATGGCCAAAGCATTGGTTTTTATATCTAATCCACCTACCAATACGTCACCATCAAAATCAGAAATTAAGCCACATAAAATTTTTACTGTGGTACTTTTTCCTGCACCATTAGGACCAATATAACCAATAACCTGCCCAGGGTAAATATCTAAATTTATTCCTTTTAATACCTGCTTTGAGCCATAATTTTTAAATACATTTTTTAAGCTAATAATTGGTTCCATTTAAATATAAGAGTGTTAATTTTGACCGCAATATAATTTTGCTTTGTAATATTTAATACAATGAATTGAACTATAATTATTTTATGCTAATAATTAGGAATTTTAACCACCTATTTTAAATAAAATATTTATTAATTGCTTTACAATAAAACTGAAACTTTAAGTATGATTGATTTAAGAAGCGATACTGTTACCAAACCAAGCCCTGAAATGTTACAAGCTATGATGGAGGCTAAAGTTGGCGATGATGTATTTGGCGAAGACCCAACGGTAAACGAATTACAAAATTTTGCAGCCGATATATTTGGAATGGAAGCAGCCTTGTATTGTTCAAGCGGAACCATGACCAACCAAATTGCTATTAAACTGCATACACAACCAGGCGATGAAGTTATTTGCGACAAACTTTCACATATCTATCTATACGAAGGTGGCGGAATTGCTTCCAACTCGGGTGCCTCTGTTAGATTGCTAGAAGGAAATTTAGGAAGATTTACAGCAGACCAAGTTTTAGAGAACATCAACGATAGAAACAATATTCATTTTCCAATTAGCAGCATGGTAAGCATTGAAAACACCGTAAATAAAGGTGGAGGTGCTTGTTGGGAAATTGACGAAATGATAAAAATTAAGGCTGTTTGTCAAAATAACAATATGGCTTTACATTTAGATGGGGCAAGGCTATTCAATGCATTGGTTGCCAAAAACCAATCACCAAAAAAATATGGCCAATTATTCGACACCATTTCCATTTGTTTAAGCAAAGGTTTAGGAGCGCCTATTGGCTCGCTTTTACTTGGAAGTAAAGAACACATAACAAAAGCTACCAGAATTAGAAAAGCAATGGGTGGTGGAATGCGCCAAGCTGGTTTTATAGCTGCTGCGGGACTTTATGCTTTGCAAAACAATGTGGAGCGTTTAAAAATTGACCACGAAAGAGCTAAAAGTTTGGCAAGCGTTTTGCAAAACAGTTCATTTGTTGAAAGTATTTATCCAGTAGAAACCAATATTGTTATATTTAAAGTAAACACCAAAATTATGAGCACCACTCAGCTAATTGATAATTTAAAAGAAAATGGAATTAATGCTGTAACAATGGGAAATAATTTAGTTAGATTTGTACTACATTTAAATATAACTGACTCAGAATTTGAGTTTTTGCTAAGTAAACTAAATGAAATAAACTTAAAACACTGATTACTTTGAAAATTTAAAACAATTTACCATATTCGCCCTCCTTTATGAAAAAAATAATATTTTTAATAACTATATTAACCTTGGCATTTATGAGCAGCAATGCTCAGCCTAAGAAAAAAACTGTTGCCAAAGGTTACGATGCCATTTATCCTTTTATAAAAGGCAAAGCCAAAGTATATAAAAATGGCAAATATGGCTATATAAATATGGAGGGAGAGGAATTTATTCCTTGTAAATACGAAGAAATTTATCCGTTTGAAAGAGGTATAGCCAAAGTGCAACGCAATGGGAAATTTGGCTATATTAACGAGCAAGGCGAAGAAATAATTGAATGTAAATTTGATTATATAGGACCGTTTAAAAATGGAAGAGCCATAGTAAAACTTGACGGGAAATTAGAAATTATAGATACCGAAGGAACAGTAATAACTGAGGGAAATCATGCGGGAACACAGTAAACAATGATTATCATCAAAAAACGAAATATTTATTCATATTTTTTGCTTGATAAAAAACAATTAGTAATTTCGAACGGTTATTAAAATTAGTAGGCCGAAAGGCTATCACACCACATAAAATAAAATGAGTAATTTAAAGAAAAAATTTGCTGATAAAGCACTTCCACTAGCAGTAGAAATTAGAAACTTTGTAAAAGAAAATGGCGATGTAGTTCTTGGTAATTTTACAGTAGAAGATGTATATGCCGGACAAAAAGGAATAATAGGCTTATTAACAGAAACTTCTTTATTAGACTCAAACGAAGGGATTCGTTTCCGTGGTTACACCATTCCCGAATTAAGACAGTTACTACCTAAAGTACCAGGTGGAACAGAACCACTTCCTGAAGGTTTGTTTTATTTGATGCTTTTAGGCGAATTACCAACTTACGATGATGTATTGGAAATTCAAGCTAATTGGGCAGAACGCGCTAAAGTTCCTGCACATGTTTTTGCGGCTTTAGATGCAATGCCAATTACTACTCATCCAATGACTCAGTTTTCAATTGCAATTAACGCATTACAAACTGATTCAGTATTTGCAAAAGCATACAAGGAAGGAATTAATAAAAAGGATTATTGGGATTACACTTACGAAGATGTTTGCACATTATTAGCTCGTTTGCCAATAGTTGCAGCATATATTTACCGTAGAACTTATAAAAACAATGAGCATATAGCTGCTGATCCTAAATTAGATTGGGCTGCAAATTTTGCTCACATGTTAGGTTACGACCAAAACGAATTTTATAAATTAATGCGTTTATATTTAGTTATTCACGCAGACCATGAAGGCGGAAACGTTTCAGCTCATACTACTCACTTGGTTGGTTCAGCTTTATCTGACCCATACTTAAGTTTAGCAGCAGCTATGAACGGATTAGCAGGCCCATTACATGGATTAGCAAACCAAGAAGTTATCCGTTGGATAAAAGACATGCAAGAGGAAATTGGTGAAGACCCAACTGAAGAACAAATTGCAAGCTATATTCAAAAAACATTAACTGAAGGAAAAGTGGTACCAGGATACGGACACGCTGTGTTGCGTAAAACCGATCCACGTTTTACTGCTCAACAAGAATTTGCTAAAACATATATGGCTGATGATAAGTTAGTTAATATAGTTTGGAAAATATACAAAGTAGCTCCTCCTATTTTAGAAAATACAGGAAAAATTAAAAATCCTTGGCCAAATGTAGATGCGCATTCAGGTGCATTATTATTACACTACGGCTTTGCTGAATACGAATTTTATACTGTATTATTTGGTGTAAGTCGAGCATTAGGTGTTATGGCATCTTTACTTTGGGATAGAGCTTTAGGATTACCTTTAGAAAGACCAAAATCAGTAACTTACGAATGGTTAAAAAATACAGTTGCAGCTAAAAAAGCAACATCATAATTTTAAATGTAAATATTTTAAAAGCCTCTAAGTATTGCTTAGAGGCTTTTTTGTGTAACAAAACCAACATTTGATACGTTTCAACTAAAAATTTTAATAAAATGACCTATTTTAACAAACATTCTCTTTTATTTTTAATTGTTACTTTATTATTCTTCAATCAATTATTTGCACAAAGTAGCAGCCTAAAATTCGAATTTGAAAACCCAATAATTGTTGATAGTGCTTCTACTATTGTTATTCCAATCAGCTATAATTCCAACTATTTTTCAAATAATAAAATTGCCAATTGGGAAGATTTATATGCTAACTTAATTTTTTACAACTTTTTAACAGATAGCAGTAAAAGGTTGTTTGAGCACAACACTTATATTTTAAATATTTACAACCGATTCGAAAACTTTTACAACAAAAAGCCAAATAAGAATTATACCAAACAGCACTTTTTTTGTAGAGTTAAAAATGTTGATTATAACAATAATGGTAAAATTGACGAATATGACCCGGCAATACTTTATGTATGCGATATTTACGGAAATAATTTACGTGCATTAACCTCAACTAATGAAAATGTTGAATCATTTGAAATATTTGAAAAGCTGAACTTTGCTATGATAAAAATTCAACGAGATGCCAACGATGACCGCGATTTTAGGAATTCGGAAAACGACTATTATTACGTAAAACTAGATTTGAAAACCCTCACTTTTGGGAAAAAAATAGAGATAAAATAAACTCTAGCTTTTTTAGTAGCATTAATCTATTCTAAAACAGGTTTTTGTCCATAACATGCTATCTGGAAAAGATAAATCAAATCTACTGTAATCCTTTGGCAATAATAATAAATAAGCATTTTCAGCATTTGTTGAGTCTAAAATAACAGAAACTAATCTTCCCACCTCTTTACATTTTGAAGTTGGAGTTGAATAATTTTTTTCAATTATTTTATCCTTAAACTTAAACTTTACAACTATGCTGTAATTGTATTTAATACTTTTCCAATCGGTAATGATCGCGGTCACTATCTTAGGATGTTTTTTTATTTCATTTACAAATGCCTCTCTTTTGTGAAAACGGTATGCAGCAAAAGCTAAAAAACAAAGTAAAACAAGCATAATAAAGATTGTATCTCTTATTGCCACTATTTTTGCGATTAACTATTCTTAAAATTTCGGTTGTCAATTCCCCACATCAATTTTTCACGAAGTGTTTGTAGGTAGTTTTCGTTATTTAAACGTAAAAGATTCATTTTAAAACCGGCTTTACTTACTGCTAATTCTGTGTTTGCCTCAATGCTTTCTGAACGCGAATCTAATGTGGCTAAAAACGAGGTGCTTCTTCCTTCAACCTGAAATGAAATGACATTATTATCAGAAATAATAATTGGTCTTACATTTAAATTATGCGGTGCAATTGGAGTAATAACCAAACTAGCTGATGATGGATACAAAATAGGTCCACCACAACTTAAATTATAACCTGTGGAGCCAGTTGGGGTTGAAATTATAAGTCCATCGCTCCAGTAAGAGTTTAAAAACTCACCATTTATAAAAGTATGAATGGTAATCATACTTGAACTGTCTTTTTTATGAATTACAAAATCATTTAAGGCGTATTTTACACCACCAAACATTTCTGATTTATTGCTATCCAATTTCAACACAGTTCTTGAATCAATAGTGTAACGACCTTTGGCCAATTCATCTACCATTTGGCAGGCATCTTTTGCCGCAACACCAGCTAAAAATCCTAGTCTGCCAGTATTAATACCAATAATGGGCGTTTCTTTTTCACGCACAAATTCCAAGCACATCAATATGGTGCCATCGCCACCAATGCTTACAACGTAATCAAAGTTGGATTTATTAAAGTCTTCGTAAGTATCAAAAGTTTTGGTTTTTGGGGAAATGTTTAAGCCATTGCGCAAGCCATCTTCCAAAAACTTTCTGTAAACTGTAAAATTAATTTTACTGGTTTTTAAGTAATCAAAAAACTGCTGCAATTCGGTGTAGCGTTCTTCTTTAAAATATCTACCAAAAATGGCTAAATGCATAGTTTTTTATGTGTTCAAATATTTAATTAACCAATCGTATCGTTTGCTTGAAGCATCAACTTCATCCGTTTGCTGACTGCTAAATATTACTTGGTAATTAAATCGCTCAAAAGTAGCAATGATGTATTTTAGGTCAGTAATATTATATTTTAACGAAACTTGGATATTATTCTCAGCATCGGCCAAAGGATTTACGTGAAGGTATAAAATCTTAGCATTATTAACTTCCGTAATTCTAGCAATTTCGGCTAATGAATAATTGCGGGCATTCATTTGCAATACAATAATTCCACCATCTTGTGCAAGTGTGCTGTGGTCAAAAAGTTGTTTGGCTAAATCTTTTGCAGCTATAATTCCTTTAAAATTTTGCTCTTTATCTAAAACCGATATGCTTGATATATTACTAGTAAACAGCAACTTAGCCAAATCGTAAAAATGTGTATTTTCAAAACAAAAAACAGGATTCGGGTTTAAAATATTGGCTACTTTTTCATCTTCATTGTCAAAAAGCACCTTCTCGTTAACGGTTCCCATTAGTTTACCATTTTGCACCACAGGCAAATCTTTTACTTGCCAATCTTCCATAAAAACCAATGCACTCGATGCAGAGTCACTAGGTTTTAAAGCAAACATTTCGTTAGATATAAGTTGATATGCAAACATGAATAAATTTAAACAAATATACTTACTATAACTAGGTTTGCAACAATTTAGTTTTTGCAACCTGATTTACAAAGTTTCTAATAATTTCAATTCCAAAAACAGTTTGGCTACTTTCAGGATGAAACTGCACTGCCCAAATAGGTAAATATTTATGTCTAAAAGCCATTAACTCATCCCTGCTATAGCAAGTAGGAACAAGGATTTCAGGTAAATTATTAATAATTAACGAATGGTAACGAGTAGCAAAAAAAGCAGTTGGCACATTAGTAAACATTTCATCTTTATTATGCTCCATAAAATCAACCTTTCCGTGCCGTGGTAATTGGGCTTTGATTAAATTAGCACCAAAAAATTGTGCCAACGCCTGATGGCCAAGGCAAACGCCCAAAATTGGAAGTTTATTATAACAAAATGCAATCAATTCCATTAAAACACCTGCATCTTTTGGCGCTTTTGGGCCTGGAGAAATCACAATCGCATCAAAATTTAACAACTCTATTTCAGTAACAGAAATTTCATTATTACGAAAGACCATGCATTCAGCACCACATTGCTCAATATAATCTTTAAGCATATGGGTAAACGAATCATAGTTATCGAGCAGTAGGATTTTCAAAGTGGTTTTAATAAGTTGCAATTTTCGTGGTAAATATCTTTTAGTACAAATTAACTAATAAACATTTCTACTTTTAAACAGAATACGTTTCTTAAATAATCTAAATTTTGATATACTTGCGCTTCGATTTTCCGCAATTCAGTATAGAAACCTAGTATCTTAATTAGCAACCAAATAACCCATGAATGTTTTAATAATTGGAAGTAAAGGATTTATTGGCTCGCATTGTGTAAACTACTTTAAGGCTAAAAACTACAGAGTGTTTGAGGCGGGGGTGTCTTCAAACATTGACAATAACCCGAATTACTACCAATTAAATAAAAACAACACCAATTTTGATGAAATTTTTAAAAACCAATATTACGACCTTTGTATAAATGCATCTGGATCAGCTCATGTTGGTTTTTCGTTCGATAAACCCGATATTGACTTTGAGCTAAATGTACTAAACGTTCATAAAATTTTGGTTAGTATTCGTACTTATCAGCCTAAATGTAAGTTTATTAATTTTTCAAGTGCCGCAGTTTATGGCAATCCTGAAAAATTGCCTATAGCAGAAGAAAGTGGTAAAAACCCTTTATCTCCTTATGGTTTTCATAAACTTCAAAGTGAATATTTAATAAAAGAATACCATCGTTTTTTTGGACTTTCTACTTGCAGTTTAAGGGTTTTTTCGGCTTACGGACCAGGATTAAAAAAACAACTGTTTTGGGATTTACACCAAAAAGCAATTCAAAATCCATCACAAATTGAAGTGTATGGAACGGGCGCTGAATCGCGCGATTTTATTTATATTGATGATTTGGTAAAAGGTATTGATTTAATTTTTGAAAATGCTTCCTTTGATGGAAGTGCATTTAATATTTCATCTGGAAATGAAACTACCATAAAAGACGTGGTTACTGAGTTTTATAAACATTTAAACCCGAACCTCACTTTCAGTTTTAATAACAAACAAAAGCAAGGCGATCCTAATAATTGGCAAGCTGACATTTCAGCTCTTAAAAAACTTGGTTTCAATACAGCAGTTAGTTTAAATGACGGTCTTTTAAAAACAGCTAATTGGCTAAATAGCTTATAATACAACAAATTGAAAAACGAAAAGTTACATATTTGCCTCCACCTTATTTCTGATCCAAATTGGCATGCAGGAAATATTTATATTTTCAACTTAATTCATGCCATCAGCAAAACAGATAAGGTAGAGCGTGAAAAAATTAAACTGAGCCTAGCTACTCGAAATATAAAAGAAGTGCCTGATGATATAAAGCCATTATTAGACCACATTTTTATTGATAATATCTTTGTGCTTGGTTTTTATAAAATCATTTCGCTTTTACCAGCTTTTTTACGTTTAAAAATTTTTAATTTCAGGCAGATAGATTTTTACTACCCTCCGGGCAATTTTCCTAAAAAATGGATATTTAATTGGGGTGGGTGGATACCTGATTTTCAATACAAACATTTGCCACATCTTTTTTCTACTGAAGAATATAATAGCAGAGAAAATAGGAATAAAAACCTTGCAGAACAATCTCCAATCTTAGCTTTTAGCAGTCAGCATGCGCTAAATGATTACAAGAAGTTTTTTCCTGCCAATGCTAATAATGCTTTTTTATTGCGTTTTGTAAGTAATGCCAATAAAAATTGGTTTGCGAGTGATGCCATTGCTGTACAACGAAAATTCAATTTGCCAGATAATTTTTTGATAGTGTGTAATCAATTTTGGAAACATAAAGACCACCCAACAGTAATAAAAGCCATGAGTTTATTAAAACAAAAAGGCATTGAAATTACATTGGTATGCACAGGTGCAACCGAAGATTTTAGAAACCCCGATTATTATCCATCGCTTTTAAAACTAGCTGAAGATTTAGGAGTATCAAACCAATTAAAAGTATTAGGTTTTATTTCGCGCCATGACCAAATTCAGCTTATTCGTAGGTCACTAGCCATTATTCAACCATCGCAATTTGAGGGTTGGAGCACAGTGGTAGAAGACGGACGCTCACTTGGCAAACATATTTTTTTAAGCAATTTTGAAGTTCACTTGGAACAAAACCCACCTAACACGTGGTTTTTTGAAATGGGTAATGAAGTAGATTTGGCCAATAAAATAGAGGCTAATATTCACCAATTAAAGCCAGGACCAAACACAGAAAACGAAGCAAAAGCTTACACAGAAAACCAAAACTTGATGAAAGAGTATGGTTTGAATTTTGTAAAAATGGCATCTTATTCCGAATAAATACTCATATTTCTATACCTGAATTTATTATCACACTAATGAAAGATAATTCTAAAATCTTACAAATTTCAATTAAATCAATTATATTGAAATTACCACATCCATTTTCAAGTTTTGAATAATTGCATTGAGACATACCTATCTTCTTTGCTAAATACTCTTGTTTAATCAACAACTCATTTCTCCGCTTTTTTATTAATAAAGCAATGTTTTGGTTATAATCACACCTTAACCTATAAAAATTTTTATTCATTTTTTGAATGTGTTTATTTTACAACTTGTAAGCTAATCTTATAAATTTGTAAGGAATAAATAGCAATTCGAAATAAATTATTTGAATTGTAAAAATCAAATTAATAATAAATAAATTCAAATATTATTATTTTATTAATATTAGGAGTGTGCTGAAAATCCTATATAGAGTAAGCAAAAATTAAAGTTTTTAACATGAAAAAAAAATTTAAACAATCAGTTTATTTGGTTTTGCTTTTCTTTAACATACAAGTAAAGGCACAATTCATTTCTACATCCTTCCAAACTAAGGTAGATTTCTCCACAGGCGCAGGGACACAAAACCCGAATCAGGTAAGTGCAAAAGATTTCGACAATGATGGCAAAATTGATATCGCCTCTGTAAACCATGTATCTAACAATTGCTCTGTTTTTAAAAACATTTCTACAACAACATCATTAAACAGTGGCTCCTTGAGCACACCAAACCTTTACACTACAGGAACAAATCCAGCATATATTGGATCAGAAGACATTGATGGCGATGGAAAAATTGATATTGTAACCTCAAATTATGCTAGCAGTAATATTTCAGTTCTTAGGAATATCAGTACAACAGGAACAATAAATTTTAGCACCAAAGTTGACTACACAGTAGGAGCGAACTCGGGACCAGTAGTATTTGCAGATATTGATGGTGATGGTAAAAAGGATTTAATTAATCCAAACTTTAACACAAATTTTTTTTCAGTACACAAAAACTTAAGCACCAGCGGCTCAATAACTCTCTCAACAAGGCAAGACTTTAGCACAAGTGGTCCTGGACAACTAGCTAGAGAAATAGTAGCAGCCGACTTCAACAATGATAACAAAACAGATGTGGCTGTACTTTATTACAATGGCTACACAGCAATATTCAAAAACACATCCACTGGTGGAACAATTTCATTTACCAATGTCACAAACCTTACAGGAGTAAATTTAAATGTTGGAATTTCAGCAGGAGACCTTGATAATGATGGCTTTATAGACTTATTGGTATCATCATACAATACAGCACAAATTATGGTATTTAAAAACAGTTCAACAACAAGTACAATATCGTTTAATGCTAATGTTAAATTTAGTTCTGGAAACAACCCTCAGGGAAATGCAATTATTGATTTAGACGGAGATAATAGACCAGAATTAGTTGTTTGTAATAGAGGCTCTAATAATGTATCAATTTTTAAAAATATTTCAACCACAGGAACTATAAATACAAGCTCCTTTTCTGCAAAAGTAGATTATTTAACAGGTACAACACCAACATTTTTAGAATTTGCAGATATTAACGATGATGGGAAAAAAGACCTAATCACTTCAAACTGGGGGGCAAACACTATTTCTGTATTACAAAATCAAGTAAAAACTTTAATTTTGATTACTGATGAAATGGTTCACCCATTATATACATGGACTGACGAACCAACATCAAATCCAATGAGACTGTTTGATGAACCATTATCTACAACTCCCTCAACTGAAATTGAAATTAAAAAATGGGGATATTACGATGACATTTCCATAGTAATTGACCTTGGAAATACCTTTAATATTACTGATTTTAATTTTTTTGATATAAATGAAGTTGGTATTTTAACAATTTATAGTGGTAGCCCTTCCGCTTGGACTCTTCAACAGACCTTTGGCACCGGTTTATTTAATCAATGGAATAATAATACTATTAATATTACCTCTAGATTTTTAAAACTGCGATTACAGTTTAATACTTTTTCACCAGGAGGACATCCAAGAGTAAATGAAATTAATCTTTTGGGTTATCAAACAACAAATACCCCAGTAATAACACCATCAATTACCTCGCATACTCTGCCAAATGTAGATGATTTAATGGGAATAAATGCTGGTGTATTTAATAAATCGACTGACTTAAAGGATTTCAAAAATGTAAGAGCTTTTATTGACGCTGATTGGATTGATGGAGGAACTCTTACTTATCCAAACAATGGGTATAAATTCAATCCCTCATATAATGATGGATCTGATTTAGATAATGATATCTTATCAAAAAAAGATTTAGGAATCAATATTTATCCATGTATTCAAAAAACTTCAACTTGGTTAAGAGGGAGTCAAAGTCCAGAAATTAAACCTGTCTTTGGTACAGGTGGTTCTGAAAACCCTTCGTCCTATATACCACATGCTGAAACAATGTATGAGTTTGCAGGCAGGTATGGAAACAATACAACATTTTCAAGCACAAATTTATCTTCATCACAGCCATCATTAGGCTACGGTTTAGATGCCATAAAATATATTGAAAACAGAAACGAACCAAATAAATGGTGGGGAGATCCGCTGAATGACATATTTTTTTCACCCTTTGAATTAGCTGCAATGAGTAGCGCAGATTATGATGCGCATCAGGGTGCAATTACAGGCAATTTTGGAGTAAATAATGCAGATCCTGCTATTAAAATGGTAATGGGAGGATTAGCATCATTAGATTTAAAATATATAAAATCTATGAAATTATGGGCTGATTATAACAGAAATGCCTCTGGTAAAGGAATTTTTCCTGCAGATGTTCTTAATTTTCATCATTATTCTAATCCAGATCCAAAATCATTATCGTTAGCTATCAGCCCAGAAGATGACGGTTTAATAAACAAACTTAAAGAAATAGTTGATTACAGAAATAGATACTTACCTGGTAAGGAATTATGGCTTAGTGAATTTGGCTACGGAGATGGAAGTTCAAGAGATGGTAATCCCTCATTACGAAAACAAGATGTGCCTGTTATTACAGGTCAAACAAAAAGTGAAACACAAGCCAATTGGTTATTGAGAAGTTTTTTGGCCATTTCTGCAAGTGGCTTTGATAAAGCCATGTGGTTTAGTTTTGATGATGATGCAGCAGCAGAACACTACGCTAATTGTGGATTAAGAACAGCTATGAGAGAACGAACTGTTGGGGGTGAGGAATCTTATAATTTAAAACCCGCTTTTTACTATTACCAATGCATGAACAAAACCTTAAAAGGTTATAAATTTGATAGTGATTTAAGTTCAAGTTCAGGAAATGCCAATGTTATGATATACAAATATACTAAAACCGGTTCAACAGAAGTTGTTTATGCCGTTTGGTATAAAACTTCCAACAATTCAATCAACAACAGTTATACATTTCCTATTGCCGTACCTTCTGGCTATAAAGGAATTACCATAACTCCAAATATAGGAAGTGGTCTAACCCAGTGTTTACCATCAAATAGAATAATTTCTATTTCAGAAAAACCAATTTTTATAAAATATTCTCAATTTAACAATACTTACAATTCTGGAATAACAATAACTTCAAATACAAACTTAACTGATTTAAAAGAAGCTATAAATGGAGATTTAACAATCTCTGGCCCAATTGAAGTTGCCATTACTTCATCGCAAATTATTATGGGTTCTTGTTCACAAATAAAAGTTACTGGAGGCGCAAAATTGAATATTATTGGAAGCACATTATTTAGTTGTGACCAATGGAAAGGCATTTATGTAGATAATGCATCACAACTATTAATAAATAACAGTACTGTTAAAAATGCACTTATTGCAGTTGTGGGTGATAATCCAGAAAATATTGAAATAAAAAATTCAGATTTTGATAACAATTGGTTAGCAATTGGAATAACTAATAATGACCCAAGCCGTAAAACAGAAAATATTTCAATTAAAAATAATAATTTCTCAAATCAAAGTTACAATATATTGAATTGTTCGGTTGGTTCTGAAGATATAAGATACAACTTTACGTCTTTAGCACCATCACCAAATAATTACATTAACTTTTTAAATTGCGCACATTCACAAATTCCAGTATTTAATGGATCAAGTGCAACAAGCCATTCATTTATTGCTAATATTGAAAACAATAATTTTAATGGAATAGAAGACAATTTAATAACTTCACAAATAAATGAATTAACAGCAGTTTCAATATTTAACAGTAGAAGTATTAGTGTTGTTGGCAATTCATTTAATTCATTAGGTAATGAAAAAAGTAGAGTTTATAGAGGAATTGATGCAATAGGAAATGAAAAAGGATCGTACGAATTATTAATTAAAGAAAACAAATTCAATTATATCGACAACTCAATTAGAATAACTAAATACAATAATTTTTGGGTAAGACTTAATTCAATCAATTTTGGAGGAATAGGTGTTGAAGTTTATAATGATGATAATTCTATATTAAGTCCGTTTCTAACTGAAGTTGTTTGCTTAATTTCGAGAAATACATTTAATAAAACAAACAAAGCCATAATTGTTGCACCTAAATTAAATCCATTCCTAGCAGGCTCAGCTAATAATAGTTTAAGTACACCGTTTAAACAATCAGTAGGAATTATTTGTAATAAATTTATTGACAATGTATATGGAATAACTGGCTCTGGTGAAATCATTGATCAAATGGAAAGACCAACATCAATATTTGAATTTTCTGGAAACGAATTTATTAGAACAGCAGCATATCCTATACCTACGGAATGGGACGTAATTTGGCAAAACAGCACAACAACACCTTGGAATTATAATTTTGATGTGAGCTATTCAACCAATAATGTTCCTAATATTTATACTGGAACCATAACAAACAATATTCCTAATATAAACCCAAGTCAATTTTTATCACCTACCATTTTAAATGGTGTTACTGTTGATTTGTCAAATATCAATAATTTTATGATTGCAAATCCTAATTCTTCTTATTTTAATTGTGATTTGGATCCATTCTTTAATCAACATTACATCTATTTGTTGAATCAAATGCCTAAATATAAAAATAACAATGACTCATTGAATCTGAATAAAAATACAATTGATGTTTATCCAAATCCAGTAAACGAAATATTGATGATTAAAGGCATTGCAACAGATTCCAAATTTGAAATTTTGGATGTAACAGGTAAGTCAATATTAGAAGGAAACTACAATGCATCTATGGGCTATATTAATGTTGAAACACTCATTAAAGGAATTTATTTAATAAAAATAAATTACAATAATGAAATTGTAACAAGAAAATTTGTTAAGATGGATTAATAATTAAATTTTTTCAAATTCGGACTTTACAAAATTGAAAACAAAAAGGGCTTTGAATATATTTCAAAGCCCTTTTTTGTTTTCAAATATTCGTACACTTAGCTATTATAAAACTAAAATAAATATATTTGCATTAGATGAAAAGAGCAATTGTAACCATTACCCTAGGTAAAAAACACCAAAAATTATGGTCAAAAATATGCAAAGAAAATTGGACACAATACTGTAAAAAACATTCATTAGATTTAATAGATATTGACACCCCGCTAGATTCTTCAGAAAGGGGCTTGTCTAGATCGCCCTCATGGCAAAAATGTTTGATACTAAACCATCCAAAGGTAAAAGAATATGAACAAGTGGCGTGGTTAGATTCGGATATCGTAATTAATAATGAAAATGCTCCTAACATTTTCTCAGGCTTGCAGGCTCATGAAATTGGTGGAGTTAAAGATTGGGTTTACCCTACTCCTGAACTATACAAAAAAATGAAAGAGGCACAAAACAATTATGCTGAATTAATAAATAGTGCTACTCTTAAAGAAGATACCATTAGTAAGTATTATACAAATTTTGGACTTCCCAACGAATTTAATGATGTAGTTCAAGGTGGTGTTTTAGTTTTTTCACCAAAGCACCATAAAGAACTTCTTGAAAAGGTATACTACAATTACCAAGATAAAGGTGCGAACTATTGGCACTATGAAATGAGACCACTTTCTTATGAAATATTAAAAAGCGGTAATTTAAAATGGTTAGATGAAAGATTTAATCGAATTTGGGAAATAGATAAAGAACTTAACTGCCCTGCGCTTTTTGAAATATATAAAAATAACACTTTATTATTTAAAATAACAAGACGTTTAGACTTTGAAATAGGAACTTCATTTAATAAAGACTTTTCAGAAACCATGCATAAATATTTTAAACAATCATACTTTTTTCACTTTGCAGGTGCTTTTAGCGACATGCTACTACTAAAAAACTATAACCAATGAAAGTAAACAAATCAGATAATAGAAGCTTTTTTCCAAAACCAGTTGAAATTTTTACCAATGGTATGTTTTACAACAGATCTGGCCTATTAGAAAACATCAAACACTTCGCACCATTATTAAAAGGAAAAATATTAGACTTTGGTTGTGGAAGTAAACCTTATGAAGAGTGTTTCGTTAATAAAACAGAGTATATTGGACTTGATATAGAAAACAAAGGTTTTGAATACGAGCAAAACCTTGTAGATGTTTTTTATGATGGAAAAAAAATACCTTTTGACAACGAAACTTTTGATAACGTATTTTCAACTGAAGTATTTGAACATGTTTTTGAACTTGAACCTTCATTAACAGAAATAAATAGGGTTCTTAAAAATAATGGGTATTTATTAATAACAATACCGTTCTTTTGGGAAGAACATGCTGAACCATATGATTTTTGTAGATACACCACATTTGGAATTACTTATTTATTAGAAAAAAAAGGTTTCAAAATTGTTTCAACAAAAAAAAACGGGGATTATTTTACAGCAATAGCACAACTAAAAAACACGTATTATCTTACCCTATTTAGAAACCAAAATAGGTTAATGAGGAAACTTTTAATGCTAATAGTAATGTATAACAACCTAAAAGGATATGCACTTTCAAAAGTATTTCCTAAAAATAAAAAAGCTTACATAAATAACATAATTTTAGCTCAAAAAATTAATTAGCAGTAAATTAATTTTAAGATTTAGTTTTTAAAATTATATTTGTTTAATTTAAATCAAAAACTCAAAATATGAAAATAAACTTTTTATCAATAATGTTGCTATTTTCGACTACAACATTATTCTCACAAATTAATTCAGCTTCTTTTGGAAGTAGAGTAGATCTATCAACCACATCTAGTAGCAGTAGCACAGCAGGCTTAGGGGTAGCAGATTTTGATGGAGATGGAAAGCTAGATATAGCTACCACCAATCCTCAAATCAATAAGGTTTCAGTGTTTAAAAACAACACTACATCATCTATTAGTTCTGCATCTTTTAGCACGGCAACACAGTTCGATTGCGGAGCCGCACCAACCAGCATGGCTACTGAGGATATTGATGGAGATGGCAAAAAGGATATTTTTGTTGGAAATTATACTTCTAGTGACATATCTGTTTTAAGAAACACTAGTACGTCAGGAACTATATCATTCGCAAACAAAATTGACATTGCAGTTGGAGCAAATTCTGGACAAGTAGTTTTTGCAGATATTAATGGTGACGGAAAAAAAGATATGTTGAACACAAATTTTGGGACAACATTCTTTTCAGTTCATGTTAACCAAAGCACCATTGGCACTGTAAGTTTCAAAACTAGAAAAGATATATATACCAATGACTTTGGAGATTTAGCTAGAGAAATATGTATTTGCGATATAGATAAAGATGGAAAAAATGATGTAGTTGTGCTTTATTATAATGGCTACACAAGCATTTTTTTAAATACCAGTTCAACAAATAATGTTTCCTTCAATAATGATCTTAACATTAGAACATCTAATCTAAATGCTGGTTTATCAGTAGGAGATATAGATGGGGACTCAAAAATTGACATTCTAGTTTCAGGATATAACACACAAAATATATTTGTAATTAAAAACACAACCGTAGGCAGTAGTGTTTCATTTGACCCATTATTAATTATTGATGCAGGATTAAATCCTCATGGAAATGCTATATTTGACTTAGACGGAGATGCAAAACCCGAACTTGTAGTATGTAATAGAGGCTCGAACAATGTTTTTGTTTATAAAAATATATATTCAGGAACTACACTTGATGAAAATTCTTTCTCTAGTCCTGTGGCATTTAACGTAGGTTCTGTTCCTGTATTTCTGGAGTTTGCTGACTTAAATGGAGATGGAAAGAAAGAATTGATTACAGCAAACAATGGAGCAAATACCGTTTCAATATTAACAAACAATATCGCAAGCACAAGCGTATTATCTTTAAAAACCAACACTCTTAATGTATATCCAAATCCAACAAAAGACTATACAACCATTAATATTGGGAAAGAATCAGTGGGAAGTTATACTATTTACAGTTCGGAAGGAAAAAATGTTTTATCGGGAAAGATTGAAAACCAAACCGAGATTAACATAAGCACATCAATTTTGCAATCAGGTATTTATATTGTTGAAGTTGAAACAAATTTAGGTAAAACAACCTCGAAACTTATAAAGGAATAGGGATTTAATATAAAAAAAGGCGCGTATTTGTTATTATAAGAACATTTACGCGCCTTTTTTATTTAACAAGCTACTAATTTTTTTATATATCTTAGTCCTAAAGACAAAAGCAGGAAAAGCCCTATCTGAAAGGTATTTATTATCCATTATAGTATTGTGAACCACAAAATTAGGGTGATTTATTTTATCTAAATCATAGGCCGTAATATTTGCCAAATCACTTTCTACATTTTTTGAGTTAAGCGCATTAATATCAAATCCAATATTGGTAACCATACTTTTTACAGGCATAACCGACAATCCATAATTAGAAAGTAATGCATAACTCCACTGATAATCCCATGTATCTTTATTGTCAAATACAACCTGATTAAACATATTCAAAAAATGAGATCTAACCCTATTGTTAGGAATAGTGTCAACTATTAAATTTTGAGCAATAAAATTATCATAGCTTGACATATTAACATCATAAAGGTTCCAAGCTCTTCTCCATGTTGCCCACCCCCAAATACTAGCTAATTTACTAAAATAATAACTGAATTGATAATTCTCTTTATAGTCGTAATCTAGTATACAGCCAGATATATGCATTACTCTATTATCTTCTTTGTATTTATTTAGCAACTCTTCACAGTATTTGAAAAAACTCTCATTAGGTAAACAATCATCTTCTAAAATAATGCCTTGCTCTTCATTTTCAAAAAACCAATCTATAGCCGAACTTACTGCAACTTTACAGCCTAAATTATTTGACCTAAAAAGTGTTTTCACCTCGCATTCCCAATCAATATCTTTTATTATATTTCTTGTTCGCTCACACAATTCGAATTCACCTAATCTATCAACTCTCGGACCATCGGCAGCTATATAAAGTTTTTTAGGCTTCATTTTTTTTATGCTTTCAAACACCAGCTTTGTCGTATCCGGTCTATTGAAAATTAAAAAAAGTATAGGGGTTTGAAACACATTTTTTTTCACAATTATACAAATTTATTACTTAAATCGAAATAAACATGTAAAATTGAAATTTAATAGTTATAAAATCACATCGCATAATTGTGCTTTTTATTCTAAAGATTATGCACAGCTAAGTAATTATAAAAATGACCAAAAACATTTTATTAATATTTTTAATATTTACGTTAAACAAAACCAATGCTCAAAGCTTTAAGTGGGCCCAAAAAGAAAGCAGTACAAGCACAGATTATGCTCACTATGTAACGCCAGACAACGGAAGTAATGTTTTTTTAACAGGCTACTTTGAATCAACTATCACCTTTCAAGGGACAGGGGCTCCTGCAACTAGATCTCTGACTTCAAATGGACAAAAAGATGTCTATTTAGTAAAAAAAGATTGTAATAGAAACTTGGTTTGGAAAAACCAAATAGGAAGCATAGGAAACGATGCTGGAGATTACGCATTTAATGCCGTAAAATACGACAATAAAGGACATATTTATCTTACAGGCACTATTGCAGGAAACACAACTTTTTCAACCACAAACGGCTCACCTATAAACATCACAGGCACTGGAGGTTATGATATTTTTTTAGCAAAATATGATACAAATGGGGTGCTAAAATGGGCTGTAAAAAGCGGTAGCAACGCAAATGATGAAGCAATGGATTGTTTTATTGACAAGGCTGGAAACATCTTAATTTGTGGTTATTTTAGGTCTACAGCAACTTTTGGAACAACATCTGGCGCAACGATTACAAAAGTAAGTAATGGCGCTGAAGATTTATTTATGGCAAAATATGACAGCCTTGGTAAACTTCTTTGGGTAAATACAGCTGGCAGTAATGTTACTGATGTTGCTACTTCAATAGCTGCTGACAATCAAAATAATGTTTATCTTGGTGGGAATTTTGCAAATCCTTCGGGAACTACAACATTTGGCTCCCTATCAATATCTAATACTGGGTCTTGGGGAGCGTATATTGCAAAAGCAACAGAATCCGGAAATTGGATTTGGCTAAATGGAATGGGTGGAAATGTAAGCGAGGGGATAAACTATATAGCAGTTGACGAAAATTGTGATGTTTACATAACGGGTAACTTTGTAGGTGGAAACACAAATTTTTCTTCATCTCTCCCCGGCATTAGCCTTCCTTTAATAAACAACGGAGGATTTGACCTAAATGTAGCTGCACTTGATAGTTCAGGCGTATTGAAATGGGTTAAAGCTTTAGGGGGGGGCGGAACAGAGTATGGTTGGCATATTTCTACAAATAAAAACACAAATATTCTTACTCTTTCAGGCTACTTTACAGGAACCACAAATCTTGGCAATGGCAATATATTTTCATCGGCAGGCCTTGGTGATGGCTATATTTGTTTTTTGGATAAGTTAACCGGTTCCACTATTAATGCCTTAAGAATTGGAGGAACAGGCGAAGATCATAGTTTTTGCACCACACCTGACAGATTTGGAAACTTGTATAATTGCGGGCTATTTTCAAGCACAGCATCTTTTGGAACAAACAGTTTAACTAGTTCTGGCGCTGAAGATTCCTATTTTGCAAAATTAGCACCTACTGCACCTTTTAAACTTAAACCAACTAATACAAGCATTTGTAGTGGGGATAGTATTTTACTTCAACCTCTTGATTCAATGTTTGGAGTTTCTTTTCAATGGTTTAGAAATAACATAGCCATAGCTGGTGCTAATAAATTTACTTATTACGCTAAAACTTCGGGAACATATAAACTTAAAGTAACTAATAATTGTAGTGAAATAGATTCATCGGAAGAAATAACACTTACTGTAACAAATATTTCAGTGAATGCAGGCATTGATGCCACTATTTGCCGTGGTGATAGCGTGCAACTAACAGCCTCGGGGGCCACTTTTTATTATTGGACACCATCCTTAAGTCTTAGCAATGTTAATATTTTCAACCCTATTGCTAAACCTACTGATACAATTAATTACATAGTAAGAGGAATAAGTGGAACGTGTATTGCTTACGATACAGTAAAGATTAACACCAAACCTATTTTAGCACAAGCAGGAAGTGATTCAACCATTTGTAATGGAGATAGTATAAGATTAAATGGCTCAGCAATTGGAACATTTATTTGGGAAAACAATGCTTTTTTAAGTGATAGTAATGCATTAAATACTTTTATAAAACCAAATATTACAAGCAATTTTATTTTAAAAGTTACAAATTTAGGCTGCACACGAAGAGACACGGTAAAAATTACTGTAAATAGTCCAACAGCGTTTGCAGGAATAGATAAAACTATTTGTTTAGGAGATAGTATTTTATTAAACGGCACAGGTAATGGCAACTTAAAATGGTCTCCTAAAAACAACTTAACCGACACCTCAAATATAGTAACTTATGCAAAACCAAATATTAATAGCACCTATTATTTAACCGCAACAATTGGCAGATGTGTTCAGAGAGACACTATTCAAATTTTAGTAAATCAGGTATTTGTTCAACTTGATAAAGATACCTCAATTTGCAAAGGTGATAGCATTCAATTAAATGCAACAGTAGTTGGGTCATTTTTATGGCAAACTAACCCAAGTTTAAACAACCCAAATCAGCTTTCTCCTTTTGTTAAGCCACAAACCACCACACTTTATATATTAGAAGCCACAAGCGGAACATGTACTAAGCGCGACTCTATTAACATTACTGTTTTTGCTCCTATTAGTAATGCTTCAACTGACCAAACTATATGTTTAGGAGATAGTACTCAATTAAACGGTACAGGTTATAATTTATTAAAATGGTACCCTAAATTAGGGTTAACAGATAGTTTAACAGCAAACACTTATGCCAAACCGAACATTACCACAAATTATGTTTTATTGGCTCAAGATGGAAGATGTTTTGCTCGCGATACTGTTAAAATAAATGTAACTCAAATTGCAGCAAATGCAGGTACCAACAAAGGAATTTGCCCAGGAGACAGTGTTCAACTTAATGGCTCAGCAACGGGTTCGTTTTTTTGGGAAACAAAAACTGGTTTAAATAACACCAATATATTAAATCCATTTGTAAAGCCCAGCATTTCAACATATTATGTACTAACATCAATAGCAGGCTCATGTGTTAAACATGATACTGTGGAAGTTACTGTTTCAGCTCCATTAACTTTAAATGCCGGAACAAACTTAGCAATTTGCTATGGCGATTCAGTTAGATTGAATGCAACCGGTGGTTTTAATTATAAATGGATAAATGCAACAAATATTAGCGATACTAATGTTTCAAACCCATTTGTCAAACCAAATACTACAACTGATTATATTGTAAAAAGTGGCTTTAGTTCATGTGCCTATTACGATACTGTTAATGTATTAGTAAGACCTTTACCATTGGTAAATGCAGGAATTGGCGGCCAAATATGCGAAAACGATAGCTTTTTATTAAATGGCTCAGGCCAAGGAGTTGCCAAATGGAGCCCAAGTATTTTTGTTAAAGATTCAAATGCTTTTGTAACTTACACTAAGCCAAGTTCAACAACAACTTTTTACTTAACTTCAAATAATGGATTTTGCAAAAACACTGACAGTGTAAAGGTTATAATAAACAACATAATTCCAATAGAGGCAGGTGTTGATCAAACAATTTGCGAAAACGACACTGCTATTTTAAGTGTATTAGGTTCAACTCAAATCCGATGGTTAAATCCGCAATATTTAACTGATTCAACAAGCTTAATAACCAAAGCATTTCCACCAATAACAACAGAATTTATTGCCAAAAGCTTTAATACTGCTTGCCCATCGTTTGATACGGTTAAAGTTGTTGTAAAAGAAAAACCAATAGTAGATGCAGGAATAGATACAACTATTTGTATTGGAACCAATTACCAATTAAAAGGAATTGCTACCAAAGGTGATATATTTAATTGGGAACCAGCTGCTTTAGTTAGCAATCCTAATATTTTAGAGCCTAATATAACAAATCTTAAAACTGGTTTTTACAAATTAACTGTTCAAAATAGTGATGGAAACTGCAAAACAGCAGATTCAGTAAAAATTACTTTAGATAGTGCCATTGCAGATTTTAGCTCAAATGTTACCAATGGTTTTATACCTTTAACGGTTCAATTTACCAACAAAAGCAGCAATGCTACAAAGTATATTTGGAATTTTGAAAATAATATTACTTCTACCCAAACGAACCCTTCTTATACTTTTGAAAATGTGGGAACTTACAATGTAATGTTAACTGCTATTAGTAAATTTGGATGTACTGACACTGCTAACTTAACCATTATTTCTGATGGTGAAATAATTATTCAAATTCCAAATGTATTTACTCCAAATGGAGATAATTTGAACGATTTTTTTGAAAATAAAGTAAATAACCTAAAATTTCTTAAATACTTAAATGGAACTATTTGGAACAGATGGGGACAATTAATATACGAATACCAAATGCCTAACGGAAAATGGTGGGATGGAAAATATGAAGGAAATGACTGTCAAGAAGGCGTTTATTTTTATATTATTAATGCTGAAGGAACCAATGGACAGACGTTTAACTTCCACGGAACAGTTACTTTAATTAGATAAGATTTAGCTTTACAAACAATTATTTTAACTAGTTATACCAATGTGAATTAATTAACCAAATTATTCTATTATTTTTGGCACTTTGAATTTTGTAAAATGATAAACAAACTACTTAAGCCATTTAATTTTCAACTGATAAAAACCAACCAAGCGGTAAATAAATTTCCTGATTTTGAACCTTCGTTCAATAAAATTATGGAAATGTGTAAACCGTACACCATGACCTCGGAAGAAAGACTTTATTCTTTTAACAAAGCAGTTGAATACATTGTAAATAATAATATTGAAGGCGATATTGTAGAATGTGGCGTTTGGAAGGGCGGAAGTTCTATGTGTGCCATGCTAAGTTTATCGCAATTAAATGCTGCTAATCGCCAATTTTATCTTTACGATACTTTTGAAGGCATGAGCGAACCTACCAAAATGGATGCAGATTTATTGGGTAAAGATGCCAAAAACTTATTAAATCAATCAGAAAAAACTACAGAAGATGTAATGTGGTGTTATGCACCCATTGATGATGTTAAAAATAATGTTGCTAAAACCAATTATCCTGCTAATTTAGTTAATTATGTAAAAGGAAAAGTGGAGGATACAATTCCAGAAACCGTGCCCGAAAAAATTGCTATTTTACGCTTGGATACAGATTGGTACGAATCTACCTACCATGAGTTGGTACATTTATTTCCAAAACTAGTAAAAGGTGGCGTAGTTATAATAGACGATTACGGACATTGGAAAGGAGCTAGAGAAGCTGTAGACCAATATTTTAAAGAGCAAAATGTTCAAATATTATTGAACAGAATAGATTATACAGGTAGAATAGGAATTAAATACTAAAATTATGCTTTACGAAGAATCGCTTTGGTTTAAAAACACTATTCAAAAACATACGCAGCCTGGCTCTTTGGTGCTAAACATTGGTTCTAGCACCAAAGAGTTTATTGAGGTTACTCAACCATACATTAAGGCAAACCTTTTTGATGAGTTTGCTAAAAAAAATTGTGTTGTAAAAAACATTGACATCAAACAAGCTGAAGGTGTTGATTTGGTTGGAGATGTAACAGATCCTGAATTTATAGCCCAACTTAAAAGTTTAAATGCATCCTTTATTACATGTTCAAATTTGTTAGAACACTTAACTGAAAGAACTGCCTTTTGCGAAGCATTGGTAAAAATTATGAATACCGATACCCAATTGATTATTTCTGTACCGTATAATTTTCCTTACCACGAAGATCCAATTGATACTATGTATCGTCCTGATTTAAATGAATTGCAACTAGCTTTTCCAACCCTAAAATTAGTGGAAGGTCAAATTGTGGATTGCGGAACTTATTTTAACTATTCAACCAAACATTTAGACCCTTTTAATAAATTCGTTTCGTTTTTTAAACTTTCATTAGCTAGCGCAATTGCTTCCATAACTAACAAAGGAAAACACGAAAGACTAGCTGCAAATTTTAAACATATTTCAGCTACTTGTGCCATTTATAAATTAAGCTAAATAGTGATTCACATAGCATGTGCGGCCGATAACAAATACACGCAACACACCATTGTGATGCTTACTTCATTGTTTGAAAACAACAAGGAAAACGAAATACACCTGCATTTCTTTAGTGCTGATTTTAACATAGAAAATCAAAAAACAATTGAAAAAACGGTTGCTAAATACCAACAAAAATTTTCGTTTTATCCTTTAGACGCTGAACTTTTTAAGGATTGTTATGTGTCTGACCATGTGTCGTTTGCTACATATTATAGAATTGTAATTCCGAATATTTTAGTGAACCAAACTAGCAAAATATTGTATCTAGATACTGATATTGTGGTATGCAAAAACCTAAAACCGCTTTGGGATTTAAACATCGAAAATTATACCATAGCAGCCGCAAACGAAATTAATTTTGATGGCCCAACGAGATTGGGTTTTGACGAAAAATACAAATATTTTAATGCAGGTATTTTATTAATAAATGCTCAAAAATGGGTTTCAGAAAATTTGCAGGAAATACTTTTTAATTATATAAAACTGCATACTAGCAAACTCACTTTTTGGGACCAAGATGCTTTAAATGCCAACTTGTATAACAAACGATTAACTATTGAACCACAATGGAATCAGTTAAGTCCGGTTTTTGAAGTAAATAATAATACTTTGTTAAAAGTTTATACTTCGGCAGAAATTAAACAACTAAAAACCGCCCCAGCTATAGTTCATTATTCTGGTTCATCCAAACCTTGGGATTATTTGAATATTCATCCATTCAAAAATGAGTACTATAAATATTTAAGCTTAACAGAGTGGAAGGATTTTAAACCAGCTGCCAATTTTAAAACCAAACTAAAATACTTATTACTAAAGTTAGTGGGCAGAAATATTTACACTAAATTGTTTTCAATATTTCAATAGCAAAATTGACTGATAATCAAATAATTAAACAAAAGTTGTTAATGCACTTTCCAGACTCAAACCTAAGTGTTAGTGTTTCTGAATGTCAGGTTTTTATTGAGTTGAAGACTTCAAAAATTTCTTTTTGGTTGAACGATTGGCATCATAAAAACGAAACTGTATTAAGCATCATTGCTTCAATTCTAGGACAAAACAAAACTATTTTTGCTCGAAATTGCCAAGTAAAAAAAGTAGATAAAGCCATTGCTGAAGCCTTTTTAAACGAAAACCATTTACTTGGTTATTTAAATGCCTATTACAAATATGCTTTGTTTTTTGATAATGAAATAGTAGCAATAGCCACATTTAGCAAAGGCCGCAAAATGAACAGATTAAGTTCAGAAAAGCGTGGTTTTGAATTGATTAGTTTTTGTTGCAAAAAAAATATTTCAATTACTGGCGGATTGAGCAAATTGTTAAAAGGATTTATAACTGATTTGCAGCCGGGCGATATTATGACTTACGTAGACAAAGATTGGAGTGAGGGCAAGGCTTATTTAAAAATTGGCTTTAAACTGCACAGCGAAACACCTCCCCAAAGCTTTTTATTTAACACCAAAACTTTAGCCAAACAAAAAGTTTCAAACGATTTTGAATTAGAAAACACACTGGATAAAGACACCATTTTAGTTAAAAACAGTGGGAATTTGAAATTAGTTTACACACTTTAAATAGTGCTCTATTTACATTTTATTATACTATGGCAAAAAATGGGTAAAATTATGTAAACAAAAATATGGCTTAACCAATTGGCTTAATTACATTCGCACTTATTATTTTAGTAAAATTTATTTTAAAAAATGGCAAACATAGAACAACTTCAAGCTATTTCAAGTCAATTGCGCAGAGACGTATTAAGAATGGTACACGCAGTAAAATCGGGTCACCCAGGTGGTTCGCTTGGTTGCGCTGATTTTCTTGCGGCTTTGTATTTTCATATTATGAAACACAATCCATCGTTTGATATGGATGCTAAGGAAGAAGATGTTTTCTTTTTATCGAACGGACATATTTCACCTGTATTTTACAGTGCATTAGCTCATTCAGGTTATTTTGAAGTAAGTGAATTAAGCACTTTCAGAAAATTAAACAGCCGTTTACAAGGCCATCCGGCCACAGCAGAACATTTACCAGGAATTAGAATGGCCAGTGGTTCGTTAGGTCAAGGAGTTTCGGTAGCAGCTGGAGCAGCATTAGCTAAAAAACTAAATGGTGATAAAAATTTAGTTTACGTATTAATGGGTGATGGCGAAATTCAAGAAGGTCAAAACTGGGAAGCGTTTATGTTTGCCACGCACCATAAAGTAGATAATTTAATAGTAACCATTGATTTTAACGGCCAACAAATAGACGGAAGCACCCAAAAAGTAATGGGAATTGGTGCTGATATTGAAGACAAAATGAAAGCTTTTGGCTGGAAAGTTTTACATATGGATGGGCATAATTTTGAAAGTATTTTAGCCACTATGGAAGAAGCTAAAAATGCGACTGGAAAAGGCCAACCTATTTTTATAATGATGAAAACAGAAATGGGCTATCCGGTAGATTTTATGATGGGAAGCCATAAATGGCATGGCGTATCACCAAACGATGCAGAACTTGCCAATGCATTAAGTCAATTGCCAGAAACACTTGGCGACTACTAATACTTAAAAGCTAAATCTTAACGTTATTAATAAAAAACAATCTTGACAAATAATTTTAAAAATATTTGGAGTAAAAAATGGCTACTTATTTTGGTAGCTGTTTTTTTATTAAATAGTTTACAAACTAGCTTTGTAAATGCGCAGCAAATTTATCGCCCTGCTAAAACCCGCATATTATTTTTACTAGATGCAAGCGGAAGTATGTTTGCTAGAATGGAGCGCGACACAAGGATTAATGTGGCTAAAAAACTACTTTCAAATATCGTAGATAGTTTACAAGGCGCTACTAATGTAGAATTAGCTTTAAGAGTTTATGGCCACACCTCCCCACCTGCAAAGCGTGATTGTAGAGATACTAGACTAGAAGTTCCGTTTAGAAAAAACAACCACGATGATATAAAAAAGCGCATTCAATCTATTTCGCCAAAAGGAACTACGTTAATTGCATATTCATTGCAACAAGCAGCATACGATTTTCCTTTAGAACCCAATACCAGAAATGTAATTATATTAATTACCGATGGAATAGAAGAATGTCAAGGAGATCCTTGTGCAATTTCAGAGGCATTGCAAAGCAAAGGTGTGGTTTTAAAACCTTTTATTATTGGGTTAGGCAGCACTGCCGATTTTCAAAAGGCTTTTGAATGTGTGGGAAGATACTATGATGCCAATACAGAACAACAATTTAATGATGTGTTAAATATGGTTGTTTCTCAGGCACTTAATAACACTACTGCTCAAGTTAATTTATTAGATATTTACAGCCGACCAACTGAAACCAACGTAAACATGACATTTTACGAAACAGAAAGGGGAACTATGTTATATAATTATATGCACACCATTAATGAGCGTGGAAATCCAGATACAATTTTATTAGACCCTTTATATAAATACAAAATGGTGGTTCATACCATACCCCCAATTGTTAAAGACAATATAATAGTAACAGCAGGCAAACATACCGTAATTGGAGTAGATGCGCCTCAAGGCGAATTATTGGTAAAAATTGATGGTTTAACCAACTACGACAACCTAAAATTTATAGTAAGGCCAAGTAATCAAAACAAAACCTTACATGTTCAAAATGCCAATCAAAAGGAAAAATACATTGTTGGAAAATACGATTTAGAGGTCCTTACATTGCCAAGAATGTTTTTTAAAGATGCCTCTGTTGACCAAAATATGGTGACTACTATTCAAATTCCACAACCTGGAAAACTGAATATTACCTGCCCAATACAAACATTTTACATGGATATTTACCAAGTAATTAGAGGCGAATTAGTGTGGGTTCACAAACTTCCAGTAGACCAACAACGCCACACAGTGATTATACAACCAGGTGATTATAAACTAATTTACCGTGGAAAAGGTGCTACGAGAAGTAACAATACATTTATTAGAGAATTTAAAATAACTTCAAGCCAAGCAACTAATCTAACACTAAATTAATAATAAAGTACTACCTTTGGCACGATTTTTAGAATAAGCCTAAAAGAACTTTAAGAAAAACAAAATGAAAAAAACAATTAAATCACTATTTATTGCAGGTTTTGCAATTGCGTTAACAGTTACATCTTGTAAAAAAGACGAAACAACTACTACAACCCCAACAGGAACAGGCCCAACTGTTTCATTAACCGACAGCACCGGAAGTAACAAAGTTGACACAAACAACTTCTTTGTATTTTCTTACATGAAAATTGCTGTTACTCCCGTTTCAGGAACAACTATTGATTCAATGAAGTTAGAAATTGCTGTTGATGGACAAACATTTGGTTCAAGCTCATTTGATGCATTAGACTCAGGTCAAGTGAATGGATTTACAGAATCAATTTCTGTGGCCGATTTAATTAACTCATTAGGAGCAACTGTAAACTCAAAAATTACTTTTACAGCTACAGCAAAAGACAATAAAGGATTAACTGGAACATCGAGTATTACTTACACTATTGCTAACGACAATGCAGTTATTATTTCTAAAGAAATTGAATTAGGAGCTCAAACTAACACTACAATTCCTTACAAATTTTTAGGAATAGCAAACAACTTTGCTACTTACACAGCTGGCGAAACAGGTACTGCTAGATTAAACTCTGGCAATATTGACTTTGTTTACTACTACGGTCAAACTGATAAAAATGCTTTTGCAGCTCCTAGTAACGAAAACGGTGCTAAAGTAATTTGGAATACTGAAATTAATACTTGGGCTAGACAAAATGCAACTAAATTTAAAACTACAAATATAACTGCAGCACAATTTGACAATATTGCTAGCACATCTAAAGTTGACGATTTATTTGCTGCTGAAACATTTGCTGCTGAAACTACTGATAAAGTAACTTCAATTGAAGTTGGTAATGTTTACACTTTCCAAACTGCTGAAGGTGTTAAAGGTTTAGCTAAATTTACAGCTGTTGCAGCTGATGCAACTGGTTCAACTAAAGTTATGTTAATTATCCAAAACTAATTTTTAAATAAAACTAAAGAATTTAAAGGTCGCCCCAAAAAGGCGGCCTTTTTTATTTTAATTGTTAATAATAATAGAAATAAATTAGGTTTGATTTAGCTTTCCATTGATTATTTTGCGAAGCAATAACAAACAATAAAAACACAACAACCCTACACATGAAAACGTTTGAAATTCAAAACATTAAAGATACAAGAAGTGGATTTGGCGAAGGACTACACGAATTAGGAAAACAAAACGAACGCGTAGTGGCGCTTTGTGCCGACTTAATTGGCTCTTTAAAAATGGATGCTTTTATTAAAGATTATCCAAATCGTTTTTTTCAAGTAGGTATTGCAGAAGCAAATATGATGGGTGTGGCAGCAGGTTTAACCATAGGCGGACATATTCCTTTTACCGGAACTTTCGCCAATTTTTCAACCGGTCGTGTTTACGATCAAATTCGTCAATCGATTGCTTACTCCAATAAAAATGTAAAAATTTGCGCATCGCATGCCGGCTTAACTTTAGGCGAAGATGGTGCAACACACCAAATTTTAGAAGATATTGGTTTGATGAAAATGCTACCGAATATGGTAGTTATCAATCCGTGCGATTTTAACCAAACCAAAGCAGCTACTATGGCAATTGCTGGTTACGAAGGACCTGTTTATTTGCGTTTTGGTCGCCCTGCTGTACCTAATTTTACTCCAGTAGAACAAAAATTTGAAATAGGAAAGGCCTTAATGCTTAACGAAGGTACTGATGTTAGTATTTTTGCTACAGGACATTTGGTTTGGAAAGCAATTGAAGCTGGACATATTTTAGCTGAAAAAGGTATTAACGCAGAAATTATAAATATTCACACTATTAAACCACTAGACGCGACTGCAATTTTAGCAAGTGTGGCTAAAACTGGCTGTGCAGTTACAGCCGAAGAACACCAAATGAATGGTGGATTAGGCGATAGTATTTGTCAATTATTGGCTATTAATAACCCAACACCAGTAGAAATGGTTGCTGTTAATGATAGTTTTGGCGAAAGCGGAACTCCAGACCAATTAATGGAAAAATATGGTTTAACTGCCAATGCCATTGTTGAAAAGGCATTAAAAGTTATTTCAAGAAAAAAGTAAACAAGATTCAACTGTATATTATTATTGTAACGCTTCATGATTATAAAATCATGGAGCGTTATTATTTTATGCCATGCAAATCGTTAATTAAATGTACTTATAAACGCTCCTTTACTTTTAGGAACCAAAAAAATTGTTATGTTTGTTAAAACATGAAACTTTGTTATGCTAGAAATTATTAAAGAACCTTGGCCATGGTATGTGGCTGGGCCATTAATTGGATTAATTGTACCATTTTTATTAATTATTGGTAACAAAACATTCGGTATTAGTTCTTCGTTGCGCCATGTGTGCGCTGCAATTATTCCTTCTAAAATTCCAATTTTTCAATACAATTTGAAAAAAGAAGCTTGGAACTTGGTATTTGTATTTGGAGTGTTTTTAGGAGGTGCTTTTGCAATTAACTTATTATCAAACAATAATGCGGTTATCGTAAATCCTAAGCTAATGGATGAGTTAGCCACTTATGGCATTACCAATTACAACAACTTAATTCCAGTTGATATTTTAAATTGGCAATCTCTTTTTACCATTAAAGGATTATTGATGATGGTTATGGGAGGATTTTTTATTGGTTTTGGAACACGTTATGCAGGCGGATGTACCAGCGGACACGCTATTTCTGGTTTATCGTCTTTACAATGGCCATCGCTTATTGCCACCATTTGTTTTATGTTAGGTGGATTTATTACTGCCAACTTAATTTTACCTTTAATTTTATCGTTATAAACTCCTTTTAAAATGCAAAAAATAGAAACAAATTCCGATTTTGAAGTACGTTCGTTAGACACTATGTGTGTAAACGAAAGTAAAATAAATCATAAATGGTACCATCAAATAAAATACCTTATTACAGGAATTTTATTTGGAATAATTTTGGTAAAAGCCGAAATTATCAGCTGGTTCCGTATCCAAGAAATGTTTCGCCTACAATCTTTTCATATGTATGGTGTAATTGGAAGTGCGGTTGTTGTGGGCATTATTTCGGTTTTTATCATCAAAAAGTTCAATATAAAAACCATTGATGGCGAAAAAATAGAATTTAACCCCAAAAGCTTTAACAAAGGACAAATTTTTGGCGGATTGTTATTTGGCTTAGGATGGGCTATAACTGGAGCATGCCCAGGCCCAATATTTGCACAAATTGGTACAGGAGCTTCCGTTGTAATTATTACATTGCTAAGTGCCATTGCTGGAACTTGGACCTACGGTTATTTTAGAGACAAATTACCTCATTAAACACCATAAAGCTAACACCCCTTGGCTACAGATAATTACAAGTTACTTTTAAAAAACTGCTTTAAGCTTTTAGGGCTTTGCGGATTGATGCTTATTACTGTAATGGTGACCGTTTTTTGCTTATTGGTTAAACCTAACTTTAGCCCACAAACTAAATCAGAAAAGAGCAAAACAGATTCTAATTCTTTTTGGCAAGCAGCGGTTATAACCAATGAACTAAGCTCAACAGAAAAAGATCTGATCCTTTATGGAAAAGAATTAATAATTCATACCGCTAAATATTTAGGCCCTAAAGGCACTGTTTTACAAATTACCAATGGCATGAATTGCCAAAACTGTCATTTAGATGCTGGTACCAAAATTTGGGGAAATAACTATGGCGCAGTGTATGCCAATTATCCAAAATACAGAGCCCGCAGCGGAAAGATAGAAGATATTTACAAACGCATAAACGATTGCATGGAACGAAGCTTAAATGGAAAGGCAATAGACACCAGCAGCAAAGAAATGCAAGCCATTAAAGCTTATATTGAGTTTATTGGAAAAAATGTAAAAAAAGGAAGTAAACCAAAAGGATCGGGCATTTATGAATTGGCATTTTTAGACAGACCTCTTAATACTGAAAAGGGAAAAGAATTGTATTTGCTAAAATGCAACAAATGCCACCAATCAAAAGGTCAAGGCACAATGAACAATACGGAAACCGAATTTGTATATCCACCGCTTTGGGGTACAAAATCGTACAATATTGGAGCTGGCTTATACCGAATGAGTCGTTTTGCAGGATTTATAAAATACAATATGCCGCAAGGCGCTACTTTTCAAAATCCTCAACTAACTGATGAAGAAGCTTGGGATATTGCAGCATTTGTAAACTCACAATCAAGACCAACTAAAGATTTATCGGCCGATTGGCCAAAAATTTCAGAAAAACCAATTGATCATCCTTTTGGACCATACGCTGATAAATTTTCGGAAGAACAACATAAATATGGACCATTTAATCCAATAAAATTACGAATTACAAATTAAAAATATTTACTTAAAATTACTGTTAACCAATTATTTAATAAAACCAGTAATTTGTAAATGCTAATTGATATGAAGGAAAACAACAACAGACGAAATTTTATAAAATCATTAGGTACACTAGGTTTAGGAGCGGCTATTGTTCCTTCGGTTTCTACTTTGGCTCAAACACCAACAGATAAAGAAACCATAGATAAAAAACCCATTACAAAAGAAACTAAAACGGTTGTTAGTATTTTACAAACTACTGATGTTCATTGTCAAATTCATCCGCACGATGAGTTGTTTTGGGAAAATGGCAAAACAGTATTTCGCAAAACAGGTGGCTACGCTTACATAGCCAATATGCTAAAGCAACTTAAAGCACAAAACCCCAACACCTACACCATTGATACTGGTGATATGTTTCAAGGAAGTGAATTAAGTGTAAAAACGACCGGAAAAGCTTTTGTTCCAATTCTTAACGCCATGGACTATAACTTATATTTACCAGGAAACTGGGAAGTTATCTATGGTAAAAAAAACATGCAAACCCTAATGGGCTCGCTCTATGCACCAAAAATTTGCACCAATATGTACCACGATTTAGGTGATGGCAAAAAAGGTGAGTTAATTTTTAGACCTTACGATATTTGGAATGTGGCAGGTATAAAAATTGGTTTTTTAGGTTATACCGACCCATTGGTTCCCATACGCCAAAGCCCCAATTACAGCAAAGGTATTATTTATACCAAACCTGAAGAAAACCTTGCGTATTATATTGATGTGCTTAAAAACCAAGAACAATGTGCGTTTATTATTATGATTGCTCATTTGGGATTATCGCAACAAATTGCACTAGCTAACATGAAAGAATGCGAAGGTGTAAATTATATTTTAGGTGGCGATACCCATGAAAGAGTGCGCAAGCCTATTGAATGTAAATACGCTAAAGTAGTTGAACCTGGTGCATTTGGTTCGTTTATTGGCAAATTAGATTTAACCATAGAAAACGGAAAAGTAGTTGGCGAAAAATACAATTTGTTAGAAGTATCGCCAGCTAAACTAAAGCCTGAACCTAAAATTGAAAAACTAGTAGCCGAAAACGAAGCCGTTTATAAAGAACACATTAACCAAGTTTTAGGTTACAGCACCATTCCTTTATACCGTTATTTTGTGGTTGAAAACCCCATTGATACCCTAATTTTAAATGGACTTAAATGGAAATTTCCGGAAATTGATATTGTGCTTTCTAACGGATTTAGGTTTTGTCCTCCGCGCACCACGCCTGATAAAACAGGAAATATTCCTATAACCAACGGTTTTATTTTTGATATGTTGCCAGTTGATAGCACGGTAAGAACAGCCAAAGCCTCTGGAAAACAACTCAAAGAATGGTTAGAAAAAGAATTAAATAATGTGTTTGCTAAAGATGCCTCTAAGCGTTTTGGAGGTTGGGTTGTGAAATTTAGTGGCATGAAAGTTACCTTTAACGCATTTGCTGAGATGGGTAGCCGCACACAAAGTATTACGGTTAATAATCAGCCATTAGAAATGGATAAACTATACTCTATTTTGGCTTGCGAAAGAGATGGAGACCCTGCTGATATGCTTTGCCGAATGAAAGGAGTACTTGATGCTCAAAACACCAATGCTACATTACATAGTTTGATGACTGAATACGTTAAAACCAACAGCCCATTAACACCAACTCCAGCAAAAAACGCCATTATTTTAGATGCGCCTGAAACATTACTAAGTCAAGTAACTGGGGTTGATTATCAGTTTAGGTAATTGAAAAAAGTAGAGACGTTTAATTAAACGTCTCTACTTTAAAATTTATTTTGCAGGTAAAACCACTTTATTAATTACATGTACCACACCATTAGTTGCCTGAATATCAGCAGTAGTAACAGTTACATCTGTTACATCGCCTCCGTTAAATTTAACGCCTGAAGTAGTATTAAATGTTAACTTAGTGTTGGTGTTTAACGTGGTAGCTATGTCACCATTTTTAATTTGCGAAGATCTTACTTGCGAACCTAAAACATGAGATGTTAAAATTGGAAACAACTGTTCTTTGGTAAAATCTTCCAATTTAAAGTTAATGGCGTTAAAAGCAGCGTTTGTTGGCGCAAATACAGTCACTTCCGGACCATCTTCTAAAGTTATTACCAACTCTGCTTTGGCTAAAGCTGAAACCAAAGTTTCAAACTCAGGATTATTAACCGCAATATCTACAACCGTTTGAGGGTTTAATGGCACATCAATAACATGAATAATTCCATTGCTTGCAGCAATATCGGCAGCTACTACATTGGCTTCATTGTTTAGCTTTACAGGATTGTTTGTGGTGCGTAAAGAAACACCATTGCCATTTACTAAAAACAATGTGCTTACATAAGCATTAGGAACTTCGGTTGATTTTACTTTTGCACCTAAAACATGGTACAATAAACCGTTTTTTAAGTCTGCAATGTCAGCAGGATCGGTAATCGCGTTAATATCTTCTATGGTTATGCCTTCTTTTCTCCAAGCTGCATTATTAGGAGCAAAAACAGTATAAGTTCCAGCATTGGTTAAAGTTCCATTCAAACCTGCTTTGTCTAATGCTGCTACTAATATGCTAAAACTCGTGTCGGCTTTTGCAATTTCGTAAATGCTTTTTAAAGCAGGAGTTGTTGGAATAGTGGTTGTCTTGTCATCTTCTTTTTTGCACGAAGTAACCAAAAACGCGCTAAGGGTTAAGCTTAATAAAGCTGTTTTAAAAATGTTCTTTTTCATTTGTTCTTTATGTTTTTAAGTGATACCCGTTTAAACATGATAATTAAATGATAAGTTTTTTTAATAACATGCTATGACAATTATTTTACGATAAGCCTCTTAAAATCTACATTTTTACTTAAAACTTTCTAAAATAAATAAATATAAAAACTGTTGCGTAATTTATTTTGTTATGCTCGCGTTATTCTAAAATCTTTTTGATTTCGAAGCCACACATCAACAAAAAAAGGATTGAAAGTAATGTGTAAAATATAATTAAGCCACGAGGAGTTTTGTTATCTTGCTGAAAAGCTTGATTTTGATCAAAATAATAGTCCCTAGTCCCACAGAGCCAACCTCTTTTTATTTGTTTTTTTACTGCAGGCTTTGGATAATAATTATAAAACCAAAAGTCGTTATCGATGTATGAAAACTGTCTGGCTTTTTCTTTTACAGAAATATTAATTATTTCAATAAATTCCCAATATTTTGACTTGTTTCCAAAAAAAATATGAACACCAGAAAGAGTATCTTTATTTTTAACTAAATCTCTTAAATATAACTGTACAAAATCCAATTTGGTTCTATCTTCTTTTTCGTTTCCGTTTAAATAGATGTTTAAGTAATTTCTTTTGGGATTGATATAAAAATCGTAACCCTGACTTATCCAATGCTCTGACAAATTTGGAATCCAAGTATTTAATTCAATAGTATAAATGGGTTCAAAAACCTTAGTTTTTTGCAAATACAAAACGCACAAAATAGGCAAAAACAACAAACTAATTATGCCTGATGTGTAATACAGTTTTTTATGTGGTTTATGGTTTATCATATTATAAAATTAACCCTTTTTCATCTTCAAAAACTTTTTAAGTTCAACACCACACAATATTAAAAACAGAGTTGATAACAAAATATATAAAACAGTCCTCCCAATTGGAATCGCTTTCAACTTTTGTAAAAATGAAGTATCTGTACCAATTAAAAGCCAACCTGTCCCACAAATTTCGTAACTACCCTCTTCTTTTGGAGCAAATAATTCATCATATTTAAAGGGTGAGTAATAAAGCTTAAACTCATCATTATAAAACTCGTATAGCTGAATATTTTCTTTGTAACAAATATTCAAAACTTCAATGAATGACGAAAATTTTGATTTGTTTAAAAACCGTACTAATACGCCACTTTTTGCATCTTTTTTTGCAACCAATTCATGCATTTGTTCATGAACTGACTTCAAAATTTTTGTATCAGAAACTTCATCACCAGAAAGACAGTAAGTTTTATACGTTCTGTTTTCTTTGGTTCTTAAAGAAATAACCCCATTATGAAAAATTTCTCTATATTCAATCGAAAAGATGGGTTCAAAAACCTTAGTTTTTTGCAAATACAAAACACACAAAACAGGCAAAAACAGCAAGCTAATTAAGCCTGATGTGTAATACAATTTTTTATGTGGTTTATAGTTTATCATTTATCGCATGGTATAACAAATATAAAAAACTAACTACATAGTATAGTATATAGAATATATAGACCAGGTTTTCGGGTTCGTTTACTGTTGACCGCTGTTGAATTTTTGTGCTTGGCGTTTCATCTATCGTACTTGGTCTATTAACTAACTACATAGAAACATAGTTTTTTATTTGTTTGCAGAAACCGTGTAAAGTTCCTTCATCCGCTTTGGCGGAATCAGGATGACGCTCCCGCACTTTATTTCTTCCAAATAAGGGTCATGCTGTAAGCATCTTCTTGGCTATAACAGATTACTTGCCATTAGCTAACATTATTGCAATATTAAAGAGAACTTCTGTATAAGATTGTCAGTTGTTCGAATTTCGCGCTTTGTGTTACGAATTTCTCAATTCTTCCATCGTCCATGGTCTATTGACTATAAACTAAAAGCTACACCCAAATCGTCTTTACATTGCAAAACTCTCTTAAGCCAAACTCGCCCAATTCGCGACCAAAACCCGATTTTTTAATGCCTCCAAACGGAAACCTAGCATCACTTTTTACTATTTGATTTATGTAAATCATGCCGCTTTCTATGTTATTGGCTATTTGCTTGGCCTGCATAATATCTCTGCTCCAAATACTTGCTCCTAATCCGTAACTGGTAGCATTGGCTAAAGCAACAGCTTCATGAGTTTCAGTAAATGTATAAAAGCTAATTACTGGCCCAAATAACTCTTCAGTAAATGCCCTAGCTGTTTTGGGAATATTTCCTAAAATAGTTGGCGCATAAAAAAATCCTTTGGTAGGTAAGTCCCGTTTTTGGTACAAAATGGTTGCACCTGCAGTAACCGACTCATTTACTTGGTTTTGCAGCAGTTCTTGCAAGTCTTTACGAGCTAGCGGACCAATTGCGACATTTTCGTTAACAGGATCCCCAACTGTCAGCTTTTCAATGCTTTGTGTCAATTTTTCTAAAAACGCATCGGCTACATTTTGGTGTACAATAAACCTTTTGGCCGATACACAACTTTGTCCATTGTTTTGAAAACGAGCCATCATGGCATTGCTGACTGCAAAATCTATATCAGCATCGGGTAAAACTATAAATGGGTCACTACCACCTAGTTCCAAAACCGATTTTTTGATGTTTTTTCCTGATAAACTTGCCACAGCCGAACCTGCTTTTTCACTACCTGTTAAGGTAGTTGCAGCTATTCTTGAATCGTTAATTAAGTTTTCAATTTGTGTTTCACTAGCAAAAATAGTTTGTATAACTCCATTTCCAAAACCACACTGATTCAGTAAATTTTGCAATGCCAAACTGCTTTGAGGAACATTAGGAGCGGGTTTAATTAAAATGCAATTGCCACTCATAATAATTGGAATGGCGCTGCGCAATACTTGCCAATAAGGAAAATTCCAAGGAAAAATACCTAAAACAACACCAAGCGGTTCGTACTTAATTTCAACCGTGGCACCCGTTTCCGACTGGCTCAATTTACTTTGTAAAATATCGGCACTGCGGGTAGCATAATATTCGCAAAGGCGCACACTTTTTAAAACTTCGGCCTTTGCTTCGGTTTTAAGTTTGCCCATTTCGGTACTTGCTATCAAGGCTAACTCATCGGCATTGTCTTTTAAAAGTTCCGAAAGTTTAAGCACACATTTTGCCCTATCGGCAAAGGTAGTTTTGCGCCAAAAGCCAAAATATTCTGCCGCATTGCCAAGTGCGACATTTAAATTTTCATTGCTTATAAAGTCGTAGTTTCCAATTACTTCTTCGGTAAACGGATTGATTGATTCAAAATTTTTCACAGTAAAATAACAATTTATAATTTAGCCAAAGCTGCTTTGGCCTGTTGTTGTAAATAGTTTTTGTAATCGTAGTTTTTATATTCAAAAACCTTGTTAAAATGCGTTTTTGCCAATTGTTTAAAATTGAGCTTTTGGTAAATATAGCCTAGTTGCAAACAAGAATTGGCAGCCAAAAATTCATTTCCTTTAAAATTGGTTTTTACAGTAAGTTCGTAATATTCAATGGCTTTCGAGAGTTTATTACTCTCGTGGTAAATACGGCCCATACGGTACAAATACTCCACTTTTTCCAAATCTGTTTTAAATGTCGCAATATGTTTAGCTAGCATTATTTGCTCGGCTTGCTCGTAATATCCACCATCAAAAAGAAGCCTGCCTTTTAGTAAAGTTTTTTCAGGAAAACGGTCCTTTCCACCACTTGAAGCCAATTGGTTTTTTTCACCTTTATCAGAAATATTTACCGCTATATTTCTATAGAGTAAATAACTTGCCGTATCGTTTTTTAACCAAGCACACCAACTTAGTTTTTGGTAAGCCTCTTTGTTATCGTTTTTGTCTTTATTTGTGGCTATAAACTTTTTAAAATGCACAACAGCACTTAAATCTAACCTTTGGAGCAAAGCAGAGCCATGCATCATTTCTAAATAAGGAAACGAAATATAATCACTTCCCGTTGGGCGTTGGGTTAATGTTTCTACACACGCTTCGTTATTATCAGTTCCTTTAGCGGCAAAAGCCCTGATACAAACACTCATTAAATTGGTTTTGTAATCAGCAGTATATTTATCGGCTAGTTTCCACGCTTCAGCCTTGTTTTTTAAAAAATTGAGATTGAACAATGCATAAAAGTATTGCGCATTTTTGCGCTCCATCAATATTTCTTTGTCATCGGCTTTTTCTACATATTCTTTCATTAAGGCCAAGCCTTCGTTTAAATCGGCATTCATACCAGCAATGCCAACTATCCAATGGTAAGAATCTGGGATTGTTCCTAGTATAGCCTTTAAAACACCAATATCTTTTTTATTGGTAATAAAATTAGGAAATGCTTTTTGGTTTTGTTCCAAAAGTGAATAACAAGTTTTAAAGTCCCAAGCAGCACCTAAATATTCTTCAAACATGCCTTTTAAAAAAGCATTTTGTAAATGTATTTCGGCTTGCGCAAAAAGTTTATACGGATTTGAATTATCAATGCGTTTTATGGCATCTATCCTACTCGATTTTACTTTCTCGGCTGCATCAAAATCTTCTTTTTTCTGCAAACAAAGCACACGGTAAAAGTCAATATAGTTGTCAAACAAATGAACAGCCATATTCATTTTATTGGCTTGCTTTTCGGCTTCTACTAAAGCTTTTCCTTTATCTAACCTTAAAGCGGCTATGTGTTTTTGAGCTTCTAATAAGTTAGGCGAAAGCACAAAAGTATAAGAGCTTGTAGCGTTTAGAAAACCGCACAAGCCCATAAATTGAATCAATATAATTACGAGGCGTTTGATTATAAATTTTATTTATTCTGTTATAAATAATGCTTTTAATTCGGTAGCCTCGTTAGCTTTCATTTTACCTGCCAAAACCAAACGCAATTGGCGTCTGCGCAATGCACCATCAAAACGTTTTTGTTCTTCTTCTGTTTCAGGTTTTAAAGCAGGCACTTTAAGCGGAGAACCATTTCTATCTAAAGCCACAAAAGTGTAATAAGCTTCATTGCTTTTAAAACGTTCGCCATTAGGAATATTTTCGGCATGTACCACAATGTGGATTTCCATAGAAGTATTAAACGCTCTAGAAACTTGAGCTTCTAAAGTAACTACATCGCCTAAATGAATATTTTTATTAAAACTAACACTATCAACCGAGGCAGTAACCACTGTTTTGCCACTATGTTTTTGCGCTGCAATGGCCGCACAAATATCCATCCAATGCAATAATTTTCCGCCCATTAAATTGTTTAAAGTGTTGGTGTCGTTGGGTAAAACCAATTCATTCATTATGGTGTGGCTTTCCTTTGTCGATTTAATAATTTCCATTTTTATGCTATAAATATGAGCGTGCAAGTTAGTAAAGCCCACATTTAATAAAAACGAAATTAATTATTTAAAGTTTTAAATTATTCAAACGGTATATTTGCCCCAAAATGCATCCGTAGTTTAATGGATAAAATGTTAGATTCCGGTTCTAATGATGGGGGTTCGATTCCCTTCGGGTGCACTTTATAAACTAGCTATTATTCCTTGAGAATATTTAACTGTAACAGTTTAAAAGTAAATGTTTTGTAATAAAATTCGATTTAAATCCTTATTCAAAACTTAATTTCATTTTTTAGGTTTAAAAAACAAAACTTAATCGATGATGAGACTTTTTACTTTTGTTTTTTTAACACTTTCACTTTCAACATTTACCCTTGCTCAAAACATCAGTAACTATGTTTTTACAGCTCAAAGCGGTACATATACGCCCCTTACTGCTCTTATCGCTACCTCACCTGCTTTAAGTTCAGGTTCAAGTAATGAAGGTTTGTATAATAACATTCCTATTGGTTTTGATTTTTTTTATTTAAACACCCGCCACAATACACTTTCGGCAAGTACAAATGGATGGTTAGCATTAACACCTGGAACAATTACCAATTCAATTGCAGCAAATAATTTAAGTTCCAATTCAGCTCCAACTAATTTAATAGCTCCCCTTTGGGACGATTTAGACCTAGCTAGTGGCAGTTTTAAATATCAAACTAGTGGCATTGCTCCAAATAGAATTTTTACAGCAGAATGGAGTAATGTAGAATGGAATTGGAATTCAAATACAAGTGTAATTTCTTTTCAAGTTAAATTATTTGAAACTTCGGGTAATATTCAATTTGAATACAAACAAGAAACAGGTTTAATTGCAGGTGCAAGCGCAAGTATTGGCATTAGAGGTACAAATGGAACCAATATTGTGTTTCAATCACTAAACGGAACAAGCACAAGCCCAACAAGCAGCATTACTTTATCAACCAACTCGTTAAACACCAAACCCGCTACAGGTCAAATTTATAGATTTACTAATAATGCCATAAGCGCCCCAACTAGTTTATTTATTAACTCCATAACTATTAACAGTATGCGATTAAATTGGGTAGATGGCGTTAGTAACGAAACTGGTTATGTTGTTTTTAGATCAACCGATAATATTAATTTTTCTTTTGTAGAATTGATTGCACCCAATAGTACTAATTACACGTTAACAAATTTGCCGAGTGGAACCACCTTTTTTTATAGGGTTTTTGCATTAAACGAAGGTCGTTTAAGTTCGGCTTTAACAGGATCTGCCTCAACACTAATTGGAACACTAGGAGGCGTATTAAATGTTCCAGGAAATTACAGCACCATTACAGCCGCCTTAAATGCCATTCGTTCGAGCGGTATGGCAAGTGCTATAACTATTCAATTAAACACCATCTACAATAGCAGTTTAGAAACCTATCCAATAGACATAAGTAATATTGGCACATCAAGCACCAGAATATTAACCATTAGGCCCGCGAGTAATGTTACTAATTTAACAATTAGCGCTCCAAGCAATCTTTCTGCTTTTTTAATTACCAATTCAAATTTTATAACAATTGATGGAAGACCGGGAGGAGTTGGCACCAATAGGGTTTTAGATATTACCTGTACAAGTGGCAAAAATACCATTTTGTTTGATGGGGATTGTAGTAACGATACCATTAGGTTTTGCAAACTTTCGTTAAATGATAATAGCACAAGCTCATTTCCACTATCAAGTGTAATATCTTTTGCCAGTCAAAACAATGTTACATTAACTGGTTGTAACAATAATGGAATTTTGAATAACGAAATTTTCGGTATCAATTCTCCAAGTGCATTAGTAACTTTTGGAGCTAATGTGTTTTCCAGCAATCCCGCTGTTTCAAAAAACAACACCATCAGCAATAATATTTTATACGATTTTTTAGGCAATTTCCCTTTTTATAACAGTGCTGTTTTAATTAGAGGTCAGGTAGATTCATTTACAATTTCAAACAATAACTTTTTTCAAACTTCTTCACTTTCAACCATTTCATTTAGTAATACCTTTACCATGAATGCCATCAATATTTATTCTAATGGAGTGGGCAATCACACCATAAGTAATAATATTATTGGCGGAAGTCAACCATCTACTTTAGGAAATCCGTGGGAAGTAGGACCCGTTTCGGAACCAAATGTTATTATTCCAATTGAGGTTACCGTTGGAAGTTCATCGTCAATGAACATTACCAATAATACCATCAGGAATTTTTTTATAGGAAGCAGTAGCGGTAATTTAGGCACTCCTATGTTTACTGGAATTAAATTTACAACCTTTGGAAAAAGCACAAACATTAATATTAATAATAACAATATAGGGAACGATACCGGAACCAATAGCATTACTGTTATAAACGAAGGAAATACCAACGCACAAGTAATTGGTATTTTAGCAGAAGCTTTTGATACATCGAATATTGCCATTAACAATAATAAAATTGGGGCGTTTAGCATGTTTGGGACTTCCACCAACGATGGTGTTATTTTTTCAGGAATTATATTGAGTTCAGCAGGCACCATAAATGGCAATTTAATTGGAAGCCTAAGCAATGAAAACAGCATAAGAATAAACAGCAACGCAACTGGCTCAAATCAAGCAGTTTATGGAATAACAAATTGCTCATTTCCTAGCTATAACAGAACTTCAGAAAACTACACCATTAACAACAATACCATCAGTGGGTTAAAAAACAATTTTACTGCCTCAAGTACTATTGACAGGGTAGTCGGTATAGATATTTTAGATGCAAATTCAGCCACAATACAAAACAACCTGATACAAAATCTTATTGTAAATAATCCTTCGACCACAGCCAATTCTTACACACTTAAAGGTATTAACATTTTAAACAATAATATTGCAAACGCTTTGGGCTATAATTTAACTGCAAATACCATTAGAAACTTAGCTAATGTAAGTACCACGGGAATATGCAACACAGCTGGAATATACTTTAATACTATTTCAAACCTTACCAATAATATTTCAAGAAACTTTATTCATTCGTTCAATCATACTAGTCAAAACAATGTTTCAAACTTAACTGGTATTACTTTAATTGAAGGCGATATAAAACTTACCAATAACATGGTTAGGCTTGGAATTACAGCCAGTGGAGCAAGTTTATTAGCCCCAATTAACATTAGCTGTTTTGAAAACAACAGTTCTGATAATGTAGATATTTGGCATAATTCATTTTATATTGGTGGAACATTACCAAGTAGCATTTCAAATACATATTGTATAAAAAGAAACAGCTCATCAAACATGAATATTGCCAATAATATTATGGTAAATAATAGAGCCTTTTCTGCTAGTACCAGTAAAAGAAATTTTTGTATTGGCATCATTACCAATAGCTTACTTTCAGGTATCAGAAATTGTTATTTTTATACTGGAGCAGGAACAGGTTTAGCACAAATTGGAGCTTCAAATTTTGATTCCATCATTCCTTGGAGAGCAGCATCAACCATTGACGCAGAAAGTGGACGAGTTAACCCTAATTTTATAAATGCTACTGGTACTCAAAATACGGTAGATTTGCACGTAAGCGGTGCAACTCCAATTGAGTCGAATGGCGCTTTTATACCAGGTGTTTTAGTTGATTTTGATGGACAAACACGAAGCCTTTTAACTCCAAACGATATTGGGGCCGATGCTGGAATATTTACCTTGGTTACTTTACCTGTAAAATGGCAATCGTTTACAGCGAAGCTGATTTCTGGAAATGTTCAATTAAATTTTGCTACCTCTCAAGAAATAAATAACCAAGCCTTTATTATAGAGCGCTCTACAAATGAAATTGACTTTGAATTTATTAATACCATTAAAGGAAAAGGCAATAGCAATGTGGTTAATCGTTATGTGTATAATGACAATATAAGCAACATAAACAGCAATATAGCTACATTGTATTACAGAATTAAACAAGTAGATTTTGATGGTAACTTTAGCTTTTCTAACGTAGAAAAAGTGTTATTAAATAGCAAAGCTGAGAACGAAAACTTAACCTTTTACCCAAATCCATTTATAGATAAAGTAATGGTTAGTGGCTTAACAGCCAATACCTTTAATGAAATAGAAATTGCAAACACCAATGGACAAATGGTTAAGCATTTGATTGTAACTTCTACTGAAACCGAAATTGATTTGGCAGATTTACCCAAAGGAATTTATATAATCCATGTTATTGGAAAAAGCAGTAAAACAAAATTGATAAAGTTATAGCTTTAAGCTTGGTTTAACTATCAGATTCAATGTTGTTTTGTCTGCATAAATTATTTTTGTAAAAACTTTTTTATGGTCATTTCATCTAAACTTAACCAACGCAGTATGATAACTTTATTTTCTAAAGTAGATTGATTGAATTCCTTTAATAAATTAGTGTGTACTAATCTTTCATGTGGTGTCATAGATGCTAGTCCTACAATTTCCCCGTCCCAAGTAGTTACTAATGGTTTGTTATTCTTAAACCACAAATCAATAAATTTATCAATATTATTGAAATCCTCTTCTATTAAATTGCCCAATTCTTCTATTCGCTTTTCAAAGCCTAACCGAGTGTAATAACCCCCTATTTTATGTTGTTTTATAAATAAATCAACAAATAAAGGAATAATTTTATAACCATCTAACTTTAAACGCATTCGTCTGTTTACCAATGGTGGTATTCCAAACTTAATACCTTCTGAATTTTCTAGCTGTTTTAAATTATTAATAGGAGAAAGAAGTTCAAAAATATTTAAGTAATTCTGAATCCAAGCATCGCCCTTCATAATATGGGTTTCCAAATGTACTATTTTTGAATTGCCAAGTAATTTACAATGGGAATAAAAAAAGTGTGAACCTTCCTTTCCATACCAAGATGTTTTGTAAGGCGATTTTTCAAACCCATTGCTTAATAAAGTTGGTATTCCCTTTTTAACAAAAATATTGTTTTTTGCTTTTACAATTTCATGTTGAGTTACTTTTGCCATTTTTCCTTCTTTCTGCTTCAAATAAAGCAGTTTTTAATTTCTAGAAAAATAATTTCACTAAAACGGCTTTACCAAAACAACCCTTTACCCATCCACAAACTATGGTCTATGGTCCATTTACCAATGGCCACAAAAGTCTGTAAAAACTGCAATCATTATACTTACTTATGTAAGTGCTTGGCATAGCGCAATAGCTAACCTTGCATGAAACAAACAAGTAAAAAAATTTAATAATGAAACAGTTACAAGATAAAGTAGCCATAATAACAGGTGGTGCAGGCAGTATTGGAAAAGTTACCGCCAATTTATTTTTAGAAGAAGGTGCCAAAGTTTTATTGGTTGATTTAAACGAAGACCAACTAAAAAAAGTAGTAGCTGAGTTAAACCACGAGCACGTGGCATATTGCGTTGCCGATGTATCGCAGTCGGTACAAGTTGAAAAATATGTACACGAAGCAGTTAGGTTATTTGGCAAAATTGATGTGTTTTTTAACAATGCAGGCATTGAAGGCGCGGTTAAACCCATTGTTGATTACCCCGAAGATGAATTTGACAGGGTAATTTCAATAAATGTAAAAGGCACTTGGTTAGGGAACAAATATGTATTACCCAAAATGAACCAAGGAGGCAGTATCATTATGACCTCGTCAGTGGCGGGCTTAATTGGTCTTTCTCACTTAGGCGCTTACGTTACTAGTAAACTTGCAGTAGTTGGCATTATGCGCACAACAGCTTTAGAAGCAGCGCCATTAAATATTAGGGTAAATTCTGTACATCCGGCACCTGTTAATAACCGAATGATGCGCTCTATTGAAGAAGGTTCATCGGCAGGACATGGAGAAGATATAAAAAAACTTTTTGAAGCAGCCATACCGTTAAAACGTTATGCCGAATCTATTGAAATTGCAAAATTGGTTTTGTTCTTAGCAAGCGATAACAGCCAATACATTACTGGCACCACCATGGTTATTGATGGTGGTATGTGCGCTCAATAAACATGTTTATGAACATAAAATTTTTTTGAATTAAAAAAAATTCACGATGCAGTTTAGCTTGTGTAAAAATATTAAGATAAAAAGAAAGAACCTAAATATAAAAACCAATAGTCCATTAACACGGTGCGCTGGGTCGGCAAAAAAGCGGGCCAGCCAGAGCCTGCGCGTGGAAGCATTTTTTTGCCTTGTCCCGCTTTGCGGGATTGTTTCTTTGGAATTTATGCTGAGCGAAGCCGAAGTATCTAAGGAAAAAGAAAGAAGAAAGTCATTTTACAATTAACTAAATAATATTTATACAACCATGAACCAAACACATATTCATTTACTCATTACCCATCTTCCAATATTTGGTTCCATGTTAGGCGCATTGGTGCTTTTGCATGGCGTTGGTGTAAAAAGCGATCAAACCAAAATAGCGGCTTATTATGTATTTATACTTTCGGCTATTGGGGCCACAGTAGCTTATTTAACAGGCGAAGGTGCTGAAGAAGTAGTTGAAAAAATTCAAGGTGTGGTGGAAGAAAGTATTAAAATACATGAAGATTCAGCCACGGCTACTTTAATTTCCTTAATTGTTTTAGGAACAGCCTCCATAATTGGAGTGTACCTTACCTTTAAAAAATCAATTTACACTACTGCTACAGCATTTATTATATTATTTATATCCGTTTTCAGTTTTATATTAGTAGCCCGCACAGGCTATTTAGGCGGAAAAATAAGGCACACAGAAGTGAACGATACAATTATTTTAAACCAAACAGAAACCGGCAAAGAAGTGGATAAAGATTAGTGGAAACGGAATTCAAAATGAAATTGGAGAGAATATAACTTTATGGTTGCATTATTTCTTTGTCAAACCTTTTTTGAACATCCTCATTAATCAGATTAATAACATCAGAATTAATATTTTCATTTTCAGAAACCAAACCCCTTTCAATATACTCTTTTATTACTTCAAATTTTATCTTATTTTGGATAGCAAATGAATTATCATCCCAAACAAAAGATAATTCTTTTCCTATGTGGCTATTAAAAAATTCAGTTCGATATGAACTATCCATTTCATAAAGCCTTCTTCTTAATCGAGAAATCTTCTCTTCACTAATACTAAGGTCAAATTTTTCATTAAGAATTTTCTTAATTTCCTTAACAGTACTTGCATCATATAATTCTACACATTGGTAAACTGCAAAATACTCAAAAGGACGTTCCCCAAATTTGTCTAACCCTCTTTTAGTTAATTCTGGCGCTAAATCTGCCCGACCAGTATTTTGAAGTCCATGAACTTTTGCATGACATATAGCACAAAGGGGTACTGTTTTGGTACCACCTAAAGACTTTGGAATAATGTGATGCTCTTCCGTTGCGTGTCCGTCACATTCAAAACATTTTTTCATATTAAATTATTACAATTAATTATTTACCCTCTTAAAACCAACTTCAAGTGCTCCACACTCCCGTTCAACACTTCAATGGTCTATCGTCTATGGTCTATCAACTGTCAACTATCAAATGACAACTAACTGCAAAATCTCTACTCGCCACATCAGTACAAACACACCTACCAAACTTAACAATGCTGCAAAAATGGACTCTAGTTTAATTTTCTCTTTGCCCATAAAATGCGCTGATACTATTACTGTTATTGGTAAAAACGAAAAAATGGTTTGCGCTAACGATACATCCATATTACTTGCTGCAAAAAGCGACATGCTCACTCCCATTACTGGCCCAAATACAGTTCCTATAATGATGGGTTTAAAATACAATTTGGTGGTGCTAATTTCTTTAAACTCTTTCCATACATTTACTTTAAAAATGCCCATGGCATAAATAAAAATGGTTCCAATAAAAAGCCTAATCCAAGTGGCATGTACGGGCGAAAGTAATTCACCACTGGCATTTTGTAAAACCAAACCTTTTTTAGCAAATACCAACCCAACTCCTTGACAAACTGCACCTAAAATGGCAAAAATTATGCCTTTGGTTACGTGTTTTTTGTCTAAAACCTCGTTGTTATGGGCATTACTTTTAATAAACCAAGCTATACCTGCTATGGAAATAAACATCCCTAAAATGCCAATAATATTAATGCTTTCGCCAAGCATAAGCACGCCACCTATTAAAGCTGCTGCTGGCGCAAAAGAGTTAAACAAACTGGTTCGGCTGCTGCCTAATATTTTAAAAGCTGTAAAAGCAAAATGATCGCCAATACTTAAACCAATAATGCCCGAAACACCTAACCAAACCCAATGCATTGGGAGCGGACCGCTAAACAACTCAATAACAACTAATTGAGAAACATGGCTAAATGAGATTACTACACAAGTAATAACACTTAACAAAATGCAGGCGTAAAGCAAACGCACCCTATTAACCGAAACTGGCGCATACAGTTTAGATGCTTTGGTAAACGAAAACGTTCCAATAGTCCACCCCGTTAAAGTTATCAATGCTGCTATAATTCCTGTAGTTTGGTTCATTGTGCTTATTTATTGTTAGATGGTTTTATTGTTGAATTGTTTTTGCCCGTTTTCATTTGAGATTTTAATCTGAAGGAAATGTTCAAAGGTAAAAAACACAAAGTTTTTAAGATAATGGAATATTGGTTAACCAAACAAGGAAGATGCTTACAGCATGACCCTGTTTTTGGGTAAATTTACCATTAGCCCTAATTTTAACCATAGTCTATGGTCCATCGACTAAAAGCCAACTGCTAATTCAACCTTCTTCCAATAATTTCTTTTATACGCTGATACAACTGAAATGGACTCAATGTGCGCCAAGGCATATTATCAAACTCACCGCCAAAATTAATGTAATAATCAATATTGGCATGTTTCATTTCATCAAGCACATGTTCTTGAAAATTTAACGCCACAATCCAACCTTCTTCTTCAATGTCTTGAAACCATTCCTCGTAGTAACTGTCGTCACTAGCGTGAAAATTCAATACGTTTTCGCCAATCAATATAAATTTATCAATTCCCGCTGCGTTAAAAACTTCCATAACATCACGCTTTAAAAACATAATATCGTTATGCAAAGCATCATTCCATTCGCCCAATAATTCGGCCACTAAAAAACCTTTGTTATAATCTGCAAAAATTATTTTTACATACAAAGTTGGTGTTCCAAAATCGTCCCATTGCGGATGAATTAAGTAGTTGTATATTTGATTGGTAAAATCAAACTCGCTGTATTCTCGTTCATAAAAAGGCGAATTTTCATCGTCTTCACTTTTGTACATATCGCGCCATAAGTAGTGTGGCTCAATGCTTTCCATAATTTTCTATTTATCGTTTGTAATCGGTTTTTAAAACCCTAAAAGTAGTACGTCTGTTTACTTGGTGTTCGGCTTCGCTACAATCTATTCCATCGCTGCAATCGTTTAATAATTTGGTTTCACCATAACCAACTGCCACCATTCTATCTTTGGCAATTCCTTTACTAATTAAATAGGTTAAACAGCTTTGCGCGCGTTTTTTCGATAATTCTAAATTGTAATCAGCAGGTGCGCGGCTATCGGTATGCGAACCAATTTCAACTGTAATGGTTGGGTTGTTTTTTAAAATAATAGCCAACGAATCTAACACCACTTTCGACTCCGGGCGCAAATCGTATTTATCTAAATCGTATAAAATGCCTTGTAAGGTAAAATCAACTTCAGGAGCAGGAATTGCATCTAAATAAATAGTAAGCTCCACTACCGAGTCCTTTTGCATGCCCATGCTCGAAATTTCAATTGGTGTGCTAGCAAAATAACCACTTTTATTTGCCAAAAGCGTTTGTAAAGTATTTAATGGAATTTCGCCACTAAACTCACCTTTATCGGTGGTATTAACGGTAAATATATTTTTACCACTATTATTGGTTACTGTAACCAAACCTTTGCTAATAGGCGAATTGGTTTCGCGTTCCAAAACTTTTCCTTTAACCAAAAACACAAATGGTTTTACCGTAATGCTGTAAATATCATCATCGCCCAAGCCATCCATTCTGTTCGAGGTAAAAAAAGCAATGGGCGCATCGGGTTTCTGTAAATGTTGGGGTAAAAATGTGATTCCAAAATCGTCCCCACCGCTGTTAATGGGGTATTGCAAATTTTGAGGCACTTTATAAGTATTAGCCGAATCTTGTGTTTTAAAAATATCAAGCCCACCTAAACCTATTTTTCCTTTGGTAGAATAATACAATTCATTGTTTGCACTGATGTATGGAAACATATCATCATCTAAAGTATTTACGATGGCACCTAGGTTTTTAGGCGCTTGCCATATGGCTTTTACTTCATCAAAATTACTTACATAAATATCTTTTTCGCCAAAACCTCCTGGCATATCACTAGAAAAGTACAATTTCTTTCCATCTGCACTCAAACTTGGCTGACCACAGCTAAAACTATCAGAGTTAAAAGACAATAAACTAGGCTCACCCCACAAGTTATTTTGTTTGTAACTTACATATATTTTACAATTAATTCCTTTTCCGTCTGTGCCATTGCATTGTGTAAAATACATGGTATTTTGGGTAGAATCTAAACAAGCCACACCATCATTATAATTAGTATTTACTTTACCTAATACATTGTTTGGTTTACCATAAGCATTATCGTAATTGGCTTCAAAAATATCGCACATTTTTTGGCCAGTCCATTCAAATGTTAAACTTCCGGTACTTTCTTTTCTGCTCGATGTCCAAAACATTTTTCCATTGCTGTAAAAGGGTGCATAATCACTAAACTCTGTATTCCAATCTTTTACATTATTTACATTAAACTTAAGCGGATTGGCTTTCCATTGCTGCGCCAAAGCACACGATTGCTGCGCAATTTTTCCTTTTACATCTTCGGGCAATTCAAATAAATAATCACTAAATGTTCGGTTAGCGTCATCATATTTTTCAAAATATTTTAGTAAATTACCATAACTGTATAACACAATAGGATCAGGGTATTTTGAATTAAGTACCTCTTCAAACCACTTAATGGCTTGTACATAATTATTGCTAAAACGATAACTTTCAGCTATATAAAAAAGTACTTTTTGCTTTAACTCGGCATCTTTTATTTTAGGATAAACCTTTTTATACAATCCCGCAGCAGTATTATACTTTTTAGCATTGTATGCAGCATTTGCCTTATCTAACTCAAATTGGTAAGGCGGAGGATTTTGCTGTGCCATTAATTTTTGAGCAACAAACAGCAACAAAAAAATATAGATACAAGATTGGATTTTCATTGTTTTACAAAATTGAACTTTAACTTCAAATATAATAAGGGTTTTTAAAGCATTGCAATAGTAAATATTACTATTAAATAAATGACAATTAAATAACGCTTATAGTTGGATTATCAAATCGCTTTTTAAAACTTTTAGCAATTATAAACTGAGTAAAATAACTAGGCCGAAAAATTATCCGGCCAAATCATTTCGTTTTATTTATTGGAAAACTATTTGACACTACAGATATAGTTACTCTTCTGTTTCTTCTTTGGAAGCTACATTTAGCTCTTGGTTCGCTTTTAAAAATATTTCTTTTGGTACCAGAAGAAATAACTATTAACCTTTTGGGGTTTATTCCTTTAGAAACAAGAAATTGCTTAATTGCCAAAGCTCTGTTCAGTGCCAATTTTCCTGAAACATCTTTTTCATCAAATGAGGATGTACCATCTAATTTAAAAACCAACATCGGATAAATATTCATTATATCTAATAACGTATTGGTAATAATGCATTTTTGGGTTTCGTTTAATAAAAAACTTTTATGGTTAAATAAAAAATCTGGAAAAACCTGCTCTTCTCTGCCGAAAAATGAATCTAAATCGGCTGTAGTACAACAGAAATTTCCAACACATGTCAAAACAGATGAATCGAACTTAACTCTCCAATTTTTACCTAGTTTTTCTACCAAACTTTGATTCATAAAAACATTAAATGCTTCTATATCTGCTAAAATATCATAATTAGGTGTACATAAACCATTTTCTGGATTGCCAACAATTTTAAATCCCAATTCTTTTGCAACTGCTTTTGCGCATTTTGAATATCTAAAATCTTCAAAATCTTCGACTATAACTAAACGTCCTTTTTTAGCTAGATTCTTTGCTGTTTCCAAGGAAAAATCAGGAATAGAATCAACATAAAATTGCGCTTTGGAGATAAACACAAAACACATTGATATACAAACAAATAGAGGCCTTAGGCTCATTTTATCAAAAAGTTTTTTTAGGTTCAATGGTTATGGGCGAACCAATAGCCACAAAAGCCGAATCGGGTTTTTGCTTTTGTAAAAATGCAAAATCATTTCCATAAACCGAAACAAAATCTACATCCACCTTGTAATCTATCAATTTGTATTGATTCCATTTTGGATGAGTTACTTCATATTCTATAGTTTTAACCTCATTGTATTTAGTATAACCAAAATAATGTTCTGTAATAAATTCCGCTTCCGAACCAATTTCTATTGGCAAAATATCCGTAGCCGTTTGCGCTCCAATTTCGTGCCATTTATTTCCCTTTTTCCATTTATATGAAAAGGAGTTACTTAACTGCGACTTTTCATTTTTATGGCGCATAGGTCGTGTTTCGTAATGCTCGTTATACAATAAATTAGCTACCCACGAAATAGCAAATTTGGGTACAATTTCTTTTATAAAAACCACTCCCCTTTTCCATTTTCCATCCTCTAGTTTTTTTACATAAAACCTTAAATTTACTTCTTCAAAATTTACATGAAAAGGAACTTTTACTCCTAACATTTTTACATTTTCGAACATAAAACCTATTAAACTAACGTAACAGTTATTGTTCCATAAATCCAACTCGGTTCCAACGGGAACATATTTTTCTAATATTTTAGGATCAATTTTATAATTAATCATTAGTAAATCGTTCCATTCGGCTGTTAAAAAACTCATTTTTGGGTGTATTAATTTGTTGTTATTCAATATCGAAACGAACTGTTTTGTGAATTTGTTTTAAAAATTATTTTACGCAGGTTTCATAATATTGCTTTGTTTTAAAAATTATTGTATGAAAAAATTGATAGTACTTTTAATCATTGCTAGCAGCTTTGGGGCGTGCAGTAAAGACAGTTCAACCACAACTAATAACACCACCACCACAGATAGCATTAGGTATGTAGTTAATACCACTAATGCCGCCAATTGGAGTGGTTATTATTTAGACGAAAACAATCAAAAAGTAACTGTTAACAGCCAAGGAACAGGCTGGCAAGTTTCGTTCATTAACAAAGCTTCTAAACCTAGGGCATTAGAATTATCGGCTACTTCAAGTGGCATTAACCCAACCGATAGTTTTACCATTGAAACAAAAATATATGCTAATGGTAATTTTATTGGTTTTTACTTTATAAAAGGTACTGGAAACAATGCCGAAACATCATTGTCAAAAGCCACATTAAATTAATAAAAAAAGGCGATTTGAGTTCAAATCGCCTTTTCAAATTTTTATAAAAATTATTAGCTACCAACTGCTCCCATCACATACATTTCTGTAAGTGTTGGACTTGGGCTTCCGCCTTCTTTTTCTAAGGTAATTGCAAATGCTTGGGCCGATTCAAAATTATTCATTTTTAACAATACCGAATCTGAACTATTTTTGGCTATAACACCAGCATCCACTGGTTTTCCATCTACTATTGCCCAAAGTTGATACTGCAAACCATCAGTAGCTTGCGGTAAGTTTTTAACTTCAGCATAAACTTCCTTGGTCTGTTTATTCCAATAAATCATTACCAAACTTTCTGGCGATTTAGAAACCCCTTTTAAAGGAATTTTAGTGGTTTCAACGCTACTTATAAAAGCCAACTCGGTATTAATTGTTTCCAGTTTAACCTTATTGCTTTTAAGGCTTTCAACCATTTGAGCATTTTTACTGCTTAATGCTAATACCTGCTCATTAGCCGATTGGTATTTTAAGTAAATAACAATATTGGCCAATAAACTTATACCAAACAAAGCCAGTGATGCTGCAACTGCATAATTAAACTTTTTAGGCTGTAATTGAACAACTTGTGTATCTATTTTAGGAGGTTCTTTTATGTTTAATTGAGCAAAAATATTGTTTTTTACTTCAGGTTTTGGTTGCACTTTGTGCAATTCACCAAATAAATAAAGAGCTTTTTGAATAGATTCTAGTTCAGCTTTAAGCATAGCATTTTCAGCACAAAGTTTTTCAACTTCGAGTCTTTCAGAATCGCTACACAATCCTAGTGCATAGCTTTCTAAAATTCCGCTTTCTATTATTTCACTATTGCTCATCTACTTTCAATATTCCTCTTAATTGCAATATTGCAGCTCTAATTCTTGTTTTTACAGTTCCATGAGGAATTTCTAATTCTTTAGACACCTCCTCCTGGGTATAACCTTCAAAATAAACCTTATTTATTAGAATTAAATGCTCTGGTTTTAGCTTATCTATAACCTTTCGCAAACCAATATGGTCAACTTTTGTTTGTAATTGTTCTGTTTGATCTACTACACTTACGAAATCTTCAATGCTTTGGTTTTGAGTTTCGTTTTTATATTGTTTAGATCTTACAGTATCAATAGCCATATTCCTGCAAATGTTTAACATCCAGGTATATAGCGTTCCTTTTTCTCTAGAATAAAATGGTAGATTTTTCCAAATTTTTACAAAGGCCTCTTGCAAAACATCGTTTGCAATTTCTTCAGACTGCACAATACGATTGATAACACCAAACAGTGCGCTACAATAGTTATCGTATAAATAACTAAAGGCTTCCCTGTTTTTTTCCTTTAAATCGGCAACCAGTGTTTCTTCGGTTTTATATTTGTGTTGTACTCTCAGTCTGTTTTTTATTTTGGATTGGCAATATAATAAATTACAACAATGGTACTAACTATTTGTTTAAAAATGTTTTTTTATAAAGCTCAATACTTTCATCAATAATCTTTAAGGCCTCTTCTCTGCCTAAAAAATCCTCAACTTTTACTTCTTTATTTTCCAGTTTTTTGTAGTCTTCAAAAAACCTGCGCATTTCAGTTAAAGTATGCGGTGGTAATTCGCTTATATCGTTCATATAGTTAACCGACATATCGTTTTGTGCCACAGCAATAATTTTATCATCGGCCTCACCTTGGTCAACCATGCGCATTACACCAATTACTTTAGCATCAATCAAACACATTTGTGGTAATTCAATAGAAGTTATCACTAAAATATCTAGTGGATCTTTGTCATCGCAATAAGTTTGTGGAATAAAACCATAATTGGCTGGGTAATGAACAGCCGAAAACAAAACCCTGTCTAGCTTAAGCATTCCGCTTTCTTTGTCTAATTCAAATTTACCTTTACTGCCTTTAGGTATTTCAATAATTGCTGTTACGTGATTTGGAGCATCGTCTCCAAAATGTACATCGTGCCAAGGGTTAAAATTCGCCATTTTTATTTAAGTATTTTATGCAAAAATAACCTTAAACATTGGTTTAAGTTAAACACAAATAAATGATTTTATTAATAAAACTTTAAGCGTAAAGTTCGTTACGGAACAGGGTCAAAACCGCTTCCACCCCACGGATGACAAGAACTGATGCGCTTAATAGCCAAATACAATCCTTTAAAAACACCATGTTTATTTAATGCTTCAATAGCATATTGACTACAAGTAGGATTATACCTGCAAGCATTAGGTAAATATGGCGAAACTACATGCTGATAAATTTTAATTAGCAGTATGAATGGCGCTTGTACTATTTTTTTCAATGTGATCGGCTAACTGTTTAAGTGCTTTAATAAATGCCTGATTGGCTTTGGCATATTCAAGTTCTGTTTTGCCAACAAATGCTATTGACATAGCCACTTGAACTTGCGAAGATTTCAAAATCTGTAAAAAAGGATCTTTGTTTAAACGATAAATTTCTCTGATTTGTCGTTTTATCCTATTTCTATCAACCGCTTTTTTAAAATTGCGTTTAGGTACAATAATTAAAACTTGGCTTGGGGCCTCTTGGTTTGATAAAAAAACTAGAGATATTTTGAAAGGAAACACAAAAATACCGTGTGCACCTTTTTCAAAAAGAGCATTGATAATTTTAAGCGATACCACTTTTTCTTTTTTAGGAAAACGATATTTCATCTTAAAACTTATGCTATAATTATTTAATTGGAAATGAGTTGTATATAAACAAAAAAACACATGCTAATTACCATGTGTACTTAAAACAAATAAAAAACAAATCCCGAATTTTAAACCTAAGGCGTAAAACTCGGGATTAGGTTTTCTATTTTTTGTGACGTTTTTCGTCAGATACAGTTAATCTTTTTCTACCACGTGCTCTACGTGCAGCAATAACCTTTCTGCCTGCAGCAGATTCCATTCTCTTACGGAAACCGTGTTTGTTTCTTCTTTTTCTTACCGATGGTTGGTATGTACGTTGTGCCATTAGCTTAATTTTTTAGGACTGCGAATGTACTTTTTTTTTATAAAAACAAAAAAGTTATTCGCAAATAATTCACTTTTTTATTAGTTGATAATCAAACTAGTATAAAATAAAAATGCCACACTTAAAAAAGTATGGCATTTTTGAATAATTTGTTTCTGTTTGAAAGAAAAAATTAGTGAGCAGCTTCAGTTGTAGCAGCAGCTGTATCAGCAGAAACAGCAGTTGTGTCAACCATAGTGTTTTCTAATGCAGCTAATGAATCAGCAGCGCGAGTAGCAGCAGCGATTGAATCAGCTTGTTTTTGAGCTTCCATTTTAGCTTTTTCTTCAGCAGAAGGACCACAAGCTACGATAGCTAACATAGCAGAAGCGGCAACGATTGATAATACTTTTTTCATTTTGTTTTGATTTTAAATTGTTTGATTTTCTAATTCGGGTGCAAATATATGATTGTTTTGTTAATAACAAAATATAAACAAAAAAAATTTATTTTTCTCTCATGTAAATAATTATTGGAACTCCCTTAAAGTCATACTCTTCTCTAATTTTGTTCTCAATATAGCGTTTGTACGAATCAGTAACATATTGCGGATGGTTACAGAAAAAGGCAAAGCGAGGGCTACGACCTGGTAATTGCGTGGCATATTTTATTTTTACAAACTTGCCTTTTACACTTGGTGGCGGGTAATTTTCAATTTTATCTAAAATATATTCGTTGAATTTACTGGTCGAAATTTTACGTTTTCTATTTTCGGCTACGTGTAAAGCTTCTTCTATAGCTTTAAAAATACGTTGTTTGGTTACAGCCGATGTGAAAACAATAGGCACATCGTTAAATGGTTTTAGTTTTTCGCGGATTACTTTTTCGTATTCAAGCGAAGTTTTGGTATCTTTTTCAATCAAATCCCATTTGTTTACCAAAATTACCAAACCTTTATTGTTTTTTACTGCTAATGAAACCAAATTCATATCTTGATTATCTAAACCAACAGTAGCATCAATAACCAAAACTGTTACATCGCAATCTTCCAACGCTTTGATACTGCGCATTACAGAGTAAAACTCTAAATCTTCTGAAACACGATTTTTTCTGCGAATTCCGGCTGTGTCTATTAATAAAAATTCCTTATCGAATAATTTATAATGTGAGTTAATGGCATCGCGAGTTGTTCCTGCAATATCAGTTACAATATTTCTTTCTTGACCTAACAATGCATTTACCAAACTCGATTTTCCAACATTTGGCCTGCCAATAATGGCAATTTTAGGTAAATCAACTTCATCTACATCAGTATCTTGATCTTCAAAAGTTAAATGTTTCATTGCTTCATCAAGCAAATCGCCTGTTCCAGAACCACTTGCCGATGAAATATTATAAATATTATCGAAACCTAAAGCCCAAAATTCGTGTGCGTCTAACTGACGATTGCTGTTATCAACCTTATTTACTACTAATAATACAGGTTTTTTGCTTTTTCGCAACATAATAGATAACTCAGTATCTAAGTCAGTTATCCCAACTGCTACATCTACCATAAATAAAAGCACATCAGCTTCTTGAATGGCTATTTTTACTTGGTTACGGATGGCCGATTCAAAAATATCGGCACTATTTGGCACATATCCACCTGTATCTATTACATTAAATTCTTTATCAAGCCACTCGGCTTTACCATAATGCCTATCGCGTGTTACGCCACTAAAATCGTCAACAATGGCGTGTTTATTGCCTGTTAAACGATTAAAAAGTGTTGATTTTCCAACATTTGGTCTTCCTACTATTGCTACTATATTTCCCATTAAAGCTGCAAAGGTAGGTTAATTTTAGTTTTTTTGGTTAAAAAATGTTGATAAGTGCGATTGGGTTGAAAAGATTACAAGATTATAAAATCGACAAATTTACCCTTCACAAAGTAATACTTCTTTAATAAATCTGCGGCTAATGTGTAATCTGTGGCTAAAAAGTTACTTTTGCCGATTATGACAAGCGATCAATTAAAAAATTTGGACGAAAGAGTGGAAGCACTGAGGAGGTATCTTTGACGTTGCTACCAAATTACACCAAATAGATGAAGAAGAAAACCTTACCCACGAACCTAGTTTTTGGGACAATCCTAAAAGAGCTGAATCGGTACTAAAAGGCATTAAGCAAAAAAAAATATGGACAGATGGTTTTGCAGAGGCAAGAGCCAAAGTAGATGACCTAGCTGTTTTATACGAGTTTTACCAAGCTGTTGAAGTAAGTGAAGAAGAATTAGATTTAAACTTTGAGCAAACTACCAAAACGGTAGAAGAGCTAGAGTTTAAAAATATGCTCAGTGCCGAAGAAGATCAGTTTAATTGTGTAGTTAATATAAACTCTGGTGCTGGCGGAACAGAAAGCCAAGATTGGGCCGAAATGTTGATGCGTATGTATATAATGTATGCCGACAAAAAAGGCTTTAAAGCTTCAGTAGTAGACGAGCAAGCAGGCGATGGTGCAGGAATTAAATCTTGCAGCATAGAAGTTACGGGGGATTTTGCTTACGGATTTTTAAAAGGCGAAAATGGCGTTCATAGGTTGGTTCGTATATCTCCTTTCGATAGCAATGCACGCAGACACACCAGTTTTGCATCGGTTTATTGTTATCCAATTATTGACGACACCATTGAAATAGAAATAAAGGATGCTGATATAGAAATTCAAACATCTCGTTCGGGCGGAGCAGGCGGTCAAAATGTAAATAAAGTTGAAACCAAAGTTCAATTAACACATAAGCCATCTGGAATTGTAATTGTATGCCAAGTAGAGCGCTCACAAAGTGCTAATAAAGAGCGTGCTATGAAAATGTTAAAATCGCAACTTTACGAAATTGAATTGCGCAAACGCAATGAAGAAAAAGACAAAGTAGAAGCAGGCAAACGCAAAATAGAATGGGGCAGCCAAATAAGAAATTATGTAATGCACCCTTATAAGTTAGTTAAAGATTTAAGAACCGATACAGAAACTAGTAATGTTCAGGCTGTTATGGATGGCGACTTAGATTTGTTTATAAAAGCTTTTTTGATGGAAAACTCTGGAAATTAATCAAAAAATAAAATTTTATTTAATTGATTATTATGTTTTTACACAAATGTCGCATGTTAAGTGTAAGTTTTTTTATGTGAGTGGTTGTAAATATGCTGCGAGTTTTTACATTTGTAGCGGCTACTAACTAATTAAATAGTTTTTCATAGGCTTAAATTTTGTTCAATTAAAAACCGCTTGCTAGCCACAAGCGGTTTTTTTTACGTCTAAATTTTTTAGAATTTAAAAACCAAATTGGTCAAAAAATTGGTTCCTGCTTGCGGATAATAATAGTTGTAATCGCCTCGCACTCCTCCACTATAACCACTGAAAGTATAACCATTAGGCGCATATAATTCATTAAAAATATTGTTTACTTGTAATCCTAACCCAATGTATTTAAACATTCCTTTTACAGTTAAACCATAAGTTACCCTCATATCATTTACAAAAAACGCGTCAATTTTACGGTTTTCATCTTCGGTGTTATCTAAGTATTGCTTACCAACATATTTCGAAATTATATCAATGTCGCATTTAGCAAAAGGCGAATAAGTAAAAATAGAAGAGCCTATGATGTTTGGAGAAAATGCAATACTCACATCTTTATGCTGTTTTTGAATTTGACCACCGTTATCCCAATCATCTACATATTCGGTAAACTCTTTTATTTTATTTTGGCTGTAAGTAAATGTAGTTTGCCATTTTAAGTTTTTAACCAACTGCAAACCAGCGGTAAGTTCAATACCTGTACGATAGCTATTTGGCACATTTACACGGTTATAAGCACCCACATCATTTATTTGACCTGTAGTAATCAGTTGGTCTTTATAATCCATGTAATAAATATTTGCGCTAAAGGCCGATTTTTTCCAATTTTTTCTAAAACCAAATTCATAATTAATTAATTGCTCCGATTTTGGTAAACTTTTAGCACTTGCTTGAATAATGTCGCTGCGCACAGGTTCCTTATTGGCAACGCCAACATAAGCATAAACATTTGCATTTTTTTGAACTGAGTAGGTTAAACCAGCTTTAGGGTTAAAAAAGTTAAAGTTTAAATTGATATCGTATGGAATGTAATTACCTCCACTAAAATCTTCACCACTTGTTTTATAATTAATCAGACGTTGTTGTAAATCTACAAAACCGTCTAACTTTTCGCTAAGTTTATAAGTAGTTTTTATATAAATATTGTAGTCTGTTTTGTTCGATTTTCCATCATAAAAATGTTGGTTAATATTTCCACCCATAGCATATTGACTCCAAATTAATTCACCATAATGACGACCATCATATTGATTAACACCACCGCCAACAGTTACATTTAATTTGTTTTTTTCATAAACAAACGAAAAAATTGCTCCATAAAAATCGTTATCTAACCAACGTCTGCGCACAAAATTGCCCCTAGTTACCGTATCAATAACATTATTATTTAACACAAATAAAGTGTCTTTCAATTTATAGGCACTAAATTTATCACCTTCTCTGTACTCTTCGTAATAACCACGGCCATAAGTATAGTGCAAACCAACATTTGCTTTTATGTGCTTATTAAATTGGTAAGTATAAAACATTTGATAATTATCCTGCTGGTAATTATCTGTTTGATTAGGATAAATAAAATCGTTGTGAGTTCGGTTTCCTGCCTTTAACAAATCTTCTGAAACCCCGTTCCAGGCTTGATATGTTTTTTCTTTGCCAGAAAACACATTTACTTTAAAAATACTTTTTTTACCATAATGTGCAGCAGATACAAAAAAAGATTTTAAATCAGAACTTGCACGGTCTATAAAGCCGTCACTTGTAATTTTTGATAATCGTGCATCAAAAGCCCAATTGTTTGAAAGCAATCCTGAGCCAGCCTTTACTGTATTTTTCCAAGTATTAAATGAGCCATAACTACTTGATATTTCGGCATAAGCATTTGGATTTAAACCATCAGTTTGTACATTGATACTGGCACCAAAGGCACCTGCTCCATTGCTCGATGTTCCTACACCACGCTGAACCTGAATATTTTGTGATGATGATGCCATATCGGGCATATTAACCCAATACATTCCATGGCTTTCTGCATCATTAATTGGAACTCCGTTAATAGTTACATTGGTTCGCGTTGGGTCAGTTCCTCTAATTCTAATTCCTGTGTAACCCACGCCAGCTCCAGCATCAGAACTAATTACAGTAGAAGGAGTTAAGTTCAACAAAAAAGGTAAATCTTGACCAAAATTTTGCTTGTCAATTTCCTTTTTGTTTAAATTTTGAAACGTAATTGGATTGTTGGCTTGGGCTTTTGTACCCATAACTACTACTTCTTGAAGATCGGTTTTAGTTTTTAAACTGTCCGATTGTGCAGCAACCATTTGGCTTATAGCCATAAATGTGCTTGCGGCAATAAATTTTTTTAACATTTTTGTTAAATTGAAAGATTAAACAAAACCAAAAACAGGGGCTGTTAGTGGCCATAAATTGTTTATCTAACTCTGAGTGAAAAACCCAAAATGCACTTTTGTAGCTAGCTTAATAATAAAAAATGCATTGGTGGTCTATTCCCTTCGCGAGCATTACCTCGATCAGGTTCAGAGGGTGTAATCTCAGGCCAATTTACTTGGCCACCCCTAAAGACACTGCAATATTAAATGAATAGCATGTCACAGTAAATTGATAAATGTCAACTTATAGAAAAACCTTATTACTATAATTTGCGATTCCATTATTAAAAATCATTATGAAAACTACTCTATGGATTTTTATTGCATTTGTTTTATTATCAAGTGCTTGCAGTTTACCCAAAACAACCTATTTTGAAACAAAACCATTTATAGAAGCCTATCAGGAAAAAGTAAATAAACCAATCATAATTCGTTTTGGTGATGCCATTGAAGATTCGTTTTATATACGTTCGGCAGGTTTATTAAAAATGGAAGTTTTACAATTTAAAAAATCGTTACATACAGCTGCAATCAATACATTTAACACTACATATAATTCAGTAAATTTTTCTGATTCAATGGTTAATGAAGGAATATATTTAAACATTGTAAAAGTTAAACCAGGTTGGAATAGAAAAAGTGTTACCAATAAATCAACTTATGCCAATAAAAACTCATCAAGCTCTACCTCAACCGTGGAAGTGCAAGCTGAAATAAGATATCAAGCTGTTGTTTATTTAAATGGCGAAAAAGTAAAAATACTTGATAATGTAGTATATAGCGAAAAATCTACCACCAAAGCAAAGGAAATAGTTTCTGTTTTACAGGATGGTATTAAAGTAATGTGCGAAGACATTTACAAAAATGTCATCACCGTAAAATAATCAATATCAATCTATTATCTTACTGCACTCATTCCGCCATCTACTTGCATAATTTGGCCAGTAACCCAATTTGCGTTTAGCAAATACATTACTGCATTACTAATATCTTCCACGTTTCCAATTTTTTTGAGTGGATGACGTTCTTCTGCTCCTTTTAGCTTGGCTTCTGCATTAATTAATTTATCAGCAAGCGGAGTGGCAGTTAACGATGGAGCCACTGCGTTTACCCTAATTTTTGGTGCAAACTCAGCTGCTAAACTACGTGTTAAACCTTCAACTGCACCTTTTGCCATAGCAATACTAGCGTGAAAAGCCATTCCTGTTTGCATTGCCACTGTGCTAAAAAGTACCACATTTCCATTTCCCGCACTGGTTAAATTAGGTAAATATTGTTTAATGGTTTTAACTGCGCCAAGTGCGTTTATATTAAACTCGTTCAAGTAATCTTCAGGTTTTAAAGCCCTAAACGGTTTTAAATTAATGGTTCCCGGGCAATAAATAAGTCCATTTATGCTTTCTACAATTGCAGGAAAACTCGGGCTTTCTTCACTTATATCTACCTGATAGTAAGTAACATGGTTTAAACTAGATAAATTATTATCGCTTCTGCTCAATGCAATAACTTTATTACCATTTTCGGTTAAATTTTTTGCCAATTGAAAACCAATTCCTGAGCTTGCTCCTACTATTAAATACGTTTGCATACCAATAAAACTCACATAAAGGTTTTTAGTTTTAGCCTTTGATTGAAATTATTACAATTCGTTTTTTGCCACCTAACTATTTAATGGTTCCTTTTGTGTAAGCAATTTGTTTATTTGCAAACTTAAGCAAGTATATTAGCCAAATAAAATTATGTTAAACAAAGCAAAAATATATTGGTACTGTCAGTTTGGTGGTTGGTTCATTTTTATTTTTATAGAACTTGTTACATATATCAATGTATTTGGTTTTTCAGTTGGTTTATTGGGAAATGCTTTAGCTAATTGGATGGCTGGCATTATTTTAACGCATTGTTACCGGCTGTTTATTATAAAAGCCAATTGGTTAAACTTACCTTTACCTAAACTTATTCCACGTGGCGTTATCATGATTATTTTGATATCAATTCCGCTAACAATTTTAAATGTAGTTTTGGACTTATATACCATATCTAATAGTTCCGAAAGTCTTGATATTGAGCACGAATTATTGGCTAAAATTGACTTTAGGGTGTTACCAATTTTCTTTTTCAATTTATCAAAATACGTGTTTTTGTGGGCCATTATGTACCACTTTTTTGTGTATTGGGAAAAATTACTCAAAACCGAAACCGACAAATTTGAGCTACAAGCAGTTTTAAAAGAAACGCAATACAATAATTTAAAAACACAGTTAAATCCTCATTTTTTATTCAATTCATTAAATGGAATCAGAACATTGGTAGATGTTGACCCAGAAAATGCCAAAGAAGCCATAACCAGATTAAGTAGCCTTTTGCGAGGTTCTTTAAAAATGGAAAAACACAAAACTGTTTCCTTAACCGATGAATTACAAACAGTTAGCGATTATTTAGCTATTGAAAAAATTAGATTTGATGAACGCTTAAATACCGAATTAGAAATTGCCCCTGAAACTTTAAAAACCAGTTTGCCACCCATGATGTTGCAAACATTGGTAGAAAACGGTATTAAACATGGAATAAGTAACTTAAAAAATGGTGGCAACATTTTAATAAAATCATTTATAAAAAATCAAAATGTTGTTATTCAAATAATTAATAGTGGCCAATACAATCCAAAACACGAAAGTTCAGGACTTGGAATTGAAAACACCAAAGAAAGGTTGCGCATTTTATTTGAAGACAAAGCCACATTTAGCATTCAAAACTTAGACGAAAAAAACGTATTAACTGAAATAATTTTACCATTATGATAAAAACAATCATTATAGACGATGAAAAATTAGCCCGCGAAGGCTTAAAAAACCTTTTAAAAGAGTTTAACGAAATTGAAATTATTGCTGAAGCAAGCAATGCCGATGAAGGTTTAGACTTAATTGACAAACTAAAGCCTCAATTGATTTTTTTAGATATTCAAATGCCGGAAAAAACTGGTTTTGAAATGTTAGAAGAGCTAATTGAAACTCCTGCTATTATTTTTACTACTGCCTATAACGAGTTTGCCATTAAAGCTTTTGAAGTAAATGCACTTGATTATATATTAAAACCAATAGAAACCAGCCGTTTACGCGAAGCCATTGTCAAAGCAAAAAAACAAATAGCTGCTGCTGAAGAACAAAAAGGAAATGGAAAATTAGCCGAAGATAGCCAAGTTTTTATTAGAGATGGCGACCGCTGTTGGTATGTAAAATTAACTGATATTCGATTAATTGAAAGCAACGGAAATTACGCGAAAATATTTTTTGATAAATACCAACCTTTGATTCACAGAACTTTAAACTCGTTAGACGAGCGCTTAAGTCCTAAAATGTTTTTTAGAGCCAATCGCCAACAAATTGTAAACTTAAATTATATTGACAAAATTGAACCTTTTTTTAACAGTGGGCTTTTATTTTACATGAAAGATGGCTCTAAGGTTGAAGTTAGCAGACGCCAAGCTGTTAAGTTTAAAGACATGATGAGTTTATAGCATGAACGAACAATTTTTGGTAAGTGTAAAAAAGCAATTTTTATACTACAAATCGCTTGCAGAAAAATCGTTTGATCAAATAGAAGAAAATCAGCTTTTTGTTCAAACAAATGATGACACCAACAGCATTGCGACAATTGTAAAACACCTGGCCGGAAATATGCTTTCGCGATGGACAGATATTTTTAACACTGATGGCGAAAAGCCTTGGCGCATGCGCGATGCTGAATTTGAAAACGATTTAGAAACTAAAGAACAAATGCTCCTTACTTGGAATAAAGGTTGGAGCTGCTTTTTAGAAACACTGAATAATTTACAAGTATCTGATTTAGAACGTATTATATATATTAGAAATGAAGGACATACTGTAATGGACGCAATTAACAGACAATTAGCACATTACAGCTATCATATTGGGCAAATTGTTTTTTATTGCAAGCAATTAAAAGCTGGCACGTGGAACAGTTTATCTATCCCTAAAAACAATTCGAACGCATACAATGATAAAAAATTTGCGCAAGAAAAAAGTATTAAACACTTTACTGACAATGAATTGAAGTAATGATTACTTCAATTCATTGTCAAAAATTATTCGACTTTCGCCTACCGACAAATCATTTAAATGTACATTTCCAATTCTTACGCGCTTTAAGCTAGTAACCAAATAATCAAGCTTATAACACATTCGCCTGATTTGGCGATTTAAACCTTGTATCAAAATGATTTTAAAAGTAAAATCGTCCATTCTTTGAACAAAACAAGGCAGCGTAACTTGTCCTAATATTTCAACTCCCCTACTCATTTTTAAAATAAAATCATCTGTAATTGCTTTATTTACAGTAACTAAATATTCTTTTTCTACTTCGCTTTTAGGATTAATGGTTTTGTTAAATAAATAACCATCGTTGGTTAAAATGAGCAATCCTTCCGATTCTTTGTCAAGCCTACCAACAGGAAAAAGTTTTTCATCAAAGTTGATTAATTGCTTTAAGTTATTGGGTATTTCAGGGTTTAAAGTACACTCTATTCCACGTGGTTTATGTAATGCGACATAAATTATTTTTTTGCCTTCCTGAATAATTTCTCCATTCAGTTCTACCCTATCCGTTTCTTTTATTAAAATGTTATCGTTCACATTTACAGCATTTACCAGCACCACGTTAGCTGCAATTATTTCTTTTGCCTTAGCATTTGAAATCTGCATTTTTTTAACCAATAAATATTGCAACTTATCTCTATAAGACATTTTATAAAACGAATTAGCTTTTGAGCAAAATAAATACAAAATTTAGCTGTAAACCCATGTAAGATAAAAAACTAACATTTTTATAGTTAAAAGGATTAGTAAAGCCTTATAAACATTAAGTAAAGAGCTAGCGCGACAATCAAAAAAAAATTTTAAACAATTTGAATAATAATAAATGGTAGTTTTTCATTATTTGAAGCCAATTCTCGTATAAAATAATGACATTTTTAAATATTTTGATAAAAACATTTCATTTTTTTAAGTTTTGGTCACTTTTATACTTTCAAAATATTACAATATTACTAACGATTATTGACACTCAAATTAGCCATTTTAAGCTTATGAATTTACACCATATCATTTATTCTAGACTCAATCAATAACTATCAAAAAAGTGTCTTAAATCGAAGAAAAAAGGCTTATCAATTAAACTATTTATAATGAATTTAAGAAACGCGACATTTAAACCTAACAGTTGTTAGTTTGTAAAACAAATTGGAAATAAATAAGGATTATGATATAAAGAAAATTACCAAAACAACTATTTGGTTCATTTTGTGTTCATTAAGTAAATTGTACATAGAACGTAAAATTTTCAATAAAAATATACACGTTTTAAAAATGTGCGTTTAAGTGTTAGGTAATCAATGTACAAATTGCTTTTATCACTACTATTTTCGCATAGTACATAAAGAAAAAATATTTTGATCAAGTATAATCAATATCAATTGCCGAATGGCTTAACTGTAATTCATCATTTTGATGATAGCACACAACTTTGTGTTTTAAATTTACTTTATAATGTAGGTTCAAAACACGAAAATCCTAACAAAACGGGCTTTGCGCATTTGTTTGAGCATTTAATGTTTGGCGGTTCTATCAACATTGAAGATTTTGATACCGAGCTTCAAGACGCTGGAGGTGAAAGCAACGCATTCACCAGTAACGATATAACCAATTATTACTTAACACTTCCTGAAAATAACATAGAAACAGGCTTTTGGCTCGAAAGCGATAGAATGTTAAGTCTGGACTTTAACCAGGAAAGTTTAGATATTCAGCGCAATGTTGTTATTGAAGAATTTAAAGAAAGATACCTGAATCAACCTTATGGCGATGTGTGGTTAAAAATTTTGCCGTTGGCTTATAAAGTTCATCCTTATAGTTGGCCTACCATTGGTAAAGAAATTAGCCATATTGAAAATGCGACACTTGATGATGTAAAAGCCTTTTTTAAAAACTTTTATTGCCCAAATAATGCCGTATTAGTTATTGCCGGAAATATTGATTTTGAAAAATGTAAAGCATTGGTTAGTAAATGGTTTGAACCAATTCCAACTCAAAATTACGTGAAACCTAATTATGGACAAGAACCCATTCAAACTGAAGCGAGATATGAAACAGTTTATGCTGATGTACCAGCAAACATGATTGTAAAAGCCTATCACATGCCTGCTAGAACAGATGAAAAATATTATGCAGCAGATATGTTAACTGATATTTTGGGAGCAGGTAAATCATCAAGATTTTACACTGAATTGGTTAAAAATAAAAACCTATTTAGCGAATTAGATGCCTATATCAGTGGCGATGTGGAAGCTGGATTATTGATGATTGAAGGAAAAATAAGTGAAGGTGTTTCTATCGAAAGTGCAGAAAAAGCTATTTTAGATTTATTGGAAAACTTTAAACAAAATGGAGTAGGAGAGGGTGAGTTAACCAAAATAAAAAACAAGTCGGAAACCAATATTCGATTCAATGATATGACTGCACTTAACAAAGCCATGAAATTAGCTTATGCGTGGGTTTTAGGCGATGTAGAATTGGTTAATAAGGAAATTGATTTATACTTAAAAGTAACTCAGGAAGACATATTAAAAGCCGCTAACGAAATAATTACACCTAACAATTGTTCAACCCTATATTACCTTTCAAACCATGCTAAATAGAACACAAGTACCATTTGCTACTGAAATTACGAATATAAAAATTAAGGAAGCGGTTGAAAATACCTTACAAAATGGAATAAAAGTTTATGCCATTAATGCGGGAAATGAAGAGGTTTTAAAGCTAGATTTTGTGTTTAATGCAGGAGCTATAGCCCAGCAAATAAAGGGGCAAGCAAATTTTACAGCCAAAATGTTAAGTGAAGGAACTAGTAAATACTCTGCCGCAGAAATAGCTGAAAAACTAGACTTTTATGGTGCCTATTTTCAAGCAAAAAGTGGTACCGATGAAGCCACACTCACCTTGTATTGTATCAATAAACACTTGGCTAATTGTTTGCCATTTATTATTGAAATAATTACAGATAGTATTTTTCCTGAAAAAGATTTAGCTATTTTAAAGAAAAATACCATCCAAAACTTAATAGTTAATGAAGAAAGAAATTCTTATTTAGCTAGGAGAGCTTTCAATCAATCATTGTTTGGAAATACTGTTTACGGAAGTTTTTCTACCAAGGAAGATATTCAGAATATTGACAGAAATGATTTAGTAAATTTTTACAAAACACATTATCAGCAAGGAATCAAGTATATTATCGTTTCTGGTTTTGTTAATAATACAGTAATAAACACCATTTCAAGCAATTTTGGAACTAGCACATTTTCAAAAAATTCTGATTTAAAAACTTCTTATCAAGGTAAAACGTTTGTACAAGAAAATATTTTTATAGAAAAAACATCATCAGTTCAAAGTGCCATTAGAATTGGTAAAAAATTATTCAATCGAAATAACCCTGATTTTAGAGAAATACAGTTATTAAACTTAATTCTTGGTGGTTATTTTGGATCACGATTAATGAAAAATATTCGAGAAGAAAAAGGGCTTACTTACGGTATATATTCAGCAATTGAAGCATATCCAAATGATGCATGCTGGTATATAGATACAGAAATAAATAATGATTTATGTGAACAAGGAATAGAAGAAATCTATAAAGAAGTAAATAAACTACGTACTGAAAAAATAGGAACTGATGAGTTGAGAGTTGCTAAAAACTATCTTTTAGGATCATTTTTAAGAAGTATAGATGGCCCATTTAGCTTAGCAGATAGATTTAAAATACTACAAGATTATAACTTAACTTATCAATATTATTACGAGTATATTGAGATTATAAAGAATAGTACCCCTGAAAGATTAATAGAACTTGCCGATAAATATTTAAATGAAGAAACTTTTACAAAAGTAAGAGTAGGCGCTAATACTAAATGATAAAAAAACTTTACATATTATTTCTTTTATTTATTACAGCAAATATTGCTCAGGCACAATATTGCTCAAAATTAAGAAGAATATGTAGAGCAAATTTAAATAATGTTATTTTTTGGAACTATAATCAAAATGTTCCATGTGGAACATTTAAAGAATACAGAATATATGGAAGAGATAAAATATCAAATCCATATACTTTACTTAATACTGAAACAAACCAAAACATAACAAATTGGAGTCATTTAAATGCAAACATACCTAGTAATAAAAACTGGGATTATTATGTGGAAACTGTTTTTAATTGTTCAGGCATAGATAATTTATGTTATTCGGATACTCAAAATGTATCCGAATTTTATTTATCTAAAAGTAAAATAGCCTATGTATCGGTTGATATATTGACCAATAAACCAATAATAGTTTGGGAACAAAATACATTTCCTAGTTTTTGGTATGTAGATTTGTTTAATGACAATGCAATAAAAACAGGTATTATAGATACTTTTTTTATTGATAATGTTACTGGACTAAATCCTAAATCAGGTAGTTTAAAATATGTAATAGCGGCAGTTGATAGCTGCACCAAAAGATGGGATTATCTTCCAGAAGACTATCATTATACCATTTACAATACAGCTACCATTGATACATGTTTAAATAGAGTCAGCCTAAATTGGACAAAGTATATCGGTTGGGGTAATAATATAAAATACTACTATATTTATAAAAATGTTAATGGTTCAGGTTTTCAATTAATTGATAGTGTTTCAAATACAACAACCAATTATATTGATAAAATAAATAGCAATGAAACTGTTGATTATTATATAATGGCAGTAAATATTATAAATGAAAAATATAAAAGTAATTCAAACTTAGTAACATTGGTATCTGGCAAAAGAATTGCAAATCATGATTTAAAAATAAATTATGTAACTTTAAATAATTACATCAATATAAATATAAACTTTAATCAATTCTCGGATATTGACTCAATACAAATTTTAAAATCAAATAATAACCAAACTTATTTATTATTTAAAAAAGTAAAAACTACAAATTCTCCATTAAATGAAATAGATAATAGCGAAGATGGAAATAGAAGAGTATACTATTATTTAGTTTCTAAAAATTCTTGTAATCAATGGGGCGATACAACCAAAATTTCTAGTAATATATATTTAGAACAACAAGAAGAAATAACAGAAAATAAACTGTGGTGGAATACATATTCCACGTGGAACAGTGGTATAGAAAAATACGTAATATACAGAGAAACAAGGCTTAACGCACAAATAATTAATCCTTTTTCACAAAGATACGTTGGAATAGATACTAACTATAAGGATAATATAGGCGATAATACTATTGATGGTTCTACATTATGTTATAAGGTTATCGGTACTGAAAACATAAGTGGTCATACCAGTCAATCAAATACTGTATGTATTGTTGGAGGAATGAAAGTTTATTTTCCAGATGGAGTTATTGCAAGAAATTCTTCTAATGTTTTTAAACCCATTGGTGTTTATATAGATTATAAAAAATCTAAAATGTATATTTATAACAGGTGGGGTAAATTAGTTAAAGAAATAACTGATTTAAATATTGGATGGGATTTAACCGATGAAAACAATAATTTTGCAGAAACAAATACCTACGTATATGATGCAAAAATGGTTGGATTAGATGGAAAAGAAATAAACAAATCAGGAACTATAACAGTTATAAGATGATGATATACTATAATAATATAGATAATAAATATATAATTAAAGAAAAAAGAAAAATAAATAGTTGGATTAAATTATGTATAGCTGAAGAAGGAAAAGAAATAAATACTATCTCATTTAATCTGTGTAGTGATGAATATATTTTACAACTAAATAATGAAGCACTACAACATGATTATTACACCGATATAATTACTTTTGAATTGAACGAAAAAAATGAACCAATTGAAGGTGATATATATATAAGCATTGATAGGGTAAAAGATAATGCTAAAACTTTAAAAATATCTTTCATAAATGAATTACAAAGAGTACTAATTCATGGGGTTTTACATTTATGCGGCTATAAAGATAAAAGTACTAAAGAAGAAAAACAGATGCGTGAAAAAGAAAACTATTATTTAAATAAAATATAAAAGTTCCACGTGGAACAAGGAGAAAAATAATGTTAGGACAATATGATATAATAGTAGTAGGAGCAGGACATGCAGGATGTGAAGCTGCTGCCGCTGCCGCGAACATGGGTAGTAAGGTTTTACTTGTAACCATGGATATGAATAAAATTGCTCAAATGAGCTGTAACCCAGCAATGGGCGGTGTGGCTAAAGGTCAAATAGTTAGAGAAATAGATGCTTTAGGAGGATATTCTGGAATTGTAACGGATAATTCAGCAATACAATTTAGATTACTGAATAGATCTAAAGGGCCTGCTATGTATAGCCCAAGAGCTCAAAGTGATAGAATGTTATTTTCACAATATTGGAGAGAACATTTAGAACAAATTCCTAATGTAGATTTTTGGCAAGATATGGTTAGCGGTTTATTAGTCGAAAATGGAAAATTAGTGGGTGTTAAAACAGGAATGGGAATGAATATCTATTCAAAAGCAGTTGTTTTAACCAACGGAACTTTTTTAAATGGAATTATCCATATAGGACAAAAACAATTTGGTGGAGGGAGGATAGGAGAGAAAGCTGCAAGCGGAATAACAGAACAGTTAATAAGTTTAGGTTTTGAAAGTGGAAGGATGAAAACTGGAACTCCACCAAGAGTGGATGGTAGAACATTGAACTATGAAGCGATGGAAATTCAAGAAGGTGACGAAAATCCAGGCAAATTTTCTTACATAAATACTAAACCATTAACCAATCAAAGACCATGTTGGATAACCTATACTAACGAGAAAGTTCATGATATATTGAGAACAGGCTTTGATGATTCACCTATGTATGCAGGTAGAATAAAAGGTTTAGGCCCAAGATATTGTCCTTCCATAGAAGATAAAATAAACAGATTTGCTGAAAGAGATAGACATCAAATATTTGTAGAACCAGAAGGTTGGAATACTGTAGAAATTTATGTGAATGGTTTCTCTACCTCATTACCAGATGAAATTCAATTAAAGGCTATGAGGTTAATTCCAGGTTTTGAAAATGCAAAAATGTTTAGACCAGGTTATGCCATTGAATATGATTATTTTCCGCCTACCCAATTAAAACTTACATTAGAAACTCATCTAATGGAAAAATTGTATTTTGCTGGTCAAATAAATGGAACAACAGGATACGAAGAAGCTGCATGTCAAGGGTTAATGGCTGGTATAAATGCACATTTAAAAATTAAAGAAAAAGAAGAATTTATTCTGAAAAGATCAGAAGCTTATATTGGAGTATTAATTGATGATTTAGTAAACAAAGGAACTGACGAACCTTATAGAATGTTTACCTCAAGAGCTGAATATAGAATTTTATTACGTCAGGATAATGCAGATATCAGATTAACAGAAATTGGTAATAAAATTGGTTTAGCAAGTAATGAAAGACTAGAAAATGTTAAACAAAAAATACAAAATACAAGCGAAATAGTTAAATATTTTAAGAAAACTTCTGTAACACCAGATGAGATAAATCCACTATTGGAAGAATACAATACTACACCGATTCCTCAAAACTATAAATTAATGCAGATTGTAACAAGACCACAATTAGACATAAATATTTTAAAAGACAAGGTGGAATCAATTGGAAAATTTTTAAATACATACAATGAAGAAGAAATACTTCAGGCTGAAATATTGATGAAATATGAAGGTTATTTAGAAAAAGAACAATTGATGGTAGAAAAAATGAATAGATTAGAAAATGTAAATATCAATGAAGATTTTGATTTTACATCAATTCATAACTTAAGTAGTGAAGCAAGACAAAAATTAAATAAACAAAAACCAAGAACTTTAGGCCAAGCAGCAAGAATTAGTGGAATATCTCCTTCAGATATTTCAGTTTTAATGATACATTTGGGCCGATAAAAAATATGGAAAAATTAACTACCTGTTTAGTTTGTGGAAACAATGAATTTACCACAGAACTTACTTGCAAAGATTTTGTAGCAACCAACGAAAATTTTGAGCTAAATAGATGTTCAAACTGTAGCTTTTTATTTACCAATCCAAGACCAAATACTGAAGAAATTGGCAAGTATTATCAAAGCGATAAATACGTATCACATGCTGGAAAAAAGGAAGGACTTGGCCTAATGTATAAAGTTTATGATATAGTAAGAAATTATAGTATTAAGGAAAAACTTGATTTAATAAAAAACTATAACACAACAGGTAACTTAATGGATTTAGGTTGTGGATTAGGTTACTTTTTACATGGTGCTGTAATAGATAAAACATTTAATTGCGTAGGAGTAGATGTTAGCGATGATGCAATTAATTATGTAAAATCTACCTTTGGTTATGAAGTAAAAAATGAGAATGAATTAGATAGTTTTGAACAAAAAAGTTTTGATGTTATAACCCAATGGCACGTATTGGAACATGTTCATTACTTAAACGAACGCATGGTACAATTAAGCAACTTGTTAAAAGATGATGGAACTATGTTTATAGCTGTTCCAAATTCAGATAGTTGGGATGCTAAAAACTACAAAGAATTTTGGGATGGATATGATGTACCAAGACACTTGTATCATTTCAATCAAAAAAGTTTTAAATTATTAATGGAAAAACATGGCTTCAAAATTGTAGAAACAAAACCATTATTGTTTGATGCACCTTACATTTCCATGAGAAGCGAAACACATAAGCAAAATAATTTTACTATGATAAGAGGAGCAGTAAATGGAATTATTTCAAACAATAATGCAAGCATAAAAGGTGATTATTCGTCATTACTATTTGTGGTAAAAAAAGCTTAATTCTTATATTTTAAAAATGAAATTATTTAAAAAAACTGTTTTATTCAGTTTAGTAATATTGGCAAGTTGTGCTCAAATTGTTGCGCCAACTGGTGGGCCTAAAGATGAAATTGGGCCTAAAGTATTAGAAGTGTTACCCAAAGATAAAACAGTTAAATTTTCAGCCATCAATCAGGATGTAAGAATAAGATTTGATGAATTTATTCAACTAAAAGATCCTAGTAAACAAATAGTGATGAGCCCACCTTTAAAACAGGCTCCCGAATACTTAATAACTGGTAAAGAACTAAGAATAAAATTCAAAGAACCTTTAGCTAATAATACCACATATACTATCAACTTTGGAAATGCGGTAATTGATAATCACGAAGGGATAGTAGCCAACAATTTACAATATACTTTTTCAACAGGAAATTATATTGACAGCAACTTTATAAAAGGAAAAGTAAGAAATGCTTTTACAGATTTACCTGCAGAAGGTGTTATAGTTTCATTATATAAAAAGTCTAATTTTACTGATACAACTATTTATAAATTCAATCCAACTTATTTTACCAAAACTAAAGCAGATGGCACATTCATAATTGAAAATATGCCAGCTGATGAATATTATCTATATGCATATAAAAAAGAAGGAATTGATTTAAAATACTCAAAAAATGATAGTGTCGCAATTTGTAAATTAGAAGTGAATACAGGTAAAATGAATGGTTTTTATGACTTATTTTTATTTAAACCAAATGAGTTTAAAATAAATAAATTATTTGATACCGTTTCAAATCAAATAGGAGTATATAATTTTACAGTTTATAAACCCACTTCGTTTCTCGTGAATTTAGATAATGGAATGAAACCATTTCAAAAAATAATTAAAGGAACCAATTTTATTGATACAGTTAAAGCTTTTGTAGAAAATAATGTAGAAGTACCAATTTTTAAAATAAATGCATTAGACACGAGTTATTCTATCAAAATTACACCAAAAAAGAAAAGTAAGCTACCTGAATTAAATTTAACGGCCAAAACTGACATGAATCCATTGGATACTTTTTTAGTAGAAGCATCGCTTCCAATAAGAAGTTTTATTAAAGATAGCATCATATTTAAAGAAGACACATTAGTTGTTAAACCACAACTATTTGATTATCAAAATAATACATTTAAATTTAGATTTTACACAAATTGGAAGGAATCAACAAAATACAGCATTATTTTAAAAGATTCAGCTATGCAAGATATTTATGGAAACTACAATAAATCAAGCACTTACAACATAAATATAAAACAATTTAAAGATTATGGAAACTTGGTATTAAATGTAGAATTAGAAGGTGCAAAACACAATTATATTCTACAATTACTAAATAAAAATACTAATGAAGTAATCAGAGAATTTAATGTTAACAAAAGTACTCAATTGAAGTTGGAGTATTTAAATCCGGTAGAGGCAAAAATTAAAGTGATAGAAGACTTGAATAACAATGGATTATGGGACAATGGAGACTTGGAGAAAATTATTTTACCAGAGAAGGTATTTAACTACAATCAAGTGTTTAATATAAGAGCTTATTGGGACTTGGAACAAAACGTTAACATTAACGCTATAATTAACCAACAATAAGATAATAGTTAGCCACATTTTTAAAATAAAAAGTGGATAGCAAAACAAAATATTTGTGGATATGTAATAACTACCAATTTATGCCAATTACACCCACAGTAAACTAACAAATTAAGTGCGACATTTTATAAACAATCACATGTGAATGTCGCATTTAACATGCTGTTTATAAATAGCTAACCACATAGTTTTAAGTGCATTACAAAAGGTACAAAATGTTAGTTAAATTTGATAAGCTATAAAACAAGTATTTAAAAAAAAGTTATTCCATAAACTAACAGCATATACTATTATTACAATTATATCTTTAAAATAATTTATAATACATTTACGGTGTGGGTATCCCGCACCGTTTTATTTTTAAATGGAATACTTATGTTTGCAGTGTTAAAATTTCAAAATTAAAAACTCCTGCATCCCGCACCATTTGTTACTAATTTTGAAAAAGAAATTTAAATTTTAAAATAAAATGAAACAAAAGTTAGAAGAAATTCAGCAAAAACTACATGACTATAAAATAAATTCGAGCGAAGATTTAGAAAATTTTCGTTTAAAATATTTGTCGCGCAAGGGTTTAATGAATGATTTATTTGAAGAATTTAAACAGGTTCCAAATGAAATGAAGCGCGATTTAGGCAAATTAATGAACGTGGTAAAAACCAGTGTTCAAGCAAAATTTGATGAAGCAGCTGAAAAATTTAAAACAGATAAAAGAGGAAATAATAATCAAAATATTGATTTTACATTACCAGCCGATTTAACAGAATTAGGTTCACGCCACCCATTAAATATTACAGAAAATCAAATTGTCGCAATTTTTAATAAATTAGGTTTTACAATGGCTGAAGGGCCAGAAATTGAAAATGATTGGCATAATTTTTCGGCTTTAAATTTTCCACCAAATCACCCTGCGCGCGATATGCAGGATACTTTTTTTATAGATGAAGAAATTGCATTAAGAACTCATACCAGTAGTGTACAAGTTAGGTTAATGCAGCAAAAAAATCCGCCCTTACGGGCGATAATGCCAGGTCGTGTATACAGAAATGAAGCAATTTCAGCTAGAGCAAATTGTTTTTTTCATCAAATAGAAGGAATTTACATTGATGAAAAAGTGAGTTTTGCCGATTTAAAGCAAACTTTATATGCATTTGTGAAAGATATGTTTGGCGATGATGTAGAAGTTCGATTCAGACCAAGTTATTTTCCATTTACTGAACCAAGTGCCGAAATGGATATTAGCTGCCAAATATGTAAAGGAAAAGGCTGTAATATTTGTAAACACAGTGGTTGGGTTGAAATTTTAGGTTGTGGAATGATTGATCCAAACGTGTTGGAAAATTGCGGAATAGATTCAGAAAAATATACTGGATTTGCATTTGGAATGGGCATAGAACGTATTACCATGCTTAAATACGATGTTAAGGATTTAAGAACATTTTTTATAAACGATACCCGTTTTTTAAAGCAATTTAGCAACGTTTAAAATATTTAACGATTTAAATCGGTTTGTTTCATAATTATTTTGTTAATTCACATGTGTAATTAATAAAAATACAATTATGAAACAGACCTTTTATGATGCTGAAATAATTAACATAATTGACGAAACGGCTACTACCAAACGTTTCTTTTTTAAGGTTCACCATTTACCTCAGTTTCAATTTAAAGCAGGTCAGTTTGTAATGATCGATTTGCCAATTGAATCAAAAATTACATACCGAAGTTATAGCATAGCTTCAGCTCCAAATAATACCAACGAGTTCGAATTATTGATAGTGCTTAATCCGCCAGGAAAAGGCACACCATATATGTGGGAAAACATAAAAGTTGGATCAATAGTAAAAGTAGCAGGCCCAGTTGGCAAATTTTTATTACCAGAAGAATTAGACCGAGAAATTTGTTTTTTATGCACCGGAACAGGCATTGCGCCATTGCGAAGCATGCTGCATGATTTGGTAAATAATAAAAAATTGCACCATCCTGTAAAAATTATTTTTGGAAGTAGATTCAAAGACGATTTGCTGTATAAAGAAGAAATGTCGCAATTACAAAAGGAGTATAGTAATTTTGAGTTTATACCGGTTTTATCGCGAGAAACGGAAGAAAATTGGGATGGTAAAAAAGGATATGTACATGAGGTTTATGAAGATATATATGCCGATAAAAGACCATGTTATTTTTACTTATGTGGTTGGAGTGCAATGATTAAAGAAGCACGAGATAGGTTATTGGCATTAGGTTATACCAAAAACGATATAAAATTTGAACTGTACGATTAAAAAAAACGGCCTCTTTTAAGTGAAAAAGAGGCCGTTTTTTGCGTTATTTACTAATAATCGTAGTCTGATTCAGATTCAAGCTCAAAGTCGTTCATAGAGGCTCTATTGCGGTCTTCTATTCTTATTCGTCTGAGTAAGTTGGTAATTTCTTTTTGCATTTGGCTTTCTGCATCAAACGAAAAACCAATTTTGGTAAACTCAGCTTTTAAATTCACGGTGCTTAAATCGGCTGGATGAACGGCAGAATAGCCTAGTTTCCAAATCCTTTTATCTTTTGGTTTGCATTTAAATACATACACGTTACCCATTTTATTATTCGAAAATACTGTATGGGTTTGTAGCAATACCAAAGTATCGTTGGTAAAAGCTTCTTTGTTTCCATATAAATCAGATATTACAAGCTCTTTTTGAGTTAAATACTTTTTATCGAATAAACTCAGCTGATTACCTTTTTTAAGTATTTTGTAAAATACAATTCTAGCTGAAACAGAGGCAGAGTATTTTGTGGCTATTGAATCAGGAAAGGTTATGCCATTATTGATTAATTGACCATAAATAATGCTGCTAAACATGTCGCTAGTAGTTGATTTGAGTAATTTACTAAAGAATTTATTTACATCTTTATTTTTATAAAATGGTGCTAATAATGAGGTATAATTATAAATTTTTTGCTGCCTGTAATTTAAATCGTAGTAAACACTTTCGTATTTTGAGTATCCATATCGGTAAGGTTCTTTGTCTCTGTCTTTATCAGAAATGTATTTTTTAAGTTCGTAATTGGCATCTAATAATATTTCACCTACTGCACTTTTATATTGATTAGCTTTAAAAACATTATCTTCATTTATTTCGGCCATTAAATTATAAATCAAGTTTTTATACTCTGGGTATTTGGTGTATTTTATAATTTCGGGAAATAAAAACTGAGCAATTTCTAAACTATCAAAAAAGCCTGCTAAAATATTAGAAACACCATTTTCGTTGGTGGTTATGGGCACATCAATGGTTAAAAGTTTTAAGAAAGTTTTGGTAGCTTCTTGTGTTTGCAATAAACCTAAAGTACGCAAAATAGCCAATTCAATTTCAACTGAATCGGCATATTGTTGGTATAAATTGGTTAAAAAAGGAATGGTTTCTTTTGATTTTACTTTTTCAAAACAGCTAATCAACTCTTTTTTATCGCCTGAAGGAAGCTTGTTAAACTCCTCGTGGTTAATGGTTTTTATTAAATCGGGCACATTTTCGGCACGCATATTTTCTTGCACATATTCAATGGCACCTTTTGCTTTTTTACTTTCAATTGAATCTTTTGAATATATTAAACTAAAAAAGTATGGATTTAATTTATTGGTTAACACATCAATACCAATGCAAGTATCTTTTGGTTCAAACGAATTATAAAAAGTTTTGGTAAAGCCTGATAACTCTTGAGTAGTATCAATTATTGTTTTAAGTGTGTATAAAACCCCGCAGCGCAAAACAGTTTTTACTAAAATGCCTCTTGAACAACTGGTATCGGTAAGTAAAAGGCTATACTCAATATTATTGCCTTTTTTGGTAGTTGAAACCCTCGAAATTTTTAAACTACCTTTGGCTGAAAAGGTGTTTTCTCTCAATTTCCAAAACTCTTGCATGTTATCTTCGTGGTAATACATGCTAAATTTTCGGAATTCTACATATACTTTTTCCTTGGTATCAAGCGAAGTATAAACACGCGCTTCCTTTTTAGGTAAAAACCATTTGTCGTTTTCGTCTTCTTTTTCGCTGTAATAATTGTAACGGTTATTGTTATTATTTCCAGTTTCAATTAAATCGGAATAAAGGTTTTTAAACTCTTGGGCTTGGGCCGAAAAACAAAGCGTAGTATCGGTTATTTTGGTAAATGGTGTTTTATAGGTTTTATCATTTACCGAAAATGAATTGAAAAAAGTATTTGAAGCATTGCTATCGGCTGATGAACACAATAGGAAATAATTAGCACCTGAAATTACAATTTGAGCAAAGGTTTTTTGGGCAGTATTATTTTTTTGAACAAAGCTAAAATTAATGGTTGGTTTACCATTTTTAGTAAATATTGATCTACTCGAAAGCGTGCTATTGGTTTGTAAACAAAAGCGTTCAGCAAGCATATTTAATTCAAAGGTATCTTCTTCTAAATAATCAAAATCGAAAAGTGAAGCAGCAATTACCAACGAATAGGTTTCGTTATTTTTTGACCAACCATTTAAAATTTCGTTTTGAACTTTATTGTACGATAAAGTAGGAGTAACACTCACCACCTTATTGGTTGGGGCAGAAACCGAATATCCAAAAGGCGATTGGTAAGTGGTGTTATTTTTATTGGCTTCGTAAAAAGTAATGGAGTTAAAAAAATCGTTGGCCTCAGTTCCCTTCGAAACATACTCTTGGTTTCCGCTCATTTTAAAACAATAAATTTCGGTAGGAGTGATGATGATTTGTTGTTTTTGAATATCGCCTTTAGCGGTTTTGTTAATGATTTCAATTTTAGGATAACCCAAAACTGTTTTTGATTCTTTTTTACTGATTAACTTACCCGGAATATTTTCGAAAATGAGGCTATCAATGCGTTTTAAAATATAATCTTGGTTTTGGCCTAATAGCTTTCCATAATGATTCATGCGCTGCACACAGTAATAACTGCCATTGCCCATATCGTTAAACAAATAATATTTGTAGGAGCCATAAACAGGAATTTCGTACAATTTGCCAGGAGCTGAAACCGAAAAAACAGAATCAGGAGCGTATTGTACCTTCATTTGAGTTGGAAAGCGGGTTTCGTCAATTACGGTTTTTGATTTGATATCAAACTGTTTGGCAATAATAGGCCTTACTTTATAGCCCATTTTGCGCAACATATTGATAATGCCACTATCTCCTGGCAAATGCGATGCACCAACTCCGGTAAACAACGACATTTTTTTCATAATGGAATCCATTTTGTTGGCCATAATAGCATTGCGCTCATAAAGCATGTATCTTAAAAAACCTTCACTATCAGTAAGTTTGTTTAAACTGTCTAATAAATCCAAATCGCCTTTGCGGTAACTATCGTCCATTAGTTCGTAAAATTCTTTATCGCCCCTAATTTCTTTAAGCCAAAGTAATTTTTGTTCTCTTTCTTCTTTCTTTTTTTCATCGTTGGCAGCATCTTTTTCTTCCTTTTCGGCTTTTTTCGAAAGCACTTCGGTTTGTTTAAAATTTTCTAAGCCAATTACAGTTTTATTCAACTTGGTACCTGCTTGAAAAATAAAAGCATCTAAATAAGTATCTTCTTGGTAATCGCTGTTTTGGCGGTTATTTCTGTACATAAGCCTTTCGCTTATGGTTGGTCTAAACTGAATAATGGCTTTTAAATCGCGCTCAGTGGGTGCATCCAAGTTAAAGGCATTGCTGTAAAAGCCTCCATTATTATTGTAAAAAGGTGTAAAATTATTTTTGGCTTCTGCTTCTTGCATTAACATAATATCGTCAATCCAGGTATTCATGTTTAGCTCTAAAGCTACAGCATCTACTTTTTTAATGGCTATAAAAAATGAGTCGGGGAGGTTAAATACCAACTTATCGCTTACATGCATGGTTCCATACAAGTACGAAGGTTTTTTTAAGCCATTACCCGAAATTTCCCATAATAAACTTTGGTACTTTTTGGGTAAATTAACTTGTGCAAAACCCGAAAAGGATAACAACAAAAATCCAACGGATAAGGTAAAAATGCGAAAGCGTTTTAAAAACATATTTAAAAATTTAAGTGTGCCAATTTATTAAAAAACAGAATTAATGCTATTGTAATTAAACAGCATAATGTTTACAACTAACGTGTTTTAGGCATTAATTATTGTATATTGGTCAATTGGCAAAAGCGTTTGGCATAAATAGTGAATGGTATTTTGGTTCCCAAAAACAGGGTGGATTAAATTACACTGATAAGTGCCATTAACAGTAAATAATCTGAATAAAATTAGTATTGCACAGCATTTTAAAAAAATATATTTGAACCAAATAAAAATTAAATACAATGACAACTAAAATAACAGTATTAAGCAAGTACAACGAAAAGTTAAGTACTTTAATGGTTTGTAATAAAAAAACCAAATGGGCAAGCCTTGGTTTTTCGAAAGCGGAGGCTAGCTATATTGATAAAAAAATAAAAGCCGATGATACTTTTATTACCATTAACCAATTTGAAAGATTGGTTTTTATACAATTGGTAGAAGAGTTTGAAAAGAAAAGCGAAAACCAAACACTTGAAGCTTACAGAAATGTAGGAAACAAAGTTTGCGCAGCAGTTAACGCCCATAAATACGATACCATACAAATAGCTGAAACTACTGCTACCGAAGCGCAAGTATTGGCCATAGCCGAAGGAGCAGCATTAAGCAATTATCAGTTTATAAAATATTTAACCGAATGCAAAGCCAACAGCTTAAAAACCATTAGCATAGTAGGTGCTAAGTTTAATAAAACTGCGGTAGAACAAACCAATATTTTGGTAGAAGCAGTTTGCGAAGCACGTAATTTGGTAAATGAGCCACAAAACGTAATTGATGCTGAAACAATAGCAGCAGAGTTTAAAAAACTGGGTAAAAAAGCCGAATTTAAAGTAGAGGTTTTAAACAAAAAACAAATTGAAAGCCTAAAAATGGGCGGACTTTTGGCAGTAAACAAAGGAAGCCAAACACCTCCAACTTTTACCATTATGGAATACAAACCAGCTAAACCAAAAAACAAAAAACCTTTGGTATTGGTAGGTAAAGGTGTGGTGTACGATACAGGAGGATTAAGCCTAAAACCAACACCAAACAGTATGGATACCATGAAATGCGACATGGCAGGTTCGGCCGCTGTAGCTTGCGCTATTTATGCCATTGCTAAAGCAAAATTAAACTACCATGTAATAGCTTTGGTACCAGCTACCGATAACCGCCCTGGTGAAAATGCTTATACACCAGGCGATGTAATTACCATGTACGATGGACAAACAGTAGAAGTATTAAATACCGATGCTGAAGGCCGCATGATTTTAGCCGATGCTTTAACTTATGCTAAAAAATACAAACCCGAAATGGTAATGGATTTTGCAACATTAACAGGTGCAGCAGCTGCCGCCATTGGCCAATATGGAATAGTATGCATGGGAACAGCTGACGAAACACAAAAGGCTGAGTTAAAAGAAAGTGGTAATGCTACGCATGAGCGTTTGGTAGAGTTTCCGTTTTGGGACGATTATGGCAAATTGATTAAATCTGACATTGCAGATATGAAAAACATAGGTGGCCCAGTTGGCGGTGCTATTACTGCCGGTAAGTTTTTAGAAAAATTTGTGGACTACCCATGGATGCACTTTGACATAGCAGGCCCGGCTTTTATTTCGGGTAACGACAGTTACCGTTTAAAAATGGGTACAGGCGTAGGCGTGCGTTTAATTTTTGATTATGTAAAGAAAAAAGCGCAATAATTGTTATCCCAATAAATAGGGAGATGAACAGTTTTTAAGTTATGTAAACATGACCGGTTTTTAAAACCGGTCACGTTTTTTTATTAGGAAAAGGTGTTATTTCCTTAATAATTCTTTATAAATGGCCACCTCTTTTTGTAAATCTAATACTTGTTTTTCAAGTTCTATTTCCTTGGCAGTTGGCGTGTTTACAGGGTGTAGTTGTGCCAATACAGTAAACAAATTTATATTCATAGCATTGCTAAGTTGCCAAAGGTAATGGCTGCTAATACTTTCTTTTTCTAACAGCCTAAATATGGTTACATTTTGCGTACCCAGTTCATAAGCCAGTTGCGCTTGCGTATAGCGCCTTTCGTCCATAAGGCGTTTAAGCAGTTGCCCATTATGAGGCATATTCTTGTTTTCGTTCATGGTAAGTATGGTTTTTATACAAAAATAATACTTAGCCCCTCATTTAAAACACCATAAATGTAAAACATATTTCTCAAATAGTAATAAAAAAATACAAAACTGTAATTTTATTTACTGCCGACTAAGGCGAGAACAAAATAATGTAATATATCTTACTGTTGACTAAGGCGGGAGCTAATTACTGTAAATAGATTTACTGCCGACTAAGGCGCGAATAAACTTATGTAATTTATTTTGCTACTGACGATGTCGGCAACAAAATAATGTAATTAGTTTTACTGCTGACGGTGTCAGCAGTAAAATAATGTAATTATAATTACTGCTGATGGAGTCAGTTAGAAACTAATGTAAGTAGTTTTACTGCCTTGTACGTCAACAACAAATTATTGTAATAAAAATTAGCAACGTGCTTATATGGATTAATAGGTTATTTACTAACGAGGTATTAGACGTGACAGGTTTTTAAAACCTGTTACGTCTTTTTGTGAGAATTATTTTAGTTATTTGTATAAAATGATTTGGGAAGCAAAACTAATAAAACACAAAGGCGAAAACCGCATAGCAGTGTATTTTGAAAAAAATGCGGAGTGGATTACACGGTTTAAAAAACTAGCGGATGCAAGGTGGAGTAATACTTTAAAGGCTTGGCATGTTCCAGATAATGAAGAAAACCGATTGAGGTTTAAACTTGATTTGCCTATGGTGTTAAGTGAAGTACATTTACAAAAAATAGCACAATTTAAACGTTGGCTTAGTTCAAAACGATACAGCCCAAATACCATCAAAACATATTCGGATGCGTTACAAACCTTTTTAAAATACTATCATAATAAGCCAATAGAACAAATAAACAATGAAGATGTAATTGCTTTTAATAACGACTATATTTTAAAGAATAATTTTTCTTCGTCATTTCAAAATCAAGTTGTAAATGGGGTGAAATTGTTTTTTAAACAAATACAAGGTGCTACCATTAATGTAGATTTGGTTCATCGCCCAAAAAGAGAAAAGCTTTTGCCAAATGTGCTAAGTAAGGAAGAGGTTAAAGAAATACTAAATGCACCAACCAATATAAAACACAAAGCCATGTTGAGTTTAATATATAGTTGTGGACTAAGAAGAAGCGAACTGCTAAACCTAAAGCCAAACGATATAGATAGTAATAGAGGAGTAATTATTATTAGGCAAGCCAAAGGAAAAAAAGACAGGATAGCGCCTTTGAGTGAAAAAATACTAGCCATGCTCAGGGAATATTATGCATTATTTAAACCTACTGTTTGGCTTTTTGAAGGACAAGAAATTGGAAACCAATATTCTGAAAAAAGCCTGCAAAATGTTTTAAAACAATCATTAGAAAAAACAAATATTTCAAAACCTGTAACCTTACATTGGTTAAGACATAGCTATGCCACACACTTACTAGAAAGCGGAACCGATTTAAGGTATATACAAGAAATACTTGGGCATAAAAGTAGTAAAACTACAGAACTATATACCCATGTAAGCACCAAAAGTTTACAAAAAATTAAAAGCCCATTTGATGATTTGTAAATAAAGAATATATTTGAAAATAAAAGGTCTATTTATGAGACCTATCCAACCAAATTTGGAGAGATAGGTCTCATAAAATGAGACCTATATACAAGTTATAGCCAATTGTTGTAAACATGAACATTAAGTTTTCAATCATACTCATTTTCTTTCTTGCCACGACAACCTTTTCAGCAAAAGCTTTAATCGTAAAGGGTTACTACATTACGTTAAATGGAGACACTGTAAATACAAGATTTAAAATAAAAGACTTGTTTGAATTGCATCTTCGAGCGACTGCTATTGACTCCTCTGAAAACCTTGTTTCATTGACTCCTGATAATATAAAATCATTCTGTTTTAGAACTAATCATTTTATTGAAAGAGACCGCGGACCTCATAGTATTGATCATGCATCTGATGAAACGATAATACGGAAGGGATATTTACACAAAAGAAAAACATTTAGTGTAGATGACGAGATTAATGCTCCGTCACTTTTAGACGATTCTACTAAGAAATACAAAAGTGTGGACATCGGAAATGGTAAAAGAATTTTCCTGTCAATTGAAAATAATGACAAAAGCGAACACTTACAATCAGCAGTTTTTTATACAAAGTTAAACCCTGACAAGCCATATCTTGTCACATCAATATGGCTACTCCTCAAGGATAACCAAGTTGTTGAACGAAACAATAGAAAATTGAATGATTGGGTTTCCGAGACAATTAGCGACTACAAGACACTTAGCACTTTGGTGAAAAATAAAAAAATTAATGTGTTCCCTTGGGACTTTAAGCTTGTAGCTGAGGACTACAATACATGGGTTGTATACAAACCTGACACTACATTATATCTCAAAGGACTCATAGACGCACAGAATCATTATAGTGTCATTGCACCGTGCGCAGCAAGTTATGTCGCGGGAACAGCTTTTTTCTTGCCTGGACTATTTACGGCAGTTATTGTTTCTCATACTCCCAAAGAACAAAAGATTAAGGTCCCTGAAAAACTACTACTCAAAAATGAAAGCGAATACAAGAGAGGCTTCCAACACAAAGCTTACGACAAGAAATATCGTGCTGCAGCAAAAGGTGCAATTCTGGGGGGACTCACATGCATCGTGTTGTTAATTGTTTTTGCTTAAGTCGACAGATAATACAACTGGCTATAACAGCGGTCGTGCCGGCAATTGGCGCTAGTGTTCAGTGTTTTAGCATTTTGTTTCCGTAAATCTTTTATCTTAGCAAGACAAATAAACGTTCGCAAGCGCCAACTGCGGCAGGCCGCAGAACGTTATAAGCAAGCCTAAAAGACGACCGTGCAACCATCAATCGGACACCAAAACGACCAAACTTTTGACTTCCAAACTTACTTCCGGACGACCTTAACTCGGTTGACAATTTCGCTGTAACTTGCACCGACCTGACCAGTTTGCCGACACTCAAGCCAATACAAGGTTTTAAAAATTTTCCCACCGCACATTTTAAAAAATAATTTTAGCCAGCCCGCATTGGCACATTTGGGGTTTGCCCCTTCACACAAGCCGACACACAGGCAAACCCCAAAAGAGCCAATTTCCCACCGCACCAGATGATTTTCGTCATATTTTAAAGTTTTCTCAAAAAAACTTGCAGGTATAAATAAAATAGAACTATCTTTGTGAGCGAATATTCACTTACTTAAAAATATAAACAAGATGAACGGTAAAAACAACATTGCAATAGGCTTCCTGACAATGGGGCTTTTTATGGCTTACGGCTTTCTATTAATCTACCTGCGAGACTTTGCTCCGGGTAAAGAAGAATGGGTAAACTCATACAGCATAGGAAAGCATTTTGAAAGCAGACTGGCTCACGTTCACGGGAACTTGTTTGCCTTTCTAAACATCCTAATTGGTTATCTGCTCCTACATTTCAGAGACAAACTCCAAAACGTGAAAGTCATTTCTTGGTTGGCACTTACTGGATTGTTAATGCCAATAGGAATACTAACAGAGGTGTATTTTGGTTTGCCTCCTGCTTTAGTATTAATCGGAGCAATTGCAATGACAGCTTCGGTAATTTGGTTAGGTGTTGCCTTTTTGAAAATGAAATCTGTCACTCAATAAATCATAAACTCTAAAATAAATAAAGATGAAAAAAATAAATGCAATTGGTTTACACCAAGACAAAGCCGAAGAACTGGCAAATAAATTAAACGAGTTACTCGCAAACTATTCAATTTTTTATCAAAACACAAGAGGCTTTCACTGGAACATTAAAGGTGAAAAGTTTTTTGAATTGCATTTAAAATTTGAAGAACTCTACAATGATTTGTTGCTGAAAATTGATGAAGTAGCAGAACGCATATTAACATTGGGACACACACCCGAGCATAGCTATTCTCAATACGCTAGAACATCAACCATAAAAGAAAGCAAGAAAATTTCTGATGGTTTGATTGCAGTAGAACAAATTCTTGAAGGATTTAAAACAACAATCGTTATGCAAAGAGAAATTCTTGGATTAGCTTCTGATGCAAATGATGAAGGAACAAATGCTTTAATGAGTGATTATATCCGCTTTCAAGAAAAACAAGTATGGATGTATTCTTCTTTTTTAACAAATAATAAATAAAAAGATAATGGAAACAAATAACAAAAACTTAGAAACCTTAATTAAGTTGAGACATTTATCAGAAGGTTTAAATTCCAATTGGGAAGCGTTAAACACGGCAAAAGTTAAAGTAGCTCATTTGCTTGATGAGGCAAACAACATTGTAAAAATGTTTGGAAGTGATTTAGGTAAAAGCAAATTTCAGGAAGATGTAAATTCAATTGCTTCATTGAGAGATAAAATTGAATCTCAATTAGCCTATTTCAAAAATAAGATTGAAAGCCAATCGAGTAGTGATAGTTCAGAGATTTATAAAGATTTTTTGTCGAATACGGAATCCATTTCTTCTATATTTACAAAAATTGGTAAGTATCCCGATGACTACTTTTCAGGGATGAACAGTGCGGATTGGTTTGGAGTATGGGCTGTCATTCAGTCTAATATCTATACTGTTCAGGGCATCGGTCATTCTGCATTTGTTCAACTACAGATGTTTGAAAATTTTAGTAAACAAGAGATTGACGACCTTACAAAAGAGATTATAAAATACATTCCAAAATCTTACCATATTGAAGATGCTATTCAATACAAACAAGAGTATATGACAGCTTTAGCTCAAATGGAAGAAGAAGCGAATAAAAAAGATAATCTTTGGGATCGTTTTTTAAATTTATTAGCGGGAAATATTCCATTTAAGCAAACTCCACAGGAACGTGTAATGATGATGCGATGGGTAAATGGTGAGAAAGGCGAACTTTAAAAAGCGAAAAAATGACAACAGAAACAATTTCTGACAGACAACTTGAAATTATTGAAGCCGCAGGAAAAATATTGTCTGCTTCGGGAATAAGTGGGCTAACAATTAAGAACTTGGCTAAGGAAATGAAATTTTCTGAAAGTGCCATTTACAGACACTTTACAAGCAAGGAAGAAATCATAATTGCCTTACTTGTGTATCTTGCTCAAAGTATGGATGAACGCTATACTAATGCGATTAAAAACGAACAATCGCCCGAAGAAAAATTTACAACGCTGTTTCAAAACCAATTTTCATTCTTCAAAAAGCATCCGCATTTTGTAGTGGCGGTATTTTCTGACGGATTAATGGAAGAAAGTGAACGTATCAATGAAACCATTCTAAAAATTATGCAGGTTAAAATGAAGCACTTGATTCCTATCATAATAGAAGGTCAACAAAAAAGCATTTTCACTAATTCAATTACTTCTGATGAGTTAATTCATATCGTGATGGGCACTTTCAGGCTGCAAATGTACAAATGGAGAGTTGCTAATTTCCAGTTTGACATTATCAGAAATGGAGACAATATGATACAGGCTGTTTTAACTCTAATAAAATCCAAATGAAAAAGTATGTCCTCAATACATCAGCAGTAATTCTAACTGCCTTTGGCTTGCTTACTCTTTTTCTTAGCACATCAGTAATTTTTGATTTGTTTGGTATCAGAGAAAAGGAAGGCAATTATGTTCTGTTTGTGGTTTTGTCAAATTTTATCAGTAGCATTCTATACCTTTTTGCTGCTTATGGGTTTGCTAAAAGCAAAAAATGGACAGCTACTCTATTAGGAATTTCAACAATTATATTGATAGCTGCATTTATCGGACTTAAAATTCACGCTAATTCGGGTGGTATCTATGAAACAAAAACCATCGGTGCAATGATTTTCAGAATTGCGGTAACGCTTGTATTTGCAATCATTGCATTTTTCACTATCAATAAACAATTAAATAAAAATCATAATGAATAAATTAATCTTAACATTTGCCGTAGGTAGCTTATTGCTATATAGTTGTGGCAATTCCACAAACGAGAAATTAAGTAATCAACCAGAAATTGCTGAACATAATGATCATCATCACGATGATGAAAGTGAAGCCATCGAACTTAACAATGGTGAAAAATGGCAAGTGGATGCCAATATGCTAACTCATATCAGAAATATGGAAAATGATGTTGTTTCCTTTGCTAAGGTCGAGCAAAAAGATTACAAATCATTATCTGAAAAACTACAATCAAACATTGATTTACTTACTTCAAACTGCACTATGAAAGGCAAAGCCCACGATGAATTGCACAAGTGGCTGTTGCCATACATTGATTTGGTAAAAGAACTTTCAGAAGCTAAAAACGAAACCGAAGCAACTAAGCAATTTGAAAATATTCAAATTTCATTCACAACATTTAATCAATACTTCCAATGAACATAAAAGAATTACATACACAAGAAAAACCAGTTTCAGCAACTTCTCTTTTCAAAAGTGAACTGGGTAACGCAACAGCTATTCAAATTTTGCAAGGCGAAAAATTAAAAGAGCATATCACCAAAACACCAGCACTTTTGATTTGCGTTGAAGGAGAAGTGATTTTTGAAAATGAAAAAGGAATAAAAGAAACACTATTATCGGGCGACTTTGTAAACATTGAACCAATGGTAAAACATTGGGTTGTAGGAACAATTGAAAGTCAATTAATTCTCATTAAGTAAAAAAATTTGACAAATGAAGTTAGCGAATATTCACAAACATTATGTTGCTCTGTTATTGATAATAGGAGGCTTTCAATCTGCACAAGCACAAACTTGGACTTTGCAACAATGTATTGACACCGCACAGGTTCATAACAAAAATCTGCAAATGAGCAGAAACAATATGGCTATTGGCGAACAAAGAGAAAAAGAAGCCAAAGCCAATTTAATCCCAAAAGTAACAGCCAATGCGGATTACAAGTATTTTACAAACCTGCCTTATCAGCTTTTACCTGTGAATGCTTTTAATCCTGCACTACCTGAAGGTGAATACAGAGCAATGCAGTTTGGCGTTCCGCACAACATCAACGCAAACTTGCAACTCTCAATGCCATTGTATAATCCACAAGTTTATGGTGCTATACAAACAACAAAAATCGCTTCGGAATTGACCGACTTACAGTATCAAAAAACGGAGGAGCAAATCTATTTTGAAATTTCCAATTTGTATTACAATGCCCAAATCTTGCATCATCAATTGGCATTTATTGACAGTAATCTGATTAATGCAGAAAGACTTCTAAAAAATATGCAATTGCTCAATGAACAATTGCTTGCTAAAGGAACAGATGTAAGCAAGGTAAAATTGCAAGTATCACAATTAACCACCCAAAAGGAAACCATCAAAAGCAAATACGAGCAGGTTCTAAATGCGTTGAAATTTGCTATGGGTATTTCCATTGAACAAAATCTGCAAATTGAAGCAAACATTCAATATCAAAACACAAATGAATATTCAACTTCATCAACCTTAGATATTCGAATAATAAAAACTCAAAACCGCTTATTGTCGAGTGAACTCAACACACTCAACAAATCAAGGTATTTGCCATCGCTAAATCTGGTTGGAATGTATGGAACAACGGGCTTTGGTTATAACGGACAACCTGCTTCTTTTCTTGATTTTTATCCGATTGGTTTTGCAGGTATTCAATTGTCCTATCCACTATTTAACGGAACGGTTACACTTCGAAAAATAAATCAGAAAACGCTTGAACTCCGAAACAATGAACTTCAATTTGGATTGCTTACCGAGCAAAACAATATGCAAGTTGAAAATGCCAAAATACAAAGAGAAGTCGCTAAAAAAACGGTAGAAACCACAACCGAACAAATACAATTGGCACAAACAATCTATGAGCAAACCGTTCTTCAACAGAAACAAGGAACGGCAAGTTTAACCGATGTTTTGCTTGCAGACAATGCTTTGCGTGAAGCACAACAAACCTACCTATCTGCTGTAATTGATTACCTAAAAGCAGATTTAGAACTAAAAAAACTCACAGGAAATATTTCAACAACCAAATAATTATCACAATGAATACAAAATCATCAATCCTAAAAAAAGCACTCTACGTCATCATTCCGTTGGCGATAATTGCCATTGTGGTAATTAAGTTGAAAACAAACAAGGAAATTACGCAGAGTAAAGTCTATCAATACGATAAAGAAGAAGCTATAAATGTTCAAGTAGATACATTGCAACTTGAAAATGTGAATGCAGAATTTTCTTATTCAGGCACATTTGAGCCCAACAAGGAAACAAAAATAAGTGCCGAATTACAAGGGAAAATTAACACCATTTTAGTTGATGCTGGAAGCGTTGTAAGTAAAGGTCAAACTTTAATTCAATTGGATAATTCATTGCTGAAATTGCAACTGCAAACTATTGAAGTGCAAATAGAAGGATTGGAAGCAGATGTAAATCGCTATACCATTTTGGCTAAAGCAGATGCCATTCAAGGTGTTCAATTAGAAAAAGCAGAATTAGGTTTGAAATCTGCAAAAGTTCAGAAAGCGACTTTGTTGGAGCAGATAAACAAAACGACCATCAAAGCACCTTTTAACGGAGTAGTTACTGCAAAATTAAGTGAAGAAGGAGCTTTTGCTGCACCGGGCGTTCCATTGCTCCAAATAACGGACATTACAACTTTAAAATTCACCGTAAATGTTCCCGAAAAAGATTTAAGTCAGTTCAAATTAAATCAAAGCTATTCGCTTACGGCAGATGCCTATTCTGAAATTCTATTGACTGGAAAAACTACTATGATTGGCAGTAAAGCCAATATGGGCAGTAGTTTTCCTGTTCAGTTTACGGTAAATAACACATCGGACTTGAAAATAAAATCTGGGATGTTTGGTAAAGTTTTACTCAAAAGCGAAACGTCTGGAAAGGGAATTATCATACCGTCATCTGCCATACAAGGCACAGATAACCAACCACAGGTTTATGTTGTGAAAAATGGCAAAGCCCTTTTGCAAAACATCACTATTTCAAAAAAGACACAAAACAAAGCTGTTGTTTCAAATGGATTAAATGAAGGTGATGTAATTGTAACGAATGGCTTCATCAATCTTTTTGATGGGGCGAATGTAACTGTTAAATAAAATCAGCGAAAAATGAATATTACAGAAATATCAATCAAACGTCCTTCGCTGATAATAGTGCTTTTCAGCGTATTTACTTTATTAGGATTTATCGGGTATAAAAATTTGAGTTACGAGTTAATGCCCGACTTTAATCAGCCCGTAGTTGTAATTAAGACTGTTTACCCTGGTGCCGAACCAAACGAAGTAGAAACATCCGTTTCACGAAAAATAGAAGATGCTTTATCCAACTTGGAGGGTGTAGATTACTTGGTTACAAAATCATTGCCCAATGCTTCTATCATCATAGCCAATCTAAAATATGGGACAGATTTGGATAAAACAATGCAAGATGCACAACGCTACATTGACAACATTCGCAAAGATTTACCACAGGATATTTTAAGTCCTGTAATGAGTAAAGTTTCTCCAAATGATTTGCCAATAATGTCTATCAGTGCAACAAGTAATTTATCTTCTACCGAGTTTTATCAAAAAATGAAAGATGATTATCTGCCACAAATTCAGCAAATAAAAGGAGTAGCAGAAATTACCATTTTAGGAGGAGAAGAAAGAGAAATACAAGTAAAAATAAATCAAGACAAACTGAAATTGTATAAAATTTCTATGGTTCAGGTTGTTGAAGCAATTAATCGTTCGGGTTTAGACTTACCTGCCGGAAAAGTGCAAACTGAAAAAGAAAACAACTCGGTTCGTTTAACGGGAAAGTTTACAACCTTAGAGGATATTAAAAATGTTCAGGTGGCGATGCCTGTTTTAGGAAGTCCAGTTTATGTAAAAGACATAGCAGATGTAATTGATGGTATAAAAGAAACAACTTCCATCAGTCGCTACAACGGTAAAAACGGCATTGGTTTAATGTTGAAAAAACAAGGAGATGCAAACGCAGTAGATGTTTCAAAAGCCGTTCGGGAGAAATTTCAATCTATCGAACAACAAAATGCCAGTTCGGGTGTGAAATTTATTATTGCAGACGATAGCACCGACAACACGATTGCAGCCGTAAACTCCGTTGTTTTTGACTTGATTTTAGCGGTTCTGTTGGTATCGTTGGTAATGCTTTTATTTCTACGAAGTTTTAGAAATTCCTTAATCGTTTTGGTAGCTATTCCAACATCTTTAGTTACTGCATTCGCTGTGATGTGGCTTTTGGGTTACACCTTAAATTTAATGACCTTGCTTGCAATGTCTTTAATCATCGGTATTTTGGTAGATGATGCTACCGTAGTTTTAGAAAATATTCAAAAGCACTTAGATAAAGGAAAAGACAAACGATCTGCTGCAATGGATGGCAGAATGGAAATTGGCTTTGCTGCTTTATCCATCACCTTAGTTGACGTTGTAGTTTTTTTACCTATTCTTTTTCTACAAGTATTTGTTGCTGATATGCTCAAGCAGTTTTCGGTTGTTGTAGTAACTTCTACTCTCACCAGTTTATTGGTTGGTTTTACTTTAACGCCTTGGATGGCTTCACGTATTGGTAAGAAAGAAGATTTACAACCAACCAAATTCTTCAATCGATTTCTACTTTGGTTTGAAATTCAGTTAGAAAACTTTAATGAATGGTATGGTCGCAGATTAGAATGGGTATTGAGCCATAAATTAGCTTTTACAGGTATCGTTATTGTGCTTTTTGCAATGACTTTAGGCATTATGAAACAAGGTATTATTGGTAAAGAATTAATTTCAACAGGCGACCAAGGTAAATTTAGAATGGCATTAGAATTTGATAAGTCCACATCTATACATCAAAACAATTTAATTGCTCAAAAGATTGAAACATACATTATTCAACAACCCGAAGTAGCAACGGTGTTCAGCAATATTGGCGGACCAAGCACGGGCATTGGAAGTTTGGGTGTAGGTTCAGCAAATAAAACTGAATTTACTATTCAACTAAAATCCAAAAAGGAATTGGATAATTTACCTACCGAAACATTTATGAAAAATCTTCGGGAAGAACTAAAGTCAAAATTTCCGAGTATCAGTTATTCAATGGCAGCATTGGGTTTAATTCCACGTTCAGCACCAATAGAAATTACGTTAAGCGGTAGCAATTTGGATTTGGTGATGAAAACAGGCGATGAACTAAAAACGGTAATTGAAAAAATTCCCGGTGCGGATAATGTTCGCTTATCCGTTGAAGCAGGTAGTCCCGAATACAAAATAATTCCCGACAAAGATAAAATGCAACGATTGGGTTTAACAACCGCTTATGTTGGATTGAACCTAAGAACTGCCTTTACAGGAAATGATGATGCGACCCTAACCGAAAACGGAACGGAATATCCTGTGCGAATTTGGTTAGATGAATTTAGCCGACAAAATTTTGAAGATGTTCAACAACTTTCTATCATTAACCCAATGGGGATACCAGTTGAAGTTTCACAATTTGCAACTGTTGAGCAAGACAATTCCCCTTCCTTATTAGAAAGGAAAGACCGACAACCAGCAGTTACACTTACTTCTGACGCATTAGGCAGACCATCAGGAACTGTGGCAGACGATGTAGTAGCTTATCTCAAAGAAAATCCGTTGCCAAACGGAATACAAATGACTTGGGGTAGCGACATCAAAAGACAGAATGATAGTTTTGGAGCATTGGGTTCCGTTTTACTCATTTCATTTTTGCTGATTTACTTGATTATGGTAGCACTGTATGACAGCTTTGTTTATCCATTTGTGGTATTGTTTTCTATACCAGTTGCAGCAATTGGTGCGTTTTTCGCTTTGAATTTGTCATTAAGTAATTTGAGTTTATTCGCCTTACTCGGTTTAATTATGCTAATGGGCTTAGTGGTAAAAAACGCTATTCTAATTGTGGATTTTACTAATCAATTAAAAGCAGAAGGTAAACATTTTAAAGAAGCCTTAATCATTGCAGGAAAAGGTCGTATGCGACCAATCCTAATGACAACTCTTTCAATGGTTGTTGGTATGCTTCCCATTGCAATGGCAACAGGAACAGCAGCAGAATGGAAAAACGGTTTGGCTTGGGTAATCATTGGCGGACTTCTATCATCTTTAATTTTGACAGTGTTTTTAGTGCCGATGGTCTATTATTTAGTTGACACAGCGAAAGAAAAAATTAGCAAAAGAAATTAGTCATCGCACAGGTGTAAGCACATTTGCAATTCGCACAAGCCAACGCACAGATCAAAAATTGCAAAAGAGCTTACACCTTTATCACCCAAAGAAAAATTATTTTTTAAAATTTCCTTCCCTTCTAAAATTTTTAAAACCGCTACTCACAGCCGACACAAACAGGCCCATTCGCAACTCGACAATGACAGCGAAACTCACAGCGGACAATGACTTTACAACCTCGACAGACAGAAGGCCAGCTTATAACAGCGGTTTGGCAAAAGTGGCGGTTCAGTGCTTCGTATGACATTTTTTCGTATAATTGAAGTGAGGTTCTTCGTATGAAGTTTGGTGGTAAAAATCGCCACCTTCGCCAAGCCGCCAACCGTTATAGCCAATGGTAGGACGACCACAAATAGATAGAGAACCATGAACATATTTAAAACAATTTTATTGACATTTTTGATTTTGGTGATCAATAAAAATGCGTTTGGTTACCTAAAATATCATCCTATCAGCTTTATTATTAGCACAGACAAAGAAAGCTACTTCGAAGGCGAAAAAATCACTTTCAATATTACCATCACCAATACTGACAAAGAGAACTCATATCCTGTTTTGCTGCCTCATACACAAAACGTTGGACAAAAATTGTTTTACTTAAATGCCTACGACAAGGCAAAGAATACAATGTTGTTGAGATATACGGATGATAAAATGCTAAAAATGATGGTTCATGATACGGGAACAGTTCAGATTAGATACCTAAAACCGCTTGAACAAATTGTAGTACCCATTTATCTGAATGATTTTGAAAACTATTTTAACTACCATACCCAAAACGCATCACACCACAGTTTTGGCGTGCCGTTATTTGCTGGAATTTACAAAGTGAATGTAACCTATAATCCCAATGGAATAGCATTGGGCGATAACATTTATACCTATTACAATGACTTTGATAAAAATATCCAAAGCAACGGGAAACAACTTATGCCAGAGCAAGGGCAAATTACCCAAATGATTGATTTGAAAATAAAACGCAGTTCGGATTCCATTGTTACCATAGAGCGCAAAAAGTATTACATCAACACTGATGGATATTATTATTACTACCATTCGCGCTACACACCAAAGATTTCTACTGATACCAGTTGCCACCACATTTCAAATTTGCCACCAAATAGCATTTCTGTGAAGAATGAATATTTCTATAGCTACTATTATGATTTGTATGCTGAAGGGATTATGCGTTTTGATGATGGAGACATTCGAGAGTATCGTAAATATTCAGATTGGTGCCCGAGTTATTTATATACAGAGCGATACAATGAATTTAAGCAGAAAACACACTTTGAGTTGCAATTACCAGACAAAAGATTTTATAGCGTTTCTTACAACCAACCAAGTGGTACAATTTATCAGGAAAGCTACTGTTCCGAAAACGGTACTCTATGTACTGTAACCACTTTTGTTTATAATAAAAAAGGAGAATTGGTTAGAAAAAAAACTCTCCAAACGGAACCTTGCTTAGAAGTTCTAATTGACGGAAAGAAAAGAAGTGCAACACGTGCTATTAATCTTGACGGAAAATAAAATAACCACAGGCTATAACAGCATATTTGCAATAGGCGGGGATTTGTCTCCGAATACAGTTTGCAGTTGGGAGAAAGTTTGTATCTTCTAATAAGCATTTTTAACTATTTCTGGCAAGACGTCTGCAACAAAAACAATAACGACAAAAAGTATAAAATTTAGATGAGTAGTAAAGATATAAAATCAGTTCTGTTTGGAGTTGCTGTTGGCGATGCTGTTGGCGTTCCAGTTGAATTTAAAAGCCGAAACACCATACTTAAAAAGCCAATTGGTTAGCTTTGAGTTTATAATAAATTTTGTACAAAGCAGAGTTTAAGTAAAAAACAAGATGTGTAATCAATTTATGTTAAGAACAAAGAGATAAAAGAAGCTTATAATTTATACTTTGCGTTATGCAAAATTTATAAATAGTAATTTAAACCTTATTTTTATATGGAAGAGTTCGAAAAATTTCTTATTGAATATAAAGCTGAAGTAGAATTTTGGTTGGAGAATCCAACGGTTAATGCTCCATTAGACATAATGAGAAAAGTTCTTGCAGCTATTGATTTATCGTTAGAAACAATAAGGAAGAATAATAAAGTAGCAAAAGAAAAAAAAGAATTGTTTGAAGGGTGTGTTTTTTAGGAAAATACTTTGAAGGATGGGGAGAAAGTTATTTTTACAAATACACTAAAATGGCTACTTTCATAAAAAGAAACCACTTTTAATAACATGATTATAACTGAAGCTAATCAATTATTTTGTGAGTTTAAAAGATTTTTATACCTAATTATTTTTACAACGATGCTGTACTCTTGTTCAAATACAGCGGAAAGAAAAGTTTATATTGGTATGAATCCAATTAACTTTGATTATCAACTAGAAAAAAGAATATATAAAGACCATCTACCGGTTCTTTTTGTTGAAGAAATAGGCACATTTAACATTTGTATCGATTCTATAAATAACCTGTATTTTTATACCTTAAAGCTTGAGTATTATTGCGGTTATAAGTTACATGAAAATGATGAGTAAAACAGAAACGATTTAAAAATGCTTACAAAAGATAGTATTCATAAAGAAAACTATTTATCACTAAAAGCATCCATAGCTGCTTTAAATGTTAAAGAACAGTTTGTTTCAATAGGAATACCAGCCGATACAATTTTAAACACTCAATTGTATAAACTGATATGCGAAATTCATAATAAAAAACTACCTTGGAAATTAAGACGATTAAATAAAACGGAAACAGAATTAATAAAACAAAAATGTATTAGATAGACAGGTAAAAAAATATTGAAAATATTTAATTGCAGTTTGTTTTTCGTAAATAGTCACATGATTATTCTTAATTATTTGTTTAAGGCATTTTATCAATGCTAAAATTAGTTTATTTTCGAATTATGAGGCAGTTATCTATCACAATATTGGTTTTAATTTTTTGTTGGGGTTGTTCAAACGAATCAGCCGTTAAGGGCAATTTTGAAAGTAGCAATGATACCATTGAGTTTGGAGCTCCTAATTTAACTTCTGTAAAAGACGATGAGTTTGGAGAGCTAGTAAAATATGGTTACGAGCTAATGAACAATACAGCATATTATATTGGCCCTAAAGGTAAAAATGCACAAATAACACAAAGTTATATGAGTTGTTCTAACTGCCATCAACAGGCTGGTACCAAATCATTTTCATTTAACTTAGTTAAATCCCACGAAAATTATCCTCAATACCGCCCAAGGGAAAACAAGGTTTTAACAATGCCCGAAAGAGTAAATAATTGTGTTACAAGGCCATTGAATGGCAGGGAGTTAGCTATGGATAGCAAAGAAATGTTAGCCTTTTTGTGCTATTTAAAATGGCTAAATAATAGTTTTCCTAAAAATAAGATATTACGAGGGGAAAAGAATTTAAGTATTAAATTTATTGATAGGGCTGCTAATCCACAAAAAGGTCAAATTTTATATACTCAACATTGCCAAAGGTGTCATCAAGAAAATGGTGAAGGCATGTTTAATAAAGAAAATACAGCCTATATTTATCCGCCACTTTGGGGTAGTAAAAGTTATCAAGCAGGCTCAAGCATGCACCGCGTAATTAAACAAGCCCAATGGCTTAAAGCCAATATGCCCTACGATTCGGCAACTTGGCAAAAACCAATTTTGACAGACGAGGAAGCGCTTGATATAGCTGCATTTGTTAACGATGATCTGCAACATAAACGCACAATGCCCGAAAACCCAGATTATCCAAACAAATTACGTAAAGCTATTGACTATGGAGTTGGTCCATATGCAGATTTATTTTCCGAACAACAGCATAAATTTGGTCCTTTTCAACCCATTATTGATTATTGGAATAAAAACAACATGAAACCTATTTATTAGCGCTTGGTAAATTCTTAAAAAGGCTTTAAGTTTAATTATTGAAGGCTAATAATAGAATATCACTAAAAACATAAGTTAAATGAGTTGTTTTAACGTCAATTCTACATTCAAACTTTTTCTAAAAAGTAATGAAGTTTTTTGTATTGTTGTTTTAACTAAATAATAGCGTAAAACAGCTTTAATGAAGGTTCTTCTTTTAAACTTTATAGCATTAATAAGAGTAAAGCATTGGATAAAAAATGTTTTCGTTTTTTTGCCTGTTTTTTTTGCAGGAAAAATAGATTTGATATTAACGTCTAATTTACTGTTATTGTTTGTTTCTTTTTGCCTAGCCTCTTCGGCCATTTATATTTTAAACGATATTGTGGATGTACAGACAGATAAATTACATCCTATTAAGAAACACAGGCCAATTGCAAACGGATATTTCAGTGTAAACCAATCAATTATTCTGTTTGTTTTTGTTTCAACTTTATTTTTAGTATCACTTATATTTATATCGCACGCAAGAAATTTTGTGTTAGGTTATTATGCTTTAAATATTGTATATTCATTTTATTTAAAGAAAGTATCTATAGTTGATGTTTCCAGTATAAGTGTTGGCTTTGTATTACGGGAGTTGGCAGGTGGGGCAGCAAGCTATGTTTATGTATCGCATTGGATGATTATCATGACTTTTTTACTTACTGTTTCCATTGGTTTTGCCAAGCGCAGAGATGATTTGGTTTTAATACATGAAAAAGAATCCTCAATTAAATCGTTAGGTGGTTATACCATTACATTTTTAGACATTGCTAAAAGCATTTCATTTTCTATTACCTTAATATCATATATTTTATATTCTATTTCAGCCGAAGTAATTGCAAGAATTGGCTCTGATAAACTTTATATCACTTCGCTTTTTGTATTTTTAGGAATAATGAGGTATATACAAATTACTGTGGTTGATAAAAACTCTGGTTCGCCAATTGAAGTGCTTTGGAAAGATAAATTTTTGCAAATAACCATATTCTTTTGGGCCATTTCATTTCTATTTATTATTTATGGAAAGAGTATGTAATTGGGGCTTGTACCCGCAAATAGACGCAAATCAATTTTCTACATCTAATTATGCTGAAATAGCTGATTTTGTTAAAGAAAATGATGAAGTTATTGCACGAGGAAATGGGCGCTGTTATGGTGATAGCTCACTTCAGAAAAATATATTTTCTACTTTATCATTAAATAGCATCATTCATTTTGATGAAACCAATGGCATAATCAACTGTCAATCTGGAGTTTTGTTAAGCGAAATTTTAGAGGTAATTGTTCCTAAAGGATTTTTTTTGCCAGTAACACCCGGCACCAAATTTATAACAATTGGTGGAGCTGTTGCTTCCAATATTCATGGAAAAAACCACCACAAAGATGGCGCAATTGCTAATTTTATTCAATCGTTTGAATTGCTAATTGATACAGGTGAATTGCTTCATTGTTCTAAACAACAAAACAGCGTTTTATTTGCAAATACAATTGGTGGAATGGGGCTTACTGGTATTATTGTTTCGGTGCAAATGCAGTTAAAAAAAATTGAAACCAGTTATATTAATCAGCAAACTATAAAGGCACAAAACCTCGAAGAAATTATCAATTATTTTGAAAAATATAAATACACCACTTATGCTGTGGCTTGGATTAATTGCCTAGCAAAAGGAAACAATTTGGGTAAATCTATTTTGTATTTAGGCGAACACACCAAATTGAGTGAGTTAAATAAAAACCAATTACAAAACCCCTTAAAAATACCCCATAAAACAGCCATAAATATCCCATGCTATTTTCCCACAATTGTTTTAAATAGGCTATTTATTAAGGCGTTTAATTTTTTATTTTATAACAAACAATTGCGATCAAAAACAAATAATACTATTGATTACAATTCATTTTTTTATCCGCTTGATGGACTCAACAATTGGAATAGAATGTATGGAAAAAACGGTTTTACTCAGTATCAATTTGTGATACCTTTTAAAAATGGCCGAGAAGGATTAACTGAAATATTAGCAAAGATTTCAGCATCAGGCTGTGTTGCATTTTTAGGTGTTTTAAAAACATTTGGCCCAAAAGAAATTCTTTCATCGTCACTTTCATTTCCAATGGAAGGATATACTTTAGCCGTTGATTTTAAAGTAAATAATAAAGTTTTCCAGTTGTTGAATGAATTGGATGAAATAGTGCTTAAGTATGGTGGGCGTTTATATTTAACCAAAGATGCGCGAATGACCGCAGGTACTTTTGCCATGGGCTATCCAAATGGTTTGCGCCACCCTACTAAATTTAGTTCATTACAATCGCAAAGATTAGGAATTTAAATGGAACAAATTAAGGAGCTAAATAAGGGAGTGGCATTTTTTGATTTTGATGGAACCATCACTTTCAAAGATTCGTTCATCGAATTTATTAAGTATACATTTGGAACTACTTTGTATTTAAAGTGCTTGCTTATAAACGCACCATTTATTATTCTTTATTTTTTAGGATTGTATTCAAACCATTATTTAAAAGAGCGCTTTTTTGGTTTTTTCTTTAAAAACAGTTTAGAAACTGAAACAAAAGCAAAAGGAGCTTTATTTGGTACAAACCAGCTTTCAAAAATTTGTTTTCCTAGTGCAATGAGGCTAATTCAGTGGCATCAAGCCCAAAACCACGATATTTTTATTTTGACGGCTTCATCAAGTATTTGGTTAAATGATTGGTGTAAAACCAATCAATTAACATTAATTGGAACTGAGTTTGAAGAAATAAATGGAGTTTATACGGGTAAAATAGCAGGAAAAAACTGCCACGGACAGGAAAAAGCAAATAGAATAGCTGATTTGCTTAACAAATATAATAAGAATAAAACCTATGGATATGGAAATGAAAAGGCGGATAATTTTTTCTTAAATAAAATGCAGTTTAAACTAAATGCACCTTTGAATGAGGAGAATGTAATATCATTTTTAAATTTACACACGGAGGAAAAATCAATAAACTAGGTACAATATGAGGGAAGTAGCAATTAGTAAATGGGGTAAATATTTTAATTTTGGAACAGAAAGCTTCAGCCAATTTGTTTTTCTGTTAATTATGGTGTTTTCCATTGCATTACGCTTTTTGCATTTTGGCGAAATTATTGACGATCCGCATGGTTGGCGACAATGTGACACCGCAAATTATATTTGGGATTATTATAAAAATGGTGTTGATTTTTTGCACCCAGCAGTTTGTTGGATGGGAGGATACAAAACACTTATTTTAGAGTTTCCATTAACTGAAGCAATTATAGCTTGGCTATACCAAATTTTTGGCCCTAGTGTTTCAATTGCACGGTTGTTTTTCTTGTTGTTTTATACTTTAGGAGTTTATTACTTTTATAAAAATTGTAAGTTATTCCTTCCTTTGAAAACCGCCATGTTTTCAACTATTATTTACACTTTTTTACCTTTATCGTACTACTATTCAAGGGCCTTACACATCGATTATTTTGCACTTTCATTTGCTTTAAGCATGTTTTATTATTATGCTGTTGGTATTCAATTACAAAGCATCAAAAAAATAGTGATTGGAAGTGCATTTGCAACAGTTGCGTTTTTGGTAAAAGCGCCTTATGCGGTGTCGTTTTGCTTACCCATTTTATTTATTATTACCAAAGAAAAAAAGTGGGTGTTTTGCTTAAAATGGTCCATATTATTTATTTTACCTGTAGTTATATTTGGTTGGTGGATTGTTAGGTCAAAGCAAATAAATGCCATGGCTCCTGATTGGCATTTTATACCTGGTTATCGCAAATTTGATGATAATACTAAGTGGTATTTTGGCTTATTTGAACACCGGTTTATACTTAGAAGCTGGCAAACACTTTTTGAAAGATTAATGACCGACATAAGTGGTGGCTTTTTGGGGGCTACTTTATTTTTGGTGGGTTTTTTTGCTGCCTTTAAGAAAAAATACACCGTATTATGGCTTTGGTTTATAGGCGTAGTTTTATACTTACTTTTGTTTTTCAATTTAAATGTAATTCATAACTATTACCAAATTCCTTTTGTTCCGCTATTGGCCATATTTATGGCAATTGGAATTGAGTTTTTGGCTACTTTTTTCAAACTAAAAAACACCTATTTTTCTGTGCAAAATTTTTTGCTGGCTATTTTAGTAATCAGTTCAATAATGTATGCAGAAAGCAATTTTTTTAAGCATGAAATCATTTATGAAAATATTGCCAAATGTATTGAAGATAATACCAAAGAAGATGATTTGGTGATTGTTTCATGCGGGGGACTGTCGGTTCACTGTCCAATAATTTTGCATAGGGCAAAACGCAATGGTTGGTCAATTCCGGTTGCGGTTATAAATGAAAACATTGCCAATGGTTTAAAAAAAGAGGGGTGTAGGTATGTAGCATTTATTGAGAATGAAATACCAACAAATACATTTGGCGACTTTTTAAAATTGCACCCAATAAAAGAGATACCAATTTCCAAAGGAAAACGTCTTTTTTTAGTTGATTTAAACAAACCAACTTGGTAATTAAGGGTAGTTTTTTGTGTTGTTTAATATATTTATTTAAACAAATTTGCCAATTATATCATAAAGCCAATTTTATTGAAAGCCATCAAACCCTTTTTATTTTTTATAATACTCCTTTGTTTGTTCATTCCGGCTTGTGAACAAACATTGAATTATTTTAAAATAGAGAAACTAAATGGCTCCTATCAAAAAACAGAAAGCCCCGCATTTTCCTTTGGAGATTGGCTTTCTGGAAGTTTTCAAAAACAAATGGGCCAATGGCAAAACGAAAACTTTGGCTTTAGAAATATTTTAGTAAGGCTACATAATCAAATAGGGTTTGATTTTTATAAAAAATCGTATGCCAATTTTGTGGTGGTGGGCAAAAACAACTATTTACTCGACCAAACATACATTGATGCCTATAATGGCAAGGATTTTATTGGAGAAAACAACATCAAAAATAAGGTAAACAACTTTGAAATATTTAATGACTACCTGCTTGAAAACAACAAAAAACTACTGATAATTTTGGCTCCAGGAAAAGCTTCGTTTTATCCTGAATTTATTCCAGATGAGGATTTGAAAAACAAATCAACCACTAACCACCATATTTTTGTAAAACAGTTTTCAAAAACAAAGATTGATTATATTGATTTTAAAACGTGGTTCGATACCATAAAACACACGCAACCATATACACTTTTTCCCAAAAACGGAATTCATTGGAGTACTTTTGGGGCGTTAATTGCGGCAGATAGTTTACTTAAAAAATCGGCTGCTTTGTTAGGATATGAAATTTCGAGACCTGTGATACAAAAAGTGGAATGGAAAAATAACCTAGCGGATGTTGATCAAGATGTGGGTTTGGGAATGAACTTATTATTTGGTCCTAAAAACGATTCTATGCCTTATGCTCAATTTTCGTTTAGCAAAGTGAACGAAACTAAAAAGCCAAAAGTTTTAATTGTTGGCGACAGTTACTGTTGGACATTGCCTTTAGCCGAAATGAAAAATAATAGTTTTGCAAACCTTAACTTTTTATATTACAACAAGGAATTACATCCTTTTGGCAATGCCATGATTCCAATTGAAAACGTAAATATAACAGAATTATTGACACAAACAGATTTGGTAATTTTATTGAGCACAGATGCCAATTTAAATGAGTTTGATTGGGGGTTTGCAACTAATATTATCAGTTCAATAAACAATGAAAAAAATGAAATTTTAAAGACCACCATTTTTAATATAAAGAACGATGTTAATTGGTTTAAGTTAATAAAACAAAAAGCAAAGGACAAACAAATTTCGATTGATTCTATGCTTTATTTAGACGCTTTGCATGTTTTAAATTCAATGGAAAAATAATGGAATTTCACAGCAGCATATTTCTAACTTTGTTTCTTCCAATGGTATTGGGATTATACTTTTTGGCAGACAAAAAGTACAAAAATAAATTGTTGTTGGTAGCCAGTATTTTGTTTTACAGCTGGGGCGAACCTAGGTTTTTCTTTGCCATATTAATTACCACAATTATTGACTTTTATTTAGTACATAAAATACATAAAAGCGAAAAAGGCAATAGTAGAAAGCTATTTTTAATAATATCGTTATCAATTAATTTTGGCTTACTATTTTATTATAAATACTGTAGTTTTTTTATAGAAAATATAAGTATTTTATTACAAAGTGTTGGTATTGCTAAAATAAAATGGCTCGAGTTGGCTTTGCCTATTGGCATATCTTTTTATACTTTTGAAACAGTAACTTATGTGGTAGATGTTTATAGAAAAGTACATAAGCCATTAAAACATTTCTCTGATTATTTGCTGTACATTTTATTGTTCCCAAAATTAGTTGCTGGTCCCATTATTAGATATCATGAAATTGCCGACCAAATAACTGATCGTTCGGCAAATGACACCACAGATTTAAAACTAACAGGTTTTTACAGATTTTGTATTGGTTTAGCGAAAAAAGTGCTAATAGCCAATGCTTTAAGCCAGTATTATATAGATGGTGTTTTTCAAGGAAACCCTGAACTTCTTTCTACCTCAAGCGCTTGGCTAGGCTTGTTGGCTTTTACATTTCAAATTTATTTTGATTTTTCTGGTTATTGCGATATAGCCATAGGAATAGGAAATATGCTAGGATTTAAGTTTCCCGAAAACTTTAATAGTCCATATTTATCGCAAAGCATTAGTGAGTTTTGGCGCAGGTGGCATATTACATTAGGCAATTGGATGAAAAACTATTTGTACATTCCTTTAGGAGGCAATCGAGTTACTCCTCAAAAGATGTACTTTAACTTGTGTTTGGTTTTTGTACTATCAGGTTTATGGCATAAAGCATCTTGGAACTTTGTAATATGGGGTGCTTTTCATGGTTTGTTTATCATTTCTGATAGGTTGTTTCTAAACAAAGTAACTCAAAATTGGCCGCGTGTGTTCAAAATAGCATTTACTTTTATCATTACTTGTTTTGGTTGGCTAATTTTTGGCGCTAAAGATTTGACTTTTTTAAAGCAATATTTCATGGTACTAATTGGCTTTGATACCCATCAACATTTCCAACTTCCTATGGTTGAGTTTTGGTTGCCATTTACAATTGCAGTTATTTTTTCATTTATTAACTACTTTAAGTTTTGGGAAAAAATTCAAAACAAACTTTACTTTGAAACGCTCCACCACAAATTTCATTTATTATTGAGCGGTTTAGCCATTATTTTATTTGTTATATCATTGAGTTATATTACTACATCTGGCTTTTCACCATTTATTTACTACAGATTTTAAACCAATATTTTTAAGTGTTCACACGATTTTATTTACATTTATGAAACAATTCAACACCATTCACTTTATTCTTTTCTTGGCCTGCATTTCAATTTTTGTGGTATTTCAAACTTCATATGTAAAGCAAACCAGTGGCGATAGTCAGTTAACCTTATTAACTTCTCAATCAATTATAGAAAGTGGCAATGTAAATCTGTCAAAATATTATTCGCAGGTTCCTCCAGAACAATTTTCAAATGGCACTTGGAAGTTTAGGTTTAATAATGAAAAAAACCAATTAGAATATGGTTATCCTATTGGTAATTCTATTATCTCAATCCCATTTGTTTTTATTGCAAATAAACTAGGAATGAGCATGTTAGTTCAAGAGCATGACGCAAGCCTACAAACACTTATTGCCAGTTTATTGGCTATGATTTTATTATTGTTAAATTTTAAGCTAGCTAGGTTGTTTGTAAACGATTATTTGGCATTATTAATAACATTAATATTTACTTTTGCTACTTCTTACATAAGCACATGTGGAACAGCATTTTGGAGCTTTAACTCTGAGCTTATTTTTATTGTTTTATTGTTAATTGAAATTACAAAATCGGATTTAAATGAAAGCTATAAACCTAGTTTTGGTTTATTAGGATTATATCTTTTTGCGGCATGGTTATGCAGGCCTAGTGCCATGGTTTTTATAGCGGTATTTTTTGTATGGATGTTTTTAAAACAAAGAAGTTTAATTATTAAAACGATTATCAGTTTTGCCATTTTCATACTTTTTTTCATGTTCTTATCATACAGTTGGTATGGCACTTTTATACCTTTTTATTACAATCCCTTTATGTGGCAAAGTTTGGCAAAAACAGTAAGTATTTGGGAAGGGTTTTTACTTATTTTATTTAGTCCTAATAGAGGATTATTTATTTACAGTCCATTTTTAATTTTCGCCTTTTTTTCAAGCTTTACTTTAGCAAGAAAAACCATTGTTTTTAAAATTTTAATTGGGTGGTTTTTAGTTTATATTTTAAGTCTTGGCAACTTAAGTAATTGGTGGGGTGGTTGGAGTTTTGGCGCAAGGCTTTGTACCGATATTATTCCATGTTTATTTTTACTTTTACTTTTAGGACTTAAACATATAGATTTTACAAAAAGTAGCCATAACATCACTATGTTCTTATTCCTTATTACTTCGCTTTTTGGCTTTGGAATCAATACATTTCAAGGAATTTACAATATAGAAACCTATAATTGGAATGATTACCCAGCTATAGATAAAAATTATCAGTTTTATAAATGGAACTGGCAATATCCTCAGTTCTTAGCAAACAAAAGAAATAACGAAAACAAAAAAGTTGATTTTGAGTTGCATCAATTCTATGCAAAATTTATACTTCAAACACCTGAAAATGCAAACATTTTAATGGGTACACCAGATGCAAACTATAGAAATATGTTAAACTTTTGGAATAAGCAAAAAACATATGGCAACAGACATTTTTTTAATTCAATAAATGATTCAATAAACAGCGATACATTTTATTTTTTTAGACCAAGTCACGATTATGTAAGGTCGTTTAATAATTTAGAGGTTGTATTTCAATCTAAAATTGAAATGGCGGAGTTTTTAAGTGAAAATAGCAATAATATTATTATTTTAACAGCTAGGGGTAATTGGAAAGGGAACATTTCCGAAAAACTAAAAACCAAGCTTTTTACAATGGGCTTAAAACTAAATGATTTAAACAATTTTTCGAGTTATTTGGCGGTTTTAAATAAAGGGAAAATAATGTACGAGTTAAGCCACGAAACAAATGAAGTAAGACAGGATTTTAATATTGGCGAAACAAAGTTTGAAGTAATTTCTTCAGCCAATATTTCTTCCACAAAATTGAACGGAAAAGAGTTAAATTTTAACTTAGATGGAATAAATATACTTGTACTTAAGGACAATATGGAAATTGATAAATTAGGTTACGTTAACTTACAATCAAACGAAAACTACATTGACCTATTTTTGTATAAAGCGGTAAAAAAGTAGAAGAGTTATTAAAACAAACCGAAAAGCCCACATATTTTGTAAAATTTAAAAAATTTAGACAACTAATACATCTATAACTATTTGATTGTGTTTTTATTGATATATTTAACCAATTGTTTAAATTGAAGTACTAACTTTTTTGTTTTTATATATAAAAAAAATAAGCTAATCTTAAAAAAGATTTTTAAAACCCAACTTGGGTAAATAAATTAAGGAATTAAATAGAATGAAAGACCAGCAAGAAAAAAATGACCTTTTGCAAATAATAAAGTTTATTTATTTAAACTATAAAATTTATATAAAGTCAATAACAATAACATTGATTTTAACAGTAGCAGTAACATTTTTATTACCTAAACAATATAAATCAACCGGAATTATTTTTCCAACATATTCTAATTCACTAGAGGAGACATACAATAACCCAATGTTTGGTTACGATATTGAGGCCGATAGAGTTTTACAGCTATTACAATCGCAAGAAATTCAAGACAGTATTACACGTAAATTTGATTTAGTAACTTATTTTGAACTTGATACTTTAGATGAAAGATGGAGAGATAATTTAAGAAAAGAAATTATAGAAAATGTGAATTTTTCAAAAACACCATTCATGTCAATCGAAATATCTGCAAAAACGAAAGACCCACAACTTTCAAGCGACCTAGTAAATACAATTATTGGTTTAATTGACCCAATTAGAAATCGGATATTAAAACAAAATATTATTGTGGCTCATAATTCAATTAGAAACGAATACCAAAATCAAAAGAATAACCTCGACTCGTTGGTAAATTTAATTAAAACCATGCGCGATGAATATGGCAATCCCGCAATTAGTTTATTGGCAAATCAAGAATTTAATTTTGATAATAAAAGAAAAGGTAACAATACCTTATTGGAAGAAAAAATAGATAAATACTTGTTGCAAAAAGTTATTTATAATGATATAAAAGTTAAATATGAGCGCGTGAAAACACAACTAGAAAGACCTCTTCCAGGTATATACGTTATAAATCAGGGTATAAAATCAAATAAAAAAGTATCACCTTCATTTGTAATAAATATGGTAATTACTACTATATTAACAATTGTAATAGTTACTATGGTATTGGTTTTAAAAATTAAACTAAGTGGTTTAAATGCTTATTTAAAGAATGATTCATTGAATGAATAAAGTGATAACTTTTTTACAGAAACACCTTACATTCTCTATTATTCTATTTTTAGTTGTTGTTATTAATTTGGCTTTGCTATCTAATAACTCATTAATTATTGCTATTGTTTTTTACGGTGTTTTAGGAATTGCACTTTTATTATCGTTAATTATTAATAAGGAAATATTTTTTGGTATAACTATTTTCTTTATTCCATTGTCGTTTATTCTGGAGCAAAGCGCTGGACCTTCTGTTTCTTTTCCATCAGAGCCTTTAGCAGTTATTTTATTATTGTATTTGGTAATCAATTTCTTTTCTAATGGAAAAAGTGATTTTACAATATTTAAACACCCTATTACTATTTTAATACTACTTGATTTTTTATGGATGATTATTACCAGTGTTACTAGTACAATGCCATTGGTTTCATTTAAAAGAACGCTTATTAAATTACTGTATATTAGTATTTATTATTTTTATTCAATTGGTGTTTTTAAAAAACTGGAAAACATTTCTAAAGTATATGTTCTATATATTTTGGGCTTAATTTATCCAATTATTAATACATTTATTTATCATACCAAGTACAATTTCAATATAGCAGCAGCTTATAAAATGACTTTACCATTTTATAATGATCACACTATTTATGGGGCTTGTTTGGCTTTTTTAATACCATTCATTTTACTTTTTATAATTCAAAACAATAATTTTATTAAATACTTTTGGTTTTTAGTATTATTGGTATTTATTGGTGCTACTTTTTTATCGTTTTCAAGAGCAAGTTGGTTAAGTTTGGTATTAATCTTTTTGTTGTATTTAGCTATTCACTTTAAAATAAAAATACAATTTATAGTTATAGTTTTGGTTAGCATTTCTTTAGTTGGCTACTTTAGTTATAATACACTCAAAATTAAATTTCAAAGCAATAAATCGGTAAGTAATAAAGATGTAGGTCAGCACTTAGAATCGATGGGAAATATTAAGTCGGATGCTTCTAACGCTGAAAGATTAAACAGGTGGTATTGTGCATGGCAAATGTTTTTAGATAAACCTGTATTTGGTTTTGGCCCTGGTACTTATCAATTTAATTATGGTCCATATCAAATAAAGGAATTGGTCACACGAATTAGCACTTACAAAGGAGATAGGGGAAACGCTCATTCAGATTATTTAGGCTATTTGTGTGAAACTGGATTGATAGGGTTGTTAATCTATTTAGGTCTTATTTATTCTGCACTAAAATTAGGTTTAAAACACGTTCATAGTTTAAATAATCCCTATAAAAACTTGTCAATGGTTTTATTATTAAGTTTAACCACATTTTTTATTCATGGTTTTTTTAATAGTTTTATTGATATTGATAAAACAATGATGTTGGTACTTTGTGCAACTGCTGGATTGGTGGCTATTGATTTCAAGAATCAAGAATTAGATAAAAACTCAAACGAAAATATTTTAGAAAACTAGGCCGAAATTTTAGGGAAAAAAGGGTAGCTAATTACCAAAGCATTGTAAGCGGGTTATAATAGTAAGAGGTATAGGCTATTTGTTGTAGAAATTTAAGTTTTCTTGTTTTATTGATTTGTACATTTCATATTGCAGCCAATATTTTAAAATTAATATTTATGTTAGATGTAATAAAAGAGCTGTTTTTATTAATGAAAGAACGCAAAAAATACTGGTTAGCACCTGTTATTATAATGCTTTTTTTCTTTGGATTATTAATAGTTTTTGGGGGTGGAACTGCAGCAGCACCATTTATTTATTCCTTATTTTAAAGAAGGATTAGTTTAATGTATCTTTTAGCTGATTTCCAATAAACCTTGCTAGTACACTGTTACCAATATTGTTTAAATGTAAATCGTTTTTAAAATAAAGGCCACTACCATTTCTTTCAGCATGTTGAAAAGCTGGCAAAGGATTTAATATTTCTAAATCTTTACCATAAAAATGTTTAGATAAACGATTTATAAATGGATATAAAGTATCGTTTATGTTTTTACCACTAAAGTTAGCACCACATTTAGTTAAATTCAATACATACTCATTTGAAACTTGGCAGTTAGCTGGTATTACTATTATTTTTATAGGAACATTTTGTTGTTTGCAAAGTACTAAAAGATTATCTACTCCTTTTAGAAAAACTTGATATCTTTCTTCATAATCAGCACTTATGGTTATTGATTTTTCGTAATGATTAGCATCTGCTTTTATTAATAATTTTTCTCGCTTACTCATTTTATTTACAGAAAACGAATCGTTGTTTTGAAGCAATTCTGTTTCAACTGATTGACCAATAGAAGATTTAAATTGTCCTAATTTGTAGTTTATATAACGTAAGGAGAAAAGGTTATTGGATAATAACCAAAAACAATTTCTTGCTAAATTAAGGGTTGACCAATTAATTGGTTTTTTAATATCAAGCAAGTCGTTGCCAACATAAAACTGAACCAATACCAAATCAGGCTGGTATTCTTTAATTCTGTTTTTTGCAATTACATTTATTTCTTGAATTCCAATTCCTGGCATTGCCGAATTGATGAATTGAATATTTGGGAAACTATCATTGAGAATGGACAAATAGCTATGATTACTGGCGGTAAACGAATCACCAAAAACCAATATTTTCTTTTTTCTTTTTTTTTCTTTTAAGGAGCTATTTAAATAAGTTTTTTCAGCTTTGTAAAAATCAATAAGTTGATAACGATAAACAATTTCAATAATTAGCAAGCAAAAAACCAAAGACACTAACATTATTGTCATGTTAATTACCAATTGCCTTAATTTTATTGAATGAATAATTTTGGTGAACATAAAAATTTTGAGTTGGAATATAAACCATTTATAAGAATTGGCAAGGCTATTAACTTTTGAATAAGTTGTATAATAATATAATTTTGATATTATTTGTAACTAACAAATTATAATTATAAAATACAATTTGAGTTTTTTAAAATCAAAACAATTTATTCGTGTTGCCAATGTATTGGCATACAGTTCAAATTTGTTTTTACCCAATATAACTAATATTCTTACCTCTGCCATTATTATTAGGTTGTTGGTTCCTGAATGGTGGGGTCAAATTACTGTTTTGCAATTATACATGTATTTGGGAAACCAACTTTGTGCTTGGGGCAATAAAGATTCATTAGTTAAATTATTTAGTGAAAACCCTTCAAAAAAAACGATTTTTTGGATGGAATCATTGAGCAATCGTTTTTTTATTTTGTTGCCGGTAATTATTGGAACGTATTTTATTTCCAACGATTTAGTTGCTGTTTTCCATTTATCAAGTTGGATTATTTTGCGGTATTTTTTACAATCTTTCGAAGCCATTATTTTATTTTCAAGAAAGTTTATGGTAAGTATCTTTGCCGAAATTATTTCAATAATTGTTATTGTATTTGGACTTGTAGTTTTTAAGGATTATTTGTCGTTTCACGATGTTTTATTCATCATCACCATTAGCTATTTAATAAAAACTATTATTCTAATGGTGTATTTTAGAACATACTTTAATTTTGGTTTATTGATTAAACCCAATGTCAAAGAGTTATTGCCTTTCCTTCCATTTATGATGATAGGCTTTTTAGGGGTTTTACAACAAAAGTCGGATTTAATTAGTATTGCTTGGTTATCATCAAAAATAGAAATAGCCCAATATCAGGTTTTCAGTAGTTTCTTAATTTTTGCACAAGCAATACCTGCATTGGTAATTGGTCCTTTTGTTAAAAATTTATACAGGCTACAATTATCAACCTATTCAAAACTTCAACGATTGTTTGCTATTTATGGGTTTTTTATATCATTAGTTTCAGCCTTGATTATATACATTGCAATTAAAATTATTTATGAGTTCAACTTGCCTTACACCATTTATGTTTTAGGCTTTTTAAACGGATGGTTCACTTATTTATACATGCTTAAAATATATTTGATGTTTAAAAACCAAAAGCAAAAACAAGTTATGATTATAAACGCTGGCGCAATTGTGCTTAATTTTATTTTTTGTTTTATTTTTATTCATTTATGGGGAATACAAGGTGGTATTTTAGCGGCTACAGCCACTCAATTATTCACTTATTTTATCTATAAGTACTATTTAAAAAACAATTTGGCCATAAGTTTATAAGTGTTTATGAAACAAGGAAACTATTTTTATTTAAAAGCCATATTTTTAATCTTGTTTTTCTTGATCATTCGTTTTGTCATTCAGTTTGATGGTCTTTATGGGCAAGATGCTTATGAATACATGAGGTATACCAATGAAATGTATTCGTTTTTTGAAAATGGCACTTTATTAGGCGATTATTTTTGGGGATTAGGTTATCCCTTTTTTGCCTGTATAGTTAATTTTTTTGTGCATAACGGAGGTTTGTCCCTTCAATTAGTATCATTACTGGCTGCATTTGTAACATGGGTATACATTGATAAAATTATTGTTCTAATTTATGCTCAAGAACCTAATTACCTCATAACCTTTTTATTTTTGGTATTATCGCCCATTTTCATCATTCAAAGTATTTTAGTAATGAGCGATATGTTGGCGTGTGCTTTTATAACAATAGCAATTTACTATTTTATCCTTTTTATTATTCAATCTCAAAATAAACACTGCCTACTAGGGATAACTTTTAGCGCACTGTCATTACAAACCAGGTATGCATCAATTGTTGTTTTGATATTGTTTTTTGTTTTAGTATTTATCAAATTAATAAAGGCAAAAAATTATACCATCATTTTGTGCTCTGTTCTAATTGGTACCATCATTTCTCTTCCTCATATTTATATTCGATCAAACAATAGTTTACAGTTTTTATCACATAATTTCTTAACAGACTGGAATATATTGAATTTATTTAAGAACAGTTTTGTTACCATAAATGGGGAGTCGCATAGTAAATTGATTAATTTAGTTTATGTCTTATACTCTTTTTTTCATCCTCAATTTTTTGCTTTTGGATGTTTAGTTTTTACATGGGTGCTAATAAAAAAACACCAATTTTTAGTTAGAAACCGTTTTCAAAATATAATACTAATTTCTATACTAATTTATGCCATATTTTTGGCTGGAATTCCTTTTCAAAACAAACGATTTTTAGCACTTTCTTTCCCATTTGTAATAATTGTTTGTTACCCAATTTTAAAACAAATTATATTAACAACTAAAAGGAGTAAAGGCTTAATAATACTTGTTTTGTTTGTGCAATTTGGATTAATTGTTTACTTTGTTAAACCTAATTACCAAAGAAATAAATTAGAAAAAACTATTGCCAATGATTTAAATACTTTTTCGGGAAAAACCATTTATATATTTGATATAGATATTGCTTTAAAAGGAAGAAATGTTCCATTAGATTATCAAAATATTTGGTATAAGGAATATGAAAGGTTTAATAAAGGAGCTTTAGTGTTGTTAAATGCTGCGCAATTAGAAAAACAATGGGTTGGGTTAAATCCACTAATTAATTGGAACAAGTTAAAGCTAACTGGCAATTTAAAGGTTTTAAAATCCTATGACAACGGCTGGAATTTGTATGAAATTCAATAGAAAATGAATGAAGAAAATAGTTAAGATGATAAACAAATTATTAAGTATTATAAAACCTCAAAAACAAATAAATTCTGATAATTTTATTAGAAGGCTTCGTTCATTGGTTATTGGTGAAGGAATGTTACATGAAGGCAATATCCCATTGATGGAGTTTGCCATTAAACACATGCCTGAAAATGGGAGTGTTGTTGAAATTGGTTCGTATGGCGGTTTATCTACTAACTTAATTATTTACTTATTACAAAAAAATTTAAAAAACTATAAAGTGTTTAACTGCGATGCTTGGATTTATGAAGGATTTAATGATAACAACTTATTTATTGATGGCCGAAACGATATTTCGAGAGAAAACTACTCTTTATATATGAAAACAGCATTTATAAACGCTACCAAGTTTTTAAGTGAAAAGAGTTTACCGCATTCATTTCATTTAAAATCGGATGAGTTTTTTGACAAATGGAACAACCAAAAACTTGAAACAGATTTGTTTGGAAACCAAGTAAAATTGGGAGGTCAAATTAGTTTTGCTTATATTGATGGAGGACACTCGTTTGAAGTAGCCATGAATGACTTTATTAATGTAGCAGAAAATATGTTAATTGGTGGTTTTGTGTTGCTTGATGACTCATCAGCTCATTTAAATTTTGGAAGTGCGCAAATTGTAAACAATATTAAAAAAGACCCTAGATTTGTGGTAATAGCTAAAGAGCCTAATTTTTTATTCAAAAAAGTATCATAATGAGGTTAAACAGATAACAGAACGTAATTAATAAAAAAGACTTAAAAAACACCTCAACTTACTTATGAAGTATAAAGAAAACATGCATGTGCTCAAAAAATATTTTTTATTGGTAAGTGTAAATGTATTTGTATTGATTGTTTTATTGGAAGTTTCATTACGCTTTTTACCATCAAAGTTTACCGAGTTTCCTGCAAGGATAAATTACCTAAGCGATAAAGAAGTAGGTTATTTTCCAATGCCAAATCAAAATGAAAGTTACTATTTAAATTGCATAAAAAACACACAAATAAAAACCAATGAATTAGGAATGCGCATTACTCCAACTATGCCAGATAGTGCGTTAAAAATTGGATTATTAGGCGATTCTTTTTTACATGGATTAACAGTTTCTGATAGCCTGCACATAGCAACAAAAATCTCGCATTACACTAATAATAAAGTGATAAATGGTGGTGTTTGTGGTTATGGAACTTATCAAGAGCTTTTGTTATGGCGAAAATTAATCAAACCACAAAAACCGCATGTAACCATACTGTTTCTATTTCTTGAAAACGATATTAGAGATAATCAGTGTGAACTTGCGCGAAGCGAAGGACAAGTATATAGTCCTTGCTGTGAAATAAACAATGATAGCTTACAACAGATAAATAAATTTGAAACCAGAACAAACAGCACCGAAAGTTTTAGTGGCTGGTTAAAAAAGAATAGCTATACTTACCGAGCTTTAAGAACACTATTAAAATCAGAAAATAGAGTGTTAAGCGGCAAAGATTTTTTTAGTAAAAAAAGTTTTGCTTACAATATTTACAGGCCGGGTTTCAATAAATTATGGGACGATGGATGGAAAATTACAGAATGGTCGTTAGCCACTTTAAAAAAAGAATGTGAAGAATCGGGCAGTAAGTTATTGGTGGTTAATGTTCCTGGCCCGGTGCAATGGGCTTATAGTTGGAAAAACGAAATAAGTAAACAAATACAAGATAATTATTTGCCTCCAGATTTTGATATTGATTACACAAATAAAAGGTTACAAATGATTATAAATAACAACAAAATTGAATTGTTAGACTTAAAGTTGGATTTTATAAATTATAGAGATAGGTTTAAACTTCAAGAGCCAGTATTTGGTTGGTGTTGCGACCCTCATTGGAATCCCCTTGGACATCAATTAGCTGCCGATTTGGTTTACAATCATTTGGTTAAACTAGGTTGGGTAAAAGGTACATTGCGCCAAAGTACAAAATCCCCCAAAGAAATATTAGGAGATAAGTTATTCAATGATATTTACACTTGTCAGCAAATAATATTTTAGAATCTGTTAAACCCCAATAATGAAAACCTATTTAACATGAAAGAACAATTGCCCCATATTGTTTTTATAACCCCTGGTTTTGCTGCTGATGAGGCTGACACTACTTGCATGCCTTATTTGCAAGTGTATTTTAAGGCGTTAGTAAACAGAGGTTATAAAATAAGTATTTTATCACTTCATTATCCATATAAAAACAGGGTTTATACTTGGAATAACTGTACAGTTTATTCATTTGCTAAACATGCTAAGTGGCAAAAACCTTTGCTTTGGTTTAAGGCAATTAAAACCATTGTTGCCATAAATAAAAAAGAACCAATTAAAGCCATTCATAGTTTTTGGTTGGGGGAGTGTGCCTTAATAGGCCATTGGGCGGTAAAAAAAGTTAATGTAAAACATTTAAACACACTAATGGGGCAAGATGTGTTACCGGGAAACAAGTTCTGCAAAATTCTTCCATTAAAATCAATGAACTTGGTAACGCTTTCCCCTTTTCATCAGCAAGTTTTTTATAAAAATTATAAAGTAAATACATCCATAGTTTTTTTTGGTACTGATAAAGCAAATGAGATTGAGAACAGCACTAAAACAATTGATTTTATTGGCGTTGGCTCATTAATTCCAATAAAAAATTATAGTTTATTTGTGGATGTAATTTATGAATTAAATAAAACAAAGCCTGTTTCGGCCGTAATGATAGGCGATGGGGTAGAATTTGAATTATTAGCTCAAAAAATTAAAGATTTGCATTTACAAAATGTAATTAAGCTTTTGGGTGTTCAAACCAACGAACAGGTTTTAAGTTATTTAGCACAATCAAAAATATTATTACACACAAGTAATCATGAGGGCTTCGGGATGATTTTTGCCGAAGCTTTACAACAACAAACAATGGTTGTTTCTACGCCTGTGGGTTGTATTTTTGAATCTCCCAATGTATTATTAGCAAGTAATCATAACGAATTGGTAAAGGCTTGTCATACTATGCTTGATAAAACGTATGATAGCAATTTTCCAAATCCATTTGATATTGAAAAAACAATTGATGATTACCGCAAATTTTACCAATAATTAATTGGAAGGACGCTTTAATTTCATTAATATTTTTGGAAAACAGCCTAATATATCTATAATTGCTTTTACACTTAAAAACAAATAAGTTATATAAGTTAAAGTATAGGTAAATGAAAAAAACAGTTGTTTTATATAATCCTTATGCAGTATTTTACACCATGCCTTTAGCATTAATTGCAATAGGCTCTTATTTAGATACTGAAAAATACAATGTAGTTATAATAGATGCTAGGATTGAAAAAAACCCTTTCGAGAAAATAAAAACAGCTTTATCAAATAATGGTGTTTGTTTTGCTACCACAGTTTTAACAGGTGCACCCATTAAAGATGCTCAAGATATTTCAAGAAAAGTAAAAGCATTTTTTCCTAATATTCCTGTAGTTTGGGGAGGTTGGCATCCATCATTGTTCCCAGAACAAACACTTAATGAGCCAACTATTGATATTATAGTAAAGGGTCAAGGAGAAATTACATTTAAAGAATTGTTGGAACGATTTGAAACGAATGCTTCATTGGAAGGATTGCAAGGAATTTGCTACAAAAATGCAAATAACAAAGTGATTAATAATCCAGAAAGAACCATGGTTGATATCAACAATTTTCCAGCATTTAATTACGATTTGATTGATATACCAGCCTACATGAAGTTAAGTGGCAGAAAGCAACTAGATTATATTTCATCGCAAGGTTGTCGGTTTAGGTGCTCTTTTTGTGCCGATCCATTTATGTATAAAAGAGGTTGGTATGGATTTAATGCTGAAAGAATGGGGGATGAAATAGAGGCTCTTTGGAAAAAGTATAAATTTGAACATGTACATTTTCAAGATGAAACTTTTTTTACTAATAGCAAAAGAGTTAAAGCCATAGCAGAGGAGTTTATTAAAAGAAAACTTCCTATTTCGTGGTTTGGAACCATGCGAGCTGACCAAGGAGTAAGATTAGATGAAGAGGTTTGGGAAATTTGCAAAAAATCAGGACTAGAGAAAGTGATGATAGGAATGGAAGCAGGCTCGCAAGAAATGCTTGATTATATTCAAAAAGACATAAAATTAGAACAAGTTTTTGATTCGGCTGCTAAATGCATAAAGTACGATATTGGCATAAATTTTAGTATCATTATTGGTTTTCCGGGCGAGTCAGAAGAAAGTATTAATTCAACACTTGCTATGGTTACTGAACTTAGAAAAATGAGCAGTAAGTTTAACATGGGAATATTTTATTATAAACCTTATCCAGGCAACAAAATTGCTGACGAATTACTAGCAAAAGGGTTTAATTTTGCTACTTCTCTAGAAGAATGGAGTGATTTTGATTTTGTTGGAACTAAAAAAAGTGAATGGATACGAGAGGAAAAAGTAAAAGAAATAGAAAACTATAAGTTTTACCAACAATTAGCATTTAACAGGCGAGAAATACCCGTTCTTAAAAATATAGCTAAATGGCGAATAGAAAAGAAAATGTATGCTTTTCCTGTAGAAAGAAAATTAAAAGAATGGCTGATGCCAACACCAAGGATGGCATAATACCTTATTTGTAAGTTATATATAAAACAAACTAAATTGACGAATTTTACTAAAAACGAAGTTATTATTTTTAATCCCAAAAGTGCTGATATAAAATACAGGATACCCAATTCTGTTATTCAAGTAGCAGCTTCAATAGATGGGGATTATGATTGGATAATTATAGACGGGAACAGAGAAAAAGATCCATTAACTAAAATATTGGATAGCATAACTAAGTATACAAAATATTTTGGATTATCGGTTATGCCTGGTCCTCAGTTAAGACAAGCTATTCCTATTTCAAAAATTATCAAACAAAAATTTCCTCATATTAAAATTGTTTGGGGAGGTTACTTTGCTTCTAACCAATACAAGGTAGTGCTAGAATCTGGTTATATTGATTATGTAATAAATGGTCCTGGCGATTACGCATTTCCCGCATTGCTAAAAGCAATAGATAATGATTTACCCGTTGATGAAATACAAAATTTAATATTTTTAAAAGATAAACAAATAATAAAAACCCCTAAAGGTGAACTTGTAAATTACGATGACTTGAAACCAATGCCATACTTAAAATTTGATACTATGTATAGTATTGAAAAGTATTTGGTAAAAACATATTTAGGAAAAAAAACATTTGGATATCATAGTAGCTTTGGCTGCCCTTTTACTTGTTCTTTTTGTGCTGTGGTGCCTATTTACAATGCCAAATGGAAAGGTATGTCTGCCGCTAATATTTATAAGGACATTTTATTTGCAAAAAACAAATGGAATATTGATTCGGTAGAATTTCACGATAATAATTTTTTCGTTTCTGAAAAAAGAGTTATTGAGTTTTGTAATTTAGTTAAGCACGACAATATTATTTGGTGGGGCGAAGGGCGAATAGATACCATTAATAAATACAAAGATGAAACATTGGCTTTAATGCGAGAATCAGGCTGTAAAATGATTTTTTTTGGTGCTGAAACAGGTAATGATGCCGTGTTAAAGAAAATGGATAAAGGGGGAACGCAAACAGGAAAACAAATTCTAGAATTTGCTGCTCGCATGAAAAAGTTTGACATTATTCCTGAGTATTCGTTTGTACTTGGAACACCAGCAGATACTGAGCAAGAAGTAATGTCGCAAATAGATGAAGATATTGAGTTCATAAAGAAAGTTAAAGACATTAACCCTGCCACCGAAATAATAATTTATGTTTACAGTCCTGTGCCAACTGAAGGTTCCGATATGTATAATAAAGTATTAGCAAGTGGTTTTAAGTTTCCTGAAACATTAGAAGATTGGTTAGAAAATGAGTGGAAAAATTTTGATTTACGTAAAAACCCACTAACACCTTGGTTAACGCCCAATATGGTTGATAAAATAAAAAACTTTGAGACTGTTTTAAATGGTTATTACCCTACAGTTTCAGATGTTAGAATGGGAAGTATAAAAAGAAATATTATTACGCAAATTTCAAAATGGAGGTACCATTACAACGTATTTTCATTACCTTATGAAATAAAGCTTTTACATAAAGTTTGGAAATACCGTCAACCAGAAATAGAAGGATTTTAATGAAAAAAATTATTAATAAAATTATTCAACATACTGTTGGGTATTTTATTCTTTGGTATTTAAAAAAGGATAGGCATTATTCAAAAAAAGGCATAAAAATTATAGTAAAATCGGGGGTTTTTCATCCTGGTTTTTTTTTAAGTACTAGGTTTTTAACCGATACTGTTCAACCATTTGATTTAAACCAAAAAAAGGTATTAGAATTAGGAGCAGGAAGCGGATTTATTTCTTTTTATTGTGCATCTAAAGGAGCATTGGTAACAGCCTCCGATATAAGTCCAATTGCAATTAAAGGGTTGGTTAAAAACAATACTCAATTAAAAACCAATTTAACCATAATTGAAAGCGATTTGTTTGATAAAATTCCAGGTCAAGTATTTGATTTTATAATTATTAATCCTCCTTATTACCCCAAAAACCCAAAGAATGATTCGGAAAAAGCATGGTTTTGTGGTGAAAACTTTGAGTATTTTGAAAAACTTTTCTCTCAGATAAAAAACTTTATTAAATCGGAAACCACTGTAATGATGTCGCTTTCGGAAGATTGTGACTTTGAGAACATAAAAAAAATAGCCATAAAAAATAATTTATTGATGAAAGAGTATAGAAATAAAATGAAACTTTGGGAGCGTAATTATATTTTTAATATTGTATCAAAATAAAAAATATCCATATTTTCGACACTAATGAATACTACCCCTTCATCTAAGTTACCTCTGTTACAAAGTAGCATTATTAAAACACTCATATATTTTGACGTGTTTAGCTACCCTTTAACGGGCGTTGAATTATTTGAATATTTACAGATTAAGGCACAAGATGAAGCGGCACTTTTAGTTGAATTAAAAAGTTTATGTGAAAAGCAGTTGGTATTTAATCTTAATGGATATTACTCGCTAAGAAACCAATACGAACAGGTAGAAAAAAGATTAATTGGAAATAAATATGCAGAAACATTTGTTCCAAAAGCATTTAAAAATGCAAAACTAATAGGTTCGTTTCCTTTTGTACGTGGTGTTGGCATATCTGGCTCATTATCTAAAGGTTATATGGACGAAAGTGGGGATGTTGATTTTTTTATTATTACCGAACCTGAAAGATTATGGATAGCACGTACACTGCTTATTTTGTACAAAAAAATATTTTTATTAAATAGTAGAAAATATTTTTGTGTCAATTATTTTATTGATACCAACCATTTGGAAATTCCTGACAAAAACATATTTACCGCTACCGAAATATTAACTTTAATTCCTGCTTATAATTCTAGTTTATTCCAGAGTTTTTTAGATGTAAATAATTGGGCTATAAATTATTTACCCAATAAATTTTTTACACAAAACAAAGCATTAAGTACAGAACATCATTTAATTAAAAATGGCATAGAAAAATTATTAAATAATAAATTAGGTGAATACCTAGATGCCGTGTTCATGAGGCTTACTTTAAAAAAATGGAAAAGTAAGTTTAAGTATATTGAATCAATAGATTTTGAGCTTGCTATGAGAACACGAAAGTACGTGTCTAAGCACCATCCACAAGGGTTTCAGCAGCGTGTACTTTCAAAAATTGAAGAAAAAATTAATGAATTTGAATTTAAAAATAACCTTAAACTAAACTGAGCGCACAATGGCCGATATTTTAATTACACATTCTTACTTACTTAAGTTCGACCCAAAGCAGTTTAAGGCTCAGCAGCCCTATCCGCCTTTAGCTACTTTGTTTGGCTCAGCAGTTTTACTAAACGAAAATCATAGTTTGGTTTTTCATGATATGATGTTTGCTGATAAAGCAAATGAAATAGAAAAAATTATTATTGAGAATAAGCCAAAGTATTTTGTTATTTACGATGACGGTTTTAATTATTTAACCAAAATGTGTTTAACCAATATGCGCGATGCAGCTTTTGAAATGGCGAGTACTGCCAAAAAGCATGGCTGTAAGGTTATTGTTTCTAGCTCTGATTCTACTGATCATAGCAATGATTATCTTCACTCAAACTTTGATTTTGTAATTGTTGGTGAGGCAGAACAAACCCTTAAAGAATTAATCAAAGCATTAGATAATAATTTAGTTGACCATACTGTAATTAGCGGATTACGCTTTAAATTAAACAACGAAATAATAGAAACAACCAAACGCGATAATTTAAAAGATTTAGATTTATTACCAATGCCAGCATGGCAATTACTGAATATTGAGCCTTATAAAAATGCCTGGTTAAAAAGCAAAGGATTTTTCTCAATTAATGTAGCTACCACTCGCGGTTGTCCTTACAAATGTAATTGGTGTGCCAAACCAATTTATGGCAATAGGTATAACTCTCGCTCGCCTCAAAATGTAGTGAACGAGTTGTTGTTTTTAAAAGCGCATTTTGGTTTCGTTCATATATGGTTTTGCGATGATATTTTTGGTTTAAAGCCTAATTGGGTAACTGAGTTTGCTAATTTAATTGAGTTAAATAATTTAAAGATAAAGTATAAAATTCAATCACGAGTTGATTTACTTTTGGAAGAAAGCCTAGCAACTAACACTAAAGAAACACAAATAGAAGCCCTAGCTAGATCTGGCTGCGATGAAGTTTGGGTTGGAGCAGAAAGTGGCTCTCAAAAAATATTGGATGCCATGGATAAAGGAACCAAAATTGAGCAAATAGCAAAGGCTACTCAATTAATGAAACAAAACTATATAAAACCATGTTTCTTTTTGCAGTTTGGCTATTTAAATGAAACGTATGATGATATAAAACTAACTTTAAAAATGTTATTTGAATTAATGCCGCATGATATAGGAATTTCTGTTTCGTATCCATTGCCAGGAACTAAGTTTTATAGCACAGTAAAAGAACAAATGAAAGGTAAAACCAATTGGACTGATTCTGATGAATTAGCCATTATGTTTAATGCTACTTATCCTGCTGATTTTTATAGAAAGTTACAACGTTTTGTACATTATAAATTCAGACAAAAACAAGCTTTTCTTGCTTTAAAAAATACTGGAAGTATTAAAAAAGGAGCTAGTTTATTTTATAGAATTCCTCAAACATTTATAGCTGCACAAAGTATAAAAAAGTATGTCAATTGATTCAAGTTTTGATGTTTTAGCTAATACTTACGATAGTGATTTTACTTTTAGTATTATTGGCTCTATGCAGCGCAAAAGGGTTTGGGAATTTACCGAACAGCAATTGATAGGCAAAAAAGAGTTGAATATACTTGAAATTAATTGCGGAACAGGTGAAGATGCTATATGGCTTGCAAATAAAGGGCATTATGTTTTAGCAACAGATATTAGTAAAGATATGGTAGCTGTAGCTGAACAAAAAGCCAGTGTAAATCAAATAAAGATTGATGTTGCCGTATGTGGTTTTTCTGATTTAGATGTTCAATTATCGGGTCAAAAATTTGATTTAATTTTCTCCAATTTTGGTGGTTTAAATTGTGCCAACGCCAATGAACTAAAGCAGCTCAATATAGATTTTAGCAAGTTGTTAAAGCCAAATGGAAAGTTAATTATGGTTTTGCTTGGCAAAAAATGTTTTCTCGAAAAGTTGTATTTTTTATTTCGTTTTGATTTTAAAAAAATGAACAGGAGGAAAAAGGAAGCATCTGCTTATTTAAGTCCTGAAAATTTTATAAAAACTTGGTATTTCAGTTACCAAGAGATTAGAGAAATATTCACTGAGTTTAACCTAATTGAAAAAAAACCAATTGGGTTATTTATTCCCCCTTCATATTTAGAACCATTGCTTCAAAAAAATAAACTATTTTTACCCGTTATTAAATTATTGGAAAAAACCATTGGCAACTTGAGTTTTTTAGCCAATTATGGCGATCATATTTTTATAACCTTAGAAAAGAAATAATGAAAGTAGTACTTACACACGGATATTTTATAAACGAAGATGCCAAGGAGCAGGAAATCATGCGTCCTTATATTCCACTTGGTATTTTGTACATATCTGCTTGGTTGCAAAAGCACCAATACGATAATGAAATATTCGACTCTACTTTTCAGAGTTTTGAAAAACAAAAGGCATTTATTTTAGCACATAAACCCAATGTAATTGGGCTTTACACGAATTTAATGACTAAACTAAATGTGTTGCGTTTAATTCAATTTGTAAAAAACGAACCAAGTTTAAGACATACCAAAATTGTGCTTGGTGGTCCTGAAGTTCGTAATCATGTAAAAAACTTTTTAACCCATGGTGCTGATTTCATAGTACTTGGCGAAGGGGAAGAAACCATGTTAGAATTGGTTCAATTTTTAAATGGAAAAACCAATAAAACCATTGAAGAAATAGAAGGTGTTTCGTTTTTAAATGAAAAGGGCGAAGTGGTTCAAAATAAAGAAAGAGCCAAACTCAAAGAGTTAACTGATTTGCCATTTCCTAACAGGAGCAAAGTTAATTTGCAATTGTATTTTGATGCATGGAAACAAAAACATGGAACTAGTGCTATTTCAATTAACACCATGCGCGGTTGTCCATATAGTTGCAAATGGTGCAGCAGGGCTGTATATGGGCAAAGTTACAGACGCAGAAGTGCAAAAAATGTGGTTGATGAAATAGAATGGATTAAAAACACTTACGATGTGGATTCTATTTGGTTTGTAGATGATGTTTTTACAGTGAGCCATAAATGGCTTAAAGAGTTTAACGAAGAGTTACAAAACCGAAATATTTCAATGCCTTACGAGTGTATAACTAGGGCTGATAGAATGAACGAAGCAGTAATTTTAGATTTAAAAGCAAGTGGTTGTTTTAGGGTTTGGATTGGTGCCGAAAGTGGTTCGCAAAAGGTAATTGATTTAATGGATAGGCGTGTGGATGTGAATCAAGTGCGCAACATGATTCAGTTATCGCAATCGCATGGTATTCAGGCGGGTACATTTATAATGGTGGGTTATCCTGGCGAAACCGAGGCCGATATTTTTGAAACAGTCAATCATTTAAAAGTATCAAACCCTGATATTTTTACCATAACTGTGGCATATCCAATTAAAGGCACACCACTTTACCAAGAAGTTGAAGATAGGTTTATTGAAGATTTGCCTTGGGAAACCAGCACTGATAGAGATATTGATTTTAAACGCACCTATTCGCGCAAGTATTATAATTATGCAGTAAGTATGATTGTAAACGAGGTAAATGCGTTTAAAGCACAGCAAAAAGGAGAAATTTTAAAAATGACCAAGGCCAAAGTAAAGGCCGTTATTCAAAGAAGCCGAATGTATTTGGCTAAATAGTTTAATCACCAGCATAGAATAATCCTTCAATTACAGGATCATAACCTTCGTAATCTGTTAGGCGAAGCCACCCAACAAGTCCAAACTCTGTTTTTACTAAAAAATATTTGTGAGAATGAAAATTGTCACTTGTATTTTCGGCTAATAAAACCTCCACAGTGTAGTTTTTAGGCAACTGAGCTATTACTTCTTTTCCTGTTTTTTCCTTGTAAAGTGTTATTGGTTTTAAGGTTTTATTTTTTAAACCAACATAATAATACGGTTGTTTAACTTCTAAAACAGTGTCTTTTTTTATCTCGAATTTACGTCTTTGGTTAAACATATTATTGGTGTGTCCACTTGTATAAATAATGCCTAAATCGTTTATATAAAAATCGGTACAGTTAATGGAAGTCAATATTTTTCCAGTTATATCAGAAACAGAATAGCTAGGGTCGCCACTTAATCCTGCTGAGTAAACTATATCTAAACTATCTTTAAATAAGTTACTTTTAAATTTAGCTACCAAATACCAAGGTTCTATAATATCGGTTGAATCGCAATATACGGGATGATTTTTGGGTAAGGAGTAACATGGTTTGTATAAGAAACGAGCTACTTTTTTATCATAGTTGAAATAAACATTGTATTCTTTATCAATATAAGCGCGAGTTAAAGTGGGAAAATAGGATTTTGATTGGCCAATGGAAGAGAAACTAATCAATAAAAATAGTGTAAGGGGGCTAATTTTATAAAACTTTAGAAAGTGGTTTATAATTTTTTTTGAAGCTTTCATGTTTCTAACCATAATAATTGCAATATTCGTACTTTTAAATTTTAAAAAACTGTATTCATGATAAAAAAATACTTACCTGCTTTGGCATTAACTTTAGCTACATTTTGGGGTAATGCACAAATTAATCAATCGCAAAAATTATCGGCTAATTTAATGCAATTGCTCAGCAAACCAAATGCTGTAAATAGCAGTAATAAAGCCGTTTTGTCAAAAATAAAAGGCGAAACTTTTGTTAGTACTTTAATAAAAGTTACTCCACAAATAAAAGAAAAAAGCATTACCCAATTAGGCGCATACATTGGTACAAAAGCAGGTAATATTTGGACAGTTCAAGTTCCAGTTTCACAGCTACAAAAGTTTATTGCCATTACCCAAATTGATTATATCCAACTAGACGAACCTATTGCAAGTAATTTAGATGCAGCCATTAAATCGGCAAGGGCAGATTCTGTGCAGAATGGAATTAATTTACCTTTGGCGTATTCAGGAAAAGGTGTGGTTGTGGGTATTATTGATGCAGGGTTTGACTATACGCATCCTACATTTTACGATACTTCCGGCACTAATTTGCGCATAAAACGGGTTTGGGAACAACACAACGATGGCACGCCTCCAATTGGTTACAATTATGGCAACGAGATAAGAGATACAGCCACCATGTCAGCTAAAGGATTTGAAGTAAATAGTTTTTCGCATGGAACGCACGTAGGCGGAATAGCCGCAGGTTCGGGTTATGGAACCAATAAAAAATACCGTGGTTTAGCTTATGAAAGCGATATAGTAATAGTAGGAATTAAACCAGAAAAAACTGAATGGAAAACATCAGGCATGGCCAGTATTTTAGATGGTATGAATTATATTTACAACTATGCAAAATCGGTAAATAAACCAGCTGTAGTTAATTTAAGTTGGGGCAATTCTATTGGTCCTAACGATGGGAGTTCATTGTTCAGTCAAGCTTGTAATAATATGGTTGGCGAAGGTAAAATATTTGTTTTATCCGCTGGAAATAATGGCGATGAAAATATCCATGTTCAAAAAATATTTACCAATACAGATACTGCTTTACATAGCTTTGTTACTTTCCCAACCATTAATGGCGAAAAGCGCAATTGGATTGATGTTTGGGGCGAAGTTGGCAAGCAATTTTGTTTAAAAATTAGTTTGTATAATGGCTCAACAGTAAGCAGTGCAACAACTGATATTTGTTTAAATAATAATACATTGGATACTTTTTTAGTTGGTTCAAAAAACGACACCTGCTTTTTAACCATAACTGCTAAAGCTGCTGATTATAATGGTAAGTCACATATTTTGGTAGATGTATTTAGTAAAACAGCTGATAAATTTTGTGTAAGTGTATTAGGACAAAGTGGATTGGTGCACATGTGGCAGGGTTTTGTAAACGATTATAATGGTTATTATGGAGAGTTTACAGCAGGTGGTTTTCCATGGGGAACCGCAGGCAATAGTAATTATACCTTAGGCGAAATGGCAAGCACACAATCAGCAATAACTGTAGCAGCTTATGCTTCTAAAATTACGTTTAAAAACTTAGCAGGCTCTAATCAAAGTTATTCGGGTTATGCTTTTCCGGGTCAAATTACCCCATTTTCAAGTAAAGGCCCTACGGTAGATGGCAGAATTAAACCAGATATAGCAGCACCAGGAATGACCATTGCTTCTGCTGTTAACTCGTTTGATATTTCTTATTTATTAGGTGGAAGTAATTATGCGCAAAGTGTAGCAAAGTTTACTTTTGCTAAAAACAACCGCGATTATTATTATGCTGAGGCAAGTGGCACATCTATGTCATCGCCAATGGTTGCTGGTATTGTAGCTTTATTGCTGCAAGCAAACCCTAAACTGACACCAGCATTAATAAAAAATATCATTTTTAAAACAGCCATTACCGATATTTACACCAAACAACCTGTTGATTCAAGCCGATGGGGTGCTGGTAAAATTAATGCTTATGCAGCTATTAAACGCACCATTGCTACTATTGGAGTAACCGAACAAAAGTTTACTCAAACCCAAGTTAATTTGTTTCCAAATCCTACTTCGGGAAGTTTACAGTTGTACTGCGAAGCAATTCAAAACAACGATTTGCAAGTAACCATTACCGATATAATGGGCAAAACCATTCAACAATATAATTGGACTGCAAATGCTGCCAATTATACCCTTACCATTGATTTAGGAAACGAAAACAAAGGAGTATATTTTGTAAGCATAAGCAATGGTTTTAGCACTGAGGTGCGCAAAGTATTGATTTATTAATTAAATGAACTTTCAGCAGTTAGACATTATAAAAAAACAAAAAACAAATTGGGCATTGTTAATTATAACAGTGCCCAGTTTGTTTATACTGTTACTATTTATTGGTGCTATTACTTTCATACTACTATTTACCATCATAAATTTTTATTTATTGGTCATAATTTTTATATTACAATTTATTGGCATTAATTGGTTGGTCACAAGCTTTCGTTTTAAAACCATTGGAACAATAAGATTTGCGGAGGATGGCATTACCATAATACAAGAAAACGAACAATTAAAAGTATTGCGGTGGAATGATATAAAGACTTTAAAGTGCTTTTATAGAGGAGATAGTTTTTGGAAAATAAATATAGGCTCTTTTACCATTAACAAAGGAATTTTTAGGTACAGCAGTTTAAAATGGGCTGGTGCAGATAATAATAAATTGATAGATAAAATAGAAATAAACAACCAAGTATTTTATATAAAAATAACCCAACAAAGCCATAAAAAAGCGTATCAAAAATTAATTGACATTGCATTTAAAAATGGTTGCCAAGTGGATGTTTTACATTAGGGAGATTTTAGTTAAAAAAATAAATTATTGTAACATGAAAAGATTAATATTCATCATTTCTTTAATACTGCTTTTGTTTAAAGCTTGTAAGCCTGATGAAGGATGCGTTGACAACAATTACTATGAATATCAATTAGAAAGATATTTTAATTTAATACCTTATAAAGACTTTTCTGAATTAACTTTTATAAACAAAACAACACGCGATACCTGTGTATTTGTGGGGCAAGGATATGTGTATGATTGGGGAAAATATGTAACCCAAGAAGAGTGCCCTCAAACCTATAACCTTCAACGCAGGTATCTTGTATTTAATTGTACAAAAAATAACGATAAAATTAGTATTGAAAATACGTTTATTAAATATGGTATTAGAACAATGAACTTTAGTTGGAACAATAAAGGAAAAGCACTTTACCCAAGCTATTTTAGTGGTCCATTTGCTTACGATTCTCTAAATATTGAAGATAAATATTATTATAATGTAAAAGATTTTACTTCAATAAAATCAACTACAGAGTTTGGCTTTTTATATACAAAAACTGAAGGTTTGATTAGATTGGTAAATCCATTAACCAAAGACACGTTAAATTTAATAGACCTCAAACTATGAAAAAAATTAAAGTTTGGCAATTAGCTAATAATTTATTCCCAGCCTTTGGTAAACAAAGCCCAAAAGCCAAGCTGGCCCAATCAGTAAAAATTGTAAGTCTTTTAAAAACGAAGGTTTTTTGCCTTCTATTTTATGTCCGTAAAATTGGCCTAACCAAGCCAATACAAAAATGCCCAATGCTGTTTTCCAAAGTGCTATAGGTAAGTGACTTAAAGCAATGGCTCCCATAAAACAAACAAAGTAAAACAACAACAAACCTATAGCCAATTTAGGGGATAATCGGGCATAAAATACCGTAGCAAATATCATTAATATGCCTGCTAAATTGAGCACTCCCGCAACAGGAACCAAAGAAAACAAGCATACAATACTAAAAAATATACTTGGTACACATATCCAATGAATTAATTTATTAGTTGGGTTTTGGTGGCTTTCGCCATATTCGTTAAACCAATCTTTTATTGTTTTTTGAGTCATAAATTATTGAATTAAAATACTTGTTTTATATCCTTTGTTTTTATTAGTAACAAAATCGAATATACATTTATTACTAATTTTTTGCATAAATGTACTTCACACCAACCGAAAAGTTAAAGCTGTAATGCTTTATATCGGTATTTGAAAAGTAATTATCGTTGCTAAAAGTAGTAAAGCTTTTTTGTAAACCAATTAGTCCATAAACATTCATTTTAGTACTGATGTTTTTGCCAATACCTAAGTTAACTTGTGCCGAAAAATCAAATGTGTTGGGTTGGTTACTAGTATCAAAACTTTGTTCAGGTTTTTGTTTTCCATTGGTTTTATAGGCAGGCACTTGCATATTGGCACCTATTAAAACACTCGGAATTAAAGCAATCGAAATTATTTTATTCCATTTTATACCTTTGTTATAGCCAATAGATATAGGAAAACATAAGTAATTAAAGTTATAAATTATCTCGCCACTTTCGCCTGTAGGTTTACCAAAATTATTCAGTATGGTAAAAGGTTCAACAAAGCCAAGCTTTTGATACATTAAGTCTATACCCCAAAAGTATTGTTTTTTAAAACCGTGCTGATAAGTAATGCTGCCATTTAAGGTTGGGTTTATTTGGGCGTTTTTAAAAGAACTATTACTGCTTACATTATTTAAACCAAGGCTTGTTTTAATGCCAATATACTGCTGTTGCGCCATACAAAAGCAGTGTAGTAACATTATACCAAACAAACTAAAATAATACTTCATACAGCTTTTATAAACTAATAAAAAGGAATATTACCAATACCAATTAAAGCTTGCAATGTATAAAATTTGTGAAGGATTTAAAGGGTGGATTTGTGTTTAACTTTTACAGTTAGCAAAACGGCTGGTGATAACATAGACTGAGGGCGAATTATGATTGATAATATAGATAAAAGGATAAGATAAAATTTGTAACTATAATAATCACTGTAATTAATACAACCCAACTTCCAATAATATTAATTTTTTTGGGTAGTTTATCAAATTGATAAACATATGCCTTCCATTTATCTTTATGATGGAATATCAGATAATTTACAATATTAATAATAGCAAGAACTATAAATAATAAATAATCTTCCCCTAAATGAGATTTTGGACTTACTAACACCTTATAATAATTTAAAAATGAAGTAAACAATAGAACAACTAAAACATCTAATGTTAGACTAGCTTTCCAATCACTCAACCATTTAGAAGGTGCTGCCTCCGAAAATTTATAAAATTTATAGAATAAGTAATGATATCCTTTTTTTACCATGCCAATCATTAGACAAATATATTTAACGATATTGAGTTTTGTGCAGTGTATTTATGCTGGTTTTAATTTTGTTTCCATGTAGAGTATTTTTCCATCTTTTTTCATCAGCAAACCACTTTATTTTTACAATTTTAATAAATATTATTTGGAACTTTAATTCCTTTTATTATGTTTGTCGCTGTTTAGAATTAGTCTAAATAAGAATAATAAAAAATGAATATGAGTAACTTAAAAGAATTTATTGCAATTAATTACATTGATTGTGAACCTGATTATGCTGAAAGATTTGAGCAATTATTTGGCACACGTGCACATGCCATTGATAGAATGGATGGGTTTATTTGCATGAACGTATTAAAACCTACCGATGGGCAAGGTTCATATTTAATATTAAGCCGTTGGGAAACAGAACAACACTTTAAAGCTTGGGTTGGCTCTCCTGAATTTATTGAAGGGCATAAAAGAGGTTTTGAAGATATAACCAAAGCAAAACAAGAAGGTAAAACTCCTCCTATGAAATCAAGTTTTAAAACGTATAATACCATTAGTAATTAGCACAATACAATGAAACTATTAACTAAAAACAATTTTAAGAAGGCTGGTATTATTAGCTTTTTGTTTTTCTTAGTTAAAGGAATTGCTTGGATTTTTATAGCCATTTATACGTTCTATTTAGCAAAGTAATTTTTGGTTTAAAACATGAATTATGCTATTGAAATACTTAGCAAACAAATTGAAGTTTGCGAAATGAATATAAAAGGTGTAGTAGGAATGTTTGAATCTACCATTCCAAAGCAGGTTCAAAAAGATAAATTAAAAGATTTAAAAAAGGCGGTTCAATTATTAAGAAAAGAGATAAATAGGCAAAAGATGGGAGTTATAGACACCTTTGAGCAGGAATAAATAGCTCACTAAGTATATGAGCAACTAAAACTATAAAACCAATTAATAGCAAAATAATAGGAAATAGATAAAAGTATTCAACTTTGCTAAGCACTATTTTAAAAAGTTTAAATGCATTTATTATTTTAGAAGCCCAATTTTTCATTTAAAATGCTTGTTTATACCAATGTAATTTAACTTCCATAATTATAATATGGTTTGAGTTGCTTTAGTTTAGGGTTTAAATGACATAATGCTTACATAATAAAAAAATAAATTTAACCAATTGGAAAGTAATTTCATCTACAAACAAATTTTGGCTAGATATGCCTTAAGTGGCTCTGAGCAATTGTATTACGATGGGCTTAATCATTTAGAAATAAACAACGATTTTATTTTAAAATTGGTTGATATTTTTAGGAATCCGGCTTCGTTTAAAATAGAAATGTTAAATGGGGTAGCATTAGAAACTATTATAGAATACATAGAACGAACGCATAATTATTACATTGCTAAAAAATTGCCCGAAATAGAGCAAAGTATTTGTTTGTTTTTACAAGAATTTGATACAAACCACCCTTTGTTAAAAACATTAAAGGTACTTTATTCCAATTATTACAGCCATTTGGTTACACATATTTTAATGGAAGAAAAGTGCTTATTGCCTTATGCTAAGTACCTTTTAGAGGTGCTAAAAAATGGGTTTAACGCTAAGGCTTATTTTAGTAAAAACTTTAATGGAACAATTAATGACTTTATATCAAACCATGATGATAGCCACGAATTAGATTTAGACTTTATACAAAAAATAGCTTCTGAATATGCCAATAACAAAACAGATAGTTATATTTATAGAATATTACAATTGCAATTAGAAGCATTTAAAAAAGACCTAAGGGTGCATGAGCTAATAGAGGATTATATTTTAATTCCTAATACTAGAATTTTAGAAAGAAAATTAGAACAAAAAATTAAAAATTTTACCATAGTAAACTAGCTCACATTGGCTTATTAGCTTAGGATAAATAAGTACTTTAAACCTTAAATTAATTATATTTGCAACGATAATTCGCGACTTTTCAAGGGTGATTCACTAATGCTGGCTTGCCAGCATTTTTTATTGGCAGGTAACTGCCTAATTATTAACTACTTAGTTTCAATGTATTCTGTTCTATTAGTATCAACTAAAAATGGAATAGACACATCTAACGCATTGGCTATTTTTATTAGCGTTTCAAAAGTAGATTTGTGCGCATTTCTTTCTATTTGGCCATAGGCCGATGCACTCATTCCACAATTAAAGGCAGCATCTTCTTGTGTTAGTTTTTTTGCCTCTCTAATTTTTCTCAATCTGTAAGCTAGTATCATAAATGTTATCATTTAAATGGGTAATACAATTATTTTATTGCTTAATCGTTTTACAAAAATGGTAACATCAAATGGTTTGTGATTATTGGTTTTTGCCAATGGTTTTTAAAATAGTTGCAAAAAGTGCAAAAATGAGTGAAGTTTACTCTAACTACTAAATTTCAAAATGTATAGAATCCTAATTTTAAAAAGATGTTTTGTATAAAATGCAAAAATTATGAGCATGTTTTGGTAAATTTTGCTAAAAAAATAACTACTTCATAATGGTTTAAAAAGCCATATAAAACCAATCTGTTAAATGAAGGCACTAAAACGAATATTTTCTTGTACAGTGTCATACAATTTTTTAGACGAAACGGAAAAACAATAATCCATTGGTTTTAAATTTCTGTATATTAGGTGTTTAAAATAAAAAATAACCTTTGGGCAACTTTTACGTACTAAGTAGCATTATAGCAGTTATAAAAATTAAAAATGCAAGTAACCAAGGCACATATTAAACTTCTGAAGCAAGGGCATACCGCTACGCAAAAGTTGATTTTTGAAAAATGCTTTAGTGCTATGTTTAGGGTTTGCCAGCGTTATGTTATACAAATAGATGAAGCTGAAGATTGTGTAATGAAAGGGTTTTTAAAGGCTTTTCAGCAAATTGAAAAATTTGAATACCAAAACGACAATAGCTTTATGTATTGGTTGAAACGTATTATGGTTAACGAAGCATTGATGGCTTTGCGTAAGCAAAATAATTTTAGCTTAGTAAGCATTGATAGTGCGCCTGATATTGGTTTTGACGATGATTTTATAAAACAAATGGATGCACAATATTTATTTGATGCTATTTTAAAATTGCCAATTGGCTATCGAACTGTGTTAAACATGTTTATAGTAGAAGGATATAGCCATCAAGAAATAGCGCAAACACTGGGCATTACCGAGAGTACCAGTAAAACACAATTGGCTAAAGCCAAGGCCAAACTAAAAAATTTAATTAACCCCAAACTATACGGTTATGGAAATGTATAATATTTTTAAGCAAAAAATAGATTCAATAAACAGTTTACCTTCAAACTATGAACCTAATTTGGAAAGTAAGTGGGAGCTTTTGGAGGCAAGTTTAAAGCCCAATAAAAAGAAGCCATTTATATATTGGTTTAATAAAATTGGGGCTGTGGCTGCTGTAGTTTTGTTATTTGGAGCAATAGGCATATATGGTGTAAAAATTATTAAACCTACCAATGTAAAAAAGCCCGGAACTGCTCAAGTTTACACAATTGAAAAAGAAAAATATGCGGCAAACACAAACATAAAAAACAAAATTTTACCAGTTGTTACGCACCAAAAGGTAATTGTAAAGCAAAATAAAATAAAAGTTACTGAAGACCTAAAAGTACTTGTATTAACTGAAAGCAGGCCAATTGACACTCCAATTATTTCCGTAACCCTTGCAGAAAATAAGGTGGAACAAAATGTAAATAAACAAAAACGATTTACTGAAATAGATTTTGGTGAAACTGTTGTAACCAAACCTTTGGAAATAAAGGTGGCTAGCACTCAAAACATTAAATTTAAAATAGGTGCAACAATGCCCTACAAAACATTAACAGGAACCGCAGCCGAAAATTCGAGCTTTGGTTTTACCAAACAAATTAATTAAACCAATAACCCATTTATGATTATGAGAAAATTACTGCTATTAGCTTGCGGGCTTGTTATGGTCTGCACCAATCCATTATTTGCACAAAAAGAAGGTGTAACACAAGTAGATTTACTTTATACTGATGATACTCCATCGGATACTTTAGTAATTAAACTGGGCGGAAGCGATAAAATTTTAATTATTGGTGGAAACCTAAAAGACATGCATAAATACAAACAAGCCGACTCTATTAAAACCCTGTTTTTAACCGATATTTTAGTGGCTCAAGCCAAAAGTACTTTAAATGCCGAAGCTACTAAGGTTTATTATTTTGTAACTAGTAATGGAAAGCGTAGACTTAAAGCCGAAAACGTAGATTTAACCGAAAATGCAGTAAATATAGCCTATGAGTTAAAGCGTTTACAACTTGATTTACCCAAATACGAATACCATTTATTTGATTTAAAAAACGGGTATCAAATTCAGATATATTTAGCTGATGCCAAACAGTTAAAAACACAACTTGAAAATACCAATTTGGGGAGTGCCATTAATTTTGTGAATACCAATGCTAAAAAAGATTTTAACCGAACTTTTAAACTAGAATTGGCTACAGAAAATGGATATAAGGTTACCAATAAAACCTACGGCAGGCGCGATGCCATTATGATTAATGGTGCATTTGGGGTTGGTTTAATTGGCAATACAATAGCTCCTGTTGCTGGTATCGATATGTTGTTTTATTTATCAAATAAATATTCGGTTGGTAAGTGGAGATTGGGTTTAAGTTATAATGCATTTCCATTTGTAAATTCGGTAGGGGCTGATGTAAAAAGCGTTTCTTTGGTAAACTCTTACAGCGCCAAATTTTTATATAACCTGAATGAGGACAATAAAGAAACGGCCTATTGGCTTGGTTTACAGGGAGGGATTATGAAAAGTAATGATTTACAGTCGTTTGACAATGCTCTGAAATTCAGCTTGTTATTGGGCCATAAATCGATTAATTATTCTTTTGATTTTATACACGATAGTAATAAAAATATCGTTTACGGACTTACTGTTTATTTGCCATTTTAAGGTTTAGCCAATAAGCATTTCCATAGCTGCAAAAAATTTCAGACATTGCTTTTATATTCTTTAAAGCCACCAAACAAACTTCGTTTTTATGGTTTAAAGTAATGAAAGCATTGTTTTTATAACTAACTGGTAAACTGCCATTTGCATCGTTAGCGTATTTGGCAAAACTATCCGTTTGTTGCGCATCTAAAATTTTGCCATTGGGTAAGTTCATAAAATAAGCGTTTTGTTTATTAAGTGCTCTTGCCTCGGCTTCTTTTGTGCCAATTATTTCTCCTCTATAAATGGCTATTATTTCATTTTTATAAATATTTATAGCCGTAAATAAACCCAAACCAGCATTTTCAAATCCTGATGTTTTTATAAATAAATAATCAGCCTCTGGGGCTGAAATAATCTCGGGAAATGAATTGTTTTTTAAAAGCATGTAGTTAAATGGTCTGAATAATTGCTTGGTATTTTAGGAAACAATAATGCACAAAAAAACCTTGCTAAAGCAATAAAGTTTAACAAGGTTTTTCAAATCAATCATTCACTTCGGCTCCGCTCAGTGAACATTTAACTACAAATCAAATTTAATACCTTGTGCTAATGGCAATTCCTTACCGTAGTTAATGGTATTGGTTTGTCTGCGCATGTATGCTTTCCAGCTATCGCTTCCACTTTCGCGTCCGCCACCTGTTTCTTTTTCGCCACCAAATGCACCACCAATTTCAGCACCACTGGTTCCAATATTAACGTTTGCAATTCCACAATCGCTACCCCAATGTGCTAAAAATGCTTCTGCTTCTTGCAAATTATCGGTAAACACACTTGAACTTAAACCTTGTTTTACGCCATTTTGCATATCAATTGCTTCATCAAAATCTGTGTATTTCATAATGTAAAGAATAGGCGCAAAAGTTTCGTGTTGTACTATTTTAAAGCTGTTTTTAGCTTCGCAAATAGTTGGTTTTACATAACAACCACTTTCGTAACCTTCGCCTTGCATTACTTCTGCACCACAAAGTACATTGCCACCTTCTGCTTTTACTTGCTCAATGGCATTTAAGTAAGCAGCCACTGCATCTTTATCAATTAATGGTCCAACCAAGTTTCCAGTTAATGGATTACCAATGGTTAATTGCTTGTAAGCATTAACTAATTTATCTTTTACTTTTTCGTAAATACTTTCGTGAATAATTAACCTACGTGTGGTGGTACAACGTTGGCCTGCAGTTCCCACAGCACCAAATACTACACCCACCATGGCTAAATCTAAATTGGCATTTGGAGTTAAGATAATGGCATTGTTTCCACCTAATTCTAATAAAGCTTTTCCAAAACGTTGTGCCACTGTTGCTCCAACTATGCGGCCCATGCGGGTAGAACCAGTTGCTGAAACCAAAGGAACTCGTTCATCTTTGCTCATTAATTCACCTACTTTATAATCGCCATTTACCAGACAGAAAATTCCTTCAGGTAAATTATTTTCTTTTAAAGTTTTAGCCATTAACAACTGACAAGCAATTGCTGAAAGTGGCGTTTTTTCTGATGGTTTCCATACACACACATCACCACAAACGGCAGCTAACATACTATTCCAACTCCAAACTGCAACAGGGAAATTAAAAGCCGAAATAATTCCAACTATTCCAAGTGGATGGTATTGCTCGTACATTCTGTGGTTTGGTCTTTCGCTGTGCATGGTTGAGCCCGTTAATTGACGACTTAAACCAACTGCAAAATCGCATATATCAATCATTTCTTGTACTTCACCCAAACCCTCTTGTAAGCTTTTACCCATTTCGTAGCTTACCAATTGGCCAAGAGGTTGTTTAAACTCACGTAACAAATTTCCGTATTGGCGCACAATTTCACCACGTTTGGGCGCAGGCATTTTACGCCAAGTTTTAAAAGCTTCTTCGGCAGTTGCTATTACTTTATTGTACTCAGCTTCGGTGGTAAATTTTACTTTACCTATTAATTTTCCATCTACTGGCGAGTAAATTTCTTTTACTTCAGCGTTTGCATCAGCAAAATGATTTTGCCCTGTTGATGTTCCTTCGTTTATTTCTTTTAAGTTTAACTCTTTTAAAAAATCAAGAGAAAAGGTTTGTGTTGCACTCATTTTTATTAGTTCTTAGTTTATAGTTGGTTAGTTCTTTCACGCTCTGCGTGATTCAGTTGTTTGCTTCTGGCTTCTCGTCTATCGTCTATCGTCTATCGTCTATCGTCTATCGTCTATCGTCTATCGTCTATCGTCTATTCCAAGTTGCAAAGCTATTCATTTTATTCCAAATAGGATTATTTCATAGCATTTTTTGCCAATTTTATTGGGTTGATTGCATTTAAGTTTAAAATAAAACTTGCTCTTTCAAAAGGATGTTCGAAGCCATTATTAAGTTTCCAAACATCCATTACATTTTGACTGGCAAATAAAGGTAAATATATTTCAAACACGTTTTTAGCAATACTCACATACAAACCACCTACTGCTAAAAACTTTGTTTCATAAGAATAATTATTTGTATTGGCCTCGGTAATAAAAACCTCGCCATATGCGCAATCGGTATAAAATCCAATTGGTAATTTAAAAGGAAAAGGTAATGTAATATTGGCAGCTGAAAGCCAAGTTCTACTTGAACCTACAGCTACAAAATTTCTAAAACCAGCATCTCTGTTCAGCACTTGGCGGGCTAAGAAAGTTTGTTGTTGGTTACCTTCTGATCTTCCAAACATAGCCTCATCGTAAAAATAATCGTTATAACCATTGGTTCCGCCCGCTTGAAAATAAGCTCTACTTTGATTTAACTCAGTTGTTGCTGTGCTTTGCTCGTTTAAGAATGTACCCGCAAATAGGCGAATATTGGCTTTCTTTTTACTAGCATTATATGAAATAACTTGATTTACTTCAAAGCTTAAACGGGTAAAATTATAATCAGCAGTTCCAACTTGAAGATTGGTTTTAAAATAGGTTGGGTAAGTAGCTAAGTTGTGGGCCAATTTGTAAGTAATATCCATAGCCGACATGCTTTGGTTATTGAAATTACTTAAATAGCCTTCGCTTGTTTTGTTTTCTAGTACGGTAACATGGCGTAAAATAACTTTGTTCTCATACAAACTGCGAGCGGTTGCTTGTTTGAAATCCAACTCAATACTTGGAGCTAATTTTTCATACGAAATATCAGTCGATCCGTCAAAGCTTTTTTTTCCAAACCTTGAAGTATTAACGCCAATTTTTATATTTTTTAAAATACTACTGCTTATATGAAAATTCCTTGCAATACTTAAATAACCGTTTAAATCGTTTGTGGTAAAACTATACAATGGCGTAAAGTTAAACTCTGTTTTTTGGTCAGGGAAAAAATCGTTATTGATAAATAAACCCAACATATTTCCATTGTATTTATTCCATGCGTAAAGCGGAATACAGAATATTTGGCGCTTATTAGGATTTTCTAATGCGGGTAAAAAACGAATACTCAAAGGTTTGTGCTGCGCATTGTTTTTTCTATATAATTCTATACTCGATTGGTTTTGATCAATTTGAATATTGTTGGCTACGCCATCGTTATTTAAAAGTGAGGTAATATCAAAAGTTTTTGTACCTGTAAAACCTTCAATTTGTTTTGTTTTGATGGGTGTATTGTATTGATTGGTAGATGATAAACTAAAAGGAACATTCAAACCGCTTACGTTTTTAACTTTAATTTGGTTATTTTTTACACGTACTATTTTGTAATCCATTTTTTTAGTTGAACTTAACACTTCATCAAAAAACCAACTTAAATTTTCGTTGGCAAATGCCTCGGCATGATTTCTAAAATCGTTTGGCAATGGGTGTTTAAATTTCCATTTTTCGTAATAAGCATGCATCATGGCATCAAATTTTTCGTTACCTAAATAATTTTGAAGCATGTAAAAACTCAATGGGTTTTTGGCATAAATAATAGCACCATAATTAAAATCGGTATAAGTGGTAGATGGTAAATTTCCGGCTTGGTCTTCATTTTTGCGTGCAGTAATTCCATAAAGCAATCTTGCTTGCCCAAAACCTTTTAAATCCACATTGAAAACATCTTTTAAAAAGTCTGTTTGTCCAATAGTTTTAGCCCTTGCTTCATCTTCTTTTTCTTGGGTGCAACGGCTTTCATAATAAGTATTTAAGCTTTCGTCCATCCAAGGGTGTTCGCGTTCGTTGCTTCCTAAAATTCCATAAAACCAATTATGTCCCACCTCATGAATAATGGTAGTTCTATCAATGCTGGCGCAATTAGTTATAGTTGGGTATTCCATTCCTCCACCTGCTTCAAGTGGTGTAATAACTACTTGTGCTAAGTTATAAGGGTAATTTCCAATATGGTCAGAGTAATATTTTACACCTTCGTTTATGTAATCAATACCATTGTTATTAATGCGTTTGGCAAATAACCAAGTGGCTACTTTTTTACCATTTTGTAAGGTTACTTCTCCTTTTTTTACATTAAATTCTTTGCTTGCAAACCAAGCAAAATCGTGAACAGAATCTTGTAAATAGCGTAAAGTTTTAAATTCTGTACTCGAAAGAGGTCTTTCTTCAAATTGATTAGCATTGCTTTCAGCTAATTTGTTTAAAAAGGTTTCCTCTTCTTTGTTTTGTAGATTACCTGTAGCTGCTAAAACATAGTTTTTAGGCAGAGTAATACTTACATCAAAGCTTCCAAATTCACTATAAAACTCTCCTTGATCTAAATAGGGGATAGGGTTCCATCCGTTCACATCATAAACTGCCGGTTTTGGAAACCATTGAGTTATGCAATACAATTGCTTTTCGTGACCTAAGCGGCTATAAACTCTTGGTAATTGCACATAAAAGGGTGTACTTATGGTTATTTTTTCTCCTGGCTTTAAAGGTTGGTTTAAAGTAAGTAAAGCTATGTCAATATCGTTGGTTAAGTTCCATTTTACTGCTGAATTATTTACCGCAAAATTCAAACTATCAATGCTTCCTTGGTCTTCGGGTTTGGCAAAATAAAAATCGGTTTTACCGTTTTCTAAATGTTGTTTGGCAAATGCAGTATTTCTGTTGGCATAAGCATTTGGCCATACATGCATATAAATTTGGTTCAACACATCGGGCGAATTATTGGTATAAACCATACTAATTTGGCCATCGAGGGCGTTTTTATTATCATCGAGTTTAACCGAAATGGTATAGGCTACATGCTGTTGCCAGTTAGCTTGATTCAGTTTTTTAGGCGCACTTTGTGCCATTAATTGAACCGAAATTGGAAGTAAAAAAATAATTGAAAATAATTTTCTCATGAACGATAGGGTTTGTTTTAATCAAGTTTTCAAATATTTATAAAATATCTGACCTGAAAAAGACCATTTAAATAATTTATGAACTTATATTTGTAGAACAAAATTTAAAAATTGCGTATGATGGATGGTGATGATTTTTTAAGTGAAGATGTGAGCAATGATGTACAACGTTATGAAAAAATGTTGCGCAACAAAACCACCGAATACTTTGATGCTGAAACTCTTGAAGGAATAATTGATTATTATATACAAACCAATAAGTTAAAGAAAGCTTTTGCTGCTGTTACCTATGCGTTAAACTTGTACCAATCGCATAGCGAGTTTTTATTACAAAAAGCCGAAGTTTATATTTTAGGTGAACGCTATGAAAGTGCTTTAGAAGAGCTTGAAACTGTTGAAAGTTTTGAGCCATTTAATACCGATTTGCATTTACTAAAAGGTGAAACATTAATTAACCTGCGCCAGTTTAACGAGGCTGCTATTTGTTTTGAAAAAGCACTGCAATATACCGATGAACGGTTGGACATGCTTTTTGAAATAGCCTACGTTTATGAAGATTGCGACATGTATGCCAAAGCGGTGGAGTATTTTAAAATATTGATTGAAGAATTTCCTCAAATTGAACAATCGTATTACGAAATAGGGCATTGTTTTAATCAATTAGGCGATTATGAAAATGCCATTTTTTATTACAAGCAATTAATAGATAACGACCCATACAGCACCACAGGTTGGTATAATTTGGGTATTATTTATTATAAAACCGATAGGTTTGAAGAAGCCTTGGATGCTTATGAATTTTGCTTGGCAATTGATGAAGAGTTTACTGCTGCTAAATTTAACAAAGCCAATGTTTTGGTGGAGTTAGAGCGTTACGATGAAGCCATAGTCGAATACAAAAGTGCCATAGCCGAAGATGGAGCAGATGCTATTACTTATTGTAATTTGGGCGGTTGCTATGAACGCATGAATAAAAACGAGGAAGCTAGAGCCAATTACAAAAAAGCTACCGACTTAAACCCAAATATTGCAGAGGCTTGGTTTGGAATAGGTTTAACTTTTGAAAAGGAAAATAAAAACAAAGAAGCGCTGCCTTTTTACCAACGTGCATGTATGTTGGAGCAAGATAATGCTGAATATTTATTGGTTTTGGGCGAAACACAATACCGCTTAAATCAAATAGAAAATTGCGAAGAAACGTATGCTAAATTGGTTGAATTAGATGCTACCATGATGGAAGCTTGGTTAGATTGGAGTTTTGTAAAATATACTCAAGGATTTACCAAGGAAGCCATTGAAATGATAATGGAAGCGCTCAAAATTAATTACGATTGTCACCAATACCATTACCGTTTGGTTTGTTATTTATACGAAGAAGGACAAATTGAAGAAGCCAAAAAGCACCTAGAAATTGGATTACTTTTAAAGTTTGACGATTATTTTTTGATTTACGAAATTTTGCCAAAACTACAGCAAGCCACTTCGTTGACCGAAATAATTGAAAGTTATAGAAATCATTAATATGAAGCCGACATGGAAACCTAAATTGGATTATTGTCGGCTTTATTAATTACATCCCAACTGTGGTCGCCAAGTAATTTAACACTGGCCACATATTTTCCTACAGTTTTGCTGCGTCCCCACTCGGTTGGTCCAATTAGTGAAAGATTGTAGTAATTGTCTTTTTCGTATAAATGATAAACTTGATTTACAATGGGAGTAAATTTTAAGTTACTTTCATATATATGTTCTGATATTTTAAGTCTAGCTTCAATTTCACGCACCTGACTCATAATTAAGTCGGCTTGTTTTTTTAGCATAGCAATTTCTTGGTTTGCATAATGATGCATTGCTTCTACAGCATTGGCTTTTATTTTATTTTTATCTTCGGGCCTAATTACTGGCGAACCAATACTTAATGGAATTGGTGATAAACTTGCGGGGCCGCTATAACTTTCTTCTTCGGGAGTAATAATATCTGTCATCTGTATTGTATATAAAGCAAAAATACAATCAAATGTTTTTAAAACGTAATTGTTTTACATCCAGTCTTGGTGTTCAATAGTAAACAAGTGCTTGTAGCTGTTCATTTTTTTTACCCAAATTAGCAATACAATAGCCACGAAAATAGAAAGACCAAAAATGCTACAAACAATGTACTTGGTTAGCTCAAATAAAATTTCCATGTACAAGTTTACGCATTTAAAACATATTTTGCAACAGTTGAAATAAATATTTTTACCGTTTAAATAGGTTTTTGGTTGGCCTAAATGTCGCAACCTTCCTTTTTCATTATCGAATTGAACTTTTCTTAGCTATAATTTAACATAAAAAAAGCGCTTCAAATTAATGAAGCGCTTTTAAAATTATAATTTGAATAAATTATTTTACTGAATCCATATGGCAAATTAAATCTACCACTTTATTTGAGTAACCCCACTCGTTATCGTACCAGCTAACAACTTTAACAAAGTTATCGTTTAACGAAATACCAGCTTTTGCATCAAAAATTGAAGTGCGAGAATCGCCAACAAAATCATTGCTTACTACTTCGTCTTCAGTGTATCCTAAAATACCTTTCATGTCGCCTTCCGAAGCAGCTTTCATAGCAGCCTTAATCGTTTCGTAGCTTGCACCTTTTTCTAAACGGCAAGTTAAATCAACTACAGAAACATCAGGAGTAGGAACACGGAAACTCATACCAGTTAATTTTCCTTTTAATTGAGGAATAACTAAACCAACAGCTTTAGCAGCACCAGTTGATGAAGGAATAATATTTTGATATGCACCACGGCCACCTCTCCAATCTTTAGCACTTGGTCCATCTACTGTTTTTTGTGTAGCTGTTACAGCGTGAACTGTAGTCATTAAACCTTCTAAAATTCCAAAATTGTCGTTTAATACTTTAGCAATTGGAGCTAAACAGTTGGTAGTACAGCTAGCGTTTGAAACAATGTTCATGTCGTTAGTGTAAGTTTTGTGGTTAACACCCATTACAAAAGTAGGGGTATCATCTTTAGCAGGTGCACTCATAATTACTTTTTTAGCACCAGCTTTAATATGTGCCGAAGCATTTGATTGCTCTAAGAATAAACCAGTTGATTCTACTACGTATTCTGCACCAATTTCGTCCCATTTTAAGTTTTCAGGATTTCTTTCGGCAGTTACTCTAATTTTTTTACCGTTAACTACTAAATGGCCACCTTCTACTGCAATAGTACCTTTAAAAATACCATGGGTAGAATCGTATTTTAGCATGTAAGCCATATAATCAACTTCAATTAAGTCGTTAATACCTACAATTTCTACATTTGGGTTGTGCATTGCTGCTCTAAAAACCAAGCGACCGATACGGCCAAATCCATTGATACCTACTTTCATTTTTTATTTTTTTATTTAAGTGAAAAATCAAAATTAATGTGTGCGAAAATAAACTTGATTTTTACCATTACCAAACTAAAGCCTAAATAATTAACCCAAATAAATATTAGTTTTTTAAAATATGCAAACCGCTGATTGTGTATAATTTACGGTTGTTGTTTTATTGAAAATGGTTTTGCTTGTAACAATCAATTTGGTTATTCTTATTTAGAAAGCCAGTTTTCAGTTGTATCATCTTATTAATAACTAATTACTGCTTACAACTTCAAATCAATTAAAATTATTAAGTTTGCTATAACTAAAATACCTCACTCACTTGCAACAAATTAGTAAACGCAAACAACCGGTAAGGGTAAGTCCCTACTTAAGACATTACCTTCAAACACATGGTCGTGGAATTAGTTTACCTATTCAATACCCTCACTTAAAAAATTTTAGTGATAGCATAGCTCTTTACGACAAAAAAGGAAAGGATACTTTATGGGAAACATGCCTTTATCCGCAAAGCGATACAGAACAAATTCATTACGATTTATTAAAAATTTATGCTTTGCTTAAAACGGGCGGAGATGTCAATATTTTGGAGCATTTGGCAGTGGAGCGCATTGATTATTGTTTGTACGGAAATTCAATGCCATTTAGAATTAGAATTATTAACAAACTGAACGATAATTTTGATTATTTTTATGTAAAAAATGCAGATGCTTCCAGAATTTATGGTTTGGAATTAGAGCATTTGTTATCGCCCAATCGTATTAGTTATTTGGTTAGTGGCGATACATTAATTGAAGAACACATAGTTGGTGTTCCTGGTGATGATTTTTTGAGGCTTTACTTTAACAAAGAAAACTTTAATGCCATTAGGCTAGCTAAGGAATTTGTTAAATTTAATGAGCGTTGTTTTATAAGGCTTTTGGGTGATATGCATTCTAGCAATTTTGTTATTCAAGTTATTCCTGATTTTGAAGAAATTCATTACAGAATTAGGGCGATAGATTTTGACCAGCAAAGCCATGAAGGAAGAAAAAATGTTTACTTGCCACAGTTTTATAAGCAAAATAAAGATTATGTAGAGTTAGCAACACAGTGTTTAAGTAAAGAAAGTATTTATCAATACCAGCGCGAAGAACGTTCGGTTATGGTAGCTCGGCTTAAAGCAGCACGTTGGCCAATGTTTAACTTACTAAATGCAATGAGTAAAGATGCTATTTCTACTCCACAAAATGTAGAAAGACTGAAAAACGAATTGGCTATTCATTATAAAAATCAAAGGTTTTTAAAGGCTAAAAATATGGCTGATATTTTGAGAACATGTCTGTTGCAATTATTTAAATAACAGAATATTAAATAAAAAAGGCGAACCAGTAAAGATTCGCCTTTTTTATGCTTAAAAAGCAATAATTAGTTACTCATTTTGTAACCTTTTGCTATGCCTAATTTTATAGCTTCGTATAAATTGGCAATACCACCAGTTACACTAATATCTGATAACATTACTTTGGTTTTAGTACCAGGAATAAATACTTTTTTGTTGTATTTTATAGCTGATTCTAGAATCAATTCTTTGGTTTGTTCTGCAGTAATTTCAGGGAAGTATGAGCGCAATGTAGCTGCAATTCCTGCTACCACAGGTGCTGCCATACTTGTTCCGTTAAATGAAGCGTACTCACTTACCGGAATGCATGAATAAATATCAAATCCAGGGGCAAATACATCCACGGTATTTTTACCAAAATTACTAAAATCGGCTGTTAAATATTTTTTCTTTTTCCAAGTAGATGCGCCAACTTCAATCCAAGCTGTTGCCTTATTGTTTGAATTATAATATCTTACAGTTGGGTAATTTTCAATGGTGTCAATATTATTGTTATCGTTTCCTGCTGCATGTATTAAAAGCACATCTTTACTAATTGCGTATTTTACTGCTTCATCTACAATACGTTTGTTTGGCGAAAGAGCTTTCCCAAAACTCATATTAATTACTTTAGCGCCATTATCGGCTGCATATCTAATTGCATTGGCAACATCTTTGTCTCTTTCATCTCCATCAGGAACTACGCGTAAAACCATAATTTTAGCATTATCAGAAATACCTTTAATACCTAAATTATTATTTCTTACAGCTGCTATAATACCAGCAACGTGTGTTCCATGGTCTCCTTTTGGTCCACTAACATAATTGCTTCCATAGTATTTTTCGGTTACATCATTATAGTTGTCGCCAACTAATTTTCTACTATCAAAGTCTTTTCCTAAATGGAAATCCAATTGGTCTTTGAAATAATTTTTACCACCGCTAAGTTCTTTAATTAAATCAGTAATTGAACCACCTTTTTTAATTACTCCCATAACGGCAGAAGCCGCCACTAAATCCATTTTATCTTTTGCAGTTTGCTTGTAGGCTTCTACTTGTTTAACAGTTGGTTTGTCGCTTCCTAAAGTAATTTTAAGTTTTAAAATACTTTCTTCAATTTTACTGTAAACAGTGTACATACGTTCTGCATTCTCATACTTTTCAAGGTAAATAGTTTCCGCTTTTTTGTATAAGAAAAACGCTTCTTTGTCGTTCAAGGCTACATTACTTTCATTTACACCTTCAAACTTTTTATTGTACATATTGTAAATACGTGTAATTTCAAGGTTATCCTGAACCACGTTGGTATCTTTTCCTCCAATAAAACTCCAGCCATTTACATCATCAATATATCCATTTTTATCGTCATCAATTCCATTTCCAGCTATTTCGCCTGGGTTTTGCCAAATTACATCTTTTAAATCGGCATGTGCTACCTCGGTTCCACCATCAATTACCGCAACTATAATGGTTTTTGATTTCTTTCCCTTAAGTAATTCATCATAAGCTTTTTCTGTGCTTACTCCATAAACTTTGTTTTCTTTATGGTCTAAGTTAAACCAGTTTTCCGGAGCTTTTTTTTGGGCATTTACATTGCCTAATAGCAACCCAAAAGCTACCATTAAATAAGTACGTTTTGTTTGTTTGGTAATCATTTTTTGTTTAGAATAAGGGTTACAAGAAAGTAATATTTTGAAATATTAAGAAATTGAAATTTTTGAACGGTAAAAAAACAAGTGATAAAAATAAATTAAAAACTGTCATTAGCTACCCAAAACATTGGCGTTTAGGCTATAAAATAGTTAATTTATTGCCTAAAAAATGCTTGTTGAAATGTTGTGGCAAATATTTTTATTGCATAAAAACAAAAACATAAAAAAGATTGCGCTCAATTATGTTAAATTGCAACGTTTTTTACAGAACAAACAATTTCATCATATCAATTTACCCAATTAACAAACGAAGAGAGCAGCATAAATGGGCGTATTTAGTTTTTTAACACAAGATTTAGCCATAGATTTAGGAACGGCTAATACTTTAATTATTCATAAAGACCAAGTGGTGGTTGACGAGCCGTCAATTATTGCTATTAACAGACGTAACGGAAATGTTATAGCTGTTGGCAGTCAAGCGCAACAAATGCATGGAAAGGTTCATGAAGATATTAAAACTATTCGTCCGCTTAAAGATGGTGTAATTGCTGATTTTCAGGCTGCGGAACACATGATAAGAGGTTTAATTGGTATGATTCCTCAGGCTAATAAATTTATTAAACCGCAACAGCGCATGGTAATTTGTATTCCTTCGGGCATCACCGAAGTAGAAAAACGTGCGGTAAAAGATAGTGCTGAACGCGCTGGCTCAAAAGAGGTTTATTTGATTCATGAACCAATGGCTGCTGCAATAGGGATTGGAATTGATGTATTTGAACCAATGGGTAACATGATTATTGATATTGGGGGAGGAACAACCGAAATTGCGGTTATTGCTTTAGCTGGTATTGTTTGCGATCAATCAATTCGTGTGGCTGGTGATGAATTTACCGATGATATTTTAGATTACATGCGCAGACAGCATAACCTTTTGGTTGGTGAAAGAACCGCTGAAAGAATAAAAATTGAAGTTGGTTCGGCTTTAAGCGAATTAGAAAACCCACCGCAAGATTATGCAGTAAATGGACGTGATTTAATGACAGGTATTCCAAAACAAATTAGTGTGAGCTATTCTGAAATTGCTGCAGCTTTAGATAAATCAATTTCGAAAATAGAGGAAGCTATTTTACGTGCTTTGGAATTAACCCCACCTGAACTTTCGGCCGATATTTACTCAACAGGTTTATACTTAACTGGTGGAGGTGCGTTATTGCGTGGTTTAGATAAACGTATTTCTGCAAAAACTAAATTACCTGTTCACGTAGCTGAAGATCCATTAAGAGCAGTTGTTAGAGGTACAGGTATGGCTCTTAAAAACTTAAAAAGCTACAAGTTCTTAATGACTTAATAGTCAGCCAATTGATATTTTATAAATCTTATAATTCTAAAACAAACCCCAAAAAGCCTCGGCACATAAAGTAAAGCATGAAGAACCTAATATTTTTTATATATAAGTATTATGTATTTTTTATGTTCCTGGCATTCGAGGTCTTTGCCATGGTGGTTTTGTTTAGGTTTAATAATTACCAACAAGCTAGTTTTTTAAATTATACAGCAAGTACCAGTGCTTCTATTTACAATGCCATTAATAGTACTACAGGTTATTTTAACTTAAAAACTTTAAACGATAGCTTGCAACAAGAAAATGCAAGGTTACGTTCTCAATTGTTGCAGTCATATTACCAAAATGGATTTACTACTACCAATATTAACGATACTTTGTACAAACAACAGTATCAATATATTTCGGCTCAAGTAGTTAATAATTCAATTAGCAAAAAGAATAATTTTATTACCATTGATAAAGGTTCGCTACATGGCGTAAAACGCTTTGATGGTGTTATTTGCCCAAATGGTGTGGTTGGTATAGTTTGGCAGGTTACACCTTATTACAGTTTGGTACAATCAGTTTTAAACAGTAAAAGTAATACTGGCGCTAAAGTTAAAAAAACAGGTGATATCGGTACTGTAACATGGGATGGGGCAAATGCTTTATTCGCCCAATTAAGCGATGTAAATACTTTTGTGCCTGTAACAATTGGTGATGAAATAGTTTCTACCGCACAGTCAGCTTCTTATCCCGAAGAAATTCCAATTGGAAAAATTGTAAAAATTGATAGAAATCCAGAAAAAAACTCTTACGACATTACTATTTTGGTACATACACCTTTTAGCAGGCTAAAAAATGTTTATGTAGTTCGTAATTTATTTAAAGAAAGTCAGCAAGCGGCAGAAACAAAAGCAGTAGAAGAGGAGGCAAAAAATGATAATTGATATACTTAATTTTCTGGTTCGTTTTGTTCTTTTGGTGTTTTTACAAATTGTTGTTATAAATAATATCGATTTAAGCACGTATGTAAATCCATACATTTATGTGGTACTTATTTTAAGTTTACCTTATAATATTAAGCCTTGGCTGGTATTGGTTATAAGCTTTTTATTAGGAATGACTATGGATACTTTTAGCAGTATGCCAGGTCCACATATAGCAGCCACTGTTTTAATGGGTTACATGCGCAGATTTTACTTAATGTTTAGTACCAATAAAGATGACTTGGAAACAAAAATTGAACCTAATTTTAGCAGTAAAGGCCCAATTGGATATATGGTTTACGTTTTATTGATGGTATTTCTACATCATTTTGTGTTGTTTTTCCTAGAAGCATTTACTTTCCATCAGTTTTTCTCAACACTATCGCGCATTTTCTTCAGTACCTTATTTACCACGTTACTTATTGGTTTAGGGCAATTGTTATTTTATAAAGTAGCTAAAAAAGCGTAAATTTTTTATAAAGTATTATTTAAAAGTTCAACAGAAGAGCAGGCTTTTTGGTAAAGTTTTGATGAAATAACTTTATCTCTAATAATAGAAATATGCCTTAAATTATGTGCATCGCTGCCTACAAAACTGTGTAGCTTTTTATCAACTATTCCTTCTGCTGCTTTAAGCACATGTGGGCTATAATAACCAATTAACGAAAGGTTATTGAGTTGTAATAAAATACCTTTATCTACTAATTCTTGGTATTTATTTTTTTGTTGATGGTAATAAGTATAGCGCTCAGGATGAGCTAAAATAGGGGTGTAGCCATTTATTTGTAATTCAAAAATAGCCGATTTAAAATTACGAGCCTCTTCTAAAAAAGGCATTTCTACCAAAACATATTTTTTATTTCCGCCAAAACATAAAACTTCGTTATTATTAATTTTAGCTTCAAAAGCATCATCAATCATGTATTCGGCAGCTACTTCCATCTCGAGGTTAACACCTTTTTCTTTTAAATGGGCTTTAAGTTCTGCTAGTTTTGGTAATAAATTATGGGGGCCATTTTTATAAAAATCGCTCATAATATGAGGAGTAGTTATCACTTTAGTATAACCCATTTCCTCAAATACTTTTAGCGTTTCAGCAGCTTCGTCAAGCGATTGTACGCCATCATCAACAGCGTGAATGAGGTGCGAGTGAAGCTCAACCTTTACAGGATTTATAAAAGAGGCAGCATTTTGTGCTGCCTCTTTGTTACCGAATATTTTATTTAAAAATCCCAAATTATACGTTTGATAAGTATTCTTTTAACGAAGCAATATTTGGCACATTTAATGAATCAACTTTTCTGTAATCAGCTACGTATAAACTTAACCAATCTAAGCGATGAATCATTTCGTAAACTGCTTCTAAATTAAACTCGCTTACCGCCATATTAATAACTTTATGATTTTCAACTTCCAATAAATTGGTTAAAAATTCAAAACGAGCACCAACACGAGGGTTGCTATTAGAGTTTAATAAAATGTATAACGATGGTAAATCGCCATAATAACTTTCTATCATGTTATGGTTTGCCTCCGGCAATACACTCACAAATGCTTCGTGTTTGGCATTTTCTTGTATTTGCTGCGCAAAACGAATTCCTGTTGATTCAAAATAACCATCGGTAACAATAATAAATTTGTTGTTAACCTTAGCTTTAATTGCTTCAAAAGCACTAGTCATTTCTTCTTCATAAGGAGCGGTGTCTTTTACTTTGGCAGCTATTTCTTTCAATGTTGAGGCAACATCTTTTTTAATAAACTCAGCAAAAATTTGTACCAAATAAGTTAAAGAAAAGCCTAATGCCATTCTAGGTTGGAAACCAGGCTCTAGGTGGTATCTTTTTAAGTTATTTTCGGTTGCAAGTTCCGCTAATTTACCGCCCCCAGTTAAAATAATCATATCGCAACCGCGTTTTTTAACCTCATCAAACATAAATAATGTTTCCTCAGTATTTCCGCTATACGAACCTAAAATAACCAATGAGTTTTTATTTACATATGCAGGTAAAGTGTAATCAGCAATACATTCTACAGGAACTGGAAACTCGTCCATAAAAATGTTTTTTACTAATCTACCACCAATACCGCTACCACCTAATCCACCAATCATAATATTGGTGTATTTGGTAATGTCCATTCCGTGTGCGCTGTAATTATTAAGCGCAAATTCAATTTGGTAACTGAATTTTTTTAATGCTTCGTGTTGTACGTTCATATTTCTCTTATATTATTTTTTTATTAGGTTCAATAAATATTGACCATATCCGCTTTTTACTAATTTTTTAGCTTCAGTTTCTAATTGTTCTTTGGTTATATAACCCATGTTATAGGCTATTTCTTCAATACAACCAACTTTTAATCCTTGGCGTTCTTCAATTACCTGTACAAACTGGCCAGCTTGCATAAGCGAAGCAAAAGTTCCTGTATCTAACCAAGCAGTGCCACGTTGTAAAACACCCACTTTAAGTTTCCCTTGTTCTAAATATACTTTGTTTACATCGGTAATTTCATATTCACCGCGAGGAGATGGTTTGATGTTTTTAGCAATTTCAACCACTGAATTATCGTAAAAGTATAAGCCAGGAACCGCATAATTTGATTTAGGATTAGCTGGTTTTTCTTCAATGCTTAATGCATTCATTTGTTCATCAAACTCTACTACTCCATAACGTTCAGGGTCGCTCACATGGTAAGCAAATACTACTCCTCCTTCAGGATTATTATTGCTTTGCAATAAGGCTTTTAAACCAGAGCTAAAGAAAATATTATCACCTAAAATCAAGGCAACTTTGTCTTTTCCAATAAACTCTTCACCAATTACAAAAGCTTGTGCAAGTCCATCAGGACTAGGCTGTTCAGCATATTCTATACGGCAGCCTATTTGTGAGCCATTGCCTAATAATTTTCTAAAACCGGGTAAATCATGAGGAGTTGAAATAATTAAAATTTCTTTGATACCAGCTAACATTAATACCGATAAAGGATAATAAATCATTGGTTTATCGTAAACGGGCATTAATTGTTTGCTAACTGCTAATGTTAATGGATGTAAGCGCGTGCCGCTTCCTCCTGCTAAAATTATTCCTTTCATAATAGGGATAGTTAATTGTGAAATTCGGTTAAAGAAACGTATTAAATATTTAATACAGCCTGCAATATAATTTTTTTGTCAGGTAAAATTACACTATTTATATTTTAATAACTTAAACATAAGCAAAAAGTGAACAGTGAAATAGACGTTAATTTTAAAATCTATTTATAAAATTTTCAATTGCCTTATTTAGCTTTTCGGTTTCTTCTAACATTCCCATATGGTTGGAGTTTTGCAAGTAACAAATTTCTGCAGTTTTGCAAAGTGCGGCTTGTTCAAACATGTCTTTATCTGTTATAATGGTATCGTGTTTGCCAATAGCAAAAAATACGGGAATATTTAAATTCTGTAATAACGTAAAATTTTCCTCACGCATCATTATGGCTTTTATAGCCTCAATCACACCATTTGGGTTTGATTTTTCCGCGTTAGCAATCAATTCTTTAATAACAGTTTTGTTATTTTCTTTATCGTAAAACAAATCAGGGAAAAAGGTTTTATAAAATAACGAAGGACTATTTTTTTGAATAAAACCAATTAATTGTTTGCGCTTTGCGAGCCTTTCAAAACTATCTTTTGCCGCGGTGGAATGTATTAAACCAATTCCTTTTAACAAATTGGCATATTTTTTTGCGAAAGCTAACGAAACATAACCGCCCATGCTATGACCAAATAGGTAGCAATTTTCTATTTTTAAATAATCAATAACTATTTTTACTTCATCAGCCATTTGACTTATAGTAACATCCTTTATAGTGTTACTTTGTCCAAAACCAGGTAGGTCAATACATAATAAATTAAACGATTGCTTAAGGTATTCAACTTGTTTTGTAAATAATGAACTGTTTTCGCAAAAGCCATGTAAAAAAATTATGGTTTTACTTTTGTCGGCTGGCAGGTATTGGTATTTTAGCATCATAGCTTTTTAGGTTTATAACATAAAAAAAGCCACCAGTTTAAGTTACTGATGGCTTTTTTATATAAATTACATTTTAGTAAAATTTGTAACGTAAATCTGTAACTTTATGTAAGTCTTTTAAAGTTTCCATAAAGCCGTATTCTAATTTTTGGCTCAATGGTTGTTTTAATTCAGCTTTATAAGGGTTGTAATCTGTAATTGCTGGCGCCTCGTTAAATTTATTAACTTGGAAAGCATATACACCACCATCGCCTTTAAATGCTGATACAAATTTGTTTGGTGTAGTTCCTAAAACGGCTCCAACAAATGAGTTATCTTGACCAACATAAGCAATGTTTGCATTTTCGAAGCTTTGCGCTCCAATTGGAGTAACAGCTAAGTTTAATTTTTTGCTTAATGCATCTAAAGTTGCAGCACCACCATCAACAGCTTCTTTCATTTTAGCTACTAATTGTTCTGCTTTTTTATCTTTTCTATAATCAACTTCTACGCGTGCTTTAGCTGCATCAAAACTAGCTTTTCCTTTTTCGCGAATATCTTTAACAACTGCAATTACGTGTTTATCACCAACAGTTATCACCTCGCTTACATCACCAACTTCAGCATTAAATGCCCATTTTACCACTTCACGAGCATCTTGGTATCCAGGTAAAAAGTTATCATTTTCTCTGATGTATTCAGCTGTTTTTATTTCTAATTTTTTCTCTTTTGCTTTTGCTTCAAAATCTGAAGCACTGCGGCTCGATGCTGCAAACTGGCTTGCTTCGTTAAATGCAAAACCAACTGTTTTTTCGCTAGCTTTAAAAGTACGTTCAACTAAACCTGCTGTTACTAATTTGCTCGATTTATTTTCAGTAATTTTAACAATGTGCCATCCAAATTGCGTTTTTACAACTCCTAAGTCACCTTTTTTACCAGCTTTAACAAATTTGTTAAACTCAGGAACCATTTGTCCGTCTTGGAACCAACCTAAATCTCCGCCTCTATCTTTTGTTCCGTCAGTACCATATTGAGCAGCCATTAAAGCAAAATCGCTACCACCTTTAATTTGGGCTAAAATTTCTTCTGCTTTAGTTTTGCTGTTCAATGTATCTTGAGCAGTAGCACCTTCTACTTTAAATAAAATATGGCTAGCACGCATAAATACAGTAGTATCGTTTTTAACACCACTAACTTTGTAAATTTGGTATTTATTGTCTTTAAAAATTGGTCCAACAATACTTCCAATTGAATCAGAGAATAATTTATTTACTACATCTTCTGGGAAATCTTTTCTTGAGCGAGGAGTTGGATCAAATCTAACTTCACTATTAGCATCAACGTATTGTGTATCGTTTTTAGCTTGAGCGAAATTAACTAATTGCTCGCCAACCCATTTTTGCATTTCAGCAGTATCTTCTTTACTTGGAGCAAAATTATAAACAACAAAATCAATTTTACGACTGTTTTCGCGCTCTTTGTATTTGTTTTGGTTTTTATTGAAGTACGATTTTAAATCGCTTTCTTCAGCTTTTATAGTTGAATCAGCAATTGCATTAAACGGCATTACTATATAATTTAATTCAGCTGTTCTTGTTCTAGCCTCGTAAAGTTTTTTAGCTTCAACGTTAGTAGTATAAACACCTTTTTTTACCAATGCAGCATATTTTCTATTTAAGCCATCTTGCAATAAATAGTCTTCAAAATCACGTAATTGTTTTTTTGTTTTTTCATCACCTTTTTCAACAATTTGTTTTAAATTTTGAATAACTACATTTTTATCAAAAATACCTGTTTTAGGGTCAGTAAATGATTGTTTAACTTGTGGGTGAATATTATCTCCTGCAAAAAGGTCGTTTAATTCTTCATTGCTTACAACAATTCCTAAATTACCATATTCTTTGCTCATCAAGTTTTGTTGGATAATAATGTTCCAAGCTTGCTCTCTAATTTGACTTCTGGTATTATCGTCAATTGGCTGCCCTTGGCTACGTTCTTTATACATTTCCTCCTGCTTAGCTACTTCCATTTCAAATTGTTTGTAGGTAATTGCATCACCATCAATGGTACCTACATCGTTTGACGATGTGTTTAAAAAGCTGTTTCTGCCTGTTAAAGCATCTGAAACTAGGAATAATACTAAGGCTAATCCAACAAATCCAATTGCTATGCCACTTCTATTTCTTATTTTGGTTAATATTGCCATACGGTTTTTTTAAAGAGTGGCAAAAATAAGCGCAATGACTATACAAGGCAAATGTTATTTATTTTTACACTTGCATTTAAATCAACTAGTTACATAAAAAGCATAAAAATGACTTACGGAAAATTATACTTAATTCCCAATTTTTTGGCAAATGACAGCCAAAACGATTTTTTGCCTGAAATGGTGAAAAGAATGACCCATCATTTAAAAAATTTTGTGGTTGAAAGTGAGAAAGAAGCAAGGGCTTTGATTAAAAAATTACAGTTAGCTACACCACAAAATGAGTTGCAAATTTTTATTTTAAACGAACATACTGAAGCAAATACTTACCACCGATTATTAAAGGCCTTGGAAAACGAACAAGATGCTGGTATAATAAGCGATGCGGGCTTACCTTGTGTAGCAGATCCTGGTTTTCAACTGGTAGCTTTAGCGCACCAAAAAAATATAAAAGTTATCCCTTTGCCGGGCTCTTCTTCTATCTTTATGGCTTTAATGGCAAGCGGCTTTAGTGGTCAGAATTTTGCTTTTATAGGCTATTTACCAATAGATAAAAATTTACGGGTAAAAAGAATTAAGGAGCTAGAAAGAGAATTGGTTACTAAACAACAAGCGCAGATTTTTATGGAAACGCCTTATCGTAACAACCATTTGTTTGATGATTTGGTAAAAAATTGTAACGGGAATGTATTGCTTTGTATTGCTTGCAATATATCGGCAAACGATGAATTGATACAAACAAAACCAATTAGAGAGTGGGCTAAAATTAAACCCGATTTACACAAGAGGCCTACTATTTTTATATTGGGTAATTAAATAAACCTTACGGTATGGCGCAGTAACTAAATCTTATCAAAAAAATGATAAATTGATAAAAAAATATAAATTGCGCAGCAAAACACAAACAGTAAACTTATAACTTTATGTCAAAAATTGTTGAATTATTAGGCGACAAAGCCGATTATTACTTAAATCACGAAAGTAAAACCATTAGCAAATCAAATATCCATTTACCTGGTAGCGATTTTGTTGATCGTATTTTTGCTCAAACAAACAGAAATCCACAAGTATTACGTAGTCTTGCTCAATTATACGGAACAGGTCGTTTAGCAAATACTGGTTATATGTCTATTTTACCTGTTGATCAGGGTATTGAACATTCGGCAGGTGCAAGTTTTGCTCCAAATCCAGCTTTTTTTGACCCAGAAAATATTGTTAAATTAGCAATTGAAGGTGGTTGTAATGCAGTAGCTTCAACATATGGTGTGTTGGCTTCTATGTCAAGAAAATACGCACATAAAATTCCATTTATTGTTAAAATTAATCATAACGAGTTTTTAAGCTATCCAAATAAATTCGACCAAATTATGTTTGGTTCAGTTGATGAGGCTTATAATTTAGGTGCTGTTGCAGTTGGTGCAACTATTTATTTTGGTTCAGAAGAGTCTGGCCGCCAAATTCAAGAAGTAGCAGCTGCTTTTGAGCGTGCTCATGAATTAGGAATGGCTACTATTTTATGGTGCTATACTCGTAATAATGCATTTAAAGTGGATGGTGTTGATTACCACACTTCGGCTGATTTAACTGGTCAAGCTAATCATTTAGGTGTAACTATTCAAGCGGATATTATTAAACAAAAATTACCTACCAATAATGGTGGTTACAATGCTACTAAACATGGTAAAACACATCCAAAAGTTTATAGCGAATTAACTACTGATCATCCAATTGATTTAACTCGTTACCAAGTTGCAAATTGCTACATGGGTCGTCAAGGTTTAATTAATTCAGGTGGCGAAAGTAAGGGCGCTAGCGATTTAGCTGAAGCAGTAACAACAGCAGTTATTAACAAACGCGCTGGGGGACAAGGTTTAATTAGCGGTCGTAAAGCATTCCAAAAACCAATGAATGAAGGTATTCAGTTATTAAATACCATTCAAGACGTTTATTTAGATAATAGTATAACAATAGCATAAATATGTTTCTGGCCTCTAGCTACTAGCGCCTTATTAGGGATTACAGCTAGTTGCTAGAAGCTAGTAGCCAGTAGCAAAAAAAATGAGTTGGTTTAAAAGAGTAAAAGAAGGTATTACAACATCTACATCTGATAAAAAATCGGTGCCAGATGGATTGTGGCATAAATGTTCAAGATGTAAAAAAGCCACATTAAGTTCTGATCATGCAGTAAACAAATATGTTTGTATGCATTGCAATTACCACGATAAAATTGGTTCAAGAGAATATTTTGAAGTGATTTTTGATGAAGGAACTTGCAAAGAACTTTACAGTAATATTAAACCCACTGACCCTTTAGAATTTAAAGATACCAAAGCTTACAAAGATCGTTTAGCAGAAACCATTAAAAAAACAGGAATGGAAGATGCTTTACGAGTTGGTGTAGGTAATGTAGATGGACTACCATTGGTAATTGCATGTATGGATTTTGGTTTTATTGGAGGAAGTATGGGAAGTGTAGTTGGTGAAAAAATTGCTCGCGCAATTGACTACGGAAGAGAAAACAGAATACCTGTGATGATTATTTCAAAATCGGGAGGAGCACGTATGATGGAAGCTGCATTTAGTTTAATGCAAATGGCTAAAACATCGGCTAAGTTGGCTTTATTGGGTCAAGCAGGTGTTCCTTATATTAGTTTATTAACCGATCCAACCACAGGAGGTGTTACAGCTTCTTTTGCTATGCTTGGCGATATTAATATTGCTGAACCAGAAGCATTAATAGGTTTTGCAGGTCCGCGTGTAATACGCGAAACTATTGGTAAAGATTTACCAAAAGGCTTCCAAAGCTCAGAGTTTTTACTAGAACACGGTTTTGTGGATATCATTGTTCCAAGAACAGAATTGAAGCAAAAACTAAGCACTTTATTGCACCTTTGGGCTGAAAAACCAATGGCTGTATAAGGACTTAAATACTTTTAAATAAAAAAAGCTATTCGTTAAAAGAATAGCTTTTTTTATTTACTTTTATTCCTATCAATTTTTTGGCTTGGGGTGTAGTAGAATTCATCAACAATTTGAAATTGTTTGGGTATCTCATAATGTTTCAAGTTTTTCAATAAATATGATTTTAAGTCATCAAAATTTACGGAATCTTTGTTTTGTTTTTCAATAAATAAAACCACTTTTTCTCCAAGAAATTCATCTGGCAAACTGCCAATAAAATAAGGGAAGGGCAAAATATTTTGTTCTGTAAAATAGTTAGAAATTTCATCCTCCACTTTTAGAGCATTTACTTTTAATCCCCCACTGTTTATTACAAAATCTATTCTACCTAATACCGCAAATTCATCATCAATAATTTCAACAAAATCGTTGGTTTGTAACCATTGGTTTTTGGTAATTTTATTTCTAATTTTTAAAGTATTTTCTTGGCTTAAAGCTATTTCATTATTAGGTAATAATTTAAAATACGATTCAGTTTTTAAATTGTGCAAAGCTATGTGGCTTAAGGTTTCTGTCATGCCATAAGTAGCCCATATATTTGGCTTTAAATCAGCACATTGGGAGATTAAAGAGTTAGAAGCTGGAGCCCCTCCTAAAAGTATATTTTTAAACAGATTGAGTATTTTTTTTTCATAATCATTACTTACTATTTGTTGCAATTGCATAGGAACTAATGAACAAAAAGTGTACGGATGATTTTGTGTTAATGTAGCAAATGGATTGCCAGTTGGATTCACTATTGTTATATCGGCCTTTAATAAAATTGCTCGTGCCAAAAGCATGGCACCTGCTACCAAACTAATGTCTAAACAAATGTAAAAATGTTGTTTTTCTTGGTTTAAATTTAAGTAATTTATGGTTTGTGTGGCAGACCAAGTTATCTCCTCTTTAGTAAATACAAATTGTTTGGGAACGCCTGTACTTCCTGAACTTTGAAAGTTAAAATCTTGATTGGTAAACCATTTTTCAATAAAAGAAAAAGCCTTTTTTTCGTTATCGTTCAAAAGGCTTTTATCAATTAAATTTAAATCGGTTAATGATTCAATTTTATATGCAATATGGTTAATAAATAAACGCATTATTTATTGTATTCATTCATGGTTAAAGGCAATCCTTTTATTACAAAACTTTCTATAGCATCTACCGATTTATGAATTAAAAAAGGCATTTCTTTCATTTCGTCAGTAGTCCATTTTCCTAATACATAATCTACCTGACGACCTTTTGGGAAATTACTGCCAATACCAAACCTAAGTCTCGGATAATTTTGAGTACCGAGCAATTCGTTAATGCTTTTTAGTCCATTATGACCGGCATCGCTGCCATTTCCTCTAATACGTAGTTTGCCAAAATCAATGGCCAAATCATCTACTAAAATAAAAATATTTTCTATTGGAATTTTTAAATCTGTCATCCAATGGCGCACAGCTTTGCCACTTAAATTCATATAAGTGGTTGGCATAATTACGTGCATTTGCCTGCCACGCAAACTTACTTGAGCATATTGTGCATGCTTTTGAACAGTAAAATTTCCTGCATGTTTTTTTACCAAAGCTTCGGCTATATCAAACCCAATATTATGACGGGTTTGTGCATATTCAGCCCCTATATTTCCTAATCCTACAATTAAAAATTTCATATACTTTTTATGGTTTACTGTAAACCATTTTTAAATGTTCAATATCGGCTTCCCAAAAGTTTGGCCCTTCTGGTCTAAAGTTGTGTTTTGCGTATAAAGGTGCAGCAGTTAATTGAGCATGCAAGTAAATTTTTTTACCAAATGGAACAGTTTCATTCAATAAATGAGCTACCAAAGCAGAACCAATTCCATTGCCTCTAAATTTTTCCAATACAGCAAATCGTTCTAATTTAAAACCATTTTCAGTTTCTCTTATGCGGGCTGTTCCGGCAGGTTCGTTGTTGTAATAAGCCAAAAAATGAATACTTTCTTCTTCAAATTCATACTCAATTTCTTTAGGGCAGTTTTGCCCAATCACAAAAACTTCGTGCCTAATATCCCAAACTATTTGTTGGGTATTATCGTCAATAATTTTTTCTATTTTTACCATTTATAACTTTTTAAAAAAACAAAATTCGTTTCGACTTCGCTCAACGACCAAGGACATTGAGCGGAGTCGAAATGTATCCACTATCCTTTTTTAAAGTATTTTTTTAGTGCTTCGCCAATTAAATAAACATCTTCAAAGGTGTTATACATTGGTACTGGACTCATACGTATAACATCAGGTTCGCGCCAATCGGGCATTATGTTTTCGCTTACCAAATAGTCAAATAATTTTTTGCCGTCTTGCTTCACAATGATTGAAAGTTGGCAGCCTCTTTCATCCTTATTTTTAGGAGTTATTATGGTTAAATGTTCGGTGTATTGGTTCAAAATAAATTCCAAATAACCCGTTAATAATTCACTTTTGGCTCTTAAGTTTTCCATACCTGCTTCTGCAAACATTTCTAACGATGCTTTATGAATGGCCATTGGAAAAATTTGTGCATTACTTAATTGCCAACCTTGGGCACCTTGAATGGCTTTAAAGCCTTTTTTCATTTGGAAACGCTCGCCTTCATCGTGCCCCCACCAGCCTGCAAAACGGTTCAGTTCAGCGTTTTCATGTCTTTGGTGAACAAATACACCACTTGTTCCTCCAGGGCCGCTATTTAAATATTTATAAGTACACCAAACCGCAAAATCTACATCCCAATCGTGTAATTGTAAATGCAAATTTCCAGCAGCATGAGCCAAATCAAAGCCTGCATAAGCTCCAACAGCATGTGCAGCAGCAGCTATGGATTTCATATCAAAAACTTGGCCTGTATAATAATTTACACCACCTAACATTACCAATGCCAAACTATCGGCATTTGCATTGATGGTTGCAATAATATCTTCGGTGCGCAAAGTGTGTTCACCTTCGCGTGGTTTAAGTTCTATAATGGCATTATCAGGATTTAAATTATGGTGTTTAGCTTGCGTTTCCATAGCATATAAATCGCTTGGAAAAGCAGCAGCTTCCATTATTATTTTATAACGAGTGGCAGTTGGTTTGTAAAAACTTACCATCATTAGGTGTAAGTTTACAGTTAGGTTGTTCATTATAACTAGCTCGCTAGGTTTTGCACCTACTACTTTTGCAGCATTTTCGGTTAAAAAATGGTGGTACCCAAACCAAGGATTTTTTGCATCAAAATGTCCTTCTACTCCAAATTTTGCCCAATCGTTTAACTCTTGATCAATAGCTGCACGCACTGATTTTGGCTGTAAACCTAATGAGTTGCCACATAAATAAACTACATGTTTATTGTTGTGAGTTAATAAATGAAATTGATGTTTAAAATGGGCTAGTTTATCGTTTGCATCTAGTTGTTGAGCAAAACTTAAGGTATTTTCAAATTGCATGTGCAATAATACTAATACCATTTTGATTTACAAATGAGGCCAATGGGTTTGGCGTAAATCCTAGAATGGTATTATGCCGCAATTAATATGTTCTATTTTGTTTATTATTAAGCGGTATAAATCATTTAATGGCTACATAGCTCTTAAAAATGATTTTTTATTGAGGATAGCTAGTAACTCTCAAATAATTTCCGTTTCTGGTTACAAAATATTGGCGTAATCCTCTATCGGCAGGGCCTTTACTTGGTGTGCCTGTGGTTAAAAAAAACTCGCTTGCGCAGCAGCGGTTAGTGCCACTCCCACATTGAAATTTTGAATTATTATCGGACATGTAAATGCGGCTGCAAGCACTATCAACTTTGTAAGGACATGCTCTGTCAAAAGCCACAAATTCATCAAAGTTATTATATATAATGATACCTTTATATCCAACACCTTGCCCTTCTCTGTAAACATAACCTCCCATGTTTTGAAGTGGAGCTGCATCAGGCAGTAATAAATTGATATTGATATCAAAATTTACAGGAGGGAAAAAATCATTGTTTTGTGAGGCACTTTTGTCTTTTTCGCAAGCCATAATAAAAACAAAAGCTATTACAATGTATAAATATTTCAATTTCATTATTTTATCCAAGCCAAAAATTTTGGCAAATTGTTTTTTCTGTATTTAAAATAAGGTTTTTTATAGGCGCCAAACGATTTGTAAAAACGTTCAATTCCGTCAATTTCAGAACCTTCAAAGTCAATAAACAAATTTTTGCCACACAATTGCATAATAACCGAATCCATTAAAAAGTGCATGGCACCATTTTTTTTACCTTTTTCGTTTGATGTTCCTAAATGAAAAATGGCCCTATCATCATTAATAATAAAAGCGGCAGCCCCTAATAAACCAAACTGATTACTATAAACGCCAACTGCCAATAAATTATTTTGTTTGTTGCAAATTTTGTACAATTGTTTCAGCGTTTTATAGTCGTTTTCTTTTACTCCTTTGGTTTCTTTACCCTTGTATTTTTGGTAAAAATCAATTACTTGTTTGTAAGGTAATGCTTGTAAAAATAAGCCTTCCTCTTTGGCCTTTTTTATATTGCGTTTTGCTTGCCCTTTGTATCCGGCAAAAATGTCTTTATAACCTTCATCAATAGGAAGTATATAGTTTTTACGTGGTTTTAAACCCTCTGTACTATTTTCTTCATTTAAGTTGATATCGATTAATTTAAATTTGGTAGGAATGGCATTTAAAAAATCTTGAACCAATAAAGCCTGTGATTCGTTTTTTGAAAATACACCTAACTGTTGGGTAAAAAAAGGTTGAAACAAGTAGGAAATGAAATACTTTTTTCTGTGTGTCAATGGCATTACAGCCTCGTAATCGTTAAGCACCAAAGCGTCCCAATTAGGACTTACTATATCTAAATACCAAGCATAGGCGTAAATAATGGTATTGCTAGCGTGAGAAATGCAATAATCCCACTTTGTTTTATCTATTTCAGTATGTTTAAGGTAGTTTATCAAAGCTTAATGTTTCAACACAAAAATAGAATAAAGCAGCATACTTAAATATTAAAAATAAAATTTAATAACTAATAAAAACAAAAAAGCCGGGCTCTCCCGGCTTTTTGCCCAATGTTTCCAAAGGTTTTTTCATTAATTATGAAAAAATTTACTCACTCAATGTACAAAAACACCCAATTGAGATGAATAGTTTCTAATAATTTAAAATTAAATGCAATTATTTGTTAGTCAGTCAATTAATTTTATCCTGAAAATTTGAATTGTTTGGAATTAAGTGAGTAAATTAATTTTATTCAAAAGTAAAAATATGTATTTTTATACTTTCAAAAAGCATGATACAAATACTGAAAGAGGCCTCAGAACATTCGTTTTGTTGGGTAGATGTAAACCAACCAACCGAGCAAGAGTTAAAAGACTTGGCTATAAAATACAATTTGCCTGAAACAGCTATTAAAGATTGTTTAGACCCAGGGCATTTGCCAAAATTCGAACAGCTTGATAATGAGCACTTTGTTATCATTAGAAATTATGACCATAAGTGCGATATTGGAGCGGACAGTTTTCAAAAATTAACTCGAAAAATAGCTATTTTTTGGGGTAAAGATTTTTTGCTAACTGTTCATAGGCATGATTCGTTGGTAATTTACGGGGTGGCTAAAAAGTACGCTAATAGTAGCGTTTGTAAAAGTCCATTTGATATTATTTGTAAAATAATTAAAGATTCTTTGCAAAGTTTTGAAAATCCTTTAGCTGCCTTAGATGCCGAAATTGATTCGTACGAAACGCGTATATTTTTAAAAAGTAAAATACCCGATTTACTTAAAAACCTATACTTGATTAAAAGAAAAATTTATGTAAAGAAGCGTTTGTTTACTTTAACCAAGGCTGTAATTGAACAGTTGGGAAATTCGCATAAACGCAACACTATTTACGAGGATTTAAAAGATACTTATGTGCGTGTAGAGACCATTACTGAAGAAATTTACGATAGCATACATAGTTTGTTAAATATTTATATTTCGCTTTCGAGCCAAAAAACCAATGAGGTAATGCGCGTATTAACGGTTTTCTCAGCATTTTTTTTACCTTTAACTTTTATAGTAGGTATTTATGGTATGAATTTTCAGTTTATGCCTGAATTAACGCACTATTATGGCTATCCGGGTGTGTTAATTTTTATGCTTTTGCTTACTATAATTATTTACCAATGGTTTAGCCGCAAAGGCTGGATTTAAATTGATTTATTGATTTGGGGATTGGTTGACTTGTTGATTTTTGTTCCTTACCTGGTCATGCAGAAGGTATCTTCTTTGCTATAAATGATTACTTTCCATTAGCATTTTTGCGATTAACAACATATGGTGGCTTGCAGATAAATGCGTTAAAACAAAGTAAAAATTATTGCTTTAATCTAAGATAAAAACGTAATAAGTTATTACTTTATTGTTTTTAAATAATGCATAAAAAACAAAACATTATGCCTTGCACATGTAATAAATATTTAACTTAAAATGGTCTTGGCTTTTTTGTAATACAATTCGTTTTAATTATTAATTTTGACCTTTATGAAAACCTATACTTTAGTTTCAAATATCCAATCGTTAAAAGGAATTTTAGCTCCTGAAATTTTTTTAAAAAGAGGGTCGGAAATGGCCCATTTAGAAAGTATTGACAATGCTTTTTTAATCATAGAAAATGATACCATTTTTAGTTTTGGTAAAATGGAAGATTTGGCCAACGCTACTCAACATATAACTATTTCAACTCAAATAGATGCCAAAGGCGGAATGGTTTTACCATCGTTTATGGATAGCCATACCCACATAGTTTTTGCAAAATGGCGCGAAGAAGAATTTGAAATGCGCATAAAAGGCAAAAGTTATGAAGAAATAGCTGCGGCAGGTGGTGGCATTTTAAATTCTGCTAAAAAGTTACAAAACATGAGTGAGGCCGATCTTTTTGAACAAGCACATGAACGTTTGCAACAAGTAATTAGCCAAGGAACTGGAGCCATTGAAATAAAAAGTGGTTATGGCTTAACGGTGAAAGATGAAATAAAAATGTTGCGAGTAATAGCGCAATTAAAACAAGTTTCGCCAATTCCAATTAAGGCTACTTTTTTGGGTGCACATGCTATTCCTACTGAGTTTAAACAAAATCGTGAAGGTTATATTGATTTAATTTTAAATGAAATGTTACCCAATATTGCTAACGAAAAATTAGCCGATTATTTTGATGTATTCTGCGACCAAGGTTTTTATACCGTGGAAGAAACAGATTTATTGTTAAATGCAGCAGCCAGGTATAATTTAAAACCAAAAATTCATGCAAATGAATTAGGATATACAGGTGGTGTTCAAGTAGGAGTAAAGCATAATGCATTAAGTGTAGATCATTTAGAATATACTGGCAAGGAAGAAATTGAATGTTTGTTAAACAGTAATACCATACCGGTTGGTTTGCCTAATTGTTCGTTTTTTTTAGGAATTCCATATATGCCTGCTCGTAAAATGATTGATGCAGGTTTACCTGTTTGTTTGGCAAGTGATTATAATCCGGGAAGTTCGCCTAACGGGCGTATGGGTTTTGTGGTAAGTTTGGCTTGCACCCAAATGAAAATTACTCCAGAAGAAGCTATTAACGCTACTACCATTAATGGTGCTTATGCCATGGAATTAAGCCATCAATATGGAAGTATTACCAAAGGGAAAATGGCCAATTTAATTATTACCAAACCAATATCATCGTTAGCTTATATACCTTATAATTTTGGAAACGATTGTGTTGACAGAGTAATTATTAATGGAAAACAATATTAATGCGAAGTGCGGAGTGACAATCACGCAAGGCGTGAGCGAAGTCAAAATAATCTTCTAATTTTTAATCCTTCAATCTTTAATAAAACTATGAAAATAAAATCGAACTACGTAGATATAATAAACAAACAAATTTATGCAGCCGAAATTACTGTTGAAAATGGAGAAATAGTAGCTATTGAAAAGATAAATGAAGTTTGCTCAAACTATGCACTTCCTGGTTTTATTGATGCGCATGTGCATATAGAAAGTAGCTTATTAGCACCAAGCGAATTTGCAAGAATGGCTGTTATTCATGGGACAGTTGCTACTGTTAGCGATCCACACGAAATAGCCAATGTGCTAGGTTTGCAAGGCATTGATTTTATGATTGAAAATGGTAAACAAGTGCCTTTTCATTTCTTTTTTGGAGCGCCAAGTTGTGTTCCTGCTACTGTTTTTGAAACAGCAGGTGCGGCAATTAATTCGCAAGATATTGATACACTTTTAGCCAGACCAGAAATATTGTATTTGGCTGAAATGATGAATTTTCCTGGTGTTTTATACAAAGATGAAGAGGTAATGGCTAAAATAGCAAGTGCTAAAAAACACCATAAACCTATAGATGGACATGCCCCAGGATTGCGCGGAGCGCAAGCAAAACAATACATTGAAGAAGGTATGAGTACCGACCATGAATGTTTTACTTTAGAAGAAGCCCTAGATAAAATTGGTTTTGGAATGAAGGTAATTATTCGTGAAGGAAGTGCAGCACGCAATTTTGATACTTTGATTCCATTAATGGAAAAGTATGCTTCGCAATTGATGTTTTGTAGCGATGATAAACATCCTGATAGTTTGTTATTAGGTCACATAAATCAATTAGTTGCTCGGGCAGTTGCTCTAGGATATAATTTGTTTGATGTGTTACAAGTAGCTTGTTTAAATCCTATTTGGCATTATAAATTACCCGTAGGCACTTTAAAAATTGGCGATTCGGCCGATTTTATTGTTGTAAATAATTTAACAAATTTTATTGCGGAACGCACTTTTATAAAAGGAAAATTAGTTGCTGATAATGGTAAAACTCTTATGGCAAAAGTTCCAATTGAACCCATTAATCAGTTCAATATAGAATCTAAAAAGGTATCAGATTTTTTTTATGAAATAAAAGAAAATGAATTGGTTATTGAATGTTTAGATGGTCAATTAATTACCAATAAACTTTCGTTTCCTAAACATGAAGTATTACCGCAAAATGATATTCTAAAAATAGTGGTGGTTAATAGGTATCAAGCTGCACCTATTGCTATTTCATTTATTAAAAATTTTGGTTTGAAAAATGGTGCTATTGCATCGTCTGTGGCGCACGATAGCCATAATATTATAGCTGTAGGTGTTAACGATGAAGAAATTTGTAACGCTATAAATTTAATAATAGCCAATAAAGGTGGCTTAAGTGCCGTGAATAGTTCTGACCAATTAATTTTGCCTCTTCCAATTGCGGGTTTAATGAGCAATGAAGATGCATGGAAAGTAGCCGAAGATTATACTCAATTAGATAATTTTAGTAAGCAAGTATTAGGGTCAACCTTACGAGCTCCATTTATGAGTTTATCATTTATGGCATTATTGGTAATTCCTCATTTAAAATTAAGCGATAAAGGATTATTTAACGGAGATACCTTTTCTTTTTGTAATTAGTAATCATTTTTTCACTAAACAAAAAAGCCGACTTTTTGCGGAGTCGGCTTTTTGTTTAGTGAAGATTTTG
>CAZGVO010000002.1:0-398184 GCA_964529175.1 uncultured Bifidobacterium sp.
TATTGTTTTTTATAAATATAACATATTTTATTCTCACTGCAAGTCTAAAGGGTGTTTTCACCAACCTTTTTTATTTAACAAGATAATTCAAAATGCATAATTGCATTTACTTTTTTACAGCCACCATTTTAAATTGGCAAAATTTGCTAAAGCCCAACAAATACAAACAAATAATTTGTGATAGTTTAAATTATTTAGTAAAAAATAATAGAGTTGCGGTTTATGGTTTTGTTCCGATTTATCGGGATGCCAAATCATATTCATATAATTTGGCAAATAAATGAGCCTGATACAATAAAAACCGTACAAAGAGATTTTTAAAATATACTGCCCAACAAATAAAATTTGACTTGAATAAAAACCATCAAAATGTTTTAGCATATTTTAAAAGCAATGCCAAAGATAGAGCTTATCAATTTTGGGAAAGAAGAGCCTATACGTTAAAATTATACAACAGAAAAGTAGTGGAAGAAAAATTAAATTATATCATAATAACCCAATAAGTAAAAAATGGAATTTATGCAGTTCACCCGAGTTGTATAAATACTCTTCTGCTTACTTTTATTTAACAAACAACAGTTTTTTTAAATTTATTACTGATTACAGAAATGGCATTTAACACTAATTGGTTGGTGAAAACACCAACCATAGGCAATAAAATAAATAATTGAAAAAATAACAAAAAAGTTATCAAGAATTAATAATCAGTTGTTTAATTTAAAAATAATATCAAAACATTTTGTGGTTTGAAACTTAATTAAATATATTGCTAAGTAGAATTTTGAAATATTGAATTAATTAATTTACATGCAAAAACGACCTAAAGTATTGATGTTTGGCTGGGAGTTTCCCCCAGTAATTAGTGGTGGCTTGGGTGTAGCCTGTTTGGGATTATGCAAGGCGCTTTCGCCCTTGGCCGATGTAAAAATGATTATTCCTAAAAGTGTTCCCGATTTTAAAATTCCGAATATTGAGTTAATTGGGTTAAATGCTTTTAGTAGAGAGCAATTGCGTGAAATTTTTAGTAAAAGGAGTAAACATGGAGACCATGGTTTAAACTCACATCAAGTTAACGCGGGGGTAAATCCTTATGCTAAAATTGATAACCACGAATCAATTAACCAAAAGTTTTACGAAGTTTATAATAATAATATTGAACCATTTGAAATAGATGCGTTATACGCTGGCGATGTAATAAAAAAAGCCATTGAATTTTCGCGCATTTCGGTTCAGTATGCACTTACGCAAGAGTTTGATGTAATTCATGCACACGATTGGATGACTTTTTTACCTGCTATTGAATTAAAAATGCTTACAGGTAAACCAATGGTTTTGCATGTACATTCAACAGAATACGACCGCTCAGGGGCCGATAGCAGAAATTGGGTTTATGATTTAGAAAAACGTGCCATGCAATTGGCCGATAAAGTTATTCCTGTGAGTCATTATACTGGTAGCATTTGTAATAAACATTACGGCATTCCTGATTATAAAGTTACAGCTATTCATAATGGTGTAGAAACGGTAAAACATACTGTAAAAGATAGTCCACACAAGGATAAGTTGGTTATTTTCTTTGGTAGAATAACCATGCAAAAAGGTCCTGAGTTTTTTGTAGAGGCTGCTCGCATTGTATTGCAATACCATAAAAATGTAAAGTTTGTAATGGCTGGCAGTGGCGATTTACACAAACCATTGATTGAAAAAATTGCTTCGTTTGGTTTAGGCGATAAATTTTTCTTTACCGGTTTTTTGAATAAACAAAAACTTAACGAGTTATTAGCCATAAGCGATGTGTACTGTATGCCAAGCATGAGCGAGCCTTTTGGACTAAGTGCAGTAGAGGCTGTCCAATATGGTTTGCCTGTAATTATGAGTAAAACAAGTGGAGCAGGAGAGGTGCTAAGCAGTGCTTTAAAAATAGACTTTTGGGATACGCATAAATTGGCTCAATACATCATTGCATCGCTTGATTACAAAGGATTAAGCACAGAAATGGTAGATAAAGCAAACGAAGACCTAAAACATATAACTTGGGAAAATACTGCCTTAAAAGTAATGGAAGTGTACGAATCTGTTATGAGTTAATAGAGTTAATAAAGTAGATAAGTTAATGAAGTAATTAGTTAGCAAATCAATAATTAAATTCCTAATTACAGGTATAACAATTAAACGGTTAATAAACGAATAAACAAATAAGCAATTCAACAATTCAACCATATAGCAATTCAACAGTATAATTCCCGATTTATCGGAAAAACAAATCACTAAATCATCAATCAACAAATCAAAAAATACTCATATGCCATCAATTTGTTTTTATTTTCAAGTACATCAGCCATATCGTTTAAAAGAATATACTTTTTTTGATATTGGTAATAGCCATCATTATTACGATGATGAAAAAAACAGACAAGTGTTAGATAAGGTAAGCGAACGCTGCTATTTACCTACTAATAAATTAATGCTTGATTTGATAAAAAAACACAAAGGCGAATTTAAAATTAGTTATGCCATAAGCGGTGTGGCTTTGGAGCAATTTGAAACTTGGCGTCCCGATGTATTGCAAAGTTTTAAAGACCTTGCAGCTACTGGCTGTGTAGAATTTATTAGCGAAACCTACTACCACTCGTTGGCCTATATTTTTAGCAAAGAGGAGTTTGTAAAGCAAGTTGAAAAACACAAAGCAGTGCTAAAAAAACATTTTAACTATACTCCTAAGGTGTTCAGAAACACCGAATTGCAATACAATAATGAATTGGCCAAATTTATTGAAGATTTAGGCTACGAAGGCATTATTTGCGAAGGAGTTGATAGACTTTTAAAAGGCAGAACACCTAACTATTTGTACAAAGCGCCTAATGTTACCAAAATAAAATCGTTGCTTAAAAATTATCAATTAAGCGATGATATAGCATTTAGATTTAGTAACCGCGGTTGGGAAAGTTGGCCTTTAACAGCCGATAAGTTTGCTAGTTGGTGTCATGCTATTGCGGGGCATGGCGAAACGATTAATCTATTTATGGATTACGAAACTTTTGGCGAACACCAATGGGCCGAAACTGGTATTTTTGATTTTATGTGGCACATGCCAGAGTATATTTTAAAACACAAAGATTTTACTTTTAAAACACCTTCGGAAACGGTGGCTGCTTACCCTATAAGAGATGAATATGATGCTCATGATTTAATCAGTTGGGCCGATATGGAGCGCGATTTATCAGCTTGGCTTGGAAACCCTATGCAAGACGAAAGCATAGCTAAAATATATTCTATTGAAAAAAGAGTTTATGCTACTGGAGATAAATCCATTATAGATACTTGGCAAAAAATGCTAACCAGCGATCATTTTTATTATATGTGTACCAAGTTTTGGAGCGATGGCGATGTTCACAAGTACTTTAGTCCTTACGAAAGTCCTTACGATGCCTATATTTATTTCATGAACTCGTATAGCGATTTTTTAATGGAACTTGATAAGTTTGAAGCTAAAAAAGCTAAATAAATGTAAAGAGGCTGTCTTTAAAAGGCGGCCTCTTTGCATTATGTTATCTGAGTAAAAGAAATTGGAGGAATAAAACTTTAACAGAATACTAAACCAACATAGAACACAGAAACATAGTTTATTACCTTAGTTTCTATGTTCTATATGGTTCTAAAAATTCTAAGTTTTTATGGTTCTAAATCAATTAAGAATTGTGTGCAAACTTCTTTCACTGTTTGCTCTACAGGCTTAAATTGAAATTGAAGCGCTTTGGAAATTTTACTATTGTTGTAATAATATTGTTTTTGCGAAGCCCTTGCTGTTTCTTTGGTTAAACTAAAGTTGGAGAGTTTTAAAAAACGCACAATGGCAAATACGCGCCAAGCTATTTCGCTTAAAAAAGGTGTTATTTTAAATTTTGCAGGTTTAACGTTTAAGTATTTAGCCATACTAAAAAATAAATTCTTAATGCTTACACTTTCACTCACCAAAATATAACGTTGTCCAAAAATATTTTGCTCCATTAATTGAAAACAAACTTTAGTAATATCTTGTACATCAATATATCCATTAACTCCTGTGGTGTAAAATGGCATTCCCTTGTAAACGGAATTAAACAAAACAATAGAACCCTTGGTAAAATCGCCATAACCCAAAATTACACCAGGATTTACTACACAAACATTGAGTCCTTCTTCCTTAGCGCGCCATACTTCCATTTCGGCTTTGTATTTACTTATGGCATAATTGCTGTTTAAATTGCTATTTTCCCATTTGCAGTTTTCGTCAATGGTGGCGCCACTTAAACTCCGGCCAATGGCAGCAATAGAACTTATGTAACAAAATTTTTCAACTTTGTTCATCAATGCAAGGTTTACCATATTGGCTGTTCCTTCTACATTGGTTTTTTCCATTTTTTCTTTATCGGCTTGCGCAAAACTTACCATAGCAGCACAATGATACACTTCAGTAACCCCTAAAAATGCTTCTTCTAGCTGAGGAATATCTAAAATATCGGCTTCTATCCAATTAATGGATTGGTACAATGCATTTTTTGCATCGGTACTAAAATGCTTGAAATAGTAATTAAATATTTTTTCAAACTCAGCCAAACTAGCTGATTTGCGCTTAATTAGCTTTACTTTTTTTTGATGCTGTAGCAAATAACAAGCCATGTGAGCACCTAAAAATCCTGTTGAACCGGTTACTAAAATCACTGTTTGTGGATATGTTTATTTTATATGCCAACAAATTAATGAGTTTTGAAGCAAATAGCTACCATTAAATAAACTTTTGTTTGAAATAAAATGTAGTTCTTAAAAATAAAACCATGGAATTTTTAAAACCAATCCCTTCTGAAATAGTTCAGTTTTTAGCAGCAAATTGCAGTGCTAAAAGCATTTATAATCACACCTCATTTACTTATAATTTCGAAAATTTAAGCCAATTTCAAATAGCTATTTTGGGCGTTTGCGATGATAGGTTAAATCCTCAATTTGAAGGTTCGGCTTTGGCTGCTAATCAAATTAGAAAAGAATTTTACCAATTAATTAAACACAGGGCCGATGTGCGTTTGGTTGATTTAGGAAATATAGAAGCAGGTAATACTATTAGTGATACCTATTTTGCAGTAAGGCAAACCATTGAAGCACTTTTAAAACAAAAAGTTTTATGTTTGGTAATTGGTGCTAGCGAAGATTTTATTTACCACCAATATGCTGCTTACGAAAGCACTCATTTTAACATGAATGTACTTTTGGCTGATGCCCGCGTGGCTTTAAAATTTGATGATGACAATGAGTTAAATTCAGGTTATTTAAGTAGAATAATTGCGCATCCTAAAAATTATTTATTTAATGTGGCCCATATTGGGCATCAAAGTTATTTTGTAGAACCTCAAAGTTACGATGCTTTTGAACGCATGAATTTTGATATGTTGCGTTTAGGCATTTTTAGAAATAAAATAAAAGACATTGAACCATTTTGCCGTAATGCCGATATGATGGCTTTTAATATGTCGGCTATAAAAGCAGCTGATGCACATGGGCAAAATACACCATCGGCTAACGGATTTTTAGGCGAAGAAGCTTGCCAAATAGCCCGATATGCCGGCATGAGCAACGATTTGAAAAGTTTTGGTATTTATAATGTAAACCCCAAAAACGATTTAAACAATTTAACCAGTCAATTAGTTGGGCAAATGTTATGGTATTTTATTGATGGATTTGCGAATAGGAAAACGGAATATCCTACTAAAGAAAGTAATGATTACATGGTTTATTACACCAGCATTCAAGGAACTTACGATATTACTTTTTACAAAAACTTGTTGAGCGACAGGTGGTGGATGGAAGTACCATATCCTAAAGATAGAAGCAATAACAAAGGTTCGTTTATGGTGCCTTGCAATTACAGCGATTACCAAACTGCTTTAGCCGATGAAATACCTGATAGATGGATTAAAGCTTTCCAAAAATTGATATAATTTTTTGGAATGGATAAATACACTTTTTTTCAAAATGTGTTTGATGTAGTTAGGCAAATTCCTTATGGAAAGGCAACTAGTTATGGAGCCATTGCTAAATATTTAGGCAGTGCCAAAAGTAGCCGAATGGTAGGTTATGCCATGAATGCAAGCCACCAAGTAATTCCACCAATTCCGGCACACAGAGTGGTGAATAGAAATGGTTTACTTACTGGAAAACACCATTTTGGTGGAAACACCATGCAAGGATTGTTAGAAGCCGAAGGTTTTATTATTGAAAATAACCAAATAAAAGATTTTAAGAACCATTTTTGGGATCCTAATTTGGAATTGGCTTTGTAAATGAGACTTTTTTTAATTCTAACACCATTTTATTCCTCCAAAATGTTAATGCTGAAAATACAATTTTTTGTTTGAAAACTAATCAGTTAAACCATAAAAAAGGAGGTTGAAATATAAATACTTTAACCTCCTTTTACTGTTTTATAATTCTAATTTATGAATTCTTTCTATTGGAATTACCACTCCTTGTTTTAAAATAACTCTTTCTTCGGTTAAGCCCCAAACAGTGGTATCAACCATGCGCTTTTTGGTATTGTCTTCAAAATATATTTTTATTTTAAAATGCTCTAAATTTCCTAGCGACAGTGCTTTGTTTAAGTTGTCGGTTCTGTCTTTAATTTTCTCAGCATCTTTTAAAACCTCTTCGTGCGGAAATTTTAATGCTTCGATTGCTTCTTTTTCAATAATTTCAAATGAAGTATCCATAATTGATTGAATGTTTTTTTGTTTTGATATATTCAAATGTAGAATTTGAAATGATATTTACTAATTTAATTTAAAATTTATGACATAAAAATTTTATTGATAAATGAATCAAATATTTAAAATTTAAATAGCGTATATTTCATAAAAACTTATTTGTTTGCGCAATGTTTTAAATTATACCAATATAGGTGTATTAATTAAGTAAAATTTTCGTTTTGAGTTTCCATAAAAACATATCGTTTCCGCATGTAATGCAGCTTATTAGTAAGGGCGAAGGAGAGCAATTAGATTTTAAAAAAACCATTTCTTCTGCCAATAAAATAGCTAAAACCATGGCCGCTTTTGCTAACCACAAAGGAGGAACTTTGCTTGTTGGTGTTAACGATAATAAAACCATTTCTGGAGTAAAAAGCGAAGATGAAAAATACATGCTTGACTTGGCCGCTAGTTTTTATTGCAAACCCGAAATAAAAATAGAGTTGGTGGAATGGGAAATAGGTGGTAAAACGGTTATTGAATGCATAATTCCTGAAGGAAGCGATAAACCATATTATGCCAAAGATGAAGATGGAAAATGGTGGGCGCACATTCGTGTAGCCGATAAAACTTTATTGGCTAGTAAAATTGTATTAGATGTTTTAAAACGTCAAACCAATAATACCAATACTTTTATAGCTTATAGTAAACACGAACAAGGCTTGTTACAGTATTTAAATACCAATAATAAAATTACTTTAAAGGAAGTATCAAAATTGCTCAACATAGGCCGTTGGCGAGCTCAAAAAATGTTGATTAATTTGGTGAGTGCTGGTATTTTACGCTCGCATACTACCGAAAAAACGGAGTTTTTTACTTTAAGTTAGGTTGTAAAGTTAGTGGTTAATATGGTTGATGAGCAAATTCAATCTTACCATCGTATAAATCATGGTCAAAAATCCACTTTGCACAATTTTACCACACCGTTCTAATATCTTGTAGGTATTACTTATTTTGCACCTCATTTGAAAACACACGAAATGTATATGCAGCGTTGTATTGAATTGGCGCTAAATGGAGCTGGTTCAGTATCGCCCAATCCTTTGGTGGGCTGCGTAATTGTTCATAATCAAACCATTATTGGCGAAGGTTGGCACCAGCAATTTGGTCAAGCTCATGCCGAAGTAAATGCTATTCAATCGGTTAAAGACAAAAGTTTACTAAGAGAAGCTACTTTATATGTAAACTTAGAGCCTTGCAATCATTTTGGAAAAACACCGCCTTGTGCCGATTTATTGATAAGTCATCAGTTAAAAAATGTGGTAATTGGCATGGTTGACCCTTACGAAAAGGTAGCAGGTAAAGGTATAAAAAAACTACAAGATGCGGGAATTGAAGTTACAGTTAGTGTTTTAGAAAATGAGTGTAAATTTTTGAACAGACGTTTTATAAAATTTGTTACCCAACAAAAGCCTTATGTAATTTTAAAATGGGCCCAAACTTGGAACGGATATATTGCTCCTGATGCTACTAAGCTAAGTGCAGAAGATTTCGAAAATCAAAGGCATATTACCGACAGGATAGTTCAAAAATTGGTGCATAAATGGCGTACACAAGAAGATGCCATTATGGTGGCTACCAATACCGCTTTATTTGATAACCCAGCTTTAAACGCACGTGAATGGCCAGGTCGAAATCCAGTAAGGGTTTTATTAGATAAAAATTTGCGTTTGCCAATTGATTTAAAATTATTTGATAAAAGCACACCAACAGTCGTGTTTACACAAGAACAAAAACCAAGTGAAGAGAATTTAAACTTTATTCAGCTTGATTTTACTGAAAATTGGCTAGATGAAATGTTAACTCATTTATATAAATTAAACATTCAAAGCTTGATTATAGAAGGTGGTTCGCAGTTTTTAAATGCAGTTATAGAAAGCAAAATTTGGGATGAAGCCATCGTATTTTCATCGCCTAAAACTATAAATGATGGTATAAAAGCACCTTTAATTTATGGTAATAAAATTCAGCAAGAGGATATTGATGGTATTACCATGCAAGTACTTTTAGCTGCTCACTAATTATTCAAATTACTAAATGATATTTTTAATTTTAAGCATTATAGCTTCTACCATAACGGTTAGTTTTTTTAAAATTTTTGAACGTGTAGGTGTAAATACTTTACAGGGCATTATTTTTAATTATATAACTTGCGCAGTATTAGGCAATTTAATTACAAACGAAACACCCGTAATTACTACTGATTTTTATAATCAACCTTGGTTTCCTTACACGCTTTTGTTAGGTTTTTTATTTATAAGCATATTTTTTGCCATTGGCGAAACCAGTCAAAAAATGGGTGTTTCAGTAAGTATGGTTTCAGCCAAACTTTCGGTAGTAGTTCCAATAGTTTTTGCATTGCTGTTTTTCAGCGAAAGCTTAACTGGTTTTCAAATTGCAGGTATTGTATTGTCTTTATTGGCTGTTTATTTTATCAGCCAAAAACATAACGATGGTTCAACCAAAACAAAAAATATTTGGATATTGCCAGCCATTGTTTTTATTGGTAGCGGCATTATTGATACTACTTTAAATTTAATTCAAAAACGTTTTATTCCAGCAGTTAGCGAGGCTTATGTAATTACTACTGTTTTTAGTATTGCATTTGTTTTAGGCGCATTGTTTTTAACTTATTTAGTAGTTTTTAAAAACGAAAAAGTAGCGTTTAAAAATGTGTATTGGGGTATATTTTTAGGTATTCCTAATTATTTTAGCATGTTGTTTTTAGTAAAAACTTTAAGCTATTTTCCTAATGCTAGTGCTACCATTTTTCCAATTAATAATATTGGCATTGTGGCTGCAAGTACTTTGGTTTCGGTATTATTTTTTAAAGAAAAACTCAATACTAAAAACATAATTGGTTTAACTTTATCGTTAATTGCCATTGCTTTAATTTCTATACAATTTTAAAAATACGATATGTTATTTACCGATACTTATTTAACCATAACCCAACCTGCCACTGGCGAGTTTAAGGACAAAGGCAGTAAGTTTTTGGGTTTTGTTTATCCAATAAAAACGGAGGATGAAGGAAAAGAAATTGTAAAACTACTTAAAAAAGAACATCCTCAAGCCAATCATCATTGTTGGGCTATGGTATTAGGCTCAGGTAAAGAGTTTCAAAAAAGTACTGATGATAGAGAGCCTGCAAATACTGCTGGAAAACCCATTTTAAGAGCTATTTTACAAAAGGATATAACCAATGTAATGGTAGTGGTGGTTAGGTATTTTGGCGGAAAGTTATTGGGCGTTCCCGGTTTAATTAATGCTTATCATGAAGCTGGAGCTGCTGCTTTGTTAAATGCAAATGTGGTTGAAAAACAAGTGATTGAACAGTATCAAGTGGAGGCTGAATTTATTTTGCACAATCAATTGTACAAGGTTGGTAAAAATAATGGCATTAAGGTTTATCCTAATGATTATTTAAACACAAACAGCTTTATATTTGAAGTTAGAAAACTAAAAGCAGATGATGTAAAGAAGCAACTAAAAGATGCTGGTATTACAGAAATAAAATTTATACAAACCTTATGAAAAAATTAGCCATTGTTTTAGGTTTATTAATTGGTCAAATAGTGCAGGCTCAAAATACTGAGTTTGTTAATTACTTTAAAAATAAAAAGGCCAAATTGATATTGGCTAATGCTTCCTCGGTTTTGCCTAATAGTAATTCTTCATTAGCAAAACAAAATATAGATTTAAGCCAATTAGCAAAGCAATATTTGTTAGATAATTTAACTGAACTAAAACTAAGCAATGTTGATTTAGAATTGGTTCATACTTATCAAAGTCTAGTTGGCACACATTATCAATTTACCCAGACCTATTTAGGCTCAAAAGTTTATCAATCAAATGTAAAAATTGCTATCAATAATTATGGACAAGTAATTAATATAGTGAACGATTTAGTTGATTTGCGTAATAATAATTTACCTACATCAGCTATTTCTTCCAATCAAATTTGGGTATTTAATGGTGTTAAATTAGCTGCTGCTAAAAAACAAATTTCAGGAAATAAAGAACAATATTTTGATGTTGATAATCAATTGCTTTTTGAAAATGTAAAAAGTTTAAGAGCAGGAAAAGATACCAATGCTTTAGTAAAAATATTTAATCCAGACCCATTAACCACAGCTCGTAGCGAGTATGTAGCTCCTTATTTAAACTATAACAAACAAGATACGCCATCGCTTAACAATGAACGAAAAATTCTTATGTTGAACTTAAAACTAGATAGCATTGGGAATTTTGTAGCTGAAAATAACTATGTGTTAATTAAAGATATTATGGGTCCTGTGGCTGAGCCTTTTGCTGTTAGTACAAAAGATAGTTTAGTAGTAACCCGAAATACCAATATTTTTAAACAAGAGATGGCTCTGTTTCATATACATCAATACCAAATGTATATACAAAGTTTAGGTTTTAGTAATTTAAAAAATCAACTTTGGGTTGATCCAATGGGCGATTTTGGTGAAAATTCAAGATTTGAATTTTCTACCGAAAATCCGTACATATTGTTGGGTATTGGAGGTATTCCCGATGCTGAAGATGCTGATGTAATAACACATGAATATACGCATGCCATTGGTTTTTATATTGCACCAAATACCATTGATGGCGAAGAGCGAATAGGCATAGATGAAGGAAACTGCGATATTATGGCTGTTTTGTATTCGCGTAAATTAAGTGAATATAATTGGCGTAAAGTTTTTAATTGGGATGGAAACCAAACTTGGAATGGCCGAACTACTTTAAATACCAAAAATTACGTAGATGATTTTGTGTTGGAACGTTATTCGTTAAGTGCAATTTGGAGTGGGGCTGTAACCGATTTTGCAGAGCAAATTGGAATAGATACTACTGTTTCATTATTGCTTACTGCCATGGCTTCGTACCAAACCAATATGACAATTCCGCAGTTTGCAGAATTGTTTATTCAAGCGGATAGTATTTTGTTTAATAGATACCATTATGGTCCTATAAAAAATTCATTTGTTAATCGGAAAATTATCAATTCTGTTTCGGTTGATGAAATAATGGATAAATCATTTATTAAGATTTTAAATTCAGAAGGATTTGCAATGGGCAATGAAAACTTAACTGTTCAACTGCCTAGCAATCAAAAGTTTGATATTTCATTTATTGATTTACAAGGAAAGGTAATATATAGCGCTAATAATCAAATTAATACATTTTCATTAGAGCCCTCGGTTTTAACCAAAGGATTGTATATTATGCATATTGCTATTGGCAACAAAGTATTCAATTATAAAGTAACAAAATTTTAAGTATAAATAACGTGAGTAAAACGGTTTTAATTACAGGTGTAACAAAAGGAATAGGTAAGGCGTTGGCCGAATTATTTGCTGAAGAAGGTTTTAATATAGCGGGTTGCGCTCGCAATGAAAAAGAATTAAACGAGTTTAAAGCTGAACTTTGGAATAAGTATGAAAATCAGCGTTTTTTATTTGCTTCAGTAGATGTAAGTGATAAAGTGGCTGTTCAAGCTTTTGCTAGCGATGTGTTAACTGAATTTGATAAAATTGATATTTTAATAAATAATGCTGGCGTTTTTATTCCCGGTACAATTTTGGGCGAGGATGATGGCTCATTTGAAAAACAAATAAATACCAACTTGGCAAGTGCCTATCATTTAACGCGTGAGATAGTGCCAAGTATGAAAAATAGAAAATACGGTTATGTATTTAATATTTGCAGTACTGCAAGTATTAAAGCCTATCCTAATGGAGGCAGTTATTGTATAAGCAAATATGCCATGCTTGGTATGACTAAAGTTTTGCGTGAGGAGTTGAAAGAACACAATGTAAAAGTTACTGCGGTTATGCCTGGAGCTACTTTAACCGATAGTTGGAGTGGAACTGATTTACCTGCTAGCAGATTTATTAAACCTCAAGATGTAGCGGAAACTATTTGGAGTGTATTTTGCCTTTCAGGCAATACAGTTGTGGAGGAAATTGTTATTCGTCCACAGCTTGGCGATTTAGGGTAGTATAAATTACTTTTTTGTATGAAACAAACTAAATGGATGTTGGTAGTAATAACAAGTTTCTTGTTTTTATTCCCCGCTTTTTATAACGGTTTTCCTATTGTTTTTTCCGATACTGGAACGTATATAAGTAGCGGATTTTCGGGAAACGTTCCTACTGATAGACCTATATTTTATGGCTTATTTTTACGCCATACAAGTTTGGGTTTTAGTCTTTGGCTTAGTTTGTTTGTGCAGAGTTTTATTGTGTCAAATATATTGTATGCCTTGGTGCAATTATTAGTGGCTAATAAAAAGTATGAGCCATATATTTTTACCATTGTGGTAAGTTTGTTAACCACTTTTTCGGCAGTACCTTATTTTACAAGCTTAGTTATTCCAGATATTTTTACACCAATGTCGTTATTAATGTTTTGCTTGATACTTTTTAGTAAACCAATGAGCAAAATTAAATGGGTTCTGCTTTATATTTCTTATATCTTTATTGTATTTACTCATCTTTCAAATTTGGCTACTTTAAGTGCTTTATTAGGCGTGCTTTGGGTGTTTTATTATTTTATAAAAGAAAAAGAAATACTTAATAGAATTAGGTTAATTGTACTCACATCAATAACATTATTTTGTTGGATTTTATTACCATTTATTAACTCATTATTTGGTTTTGGTTTTCATTCTAATAAATCTTCACATGTGTTTTTAATGGCTAAAATGATAGATAATGGTGTTTTGATTAACTATTTGAATACCAGCAATAATGCTAAAAACTTGAATATTTATAAATATAAAGATAGTTTACCTACCGTGGGTGGCGATTTTCTTTGGGGTGCAAATAGTGTGGTTTATAAAACTGGTGGTTGGGATGCTAATAAACAAGAATACGATTTTATAATACATGATATACTTACAAATAAGCAATACTTTTTGCCATTTGTTTATCAAGGTATTATTGAAACTTTTGTGCAGCTTACATCTAATAATTTTGGTGAGGAGTATTTAGTAAAGTATGACGAGCAATCGCCACCATATAGTCAAATAAAAATTAGACTTTCTAACGATTTGTTTGCCTACACCCATGCTAGGCAATTTGTTAATAGACAAAGTTATGATTATCAGCAATCATCATATATTCAGAATTTATTACTAATATTTAGTGTTTGCTTAATAATTTTATACATAATTAGGTTTGGCATTACAGTTTCCTCGGTGGTAAGTGTTTTGGTATTTACTTTTGTGTTTTTAAATGCAATGGTTACAGCTGTACTGTCCACAATATCAGCTAGATATAATTCAAGAGCTACTTGGCTTATTTTGTTTATAGCCTTGGTAATAATTTTGAAATTACTATTTGAGTATTACAGTAAAAAGAAAACCCTAGCTAATACCTCATATTCTTGGCTGTAAGGTTGATGTAAATTGCAAGTTTTTAGTGTAAAATTTTTAGCCAATAATTGTGAGTATAATCAGTATGATTTGTAATAGTTTTATTGCAGATTTTCTCTTTTTAAGATTTTTGTCAATTTATAGAAGGGATCGTTTTTAGTAATTTATATTACTATTAAAAGAAATTAACTATTTAAAAGCTGTTTGTCTAAATATTTTGCCGTTTATGTAAGTATTTTGCCGAATAAGTAATCAGATTATAATTTTTTAAGCCTCTTTCATTTTTAAGTTTTTTTTTAGAAATATGCTGTAATAGATTTTAGCATATTGAATAAACATTTACAAACATTCATTTTATATGTACTAATTATCAGTGTTTTAAATGGGGCATTTTTTAATAGAATTGGCTCTAAAATAGCCGAAAGGCCTTATTTTACATTGGTTTTTAAAGCAATTTCATCTATGTTTTTTAAAAAACAGATGGATAATGAGAATGCTTTGCTTTATTCAAAACGGTCTGTTCCCAATAATTTGCCTCCAAATCAGTTATTATGCTTTGAAAAAGAATATAGCCAATTCTATAATAATTTACAGATAAAGAATCAATTTGGAGAAACCTCAGTTGAGAAATCAATAATTGTGTTTTACTTTAAAAATGCTGCTTTAAGCAAGGCTTATAAAGTTTTGCTTATAAAACCTCCTTGTTAATTTTATTCTATTTAGAAATTTATTCAATCAAGTTCATTGAAGCTCAATGCTTGATATTTTTTTCAAAAAAAATAAAAATTATATGGCAAATACATTTACAAAACATTTAATAAAAGTCTGTTTATTCATTATTTCAATAATGTTTTTAAACAGCACAAACGCGCAAATTTCACTTACAAGTACTTCTGGAAGTATAACTTCAGCATCTTACAGTACTTTAAAATCAGCGTTTGATTCAATAAATTCTGGAGCACATCAAGGTGTTATTTCATTAACCATTAATGGCACATGTACCGAAACTGCAAGCGCAGTATTAAACGCAAGTGGGTTTGGTTCTGCCAATTATACTGCTGTTACATTAACACCGACTGGAGGCTCAGCTAGCACCATAACTGGTAGTGTTGCAGGTCCTTTAATTGATTTAAATGGCGCAGATAACTTTAGTGTTAATGGATTGAATTCTGGTGGTAATTCTTTAACAATTAACAATACAAGTGCAACAAGTGCTGCACCTACAATCCGATTTATTAACGATGCTAGTTCAGACACCATTCAGAACTGTACAATAATTGGAGCATCAACTGGTTTGGGAGTTGTTACTTTTTCAACTGGAGCCATCACTGGTAATGATAATAATGCTATTTTATCGAATACAATTACTGCCGGACTATCATTTCCACTTAATGGAATTTATTCACTAGGAACTAGTGCCTTAATTGATAATAGTGGAAATGCAGTGATAGGTAATAATGTTTCTGATTATTTTAGTGCAACTGCTGCAACTAACGGTATGAATATTAATTCTAATAATTCAAATTGGGTTATTACCAATAATAAATTTTTTCAATCGGCTACACGTACTTATAGCACGGCAAATACTCATATTGCCATAAATGTACTTTCTGGGGTTGGTTATACTATTACTGGAAATACAATTGGTTATGCTAGTTCAAGTGGAACTGGAACAACAAATATGGTAGGTTGTTCTGTAGCTTTGGCTGGTTTTCCTTCCTCTTATACTGTATCTGGAACTGCCAATGCTACAAGATTCATTGGTATTAACTGTACTTTTACAGCAGGCGGAACAGTTTCTTCAATTCAAGGAAATACCATTGCAGGAATTGCTTTATATACTTCAAGCGGTGCTACAACCACAGTAGGTATTTTATGTGGTATAGCAGTTAATTCAGGAAATGCAAATATTGGAACAGTAGCTGGCAATACAATAGGTTCTTCAATTGGAAATGGTTCTATTTATACTGTTTGTACTACAACAGGAGGAGTTGTAGTTGGAGTTTATGCTACTTCGGCTAATACAGTTAATATTCAAAATAATACTGTTGGAGGTATTGATGCGATGGGTTCTACATCTTCTATTTGTGGTGCAGTAACAGGTATTAATACAGCTGGAACTGCTGTGGTAAATATAAGTGGAAATACAATAGGTAATACTACTAGTTCAAACTTAAGGATGGGTAATTTATTATCAGGCACTAATTTGTCAAATACTGGAACAACCTTTTCTGCCGCTTCAGGAACTGCTGCATTTAGAGGGATTCTTAACAGTTCATCTGGGGCTGTTACAATTGGTTCAAGTTTACTGCCAAATATTGTTCAAAATGCTGTACTAAGTTCTACAGGTACTAGTGTTGCTTTTAGAGGAATTGAGTTAACATCAGGAGTATATTTGGTTTCAAATAATATTGTTAGAAATATTTCAAGTGCAAGTGCAAATACCACAGTGTCTACTGCTTTATTAGCAGGAGTTGGTATATTGTCGCAAGGAGGAACTGTTGGTTCAGTAATTACTAAAAATTCAATTTATAGTTTATCTTTAACTAATACCACCACAAATGGAACAAATTTGGCTGGGGTTGCTGTTTCTAATACCGCTATAGATATTATAGGTAATACAATATATGGTTTAAGCAATGCTTCTACTTCTACTACTTTAAATACTCCAGGAACTGCATCAGGAATTATGTTGAGAAGTGCAACTACGAGTTCAAACGTAAATATTATCAATAATATGATTTCTTTAGGTAATGGACAAACAACAAATACTTCATTTATAGGTATTTGGGGGAATCATGGGTCTTCGCCTAATCCTAATGTCAATATTTATAATAATTCTATAAGTATTGAAGGGTCGGTTTCATCAGGCGGTATTTCTAGTTTTGGATATTTAAGAGGAAATTTTGCTACTACAGCCGTTAATCAGGTTGTGGTTAATATAAAAAATAATATTTTCTCAAATACTCGAAGTGGAGGTACAGGTGGACATTATGCCATTGCTAATTATTTTAATGCCACTGCTACTTCGGCTACTGGTTGGGCTGCTGGTGCAAGTAATTATAATATTTTAAATGCCAATAGCGCTACTGTAGGTTTTTGGAGTACAAATCAAACTTTAGCTGGCTGGAGAACTGCTTCTGCTGGAGATGCAAATAGTATTACAAATGCCACCATTACTTTTAGTAATTCGTTATTAGGTGATTTACATATAAATATGGGTGCAACTCCAAATCAAATGGAGTCAGGTGGTTTGATTATTTCTGGGATAAATAATGACATAGACGGAGATATACGTCAAGGTTCTGTTGGTTATTCGGGTACTGGTTCTGCTCCTGATTTAGGTGCAGATGAATTTAATGGAGTTCAGCTTGACTTAAATCCACCTACCATTGCAATTTCTACATTAGGCAATAGTCCTGTAACTTTAAATAGAATTGTAACTGCAACTATTACAGATCCAAGTGTTGTTAAAATTAGTACCGATGGGCCTAAATTATATTATAAAAAAACAAGCGATAATAATGTTTTAGTGGGTAATACGAGTGCCGATAATGGTTGGAAATACGTAAGTGCAACGAATGTAGGTTCATTATTTACATTCAATGTTGATTATTCAATTTTAAATGGAGGATTTGTTGCTCCTAACGATACAATTCAATATTTTATTGTTGCAATGGATAGCTCGCCTAATAATAATGTGGCCATTAGTAATGGAACTTTAGCATTGGCAACTACAAGTACAACATTAGGAGCGTCAAATTTCCCAATTGCAGGTTTAACTACTTTTTACCGAATTGTAGGAAATCTTTCAGGTGTTGTTACTGTGGGTGTGGGAGGTACATATTCGTCATTTACCAACGTTGGTGGTTTGTTTGATGATATGAATAACAAGTATATAAATGGCAATATTACGGCACAGGTAATAAGTGATATTAGCACTGAATTAGGTACTGTTGGTTTACTTGAATTTAATAATGCTTATCAATTATCTATAATTCCTGATGCTCCTGTTCTTAGAACAATTTCAACTACATCTACCATTTTAGTGGGCTTGTTAGGTGCTGATAATGTTACAATTGATGGTAGATTTGGTGGTAGTGGTAAATATTTGTTATTCCAAAATAATAATGCAACTACTACTTCAATTCCATTATTGATATCAAATCAAGCAAGTACATCAAATGGATGTCAAAATATAAATATTAAAAATACTTTGTTTGAAGGTGGCAGCACTAATTTATCAGGTGGAACCTTAGTAAATAATATTCATATTCAAAATAATGGACACAGAAAAATTTACATAGATAGCTGTGAATTTAAGAAATCGTATAATGGAATTGTTGTGGGAGCTGGAACTGTTACTGTAAATTACGATAGTTTATTTTTTACCAATAATATTTTTGGTGAAGATTTGTCTACTAAGTATTTAACATTTTCAGGTATTCAGTTGTTTTATGCATCAAATTCAGTTGTTAAAAATAATGTATTTAAAAATTTAACCACAAATTTAGCTTTAAATAATAGTGCTATTATCCAAAATACTGGATGTTTAAATGTTATTATTGAGCAAAATAAAATATTTGGAAATAGATCTACAAATACAGGTTTGTATGGTACTTATGGTATAAGTATTTTAGCAGGTACTAATACAATTATTAGAAATAATGCAATCTACAATTTGAATTCAAGTAGCTGGAATTTAACAAGTACTACAGATCAATTATTTGCAATAAGATTAGCAGGAGCCACAGGTGTAAAAATTTATAATAATAGTATTTCGCTTGATAGTATTTCATTCAATACAGGAGCCGCTCAAAATACAGCTTGTATAGCCAATTTTGGTGCTACAGGAGTAGAGATAATAAATAATATATTGAGAAATACCCAAGTAGGTTTTTCAGGTTCAAAAGCTTATGCCTTGTATTTATCGTCAGGAACTGTAACTAATGCAAGCAATAATGTGTTGTATACTGCAGGTCCTAATGCGGTTTTATCTCTGGTGAGTACCACTGATTATACTACTTTATCTGCATTGCAAACAGCTACAAGTTTACATGCTAATTCATTTACAGTAAATCCAAATTATACCGATACAAATAGTAACTTAACACCATTGTCGTGTATAGTAAATAATAGTGGTGTTACTTTATCTGATGTAACGAATGATTTGAATGGAACAGCTAGAGGTTTAAGTCCTGATATTGGAGCTTTTGAGTTTACTCCAACGCCAATTGCTTTACCAACTGTAACTAGTCCAATTAATTACTGTAAGAACAGCACCGCTTCTAATTTGTCCGCCACAGGTAGCAATACTTTATTGTGGTATGTTTCAGCTGCAGGTGGAGCAGGAAGTACAACAGCTCCAACTCCAGTAACAACAACTTCTGGTACAACAAACTTTTATGTTGCTGATAGTAATCAAACTTTAGGTTGCATTTCTCCAAGAGCGCAAGTGGTTGTAAATGTTAATGATACAATTTACAATAATAACATTACCTCATTGTCGCAAACTGTATGTTCAAGCTCTACACTTAGTGCTATTACTGCATCAACTCCTACTGGAGGAAATGGTTCAACTTATTCATACCAATGGATAAGTTCTACATTAAGTAGTACGGCAGGTTTTGTTGTAGCAGCCGGAACTAGTAATACACAAAATTATACTCCAAGTGGTTTAACTTCTGATACTTGGTTTAGAAGAATTGTTTCGTCTGGTGCTTGTAATGCTGATACTTCAGCTGCAATTTTATTTACCATAAATAATCCTGTAGCAAATAATTCAATAACAACTTTGCCTCAAACTATTTGTTCAGGAACAGCACCTTCTGCAATAAATGCCAATGCTCCTGCAGGTGGTGATGGAACTACTTATAATTATACTTGGTTGTCATCAACTACTAGCGCTACTTCAGGATTTAGTGCTATAGCTAGTAGTAATACTCAAAATTATACAGCTAGTTCTTTAACAGCTAATACTTGGTTTAGAAGAAGGGTGGCATCAGGTTTATGTAATGCTGATACTTCAGCTGCAATACAAATTAGTGTAAATCCAGTTATTGCTAATAATACAGCTACAGGTGCGCAAACAATTTGTTCTGGAAATACACCAACTTCAATTACAGGTTCTACACCAACTGGTGGAAATGCAACTTATACTTATACATGGTTGAGAAGCACCACCAATGCGACAGCTGGTTTTAGTGTGGCTCCTGGAGCTAATAACTTAATTAGTTATGCATCAGGGTCTTTAACCTCTACTACTTGGTTTAGGCGTTTAGTTGTATCCGGTTCTTGTAGTGATACTTCAGTTGCTGTGACAGTTACTGTAAATCCAGTATTAGCTTCAAATACAGCTACAGGCACACAAACAATTTGTTCTGGTACAATTCCTTCTGCTTTTGTTGGTTCTGCTCCAACTGGTGGAAGTGGCATTTACACTTATTTGTGGCAAAGAAGTACAACAAGTGCTACTGCAGGATTTACAAGTGCTGTTGGGACTAATAATTTAATTAATTATACATCAGCTGCTTTAACTGCTACAAGCTATTTTAGACGTGTTTTATCTAGCGGTGGTTGTGTTGATACATCAGCTGCAATAACAGTAACTGTAAATCCTACTATAGCTGGAAATACTTCGGGTGCAGCACAATCAGTTTGCCCAGGTTCTTCTATTAGTTTAACAGGTGGAACAGTTAGCGGTGGTAATTCTACTTATACATACCAATGGCAACAAAGTACCACTGGTGCTAGTACTGGTTTTAGTAATGCTAGCGGTACTGCTACTAATTCAAATTATACAACTTCGGCTATTTTGGTTAATACTTGGTTCAGACGTGTTGTTAACTCAGGTTCTTGCGTTGATTCAAGCGCTGCAGTAGCTATTTCTGCCGTTACACCTTTAACTAATAATACTGTAGGTTCTTCTCAAACAATTTGTTCGGGTTCTGTTCCTAGTTCTTTAACTGGATCATTGCCAACAGGAGGCTTGCCAACTAATTTAACAAAAATAAGTGAAGATTTCAATGGTGGCGTTTTACCTTTAGGCTGGAGCTTAACGAATACTTCAAGTTTATTGGTATTTAGTTCATCTGTTAATAGTTTTGGAAGATCAGCTCCAACGGGTGCCTTTTATTCTAATAATTACTCTGTATCTTCTGGAACTGCTCAAATTGCATCAACAATTTTTGGAGCAACTACCTCTAAAGATTCATTACGTTTTGATGTGGCAGCAAGAGGTTATGATCCAACATATTTTGACTCAGTATTTATTTTTGTAAATACTGGTAGTGGCTTTAATACTAAAATCGCTTCATGGTTAATTGGTCAAACTCCCGATATTGCCACAGGCGGCATAACTACTTTAGCTGCAAGTACTTCGGGTTATACTAGCCCTGCATCAACAGATTGGTTTACTAAAGTTGTAGCATTACCAGTTGGAACAATTCAAGTACGTTTTGATTTAAAATCGGGCTTTGGAAACAATGTGTTTATTGATAGAATTAGAGTAGATTCAAGTGCTAGCTATAATTATGTATGGCAAAGTAGTACCACAAGTTCTACAGCTGGATTCACTAATATTGCTAGTGCTAATACACAGAATTTCTCGCCAGGGGTGCTTACTCAAAATACTTGGTATAGAAGAGTAGTAAATGCAGTTTGTAATGATACTTCATCTACGGTTGGTATAACAGTAACAAATCCTATTGCTAATAATACAGCTAGCAGTGCGCAAACTATTTGCTCAGGTTCAGCTCCTGTTGCATTAACGGGTTCTGTTCCAACAGGTGGAAATGGAACATTTACTTACCAATGGTTAGTTTCTACCACTTCTGCTACTAGTGGATTTACTTTAGCAAGTGGAACTAATAATACCCAAAACTATACACCAAGTACATTAACTCAAAATACTTGGTTTAGAAGAAGAGTAGTTTCTGGGGCTTGCGCAGATGATACTACTGCAGCCATTCAAATTACTATAAATAATGTTGTTGCAACTAATACTATAACAGGAACACCTCAAACTATTTGTTCAGGATCAACTCCTGCTCAAATAACCGCAAGTGTTGCAACAGGCGGAAATGGAAGTACTTATACTTATGTTTGGTTGGCTTCTACAAGTTCGGCCACATCAGGTTTCAGCGCTGCAAGTGGCACAAATAATACTCAGAATTATACACCAAGTGCATTAACTCAAACTACTTGGTTTAGAAGAAGAGTAATTTCTGGAGTTTGTAATGCTGATACTACTGCAGCCATTCAAATTACTATTAATAATGCTATTGCTACTAATACTATAACAGGAACTCCTCAAACTATTTGTTCTGGCTCAACACCTGCGGTAATAACAGCGAGTGTGGCTACAGGCGGAGATGGAAGTACTTATGCATACAGCTGGTTAAGTTCAACTACTAGTGCTAATGCAGGCTTTAGTGCTATAGCAAGTAGTAATACTCAAAACTATACACCAGGTGCATTAACTCAAAATACTTGGTTTAGAAGAAGAGTGCTTTCAGGAGTTTGTAATGCAGATACTTCAACAGCAATACTAGTAAGTATTACTAATACCAATACTTGGGCTGGAGCTACAAGTACTGCTTGGGAAATAGCTACTAACTGGGGTTGTGGCAGAGTACCTACTTTAACTGATAGCGTTGTTATTGTGCCAACAACTAATCAACCTATTGTAATTGATGGAAATAGATTTATTAATCATTTGGCTATTAATAGTGGTGCTACTTTAACCATTAATAATACCAATGCTCAATTAGGAATAGCTGGAACATTTACCAAAGTAGGTACCTTAAATCATACCAACGGATATATTGGTTTCTTAGGAACAACAGCCGTTCAAACTATTCCAGCGAACACCTATGCTAGGGTTTATATTGGTAATCCATTTGGAGTGCAATTAGGTGGTAATATTACGGTAACAGATACTTTAAACTTTAACTCAGGTCCATTGTTGTTAGGAAATAATAACTTAACTATGAGTGGTTCTAATTCAGTTTTCTTTAGAGATTCTGTAACACGTCATATTGTAACCAATGGAACAGGTACAGTTAATATTGCTAATATTGGTGCTAGTGGCAGAACAAGTGCTGTTAGATTCCCAGTAGGTATTAATGCCACTTCATTTACTCCAATAACCTTAACTAATACTGGTACACAAGATCAATTTAGTATAAGAGTAATTAATGGTGTAAATAGTAACGGCTTAACAGGAACAGCTGTTACCAGCAATGCTGTTAATCGCACATGGGCCGTTAATGAATTGGTAAATGGAGGTAGTAATGCTACAGTTACAGTTCAGTGGAATGCAGCTGATGAATTAAGTGGATTTGCTCGTGCTAATTCTTATGTAGCATTCTATAATGGAACTACTTGGATGAGCACTGTGGCAAGTGCTGCTATTGGTTCAAATCCTTATACTCAAACACGCTCAGGTATTACTTCGTTTAGTGCATTTGGTGTAGGAAGTGGCGGAACTTTACCAGTTGAATTGATTAGCTTTAATGGCAAACGCATTAGTGAAAAAGTTCAGTTAAATTGGGCTACTGCAAGCGAAATAAATAATGATTATTTTGTAATTGAGCGTAGTGCAAATAATAAAATGTTTGAAGCCTTTGGAGATAGAGTAAAAGGTGCAGGCAATAGCAATGTGGTAAATCAATACCAAATTTTTGATAATGAAGCATTAGGCTTTGCAACTCAAAATGATGTTAAAACTATTTATTATCGTTTACGTCAGGTTGATTTTGATGGTACTATTAATTACAGTAAGGTAATAAGCGTATCAATGAATCAAGAAACAATTGCTTTTGATGCATCAGTTTATCCAAATCCATTTAATGGAGCTATCAATGTAGCTGTTTCAACCAACAATACTGCCAATACTCATATAGAGGTGGTTGATATAAATGGTAAAACTGTTTATAGTGAAACATTAGGAACATTAAGTGGTAATTCAATTTATACCATAACCAATTTAGATAAAATACCAGCAGGTATGTATTTTATTAAAGTTGTGCAAGGAACTGATAGTAAGGTTGTTAAGGTTTCTAAGATTAACAACTAACTAGTAAGTAAATAATAGGTTTGTTTAAAGGTCGCCCGTAAAAAGGCGGCCTTTTTTCTTGGATAAATGTATTATAATATTTTTTATAATATATTCGTTATACTTTCTTCTATAATTATTTATGAAAAAACTAGTTTTACTATTTAGTGCTTATTTATTAAGTATTGCTGCAAATGCTCAGTTCTTTGGCTCAAGAATTGATTTTTATGATTACACCAATTATGAAAATAATTTAGGAACATTATCAATAGATTATGACTACAAAAATTTAAATGTTAAAGAAGTTATAACAATAAATTTTGATAAAAACAATAACCAATTAAAAACAAAAGGAATATACAGACTGAATAAAAATGGTATTGGGTATTTTTATCAAAGAATTAATAAAAAAGGTAAGATTGAATTAACTCGAACTTACCATTTAATAGATACGGTTAGATATGATAAATTGGAGTACGCTTATATTAGAGATACTTTTACTACTGTAAATATTTTTAACAACAATAATAAAATTTCGGAAAAACAATACTTAAGAAATCCCAACAAAATGTATTGGTCGTATAAATATACCTATAACGATAAGAACAAAATAGCATCTTCCGTTAGTCTTAATAAAAAAGGAAAACAATATTTTAAATACGAATTTGATTATTTCGATAATGGAAGTAAGAAAGAGACTCGCCATTACAATAAAAAGAACAAATTAGTAAAAATATATAGCTATGCATGTGAGCCTACAGGTGTTATTGAGAAAAAAGTTACCCAACAAAATATTTGTAAAAAAAGAACATACAATCCTGATAGTTCATACTTTGAAATTTTTGAAGGTTATGATAACAAAGGTCATACCTCAAGAAGAATTGGTAAATATTCTAAAGATAGTTTAGAACTTGAAATGGTATATTATAATAAAAATGATAAAGAAACTGTACGTTATGTTTCAGTTTATAAGGATAGAAAAGTTGTAACATGTCAATATTTTTTTAAGGGGAAACTGAAAAGAACTTACTATTTAACTTATAAAATTAACGGTCTAACTGAAAGCTATAAAATTACAAATGCAAAAGGTAAAGTTAGAACCAATCTGGTTTATGAATACCAATATTTTTAATCTGGAGTCTGATGAACGTCTTGTTTAACACTGATTTTTTTATTTAACAAAGTCCTAATGGTAAATAACTTCTAACAACTTTTATATTTGCAAACTTTAAAAGCAAAAAAGTTAAACAGCAATGGAGGAAGTGCAACCTAGTAATTGGACAATTTGTAACGAATGTGAAGGTAAAGGAAAACAAAACCGACTTGTTAAAGTAACTCCTAAAAAAGATCATTACTCAACTTCAAAACTAGCTGAAATTGATTTTGCTGTTATCTATAAATCGCATTTAGAAAACTGCCCTAAATGCCAAGGAAAAGGATTGTTGCCATCAGCTAATCCACCCAAACCTAATGAAATTGATTATCCTCATGTGGCTATTATTGGTGGAGGTATTGGTGGTGTAGCATTAGCAGTAGCTTGTTTGCATCGAGGTATTCCATTTACCATTTTTGAGCGTGATATTAGTTTTGATGCTCGTTCGCAAGGCTATGGACTTACATTGCAACAAGCTAGTAAAGCCATTGCAGGACTTGGAATTTTATCATTAAACCAAGGTGTGGTTTCTACCAAACATGTGGTTTTTAATACTGAAGGAAAAATTATTGGAGAATGGGGCATGCGCAAATGGTTGGAATTAAATCCTGATGCGTTGCCACGCAAAAGTAATATACACAATATTCATATTGCCCGTCAAGAGTTGCGCCAAGCATTAATAAACCAATTAGGTGGCCCTGAAATGATAAAATGGGGACACCAACTTACAGGAATAAAAACATTAGATAGTAATAAGGTAAACCTAACTTTTAATGAAAATGGAACTGAAAAAAATGTAACAGCGGATTTGGTGGTAGGTGCTGATGGAATTAGAAGTACCGTTCGTAAATTTATCATTGGCGATGAAGCTACGCCATTGCAATATTTAGGCTGTATGGTTATATTGGGCATTTGTCCGCTCAGCGCGCTTCAAGGTGTTGAAAGTACTTTACTCGACTCTGCTACCGTTTTTCAAACAGCCAATGGAAGTGAGCGTATTTACATGATGCCTTATACTGCTGATTCTGTGATGTGGCAATTGAGTTTTCCTATGGACGAAGAACAGGCCAAAACATTAAGTGATAAAGGCGCACAAGCTTTAAAAGAGGAAGCAGTTAGAATTACACAATGGCATTCACCCGTGCCGCAAATAGTTGCTGTTACTCAAGCTTGGCAAGTTTCGGGTTATCCAGTTTACGATAGAGAATTATTACAACCCGAAATGCTTAAAAATGCAGGTTCGGTTACTTTAATTGGTGATGCTGCGCACCCTATGAGTCCGTTTAAAGGCCAAGGTGCTAACCAAGCTTTGCTCGATGCATTGGCATTAGCTAGAGCTATAACTGAAGGTTGCAAACCATCTATTAATTGGAGAGCGGATGGACTGCGTAACCGCATTTTGGAAAATTTTGAAATAGAAATGATGACGCGGAGTGCAGGAAAAGTAAAAGATTCAAGAGCTGCAGCACAGTTTTTACATTCAGATATAGTATTGCAAGAAGGAAATATAACCCGAGGAGGTTGCGCCCGTCAAGGACAATAAGAGTTGACTTTTTATTTGCAATATTCATTTATATAATTCAAGGTTAGGTTTATTCCACCTAATTGCTTTGCTTTTTTAAAATTTAAACAAGCATTTTCTATTTCATTTTGTTTTATGTAAAGAAGTCCAATATTAAAGTATGCAAAAGCATTATCAGATTTGTAACTTAATGATCTCTTTATTGTTTGAAGTCCCTTTTTTACAGAAATTGTCATTCCTTGGGCCAATCCTAAACTATTAAGTAAGGTTGCAATCCACATCGAATCTTTAGTAAGAGCAAGTCCTTTTGTTGCAAATTCTATTGCTTGAGCGTACATTTTTGCTTCGCAATAAGTAAATGCTAAATTATTGAGTAAGCAAATATTTATAGAATCAATCAATAATCCTTGATACATTATTTTAAAGCATTTATCAAGTTGTTGTGTTTCTCCATATAAATATGATAGATTTATTAAGTAATCAATATTGTATGGAAATTCGTTCACTAAAGTTTCATTATCTAATATTCCTAAATTTAAATTTCCAATTGCAGCATAGGAAATAGATCTTAGCAATAAGATATCTTGAAATAATGTATCTGTTTTACTTGTATTTAAAAGGGCTATTGTAGCAGAGGTAATTGAAGAGTCAAATAGACCTTTTTCTTGTTCGCAAAATGCTTTATAGTAATAAGTGGTATTATTATATTTTTTGTTTGATATTATGTTATTTATTATTTGAAGTCCCTTGTCATAATTTTTTTGTTTTATTTCAAAACTTAACTGTTCATTTAAACTGGTTTGTCCCCAAATTAATATTGGAAAAAAAAGAGTTATTAGTAATTTAAAAATTTTCATTTTTCAAACATATCTATAATCCATAAAAAAGCCCAATCGAAATTTTTCGATTGAGCTTTAAAATAAAGAGTAATAAAAGAAATAGATTAGTATTCAATAACGGTAAACATAACCCTGCGGTTTTGTAACCTTCCTTCTTCGGTATCGTTGGTAGCAATGGGATTTGCTTCGCCATAACCAACTGCTTTCATTTGGCTTGGTTTAACACCTTTAGTGGTTAAGTACGCCAATACCGATTGTGCACGTTTTTCAGATAATGCCTTGTTTTTAGCATCATCGCCTACATTGTCGGTATAGCCTGCAATTTCTACAACCATGTTAGGATTTTCAAGCATAATTTCAGCTATTTTATCTAATATTTGGTATGATGAAGATTTAAGTTTATCAGAACCAGTTTCAAAATTGATAGACTTAAATTTAAACACCAAACCTTTTTCAAGCTTAATAGGTTTTAGCTTGATTTCATATTTTGAACCTTTGGCTTCATTGCTTAAATCTATGTTTTCAATTTGTGGTAAATAGCCTGGAGCAGTTACTAAGATTTCATATTTGTTTGGTAATAAATAAATATTGCTAACACCACTTGCATCGCCCTTGCCTGAATACACTTCAGTTTTACCTTTTTTTACTACAATATTTCCAGCAACAGGATTGCCATATTTCTCGTCAAGCATTATAACGGTAGTAGCTACTTTATCAGCATTTTCGTCAATAGGTTTCTTTTCTTCGGCTACAGGTTTTTCTTGTGCAGCAGGCTTATCTTTTTTACATAATCTTAAAGCCAACTGAACTTCTTGAGTTCCACTAGCCGAAAAAGCATTGTAAGCCTCGCCAACATGGTATTGGTAAGCGTAAGCAATGGTTAACATTCGCCAATTAAAACCAACTCCAGCAATGATACTTTTATCGGTACGGTAACCCACTTGTCCAGTAACTTTTTCTTTCCAAGTAGCCATTCCAATTAAATCGTATAAAACACCTACATTTTTATAGTTACGCAACATAACAGAAGGAATAAACTTCCAATCGTTATTTTTAGTATTAAAGCTATAACCCAAGTTGGCATTGTATTGATTAGAAAAATCGCCAAATTGATCAAAAATATGAGGAGCAGAAACACCCAAACGCCATTTGTTTAAGTAGTAAGCAGCACCAAAACCTACATCCAATCTAGTAGAGTTAAATACGCTAAAGGAAGGGTCGTTTTTAACTTGTGTGTTCACCATTTCTGTGTTAAGCGAGTTATTGGCAAAGCCAACTCCAAGACCAAGAGCAAGGAAATTATTTTGTTTAAAAATTATTTTATGCGCATACATTAAGTTGCCCGTTAAATAATTCACCATTGCACGGTTATCGCCAACTATCATACCACCTACGTATGAATTTTTAGCAACATTGCCATGCGCACCAAATGTATTTACATTTAATGAATTTACATCCGACCATTTGCTTTGGCGATTGATGAAAGCATGGAAACAATCATCCTCTACCATGGTAGCAGGGTTTAATAAAAATGAATTTTGAGGATATAAATTATAAGGTATTGGTTGTTGTGCCATAACTGATATTTTCATTACTAATGTCAATATCAAAAGAAAATTTATCTTTTTCATGATGTGATTATAAATAAGTTTGAATTATTGATTGTTTTTAATTAGTAATGCTCCTTTTATATTGATTTTACTGCCTTTAATATGGTAATAGTATTCGCCAGAAGGAACAGGATTTCCATCTTTTTTACCATCCCAAGGAGTACTGTAACCAGTTTGGGTAAATAATACCTGACCAAAAATATTGTAAACAGTAATTTCATGTCCATCTAACATATCAGCATTATCAATTACCCAAGTATCATTTGTACCATCGCCATCAGGTGAGAAAGCGTTAATAATATTTTTATTAAACTCAGGATTTGGTAAAGTAGTAAATACACTATCAGCACCATAACTTGTACCAACGCTATTGATAGCATAAGCTCTGTAATGGTAAGTGGTATTAGGAGTTAATGCAGTAATATTTTGAGAGAAATTACCTAATCCAGAACCAATAGTTACTTTAGTATTGGCAGTAGTAGGGTTAGCAGTTGTAGCCAAAACAATACCACGTTCAGTAACTGAAGCTCCGCCATCAGCAACAACATTTCCTGCAAGAGAAGCAGATGTGTTAGAAATATTGGTAACATTACCCGTAATAACATTGGCTACAGTAGGAGCAGGTAAGGTAGTGAATATACTATCAGCACCATAACTTATGCCAGCACTATTGATGGCATAAGCACGCACATGGTAAGTGGTTAAAGGCAATAAACCTGTTATATTTTGAGAGAAATTACCTAATCCAGAACCCATAACAACTTTGGTATTAGCAGTGGTTGGGTTAATGGTGGTAGCATAAACTACTCCTCGCTCTGTAACTGCATTTGTACCTGAATCAGTAACGTTACCACTTAGGGTAGCATTGGTAATGCCTATTGATGAAATACTTGTGGTTAAAACCGAAGGAGCAATAGCTGACAAAGTAGTAAATAAGCTATCTGCTCCATAACTTGTACCCACACTATTGATAGCATATGCTCGCACATGATAAGTAGTTGATGGTAACAAACCTGTTACATTTTGAGAGAAAGCACCTAATCCCGAACCTATAACTACTTTTGTATTAGCTGTAGTTGGGTTTACAGTTGTAGCATAAACTACACCACGTTCGGTAACTGAAGCAGTTCCACTATCGCTAACATTTCCGCTTAGGGTAGCGTTTAATGAACCTATCAATGAAATACCTGAAGTTGATACAATTGGTGCTGCAGCAGGGGCAGGTATTACATTTAAAATTACTCCTATTGCAGAACTGATACAGCCAGTATTGCTATTTTTTACAGTTAGGTTAAAATTATACGTTTGAACAGCACTTACAGGAACTGGTATTGAAATAGGAGATATTGGTAAACTCGCATTAGTTATGGGTGTAAAGTTAGGCATAGCATTTGGCGTTCCAGTAGTAACGGAGAATAAATTTGGATTTTCAGTAGTAGCTGTATATGGAATACTAAACGATGTAGCATTTGAATATATGTCTGCAATGGTGCTAGTAGTGATAGTTGGTAATGGATTAATAGTACCATTTATAGCCAAATATTTTGTAATAGCTCCAATTGATGAACAAGCTATTCTGCCAGATATGGCCCCAATAGAGGAACTGTTCGTTCGCACATAAATGATTGTTGAGTCAACTTTACCAGCTGTTTGATTGATATTGAGGATAGTATCGTATCCTGAACTTGAGTTAAGAGAAATTTGAAAGCCAGTAGGTGCTTTTATAACAACCTTCTGATTCAAATCAACACCTTTAATTGCAAAACTTTTAATACTGCTACTGCCTCCAATACAATTTTTAAATGTATCTAATGTTCCATAGGTAGTTAAAGTTGGTAATACAACAGTTCTTGGTAACAATAAGTTAGGGAAAACATTCATATATACTTGACCATTTGAACCTGTATATACTGCAACAACGTCTTGAGTAAAAGTATTAATTGCAATGTTTTGAGATGTTGCTGAGTCTATTATATATTGAGTTGTATCAAAATTTGTACCTAAGTTCTTGCTAACTCTAAAAGCCACTTTACTCGAATTAATTGAGTAACCATCAACCAAATCTCCCAAATCATCAGCTGCTAGTGTTCTTGATGTTGTGCCCGCGTTACTTGAGAATGTCATTGATGATGAAGTACCTGTTGTCATGTCAATTTTAACTCCTGTTGTGCCTGACATTGATCCGCCTGCAGCAAACAAATAAGAACCTAGTGAACCCACACTTGTAACATAGCTCGAATAATAAACACTTCTTGAGGGAGTAAATGTAATACTAGAAAAAGTATCTGCAGAGGTAGTACTTTTATATAAAGATATTGTTGGATTATCAGCTGCTACAAATACATTTCCTGTTGCGTTATCTACGAAAATATCGGAGTATGCATTTGAACTGAATAATGTAGTGTTTAAAAAGCTTCCACTTCCATTATTTGTATTTCTATATACTTTTCCATTACCATTAAAGTTTATATATACATCATCACCAAAACTTGTAACATGAGGTATAGTTCCCGTAGCAGTTGTATTAGATGTAAATGTTTCACCGCCATCAGTGCTAATATAAATTTTGTTACTATGTACAATATAAAAATTGCCATTTGCGGCCAAGGTTATTTCACACTCTCCGCTAGTGGCAGTGCTTAATTGAATACTTGGCAAAAAGGAAGCTCCTCTGTTAATGCTTTTTGCAAAACGAAGGCCTGAACTTCCAATAAATACTACACCAATAACTCCATTAGGAGCAACAGCAATATTTCTACTTGTGCTTGCTTGACCAATGTTATTGTTGGTACCACTATCGCTAACTAGCACTCTATTATACAATGTCTGTGTAAATGCGTTTGTTGAACAAATAAAGGTGCAAGCAAAAATTAATAATTGTAGTAATTTGTTTTTCATAAAATTTATTTTTGATATTGAATTGTTAATTTTATTTTTTGATTATTTTTTTCTGTTGGAATTTGCTCAATTAAGGGGTAATTATAACCTTGAGAACAAATACCTTCCAAATTTGCAAACGGAGTTAACACAATAGCCTTTGCAATTGAATTTTCCCAAAATTTGTAGGCAATTTTAACCTCTGATTTAGTAAGGTTTATAACCCAAAGTTTATAGGAGTCATGTCCTTCACAATTAATTTTCTGATAATAAACTTTTATAGTATTATCTGAATACCCTAAAATCCATGGATTATCTTCAGATAGGAAATAATTAAATTCTTTTTTTAGTGATTTACTTTTTATAATTTCATTTTCTGAATATCCTTTAAGGTTAAAAAATAAACTAATAAGAATTAGAATGGAGGATTTAAAAATCCTTGTTTTGATTTTGTTTTTATTCATAATATTAAGATTAAGTGGTTTGTATTTAGATAGTTAAACATAAAAATGTAATTTCGTTGATAAATAATAATTTTAAAATTAAAAGGATTTCATGAAAGTAGATTTTAAATTTGTTTTTGGTTTTACAAAATATTGCTACAATTTTACAAAAATTTTACTGTCTAAAAAATGAACATTTTTAAAACATCTCATCCAATACATCTAAAGTATCATCAACAACAAATTACTAAAAAATTTATAGAGTAACATTTTATAGTTTTAATTATCAAATTAAAACGTATAAAATTGTATATCATATATTTGTATTATTTTTTTTGTTTACAGCAAATCAAGTTTGATTTTTTTGTTTATTTTTTTAGTTCTAAGTTTAACCTTTTATAATTTATAAAATAATATTTATTATAAAATCAATTTATTATCGGATTGAAATCAAAAATCGATGTGCTTAAAATCATAAAAAATAAATTTTGATTACCTCTCTAAAATAAACTTCAATAAGAAAACTTATATAATTTACCTAAAATGAAAACTGCAAACAATCATTTTTATTGGCGGCTTATCATTCTATTTTCGCAGAACTTTAAAAGTAATTAATTTTCAAAAATTTAAATTTTATACAATATGACAAAAGTATCAGTTATTGGAGCAGGTGCAGTTGGTGCAACCACAGCCGATGTTATTGCTTATCGCCAATTGGCCGATGAGGTAGTTTTATTAGATGTTAAAGAAGGTTTTGCTGAAGGTAAAGCATTAGACATTTACCAAACTACTTCGTTATTAGGCATGAAAACACGCGTAAGCGGAACTACAAACGATTATAGCAAAACGGCTAATTCAGATGTGGTAGTTATTACTTCAGGTATTCCTCGTAAACCAGGTATGACCCGCGAAGAGTTAATTGGTACTAATGCAAATATTGTAAAAACAGTTGCTGAAAATGTATTAAAACATTCACCAAACGCAATTATAGTAGTAGTTTCTAACCCAATGGATACTATGACTTACTTAGCTTTAAAAGCTACTGGTTTACCTAAAAACAGAATTATTGGTATGGGTGGTTTGTTAGATAGTGCTCGTTTTAAAGGTTATTTAGGTTTAGCTTTAAACCAACCAACTGCCGATATTCAAGGAACAGTTATTGGTGGTCATGGCGATACTACTATGATTCCTTTAACCCGTTTAGCTACTTTAAATGGTATGCCAGTTTCAAATACTTTAAGTGCTGAGCAATTAAAAGAAATTAGCGATGCTACTATGGTTGGTGGAGCTACTTTAACTAAATTATTAGGTACCTCAGCTTGGTATGCTCCAGGTGCTGCTAGTGCTTTATTGGTTGAAAGTATAGTACGTGATCAAAAACGCGTAATGCCTTGCTGCGTATCTTTAGATGGTGAATATGGACAAAAAGATATTTGTTTAGGTGTTCCTGTTACTATTGGTAAAAACGGTTGGGAAACTATAGTTGATTACAAACTAACTGCTGAAGAGCAAGAATTATTCAACAAAAGCGCTGATGCTGTTCGTAATATGAACAATGTATTAAGCGAAATTGGTGTATTGTAATTCAACATCTTTTATAACAAAAAAAAAGACTTGCTTTAATCGGCAAGTCTTTTTTTTGTTACTTAAAATCGTTAATGGTTCTTATTACTTTTCCAAAGTTATATTGCTGCACTAGCATGAGGCTTTTATCGTTGTTTAAAAAAGCCCAATAACGTTCAGTGTCGTAACCAATTTCTTTACCAGTTGCCTCGTCTATAACTTGTTTGGTATGTTTATCAATGGCTTTGGTATGTAGTTTTAAACTTTGTATGGTGCCATCTTTTTTAGTAATATTGATAACACAAACAGGCGTGGTTAACAATAAACTATCAATTAATTTGGGGCTTTGGTTTTCATCGTATCCATCAAAACTTAAGTTTTTAAACGAACCTACAAAGTATTTTAAATAAACCATATCTGTTATAGGTTTTACTTGTTTGTTAGCATTTAAAAGTAATGGCATTTGCGCATTTTCATTGTTTACCGTAAAACTATTATTGGCATCGTTATAAATCATTTCAATGCTTTTTATATCATCTGGCGTGTAGTTGAAAACAACTCTGTCGCGCCATATTAAACTATCGCTTATAAAACGTGGAGTCAAATAACCAAAAAATCCTGGAATGTGCACTGCATAAGGTTTAGACGAATTTTCAATTAGCATATAAGTTCCATTTTCTTCGCGTGTAGCCGAACCTACATAAATGGTTTTTACTATATCGCCTTTTGAATAAAACTCAGCTTTTATACCTCTGGTAGCTAAATCGCCCACGGCAGTATTGTGCTCGCTTTCAGGCACAGGTCTAAGTACAGTCATGGTTTTTACCGTTTCTAACAGCAATTGAACTTTACTGAAATCAGCTAATTTATTGCCATTTATAATCCATGTTTGCGGGCCAGTTTTTTCTAATAGGGTAGACATGCCATCTCTGTCAGCAATAAATATTTTATCAATGACTGCTGTATCTTCAATGCTAAAATCAGCTATATCTTTAAAGTTAACACCCCAAGGTTTTTTATTGATTGCCCAATAGGCAACTGCGGCCAATACCAGTATTATAAGGGTTATAAGTGTTTTTTTATTCATCATCAATATTATGCGTATTTACGTTTTCTATAAAAATTATTGGACACTGCAAAAATCAATACCAAAATAATAGGTAGTCCAATATTTATAAATTGCCAAAATAGTTTTTCTTTTTTAATTTTAGCTTTGTCTAATAAGCGTAGAGTAACTTCTTTGCTTCTTACTTCTATAATGCCACTGTCATCGCATAAGTAATCTACACAGTTCAATAAAAAGCGTTTGTTGCCAAATTCTTGGTTGGCAAATCTATCGTATCCAAGCGGAAATACTTGGCCTTTGCTTACACTGTATTGGTTTCTAATTACATCTCCATCCGATACTACAATCATTTTATTATTGGCTATTTTATCTTTATAGTCCAAAACTGGATTTTTAGTTTTGTCGAACGAATAAGCAAATAATGATGAAAATTCACCTTCTAGTAATACTGCCATTGGTTTGTTGCCTCCTGTTCTAAATAAGGCTGGGTCTGGCTCCAATTTAGCCATTTCTATATCAATCCTAGCTGGTGCAGGCACTGCGCGCGAGTATTGAGATGATGCCAATAAAACAGTTTTAGTAATTTTTGAATTAGGAATGGTATCGATACTTGCTGCAAACTGAAACCAAACTGGGTCAACTCCACGAACAATAGGGTGGGAGCTAGTAGGTGGAATTACTGGGAAATAAAGCCAAGGCACTAATTTTTGCTCTGGTGTGCCACTGCGCATACCACTTAAGATAGGTATGGTGTTGCACTGAATATCTTGTACTATATTGTTATTAATTCTTACCCCAAATTTAAACAATAAATCATCTAAATTTTGATTATAGCTTATTGAAAAATATTGCGGAGAGTTACGTAAACTGTCCATTTCGCCTAACTGACTTTCAATAAACCAAAGTAGTTTACCGCCATGCATTACATATTGGTCTAGTTTAAATTTATCAAAATCAGAAAAAGGCAAAGTTGGTTTTGGAATTACAATACCAGCATATTTATTCAATTCCTCTGGTGGCACTTGGGTTAAATCAACATCATCTATTTCGTAGTATTGCTTTAACTCGGCTTTTCCATCTATAATATTCCATTTATCAAGCTCGCCATGGCCTTTTAAAAAAGCTATTTGCCTCACTTTGGTTTCAGTTACTTTGCGTAAAGCATTTGCTATTTCGTATTCCAATTGCTCAATAGAAGTATTTAAAACAGCTTCTGGTGCTTGTCCAAATTGACTTTTTAATAAATTGATAGGAATTTTTTTATCTCCATAATAAAGCACTGCACCTGGTACAATAATTTTTTGACTAAAGCCATCTTCTTTCTTCAACTGAATGCTGGTAGCTTGTACACCAATATCGCTTAGTTCTTGTAAAATTTCATTACTTTTTTTATTGGTTTCGCTAATCAATGGGTCAATAAATTCATATTGAATATTGTTATTTGAGTAAATTTTAAACTCATCCAACATTTCTTTGGTAGCTTTTTGCAAACGCTTGAAACCTGCAGGAAATTCGCCTTCTAAATATACTTTTATCAAAACACCATTTTTGGTTTTAGCAGCCAAGTTTTTGCTGGCTTTGGCTAAGGTATAGCGTTTTTCTTTGGTTAAATCTATTCTAAAAAAATAATTGCTAAGTATGGCATTGAGTAAAATAACAATGACAAGCACCATTATTAACTGTAAATACGATTGTCTTTTTTTATTCATGGTAAATAAAGGAAAGTAAAATTAAAACTTACGTGAGCTAAAAATAGTTTTGGTAGCGTAAATAAATACGATAATAAAACTTAAGAAATACAGTATATCGCGGCTATCAATAACGCCTCTGCTAATGCTTTGGTAATGAGCATTGATACCAAGTCCTGCTACCAAACTATCCCACGAACCAAACAATTTAAAATCGGCTATTAACTCAAAAAGGTTATAGAACAAGTAACATAAAATCATGCTTACTATAAACGAAACAATTTGGTTATCGGTAATTACCGATGAAAACAAACCAATGCTAACAAAACAACTTGCTAAAAAGAACAAGCCAATATAAGAACCCCAAGTAGCACCTACATCCATATTACCTTTGGGTGCGCCTAATTGGTAAACTGTATAAAAATAAATTAAACTTGGAATGAGTGAGAACAAAACTAATACCACACCTGCAAAGTACTTGGCTAAAATGATTTTTAAATCGCTAATGGGTTTGGTGGTTAATATTTCAATGGTTCCATTCTTTTTTTCTTCGCTAAAACTACGCATGGTAATAGCCGAAATTAAGAATAAAAACAACCAAGGTGCTAAGGTAAAAAGTGCATCTAAGTTGGCATAGTTCATATCAAACACGTTATTATCGGGTAAAACCCACATAAATAATCCGGTAGCAATTAAAAACACAATAATTACTACGTAAGCAATTAAAGAGCTAAGAAAACTGCGTATTTCTTTTTGAAGTATTGAGTACATTTAGTTGATAGTTGTTGGTTGTCAGTTGTTAGTAAGGTCGCTGAGCTTGTCGAAGCGTTAGCTTTTTATAAATTTTATTTTATAAGTAATATTTTTTTTTGTGGAAGATAATATAAGCTCACTGCTAGTAATTTTTTCAATATTGGTATCATATGAAAATGTAGTTCCAGAAATGGTGTTATAAATTCTATCGCTGGTAAATATATTATCAGTAATTTTCCATGTTCCAGATATATTATAAGTTTTATACATAACGCCTAAAGTTCCATCTGAATTGAACATAACCTGATCGCCAATGCTTTGCGAAAATCCATTATCAACATAACTAACAGTCCATTTCCCAATTAATAAACCAGTTGTTTTATCTTCATTTAAATTGGTTACTTGCAAATAGGTTTCTTTTTTACATGAACCCAAACCAATTAGGATAAATAATATAACTATAATTTTTTTCATTATTAAAACGATAATTTAAGTCCAAACATCCAAACCCTTTGGTTTAAAAGTTCTACAACACCTAACGATTGATTTCTAACATTAAATTGAATACCTACATTTGATTTACCTAAATAACCTAAACCTAAATCAAAATACATATTATTATTTAATTCATTTTGTTTATAATCTATGTTTTCATCTTTTGCATTTTTATAGTTTCCGCTTAATGGAATGTTTAAACCATAATCAAAATTGAGAAAGGTAAATTTACCTAAAAAAATATTGTTGGTAATATAAATAGGCATTTGTATCACTTGTACTAGTCCCGAGCCTCTGTTTACATATTCAATTCCTGAGCCAATTCCTATATCATAATTTCGATACCAATTGGCAATAAACGCATATTGAGCTGAAAAAAATGCTTGATTATCTGTTAAACCAAGTCCTAATTTTTGTTGTGGTTTCCATGTTAATATTTTAAGCTTAATCAATGAATCTGTTGTATCATCCCATTTAATTGCTTCATATTTTTCAATTAACTCTCTTCTTGTACTTAATTTATCAAGTGAATTTAGATATTGATTTCTAATACTGTCTGAATAGTTCAATTCATTGTTTCCATATAAGGTATTAATTTTTAATATTATATTTTGCAGAGCAACTTTGTTTGAATCACTCATCAATTGTAATTCAAGGTCACTTTGAGCAGCGGAAATTTTGGTTACCAATAAAATGATTAATAAATAAACTGTTTTTTTCATTTTTTAACTTTGTAATATTTACTTTTTTCCGTTGGCTAAAGCCAAACGGCAATTGATTTTTCAATATAAAATCCTTCATTAAAATTTACTTAGTCAAACTTTGAAACACTTCTTCTAACGAACGTTCTTCCAAATTCATACTTAGTATTAGCCAATTGTTTTCAGCTGCCTTTTGAGCTAATTTTTCTCTTATATCCGTTTTAGAAATAATAGTAAAACCATTTTTATCTGTTTTAACGGTTATGTCTTTTTCTAAATTTTTAATATTTTCAATCGTTGGATTATTCTTAAATTGAACTGAAATAATATATTCTTTGCTAAACGATTGTTGTAGTTTTCCAATTTTATCGTCAGCTACAATTTGACCACGGTTAATAATAACTACCCTATCGCACATGGCTTCAACCTCTTGCATAATATGGCTCGAAAGTATAACCGTTTTATTTTTACCAATTTCCTTAATTAAGTTTCTAATTTCGCTCATTTGGTTAGGGTCAAGCCCACTTGTTGGTTCATCTAAAATCAATACACTTGGATTATGAATTAAAGCAGCAGCCAAACCCACACGTTGCTTATAACCTTTACTCAATTGACTAATTTTCTTTTTACGTTCAAGGCTTAAGCCTGTTTTGGTTATCATTTCTTCGGCTGCCTCGTTTGCTCCTGAAGTAATGCCATAACTATTAGCTATAAAAAGTAAGTATTCTTTTACAAACATATCGGTATAAAGCGGGTTCAGTTCAGGTAAATAGCCCACTTCTTTCCTAATGTTGATGCTGTTTTCGTTAATTTCGGTTCCATTTATAAAAGCCTTGCCACTTGTAGCTGGTATGTAGCCAGTTAGTATTTTCATGGTCGTAGATTTTCCTGCACCATTTGGTCCTAAAAAACCTAATATTTCACCTTTATGTGCTTCAAAACTAATATTGTCTAAAGCTTTTTGGCTACCATATATTTTTGTTAAATTTTCTACTTTAATTGTCATGTGTACTAATTACAAAGGACAGCGAAAGTAAGAAAAAGGTTGGTTTCAAACGCAATAAAAAAGGCACTAATTTTTGGTTAGTGCCTTTTTTAGTTTTTAAACTTTTAAATACTGTTACTCAATCAATATTTTTTTGGTTATAAATCCTGCTTGGGTATTTATTTTTACTATATAAATGCCTTTCGGAATTTGTAAGTCTCCAATATTTAATTCTATTGTAGTTTGTTTATTTTCAGGCTTTTTGGTAGCAATCAATCTGCCTGTTATATCAGTTATCGCTATTTCTTCAATGGTTTGATTACTCGCAATATTAATAACCTGAGAAGCAGGATTTGGATAAATTTGAGCTGTTGCTTTGTTTATTTCTGGTGTGCCAATTATAAGTTCATTTACAGTAAATGCATTTTGTTTTAAAATAGCGCCATCGTTTATGTTAAAATAGCCAACATCATAAAGACCGGGCAATGTTGCTAAGTCAATGCTAATTTGTAGATTAGCTTGTGTGGCTGAAGTGGCAGTTAAACTTAATGTTTGAATATCGTTTGTTGGGCTACCTTGCCTTATAAAATAAAAGCTTGGGCTACCAGTGGTAAAATTGGTATTCAAGCCTGTAATTGTTACAGTTAAAGTTTGGCCTTGCGTTCCGTTGTTTGGGGCTACTGTAGTTATTGATTTGTTATTTTGAGTAACTGTAAATGAATTGTTTAACATCACCAATCCATCAATATTGTTTTCAACTCCAACTGAATAAACTCCAAGGGGTGCATTTGGACTGATTAAAATGTTAGATGTTAGCAAATTATTGTTTATTGCCGAATTTGAAATTTCATAAAAATCAAAAGATTCTGTTCCTTGACTAAAAAACTTAACGGTATTGCTTCCTTGGCTAAAATTAGTGTTTAAGCCTGTAATTGAAACATTTAAACTTTGACCTTGCATGCCTGTGTTGGGTGTAACCGAAACCAAACTTGGGGTAGTTGTAGCAGCATTTACTGTAAAGCCATTGGTTAAGTTAACAGTACTGTTTTGAGGATTTGTTACACGCACAGTGTATGCTCCCGTTGCAGCTGTAGAAGTTACATTTAATATGCCCCCCATCAGGTTATTATTAATTACCGTTAAATTACTAATGGTTACATCGGTTGTGCTGGTTCCTTGTTTAATAAAAGTAACAGTATTGCTGCCTTTTAAAAATCCTGTTCCTATTCCAGTAATAGATACTGGCAAACTTTGCCCTTTATTGGCATTGTTTGGGCTGATACTAATGGATTGCGAAAAACCCAATAAAACAGCAAACAAAAACACCAATGTTAATGTAGATTTTATTTTCATAGAATAAAGTATTTAATACAAATTTAAATAAATTTTTTTAATAGCTTCAAAATTGTTCAGTAAAAAAGTATCGCTATTTATATTTGACATTTCTAAATTCAATTTTGTTGCAGGCAGTTTGTTTTTTGTAAAGTCATTATTCAGTTTTGCCTTGGCTATGGTTAAGTAGTAGTTTTTAAATTGAGTATTTTCAGCATCAAATTTAAATTTTAAAATATTGGTAAAGGCCTCATTAGTATTGCCTTTGTTAAATAGTGCAGCACTTTTATTTAGCAAAGCATCTGGCTGAAAAGGTGATATGGCAAGTGCTTCATTATAATATTGTAAAGCCAAATCATGGTTGCCTTCCATTTCGTTGGTGGAGGCTATATTATTTAAAACATGTATTTGATATGGATTGATTTGATATGCCTTTTCAAAAGCCTTTTTAGCTTCGCTATTGTTGCCTAAAGCCGAATACGCCACACCAGCATACCAAGGCAATGGAATAGAAAAATTGTCAATAGTGTAAAAGTTGTTTTGAGCTTTTAGAGCTTCTTTTAACATTAAGTTCCAATTGGCTTTATTGTGAGCTACCAACATATTATGTGCATGTGTTTCAGCATTTACTCGGTTAAAAAATACATTTAAGTTAAAAATACTAACTACAATGATGGCTATAAAAACCATTTTAGGGTTTAAAGTAGGGGTAGTTTTGTTTTTATAATAATTATTATAAATTATTGATAATAAGATAATTATAAAAAATTGGTGTTCGCTTCTTTCTAACGGAAAATCAACTAAGGCAATAAATACATAACCAATCACAGCCATTAAAAAGCCTGCTTCTATTATTTTATGCTGAGTATTAGTAGCTGCTTTTATATTTTTTATGGCGTAATAAATAGCAAGCGTAAAAATGCCTATATAAACCAATAAACCCATTATGCCTAGCTCACTCCAAATCCATAAAAAATCGTTATGTGGCCTTTGAAAAGTGGTATATCCATCGCTTATTAAATAATTGGTTTGCATAAAATGGTGTAAGCCATATTTAGGAAAAAACAGTTGCCAATTACCTGCCCCAACTCCTGTAAGAGGATTTTCTTGTATCATTTGCCAAGTGTTTTGCCAAAGTAAGGTGCGTTCTACAATGGTGTCGTTATTGCTAAGTAAAGTAAGTTTGTTTTTGAGCAAAATGCCTGCAATGCCTAGCATAAACAGCAAAATAGCAAAACAGCTGTATTTAATTTTTGGAGATAAATTTAAACCATTAAATACCACTAAAATACTGATGATTGAACCTAATAATAGGGCTAATAAAACGGCTTTGGTTTGTATAAAAACCAATAGCCCTGCAAGTATAATAGTGAGCAGTATGTATAAATACTTAATGGCGTTTTGAGTATTTACAATTAAATAAATTAAAAAAGGTAAACATAAAAACATGATAGATGAAAACAAGTTTTTATGTCCAAAAAGGCTATTGAGTTCATATAAATTTTTACCTTCTAAAAGTTTTAAGTTTCCTTTTTCAAATAATTCAAATACTTGATAACCGCAGGCAATTAGGGCAAATATACTTACCGATTGACTAATGTTTAAAAGGTTTATTTTATTGTTTTGCAACAAGGTAGTAACCATAAAAAATAAGCAAGTAGTCAATAAAAATTTACAAGTGGTGTAAATGGTTTCGGCCGTATTTTGGGTGTAGGTATATGAAAGTAAAGATAATATGGGTAATGCTATAAATAAAAAGTGTAATGGCGATAATGTTATTTTTTTTACGTTATCAATTAATAGCATCATAGCTGCTAATAAACAAAATGCACTTAGCCAAATTTGCCTTGATAACATGGTTGTATCTACTATGGCACTCCAATGAATAAAAGGAATACAAGCAATAATAATAAATAGGAGGTATTTGAAAATGGTATTTGGCATAGGCAATAATAATATTGTGCAAGATTATTTTATCATTTCTTTATCAATATAGGCAATTGGTTTATTGGGTAAGCTGTGTCGTTAACATTAATGGAATTTATTTCATACTTATCACATGCGCAGCAGCCTGTTCCATTCTCCAAGGTTTTAACGTTTAAGTTATCAATTTTTATAAACTTACTTTGCCTTTTATCGCTTATAAAACTATTATAATTTAGTGTGTATCCTTTAATTTGAGGACTCATTTTTTCGTTTATAAAAGTGTCACTAGGTACTCTTGAATTAATTGCTAATAAATCCTTGTATAGCAGTAAAGTGTCTAAATCAGTTATATTGAAATTATTGGCTGAGGTGTCAAATTCTACAATAGCATTATCTATCCATTCAATTCTTGGCGCTCCCATACATGGTGCACACTCAATTCCCTCAAAACCGCAGCTTGTTATACATCCCCAAACAATAATTCCTAATACCCATTTTATCATTAAACGAATTTAATTGAAAACCTAAGTTTTTTAAAATTTTTCCAAATATCTGCTCTCTAAATACTTAAAAGCGACTTTTTGCCGCCACAATTCCCCACCAGATTTTAAATTCTCGAAACGGCTTTATTAACCGACTCCGCCTTACATAAATGCGACATTGTTAATTACTTTAAACCATTATGTGAATATAAAAAAGCCTCATTTATGCACAAAAGTGGGGGAAAGTGGCGAAAAGTGGATTTTTGTTTTTATTTTTACACCGTTATAACAAAAAAAATTAAGTGCTAAACCTACACGGTGAATATGAATGTAAACTAGATGCCAAAGGCAGGCTGATAATTCCTGCGGCATTGAAAAAGCAACTTCCTGCGGAAGCCAAGGATGCATTCTTTATTAACCGTGGTTTCGAAAAATGCTGTGTATTATATCCTGCTAATGAGTGGGACAGCATTGCTGGAGAAATAAATAAGTTGAGCGATTACATTAAAAAAGAGCGCGATTTTAAACGTTACTTCTTGCGTGGTGCAAGCAAATTAGACATGGATTCTGCAAGTCGTGTTTTGTTGCCAAAGTCATTGCAAGAGTATGCCGATTTAAAAGGCGATTTGGTTTTGCTAGCTTATGGAAATAAAGTAGAAATATGGAGCAAAGCTGAGTACGAAAACATGCTTAATGCCGAACCAGAAGACTTTAGCGCTTTAGCCGAAGAGGTAATGAGTAAAAGGAAAAATGAAGAATAGAGTGAGAGGAGAAATGTGAGATGGGAGCTGAGACATGAAAAATAAGAGTTGAGAAATGAAATTGAATAATAGCTACTATTCTGTAAACTAAAAACTAAGTACTAAGAACTAAGTACTAAAAACTGTGAACTAAAAACAAAAAAAATGTACCATAACCCAGTAATGCTAAACGAGTGCTTAGATGCATTAAATATAAATCCTGATGGTGTTTATGTAGATATTACCTATGGAGGTGGTGGGCATAGTGGCGCTATATTAAATAAGTTAAGCAAAAAAGGAAGGTTGATTGCATTTGACCAAGATGAAGATGCTAAACGAAATTTAATTAAAGATGAACGCTTGGTTTTTATTGATCAAAATTTTGAGTTTTTGAAAAATCATGTGCAATACCAAGGTTTTGATAAAGTAGATGGTTTGCTGGGCGATTTAGGTGTTTCGTCTCATCAGTTTGATGAAGGTGAACGTGGTTTTTCTATTCGTTTTGATGATGCTAAATTAGACATGCGCATGAGTCAAACGCAAGCTTTGAGTGCTCATACTGTTATAAATGAATACAAAGCCGATGATTTGGCTAATGTATTATATAAGTATGGCGAATTGCATCAATCGCGAAAAATGGCTGCCGATATTATTGCTGCTCGTAATGGTAAAAATATTGAAACAGTAGGAGAGTTAAAGCAAGCATTGATGCACCACGCGCCTAAGTTTAAAGATTTTAAATTTTTTGCTCAGGTGTTTCAAGCAATTCGCATTGAAGTAAACCAAGAGTTAGCAGTGCTTGAAAAAATGCTATTGCAATGTGGTAGTTTAATAAAACCTGGAGGCAGGTTGGTAATTATGAGTTACCATTCGTTGGAAGATAGGTTGGTAAAAAACTACATGAATAGCGGAAATTTAATGGGCGATTTGGAAAAAGATTTTTTTGGAAATATCAATAGGCCATTTAATCCATTAAATAAAAAAGCAATAGTAGCAACCGATAAAGAACAAGAAGAAAATAACCGATCGCGAAGTGCCAAATTAAGGATAGCAGAACGATTGAATAAATAAACAAACCAAGTGAGCAATAAAGTGATTATAGGCGATGAGCCTGAAATTAAAGAAGATAAAAAGCCAAGCACCCCAAAAATTGAAGGTGCTTTTAAGCGTTTATCAGATATTGATTTTAAGCTCGACCCCAATCAATTAATTGGTCAAATGCCTTTTATACTTTTTTGTTTTGGTTTAATAATGGTGTTGATATGGAGTAGTCATAACAACGATAACTTAAACAAAAAAATAGATAAACTAACTAAAGAAAATAAAGAATTACGCAATCAGTATATTATAAACTTAAGCGAAATAATGAATGCCAGCAGGCAATCAAACATAGCAGAAAAGTTAAGAGAGTTTAACAGCCAAAGCAAACGAACTAAAGATACTGATTACGTAAAAGAGGCGGTAATACCGCCAACTAAAATAACAATAGAATAAAGAAAATAGTAAACAAAAAATGGCAATTAACGCACGCAAAACAATATTAATACGTACCCTAGTCGTTTTTGGCTTGATGGGCTTGTTTGCTGCTGCCATTGTGTTTTATGTTTATAAATTACAATTTGTTGAGGTAAATCATTGGAAAAAAGAATCGGCAAAATTTTCGGTAAAGTCAGAAAAAGTGAAAGCTATTAGAGGCAATATTTTTGATTGTAATGGTGCTTTGCTTTCTACTTCATTACCCATTTACGATTTGGCCATAGACGCTACTGCTCCTGCATTTTCGGTAAAAGATACTTTCGATAAATATGTTGATTCGCTTGCCATCATGTTCAATTCAGAGTTTCCGCAAGCCACAGCTAGTCATTATAAATTTTTATTTAAAAATATCAGGAATAAAGGATTAGGCTATAACTTAATCAAAATCAATGTATCGCATCAACAATTGTTACGCATTCAAAAGTTTCCATTGTTTAGAATGGGTAAAATATCAGGTGGTTTGTATATTATTCCTAAAACCAAACGTGTGAAACCATTTCAAAATTTAGCTTTAAGAACCATTGGTTTTGTTAATAATAATTCAGATGATTATGTAGGGTTAGAAGGCTTTTTTAATGATTACCTAAAAGGCAAAGATGGTTTGCAAATGATGCAACGCGTAACAGGTGGTGTTTATGTGCCCATTAATAATGAAGAAAAAAACGAAGCAGAAAATGGTTGCGATATCATTTCCACCATCGATATAAACTTACAAGATGTTGCACAACAATCGTTGTTAAAGGTTTTAAAAAGTAATATGGCCATGCGCGGCACTGCTATATTAATGGAAGTGGAAACTGGCGAAATTAAAGCCATTGCCAACTTAACTCGTAAAGCTGATGGTACTTATGAAGAAAGATTGAATGATGCCATTAGAACTAAAATGCAGCCAGGTTCTACCTTTAAGTTGGTAACCATGATGAGTTTGTTAGACAATGGTTTTGTAACCCCAAAATCTGTGGTGAATGTAGAAGGCGGAAGAGCAATGGTGTACGGTCGACCTGTTGAAGATTCGCATAGTTATAATGAGTTAAATATGCAGCAAGCTTTTGAATTGTCGTCAAACATTGCATTTGCCAAACAAATAGCCAAGTATTACGATTCAAACCCAAGTAAACATTACGACTATTTAGATGGTTTGGGTTTAGATAAAAATTTGAAGTTGCAATTACATGGAGCGCAAGCACCGCAATACTTAAAACCTAGTAGTAAGTATTGGAGCAAAAGCGATTTATCTGCTATTAGTCGTGGTTATGGAATTTCACTTACACCATTACAAATGCTAACTATTTACAATGCCATAGCTAATAACGGTAAAATGGTGAATCCATTTTTTGTTAAAAAAATAATGAATGCAGGCCAAGTGGTTAAGGAATTTAAAACACAAGTTTTAAAGGAGCAAATATGCAGTGAAGCTACAGTTGCTCAACTTAAAAACATGATGGAAGGTGTGGTTAAAAATGGTACTGCCTACAATAAAGAAAATGGCAACTTACCTTACACCTTTGCGGGTAAAACTGGAACTGCCATTATTCAACGTGGAGAAGATTATTACCAATGCGGAGCAAAAGTTTATAGAGCTTCATGGTGTGGTTATTTTCCTGCTGAAAAACCAAAATATAGTTGTTATGTAGTTATTATCCGTCCACAAGGTAGTATGATTTATGGAGCACAATTGGCATTGCCAGTATTTAAAGATTTGGCTAATAAAATTTATGCTACCGCTACCAATATTCATAAAGATGTAAGAGAAACTTATACTGGTTTTTCGAACGATTTACCTGAAGTGACAAAGGCTTATAAAGATGATGTAAAAACTATACTTGATAATGTGGGCATTTCATCGCATGTAAACGATTCGGTTGATGATATGGAAAGTGCTTGGTTCAATGTTTCTCAAAAGGATAATGCATTAAGCTTATTACCTACGGTAAGTAAGCCCAAACAAATGCCTGATGTAAAAGGAATGTCGGCTAAGGATGCTACTTATTTATTAGAAAGTAAAGGTTTAAGAGTAAGTATTATGGGTTGTGGTAAAGTTAAACAACAATCAATAAAACCAGGTGCTAGTTACAATAAAGGTTTAAAAGTAAATTTAATTTTAGGATAATTTTATGACTAAAACATTAGAACAAATATTAGATACAGTAAAAACCATTTCAGTTCAAGGTAGCTTGAATATGGAGGTTACACTGCTTACTTACGATTCACGAAACGTAACAAGTGGCAGTGTGTTTTTTGCTGTAAAAGGTACTCAGGTTGATGGTCATATATTTATTGGTGATGTAATAACCAAAGGTGTTAAAGCCATTGTTTGTGAAGTTTTACCAACTGAATTAAATGCTGATGTTACCTATATACAAGTAGCAAATACCAGTGAAGCTATGGCTTTAATGGCTGCTAATTTTTATAACCATCCTTCTAAACAATTAAAGCTTGTTGCGGTAACTGGAACCAATGGTAAAACTACTGTTGCAACCTTATTATTTAGTTTGTTTCGTAAGTTTGGTCATCATGTAGGGTTGCTTTCTACTGTGCAAAATCAAATCAATGAAACAGTTATCCCAAGTACACATACTACACCTGATTCTATTAGAATTAATGAGCTTTTAGGACAAATGTTAGCTGCTGGTTGTGAATACTGTTTTATGGAAGCAAGCTCACATGCTATTGATCAAAATAGAATCAGTGGATTGCATTTTGCTGGAACTATTTTTACCAATATTACCCACGATCATTTGGATTATCATATCACATTTGATAATTACATAAAAGCTAAGAAAAAGCTGTTTGATGATGTGAATGATGATGCCTTTGCTTTGACTAATAAAGACGATAGAAATGGCATGGTAATGTTGCAAAATACCCATGCATCAAAATACTCTTATTCATTAAAATCAATGGCTGATTTTAAAGGTAAAATTATTGAAGCAGATTTTGATGGAATGCTTATTAATGTTAATGGCGATGAGGCTTGGTTCAGATTAGTTGGAGAGTTTAATGCTTATAATTTATTAGCAGTTTATGGAGCTGCTTTTTTACTAGGAAAAGATAAACAAGAAATCATTACGCATTTATCAAGTTTACATTCAGTAAATGGCCGTTTCGATTTTATGAAATCAGAAAGCGGTATAGTAGCAATTGTTGATTATGCGCATACTCCTGATGCTTTGAAAAATATTCTTTCAACCATTAATGGAATAAGAACCAATAACGAGCAACTGATAACAGTAGTAGGTTGTGGTGGAAATAGAGATGCTGCTAAACGCCCGGTTATGGCCGATGTGGCAACTAAAATGAGCAATAAAGTAATTTTTACTTCTGATAATCCTCGTAACGAAGACCCAGAAGCAATATTAGATGAAATGCAAAAAGGTGTTGACCCATTGCATTACAAAAAAACACTTAGGATTAGTAATAGAAAAGAGGCAATTAAAGCTGCTGTGAGTATGGCTCAAAAAGGCGATATCATTTTAGTAGCTGGCAAAGGCCACGAAACTTACCAAGAAATTCAAGGTGTAAAACATCATTTTGATGACAAAGAAGTGTTGAAAGAGATGTTTGAATTAATGAAATAAATAAAGAACAAGAACTATAAAATAAATTTAAAATATGTTGTATTACTTTTTTGACTATTTGAATAATACCTTTAATATTCCTGGTGCTGGGGTGTTTCAATACATCTCGTTCAGGGCAGCTATGGCTATTATATTGTCGTTAACCATATCTATGATTTATGGTAAAAACTTGATTGCAAAATTAAGGAGATTACAAGTGGCTGACGAAATTAGAGACCTTGGTTTAGCTGGCGAAAAAGCTAAAGTAGGCACACCTACAATGGGTGGTTTAATCATATTAGCAGCTATTTTATTGCCTACATTATTGTTTGCTCGCATCAATAATGTGTATATTATTTTGGCAGTAATTACTACCATTTGGCTTGGTTTAGTTGGCTTTTTAGATGATTACATAAAAGTATTTAAAAAGAACAAAGAAGGTTTAGCAGGTAGATTTAAAATAGTTGGACAAGTAGGAATCAGCATAATTGTGGCGACAACATTGTACTACAACCAACATGTAAAAACCAAAGATTTTTACAAGCCTCAAGATGTTACCACTGAGTTTATAAAGGCCAATAATTTACAACAAACAGTGATTGACGGTCAAATTATGTATTCGAAAGATGAGAAAGCAACTACTACTACTATTCCGTTTTTTAAATCAACTGAGTTTGATTATAAATACTTATTGACTTGGATTTGGGATGGATTTGAGCAATACAATTATTTGATATTTTTAGTAGTTGTAACTTTTATTATAACTGCTGTTTCAAATGGTGCAAATATAACAGATGGTATTGATGGGTTAGCGGCTGGTATATCGGCTATTATAGCTTTGGTGCTCAGTATTTTTGCTTATGTAAGTGGTAACTTGGTTTTCTCTGAATATTTAGGTGTAATGTATATTCCTAACCTTGGTGAAATGGTAATTTTTGGAGGTGCATTAGTTGGGGCTTGTATTGGTTTTTTATGGTACAATGCTTTTCCTGCTCAAGTATTTATGGGCGATACAGGTTCATTGTCTTTAGGAGGAATCATAGCAGTATTTGCCATTATGGTTCGTAAAGAATTATTGATTCCAATTTTATGTGGTGTGTTCTTAGTTGAAAATTTATCGGTAATACTTCAAGTGTATTATTTTAAATATCAAAAACGCAAGCATGGTATTGAATATGCTAGGGCAAACAGACTTTTTAAAATGTCTCCGTTGCATCACCATTATCAAAAATTAGGTTTCCACGAATCGAAAATTGTTACCCGTTTTTGGATTATTGGAATTATGCTAGCAATCATCACCATCATTACTTTAAAAGTACGATAGGAATTATGATTTAGGATTTTTGAATGATGAAATATTTAAATACTAATCAACCTAAGAACTAAAAACTAAGAACTAGAATATGAAACGAATAGTAATACTTGGAAGCGGAGAAAGTGGAACAGGTGCAGCCATCTTAGCTAAAAAACAAGGCTTTGATGTATTTGTGTCAGATAAAGGAGCAATACCTCAAAAATACAAAGAGGAATTGTTACAGCATGCTATTGCTTTTGAAGAATTACAACATACTGAAGCATTGATTTTAAATGCTGATGAAATTATAAAAAGTCCAGGTATTCCCGAAAAAAATGAGCTTATAAAAAAGCTTCGTTCTTTGAATATTTCTATTATTAGTGAAATAGAGTTTGCAGCTCGTTACACCAATGCATACATTATAGCTATAACTGGAACTAATGGCAAAACTACCGTTACCTCATTGGTATATCATTTACTACAAAAAGCAGGTTTAAATGTAGCCTGTGGTGGTAATATTGGTGTGAGTTTTGCGCGCTTAGTTGCCGAAAAACAATACGATTATTTTGTATTAGAAATAAGCAGTTTTCAATTAGATGATATGTATGAATTTCAAGCAAACATTGCTGTATTAACCAATATAACACCCGATCATTTAGACAGATATAATTACGAAATACAAAACTATATAAACTCAAAATTCAGAATCACACAAAATCAAACTGCCGCAGATTACTTTTTGTATTGTGCCGATGATGAATTAACAACCGCAAACTTGCAATCAACAAATATAAACGCACAAATGGTTCCATTCTCGTTAAACCCTAGTCTTGCAGCTGGGGCAACTGTAATGGATGGAACCATGTTTGTGCAATTATCAAACAATCAATTAAATCCATTCACAATGTTAACACAACAACTTGCACTTAGAGGTAGGCATAATGCCTATAACTCGCTTGCCGCTGCCTTAATTGGCAAGGCATTACAAATTAAAAATGAAGTTATTCGCGAAGCACTAACCGATTTTAAAAATGTAGAACACCGTTTAGAAAATGTAGCCTCGGTTGATGGTATACAATTTATTAACGACTCAAAAGCCACCAATGTAAATGCTGCTTGGTATGCTTTAGAATGTATGGACAAACCAGTAGTTTGGATTGCTGGTGGAACCGATAAAGGCAATGATTATACCATGCTTAAAGATTTGGTAAAAGAAAAAGTGCGCATCATTGTTTGTATGGGTTTAGATAATACTAAAATCCATGAAGCATTTAGTAAAGATGTAGACATGATTGTAAATACTACCAGTGCTAACGAAGCCGTAAAAGTGGCAAAACAATTGGCTAAAGCTGGCGAATGTGTTTTGTTATCGCCTTCGTGCGCTTCGTTCGATTTGTTTAAAAATTATGAAGAACGTGGCCGTATGTTTAAAAATGCGGTTAGAAGTTTATAAGTATAAATGATTGGTGAGGAAACCAACCATGGACAAATAAGTAAATATAAATTAAGAGGTTTTACCAAAACCAGATTAATTATAAAAAGTAAAAATGAGTATTATACAGTATTTAAAACCAAAGGGAGACAGAGCCATGTTCTTCATCATATTGATTTTATCATTATGGGGATTATTGGCTGTGTATAGTTCTGCCAGTTGGTTGTCGTACCGTTATAAACACAGTACCATTTTTTACTTGTTCCAACATGGAATGTATATATTTATTGGATATACCATTATGCTGTATATTCATACAATACATTATAAAAATTTCATGGGAATATCGCGGTTTTTGCTCTACATATCCTATGCCTTGTTAATTGCAACCATCCTTTTTGGTGTTACTATTAATGGGGCAAAACGATGGCTTTCGTTTGGTTTTTTTACTTTTCAATCGTCCGATTTTGCTAAGGTGGCAATATTGCTATATACCATTAGAACCTTAGCTAAATACAAAGATGAATTGGATGACTTAAAGAAAGTAATTTATCCATTATTGGGTCATATCACTTTAACATGCATGTTAATTGCTAAAGACAATTTAAGTACCGCATTGGTGCTTTTTATGACTTGTATTTTAGTAATGTACCTAGGTAGAGTTAAAGTTATTTATTTAATTAAAATTGGCGTTGTTGGTTTGGTTTGTGCTGTTTTATTCGCTATGTTTTTATTGTTTGCTCCACCTAAGTTAATTGAGGGTGTTGGGCGATTTGAAACATGGAAAGCAAGGATAACAGCATTTACTAATTTTGAAAATAAATCTGCTCAAACAGGACGAAATAAAGTAAAAGAAAAAGATAGTTTTCAAGCGGATCATGCTAAAATAGCTATTGCTACAGGAGGTTTGTTTGGAAAAGGTCCTGGTCAAAGTGTGGAGCGTAACTTTTTACCCGAGGCTTATGCCGATTTTATCTATGCCATCATCATTGAAGAGTATGGATTATTTTTAGGCATTTTTATGCTGTTTTTGTATTTATGGTTTATGTATAGAACCATCAATATTATAAAAAAGGCACCCAAAGCTTTTGGTGCATTAATAGCTGTTGGCCTTTCGTTTCAGTTAGTGCTGCAAGCATTAATAAACATGGCGGTAGCAGTAGGTTTATTTCCTGTTACAGGTTTAACTTTACCTTTGGTAAGTAAAGGCGGAACCTCACTTATTTTTACATTTATAACATTGGGATTGATAATGAGTGTAAGCAGGTATATTCAAGCTGATAGTATGGAGGAAGCCAATAGTAATGTAGATTCAAAAAACAATAATTTTATAACAACTTAGGACTATTTATAACAAACTATTTTATTAAAAATGAATAGCAAGAAGAAAATAATAATTAGCGCTGGCGGAACAGGAGGCCATATTTACCCTGCCATTGCGGTAGCACAAGCATTGCAAAAAAGACTCAACAATGAAGTGGAGTTTTTATTTGTGGGCGCTAGCGATAGAATGGAAATGGAAAAAGTTCCTAAAGCGGGTTATAAAATAGAAGGATTGTGGATTAGTGGATTGCAACGTAGGATTACGTATAAAAATTTATTGTTTCCTATTAAGGTTGTTTCAAGTATTTTAAAATCGTTTGGAATTATCAATAGGTTTAAACCTAATGCTGTTATAGGTTTTGGTGGTTATGCAAGTAGTGCGGTGCTTTATGCAGCATCGTTAAAAAAACTGCCAACTTTAATACATGAGCAAAACTCGTATGCGGGTATCACCAATAAAATATTAAAAGATAAAGTAAATACCATTTGCGTGGCATACGACAATATGGAAAAGTTTTTTCCAGCTAATAAGTTAGTAAAAACAGGTAATCCTATTCGTCAAGATTTGTTGGATGTTTCGAGTAAGAAACAACAAGCAATGGCGTTTTTTAAGTTAGATGCTAATAAAAAAACTATTTTGGTTATTGGTGGAAGCTTGGGTGCAAGAACCATTAACGAAAGTATTTTTGAAGGATTAGATAAAATAAAAGAAGCCAACGTAAACCTTATTTGGCAAACAGGTAAAAACTTTGATAAGGCAGATAACATTCAACTCCCGATAGCTATCGGGACAACATTCAACATTCAACATTTCATTTACGAGATGGACATGGCCTACGCAGCAGCAGATGTTGTAATTTCGAGAGCGGGCGCACTTTCAATTGCTGAGTTAGCACAAGTGGCTAAGCCTGTTGTTTTGGTGCCTTCGCCTAATGTGGCCGAAGATCATCAAACAAAAAATGCGATGGCATTGGTAAATAAAAATGCAGCTATTTTAGTAAAAGATGTAGATGCAAAAAATAACTTGGTTAGTGAAACGTTAAACTTAATAACCAATGAAAATAAACAAGCTGAATTGGTTAGTCAAATCAAAACATTTGCTATGCCTAATGCAGCCGAGTTAATAGTAGATGAAGTAATCAAATTAATGAAGTAATTTCATGGATTTAAAAAATATAAAAACAGCATATTTCCTTGGTATTGGCGGTATTGGCATGAGTGCCATTGCTCGTTATTTTAACCATTTGGGTATAAAAGTAATGGGTTACGATAAAACACCTACCGCTTTAACCAATGAGTTGATTAAAGAAGGAATTGATATTCATTTTGATGATAATGTTGAAAAGGCTATCAACTATCAACTATCAACTGACAACTGTTTGGTAGTATTAACTCCTGCCATTCCTGCTAATCATCAAGAGTGGGCTTGGTTTAAAAATAATGGATTCAATATTTTAAAACGTTCGCAAGTTTTAGGTTTAATAAGCCAAAACCACCAAACAATTGGAGTAGCCGGCACCCATGGAAAAACTACTACATCTACTTTAATTGCCCATATTTTAAAACAAAGCTCAGTTGATTGTAATGCCTTCTTAGGCGGAATTTCAACGAATTATAATACCAATTTATTACTTACTAGTTCAAAGTTCGAAGTTCAAAGTTCGAAGTTGATTAATAATTCTTCGGAATCAATAACTGGTAATCAACAAATCAACTCCCGATTTATCGGGACAACAAGTCAACAATTTGTAGTAATCGAAGCCGATGAATTTGACCGTTCGTTTTTAACGTTACATCCAAGTATTGCTATCATTACATCAACCGATGCGGATCATTTGGATATTTATGGCGAACACAATGAATTGAAAAAATCGTTTTTAGATTATACCAATAAATTGGTAAGTGGTGGAACGCTTATTATAAAAAAGGAGCTTGATTTAATTGATGATTTATCAGTAAATTATCTTACTTATTCTATTCAAACAGAAGCTGATATATATGCTAAAAATATAAAAATTACCAAAGGTGATTATACTTTTGATTTGGTTTATAAAGGCACTGAAATAACAGGTTTGCAATTAGGAATACCGGGCTTACATAATGTAGAAAATGCAGTGGCAGCAAGTGCAGCTTGTTTAATGAGTGGTGTAACCGAAAGTGAGTTACGTGCGGCATTATTATGTTTTAAAGGTGTTAAGCGTAGGTTCGAATACATTATAAAATCAGAAAACCAAATTTATATTGACGATTATGCCCATCATCCCGAAGAGTTAAGAGCAATTATTTCATCAGTAAAAAATATGTACCCTGAAAATGAAATTGTGGTGGCTTTTCAACCTCATTTGTTTACACGTACACGCGATTTTGTAGATGGATTTGCTGAAAGTTTATCAATTGCTAACGAAGTGTTTTTGTTGGATATTTATCCTGCTCGCGAATTGCCAATTGAAGGAGTTACTTCAAAAATAATTTTTGATAAAATTACTTCTAAAAAGCACTTGGTAAGTAATGCTGAACTATTGGAAGCTGTAAAAACCAATCAACCAAAAGTGTTTTTAACATTAGGTGCTGGCGATATTGATTTATTAATAAAACCAATTAAAGAAATTTTAAAGAAATAAGATTGAAAATCATTTCGACAAGCTCAATGACCGGGACTGTTCGTTGAGCTGGTAGAAACGTATTTTAAGAAGAAATAGAGTAAATAATAATGAAGTGGATAAGTGATAGAAAAATCAAAGTGTTTAAAAAGCTAGGCCTTATATTTATTTGGCTCGTGCTTGGCTGCGGTTTGGTTTTTGCGGTTTCATTTACCAATAATCAAGAAAAGGAACTGGCTGTAAAAAAGGTCATTATTCAAATTTATCCCGAAAATATTGAGTTTTTTAGCCGTAAAAAGGTAGTAAAAACCATTACTGAAAATGGCAATTTAAGCGATATAGCCAATGCCAAGGTGCAAGATTTGAATACCAGTTATTTAGAAAAAAAATTAACCGAAAACACTTTTTTGCAAGAAGCTAAAGTGTATAACGATTTGAGCGGTAATGTGTATGTTAAAATTAACCAACGCGAGCCAATACTAAGGCTTTACCGCTATAATGGAGTTAATTTTTACATGGATAAGTTTGGGGTGAAATTTCAAACATCCGATAAATTTACTGCTCATGTGCCCATTGCTAATGGTAATATTTTTGAAAGGAGTAAGCCGGGCGATACAGTGTATAGTTTTGTAGCTAATGAACTATATAAAATAGCCTCTTATGTTGATAAACAAATATTTTGGAAAGCACAGATAGAACAGATATTTGTAACAAGGGATAATGAGTTTATTTTAATTCCAAAAGTTGGTAACCATCAAATCATTTTTGGTGATGCTAATAACTTGGAAACCAAGTTCGAAAAGCTATTTGTTTTCTATAAAGAAGGCCTTAGCAGAGTAGGGTGGAATAAATATAAAACCATAGATGTTAGGTTTGATAAACAAATTGTTTGTAGGTAAAAGTAAAAAAGGTTTTTCAATAAGATATAAAAAAGATGCAAGTTCAAGAATTAAAAATAGTAGTAGGCTTAGATATTGGTACAACCAAGGTATGTGCTATTGTAGGTACTAAAAACGAACATGGCAAAATTGACATTCTTGGCATGGGTAAAGCGGAGAGTTTGGGCGTTATCCGTGGTGAGGTTAGAAATATTGATAAAACTGTTAAAGCTATTAATGAGGCCATTGAAAAGGCTAAAGAAAGTGTAAGTAAAAATCCACAATCTAAAATTAGTAGAATTGAAATATCATCGGTACACGTTGGTATTGCTGGTCAGCATATTAAAAGTTTGCAACACCGCAATAGCATTAGCCGCATAAATACCGAAGATGAAATTAGCAAAGAAGATGTAGAGCGTTTAATTAACGATACACATAACTTAGCATTGCCTCCTGGTGACAAAATTATTCATGTTTTGCCGCAAGAATTTACGGTAGATGATATAGTAGATGTAACTGAACCAATTGGTATGACAGGTGTTCGCTTATCGAGCAATTTTCACATCATTACTGGCCATGTTGAAGCTATAAAAAACATCAATAAATCGGTAGTACGCGCCAATTTATCAGTAGCAGGTTTAATTTTAGAACCACTTTCAAGTGCAGATGCTGTTTTGGCCGATGAAGAAATGGAAGCTGGTGTTTGTTTGGTTGATATTGGTGGTGGAACTACCGATGTAGCTATTTTTAAAAATGGCATCATCCGTCATACTGCGGTTATTCCTTTTGGTGGCAATATTATTACTGATGATATAACCGAAGGTTGCCAAGTATTGCGCAACCAAGCTGAATTACTAAAAACTAAATTTGGTTCGGCATTAGCTGAACAAAATAAAGACAATGAAATAGTTACTATTCCTAGCTTTAGAGGTCGTTCTCCTAAAGAAGTTTCTATCAAAAACTTGGCTTTGGTAATTCAAGCTAGGGTTGAAGAAATTTTTGAATCGGTATTGTACGAAATAAAAGCTTCGGGATTAGAAAAGAAATTGAATGCTGGTATCGTTATTACTGGTGGTGGTTCTCAATTAAAACATTTAACCATGTTGGTAGAACTGGTAACAGGCATGGATGCACGTATTGGTTATGCCAATGAGCATTTAGGAAAATCGCATATTGAAGAAATTAAAAGCCCTATGTATGCCACAGCAGTTGGTTTGGTTATAAAAGGTTTTGAAGGTGTAAATTTTGACGATAAAGATGTAAAAGACGAAGAACCCGTAAATAAAAAAGAACCTAAAATGGGTGGTAATTTATTTAAAGGATTGGTTCAAAAATATAATAATTGGATGTTTAACGATGAGGATATGAAAGACTTTTAGTTTTTTATTTCTAAATCATTAAAAATATAAAAAACAACGCTTTTATGGTTATTGAAAATTAATATAAAAGCAAAACAAGTAATACCATGGAAACAAGATTGAAATTTAATTTACCTAAAGAAAAATCATCAATTATTAAGGTGATTGGCGTTGGTGGAGGCGGAGGAAATGCTGTGAACCACATGCATGACCAAGGAATAAAAGGGGTAGATTTTATTATTTGTAATACCGATTTGCAAGCTTTAGAGGCTAGCGCAATTACCAATAAAATACAGTTAGGTGCTAGCTTAACTCAAGGTTTGGGTGCGGGCGCTAATCCTGAAGTGGGTAAAAAAGCGGCTATGGAAGCCATTGAGGATATCATTGATATGCTTGGGGTAAATACCAAAATGCTTTTTATTACTGCTGGTATGGGTGGCGGAACTGGAACAGGTGCTGCGCCAATTATAGCCAAAACAGCTAAAGAAATGGATATTTTAACAGTAGGTATTGTTACTACTCCATTTAATTTTGAAGGCAAACGCAGAAAAACTTTTGCTGACGAAGGTTTAGAAAATTTAAAACGCTCAGTTGATTGTTTGCTTATTATTAGCAACGATAAAATTAAAGATATGTATGGCAATTTAGCGCTTCGCGAAGCGTTTGGACATGCCAATAATATTTTAACTACTGCTGCTAAAGGTATTGCCGAAATTATTACACATCCTGGTTATATTAACGTGGATTTTGAAGATGTAAAAACGGTAATGAAAACCAGTGGTGTGGCTTTAATGGGTAGTGCTATGGCCGAAGGTGAAGACAGAGCTTTAGTGGCTGTTAAAGCTGCATTAGCTTCTCCTTTATTAAACGATAACCAAATTATTGGTGCTAAAAACATTTTGTTAAATATTTCATCAGGAACTGAAGAAGTGTTAATGGAAGAGTTTGAGCAAATTTCATCATACATTCAAAACGAAAGTGGCTTAACTGCTGAGTTAATTTTAGGAACCAGTTTTGACGAAACTTTAGGAAACAAAATTTCGGTAACTTTAATTGCTACTGGTTTTGATAGTAAACCGCGTGAAAATAAAGTAATAGTTGGTTCAACCATTGCTGATGAAGTTCCTCAAAATACGGTAGTAGTTAAACCAACTATGGTTGAAAACAAACCAGAAGTAGTACAAGTGGTTCAAACCAATGTAAATCCTGCTCCTGTGAATACCCCCGTTAATCCAACTGCCGAGGTAAAACAAACAGAGCGCAAAATAGATGAACCTATTAGAATTAATTTAATAGAAGAAGAACCAAAAGTAGAAGAGGTGGCTGATGAGGAATTGCGTTTTGAGTTAAGAGTGGAAGAAACTTTAGAGCAAGAGGAAGAAGAAACCTTTGCCAATAATTATATTGATTTAAAAATTGATGAATCGTTTTTGGTAAACGATGCGCTTGATTTTGTAGAAGATAAAAAAGCTTACGAAACTCCAATTGCTAAAGCTAATGATAATGCCATAGTGCCAAAAACGTATCAGTTAAATGATGAATACGATGCTGGTAATAACGAGCAAGATAAAAAGATTGAACGCCAAATTCAGCGTATAAAAGAGTTGAAAAACTTAAACATAACCATTAATAATCCTCAAGGATTACGCGATTTGGAAAAAGAACCTGCTTATGTTAGACGCAATAAAAAATTAGATGATGTGCCACATAGCTCAGAGCAACAAATTTCGCGTTTGAGTTTGTTTGAAGACTTAGCAACTGGTAAATCAGAAATAAAAACCAATAACTCTTTTTTACACGATAATGTAGATTAGTAATTATTTTACTGAATAGAAAAGCCTTGTAGCCAATCGGTTACAGGGCTTTTTTGTTTTATGGTTTGATGTACTTGCTTTGCCTGTGGTTGGTGTTCGCACCAATCCACTACGAAGGACAAATAGCAAGATTAAATAATTTTTTTGATGGAATATATGTCGTTTTCAATGGCATATATTATCAATCCTGCTAGGTTTTTAGAGTTTGTTCTTTCTAATAAATCTTGTCTGTGTCGTTTTACAGTTAATTCTGAAATGCTTAACTTTTCTGCTATTTCGGTATTCGAGTGTTGTTGACACAATAACTCTAATACTTGCTTTTGGCTTTTGGTTATATCGCCTTGGGTAGTATTGGTTTCTTTTCTTTTGTCTATTTCTTTATAAGCATCCACTATCAGTCCTTGTATTTTAGGGCTGTAATACGGTTGATTATCCAATACCATATCAAGGGCTTTGGTAATTTCGGCAAGGTTACTGTCTTTAAGTAAATAACCAAATACATTAAGGTTTACCATTTCCTTTATATACCTTGGCTCGCTAAACATGGTAGTTATTATAATTTTGGTTTGTGGTTTTTGTTCCAATATTATTTTAGAGGCTTCAGCACCATTCATTACTGGCATGTCAATGTCCATAAAAACTACTTCAATTTTAGGATTAGCTTGTATCTTATCTACCGCTACCTGTCCATTTGGAGCTTCTTCAATTTTATTAAACTTGTATGTTTTTAACAACGCATTTTTTAATCCAGCACTATACATAGGATGGTCGTCAACTATAAGTGCCCAAGGTTTATTTTTTGACATAATGAGGAGTTAATTTAAAAGTAAATATTATTTCAAAACCGCTTGCTAGTTGTTTGTTTAACTGCATGCTGCCGTTAAGTAATACTGTTCTATTGGCCATATTGCTAAGCCCAATTCCTCTGCTAATATCATTCTTTTCTTTAAGTCCTACACCATCATCGGTATAATGTATAGTAAGTACTTTATTTTCAACATGCATTTTTAAGTGAATATGCTGTGCTTTTGCATGTTTCAGCGTGTTTTGAAATAATTCTTGTAAAATTCTAAATAGGGTAATTTCAAAATTTCGATCAATGGGTGTATCCCACTCAGGTAAAGAATAAGTAATAGGTATATTGTTAAATTCCTTAATGCGTAAAATGTAATAATCTAACGATTTAATAAAACCATATTCGGTAAAAGTTTTAGGAATTAGGTTATGGGCTATGCCTCTTAAATCGTTAATGGCATGTTCCATTTGGTTGATAACATCTTTTCTAATTTGGGTATCAATTTCATCTAGTCCGTCATCGCTTATGGCATCAATTTGCATTTTGATAACAGATAGGGTAGGCCCTAAGTGATCGTGTAAATCGCGGGCTATGCGGCCTTGTTCTGTCTCTTGGGCTTCCATTACTGCATTAAATAGTTCCAATTGTTTGTTGCGGGCTTTACGTTGGTATAATATTACCACATACACAAAAAAGCCCGACAATAATAACATCATGCCCGATGTAACTACCATCATAATTAAGATATCTGTTTCTTGCTGCATAAAAAGGCTTTGATGTAAAATAAGTTAGCAATTACGGTAACACATGAACTAAATATTATATAAAATTTACCTAATATTTTAAAATTATGAATAACCGTGTAGTTCATTAAAAGTAATGGGGCTGACATGGAAAACATAAAAATAAGTAAACCTGCGCTTATGTAAAATTGAGGATTACTAAATAAAAAATCATCTTGTTTTACTAGGCTTAAAATGCTGATGATATTGGTAATACAGGTAAATAAAGCACAAAATATAAAAACATAAATATTAAAGGTGTAAATACCTTTTGTATAAAATAACAATGCAATAATTAGTGATAAAAATACAATGATATGTTTATTGTTTAAAATGTGTTTAGTGAAAATATAACTGCTGTATAAAAAACATATAATCAGGTAAAGGTTAAAAAAAATGATGTTGTTGATTTTATAGAGGGAGCAATAATCAAGTGCTAATTGATTAAGTAAAGTAGTTAATACAAAATAAAAGAAAACTTTGGTTTGGCTCGAAAAATATTTAAACATACCTATTCCTATGATTATAGAGAATAGGTATGCTAAATTGAGTAATATGTTGAAAAAAGTTAGCAATTTAAATCGTTATCTACTGAGCATGTAACTGGGCAAGGTATTCCAAAGTCCATAATTTCACCTGTAGTTATGTCGTTGCCACTTGGATCTACACCTACTATAACCAAACACTGGGTTTGGTCGGCTTTTAAACCATAGTACATGCGGGCGCCTACACAACCTTCTTGGTTAAGCAGCGAAATAAGTGCATTTTTTCCAAAATACTCTCCTTTAATGTAAAAAGTTTCTGCGTCAAATTGATTGCGGTAACGGGCAGTAAGTTCTGATGCTTCTGCTAATGAAATGGCGTGTTCTTCGTCTCCTGTAAAATTCATAATTATTTGGTTGGTTAATGTGTTGCATTTTATCATTATCACATATTAGGGTAAACCTTAAAATACTGCTCCAACGCTTCATTTTGGTAAGCCTTTGTTAATCAAATTATAAATTTAGAAACAGGGTGTTTGTAGTATGGTACTTTATAACCATATATGGTTATAAAGTACCATATTTATTTTTGGTTATTTAGTACCATAATTTTTAAAAAACTAAATATTTATTTTGAAATAGAACAATGTTTATAAAAAGTATATCCATTGTTAGTTTGGTTTTTCACCAATCAATTAATCAAATAAGTGAATAGCGTAAAAAATAAAGGAACTAACTAAATAGTATTTTAAACTAATGAAACAATATTACTTACACGTAAATAACAAGCAAGAAGGGCCATTTAGTTTTGATGAACTAAAACAATTGTCGCTTCATTCTGAAGTATTGATATGGTACGATGGTATTGAAAATTGGAAAGAAGCAGGCCAAATTGAGGTGTTAAAAGATTTTTTTACAACAAAACATTCGGTAGAATTTAGTACAGGTTTATTAAGGCTTCATCATGGCACTAAACCTATTGCTAATAATACCGAAAAGGATAAAAATTGGCCAATACTATTGGTATATATAGTATTGTTTTTGGCATTGGTATATGGCGTTTTTACTTATTTAAATATTATATAAAATTAGGTGTTTAGCAATAAGTAATAGTATAAATAAAATGGCTGTTATGAAAATAAAATACAGAGACTTAAAAAGTTACAAGTATCAGTTAGTGTTTGATTATGAGATAGATATACTGAAAGAGTTAAATATTGATATTGGCCCTTTTAATGTACTCATAGAAGGTGGAGGGAAAAAATTTATAGAGTTAAAGCCAAACGGAAAACTCAAGGTTTTTGATGGTTACTCGTGGGATGGGCCAAGCGGACCAACCTTTGATACCAAAAACTTTATGCGAGGTTCGTTGGTGCACGATGCTTTGTACCAGCTTATACGCGAGCAAAAAATTAATAGCAATAGAAGGGCTTTGTTTGATGAAGTGCTTTATACCATTTGTATACAAGATGGTATGTGGCCTTTAAGAGCTAAAATAGATTGGCTTGGACTAAAATGGTTTGGCGCTGCTGCTGCCAAACCCAAAGGACAAGAACCCCAAGAAATTATATACGAAGCCCCATAAATAATTAACAAAAGGAGTAAAACCGAAAACCCTTTATAGAGTATGAGACAACACTAGTTGGGTAAATAGATTAATAATAGTCAATCCAACTATCAGAACAGTTATAAAATAGAAACAAAACATGAAAAATCATCTTTTACTAATAGGTATTGATAATTATAATTACTTCCCCAAAGAGATATCTTATCTACCAACTTGCGTTAAAGATATTGTTGATTTCAAATATGTTCTTCTAGAAAAGTATCATTTTGAACAAGAAAACATAATTGAATTGTTGGATGAAAATGCAACTAATGAAAACATACAACTAAAACTTGAAAATTATAGTAAAAATCTAGATGAAACCACAAACTTGATAATATATTTTTCTGGACATGGTGGTTTCAGAAAAGGCACACAAAAAGGATATTGGATTCCTTCTGACGGATTAAATACTGAATTTACTACTTGGATACCAAATGAAACGATTATTGAAATAGTAAAAAAAATAAATGCTAAACATATTGTAATTATTTCCGACTGTTGTTTTTCAACCTCTTTATTGATTTCAAATACAAAAAAAGGTATTCAAAATGTTTCATTAGAAAATTTCAAATCAAGATGGGCCCTAACTTCTGGCAGAAAAGAAACTTATTGTGGAGATATTAATGCAAATAGCTTTTTTGGGGAAAGTATTATAACTTTTTTGGCAAATGCTGAAAGTGATGTGAGAATTGGAACTTTAATTGAATACATAAAAGAAAAATTTAAAAATAACGTATTACAACAACCACAGGGGCATCCAATTTTAGATTCAAATCATGATTGTGGGGAGTTTGTTTTTAAAATAAAAGAAAGGAAAAAATTGTTTGAAGCTGAACTAAAGGGTTATAATAAATTCAAAAGGCTGGTAGATAATTATATTAAATCTAGAAATTCAGACGAAATAGAAAACTTTGAAGATAAAACTAATAAAATTGGATACATATTACTTAGAGATCATGATAAAATTATTAGCTCAACTGTATACTATCTATATTTATACAACAATATCACTCAAACTAAAACATTAGCATATTTAAAAGAAAAACACAAATATATTTTTAATAGAAATACAGTACTCATAATACCAAATGAGAAGGAGCAAACTCATCCTGAAAGAAGATTATCTAATATTTCAAAGTTGTTTGCACCTCGAAATAGTTTTTATTTGGATGATTTTATTAATGAAATTAGTAAAAAATACTTAAAAAGAGAAGATGATGAAAGTGATGAAAAGTACTTAAATATAAATAATTTTATACTACCAGATTTTAAAACTAATGATAAAAACCAAAAAATTGATGCGGAAAGGTGGCTACAAAAAACAGACAATCCAATATTGGTTATTAAAGGGGCAGCTGGAATTGGCAAAACAACGTATGCTAAATATATTTCTGATTTATTTCAAAAGAAAAACATACAAACAAGAAAAATTAGTACCGTTCTTTTTATAGATTCCAATGAAATTCAAGATGAACTAATTTATTCAAAAAACTTAGGTAAAAAAATTGATTTATATAGTTTTTATAAAGCTGCAACAATTAACGATTTATCATTCGATGATGAGTTGTTTTCAATTAACTTGGATGCGGGAAAAATTCTATTAATCATTGATGGATTAGATGAAATAATTTCAAAAAATCACTCATTTGATATTGATTATTTTTTTAAGTCGATAAGTTCATCAAATGCAGGGCTTGGAAATAGTAAGATAATAATTACAACCAGATCTTACTTTTGGGACAAGTCAAATATTGTTGATGATATAATATATGATATTGAATTGCTTCCTTTTAATTTGGAAAAAGCAAAATCGTTTTTCGAAAAAAGCTTTGTTAATCAAGAAAATAAAGTAAAAAAAGCACTAAATATTTCAGAAGATTTCAAATTTACCTCTGAAGAAAATAGCTACAATTATCATCCTTTTGTTTTAGATATTATTAAAGAAATTGTTGAGAGTAATGACCAAATATTATTTAGTGACACCACCTTTATTTCAAAAATTCTAAATAATGAGATTAAAATAGACTACATAATTGGAAGAATTTGTGAACGAGAAGTAAAAAGAGTTCAACAAATTGAGATTGATAATCAAATCAAGTTGTTTATTTATTTAGCAATAAATGAAAATGGTAAATTTCAAGAAAATAATATCAAATCACATTTAAAAGAGATTTTAAATATTAACGATGTAAGCTCAAACATAGTTGAATCGATCAAATCGCATCCTTTTTTAATTTTTAGTAATACAAGTCATACACTTTCTTTCAAATATGATTTTTTTGAAAACTATTTTATTAGTTTATCAATATCTAAATTAATTGATTTAAACGAAGATTCCCTTATTGATTATAATACAATAAAAATACTATCTCAAAAATTTTATCATGGATCCGACACAATTAAAAATATTACTAAAAGAACAACAACATGGAACGATTCTAATCTACTTAAAATAAATGATTTAATTGGAAAAATTAAATTATTTAAAACAGAAGATACTAATCTTCTGAAAAGAGCGATTTCTGGGATTTTTAATTTAGCATTATCAATAAATTTTAAGTTTAAAACAAATAATAGAGGTCAAAATACACAATTAGTAAAAGATATTTTTTTAAATCAGAATAATCAAATTGAAAATTTAGTTTTATTAAATTTAAATAGCATTGAAGAGAAAATTAGATTTGATTTCTCAAATTTAACATTTGAGAATTGCATATTCGAAAATTATAATCAATTTTGGGATTGTAATCTAAACGAAAGTACATATTTCCATAAATGTTCATTAAAAAACATAGGTGAACTAAGAAAAGAGGTTAGTATTCGAAGAGAAAATTTTATTGATTGTGATGATGATAATACATTGTATAGTTCATTTAGGTTAAATAAGACAATTGATGAGTTCAAAACCACAAAAATAGTTAACTTTCTGGAAGATTTTTTTAAAATATTCTACAAGAAAGGTCGTTTTAAAAGAATTTCAGATCATCTTGTAAGAGAAAGTCACAATTTTTCACGAATCAATCAAATAGGAATTAAAATTGATGTTTTATATGAAATTCTGGTTCAAAATGAATATTTAATTATAAAAATCGATAAAAGTCATGGCGATTTGAAAATTGGTATTAATCCCAATAAAGATGAGGTTGTACTTAAATTTATAAGTGAAGGCAAACAAACAGAATCATTATTAAAAATTATTAAAGCTATTTCAGAAAAACTATAATTTTATTAGGCTTTTGCTTATTATCCTTTGTGTAAATTATTTAAAAAATTATCAGTTAATATAGTTAGGTCAATTCAAATAACTATTTAAATTCATTGCAAATAAAATATAGTTTTTACTTACGATGTTTTCAATGAATTTAATACTTCATCAAGTAATTGGCTAAACTATAGTAGTTTAATTACGGAAAACTAAATTTTATTAAAAAAGGAGTAAAACCGAAAATCCTGAAAAGAGTAGGTGTGAGAAATAAAATATAGTATGACACTTATAGCAATACTTATACCTTGGTTATCGTTTTTTTTAAGAGGAAAAATACTTTCGGGTATTGTATGTTTAATACTTCAAATTACTTTAATAGGTTGGCTTCCTGCTGCTATTTGGGCCGTAATGTCCCGCAACAATGCCAAGCAAAACAAAAAGTTAAAAGAAATGGAGCAAAGAATAATCAATGCTACCAATAAGTAATAAAAAGTTTATAGCTTAATTATATGATGCCTAATACCAATTCAGATAATAACTTAACCAATAATAATACTATTAATGTAAATGTAGCTTATCCTAAAAAAAGAACCACTAAGGCAAAGACTGCTAAACCAAAAAGTATAAAAACCAACTGGTATAAAAAAACCATTATAGCAGCAATAATTACCTTATTGCTATCCATAATAGGGTATTGGTTCAATAATTTATTAAATACAAAAAAATCAAATAACACTTTGCCTATAACCAATCAGGTAGAAGGCGTAAAACAATAATAACTCAATGAAAACAATAAATACAAAATTTATTTTAGCCTTAACAGCCTTTTTTTTTATTATGTGCAGTATATCTTGCCAAAAAGGCGATACAGGCACTCCAGGGCAAAATGGCACAGGTAATATATCCAGCAGAACTTATACCGTTAATACGTGGGCTTATACATCGCCAAACCATTATGTAAATTTAAGTGTGCCCGAACTTACCAATGCCAACATTAACTCATGCGCAGTAATGGTTTATTTTAGTACACCCAATAGCGATAGTTGGCGTGCAGTACCATTTGCTCAATACACTTCCACTAGTAATTATTATATGAATTGCAGCTCCAGTGTAGGAAACGCACAAGTAACTTGGTTTTACAATTCTACAGTAAGTACTGGAGATAATCCAAATGAATACTATAATGCAACAAGCCAATTTAAGGTGGTAGTAATTGCAGCTGCCCTAAAGGCTAAAAATGCTAATGTTAATTACCAAAACTACAGTGAAGTAAAAGCAAAATTTGGTTTAAAAGATTAAGATTGTAAATTAATAAAATATATGTGGGCAGACAATGAAACATCCGAAGATCTTTTAGGCTTCAAAGTACACGCTGATTTATTAGTAGACGTTATTAATGACGATAATGTACTTCCTGTAACAATTGGAGTGTTTGGAGACTGGGGAAGTGGGAAATCTAGTATTTTAAAAATAGTTGAAAAAGAATTAACAGGCGGTAAAAATGATGGTTTAAATGACGGCACTCTTGTCTTGTATTTCAATGGTTGGGTTTTTGAAGGCTATGATGATGCAAAAGCAGCATTATTAGAGTCTATAATTGAAAGTTTTGATAAGCATAAAACCATAGGAAATAAAGTCAAAGACAAAACTGCTAAACTCCTAAAGTCAGTAAAATGGATGAGATTGCTTGGATTGAGTTTTAAAAAAGTGATAGTACCCGGTGCGGCAGCTTTTTTAACAGGAGGAGCTTCATTATTGCCATTTTTGATGAATGAATTCTCTCAACTTAGTAAAGAAGATTTGGCAGAAAAGTTAAAAGGTGATGACGCAGAAGATTTTTTAAAAGATATTATTGAAAAGAATGAAGACAAAGAGGTTACAGTAGTTCGAGAATTTCGAGAAGACTTTAATGAAATGATTGAAAAATCAGGAATAAAAAAACTTGTTGTAATAATTGATGATTTGGACAGATGTACTCCTGATAGGTTGATAGAAAATCTTGAAGCAATTAAGCTTTTCCTTAATGTAGAGAAAACGGCTTTTGTTATTGGTGCCGACCCAAGGATAGTGAGATTTGCAATTGAACACCGCTATAAAACTGATAACATCGAAAACTCAAGTGACCCAGACAGCAGAAATAAGAGAATTGTCAGTGATTACCTTGAAAAGCTAATTCAAATACCCTACTACTTGCCAAAATTAACTGACAATGAAGTTGAAACTTATTTGACTTTGCTTTATTCCAAAAAAATAATGGGAAACGATTTTATAAAAGTGATAACGGCATTTAGTAAAAATAGAGAGACTAATAGATACGATGTTTTTGGATTAGGTGATATTCAAGAATTCGCAAACTCACAGCAAAAACAAGAATTAACTGAAAGCATCTCACTTATTGCATCATTATCACCAATCATTACGGAAGGTCTTAAAGGCAATCCAAGGCAGATAAAAAGATTTTTAAACACTTTTACACTTCGCAATAGACTTGTTAAAGTTGCAAGAATAGCAGACTTTAAAATTGATATACTTGCTAAATTAATGGTATTAGAATATTCAACAACAACCCTTTTTAAAGAACTATACAATTGGCAAACTTCTCAAAAAGGAGAACCTAAACAGATTTTGGTTTTAGAAGAGTTCGCATCCAAAGACACTATTGATGAAATTAAAAAGCAATTTTCCGCAGAGTGGGCATCTGAAAAAGTTGTCAAATGGTTAAATACAGAGCCCAAACTTTCCGGAGTTGATTTAAGAGATTACTACTGGATTTCAAGAGACCAACTTTCTACTACAATAAGCGGTGCCTCTTTAATTCCACCTCATATTAGAGTGTTAAGCAAAAGATTAATTAATCACGGGTCAGGAAGCATACTAAATAAAGAGGTTCAAAAAGAAATTAATGGAAAGCTAAATGATTCAGAAATTGAAACGCTTCTCAATCTTTTAGAGAAAGAGTTAATCAAATCACCTGAAAATGACAGTATTCATAAAGTTTTTATTGAATTGATGATTCATAAAATCAAAGGTGCTATTGATTCTTATGTAAGAGCAATAAACAAAGCAGATAACACAAAAATACCATTTAGTTTAAGAAATGATTTTCAATTAGCAGCTAAAAATAATGCAGAAATAGAAAGTGTCTATAAGCATTTTTCAAAAGATTCAAGCATTCATAAAGCATTAAATCCAAAGAACTAATGGGAACTACTCAAAGAATGACACCAGGTATACCAAATCAACCACAATGGGGTGATTTAAGTAAAACAATAACTCATATTTCAAAAACAGTTGAAAAGGAAAAAGAGTTAGAAAAGAATCAGACTATTTCCCAAGATGATGCAGCAAAGATTTATAAACAACTAGAAATAAAGAGGGCATCATACCTAAAGTCGGCATTTACCAACCTAGTTAGAACAGGTGGAGACAGGTCAAAGATTGTTACTGGGAAATCTAATTCAATTGGAAAGGCAGGAAGAAAATCAGCAAGTAGAATTGTTGGTTTCTTCAGTGGTGTTGGAAGTCAAGGGTTAGAAAAAACGTTAGTAGATATTGGCTTTGGTAAACTAACGGGTAAAACTTTTCAAGAAGTTATAGATTTTCTTTTAGTTTATTGCTGTGAATCCAATGAGGGAATGGATGAGGTGGCTGCAAACAAAGCATCTTGCGAAGTAATGAATGAACTTGCTAATTCTGCTAATAATGACCTTGATAAATTTGAAGATATTGTAAAAAATATGATTGATGATAAAGGTCTAAGTGATATGCTTTGCAGATTTTGGGGGTTGTATATATTCGAGCATCTATCACAAAGATTTGAAGAGAAAATTGAACAACAAAAAGGAGTTAAAAACTCTAAAGAAACTTTTAGAATTATAAAGGAAGATATTCTCGGTCAAGTTAAAGTGCTGAATACACAAAGACCAGTATCGAAAATTGATTGGAAACAATCATCAGGTAAAAATGAAATTGAGAAGATTTTTGATTCAGTAATAAAAATTATTTGCGATGAAAAAGATTAATATAAGCACAATTCAAATCAAAAAGGATAATCAAAAACTTTGGATTGGAGAAATAGAAATAAAAGACGCTGCCGGTAAAAGTTCGTTGCTTAGTATAAATTTAGATGAATTGTTACCATTTATGAATTGTGTCAGCAAAGATGTGTATGACTTTTTTATAATTAGTGCCTCTGTTTATGGCATTGATAGATTCATAGAAAGAAAAAGTAATTCAGTTGACGGATGGTCAAGAGAAATAAGTGTAAGTTTTCCTATTCACAATCTCGCTTTATGGAATAGTTGTAAAGAAGACCTTGAAAAACTACTTTCATTTTTAACTGGTGATTATTGGTCTATATCATTTAGACAAGAAAATTCAACATTACCAACTACAACATTGAAAAGTAATTATGCAGGAGTATTTGAGCAAGTAAATTTGTTTTCAGGTGGTCTAGATTCATTGATTGGTGCGATTGACTTCTTAAAACTAAATCCAACTAAAAAGATTCTATTTGCTTCGCAATATGATAGTCAAATGCACGGTCCTAAGGGAGATCAGAATAAGTTAATACCTAAGTTACAAACACTATACTCTTTGCAATTTGAATTTATTCCATCTGTTGAAGTTTTTCTAAAAGAGTCTGAATTAGCAAGGGAGACAACATTCAGAAGTCGCTCAATACTTTTTATTGGTTTGGCTTTAGTTGCAGCGCAAGCAACAAAAACAAGCAAAATAATTGTTCCTGAAAATGGTACGGTATCACTTAACTACCCTTTAAGTTCATCTAGAAGAAGTTCTTGTAGCACCAGAACTACACATCCATTTGTGATTGAAACCGTTTCCAGTATTTGGAAAAAACTATCAATTAGCACAGAAATTGAAAATCCTTATGAGTTTAAAACAAAAGGGGAAATGGTTTCAGATTGTAGTGATAAAAGTAGCTTACTGTCATTAATCAAAGATTCTAATTCTTGTGGTAAAAGAGGACATAGGGCACATTGGAAAATTAAAGATGCAGACCACTGTGGAGTTTGTATGCCCTGTGTTTACCGACAAGCAGCCTTAAAAGATGTAGTTGATAAATCAACATATGGCAATTCAATCAATGATCTTTTTCCTGTTAAAGAAAAAAGAAAAATGGCCCAAGACATTAATTCAATGCTGGAACACTTAAGCAAAAGGTTAAATGACCAAGAAATAAAGCAGGAACTAATAATTAATGGAGTTAAAAATTTAACCAAATTAAACAAATATGTTGGGGTGGTTTCAAGAACGAGAGACGAGTTAACAAATTGGGTAAAGAAAGTAGGTAATAGCTATGTTAAAAATAAAGCAAGTGTTTGATGTTAATAGATACTCATTGCCATATTGACTTATATAAAAACCCCGAAAAGATTCTCAGGGAATGTGAATTGCGAGGAGTTAGTGTTATTTCAATGACAAACCTTCCAAGTCATTTTGAATTAGGCTATCCACATTTTGGTTTAGCTAAAAAAGTGCGATTGGCTCTAGGAATGCATCCTTTAATGGCTAAATTTCATAAAAGGGAGTTTGGTTTATTTTTAAACAATTTAAGTAAAACATCTTATATCGGTGAAGTTGGTTTAGATTTTTCAAAAGAAGGAATATCAACAAAAGAAATACAATTAGATACTTTTTCTAAGGTTTTAAAGGCTATTTCTGGACAGAAGAAATTATTGAGTATACATTCAAGAAATGCAGAAAATAATGTTTTAGAACTCTTAATTGAATATAATATAAAGTGCGCAATCTTTCATTGGTATTCAGGTCCTTTAAATTTGATAGATAAAATAATAGAAGCTGGATATTACTTTTCAATTAATCCAGCTATGATTAGATCTGAAAAAGGAAAGAAGATAATTTCTAAAATTCCATTGCATAGAATCCTAACCGAGAGCGATGGACCTTTTATTCAAATAGATAATAGACAAATCGAATCAAAAGATATTAAATTAGTGTATCAATATTTATCTTCAGTTCTTCAAAAAACTGAAGTTGAAATAGACCTTTTAATTAATAGTAACTTTAAAAAGTTGCTTGAAGGTTTAAAATAAATATTTGTCTTGTCAAAGGTTGGTATCCACACCAACCCTTTACAAATATCAATTTAACCAAAGGATTAAAGCCGAAAATCTTTTGAATGATTAAGTGATAATAGAATATATCCTCAAAAACCTAATCTCACCGTTAGGTTTTTTATTGCTATACTTTAAAAATGATAATGCTTTATAACCAATTTAGGTTGTAAAGCATTTTTTTTAAAATTGGTTATTTAGTACCATAAAAATTAAAAACCGATACTTTACTTTTGATTAAAATTATTGGAAGAGAATTAAAACAAAAAAACTTGCAGGTGCGCTAACACCCACAAGCTTTATCCCGACAAAATTGGGAAAATAAAAGTGAACCCTATGCTAATAAAACTTCACCCTATTTAGCTGCGAAAGTAGCTAAAAAATAAATTTATGCAACTATAATCAAGGTTATGATTACTTGCAAATACGGACAAATGGTAATTATATCCCAAAAAAGATATAATGGGTTTTATTGGCTGTTTTACCCTGAAAAGCAGCTTCTCAAATTTAATATTTAAAAAAATGAAAAATTTTATATCAAGAAAATCTATTATAAAAGCAGGAATTACTTTATTAGTAGTATTACTTTTAGGAGTTCCTAATTATAGTTCAGCACAAGTTCAAAATGTACCTGAAGGTTTATATACTGAGGGGCCTATTCAAGAACCTATAGAGATGGGGCCAGATTTTACATGGACTTTTATTAATGAAACTGGTTGTGAAATAACATTAGCACATTGGATGGTATTTGATAATACAAATCAACAGGTAAAAAATGGTATAGTAATTCCTGCTGCTGACCTTTCAAGTGGAACTAACGGACAAGTTACAATTTTGCAATCGAATTATTTAGCCTTATTTGGAATTGGTTCAGGTGCTTTTCTTACACATACTTATTTTCAAATAAGTGTTGGTGCTGGCTATCAGTTTGAGCAAAGTCCTTTTACAAGTAGTGGTAGAGTAAATACAGGTATGCCTGATCCTTGTGCCTGTTTTTTTTGGGTAGCAGACTTTGATAATAAGACTTATACCATTAGAAAATGTAATTAACGGAAAAAGTCCAATGCAAGATATCTGCTCTTGCATTGGCTTTTAACGATTTAACCCTAAATAAAAAATATATGAAAACCATCCAAAAGTCATTTTTACTGTCTGTATTAACAATACTTTCTGTATCTAATTTAAAAGCTCAATGGAGCGAGGTGTCTAATTTAAATTTTGAATATGCGATTGCAAATTTAACCTATATAAACAGCAATAAAATATGGTTAACGTATAGTTCTGGTTCTAATGGAACAAGAATTTTAGAGTACGATAGTATGTTTAACTTTACAAGACAAATAAATATAGCATCTTATAATATTCATAATATTCAATCAGTTTTTGCATCAAGCAGCGATACTGTATTTTTAAGAGCAACTATTAGATATGGTGATTTTTTTAGATTAGGCTTATTGGCTACTTACGATGGTGGCAATTCATTTTCAACTGACTTTTTTTTTAATACATTGGATTTTTCAACTAATGGTACAAGTGTTTCTTTTTTTAACAGTAGAATAGGATATTTTATTAAAGATACTGTAGATAATGATTGCTTTTTAACATACCAAACATATGACGCGGGTAAAACTTGGGAAAGAATTACTGATTGCAATAGATTTAAATATAGTATTTTAAGGGGAAAGCCTACCGCATTCATAAGTGAATCAAGAAATATTAAACCCAATGGATCAACTATTTTTTTAAGTTGGTCAAAACAGTATGATAGTAATTTCGTAAGGTACACATACGATTATGGTAATACTTGGTATGATAAATTAATTAATCAATTAAATACAGGTAGTATAGCAAATAGAAATTCATCAAGGTATATTTTATATGGCTATAACAGCCCATTTATTGCTTATACCAAAGACTCAGGAAATACTTTTCAGAAATTTCAACGGAACGAAATTATAAATAATATTCGTTACTGTGAAAGCCCCAATGGTGGAGGTTTTTACATAATGACAACAGAAAGTGGAACGTTTATAAATTATGATGAAAATAATGATTGGAAAAAAATAGATAATGAAAATTTTGTAATGTCTCAGTTTTATTCTGCTACAAATGGTTATGCATTAAAATATACAAACAATTTAGAAGTGCAGGTTTATCAATACAATAGCGATGATAAAGTTGGTTTGGGAAATATTAGCAAAACAGAATTATTAATTTCTATTTATCCTAATCCTGCCGCCAACAAATTAAATATAATATCCAATAGTAAGATAAAAACAATATTGGTTTATAGCATAACTGGTAAGTTAGTTAGAGAAATTGCTTATGAGAATTATAATTTGAAAAATATATCTTTAGCTATTGATGAATTAGCACAAGGTATGTATATGTTGCAAATAATAGATGAATTAGATGCTAAGAAAACAAGTAAATTTATAAAGGAATAAGTGGTTTATTATTGTTTGGCTAAAAATTTATTGTTGGTCAAACAATATTTACTACCATAAATCCATTTAGTAATTGATTAATACAATTGCTCTAATATCCTATTTCTTATTGCTCTGAGATTAGCAGTTTCGGCATTTGACAAAAAAATAAAAGTAATGTTTTTTTTAGGAATTCTATAAATAACATGCACATTGCCAGGGTGCCCACCAGTATGGTAAAGTAATTTTCCAGTGGGTGTATTTTTAACAAACCATCCAAATCCATAGCTAATATTATCTCTAACAAAAATGCTTGAATCCATTGTCAATGCTTGTAAATGGCAGGGTAATAAAGTGCAATTTTTTAAGGCATAACTCCATACTGCTAAATCTTTAGCAGTAGTTGCCATAGATCCATCTCCATAAAAATTACCTAGGTAACCTACAAAATTATATTGGGGTTGGAGGTGTGCATATTCTAATTTTCCATTTACCAAAGTATGCCCAATGGCTAAGTATCTATTATGAATTTTACTTATGTCTGTTACCATATAAGCATAAGTATTCTTCATCTTAATTGGTTTGAAAATATTTTCATTCAAAAAGGCTTGGTAAGGTTTTCCAGATACATTTTCAATGATATTGGCTAAAAAATCATATCCAATATCACAATATTGAAACTTAACACCTGGTTCAAATTGTAAGGGCATAGGATGAGCAATTAAATATTCGAGTACATCAATGTTGCCATTTGCCTTCAAAGTGTCTAAATTAGGCCTTATTTGGTCCCAAAAGTTAGGTAGCCCCGAAGAATGGTTAAGCAAATGTTTAACTCGAATGTTTTTATATGGAAAAGTTGGCAAGTATTTATTAACCAAACTATCTATATGTAAAAGTCCTTTATGCTGACAAATCATGATAGCATAAGCAGTAAATTGTTTTGAAATAGATGCTACTTGAAAAGCGTTTTTATTGGTTAAAGGTTTTTGTTTAGTGGCATCGGCATAACCATAACTTTTTTCAAGAAGAATTTGATTGTTTTGAGTAATTAGAACATTGCCATAAAATACAGATTTAACGTATGCACTATCCAATATATATTGAATTTTGTCAATAGATTGTGCCTTTGCTGTGTAACAAAAGCAAAGTAAAATAAAAAGGAGTTTAGCTATTTTCATTCAAATTTATTTCTAATAACGGTATTCGTTTCCTTTATAGCTTTCGCTCAAATATTTGTCAACAATGGCATTAAACAAATCAGGATTAAGCTTTGCTATTCCGTGTTTTTCGTTTGGTAAAATACATAAGTTGGCTTTAGGAATGTTTTTGTAAATAAAAAAAGTATGTTCTTCTTTTATCAAATCTCTATCAGTTGACATCACCAAAATAGGAACATTTATTGTTTGTAAATCTTTAGCAGTTATATGTGGTTGAAATTCCATCATTCTATAACGTTGTTGCTCTATTAGCCAGTTTTTAGTGGTATCGCCTTTGGCTAACATTTTATCAGCTTTTACTCGTTCATCATGGCATTCAATCACTGTATTAGGATATAAGGCATTGCTATCAGGTTCCATGTTTGCGCCAAAAGCCACCATTTTCTTAATTTTTTCAGGGTAATAAATTCCTAATAATATGGCTATGATTCCACCATCGCTTTTGCCAACAATATACACTGAATCTAATCTCATTTCCTTGATAAATGCTGCCATATCTTTGGCTTGTTGCATGTAGGTTAATGAGTCTTTACCAAGTTCAGATTTACCTCGTCCGCGGCAATCAACGGAATACACTTTATACTTTTTTGAAAAATATTCAATTTGTGGTGCCCAGCCTTTTGTAGGCGTTGAATTACCGTGTATCAGTAATAATGGTGCTCCATTTCCATATACTTCGTAATAATGTTTGGCTCCATTTAAAGTAATAAATTTTCCTACTTCTTTATTATCTCCATAAGGAATTTTTACTTGTGCCAATATGTTACTACTAAGGCCTAACAAGAAGCTTGCGATAATTAGAATTTTGTTTTTCATAGTTTTATTTTTTAGTTAAATTTTTCCAATGTGTTTTATTAATGCTAAGCCAATCGCAGGTTAAATCGTGCCACATGAATTGTTCAACAAATTGAAGCCCGCATTTTTCAAGCACCCTGCGCGATGCCTTATTTTCTTGATGTGCAGCTCCAATAATTTCTTTCAATTTCAATTCTTCAAAACCATATTTCAACCAAGCTTTGGTAGCTTCAGTAGCAAATCCTTTACCCCAAAATTGTGGCATAAATCTATAACCAATATCATGGTAGTTTACTTTGTTGTTTTCGGGTTCTGTTATAAATTTTAATCCACTCCAACCAATAAACAATCCTGTTTCTTTTTCAATAGTGGCCCATCGGCCAATACCGTTGGTTTGGTATTGGTTCCTTACCATAGTAATTACTTCTTGCACTTGTTCTATATTTTTAACAGGGCTTTCACCAAGGTATTTGTGTACCTCAGGGTTTGAATCCAACTCAAACATATCCTTATCATCGCTAGGCAAAAGTTCACGTAAAATAAGTCTTTCGGTTTCTATTGGTTTATTGTTCATGTGGTTTATTTTAAATAGAGCAAGTAGGATTACATATTACCTCAAAGTTAACTGAATTGGCTATATAACAAATTTCGTGTGCTTTATGATGAAGCTCAATAGCTTTTGGTATCATATCCTCCTGCTTTACTTTTATGTTTGGATTTAAAGTTACTGTTTTAAACTGCCCACCACCATTGGTGTTTTCTATCATTACACCCATTGCTTGGTCAATGTATTCAGTTACGATAATGCCTTCCATGGCACATAGATACAAATACGATAACATGTGGCATGAAGAAATGGCCGATACCAATAAATCTTCTGGATTTAGTTTTGATTTATCGCCAACCGCAGCATTGTCTGTAGTTAATTGTAAATCTGGCTTTCCCGCGTTATGAATAGTGTGACTTCTATCGTAAGTTCTCACATTATTGGTTCCTTCTTCCTTATTTCCTTGCCAAATAGTGGTAATTTTGTAGTGATGTTCGTGTGTCATAATTTGTTAAGTTGGGTGTTAGCTGAATTCATAATGGTTGTAAATTCATTTGTTTGAATAAAATCTTTAAATAATTGAGGTGTGGTTGGGTTTGGTTTGTATTCGTTTAAACTTAGCTGAAACCAATGCGTATCATGCCAATTGCCATGTTTATAACCCACTTTTTTAAAAATCCCAATTTCTTCAAAACCCATTGCCTGATGAAATCCAACACTTTTTTGATTGGGCAAAGCAACACCTGCAAATACATTGTAGTAGCCTTGTAACTTTAATATTTCAAAAAGTGTTTGGTATAAAATCCTTCCTATTCCCTTTGTATGGAAATCAGGTGCTATATAAATAGTTGATTCGGGACTCCATTGATAAGCCGTTCTATAACGGTGAGTGCTGCCATAAGCAAAACCAATAATTTTGTTTTTATAAAGGCAAACCAACCATGGATATTTTTCAGTATTGACGCTAATTCTTTGTAAGTATTCTTCTAGTGAAGGTGCTTCGTATTCAAATGAAATAATAGTATGGTCAATATAATATTTATAAATGGCTAAAACAGCTTGCGCATCAGCTTCATTGATTAATCGTATGTCAAAAGTGTTTTCCATACCAATTAATTTTTGTTGATTCTATAAATATTTACCACATCTCCATTGCTAGTAGTAGTTTTATCTAATTTCATTCCATTATTCATGGCTACTTTTATTGAATCTGTATTTTCAGGAACTATTACCGAAATGAGTGAAGTTGCATAATTGTTTTCAAAAGCAAATTCTTTACATTTAATAGCTGCTTCACTGGCAAATCCTTTTCCTCGGAATGCTGGCATGAGCGAATAACCAATTTCTAACTCTTCTATATCATCAATGGTTTGAATGAGTAAACCACATTGACCAACAAATGCTCCTGTTTGTTTTTCTATCAATGCATTCATACCACCAAGCCCGTTTTCGTATCTGTTAAAAACCCTTTTAAACCACATTCTACAACGTTCTATTGGATCTTCCACTTTTAGTTGTTCTTGCGAAAAAATGTACTTTAATGAGTCGGGGTATTTGCAAAAATCTAACCATGTATCAAAGTCTTGTTCAGTAATTCTTCTAAACAATAATCTTTCTGTTTCTTGTCCCTCTAGTGAATATTTGAATGTTGTTTTCATTTTTTATTTAAATTATATCTCCACAATTAATAAGTTTTCTTCCTCACCGTTTAATTGTGAAACCAATTCCCCTTTTTTATTCCAGTAAGCACTTTTTCCTGCAGCTTCTATTGAGTAAGAGCTGCCTATATAATTGGCCATCAATATATTCATGGCATATTTTTTAGCATAAGCACTTAATTGTGTGTAAGCCTCGTTAATTCCATTTGGCGTATAAAAAATACTTGCTAAATAAAGTGTTGTCTCCACTTTACTTGTGTTTTCAGCGTGAATAGGATTGCTTATATCTGCACAAATAGCCAATGAAATTTTTTCACCATGCCATTCAATCAATGGATTTAATGAGTAACCAGCTTTAAAATAAAGCTCTTCACCATTATGTAAAAACTGCTTCGTATAAATTTTTGTTGCTTTATTTGGCGAAAAAATAAATGAACCAATAAATAATTCAGAGTTAATTTTTATGGGAGCGCCCACAACTATATACATTTGGTATTGCTTGGACTTCTCCATTAAGACAGATAGTCTTGTATCATTTTCGGTAAACGAAAGATCATCGGCTTTCTCTCTTTCATAGCCTGTTAACGACATTTCAGGAAATAAAATCAGCTCGACCTTTTGTTGTGCAGCTAATTCAATCATACCAAGATGATTTTGAATATTGGCTTCAATGTTTTTATCAATTGGTTTTATTTGTGCTGCGGCTATTTTCATTTTTCACTCCATTTTATCAAAACAGCCTTTATCATTTCATTGTCTATTCTGATATCATTTAAAATTTCAAACCCATGTTTAAGGTAAAAAGGCATTGGCGTTTGGTAGTGCTCTCCATTAATTTTTAAATCATCATTATGGTCAATAACCCAACCATAAAATTCTTTATTTTCAGCTTTCAACTTTTCAATTAAAAGTCCCCCCAAACCTTTGCCTTTATGTTTTGAGGCAACAATAATTGAAAATCGAATTTGCTTTTCTTTTTCAAAATCCACAGCCCAAGCAATTACATTTTGTTCCTCATCTAAAATGATGTAATGATTGTGCCAATCAGCTCCATCTAACAAAATAGGAAATCTGTCCTTAAGTTTAAGAGGGTATTCATCATTCCACAATTGGTTTATATCAGACGATTGGTGTGTGGTTAATGTTTTAGTCTTTGTTATTTCCATTTTCCAGATTGTAAAAAAAATTATTGAAAATAGTTCATAAACTTTAAGGTTTCAATTATTTGTTTATTAGCCATAGACCCAGAAATTAGGAAAGCCTCAATGTTCATATTTCTTAAATATCCGTAGTCCATAATTTCTGCTATTGATGGTGTTTCTTTGTCGCTAATCCCATTTAATAGTCCTGTTCCAATAATTAATTTCTTCTTTTGTTTATTGCATAAATCAATTAAATGTTTTTGAAATTTAAATATTTCACTCGGCTTATGCGCGGTTGACAAATCTCCTCTACCGAGTAAGACTGTTTCACAACAATCTAAAATTTCTATTAGATTCTTATCATCCAATACATTTTCAATTTTGGCTAAAACATCTATTTTAGGCTGCAAATCCTTTATAATCATAATATCCTTAGCACTTTTAGTGAATGATACTAAAAGCTTAATATTGCTTTGAGTGAATTTTAGATTTTTAACAAAACAAATATCTTTATCTGAGTTTGCCTCAAAAACAAATGGATTATTTTTTACACTTATTGATCTATTTGAACTTAAATCAAATGAGTTTATAGCTTTGCATAAAACATATTTTTCTTGAACCTCTTTGACCAATAAATTAAGTTCATTATCGGCAATACTAATTATATCTCCGCTTTTTAAACTCAAAAATCCTTTATGGTTAAAAAAGTTCACTGTAGGAATACAATCAACAAACGACTCTGTTTCTTGGTCAACTAACTTATAATTAGTTTCTGCAATTACATTTAACCGATTGTGCAAATGTCCAACTGTGGGCTTATTTCCCGGCAAATCAATAATGATATCTAATTCAATTTTATTGGCTTCTATCATATTTTGAATTTCGCTGATACGCTGATTAAATTCCTCTTCAGTTTTGCCTTTATAGATTAGACGAATTGCTTTAAGCCCGCAATTATGCAAATCTTTCAAATCAGTAGAAAAATCACCAAGATTTCTAGAGTATGTTAAAATAGGGTAAATCATTTTGGATTTTATATTAATTTACAAAAGACTTTTTATCAATGTATTATTTCTTTCCCATTCTTCCTTTGAAATTTTTAACCAGTCGCATGGAACATTCCACAAAGGAAAATCAAACTTTTCGATAAACTTTAAGCCGCATTTTTCTAAAACATTTCTTGATGCTTTATTATCAATATTTGCTGTTCCGTAAATGACAGGTAATTTCATCTCATTGAATCCGTAATCCAAAGCAGCCATTGCTGATTCAGTTGCATATCCTTTGCCCCAATATTCTGGATGAAAACGATAACCCACATCATAAAAATTGACATGTTTGTTCCAATCCTCTGTGATAAATTTTAACCCACTCCAACCCATAAAATCACCTGATTTTTTTTCAATTACAGCCCAGCGACCAATACCATTGTCAGCATACTGCTGCCTAATATTTTGAATCATTTCTCTAGTTTGTAAAATATTAGCTGATGGTTTATTTCCCAAATATTTATGTACATCTGGATTTGAGTCCATTTCAAAAAAAGCTGCTTCATCTGTTGGAAGTATATCTCTTAAAATTAGTCTTTCAGTTTCTAAATGATATTTCATCTTTCAATTGTTGGTTTAAATTCTGAAATAGGGCAACCTTGTTTTCTCAAAATATATTCGTCAGCTCCTTCAATTATATGGTTGGTTAATGTGCCAATTTTTTCGTAACCTAAACTATAGTAAAGTTTTTGTGCACGATGATTAAACGAAGTAACGCACATAAACACGTTTGGAAATAGTTTTAAAAGTTTTTCTTCACTAAATTTCAAAAGAGCAGTTCCAATTCCTTTTCCTCTGTGGTTTGGTTGAATGCAAATTGTTTGAATGTAGCCACGCAGCACACCATAAAACTGAAGCACTACAAAACCTGCAAATTCATTTTCTACGAAAACAAGATAAACTTCTTTATAGTCACCTCTTACAGCCAATTTACATTTTTCATATTCAAATTTGAGTGTTACAAATGGCTCTGATTGACACATCAATTTGGCACATTGGTCCAACTCGTTTTCGTTTGTTGCTAATTTAATTTCCATATCAAATAAGTTTTCTAAATGTCGGTTCATGGTATAGTTCAAATCCTTCTTGTGAATAAACTTTTTCACCTTCTTTGGTTGCATGTAATTCAAAAGCTGTAATTCCATATTTCTTTCCTTCTTCCACCAATAAATTCAAAATGTTTTTACAAACTCCTTTTCTCCTGAATGAAGGTATAGTGTACATATTCATAATATACCCCCATTTACCAGAAGGATTTTTGAAATTGCCTGGCATTTCTCGTAAATGCACAGAACCAATACCTGCAACTATCCCATCACATTTTGCAATGAATGAAATGCAGCTGTTTTCAATAATTGCTTTTGAAAAATAATCAGTCATTTGATTTCTTAATGACTCAATTGCTTCTTCACTTTGTTCCCCAGATAATTCAAGTGCAAATAAAATTCTGTTATCAACTAATGCAGAAATATCGTCAATGGTTGCTTTGTGATAGGTTATGTTCATAATAATTCCATTGTATAAATATAAAATACCTTCCCAAACACCGGCTCAAGCTCTTTTTGCTTTATGAAACCTAGGCTTTCATAAATATGTCGAGCCACATTTTGAAATTCAGAAGTATGTAACGCTATTGTTTTCTCATCTGTTTCTTTCGCTTTATCAATGCATTGTTGCGTTAGCTTTTTTCCAATTCCATTACCTTCAAAAGCAGGATTTACTCCTATATATCTTATATACGACCATTCAGATGGAAAATATAAAAATGGATTTCCACTAGGAATAAAAAACGCCATACCAACTATTTCATTTTCATACTCACATACAAAACAAGTGGATATAGATAACAAGTTTAAGAAGTTTTCATCACTCTTGAATCCTGCTTCCCACTTTTCCCAATTCTCTTGAGTAATGGTAGATTTATACTGTCCATAAGCCAGTAAACCCAATTGTTGAAGTTGTTTCAAATTTTTATTAGTTGCAGTTCTATAAGTAAGTTCTTTCATATATTTACTCTGTCATTATTGGTATTGGGTTGAGAAATCACTAAAAATTCTATTTCATCATTGCTTTCATTGGCTATAAAATGTTTGGTATTATTTAGCACACTTAGTCCATCATTTGGATTGAGTATAAAAACCTCATTTTCTAAATAAAAAGTAGCTTGACCTTTTAATACATAAAAAAACTGGGTAGCTTTTTCATGAAAATGCAAATGTTCTTTTGCTCCAATTGGCATCAATTCCTGTTTGATTGATAAAGATTCCCTGTTGTTTAAAATCCAAGATAAACAGTTGTTACCCCAGGTATAATTTTCAGCAATTGTTTTATTTATTTTCATTTTATTTATTTTTAAAGTAATAATTCAATGCGCCATCACTCAAAATCTAATTCTTTTCTAATTTTAGCAGAAGCTCTTATATTAGTCCTTTAAATTAAAATTATTTTATATGTTGCTGAATTTCAGAATATTGTTAATATGCATGAATACAAAGCCAAAAGACCAAATGAAATAATTATTAGTCCAGAAAGTCTATTTATCCAAACCAATCTATTGGGTGTAATTTTAGATTGAAAATAACCAACCACAGAACTTAATATTAACCACCATAAAGCAGAACCAATAAATACACCAATTACAAGTGTTATGGATGATAAGTAATCTGTTTTTGCGGTTCCAATCCCAAGTCCAGCAAATATGGCTAAGAATGATAATATAGTTGCTGGATTGGTAATAGTTAAGAAAAAAGTTGAAACAAAATTATTTAAAAGACCTTTACTGTCAACATTTGCAGCTACTGAGGCAGGTTTTGTTAAAAATGATTTTATTCCTAAAAAGAGTAAAAATAACCCACCAATTAACTTCATCCAAAATTCTTGTGTTAAAAGAAATGAGGAAACAATTGTTAATCCGAAACCTGCAATAGCACCATAAACACTATCCGCCATTGCTGCTCCCATTCCAGTAACAAAACCTGCGGCACGTCCCTCTGTTAATGTGCGTTTTATAGTTAGTACACCAATTGGTCCAACTGGCGCTGCTACCGAGAAACCAATTATTAATCCTTTAATTAAATAGTCTATTGTCATATTGTATTATTGCTATTAAAATGTGAAAAAGAAATGCCATTTGGCTTATAAGGCCTTTCTCAACAGTGCTTTTTATACTTTCCTTATCACTCATTTTTCATTTACTTCATTAAATTCCATCTTGTTCATATTGAGTATATTTGTATTGTATAATTTTGGTAAAGCAAAACTGATTAAAAAATAAATAACAATACAGATACAGTTTTATTATTTTTGACCCATACACTTTTAAAGAAAATGAATAAAAAAGAACTTCTGTATGTTCAAATTGCAAATACCATTGAGCATCAAATAAAAGTTGGTGTTTTAAAGGTGGGTGATAAACTACCTTCATTAAGATCTATATCAAATGATAAAGATGTTAGTATCAGTACAAGCCAACAAGCTTATTTTGAACTAGAAAGCAGAGGCCTAATAGAATCAAGGCCACAATCAGGTTATTACGTTTCGTTTGCACATAAAAATTTTCATAATTTACCTTCAGTTAGCCAACCATTAATGGCAAAAAAAAGTGATAAGGTGGAAGATATTATGACTGCTGTTGTTCAAAATTTTGAAAGAGCTGAAATTTACTTATCAAGTGCAAGTTTGGCTCCTGAACTTGTTCCAATTGCAAAGTTGAATAAGTCGGTTATTGCTGCTACTAGGTCGTTAAAAGATAGTGGGGTTGGATATAGCAAAATTGGAAGTGTAAAGTTGAAAACACAAATAGCAAAACGCTCACTTTCATGGGGAGGGAAATTACAAGCAGAAGATATTATTACTACAGGTGGAAGTATTGATTCCATTTCATTTTGTTTGCTTTCCTTAACCAAGCGTGGCGATACCATTGTAGTTGAAAGTCCAGTTTATTTTGGAATTTTACGATTGGCCCAAAGCCTTGGACTACATGTGATAGAATTGCCAACACACCCAATAACAGGAATTGAGGTGGGGGCTTTAAAAAAAGTAATAGAAAAAAAGAATATTAAATTGTGTATTCTCATTACTAACTTTAGTAATCCTATGGGTAGCTGTATGCCCGATGAAAATAAAAAAGAGGTAGTGAGGTTAATGGAAAAGCACAATATCCCTTTGATAGAGGATGATTTATATGCTGATTTGTATTATGGTAAACATCGTCCAACATCATGTAAAACCTACGATGAAAGTGGAATTGTATTATGGTGTGGTTCATTTTCTAAAACACTTGTTTCTGGCTATAGGGTAGGCTGGGTAGCTCCGGGTAAATTCAAGGAACAAATAGAACGAACCAAATTATTTCACTCCATGTATAGCAGCACTATTACGCACGAGGCTATTGGGAACTTTTTAGAAGTTGGGAGATATGAAGACCACTTGAGAAAAACCAGACAAATCCTACATCGTAATTCACTTCAATTTTTAAGATGCATTAGCGAATATTTTCCCGATGATACTAAGGTTACTCGTCCTCAAGGTAGCATGAATTTATGGGTGGAATTGGGAAAACAAAAAGATGCACTTGAACTATATAATAAAGCTATAGTAAAGAAAATTAGCATCACCCCAGGTAGAATGTACACTTTACAAAATCAGTATAATAATTGCTTTAAATTAAGCTATGGAATGCATTGGAACGAAAAAGTTGAAAACTCATTGAAAATACTAGGTGAACTAGTAATGTCAAAATAAAGATTTTAGGAAAGTTTACTCAATTTTTTATACTTAAAATAAACTTCTTTGGCGGTAAGTTTGGCTATTATATAACCATATTTACCGTCTAAAAAACCAAGTTTAAAAATATAATCGCGTAAAAACCTGAATAGGGGACTGAACAAAATTTTAAATAGGGACGATTTTTTTCCTTTGGCATAGTAAGCCTTGGCAGCTATGGTCGAAAAGTAATCTACTTTGCCTTCATGTTGCGCTACCGAAGTATAACTCCAATGTAATATTTTACCTTCAAGCAATGTTATTTTGGCATTGTCGTCCATTTCAAATTTATCGTGCGGATTCATGCCGCCCCATTTGCCTTTGCGGCTATCCCATAAGCGAAGTTTTAAATCGCTTTTCCAAGCACCATGGTTTATCCATTGTCCGCAGTAGTTATTATGCCTGTTTATAATATACCCATCAGCTATTTTACTACTATTTTTTAAAGTAATAATTTCTTGTTTTAGATTTTCGTCAATGGCTTCATCGGCATCAAGCGAAAGGATAAAAGGATATTGCGCTTTGCTGATGGCAAAGTTTTTTTGTTCAATATGTCCTAAAAATTTTTGTAAAATAACCCTTGCACCTAATTCTTTTGCCAGTTCTGCTGTATTATCAGTACTGTAAGAGTCAATCACAATTATATCATCTGCAATGGCTTTAACCGAGTTAATGCATCGCTCAATGTTTTGTGATTCGTTATAAGTTATAATGGCTACACTTAAATTCATGGTTACTTATTTGGCTATCCACCAAGCTCTCAATTTGGCGCTTAAGTAAAAAATATCTTTGGTAAATTTAAGGGTAGTGTCATGGTTAAATACATTGCCTAACAACAATACATTTTTATAAAAATACGATGATGGCAACTTCCACTTGGCAGCAAACTGTTTACGTCCATCATTTTTTTGAACACGTCCAGTGCTTTTACTTTGAAAATGATATACCAAACTATTGCCCAAACCTTTAAAATTACGCACACCAGCTTGCCAAAGTTTCATTGAAAAATCGGGGTCACTATACATTCCAGGGCTAAACTCTTCGCTATAACCATTTACTTGATTAAACAAACTAATATGCACCAAACTTGGCGGCCAGCTTGCTCCAAACCAATCGTAGTGTTTTAGTTTTGATACAAAAGTAAGGAGTTCTTTTTCTTTAAAATTGTCGGGCGAATTACCAAAATCGAAAGGAGCAATGGCACATTTATTACCACTATCCTTAGGCTCTATCATAGTGCCACTAAAATACCATAAATGATTGTTTTGTAATTGCACTTCGTTCCATAATACTTCATCCCATTGAGGGCATACATACATATCATCGTTTAAAAATAATATATAATCAGTTTTGGCTAAAGTAGCCATGGCATTCATGGCATAACAAACACCTGCATTTTCAGCTGAATAAGTATAATCTAACTGTTGGGTTTTTATCCATGCTAAAGTGCCATCTGTTCCTTCATTTACATGAATAATTATTTGATGGTTATAAGTAGAATTTTTTTTAATGGCCGCTAGGCAAAATTGTAACATAGCCAAGTTATTCCAACTAGGAATTACAATGCTAAATTTTGCGTCACTAAGTGTTTGCGAAGCAGGATTAAAAGTAATATTTGGCTTTGGAAAAGCTTGCATTTATTTGATGGTGTTCGGTAAAACTTTACGCTTAATGGTTTGATTATAAGTTTAATACAAAAATTTGATTATCAATTGATTATAATTTATAAGCTCTGTATAACAAAAACACAGAGCTTATTATAAATTGAGTATCATTATTTTTTCAATCCAATTTCGCGTAAGCGTTCGTTTAAATATTCGCCAGCACTTATTGGTTCATAATGCAATTGATAACTGCTAGTTACACAACTTTCTAAACAATCTAAGCGCATTTCGCTGCGTGGGTGTAAAAAGAAAGGAATACTAAAACGGCTAGTTCCCCATTTTTCTCTTGGCGGATTTACCACACGGTGAGTAGTCGATTTTAGTTTATTGTTGGTTAAACGTTGTAACATATCGCCTACGTTAACTACCAATTGCTCTGGCAATGCAGTAATAGCCACCCATTCGCCTTGTTTGTTTAATACCTCTAAACCCTCAGCACTAGCGCCCATTAACAAAGTTATGAGGTTAATATCTTCGTGTTCAGCAGCTCTTACTGCGCTTTTAGGTTCACTTGTTATTGGCGGATAATGAATAGGGCGTAAAATAGAATTGCCATTTTTTATTTTTGCATCAAAATAAAATTCATCTAAACCCAAATATAATGCAATGGCACGCAACATGTGTTTGCCAGTTTCTTCTAATTGTTTGTATGCTTTTATTCCATATTCGTTAAAAGCAGGTAGCTCAGGTACAAATATGTTTTCAGGGTATTCGCTTCTAATTGGATCATCGCCTTCTACCGTTTGACCAAAATGCCAAAATTCTTTTAAATCGCCTTCGCTGCGGCCTTTGGCGTGTTCTTTTCCAAAACCCACATAACCTCTTTGTCCAGCTATTTCAGGGTCTTCAAATGTTACTTTTTTTTCTAATGGTAAGTTAAAAAAGTTTTGGACTTGTTGGTATAAAGTACTCGAAGTATCGTCAGTTAATAAATGTCCTTTAACGGCCACAAAGCCTATTTCTTCATAAGCTCTGCCAAGTTCTTGCACAAATTTTTCTTTGCGCTGGGCATCGCCACTTAAAAAGTCGTTTAAATCAATTGAGGGAATTCCTGCTTCCATAGTTGTAAAAATTATAGAATGCAAGTATAGTAAATATGCAGCAATTTAAAGGCGGTTTGCAGCCATAAAATGTTTTATGGATTTATCTGCTTACCATATCAAAGGCTTCGTCAGGTATTTCGTTAATATCTAAAATTAAAAATCCATCTAACGAATTGTTAAATTTAGGGTCCACATTAAAGGCAATTATTTTTCCTTTTAACTTCAAATATTTTTTTACCAATACTGGAATTTTGGCATGATTGGTTTCAATGTCGCCAATTAAATTGTCCAATAACTTAATATCATCCATGTGTTTTTCAAGCAATAGTTTTTTGTCTTCGCCTTTAAATTTATACTTGAATTTTTTACGAGGTTTTACCATTTTCGATAAAGCTCTATCAAAATGATTGTGCCTAATATAAGCTACCAATAAATCTTTAGACAGATTTGAAAATTCACCACTAATGCTTACTGGGCCAATCATGTAATTATAGCGGCCCTTGTTTTGTTTTAAAAATTCGTTTATACCTTTCCAAAGTAACATTAAACTCAAAGGTTTGCGTTGGTAATCTAATGCTACAAACGAACGACCCAATTCTATACTTTCTTTTAAAATAGGGGCAAAAGGTTTTTTAAGTTTGAATAATTGATTTAGGTAAAATCCTTTTTTACCAAACTGCTTAAAAAGTTCATCACCCAAACCCAAGCGGTAAGAACCTACAATTTTATTTTCGGCCGAATCCCAAATAAATAAATGTTTGTAGTATAAATCAAACTCATCGGTATCAAAACTGCGGTTGGTACCTTCACCAACAGCTCTAAATGTAATTTCGCGTAGCCTTGTTATTTCTTTTAATACAGCAGGAATGCTGTAAGCATTGCTTATGTAAACTTCAAAATTTTCGTGTTTGTAAACACAATCCTCGGCTATGTTTTTTATATTATTAACTATTTCATCTAAAGGTGTTTCGTCAATAATAGGCCTTGGTCTAATTAATCGATTGAGGTTAATATTGAAGAATTTCTTTACTTCAAAACCAGAGCCTAAGGCATAAGTTTTAGCCCTAACATAACGTAATAATTCATCGCTATTTTCAAACTCGGCTAATGATTTTGCTAAAATGGGTTTGCCAATTCTAACTTTAACTTTTTGTTTTTTATTAAATAACTCCGAAGGTAATTTAACAGTTCGTAAGCTTGGATTTATTAAGCCTAACAAATTGAATGCAAGGCTGTTATGTCCACTAAAATAAATTGGTAAAACTTTGATATTGGCCCTTTGAATAATTTTGCCAATGGTTGGGTCCCATTTTTTATCGGTTATTTTTAGGGTATTTAAACTCAATGCAGAAACTTCACCAGCCGGAAAAATACCGATAGGATGCTCTTTTACATAACCCAAAAGTGTTTTTAAACCTTGCACATTCATGGTGCTATTTTTGGCGTTATCAAAAGGATTAACAGCAATAATATTTTCTTTTAATGGTGGAATTTGTTGTAATAAATAATTGGCTAATACTTTTGTATCAGGCCTTATTTTATTTAAAATAGAAATCATTATTAAACCATCAATGCCGCCATAAGGATGGTTGGCTATGGCTATAAAAGGTTCGGTTTTTGGTATGTTTTTTAAATCTTCTGCATCTACTTCATAATCAATGCCTAATTCAGCAAGCATTTTATCGGTAAATTCAAAACTTTGTAATTCAGAATAGGGGCTGTAAGCTTCGTTAATTTTATCAAGCTTAAGCAGTTTCATTATTGCGGGAGCAATTAAACTAATATGCAGTTTTTCCAATTTTAAAGCTTTGGCTACATCTTGTTCGTTTATTAATTCGCTCATAGTTTGTTAAGTATTTTTATAAAACTCAAAACTAAGCAATTTAATTATTTAGTAATATCAACTTATTGTTAAGCGGTATTATTCACATTTAATTAGTTGAAAAAATGTACATATCAATCATTTTAATAAGTTCATTTTCGCAGTTCTTGAATTTTTTAACTCCATATCGTTTTATAGCCATTGAAGGTAATATAGGTGCTGGTAAAAGCACTTTGGCTAATATGTTGGCTAACAGCTTAAATGCTAAAAAAATTATGGAAGAATTTGAAGATAATTCATTTCTGCCCAAATTTTACGAGAACAAAGCCAGGTATGCATTTCCGCTCGAAATGAGTTTTTTAGCTGCTAGGTTTAATCAACTAAAAAAGCATTTGGTAGAAGAAAACTTGTTTGGTGAACCCATTATAAGCGATTATATTTTTGCTAAATGCTTGTTGTTTTCGCAAAATACTTTGGACGATGACGAGTATAAACTTTACCGCCAAATGTTCGAAATTATCAATTTTCAAATTCCTCAGCCCGATTTATTGGTTTACTTGCATTCGCCTATTGAAAAACTGCAATGGAATATTTTAAACCGCGGCCGAGTGTATGAACGAAAAATGGAAGATAGTTACTTAAAAGGCTTGCAAGAAACGTATTTCAAATACTTACATAGTCAACAAAATGCACGTGTTTTGGTAGTTAATTGCGCAGCACTCGATTTTGTAAATAAACCAACCGATTACGAATTTTTATTAGAGTTAGTGTGTAAGCAATATCCAGTTGGAATAACTTATTTATAAAAAAAGCCCACTTTTGTGGGCTTTTATATTTATTGTTTTAAGATTTTACCTGTTATGTTTTGATTATTTGCTGTACTTATTTTATAAAAATAAATGCCATTAGCCCAATCAGTTGAGTTGACGCTAATATTACTTGTAGGTTTAGTAAAATCCGTTTGGAAAACTTGTTTTCCCGTTAATGAATAAATGGAAAGTGTTGCTATTTTTCCGTTGCTCATTTCAAAGTTGAAAATATTTTCGGTACTGGGATTGGGGTAAACATCTACTTGGCTATTTGCCAGTTTATTAATAGTGGGAATGCCACTTTTTAAATTGCCAAAAGTATCTAACTGCAAAACATATGGGGTCCAATATTCTAAGTTGTTAACCAAACCTTTGTATTCAGAGCCAACTAAAAAAATACTGTTTTGACTTAAGTTGATGTTTGTAAATATAATATTCGGAAGATTTTTTACCCTTTTGCTCCATATTAAATTTAGTTCATTGTCAAATTTACTTACTACTAAATAATATTTATACGTATAAGATATTGGCTCTGCTTGCATGGTATCTATATGTTTTGTTCTGCAGGCATAAACATTGAAAACATATATATGATTAGTTTTACTAATAGCAATTCTATATCCTCTGCTATTGCTTAAAAAATCACCTTCTAACTCTATTTCTTTTATTAATTCCCAATCTACTATAATATTCTTTTTACCCACAGTATAATATTTTGAATTTAAACTGAAAATATTAATCGGGTCATAAATTCTTGATTTCGACATAATAGATGTTAATGTCGAATCTACTGGAATACCATAGTCAGAGCCTGTAACTAAAAATTTATTATTGGTTGCTGCTAACGATACACTAAGTAAATTTGGAAATGCGAAATTACTATCTGTTTTATCTGTGTTTCTTATTGGATGACTGATAAAGCCCTTTAAAACCAAATTGCTATCAAAGGTTTGTAAGGATATGGCTGTTCCGTTTTGAGGTTTTTTAGAAACAATTATATCTCCTGAATTGAAGGGGCTTAACACCATACCATTAATTGGCTCGTTTAAACCATTTGATAAATTCTCTTGAAGCATTTTTTTAATTTTTAGTTCCGAGTCAACCAAAATTATATACGATTTGTGGTTAATATATGCACCACTTTTTAAAACAATGTATTTTTCAACTGCCATCCAATAATCCCCATTTTCAAGCTTTAATAAGTAATTAAGCCATAAAAAACTCTCACTTGTATCCGTTTTTGAGTTTCCAAAATCCAATATTTTTTGGCTTACTAAATTAAGTTCAAAATCGTATTTGTTTATAAAAATTCCGTATGAACTATCTTTATTATACGAACCATAAACTTCTAAATTATTTAGGCTATCAATAAATAAATAGGTGCTTAGATGGCCACTTTTAATACCATTACTACTATCACTAAAAACATCCAATTGTTTTATTATTTCGCCTTTATTGCTGTGCTTAGAAATTAAGTATTTTTGGGGAAGATTATATGAAGTATCTAATTTGGTTAATATGGAGCACAACAAATTTGATTGATTAAATTGTTGGGTAGCATAAACACTTCCCCAAAAAGTTAAGTTGCTAAAAATATTTTGTGTAGCTCCCCATTTTGAAAATGTAAAAAGCAATAAAAAGATAAGTACTTTGTTTTTCATGCAGCTTATAAGGTTTAAAATTTAGCCAATTTGTTTTTATTTGGCATAAATATTTAAAACAAAATTAATTATTAAAGCTGCTGTTTAAGCAATCGCCTTTCACAAGATTAAACACAAATGCTAATTACTTTATAAAAAAGTAGGCATAGGTGTTTCAATTAAAATAGGTTCTTTTTTTACAGGGTGTATAAAACTTAAACTGAAAGAGTGCAGGCAAATGCTGCCATTTCGGTTTGGTGTTTGTGCTCCATATTTTACATCTCCGGCTATGCTGCAACCAATGTAGGCCAATTGTGCTCTAATTTGGTGTTTTCTGCCGGTTAATAATTTTATTTTGAGCCAACTAAATTTGCCATCTTTTTTTAATAGTGTATATTCTAATTGTGCTTTGGTAGCTTTGGTTACTTCTTCATCAAAGGCCTTGGTAAAGTTTTTATTTTCATCTCTGCGCAGCCAATGTGTAAGTAAGCCTTTAGCGCTTGGAGGTGTATTATGAACTTTGGCTATATAATGTTTTTCTACCTCACGTTTTTGGAAAATTTCGTTCATGCGTACCAAGGCTTTGCTGCTTTTGGCAAATAAAACCAAACCGCTTACGGGCATATCAATCCTATGAATTACACCTAAATATACCTCACCTGGTTTATTTTCGTTAACCTTTATGTATTGTTTTACTTCCTCTTCTAAACTTTTAGGTTTGTTAGGCTCAGGCTGAACTGTTTGTCCACTTTGTTTTAAAGCAGCTATTAAGTGATTGTCTTCGTATAGGATTTGAACCATTTTTTGATTTAACGATTTTTGATTTGGAGATTTGTTGATTAAAAAAATTAGAAAGATTTAAAGATTAAAAGGTTGATTTAATTATTTTAGTTTTACCCATTTGAAGTTGTACATCATATTATAAATTTCTGCAAAATTATAGTTTACAACACCTCCAACGTCTTCAATTTTTTTTACTTTTCCATTGTCAAAAATTATTTCAATTTGGTAGTGTTGATAATGTTCCATTCCATATTTTAAATTATTATTTAGTTTCCTAAAATTAGATTGTTCAATTAAATATTTAACTCTCAACATCTCTTCATTTGTTAGTTTGTAAGTATATTTTTCGGCTAATTCACGGTATCCCTGCATTTTAAAGCAACTATCTTTTAAATTCCTAAAATCAATTTCCATATTCATTTCTCCACCCACGTCATTATTTGTGCTTTTTATGCTAATACTTTCAATTGAATGTTTTTCAAGATTTTGATAATAGTTTAAAAACATTCCATTTTCATAGTGAATAGTGTCGCACGCTAATGAAGTATAAAAAGTTTCATCATCAACATATCTAGGTCTTTTTATTATTTCATCTTGATGATAAATTAGAATAAGATTTTTATGTTTATTTCTTTTTATTATTGGATAAACCAAATGGTATCTTATTCCTGAATTGGATGGATATAACATCTTAAGTTTACCGTTAATAGACGTGACTACAAGCATATTATAACTGAATTTGCTTGAATTAAATACAATCAAATCTGTTTCACCATTTTGGTCAAAATCTATTTTTACCCAATTTTTCACACCTAATGAATCAGCTGTTTTTTGCGTTTTTTTATCGTAACTGTAAGGTTTGTCAAAGCTTGTTCCCGCATTTCTTTCATCTTTAGGTGATAATTTTTTTATAAACGCTAAAACCTGCTTATCCGTTTTCAAATCATCAATTTCATTGGCATTTGCAGCAATGGAAACAACTAACAAGCCTAAAAGAAAGCAAAATTTTAACTGAACCAATTGTGCAAATTTCATAATTTATTTTTACTGAGTAGTCAAACTTTTGTTTATTGTTAGTTGCTTATTTTCCGTTGGCTATACTTCGACAAGCTTAGTAACCAATTCATTCATCATTCAAAATTCAAAATTTTGCGAAGCAAACTAGTACTGCTCCTTCTCGTTCGGAAAATCCACCGATTTTACATCAGCTACATATTGCTCTACTGCGCCTTTAATTTCATCAAATAAATTTAAATACCTGCGTAAAAATTTAGGTGAAAAATCTTTGTTAATGCCTAATAAATCATGGCTTACCAATACTTGGCCATCCACATCAGAGCCTGCGCCAATACCAATTACCGGAATTTTTACCAATTCGGTCACTTGTTTAGCTAATTTTGATGGAATTTTTTCTAGAACCAAAGCAAAACAACCTGCTTCTTCTAATAACTTAGCATCGTGTAATAATTTTTGTGCTTCAGCTTCTTCTTTGGCCCTAACTTCGTAAGTGCCAAATTTATAAATACTTTGTGGAGTTAAACCCAAATGCCCCATAACAGGTATTCCGGCCGTTAATATACGTTTGATAGATTCAACCACTTCTTCGCCACCTTCTAGTTTAACTGCATGTGCTTCAGCTTCTTTCATAATTCTGATTGAAGAGTTTAATGCTTCTTTTGAATTACCTTGATAGCTTCCAAAAGGTAAATCAACCACCACTAGGCAGCGATTAATGGCTCTTATTACAGCAGCTGCATGGCTTATCATTTCATCTAAAGTAATGGGTAAAGTAGTTTCGTGGCCATGCATTACATTACTAGCACTATCGCCCACCAGCAATACATCAATTTTGGCTTCGTCAAAAATTTTAGCCATGCTGTAATCGTAAGCTGTAAGCATGCTAATTTTTTCGCCACGCATTTTCATTTCTTGCAAACTGTGGGTAGTTATTTTTTTATACTCTTTATGAACGCTCATTGTAATTTTTTTTATTTTTCAAATGTAAAGATAAAACCATTAATCAAAATTATTTGTCTTATATAAAATCAATTTAAAAGCATAAAGCTATATTGCCACCCCAAAATGAAAATGACCAATCAAGCCAAAAGCATGAAAAATATTTTAATAGTACTAGCGTTTTTAGTGCTAGTTTCATGTAGTAACGACTTAGAAATCAATGCACCCTATAGAGATATTCCGGTGGTTTATGGTTTTGTTAACATCAACGATTCGTTTCAATATTTGCGAATTCAAAAAGTTTTTCAAAACTCAGTGGCAGTAAAAGCCAGCGAGGCTGCAAAAATTTCCGATTCGTTAGAATTGAAAAATATAAAAGTGCAACTAATTGTAATGCGCAGATTTACAAGCGATACTGTTAATTGTTTCAGAACCAACGAGTTTAATAAAGAGGCCGGTTTTTTTGCCAACGATAAGAACTATATCTATAAATCGCAATATTATGATTTAAAGGCGTTTGGCGATATTATGAGTGTAAACTTGCATATTAAGGATACTTTGACTGATAAAGTATTTACCTCACAATGCACTTTAATAGGTGATCAAGCTATTGAAGAACGTAATATTACCATTTCAGAAAATCCTGCTAATAAGTTTAGATTTAGTTACAGGGTAAATAAAACTGCATATATAGTTGATGCAGCTGTAAGATTTAAATACAAAGAGGCTCCTCTTTCTAACCCATCGGCTTTTGAAGATAAATATTACGATTATTATTTACAATCGAGTGCTTTAACCTCATCGTTGCCCGATGGTGTGTATTCTATTAGTATTCAATCAAAAACAATTTTTGAGGATTGGAAACGTTATTTTGCTGCCCAACCCACCAATGTGGTACGTCAATATGCTGCTATTGAGTATATTACTTGGGGTGCTGGTCCTGAGTTTTTAGATTTGCAAGAAGTTAGTAAACCAAATATTTCGTTTGTTCAAAAACGTACCGATTATTCTAATATTAAAGGTGGAGCTTTAGGTTTATTTGCTGCGCGCACCATTAATAAGCAACCTGGAATTACTGTTGACGCTGCAGGAATAACTTTGATAAAAACACTTCCTCAGTTTCAACAATAGATTATTGTTAAAATAAAAAAATGTCATAATAGCTGCCAAAAGGCAGCTATTTTTTTGTTCAAAAGCCAAAAAATAAGCCATTTTTTTAGTGATAACGTTATTTTTTGCCTTGGCATTATGATTGACATAATGAGGGAAAATAACAAACAAAATTATGAGTAAAATAATAGGTATAGATTTAGGAACAACCAACTCGTGCGTTGCGGTAATGGAAGGCAACGAACCTGTGGTTATTGCTAACAGCGAAGGACGCAGAACAACTCCTTCAATTGTAGCATTTATTAAAGATGGTGAACGTAAAATTGGTGATCCTGCTAAACGTCAGGCAGTTACTAATCCTAAGAACACTATTTCTTCTATTAAACGTTTTATGGGTAATACATTCGATCAAGTTTCGCAAGAAATTAGCCGTATGTCGTACACTGTAAAAAAAGGTGACAATAATACTCCTCGTGTTGACATTGATGGAAGATTATATACACCACAAGAAATTTCGGCAATGGTTTTACAAAAAATGAAAAAAACCGCTGAAGATTATTTAGGTCACGAAGTAAAAGAAGCAGTTATTACTGTTCCTGCATACTTTAACGATGCACAACGTCAAGCAACCAAAGAAGCTGGTGAAATTGCAGGTTTAACAGTTAAGCGTATTATTAATGAGCCAACTGCTGCTGCATTGGCTTATGGATTAGATAAAGCAAGCAAAAAAGATATTAAAGTAGTAGTTTTTGACTGTGGTGGTGGAACACATGACGTTTCTGTATTAGAAATGTACGATGTAGATGGAACTGGAACTTTTGAAGTAAAAAGTACCGATGGCGATACACACTTAGGTGGTGACGATTTTGACCAAGTAATCATTGATTGGTTGGCCGATGAGTTTAAAAACGATGAAGGTATTGATTTACGTAAAGATCCAATGGCTTTACAACGTTTGAAAGAAGCTGCTGAAAAAGCAAAAATTGAACTTTCAAGCTCAACTCAAACTGAAGTAAATTTACCTTATATTATTCCAGTTGACGGAATTCCAAAACATTTAGTTAAAACTTTAACTCGTGCTAAATTTGAGCAATTAGCTGATAGTTTAATTAAACGTACAATTGAGCCTTGCAAAACTGCATTGAAAAATGCTGGTTATAGTACAAGCGATATTGACGAAATTATTTTAGTAGGCGGTTCTACTCGTATTCCTGCTATTCAAGAAGCGGTAGAAAAATACTTTGGTAAAGCAGCATCAAAAGGTGTAAATCCTGATGAAGTAGTAGCTATTGGAGCTGCTATTCAAGGTGGTGTATTAACTGGCGAAGTAAAAGACGTTTTATTATTAGACGTAACTCCTTTAAGTTTAGGTATTGAAACTATGGGCGGTGTGTTTACTAAATTAATTGATGCAAACACTACTATTCCAACTAAAAAATCAGAAACTTTTAGTACAGCTAGCGATAACCAACCAAGTGTAGAAATTCACGTATTACAAGGTGAGCGCCCAATGGCTTCTCAAAACAGAAGTTTAGGTCGTTTCCACTTAGATGGCATTCCACCAGCACCGCGCGGAGTACCTCAAGTAGAAGTTATTTTTGATATTGATGCTAACGGTATTTTACACGTAAGCGCTAAAGATAAAGGAACTGGAAAAGAGCAAAAAATTCGTATTGAAGCATCATCAGGATTAAGCGATGATGATATTAAACGCATGAAAGCAGAAGCAGAGGCTAATGCCGATGCTGATAAAAAAGCCAAAGAAGAAGCTGAAAAAGTAAATATGGCAGATAGTTTAATATTCCAAACTGAAAAACAGTTAAAAGAATATGGCGATAAAATTCCAGTAGAGAAAAAAGAAGCTATTGAAAAAGGTTTAGAAGAATTAAAGGCTGCACACTCAGCTAAAGATTTACCTAGAATAGATGCTGCTTTAGAAGCTTTAAATACAGCTTGGGCTGCTGCTAGTGAAGATATGTACAAAGCAACTCAAAATGCTGAAGCCAATGGTGCTGAAGCAGGAGCAGATGCTAATGCAGGTTCGGCTGATAGTAACACACAAGATGCTACTTTCGAAGAAGTAAAATAATTTCACACATTCCTTTATAAAACTTAAAAGCCACTGATTAATTTTAGTGGCTTTTTTGTTATTAGCAAAAGTTATTTAGGTTTTATTTAAACATTCAATCTTAAGAAGGGCATTCCTCGTAAATGAATCATGCGATTTGTTTGTTTTGTTTTTATTTTTTTTAGTATTCAAGTTTTTGGACAGGATAGGTTAATTCGAATTAATTACGATAATGACTATTTTAGCGCTACCGATAGGTATTATACGCAAGGGGTAAGGTTAGAAATTATTGCCCCCGCATTTAAAAAGCTGCCCATTCAATTTTTATTTATCAAACCTAAAGTTAATTCTCAATCTTTTGTTGGAGTGGCTATTGAAAGAGATGGATTTACACCTAGTGGAATTCGTATTGATTCTATTCCTATTGGAAATAGGCCGTATGCAGGTACTATGTTTTTATCAAATTTTTATATTTCAATGAATGAGCTAAACTTAACCAGAATTACTTCGCAGGTAGATATTGGTATAATAGGGCCCGTAGTCGGAGGTAAGGAGGAGCAAGCTGGAATTCATGGTGCTATTGGCGATTTATTACCTTTAGGTTGGCAATATCAAATAGCCAACGATTTAATTTTTAATTATTCAGCCATTTTCGAAAAAGGAATATTTAACAAAAGCCATTTTATTGTTACAAGTTATACGCAGGCTAGGCTAGGCACTTTGTATACTGATTTGTCGCTTGGTACTATGGTTAGAGTTGGACTTATGAATAATTATTTTTCTAATATTGGAATTACTAAACAAGCAAGCAGTCGAAAATTTCAGCTTTATGGTTTTGCCAAAGCCAATGGAAAAGTAGTAGGTTATAATGCCACCATGCAAGGCGGATTATTTTCTAATAGTATTTATACACTTCCTGCTTCATCCATTAATAGATGGGTAGCGCAAGGGTTTTTAGGAATAGTGGTGGCATATAAACGATTTCAGCTTGAATATACCAAAGCCTATCTTTCGCCCGAATATAAAAATGGTTTTGCACACGGTTGGGGACATTGCAATATTTCTTTTTGTTTTTAAAATTGGGGTACTAGCTTTTTTTTAACCAACCTGTTATGCTCATTCTTTCTTTGTGTGTAATAAGTACTTCATGCGGAAGTTCATTACTTTTAAACATTACTGTTTGGCCTTGTATTGGTAATATTTTTTTATTTTTATTTTCTAAATGAATAAGTAATTCTCCACCATCTTTTTCTTGCCAATTACTATTTAAATAACTAATAATGGAAAACATTCGGCTAGAATCGTTCTTGAACTGATCGAGGTGTTTAATGTAAAAACTGCCAATTGGGTAAATTGAATAATGGAATTCGTAATCTGTTATGCCTGCATAACATTGCATATTTAAATATTGTATAAACAATTCTATTTGTTTGAAAAATTGGTTTTCAAATTCATTGTTATGGTTTTTATCGAGCCAATAAATTACATCACTTCTAACAGATGTATTATGGTTTAATTTTTCGGCATTGCCTGTTCCGGCTACTACCAATAATTTTTTTAATTGTAATGCTAATAGATTTTGCTTTAAATGATTGGCTAATTGGCTACTTATAAACTGAGGAGAAATACCAACTTTATTTTTAATATAACTACTAATTAAGGTTTCAAACACATTATCCATATCAACACAATTTAATTGCCTTAAATTATTGGCAACGCCACAAGATAGGAATATAAACAAAAGTAAAGCCGATTATTTATTTTTGACTAACAAAACCCATTTGTAAAACTATCTTTGTTGTTTAACTGATTATTTAATTTATGCCATTTGCTGCACTCGGTTTAAACCGCGATTTACAATATGCTTTAGAAAAGCAATTTTATACCAATCCTTATCCAATTCAAGAAAAAGCCATTCCGCCAATTTTAAATGGAAAAGATGTATTGGGAATTGCACAAACAGGTTCGGGAAAAACTGCCAGTTACGTTTTGCCAACTTTACAGTTATTGCAAAGCAAACCAGTGGCAAAAAACAGGCACATCAATACATTGGTTTTAGTTCCAACGCGTGAGTTGGCCATTCAAGTTCAAAAAGTATATAAAACTTTTAGCGATAAATTAGAACAAGGTATTAAATCGTTGGCAGTTTATGGCGGTGTGTCTATTAATCCGCAAATGATGGATATGAATGGTGTTGAAATATTAGTTGCTACGCCTGGACGCTTATTGGAGTTGGTAGAGAAAAAAGCTGTTTTTTTAACCGAAGTGGATGTTTTGGTGCTTGATGAAGCCGATAAAATGTTGAACCTTGGCTTTAAAGATGAAATGGCAACTATTTTTAAATTATTGCCTAAAAAACGACAAAACTTATTATTCTCGGCAACTTTAAGTGCAGATTTAACTGCAATTCAATCGTTGGTTTTGCAAAATCCAGTTACTATTGAAATTGAAGCCGAAACACAAAATTTAGATTTAATTACCCAATTGGCTTATGCAGTGCAAGACGATAGAAAAGGTCCCTTGTTAAGGTATTTAATTACAACCATTGAAATGAAACAAGTGTTGGTTTTTACTTCATCAGTTCATAGAGCAGATACGGTAACTGATAAGTTAAACCAAAATGGATTCAAGGCCATTGCCATGCATAGTAAAAAAAGCCAAGGGGCTAGAGAAGATGCTTTACGCAAATTTAAAAATGGTGATGTGCAAGTTTTAGTTGCTACCGATTTAATGAGCCGCGGAATTGATATTCCGTTTTTGCCATTTGTGGTAAATTATGAATTACCTCGCTCGCCAAAAGATTATATACACAGAATTGGTCGTACTGGCCGTGCTGAAAATGCTGGAACTGCCATTAGTTTAGTAAATTCAGATGAAAGCCATCATTTTGGAGTAATACAGAAAAAGATGAAACGAAATGTAGAACTAATTGATAGTGAGGTTGTTAATTTGAAAGGGTTTTAAAATAAAAAACCTCCAACTCAGTAATGAATTGGAGGTTTTTTTATATAACTAACTAATAACTACCAGCCTAAAATCCATGCAAACATTAACGGAGCTACAATGGTAGCATCGCTTTCTACAATAAATTTAGGTGTATGAATATCTAGTTTACCCCAAGTAATTTTTTCGTTAGGAACTGCTCCTGAGTACGAACCGTATGAAGTGGTTGAATCGCTAATTTGGCAGAAATAACTCCAAAACGGAATATTTTCCATTTCCATATCTTGGTATAACATTGGTACAACACAAATAGGGAAATCGCCAGCAATACCGCCACCAATTTGGAAAAAACCAATTCCTTTACCTTCACTATTTTTTACGTACCAATCGGCTAACCAAGCCATGTATTCAATACCACTTTTCATGGTGCTGGCTTTTATTTCGTTTTTAATTACGTAGCTCGCAAAAATATTTCCCATGGTGCTATCTTCCCAACCTGGAACCACAATTGGTAAATTGCGCTCAGCAGCAGCAAGCATCCACGAGTTTTTGGGGTCAATTTCGTAATATTGAGATAATTCACCACTATTTAAAATTTTGTACATGAATTCATGCGGGAAATAACGCTCACCAGCAGTATCAGCATCTTTCCAAATTTTATAAATATGTTTTTGTAATCTACGGAAAGCTTCTTCCTCTGGAATACAAGTATCGGTTACACGGTTATAGTGGTTTTCTAATAAATCCCACTCATCTTGAGGACTTAAATCGCGGTAGTTTGGTACACGTTTGTAGTGGCTATGTGCTACCAAATTCATAATATCTTCTTCTAAGTTGGCGCCCGTGCAGCTAATAATATCTACTTTACCTTGACGAATCATTTCGGCTAACGATTTTCCTAATTCAGCAGTACTCATAGCTCCCGCCAAAGTTACCATCATTTTTCCACCTTCGGTTAAATGGGTTTCGTAACCTTTAGCAGCATCAACCAAAGCAGCTGCATTAAAATGTTTATAGTGTGTTTCAATAAAATTTGAAATAGGTCCTTTAGTCATGTTGTTGTATTTTTATATTATTTAAAAAAGTGTGCAAATATAAGCTAGAGTTTTACATTTAAAATTAAGTTTTTTTGAGCTGTAAAAAAGGTTTTTATATTTGTTTGTAAAAATTTAAAATAGCGCCTTTATTCATTCATACTCATACTTTAATTATGGCAAAAACTACTTCCAATCTAGTTGATTTATACATTGATGAATTCCCTGACAATGTGCAACAGCAATTACAAAAGTTGCGTAAAATTATTTTGGAAACAGTTCCAAATGCCGAAGAAATTATAAGTTATAAAATGCCTGCTTACAAGGTGTACGAGTGTTTGGTGTATTTTGCAGGGTATAAAAACCATGTGGGTTTTTATCCTACAGGTTCTGGAATTACTGCTTTTGAACACGAGTTGGGTAATTATAAATACTCGAAAGGGGCGGTTCAGTTTGAAATTGATAAAGAGTTACCTCGCGATTTGATAGTGAGAATGGTGGAATACAGATTGGCTTCGGCTATTGCAAAGCACGAAAGTAAAAAAGTTTTGAAAACGTGTAAAAATGGGCATCAGTTTTATAAAAGTAGCGACTGTAAAAGTTGCCCCGTTTGCGAAGCAGAAAATAAACCTAAAGATGGTTTTATGGCTAGTATTTCGGCACCAGCCCGCAGAGCTTTAATAAGTAAGAATATAAACACACTAACCGATTTAGCTCAACATACAGAAAAAGAAATATTAAATTTACACGGAATTGGCCCAACTGCTATTCCCAAATTAAAAGCAGCACTTAAGCATGCAGGATTGAGTTTTATGAAAAAGTAATACTAATAGGCTTGAATTAAAATGATAATTTTAGTTTTAAAAATAGCATATTCGCCTCTCTAAACTCATGTTTCATCATAAAGATTTTTTAAACAAACAGGTTGCTATTTATAATCAAAGAGGGTTTATTGAGTTAGATCCTATTTGCATACCACATTTATTTACTAAAAAACAAGATATAGAAATTGCAGGATTATTTGCTGCAGTTTTTGCTTGGGGTCAGCGCAATACCATCATTAATAAATGTACTGATTTATTAGTAAGAATGGACAATGCTCCACATCAATTTGTGGTTAATCATAAAGATAAAGATTTGAAGAAATTGCTTGGCTTTAAGCATAGAACTTTTAACGATACTGATTTGCTTTATTTTGTTTCGTTTTTAAAACATTGGTACAGCAATAACAAAAGTTTAGAAACAGCATTTTCAAACCATTTAAAAACAAAAGATAAAACTATTGAAAATGCTTTGAATGGTTTTAGAGATTCATTTTTTGCACTGCCCGATGTACCTCAACGAACCATGAAACATATTGCTTCGCCACAGCAAAATTCAGCTTGTAAAAGGTTGTGTATGTATTTAAGGTGGATGGTAAGAAACGATAACAATGGCGTGGACTTTGGTATTTGGCAACAAATAAAACCAAGTCAATTAATGATGCCTCTTGATTTGCACGTGCAGCGTACTGCTCAAAAATTGGGATTGCTTAGCCGCACACAAAGTGATTGGAAAGCGGTAGAAGAATTGACTGAAAACTTGAGAAAATTTGATAAAAACGATCCTGTAAAATACGATTACGCACTTTTTGGATTGAGCATTATGCCTGATTTTTTAGAAACAGCTGTTGAGAAATGAGAGTTGAGAGCTGTGAAATGAGAATTGAGAGTTGCGAATTGGGAGTTGAGCGGAATTTATTCCTATCAACTAACAAACATCAACTAAATCACACAAGGCGTGAATCAACTAATTTATAAAAGCTACTTTACCTACTACCGATTTTGAACCATCTTTATTGGCAGCAAAAATTAAGTAAACGCCAGTTGCAACTCTGGAGCCCGAAAAGTTTCTTCCATTCCAAGTGGCAAAGCCTCCATTCGAGGTTGTTTCAGCCACTAAATTTCCTGCTATATCAGTTATTTTTACATTTACATTTTCTGTCAATCCTTTAATAGAAATATCGCCTGTAAAATTTGGACGAACAGGATTTGGAAATACTTCTACAGTTTGAAAATTGGTGCTTGCTTCAGTGGCATCACTCATAAAACTGTTTATTCCTTTTAATGTTCCAAAAAATACTTCACCAGTATTGTTATCAATTCCTACACTTAATACATTATTGTCTAGCAATGGACTATTTTTAGTTGTAAAATTATGGATTACAGTATATCCATCGCTTGATACAAGCCAAGCGCCATTATTGGTTCCAATCCATTTACGGTTAGCTCCATCTACAGTAATGCAATTAATATTTTCGCCACCTAAAAAGTTAGAAAAAACCAAACCTGTTTTTATCACAATTTGGCGTGAGTCAAAAGTCGCATCTCCTGCACCAAAAATAAGTTCAGGGCTGCTAAATATGCTTAAACCTTCGCTTGTTCCAACCCACATTTCACCTCTTTTGTCTTTGGTAATACAATTAACTTGGTTGCTGGCCAATGCGCCATTTCCAATATCCTTAGTTAATACTTTTACTGCATCATTATTAGGATTGGATATGTCGCCACCATCGTTATAAACCAATAAGCCTCCATTGCGCGAATGAGCAATCCATTTTTGGTTTTCATCATCAATGGTTAAAGCCGAAAGGTAATTGCTTCCACTAAAAGCATTGCCAACCGAAAAACATTGTAAAACGCCATCATTTCTTAGTACACAAACTGGTTGCCCGCTTGAATGGTTGGTGAACCAAAGGTTTTTATCGTTATCAAAAGCCAAACCAGCTACTCTGCAACTACCCGCAAATGCCTCTTGCAAAATACTGTTGTTTTTATTGTAAACGGCTTCTACACGGCCAGTCATATCCATTTTAATCAAACCTGAACCATATGAAGCTGCAAATAATTTATCATTCACATCATCGTAAGTTATGGTTAAAATATCTCTAATTGAATCAGGGGTAATGCCTCCTTGGCTAGTATTACTCCATAAATTACTGTTTAAAATATACAATCCATTGTGACTAAAACTTTCGTTAAAGTAAGGTGCGTAGCCGCTTGCAGCATACAGTTTGCCATTAATAAATTTAAAATCAGTAGCAATTTTATTATAGGGTCCGTTAGGAAAAATAAAATCAGAACCATTAAACTCTCCACCAGGAAATAATTGAATTCCCGCAAAATTGTCAACACAAGCAAATCGATTATTTGGTAGTTGTATGGCCGAGTTTTTAAGCGATTTTCCTGTTTTGGTTATGGCATTATTTGAAGCAATTTCGCATACATTTAAATTAGTGGTGACTATTAATTTGTTATTGCTAATAATCAAATCAAGTGTATTGTTTAAGTCAGAGTCGTTAATGGGCGTCCAAGTATTATTGCTAAAAGTATTTAAAACACTATCAACTTCTGCATAAAGCATTCCGTTGTAAGCTTCTATTTTATTGCTTTTGGTTGATGATTTAACCAAACTCCAAAAGTTAAAATCGCTTAAGTTGCCACTGTTTAATTTGGCTCTGTAAATACCATTGAAGGTTGATGCATAAATAAAATTATCTAAAATGGCTACATCTAAAATTTCTATATTACTGCCATTAACGCCAATGTTTTGGTAAGAATCAACAATTTGTTTTTTGTTTACATCAATTACCACAATACCAAAACTGCAAGCCAAATAAGCTTTTCCGTTATAAAAAGTAACATCGTTAATTGATTTTATGCCAATTACATTACGCTGAAAAATTTGCGGCATGTTTGTAATTGACTCATTTTGAAGCAAATCTATATTGCCATTTTCGTAAACAATAAACAATAGATTATTATTTGGATTGCTGCGCAATAACTTTACTTCTACATCTGAAAGACCGTTAACTTTTGAAACACGTTCTAATTCTTTTTCTGCTTCATTATACGAAAAAACAGAACTGGCCGAGCCTACATAAATTGTGCGGCCAATACTTGCTATTGTTTTATTTTGCCAATAAGGCAAATGAACACGCCAAGTTCCTAGTCCACCCGCGGGTTGAGCTAAAATAAAAATGGGTAAAAATAAGTATAGCGTGGTGCAAATTTTTTTAATCATTATAAGGCAAATTAATAAAAACTATTTCTCAAACGTTTTATTTGTATAATTATTTTACAATTATATGAATTCAAATGGTAAGCCTCAATTATTTGTTTATTTTGCGCAAGTTTTATGTGGAGCAAAATAGCTGATTTTATTTTAAGATATCGATGGCAAAGTCTTTTAGCCATTGCAATTACTACCGTATTTTTTGGATACTATGCTGGTAAAGTTCAACTTACTTACGATTTTGCTAAGATAATTCCGGCCGATGACCCCGATTATATTGATTACATAAAGTTTAAAAATACTTTTGGCGAAGATGGAAATGTTTTGGTAATAGGTGTTCAATCAGACAAAATTTTTGAATACAATTTTTTTAACGATTGGAGTAATTTAACCAAACAAATAGAAGGAATTGATGGCATTGAAAAAGTAGTATCATTAAGTAATATTCAAACCATTTACCGAAACGACAGCTTACAAACGCTTAGTTTACAACCATTACTTAAAAGCAAAATAGAAAATCAAAGTCAGCTTGATAGTTTTAAAAATCAAGTAGCCGATTTAAAATTTTATAACGGATTTTTATACAACCCCGAAAGTAATGTTACACTTTTAGCTATTACTTTAAAAAAGGAAAAGTTAGACAGTAAAGAACGTATTCCATTGGTTAACAGTATAGAACAAGCTGCTAATGAATTTGGTAAAAAATATGGATGCGAAATGCATTACTCTGGCTTGCCTTACGTGCGCACCGTTATGAGTAGCAAAGTAGCTGATGAAATTAAGATTTTTATTTACTTATCTATTTTAGTAACAGCCATTTTTATTTTTGTATTCTTTAGGTTTATTAGTGCTGTTATTCTTTCTTTAGTAGTTGTTATAGTTGGTGTAATTTGTACGGTTGGTACTATAGCTTTGTTTGGCTATAAAATTAGTCTACTTACGGGTATTATTCCGCCTTTAATGGTAATAGTTGGGGTGCAAAATTGTATATATTTACTCAATGTGTACCATCAAGAGTTTTTAAAACACAATGATAAAATAAAGGCCATAAAAGAGTTAATTGCCAAAAATGGTTTAGCTTTATTTTTAACCAATATTACTACTGCTATCGGTTTTTGTGTTTTTAGTTTTTCTGGAAGTGCCGTTTTAGACCAATTTTCGGTAGTTTCAGGTATCAATATCATGCTAATTTATGTAATCAGTTTGGTGTTTATACCAATAGTTTACAGTTATTTACCACCTCCAAAAATTAAACATACCAAACATTTAGAAGCAAAGCGTTTAAATAAAGTATTAGAGTTTTGTAATTACTTGGTTTATAACAAACGTAAAGCCATTTATATTTCGACCATTTTATTAGTGTTGGCTAGTGTTGGCGGTGCTTTAATGGTTGATGGAACCGGTTATGTGGTAGATGATATGCCCGAAGAAAATAAGGTTTACAAAGATTTGAAGTTTTTTGAAAAGAATCTGAAAGGGATTTTACCGTACGAAATAGCCATTGATACCAAACGCCCAAATGGCATTAAGGATTATGCTACCCTTCAAAAAATAAACAGATTAGAAAAAGAATTGGCTAAAATTCCTGAGTTTAGCAAAGCTACTTCGGTAGTCGATTTTTTGAAATTTGCTAACCAAGGTATGAATAATGGCGATGTGCGTTATTACCAATTGCCTGATGTTTTGGCCATTAGCGAAATAGTGAATTATTTACCCAAACAACAAGCAGGTAAACCTAATTTGTTAAAATCGATGGTGGATAGCACTTTTCAAACGGCTAGGGTTAGTATTCAAATGGCCGATGTAGGTTCAACTGATATTAAACGCATCCATCAAATGGTGCAACAAAAAGTAGATTCTATTTTTGATAAAGACAAATACTCGGTAAAACTTACTGGAACCAGTGCCATATTTTTAAAAGGAAACGATTACTTAATCAATAACTTGTTAAGTTCTGTATTTTGGGCATTATTGCTTAATTCGTTTATGATGATATTTTTATTTGCTTCATGGCGCATGATGCTGATTTCGTTATTGCCAAACATCATTCCTTTAATAGTTACTTTAGGCATAATGGGTTTTTTTCATATCAGGTTAAAACCATCTACCATTATTATTTTTAGCATTGCTTACGGAATTGTGGTTGATTTTACCATACATTATTTGGCTAAGTATAGGCATAGTCTTAAAAAACATAATTGGGATATGAGCATTGCCATTCCTGAAAGTTTAACTGAAGCTGGTCCGAGTATTATTTATACGGCTGTGGCACTTTTTGGTGGTTTTATCATATTTGCAGCAAGTTCATTTGGAGGAACCATAGCCTTAGGTGTATTAACCTCATTATCACTTATTTTTGGTATGCTGATGAACCTGTTATTATTACCTTCTTTATTGCTTTCGTTAGAAAAATCAATCAATAACAAAAAAGAGTTTGATACCACTTTTGTGGAGGTAGAACCAGAGGATTAGTTGATAGGTTTTTAGGCTTTGTTTAAATTTTTTGTAAATGAAAAAATACTATCTATTAATTGCATTATTCTTTTTAGGGTTAATAATTTCTGGGATTCGTCCACACGATTATTTCACCTGGATTCTTGAAGTTTTCCCTGCAATAATTGGCTTTGTTGTGCTTGTATTTACCTACCGTAAATTTAAATTCACCTACTTTACCTACTCCTTTATTTTAGTACATTGTTATATTCTTTTTGTTGGTGGACATTATACTTATGCCGAAGTTCCTTTATTCAATTGGATAAAAATGGTTTTTGACCAAAGCAGAAATAATTATGATAAAGTTGGACATTTTGCCCAAGGTTTTGTTCCTGCACTCATTATTAGAGAAATGTTTGTAAGGAAAAAAATTATTGAAGTAAAAAGTTGGCAACCATTTATAATAGTTTGTATTTGTGTTTCAATAAGTGTTTTTTATGAGTTTTTAGAATGGTTTGTAGCCATATTTTCAGGAGAATCTGGAGATGCATTTTTAGGAACTCAAGGTTATGTTTGGGATACTCAATCGGATATGCTTTATGCTGCCATTGGAGCAATATGTTCAATATTATTTTTGGCTAAAGTGCAAGACAAACAAATACTTTTAGGGAATAAAAACTGCTAAGTCGTAGTAAATAATATATCAATTAAAAAACTATTCATTTTATCTTGTAAATGTTATTGCGATAAATATTTTTGTTATTGAAATGCACTAATTTATAGGAAAATTACAATCCGATTTGTCAAGGTTGGAGATTGTTTGTTATGAATGTCCTAAGTTATAGGCGATTTTAGGTCAACACCAACCATGAAAAGAATTAGAATAACAAAAGATAATATCAAAAATTTTTCAAAATTTGATACATTATTTAATGATGGGAAAATTAAGTTCGACTCAATTGGACGACTACGGTATTTACATGGTGCACCTGTTGGAGATTTAATTCATATAGGTATAGACAAAGAAGGACAACCAATTTTCCAAGAAATTGCAGAAGAATGGTTTGACCCAGAAAGTCAAAAAGCGAAAGATTTTATTTGGCCTTAATTCAATAATTGCTTTAAATTTATCTAATAAAACGAACCTTTGATGTGAGCAATGCTAGTTCGTGTAGCGCAACTGATTAAGCTATAAATAATTATAAAGATGACTGTAGAAGAAATAAAAGAATTAGCGAAAAATGATAAAAAACTTGATAATGTTGCGTTGGATAAAAAAATAACCGAGTTGAAATCTTTCAATTGTGGCATTTTAGAATGCGTAGTTTATGTTAAAGTTAATCAAAATTGTTCATTGTTAGTTGCAAAAGAAATAGTTATAAATTCATCGGCTTGGATTGAAAAAAAAGATGAGTTCATTAAACATCAGCAAGAAATGATGGAAGAGTTTCTCTTAACAGCAAAAGATGATATTAAAAAAATAAAGTAGACTTTTTATCCAGACAGAACTGAAACAAGTATTATTTTCAACAACAAGAATAAAAACAACCTGCTAACGACTTTATTCAAACGGTGGGTTTTTGTATTGAAAAGAAGTTTTTTAAAATTAAAGTATTATATTTTTAAATAACTTTCAATTTCCCGAGTTTATTTCAGTGTTGAAAAACTATTTTACTTCACCATAGCTTTTTCCTAATATCTCAAAAATTTCTGGGTCTTTTTTCGATATGTTTAAAATTATTTCATCATCTAGTAAGTAATATTCCTTTGGGTCATCTGTTTGTTGAGTATAGGTTTGGTTATTGTATTGATATTCAAATACTGATAGATTCATTCTGGTTCCTTTCCCTCTTCTTTCGTCATGCCTTTTTATTTTTGCTAAAACTTGAACACCATGTTTTTTTAGTTGCCAAGCATCGTAATTGGGTTTTAAAATAAATAAGGTTAACCAAGTTAAAAACACGAATAAAGTAAATCTTACTAAGTAGTCAACAACCTCAATTTTTCTATCATTAGTTTTAAATTTAGAAATATTTATACAGCCTATAAAAAGAGAAAGAAAAATGAAAAATGCAATGGAGGTTATTGTTCCAATTGGTCCATATCTATGAGCGTATTTTATAAAAATGCAACCTGCTATTACTAATAAAAATGTAGTAATTAGATTATAAGCTAGTTGTTGTTTTTTTTATTGGTATTTCTTTTCAATTTATCAAAGCTATAAAATTGTTTCAAAGTTGCGATATTTTTTCGCTTTCATGCTAATATTTGCTAGGTTTTAATACATTTGCAACGCAAAAAATATTATATGAAATTTTATAATTTATTAATTAAATACCGTTTTTGGGCTGGATTAGCCTCGTTAATTATTGGTCTTTTACTTCAGTTTGCTGGCTTAGGCGATATTTGGGCTGCAATTATATTTTACACCTTAGCTGTGATAGCTATTTTTACACATTTTTTCATTGGCCCTTTACGTTTAATTCAAGACCCAATGGAAAATGGTGATGTAGAAGCTGTTGAACGTATTTTAAATTCTATTTGGTTTCCTAATTTATTGTTCAAACCTATTCGTAGCTCGTATTATACTTTAAAAGGTAATTTGGCTATGGCAAATAAAGATTTTGATTCAGCTGAAAAACTATTGAAAAAAAGTGCTTCCATTGGTAGTACTTTAGCCGAAAATAAAGGCTCAACCGATGTGCAATTAGGTATGATGGCTTTACAAAAAGGAAACTTTAAAGAAGGCGAAAAATACATGAGAGAAGCTTTAAAAGGTTCGTTAGACAACGAAAGTCAAGCTATGGCTTTATTGGGTATGGTTCAAATTTACATGAACAAACGCGATATCAGAGCTTCGAAAGATTTTTTAAGAAGAGCTAAAAATTGTAAAGCTAAAAACGAACAAGTAGTTGCTCAAATTAAAGATTTAGACAAACACCTTGCCCGTGTTCCGGGATAATCATGAATTTTGGATTATGAATGTTGAATTATGAATTGATTCAACATTCTAGTTATAATCGTTTCGTCTGATTGCGTTCGGACTTCGCTCAACAACCACATGAATCTTGGGTTTAGTCCGATGGCTACTTAACCAATTATGAATTTTATTAATCAAACTTCAAACTCAGTACTTTGTACTTCGAACTCTGAACTTCGAACTTTATACTTACTTAACAATCACAGTACCAATTTTTTTGGTGAGTTCGCTGCGTTTTTTTATCAAATCCATGTGTATATGCTGGTGGATTTCAAAATCTTCTTCACTTAATTCGGGCGTTAGTAGTTTTTGGTTTTTTACAATCAATTTATTGATATACTTAATTTGTAAGTGTAAAATGGCAGAGTCTATATCGGCCTTTATATCTTTAAAAAACGAATCCATTTTTACAGCTGCTTTCTTTTCCCAATTAGGGCTTAAAATGTACTCGCGCGCAAGCATATCGGCCGCTAAAGCCGTTATCAAAGGGTTTTGATGGTTGGTAAAAAATTTACCATCTACCACCTCGCCACGTTCTACCACATGGTAAGTTTCTTCCAAAATTAATTGCACTATAGGGTGGTCAATTTCAATTTCTTTTTCGAGCAATTGCCTTAATAAATAACCCGCAGCGGTTTCCGTTTCGTCAATGGTTCTATCAGCAAAATTGATAATCAAACGAATCAAATCGCGTTCTTGTTCATCAAAAATAGACGAATCGTTTAAAGTATCTTGTAAATCGTCAGCATAACCTTGTTCTGGTATAGGCTCAAAACCTTCAAAAGGGTCGTGGCTTTCAGCATTTCTTTGTTGTTGCTGTTGTTCCCTGTCTTTATCGGTTAAAAACTGCTTGCGCAATTTATTTAACTCTACTAAAAGCACTTGTTCATCAATGCTCATTAACCGAGCGCATTCATTTACAAATACCGAACGTTTTATACTATCAGGAATTTTACTAATACTTTCTACAATATCACGAGTAACAGTTGCCTTTTTAATAGGGTCGTTTCCAGCATCGTTCAGTAATAAATTTACCTTAAATACTATAAAGTCTTGTCGTTTGGTTTCTAAATATTCTTTAAAAGCATCGCTGCCTACTTTTTGGCTGTAACTATCAGGGTCGTCTCCATCAGGAAAAGTTAATACACGAACATTTAAACCTTGTTCCAAAAGCATGTCAATACCCCTGATACTTGCTTTTATACCCGCAGCATCACCATCAAAAAGTACAGTAACATTTTCGGTAAATCTTTTTATAAGCCTAATTTGTCCTTCGGTAAGTGATGTTCCGCTCGATGCAACCACATTTTCAACACCCGATTGGTGCATGCTTATTACATCGGTATAACCTTCTACTAAATAAACTGAATCTTGCTTACGAATTTCGTTTTTAGCAAAATACAAGCCATACAGCTCGTTGCTTTTATGGTAAAGTATGGTTTCGGGCGAGTTTACATACTTTGGGCTATTGGGTTCTTTTTTTAAATACCTACCCGCAAAAGCAATTACTTTTCCGTTTAAATTATGAATTGGAAAAATAACACGACCACGATAGGCATCAAATTTCTTACCGTCTTCTTTATGTTTAACTAGGCCCGAGCTAAATAAAAGTTCTTCACTAAACTGATTGGCTACTGCTTTATCAAAAAAGGCCGACCAACTATCTAAACTAAAACCAAGGTTAAATTTTTTGATGGTATCGTGCCTAAAACCACGGTTTTCAAAATAACTTAAGCCAACAGCTTGACCTGTTTCATTTTGCCATAAAATATCCTGAAAATAATCGTTAGCCCAATTATTTAATATTTGTAAACTTTCCTTTTCATCGCGTTGTTTGCGCTCTTCATCTACATTTACAAACTCTTGTTGAGGCCATTCTACATTAAATTTTTCGGCTAAATGTTTTAAGGCAGGAATGTAGCCTAAGCTATCGTGTTCCATTACAAAATTTACCACATTACCAGCCTTGCCGCAACCAAAACATTTAAAAATGCCTTTGGCTGGACTAACAGAAAATGAGGGAGATTTTTCGGAATGGAAGGGGCAAAGCCCAGTTAAGTTGGCGCCTCTGCGTTTTAAACGCACATAATCGCCAATTACTTGTTCAATATTGGCAGCTTGAATTATTTCGTCTATTTTAGCTTGAGGTATCAACTTTTCAAAAATAGCTTATTTGTTGAATTGTTTTATTATACCAATGTTTTAAATAATAATAAATCAACTAAAACCTTAATTCTTACTTGTTATTTAGCAACTGTTCCAAATTATCAATCAATTGAATGGTTTTTATAAATGTTTCATTATCAGCAATTTCGTTTTGGTCATTTATTTTACTTCTTACTCCACTTATATGCAGTTGGGTGTTTTCGGTAAAATGTGCTTCTACAGTTTTCATTATCAAAAGTAATTGTTCATGTGCTTTTTCTCCTAAGCTTGAGGCAGTGATTAAAGCAGTTGGTTTTTTTGATAAAATGGTGGTTGATACCAACCATTCAACGCCATTTTTTAAAGCACCAGGTAAACTAAAAACATATTCTGGTGTGCATATTAGTATTCCATCGGCTTCGGTTATGAGTTGGCGCCAATTACTAACATTTTCATCTAGCGGGTCTTTATCTAAGTCGGGGTTAAAGTGTGGGAGTTTACTAAGCTCTTCAAAAATGTGTATTTCAAATTTATTTCTTGCTAATTCTTTTATGGCTTTTAGTAATTGTAAATTACTTGATTGTATTCTTGTGCTGCCACAAATGGCAAGTACTTTTTTTAAAGTGGTCATTTTTATAATATGGGTATTAATAAAAAATGCCATTGAAAAGAATTACTTATCAATGGCATTTGTAAAATTAGAAAAACATAAAGTTTATTAACTACTGCAAGTTACACAACCTTCTTCCATGGTACAAACTTGTCCGGTAAAGTCGGTTGTAATATCGTCTATTTTATTTCCTGTTGGTATGGTTGCATTTACAATTGGTGTGTTTTCAATTACTGGCACCAATGGTTCCATATCGTTATTTCCTTGTTTCTCAATAGTAAACTGAACTGCTTGTGTAGCAGCTTGCGAGCGTAAGTAATACATACCAGTTTTTAAACCTTTTTTCCAAGCATAAAAATGCATTGAAGTTAGTTTTGAACTGCTAGGGCTATCAACAAACAAATTTAAAGATTGCGATTGGCAAATAAATGCACCTCTATCAGCAGCCATATCAATTAAATTACGTTGTTTAATTTCCCAAACTGTTTTGTATAATTCTTTAATATTATCAGGAATTCCAACTATGTTTTGAACAGAACCATTAGCCGCAATGATTTTATTTTTCATGTCGTTGGTCCATAATCCTAATTGAACTAAATCTTTTAATAAATGTTTGTTAACTACTACAAATTCTCCACTTAGTACCCTGCGGGTGTAAATGTTTGAAGTGTACGGCTCAAAACACTCATTATTACCTAAAATTTGTGAAGTAGAAGCTGTTGGCATTGGAGCAACTAATAATGAATTACGCACACCATGAGTTATAACTTCTTCTTTTAAAGCTGACCAATTCCAGTTTTCTGAAGGACTAACGCCCCACATGTCGAATTGGAAAATACCTTTTGATACAGGCGAGCCCTTAAATGTTTCGTAAGCGCCTTCTTTTTTGGCTAAATCCTTACTTGCAGTTAAAGCTGCAAAATAAATAGTTTCAAAAATATCTTTGTTTAATTGCTTAGCCGAATCGCTTTCAAAAGGCATACGCAATAAAATAAATACATCGGCTAAACCTTGAACACCTAAGCCAATAGGGCGATGGCGCATATTTGAGTTTTTAGCCTCATCTACTGGGTAGTAGTTGTTATCTATAATTTTATTTAGGTTGATAGTAGCTTGGTAAGTTACATCGTATAATTTTTTATGGTCGAATTTACCTTCAATAACAAAACGTGGTAAAGCCAGAGAAGCTAGGTTACAAACAGCTACTTCATCAGGGCTGGTGTATTCCATAATTTCAGTACATAAGTTACTGCTTTTAATGGTACCTAAGTTTTGTTGATTGCTTTTGCGGTTAGCAGCATCCTTGTAAAGCATGTATGGTGTGCCTGTTTCAATTTGCGATTCCATAATAGCAAACCATAAATCTTGTGCTTTTATAGTTTGGCGAGCTTTACCTTCGGCTTCGTATTTGGTGTATAATGCCTCAAATTCATCACCCCAACATTCGCTTAATCCAGGTGCTTCGTTAGGGCAGAAAAGGCTCCATTCGCCATTTTCCTCTACGCGTTTCATAAATAAATCGCAAATCCATAATGCGTAAAACAAATCTCTTGCACGCATTTCTTCTTTACCATGGTTTTTACGTAAATCTAAAAATCCAAAGATATCAGCATGCCAAGGCTCTAAATAAATAGCAAATGCACCTTTACGTTTTCCTCCCCCTTGATCAACATAACGAGCTGTATCGTTAAATACACGTAACATTGGAATAATTCCATTGCTTGTTCCATTAGTACCACCAATATAACTTCCTGTAGCACGCACATTGTGAATAGCTAACCCAATTCCACCCGCACTTTGCGAAATTTTTGCAGTTTGTTTTAACGTATCGTAAATACCATCAATACTATCTTCTTTCATGGTTAAAAGAAAACAGCTACTCATTTGTGGTTTTGGTGTACCAGCATTAAATAGAGTAGGAGTAGCGTGTGTAAACCAACGCTCACTCATTAAATTGTAAGTTTCTATAACGCTGTTAATATCATCTTTGTGAATTCCCAAAGCTACACGCATGTACATGTGTTGAGGGCGTTCAGCCACTTTCCCATCTATGCGGAATAAGTACGATTTTTCGATGGTTTTAAAACCAAAATAATCAAAAGCAAAATCTCTATCGTAAATAATAGTACTATCGAGTAATTCGGCATTTTTTACAATTATTTCATACACATCTTCAGCAATTAATGGTGTTCTTTTACCAGTACCTTTATCGGTATAGTTATAAAGTAATTCCATTGTTTCTGAAAATGATTTAATGGTATTTTTGTGTAAATTACTTACAGCAATTCTACTGGCCAATAAAGCATAATCAGGATGTTTGGTAGTTAATGAGGCAGCAGTTTCTGCAGCTAAATTATCTAACTCAGTAGTTGGAACTCCATCGTAAATTCCTTCCACTACTTTTTTAGCCACATCAATTGGATCAATTAATGGACTTAAACTATAACTAAGCTTTTCAATTCTAGCCGTTACTTTGTCAAATTTAACGCTCTCTCTTTTGCCGTTTCTTTTTATTACAAACATCTTTTTAATTATGAATTTTGAATTATGAATTATGAAATCCTTTTTGTGAAGCTCATAATCTAATAATTCTGTTTTTGTTATTACTGTTATTTTTTGTGTTAGTCATTGCGAGGAACGAAGCAATCTCACCGTGAGTTAGCTCAGTAGCTTATAACAACCACACCCAACTATAAATCTTTAAAAGTCCTCTTCTAGTGAAAAGGCGTGTCCTTCTTTTCCACCCATGACACCTGCTTTTTGGTAATCGCCAACTCGTTTTTCAAAAAAGTTAGTTTTTCCTTGCAGCGATATCATTTCCATAAAATCAAATGGATTGGTAGCGTTGTATAGTTTTGCATATCCTAATTCCGCTAGCCATCTATCAGCCACAAATTCAATGTATTGCTGCATTAGCTTAGCATTCATTCCAATCAAATCAACAGGTAATGCTTCTGATACAAACTCTTTTTCAATACTTACCGCATCTCTAATAATGGTATGCACTTCATCTTGGCTTAATTTATTGCTTAACATGCTATACATTAAGCAAGCAAACTCGCAGTGCATTCCTTCATCGCGACTGATTAGTTCATTGCTAAAAGTTAAACCAGGCATTAGGCCACGTTTTTTCATCCAAAAAATAGAACAGAAACTACCGCTAAAAAATATACCTTCAACTGCTGCAAACGCTACTAAACGTTGCGCAAATGTTCCATTGCTAATCCAACGTAAAGCCCATTCTGCTTTCTTTTTAACAGCAGGAACAGTTTCTATGGCATGAAATAACCTATCTTTTTCTTTTGGATCTTTTATGTAAGTATCAATTAAAAGCGCATAAGTTTCGCTATGTATGTTTTCCATCATAATTTGGAAACCATAATAACATCTTGCTTCAGGTAATTGAACTTCGCTCATAAAGTTAACTGCTAAATTTTCGTTAACTATACCATCGCTAGCGGCAAAAAATGCTAAAATGTGTGAAATGAAATGGCGTTCACCATCATTAAGTTTATTCCAATCTTTTATATCATCACTTAAATCAATCTCTTCCGCAGTCCAAAAGCTAGCTTCATGTTTTTTATACATTTCCCAAACTTTTGGATAATTAATGGGTAGAATAACAAATCTGTCTTTGTTTTCTCTCAATAATAACTCGTCTTGATTTTGCATTTTTTTGTTCTTTTTCCGCTAATAAAAATTACTTAATAATTCTAGCTAAAATTTTGAAATAGATGATTTGACTTTTCAAAATAAATCCTGTCAACGGTTTTTCATTATTTAGCTTCCTACAATAATACATTGATGGCTTTAAGTATGTTTCAAAAAGTTAGTAACAGGATTGTTAATATCACTCGTAATGTCAGTATTTATAAGGCTTGCAAGCAATGATGTTTTTAGTTTTCAACAAGTAATCAAGGCGTTTATTTTATGCTTGTTTTTGTAAAAAAAGTTGTACTCATCAATGAAATAGGCACATATAAAAAAAGGAACTTTTCTTTTAAAAAAGTTCCTTTCTCTCAATAAAAAAAGTTTTGGTTTAAAAGTTTATTTGCGCTTGAATTCTTAACAATTTTCCTGCTTGAAAATTATTTTGTTTTGAAAAATCTTCAAATCTTCTTTCTGAAATGGTGTACATGCATACTAATTCAAATTGTTTAGAAGGCTGCCATTCTATACCAAACTCATACTCGTCCACTTCATAGCTTCGGGCATCTTTTTCATGTTTTTTACCTCCCTGATAGTATTGGTAACGTGTAAAAGGAATAATTAAGTGCTTTTTAAAATTTAGCTGATAATTGAATAAAATATAACCTCCTCTTAAATCTTTTAGTTCTATTGAATCGGTTATTTTATTATACTGAGGCCCTTGTCCTATGTTGTACTCAGCTTGTATTCCAAAAGGCTTTGGATAGAGTATAAATGACGCTGCAAGTCTTTCGTCTAGATAGTTTAAATCAGTAGCCGCCTTAACTCCAGTACTTAAATTGGCCTTAGTTAAAACAAACTTGCCAGTATATCCTTGAAGTCCAGCTTCAATTATTTGATTCTTGATTTTGAATGGATAAGAAAATCTTGTTACAATATGTTGGTTGTTATTTAATTCAGGATTGTTTGCGGTTTGGCCATTATACGCTCCTAAAGCAAAGACACCATAATCTCCGCTTCCTTTTAGTCCGCTTTTTACTAAATCAGCAAATAATTCTCTAACTTTTTGAGGTGCCCAATAAAAGAAAATACCTAAATCCCTTTCATTTGAAACTGCACTGTTTAATGCATCATTCCTATCAAGGGCTAATCTGTTTTGACTTGATTGCATATTTTCAAATCCGAATGGAACCTTACTTTGTCCTATTCTAAATCTGAACTCGTTTTTATCATCTAAACCTAGGTCAAAATAAGCATCTCTTATTTGTCCAAAATGTAGTCTATCTGAACTTGGACTGCTTGCAAAATCAGGTTGAATATAAAAATAAACTTTTTTATTTATTTGTCCAAAAAAAATCAAACGCAATCGTCTAATAAAAAAACCTCCATTGTCTCCCCACGATCTGTCACATTGCTCACAATTTAATCTTGGGTTTGTTTCTAATATTCTATTATATCTTATTTGAGTATATCCTCTAATTGAAATGGATTCATACCATTTTTTATCATTTGCAGCACTAGGTTTTAAACTAAGTATTTTATCTTGTAATGAGTCAGTTTGAGCAATTAAGAATAATGGAAAAAAAAGGAAGATAAATAAGGTTTTTTTTATTGTCATGAATATTAATTTTTGGGCAAATAACGTAAACCTAATGTTACCAAATTGTTAAATAAATGTTTTTAAAGAAGAATTAAAATGAAGCTTTTTTGATACATTTTGATAAGAATATAACAAAAAAAAGCCCAACATTTTCATGTTGGGCTTTTAAAAAGTTTTGTGTTTATTATCCAGCCATTGCTCTAAACAATAGGAATAATATTCCTGATAATAATATGGTTACAGGTAATGTTAATACCCAAGCTATAGCTATGTTTTTAATGGTTCCACCTTGTAAGTTTTTAACACCTTTACTTGCTACCATACTTCCTGCAATACCCGATGATAAAACTTGGGTAGTACTTACCGGCAGTCCAAATGCTGTAGCTAACCCAATAGTACTAGCAGCTACTAATTCGCTAGAAGCACCTTGAGCATAATTTAAATGTTGTTTACCAATTTTTTCACCAATTGTTTTTACAATTCGTTTCCAACCTACCATAGTTCCTAAACCTAATGATATAGAAATCATAAATATTACCCATTTTGGTGAGTATTCTGTTATGTTTTTAACTCCTGTAATTGATGCTTTTAAAGTATTTTTATCTGCTTCGCTCAAAGCAATGGTTTTGCTTTTTCTAAGTTTTTCTACTTCTTTTCCTAATTTAATTACCCCTTGACGTACTTCAAATTTTTGTTTTACATCTAAACTATCAATAGGTTTAGAATTAATTATTGTAGATACTTTAGTAGATATGGTAATTAATTTAGCTAATTCGAGACTATCATCTTTAGCTAAAGAGGTATTAATTGTTTTGTACAAAACGGAGTCAACAACAGCTATTTCTGTTTTTACTTTAGTTAAATCCACATTTGTATTTAATGCAAAATATCCTGGTACCAAAGCAATTAAAATTAACATTACCAATCCCACACCCTTTTGTCCATCATTACTACCATGGCTGTAACTAACGCCAGTACAAGTTAATAATAAAATCATTCTAATCCAAAATGGAGGTGGGTCATTGGTTTTGGGAGCTTTAAATATAGATTTATTTTTTACAGTTATTCGTAGAATATACATTATTAATATGGACAAACTAAAACCAACTAATGGCGAAATCAATAAACTTAAACCTATATCCCCCGCTTTACTCCAATTTACATAATTACCGCTTTTTTCGGCAATAAATGAATAAGCTAAACCAACGCCTAAAATACTTCCAACCAAAGTATGAGAGCTTGAACAAGGAATACCAAAATACCATGTGCCTAAATTCCAAATAATTGCAGTTAACAATAATGACATAATTAGTGCCACACTATGATAAACGTTTTGATCGGCCAAAACCTCAACAGGAAGTAAATAACTGATACCCATTGCTACTGTAATACCACCAGCAAATACGCCAACACTATTCCAAATACCGCTCCAAATTACTGCAACCCAAGGCTTTAATGAGTTGGTGTAAATTACTGTAGCTACTGCATTGGCTGTGTCATGAAATCCATTAATAAACTCAAATGCGCAAGCCGCTAATAAGCAAGCTATTAGCAGGAATGTTAAGGTGGGGTCTAATCCAAACATAATTTTTTGTTTTAAAATTTAGTGCGAAAGTAATTTTTCATTACAATAATGCAATGTTAAGTAATTGTAAAGTGAATTTTATTATCTTTAACTAAATGAAAGTAATTTTAACCTAATAAATTTAAATATTGTAACAATAATTTAGAATTTGTATCGTTGTAGTAGTTTATAAATTTAGTCTAAAAACACAAATTACTTGTTTTTAGATAAATATATAGAAGCAAATTTATTGTAACTGGAAAATTAATGAAAAATATTTTTATTTTATGTCTGCTAATTTCTGTGTCGGCAAAGGCTCAATTAGGAGGAAATATTCCATATGGATTTTTAAATAATTATTCAAACGCACGTATTGCTGCTTTGGGCGGAAGTGCCATTGCTACACATGATAATGATGCAAGTTTAGTTATAAATAATCCATCGCTTTTAACTGCCAATATGGATAAACAACTTAGTTTAAATTATCAAAATTACTTAGCAAATATTGGAACTGGTTATTTTGGTTATGCTTTTAATACTAAAAAAGCAGGTCCATTAATGGTTGGTGTACAGTACATAAATTATGGAAGTTTTGATAGAAAAGATATTGATAATACCAATCTTGGAAGTTTTGCAGCCAATGACTTTGCTATTCATTTATCAACCTCACGCATTATGAATAAATGGAATATTGGGGCTACAGCCAAATTTGTTTATTCAGTTATTGAGTCATACAGTAGCACAGGAATGGCAGCCGATATAGCTGCAAGTTATAGAAGTAAAGATAGTTTAGCGGTTTTTACAGCTGTAGTTAATAATTTAGGTTATGAAATTTCTACCTATACAGGTGCTGAAAGACAAATGTATCCGTTAAATTTTCAAATAGGTTACAGTAAAAAGTTTGCTCATAATCCACTTCGTATTTCTATTATAGCTCATGATTTACAAAAAATAGGTGGTTTACTTTATCAAAATAGTGCAAAAAACAATAGAAATATTGACTTATCAACTGGCTTGCCAATTGAAGAAGATTTTACCTCAATTAGTTACTTAATGAGTCATATAATAATAAATACTGAATTGGTATTTGGGCAAGGCTTTCAATTGAGATTTGGATATAATGATTTACGCAGGCGTGAGTTAGCATTGCCAGATGCGCGCACGTGGGCCGGTTTTAGTTGGGGTTTTGGTTTAAAAGTTCGCAAGTTCAGATTTTCTTATGGCTCATCATCAATTTATTCAGGAAATGCTACCAATCATTTCTCAATAATTACTAACTTGCAAGAGTTTTATAAAAAGAAAAATTAATGAAAGCTATAGTAATTGCTATCGATGGTTACTCTTCGTGCGGAAAAAGCACCATTGCCAAAGAATTATCAAAAATATTGACCTACAAATATGTTGATACAGGCGCAATGTATAGGGCTGTTACGTTGTATTTTATTCAAAACAAGGTTGATTATAATAATATTGACCAAGTAGTAAAAGCGTTAGACAATATACATATAACATTTAAAATTAACGCCAATACTCAGGCTCAAGAAACATTTTTGAATGATGAAAACATTGAAAATGAAATTAGGGTAAATCCACGTGTGGCTGGTTATGTTAGTGATGTAAGTTCAATTAGTGAGGTAAGGCGTTTTTTAGTAAAGCAGCAACAAGCTTTAGGTAAAGAACGAGCAATTATTATGGATGGTAGAGATATAGGTACAGTGGTTTTTCCCGATGCAGAACTTAAACTTTTTATTACTGCTGACCCAAATGTACGTGCTCAACGTAGGTTTGATGAATTACAGGAAAAAGGTAAAGAAACCACTATTGAAGAAGTATTGGCTAATCTTACCAAACGCGATTATATTGATTCTCATAGAGAAGACTCTCCTTTAATGAAGGCTGATGATGCTATTGAAATTGATAATAGTAATATCAACCATCAAGAGCAATTGGATTTGATATTAAAACTTGTAAATGAAAAACTAGGCTTAAAGGCCTAGTTTTATGGTTAGCAAGAAGTAATGATTAATTACTTCTTGCTAATTTTATAATTCCTATTTTATCTAATAAAATAATTATAGGATAAACTGGATCTATTTCCCACCATTTGGCGGCAAAATTAGGTCTTGCTCCAGCATGATGGTGGTTGTTTTGAAATAATTCACCAAGCATTAAAAAGTCAAAAACTAAGGTATTTTTCGAGTGGTCGTTTTCGTTAAAGTTCCTGTATCCGTATTTGTGACCAGCCCAATTTACAATTGCTCCATGAACGGGGCCCATTAAAAAATGTATTGGCAATAATAAATACATCCACCAGCTAGTTGCAAAATAAATGTAGAATAGAACATAACCTGTTCCAAATAATATTCTACTTGTCCAAGTATTTGCTAACCAATCTACTGATTTCCATTCAGGAAAATTACGGTCAAATTTAGCTTCAAACTTAAATTTATTGGTATGTATACCGCTAAAAATTTTGTAAGTATATTTCATCATACTCACTACTTCTTTAAAAAAATGTGGAGAATGAGGATCTTTTTCGGTATCGCTATACGCATGGTGCATTCTGTGCATTATAGCGTAAGGTCTTGGCGTTAAATATGATGCTCCTTGAGTTATGTAAGTAAATAAATAGAAGAATTTTTCCCAAAACTTATTCATTGTGAACATTTTATGAGCGGAGTAGCGATGCAAATAAAATGTTTGTGAAAACAATGAAAGGTACCAGTGGGCTAAGAAAAATATTAATATTGGCATTTAAAAAAATAATTATTGTTACAAAAATAGTTTAGGCAAGTATTTATACAACAGTGCCCTTGGTTTTGTTGGATGAGTTTAGTCAAGAATAAAAATGCTAAATAAAAGTTTTTAACCTAATTTCCAGAAAATCATACTTAAAATTCCAAAAACCATAGTTAGTTTTGACCAAAAACTAAGTTTGGTAAAATGCTTTTTTGTATCGGCATTCCAAAGTAAATATAAGGCATATATGGAAGGAATAATTACCAAAAATACCATATAGAATAAGAATTTAACAAAGGTTATTTTACTGCAGTTACTCATGGATGGAAACAAAAATATGAATCCAAAACACGACATAGTAAACAATGACTGCAAGTAAAGTAAGATAGATTTTGTTTTTCTGATGCCTAATTTTATAGGTAAAGTGTTGGCGTTAAACTTTGAATCGCCTCTAATGTCTTCAGTATCTTTTATTATTTCCCTTATTAAATTACTAAAGAAGGCAAATATGGCGTACGAAAGGCAACCTAATACATTTGTTCTTTCATCAAAAGGAATTAATATAAATATTGTAGATGCTGTCATTACCGCAACCAGAAGGTTTCCAAGTAAATAGCTTTTTTTAAAGTATTGCGAGTACATCCATAACAATAAAGAGCAAGTAAATACTAAAAAAGCTACTTTGTACGAAATTAGCCATGCTAAAATTACTGCTAGAATATTAAATGTTGAATGCAAAAAAATGGCCCATCGTCTGCTAATGACTTTTCCAATTATTACTGCATTTGGTTTATTTACCATATCTAGCTTTACATCCATATAATCATTAATTATATAGCCAGCTGCTGCCGATAAAAAAGTGGCACTTATCAATAATATAAACCTATCAGAAAATAAATCTTCTAATGTAATAGATTCAGATAAAAAATAGTAGCTAAATAGTTGTGTAACAGTTATAATTAAAATGTTTTTATACCTAATGAGGTTAAAAAAACTAATTAATTTGTTCGATAAAGTTATGTTAGTTCCCAATTTCAGTAACCCCACCACTAACTATAAATTTCATAAAGTCTGTTGAGTTGCCTTCGTAAGGTTTAATTTTACTTTTTTCTACAAAAAATAAATTACCACTAAATGCATAAGAATGAGGGAAATATACACCTACCAAACCAGGTAAATGAATTTCGAATAAATCTTCTTGTGTAATAAAACCTGGTTTATAAATACCATCGCTTAACTCAACTACCACTGGTTTTGAAAATTTTTTCTTTTCACCTACAAATGCCTCCATTAAATCTTTAACAGAAGTGTATATTATTTTTATAAAAGGTAAGCTTGATAAAAAATCATCTAATAAATTGAATATAGGTTTTGAAATAATACTTGATCCAAACCAACCAATGAAAGTAACTCCAGCTAAAACAATAACAAATCCAATTCCTGGTATATTAATAGGAATAAATTTATCGATAGAAATTACAATTTGGGAAACTACATAATAAGTTAAAATTACGGGTAAGCAAACCAATAATCCTTTTAGAAAAAAATTTATGAGTCGTTTGATTCTATATTTTAAAGTACGTTTTATATTTTCTTTTTTCATGTTTTGTTGCATTGCAATATTATAAAGTATTAGCTAAAAATTTTGTGCAATATTAGTGTTTTTAATTAAGCCTTGTTATTCAGTATTTTACTTAAAATATCCCAAATAGTAATACCAGCTGCTACCGAAACGTTAAGTGAATGTTTGGTCCCAAATTGTGGTATTTCTATCGAATTATGCGATAAATCAATTATTGATTGCGAAACGCCATCTACTTCATTTCCAAATACTAACGCTATTTTAGAATTAAAATCAGGAATGTAATTATTTAGTTTAATGCTGTTTTGGGTTTGTTCTACACTATTAATAATGCAATTGTCATTTTTTAGTTGATTTATACAATCTTCTGTTTTCTCAAAATACTCCCAAATTACAGAATCAGTTGAACCTAAGGCAGTTTTAAAAATTTCTTTATTTGGAGGTGTAGATGTTATACCACAAAGGAAAATTTTTTCAACATTAAATGCATCACAAGTTCTGAAAAACGAGCCTACATTTTGAGCACTTCTAATGTTATCTAAAACTACGTAAATATTATTCCGATGGGTGTTTTTATATTCTAAAATACTCTGTCTTTCAAGTTCATGTGGTTTTAATTTACGGTCCATGTTTGTTGGTAATTATTTGATTTGAATGGTAATAATAATTAATTAATCCATTAAAGTTATTAATCTTGTCAAAAAACAACTTATATTCGCAGAAAAATTAAACATCTCTTGCGAGATGCAAGTGCAAAGTTATGATGAAAAATTTAAAAGTATTATTGTTTTGTTTTGGCTTATTAGCAGCAAGTCAAAACATATTAGCACAAAACGCCACGCGTTGGAGTGCTGATTTGTCGATGGGAATTCCGGTTACTTTCTTTTCTGTTAATTCAAATCTTACGGGGATTTATCAATTAGGAGCAAGATATTCGATTAATAAAAATTGGTCTGTTGCTGGTAGATTTGATTCAAAAGTATTTTTTGGTAAAACTGGAAATGCTTTTGGTACAGTGTCTCCTGATGGTATTTATGCTAAGGATATTGCTACATACAGAAATGGTTTTTATAGTATTAGTGGTTACGCTCAGTATAATTTAAGTGATGTTCTTGGTTTGACAAAAACTACCAATCGTTTTATGCCATATGCTGTATTTGGTGCAGGGCTACAATTTTGGAAGCTGAAAACTTCTTATATTGATGGAACTACTTCGGCTATGTCAGAGTATGGTACTAGACCGATGAGAAACTATCAATTGGGTTTGGGGTTAAGGTATTATGTTAATTCTTCTATGGACATTTTATTATCCAGCGAATATAACTTTGTTGAAAGTTATTGGTTGGATGGGGCCTATGCTGATAAAAAAGTTGATACTTATTTAAATACATCGTTAGGTGTTTCGTATAAAATTGGAGCTAAAGATAACAAAAACTTATTAGATTGGAGTTTTAAAAATATTGATTTACAAAACATGCCCAAAAGAGATTTCGCTCATTGGAGTGCAGATTTAAATGTTGGGTTGCCAATAATGTTCTCTCCTATAGGGTATAAACCAACAGCTATGGGTGGTGTTGGCATAAGGTATTCATTCTCTCCATTTTTCTCATTACAAGCAGCTTACAACGTTGGTCAGTTTTCTGGTAGTCAAGATTTAGCGTATGCAGAAACAGGTAATAGATTTGGTGCAAGTTTTATTAAGGATTATTCAACTACATTGAATCAAGTAACATTGAGAGGTTTATTTAATTTGAGAAGATTAACAAATGAACCTACTTTGCTGAATAAGTGGAATTACTATGCTGTTGTTGGAGGGGGCTACATGTTTTACAATTGTGAAAATACTTTCGCTAACAATAGAACTATCGATTTTTCATATAATAAAGGAACCCAAAATTTGGTGGTTGGATTCCAAGCAAGGAAACATATAAATTCAAGTTGGGATTTTTTAACTGGAGTTGACTTTAATTATAACGAATCAAAATGGTTGGATGGGGCTGCGGATAAGGATTTTCAAAATCATCATTTTTATATCAACGCGGGTATTTCATATAAATTTGCCGCTACTAAAAATAGAGAGTTAATAGATTGGAGCTCTAGTAACTATAATTATTCTAATGAGCCAAAAGAAGTTCCAATAGATAGAATTCCAGTTATTGATAAGCCTAAAGTTGTTGTAGAAGAACCAAAGGTTGAACCAAAAGTAGAACCTAAGGTAGAACCAAAAGTAGAGCCTAAGGTAGAGCCAAAAGTAGAACCTAAGGTAGAGCCTAAGATAGAACCAAAAGTTGAACCTAAGGTAGAGCCAAAAATAGAGCCTAAGGTAGAACCAAAAGTAGAACCAAAAGTAGAACCTAAGGTAGAACCAAAAACTACTGATGAGTTTGAGAATAAAGAAGTGGTTACTGAACCAGATAACGCATACAATGTGGTTGTAGGTTGTTACGGCTTAAGTCATTTAGATTTAGCTATGAAGTATAGAAACTCAATTCGTAAAAAAGGTTATAAAGCCAACGTTTACAAATCAGCAGGTTCTAAATACTATAGAGTAATGACAACAAGTACAGATGATAAACAATCTGCGTTGAAAATATTGAGACGTTCAAGAGTAGAGATAGATCCACAATCTTGGTTTTATTTGTACAATAAACAATAATATGTAGATAAAAGCCCCGAAAGGGGCTTTTTCATTTATACCTTTATTGTAATTTAGCATTTTGAAATTAAACACATTTTGCAATGAAAAATATACTAATAATTTTGGTTTTATTTGTTACTAAGTTTGCCATTGGGCAGGAAGCAAAACCTAGTAATAAAACAAAGGCAAAGCCAACTACTGATAATGGTAACTTTACTTCCAATAAGTTTAGTAAATGGTCTGTTGCAGGAGGACTAGGTTCTACCTATACAGTTTTTGATATTGATCAAGATCAGTTAAATCCAATTTATTCATTGGGCTTAAGGTATTCGCTTGGGCATATTGTTTCATTGAGGTTGCAAGGTTTATATGGAACCTATTCTGGAAAAAACACTCAAGGTACAAAAAAGGATTATGGTTTTGCTAACGATATTGGCCAAGTTGGTTTGCATATTATGGGTAACTTGGGTGGGCTAAATTTTAGAAAGAAGAATCCCAATGTGATTTTTTATGCATTTACAGGTTTTACCTTAACATTTAGTGATGGGGTAAGAGATAAAAATATTTCTGATAAAGGAGCAAGAACCTATGCAGGTGTTGATTATACAATACCTATTGGTATTGGTGCCAAATACAAACTAAATAATATGTTTGATGTAGGTTTAGAAGGTGTGGTTAATTTGGCTAGAGCTGATATGTATGATCTTTATGATCCAACTCCAAATCAAGGTTTTCCTGATATGTTTGGTTCGTTTAATTTATCAGTTGGATATAACTTTACTGGAACTAATAGAACTCAACACGTTGATTGGGCAAATCCAATGGCGGTCATTTATGACGATTTAGTAAAAAAAGCTAACAAGTCGGCTGAAGCTCTTAAAAATGATGGCGATAAAGATGGAATTCCTGATTATTTAGATTTGGAACCAACTACCAAGCCGGGCTATAAAGTTGATATTAAAGGGGTTACATTGGATAGTGATGTGGATGGAATTCCTGATACTGACGATCCTGATCCTTACGGGTTTAATCAAATGTTGAGCATTTATTATCCGGCAGAAAACTTTAAAGTTAAATCTTCTGTGGATGTGATGCAGTTTTCTGATTCAATTCCTGAAGGCGATTTTATTACTCTATCATCTGAAGGTTATGGATTACCAATAATTACTTTTGAACCCAATAAATATGATATACATGTAGAGCAATATCCTCTATTACAGCAAATTGCTAGAATAATGGCTGTTGATACAACTGTAGCAGTAGCTGTTATTGGTCATGCCGATGAAAATAAGCCTGATATGACACAGTTTAATGTAGCTGAGAAACGCGCCTTAGCAGTAAAACGTAAACTAATGAAAATTTTCGAAATCAGTGACGATAGAATTTTAGTATTTAGTGAAAGAGACCCTTTTGTAAGAAAATACAAAATGCAAACGGAAGGATTAGACAGAAAGGTAGAATTTAGACTAATTAGAAAACAATAATTAAACTTATTTATTATTACAGAAAGAGGTTCCAAGTTATTGTGAACCTCTTTTTTATTTTAAACCTAAAAATACATTTTGTAATTTGTGGTAAAATAACCCAAATTTGCATTGCAAAAAAACACTAATGGCAGTATATAAATTTAAATTAACTTTCGAAGATTACGAGGATTCATATCGCGTAATAGAAATTAAATCGAATCAAACTTTTCTGGATTTTCATAAAATTATTTTAGAATCAATTGGTTTTGATGAAAAACAGTTGGCTTCTTTTTATATGAGTAATGATACTTGGCGTAAAGAGCAAGAAATTACTTTGGAGGATATGACTGATGATCCTGAAAATCCGATTCCAGAAATGAAAACTGCTAAATTGAGTCAATTTGTAAACGATCCGCACCAAAAAATTATTTATGTTTATGATTTTATGGCCATGTGGACAATGCATTTAGAATTATTTGGAATTGAAATAAAAGAAAATCCTAAATTTACTTACCCAAGAATTGGTAAATCAGTTGGATTGGCGCCTAAGCAATACGATAAAGTGCAACGCTTTGGATTGGTTGATGACAATGAATTTGATGAAATTACAAAAAATTATTTAGATAAAACAGAAGATTTGGGTGGCGAAATAAGTGATGATGAAGCTGATGAATTTGGCTTGTTTTCAAAAGATTCAGATAGTGGCGAAGATGATGCAGCTATCGAGCCTATTGGTGGTTTTGATGAATACTAATTTATTTCAACTAATTATTATATTTAAAATGCAGGTTTAGCTTTAAACTTGCATTTTTTGTTTGGGAATATTTATATAAATCTTCTTTGTAATTGTCTTATTATTAATTAAATATAAAATATGATATTGAATTTAAAACGTCCTTTGGTAATTTTTGATCTAGAAACTACTGGAATTAGTATTTCAACAGATAGAATTATTGAAATGGCTACTATAAAAATAGATGTAGATGGAAAAGAGGAAGTTAAAACACAACGTTTTAACCCAACTATGCCTATTCCTGCTGAAGCATCGGCCATACATGGTATTTACGATGAAGATGTAGCCGACAAACCTACATTTGCCGAAAAGGCAAAAGAGTATGCAGAATATTTTAAAGGCTGCGATTTTGGCGGATTTAACTCCAATAAATTTGATTTTCCTATGCTAGTAGAAGAAATGCTGAGAGCAAATGTGGAATTTGAAACGGAAGGACGCAAATTTGTTGATGTACAACGTATTTTTCATCAAATGGAGCAACGAACACTGAGTGCTGCCTATAAATTTTATTGTGATAAAACCTTAGAAAATGCGCACAGTGCTGAAGCTGATACTATTGCTACTTACGAAGTGTTAAAAGCTCAAATTGAGCGTTATAAAGAAATTGGAAACGATATGGAATCGTTGCATAAAATTAGCGGACAATCAAATTTGGTAGATTTGGCTGGACGTATTGTATTGAACGATAAAGGACAAGAAGTATTTAATTTTGGAAAACACAAAGGCAAAATGGTTAGCTATGTGTTTAAAAATGAGCCTGGTTATTACCAATGGATGATGGATAGCGATTTTTCGCTAGATACAAAACGTAAATTGACCAAAATAAAAATGCAAGGTTTTGGTACCAAATAGTTTAAATAATATATTTTAAAGCTAAGTTCTAGCAGCTATAGGCTAGGCAAAATAAATGAATAAAACAGAACGAATCATGTTGTTTACATTGGCCTCAATCAATTTTGTAAACATCATGGATTTTATGATAATGATGCCCTTAGGTCCTAATTTGATTAAAACATTTAATATTACTGCCTCCGATTTTGGTATTTTGGTTTCATCGTATTCCATAAGTGCTTTTATTTCAGGTATTATTACTACCTTTATTATCAATAAATTTGAGCGTAAAGATTATTTAATGCGCATATTCATTGGTTTTTTAATTGGAACCTTTGCATGTGGCTTGGCACCTACTTTTCAAACTTTGTTAATAGCAAGGTTTGTTACTGGATTATTTGGTGGGGTATTAGGTGCTATTATTTTAGCTATTGTGAGCGATGCTGTTCCTTTTGATAGAAGGGGCCAAGCTATGGGTATAATTATGGCTGCGTTTAGTTTAGCTTCTGTTTTAGGAGTTCCATTTGGAATTTTTATGGCAACTCATACCAAACAATATAATTTTTTAGGGTGGCATGCTCCTTTTTTATTTTTAGCAGTTTTGGGTATTCCAGTTTATTTTTTAGTTCGTAAATTTGTTCCAAGGCAAACTGCTGCTGTGCAATTAGCTGCCAAACAAATGGATGTTGGCAAAAATATTGAAGCTATTTTTACCAATAAAAACAACCTTTTAGCTTTGCTTTTTGGTGTGGTAATGATGATGGGACACTTTTGTATTATTCCATTTTTAAGTCCTTACATGGTTAGTAATGTAGGTATGCGCGAAGAAGATTTACCATTAATTTATTTAGTAGGTGGAGGAGTTACCATTTTTACATCGCCATTAATTGGAAAGTTAGCCGACAAGTTTGGAAAGCTAGTTATGTTTATAGTTTTGGCTTTGTTATACATTATCCCTGTTTTTTTAATTACCAACCTAGAGCCACATCCATTACCCATTGTTTTAACCATAACGGGTGTGTTTTTTATTTTTTCTGGGAGATTTATTCCTATGCAAGCCATGGTTACTGGTGCCGTTGACCCTAAAATTAGAGCAAGTTTTATGAGTTTTAATAGCTCCATTCAACAGTTGGCTAATGGCGTTTCTGCTTTTTTAGCGGGTTTGGTTGTTACCACAGTTGATGGTCAATTGGTTAATTATAATTTATTAGGATATTTTAGTGTGGGTATGGCTTTATTGAGTATTTTTATAGCATATAAATTACGATCATCAAATGGAAGCAAGTTTTAAATACGATTTTATTATAATAGGTGGCGGCATTGTTGGTTTGGCCACAGCCTATCAATTGTTGCAAAAAAACAGCAGTTTAAAAATAGCAATTTTAGAGAAAGAAAATCATGTAGCTGCACATCAAACTGGGCATAACAGCGGTGTAATACATTCAGGATTATACTATAAACCGGGTAGTTTAAAAGCAAAAAATTGCTTGCAAGGCTATCAAATGATGATTGATTTTTGTGATGAAAACAATATAAAATACGATTTGTGCGGCAAGTTAGTGGTAGCAAGCGATGAAAGCGAAATTCCTGAACTTGATAAGCTTTACCAGCGTGGTTTAGAAAATGGTTTGGTAAAAAATACCATTATTGAACAAGATAGAATCAAAGAGTTTGAGCCTAATTTACGAGGTGTAAAGGCCATTCATGTTCCTTACACGGGTATAATTGATTATAGCCAAGTTTGTGAAAAGCTGGCTAAAAAAATTACTGAACTAGGTGCTGAAATTTATTTGAGTAATAAGGTTGAAAAAATTAACAACCACATAAATTATATAGTTATTCGCACTGATAAAAAGGAGTTTGAAGCTTCGCAGTACATTAATTGTGCTGGATTATACAGTGATAAAATAGCTGCTTTAACCAATAAAGATATTGATACGCGAATTATTCCTTTTAGAGGTGAATATTACATGTTAAAGTCAGAAAAGCGAGCATTGATTAAGAACTTAATTTATCCAGTTCCAGATCCTAATTTTCCTTTTTTGGGTGTGCATTTTACACGTATGATTGATGGTGGGGTAGAAGCGGGGCCAAATGCTGTATTTGCATTTAAGCGCGAAGGCTACAAAAAAACTGATTTTGATTTTAGCGAAACAATGGAAAGTTTGGCTTGGCCAGGTTTTAGAAAAGTAGCAGTTAAATATTGGAAAACAGGTTTAGGTGAGTTTTACCGTTCGTTCAGTAAAACTGCATTTACCAAGGCTTTACAAAAATTGGTTCCAAGTATTCAAGAAGACGATTTGGTGCCTGCAGAAGCTGGTGTTCGTGCGCAAGCTTGCGATAAGTTTGGCGGTTTATTAGATGATTTTAAAATAATTGAAGAACCAAACGCCATTCATATTTTAAATGCACCAAGTCCTGCCGCTACAAGTAGTTTAAGTATTGGCAAAACCATTGCCGAAATGGCTTTGTCTAGATTGTAATCAGTTGCTTATCAGTTTATTTTTAATAAACTGATAAGCAGATAGTTCTGAGTAGTAATTTCCGTTAATTTTATCGATAGCAAAACCAACATGCCCACCAAATTTGGGTGTTTCTAAATGAAAATAGGCATGGTTGGAGGCAATTTTATTTGGAAAACAAGTTGGTGCTAAAAATGGGTCGTTTTGTGCATTAACCAAAAGAGTCGGAATTCTTATATTATCTAAAAATTGCAAAGAATTACATTGTTGGTAATAATGTTGCGCATTTTCAAAACCGTGAATTTTAGCTGTAAAACGCGTATCCCACTCATTAAAAGTGGTAATTTTTTCTAGCCCTTCAATGTTTATTTGATTTGGAAATTGAATTGATTTTTCGATCAATTTGCGGTTCAAGCTTTTTAAAAATCTAGCCATATAAACTTTGTTCCAAGCATTGCTAAGTACTTTGGAACTTGCAGCCAAATCAACAGGAACTGAGAATGCAAAGGCTGCCTTAATTGCTGTTGGAACCTTATTTCCATTTTCGCCTAAATATTTTAAAAGCACATTTCCGCCCAAACTAAAACCTCCTAAAAATATATTTTTATATAAATAATTGGTTTCAATATAATTTACAATCAATTGAATATCATCGCTTTTTCCGCTATGATAACTGGTTAATAATCTGTTGTTTTGTCCACTGCAGCTTCTGAAATTTACCGCACAAATATCAAAATTTTTAGAGTTGAAATAATTACTAAATCCTTTAATGTATTGCGATTGAGAGCTGCCTTCTAAACCATGAAATAAAACAAGTATGTTGTCGCTTTTATTTTTAATCCAATCTATATCCATAAAATCGCCATCGGCAAGTTCAAGTCTTTGGCGCTGGTATGCAATATTAACTTTACGAAATAATGCGGGTAAAATTGTTTCTAAATGTTTGTTTTTTAACCATTTATTTCCAGTGAAAGTGCTTTGTAATATTGGCATTTGACGAATTTAATTGTAAAAACGAAAGTAGTTATTAATAATTTAGAATGAGCAAAAAATTAATAACTTGTTTAGTTACAATCTATCAAAACTAATTTTGCGTAGTTTTATATAATCCTCCATTTTATTTAGAATAAAATTGTTATACTTGCTTTAGGGAAAAATGAAAAAAATAATATTTTTTGTAGTTATATTGTTTACTATTAATAGTTTACAAGCGCAGTTAAAAGAGTCTAGGTGGTCTATTTATGGTAATGCGGGTTATCCGTTACTGAATAATTTTGATTTTAAACCAACGCTTGGAGCATTTGGCGATTTTGGTATTAAGTATAATATTGTTGGTGGATTATCAATAATGGTGGATGGAAATTCTACTTTTTTTAAGAAACAAATTAATTTTAACTACCTGGTAGCCAATTATTTTACTCAAGTTATGGGTGTTGGCGTTAATTTAATGTACGAGTTTGAAATTTCTCCAAAATGGCATATTGGTATTGGTGGTGGTTACAATTATGGTATTTTTACTGGCAGGGCTTATGCACCTGATTTAGCAGAGTATTTTAACCAAACAGGATTAACTCAATTTAAGTTTACCGAAAATACATCTAGTTTTAAGGGTATGGTGAATTTTAGAAGGTATTTAACTAAATATTTTGATGCTCAATTAGGCGTAAGTTATTATGCTACTCAAAGTCCATATTTGGATATGTATGCTCCTGTTAACGATAAAAGAAACGATACTTACACCATGGTTTATGGAGGTTTGTTATTGAAATTAAATAAAGGTTTATTTGGCAATGGAGGAGGCAGCGGTGGAGGTCGAGGTTCGCGCAGGTTATCATGCCCCAATGTTCGATTTTAATTTAGTAATAAATCTTTCAAAAACTTTTTCTAGGCAGCTATAAAATTTACTTATTTGTTATAATTTGCCATACTTTTTAATAATACTATTTAACAATAAAACTATATGGATTTTAAGGTAAGAACATTAGCAGAGGTTACAGCCGGTGGCGAAGAGGTAGATGTACTTTTTTGGGTAGGTTGTGCAGGAAGTTTTGATGAGCGTGCTCAAAAAATAACCAAAGCTGTTGCTAAACTTTTACACCAAGCCAATGTTAAATTTGCCATACTAGGAACTGAAGAAGCTTGTACTGGTGACCCGGCAAAGCGTGCTGGAAACGAGTTTTTATTCCAAATGCTTGCCATGCAAAATATTACTACCATGAATGCTTATGGCGTAAAAAAAATAGTTACTGCTTGCCCTCATTGTTTTAATACGTTAAAAAATGAATATCCTCAATTAGGTGGTAGTTACGAAGTAGTGCATCATACCGAGTTAATTAATGAACTTTTAGAAAAAGGAAAATTAAGTATTCAAGGTGGTGCTTTTAAAGGCAAACGCATTACTTACCACGATAGTTGCTACCTTGGCAGGGCCAACAATATTTACGAAGCGCCACGCCAAGTTATTGAAAAATTGGATGCAGAATTAGTAGAAATGAAACGTGCTAAAGCCAATGGTTTATGTTGTGGAGCTGGTGGAGCACAAATGTTTAAAGAAGCAGAAACTGGTAAAAAAGAGGTGAACATGGAGCGTGCCGATGATATGTTGGAGTCAAAAGCCAATATAGTTGCAGCTGCTTGCCCATTTTGTATGACCATGTTGCGCGATGGTATTAAGCATAATAACAAAGAAGAAGAAGTGCAAGTGCTTGATGTGGCTGAACTAATAGCCAACGCAATGGATTTATAAGTGGTTGGCGGTTGATAAGTTAATTGGGCATTTAATTAAGTATAAAATTGAAATTGAGTTACAACTTTCGGTATATTATTTTGCCTATTAAAATAAAGTGTAATTTGATTTACCTACTGACCTTATTTTTTGTTTTGGCAGCTAATGCAGGCTTGGCACAAACTAAAAGTGCTAACTTTTCTTACACTGATATTTACGGAAATAATATAACGGTAGCAAACTATGATAAACTTCCTGCTCCATTTGATACTACCTTTTTTAAATTAAACCTAACAGGACTATATTTCAATAAAAATCTAACCGAAAAATCGATTCGATTTGATTATACTATTTCGGATTTAAAATGGACAAAAAAGAAAAATGAAGTTGAATTTTCTTTGAGAACTATTCCCGATACTAAAGAAATTGAAGAGATTTTAAAGTATTTAGGAGAACCAAATCATTATAGCATGAATGTATCAATAGAAGAACATAAACTTCGAATTGATAAAGTTAAATTTTTATATGGAGAAATATAAAAACAGATAAAATAAATAGAAAATCCAGAATGAAACGATTATTTGTGTTACTGACTTTTTTATTTTTAACTGTATTCTCAAATGCTCAGGATAGCAATTCAGTAAAACAGTTGTTATATTTTCAGCAACTTAACGACAGTACAAAAAACTTGATTGGTTTTGGCTGTGGTAATGTTGGTAGTTACACCGAAAATCTTTATTTAATTCAATACCTAATTTCAGAAAAACGTTTTGATTTGATTGAAAAGTTACTTGATTCTAAAATAGTTTCTACCAGATATCTTGCCATTGTAACTTTGCTCAGAGCTGATAAAAAGTCGATTTGTAAGTTAAATTCTGAATTGAAATTAAGAATTGAATCCTTTAAGAACGATAATGAAACAACTCCATTATGCATTGGTTGCACGGGACATTGGTCCTTTTCAATCAAATCAATTTTTGATAAAAAATCCAAATCTATATTGTATAAAAGCACCAAAGATTGGATTGATGATAGTTTTAAAAAAATAGATTAAGTGGCGCAAATACTTACTTTAGTTTTTTAAAATTTATTGATAAGAAATATTTATGCTTTTGCATTACAAAATTTCCAAAACTTTTTCTGGTGGTCGGGCTATAATGGCTTTATTGCCATTTACCACAATTGGCCTTTCAATTAAAATTGGATTTTGCTCTAAAACAGTAATCCATTCGTTTTCTGATAGTTGTTTATCTTTGTAGTTTTCTTTAAAAATACTTTCTCCTTTTCGTATTAAGTCAAAAGCACTGATGTTTAGCTTTTTTAAAAGCGCTTTTATTTGGCTAGCTGTTAAAGGATTTTTCAAGTATTCAATTACTTTAAAGTCTATATTTTTTTCGGTTAAAATAGCCAATGCATCGCGGCTTTTACCGCAACGGTTATTATGGTAAATTTCTATCATATCAGTTTTATTTAAAATTGGATTATCAGTGCACCAATTGCAATCAGAAAAGTCATCTAAAAAACCTCTTCCTTCGCATTGAGGACAAATATAACCGCACGTTTTAGCCATTTGCTTGCAAATATATTGTTTGGCATTTAATAAACGCTAATTCGATAATAAAGCTAAATAAACCCCGTCAATAACTTGGCTCATTCTTTTTATATCAAGTGTTTCTATGGTGTCGGTTATTTGGTGGTAGTTTTTATTTCTGTAAAATGAGGTATCAGTTATCATTAAGGCGCTAAAACCCAACTTCCAATAGTTTAAATGGTCAGAAAAATCAATTCCTGTAAGGCTTGGAATGCCAGTAAATTTTTTAGTTCGTATCACTTTTGTTTTTTTATAATTATTACAAAATTTTCGAGCAAATTTTCCTGCACCAAATTTTTTTACCAAAGTTATGTAATTGCCTTTATTGCCGTAAAACCAACTTAAAATACCAATTGGGTATTGTTGCGATTTTTTTTCATCGGTAAAATAACCAATCATTTCTAACGAAATCATTCCTAAAACTTTGTTTTTTATTGGTTCTAAAGATTTTGCATGAATATAACTGCCCATGTGTTCCGTTCTAAAAAAAGGTGGTTCTTCTAAAGTGTAAGCCACTAAATCAACCTTACAATTTAGTTTTTTGCCTTTAAGTAAGCGAGCTAGTTCCAATAAACCAACTATTCCACTTGCATTGTCGTCAGCGCCTTGTTGATTGCTGCATACATCGTAATGAGCACCAATAATTATTCGTTTTTTATTTTCAGTTCCAAACGATGCAATCACATTTTTATAAGTATTGCCTTCTACTTGGTAGTTTTGAGTTACTGTACTATCAGCATATTTGCTAAAAATGGAATTTATAAATTGAGCGGTATTATTTAACTGATGAATATTATTGTAAGTCCTAAATTGAGGAGTTTGCGTTAAAGCTATTAAGTGTTGTTTTATTAAAATAGTATCAGATAAGTTATTTGACTTACTTTTTGTAATAATTGCTAATAATAAAAAAATGAAAATGGCTTTTTTCATGCTGATTAGGTTTTGTTTATTTTACCTATACGTGTAAGAAGTGGAAAGTTTACAGTTTTTATTTCATCGGGTTGCCAAATTTCGTTTAGTTCTTTGTAAATTAAGTCAATAGGGTTTGTGTTATTTGCTTTAACATAATGTTTTACAGCCGACCATGTATTTAAATATCCAATAAGTTGAGCTAAATTCCATTGGTATTTATTTTCAAATTCAAGAGTTTTTATTTCTGTAAAAGGAAAAGGAATGGTTTGATACTTTTCGTCAATATAATGTCGTTCGTTATCCCAATAAGGGCCAATTATTTGTGTGTAAAAGCGTTTAATTATAGCATCAATGAGTGGGTTAATATTAAGTAAGTCATAACCTATAACTACTATATGAGCATTGTTTTTTGCAGTGCGATTTACTTGCTTATAAAATTGTTCAAAATGGAACCAATGAATGGCTTGTGCTATAATAATTAAATCAAAAAAATTATCTTTAAAATGGCATTCTTCGGCCGATTGTATCGAATAGTAAATATTGGGTAAAGGGATTGCATTATCTAACTGTGCTTTACTTATATCTGTAGCGTAAACATGCTGATAGGTTTTGGCTAAAATTTGTGCTACTTGTCCATTTCCTGTTCCGCAATCCCATGCTGTTTCATGGTTTTGTGTTATTGTTTTTAAATAATCAAAAAAGGCAATTGGGTAGGTTGGTCTAAATTGAGCGTATTTATTGGCTTCTTCCGAAAAATTATCTTTCATTTTTATAATAAAATTGAAATAAGTGGTTGCTTAAATTTTAAAACTAGGTGCTTTTAAAAAGTATTATTTTGGTTATTTTAAAGCAAATAATTTTTTAAAACAGTAAAACAACTTATTTATGCAACTAGTTGTTAGTATAAATGTACTATAATAAACACAATATTAAATAAAAAATGAAGAAAAGAGTCAGTTGTTTTTTTGCTTGTATGTTAAGTTTTTTTGCGTTTGCGCAATCTAATAATCAAACAGCTGAAATTTTAGGAACTCCATTTAATACCAGAAATTACAACAAAATAATAGCTGAATACGATTTGTATTGGCAAAATAATCCCAACAGAACTAAAAAAGGTTCGGGATTTAAAGTGTACCAACGTTGGAAAGAATATTGGGCTTATTACTTAAACAACGATAGTACTTTAATGACTGGTGCTCAAATAGAAAAGCAGTTTATTGAATCGAGATTTATATCAAAAATTTTAAGCAAAACTGCTGATACTGTTGATAATAGCAATTGGATACCGTTAGGGCCATTTACCCACGAAAACCAAGGTTCGTGGAGTTCTGGTCAAGGTAGGGTTAATGTTTCTACCGTTGATCCAAACGACCCCAATACCATTTATATTGGAGCGCCTAATGGCGGTATTTGGAAAACTACTGATAACGGCAACACTTGGAAAATTATTTGTGATAGTACTTTAATTTCAGGCGTATCAGGTATTGCAGTTGATTATAATGACCCTAATACCATTTATGTTTCAACAGGCGATGAAGATACCGATGAGAACCCAACTGCTGGTATTTTTAAAACTATCGATGGTGGACAAACTTGGGTTAAAACTAATTTTCCAACCAATGTTCTTAAAACTGGCGAAATTTTAATTAATCCCAATAATTCTAATATGCTTTGGTTGGTTAGTTCTGGTGGTATTTTTAAAAGCATTGATGCAGGCAATAATTGGGTTAGGAAATACAATTTTGTAAGTAAAGAAATTAGGTTAATGCCTGGCAATCCAACTACTATTTACGCAGTTTCAATAGTTGGTAGCACCGTAAGTTTTTTAAAATCTACAGATGAAGGGGAAACCTTTAATGTAACACAAACTTTTGCCAATGCAGGCAGAACTGTTATGGCAGTAACTCCTGCAAATCCTAATTATGTATATTTATTGGTTTCAAATAATAACAAAACTTTTAAAGGTATTTATAAATCAACCGATAGGGGACAGACATTTTCAACACAAAATACAAGTACTGATATTTATGATGGTGCTACACAAAGTGATTACGATTTGGCCATTGCTGCATCGGATGTAAATGCTGAAATAATTTTTACAGGTTGTTTAAATATTTGGAAATCAACTAATGGTGGATTGAATTTTACACGATACAATAATTGGAGTAATCCAAGTAGTTCGCAATACACCCATGCCGATATTCACGATTTGAAGTTTTATAATCAAAAACTTTATGCAGGAACTGATGGCGGCATTTATGTTTCTGATATTGGGGTTAATACTTTTACCGACCTTACAGTTAATGGTTTAAACATCAGTCAGTTTTATAGGTTAGATGTGGCTCAATCAAAAAATGCAGGAATTGCTGGAGGATTGCAAGATAATGGTGGCTATTCATTTGCCAACAATGCTTGGGTTAATTACCATGGTGCCGATGGAATGGATGCAGCCATTGATCCTACAAATATAAACCAACATTATGGTTTTATTCAAAATGGCGGTAGCCTTTATAATATTGATGTAACAGTGCCTGGGGCTGGTGGATTTTTTTCAGCAAGTGGGCCATTTACCGAAAATGGCAATTGGATTACACCTTTAGAATTTGGAAATAGCGGAACTTTATATGCTGGTTATAGAAGTTTGTATCGTTTTGATTTTGGTAGTTTTACCAAAGTATCAACCCAAACATTTACCAATAATATCAAACAAATTAGGGTGCATCCTACTAACGATTTAATAGTTTTATTGTCAGACGAATCGCGGTTATATATTTCTGATGGAACTGAAAACTATCAATTTAAACAGTTAACTACTTTGCCAATTGGCAATTTAAAAAACTTTGATTTTAACAGAAATAATCCGGCCATTATTTATGCCATGAGCAATGTTGGTGTTTTTAAATCGATAGATACTGGAAGTACTTGGGTAAACATAACTTATAACTTACCAAGTGGCGCTAAAAATGCACTTATACATCAGGCTAGTAGTTATAACAATACTGTTTATGTGGCCACCAATAAAGCCGTTTATTATATCAACGATTCGCTAACCGAATGGAAATTATTTAGCAATAATATTCCAAATACTACCATTACCGATATTGAAATAAATAATATTGAAAGCCATGTTTTGATTTCGACTTATGGTCGAGGAATTTGGCGTTCACCAGTTGCTTTATCAAGCCTTAAAGTAAAACCAATTGACCCAAATCCAACCGATACCAATATAGTTGATTTGGTTTTGTTCCCAAATCCTGTGAGAGATATAGCGCATATAAATACCACTATTGACGAGCCTGTAACTTTAAAAGTATTTAACATGGCAGGGCAATTAATGCTGAATCAGAATTTTGAAACTTTGGATAAAACTACCAATTTAGATTTTACCCATTTAGCTTCGGGCACTTATGTGTTAAACTTAACATCTGCCAAGCATTTAATTACCAAAATGTTTATTAAGTATTAGCGTTTGATTGTCTGTTATTCAACTCCTTTGGAGTTGTTAAAATGGCTGTTTTACTTTTCACCGAGTTTCACTCGGTGTTATTTAAATAAAACTCCGAAGGAATTTTATAACAATGTTTTATTTATAATATTGTTATTGTAGAATATGTTGATAATCAATATTTTATGTTATTTTATTTAAGTTAACTCCAAAGGAGTTGAATATGAATAATCCTGCATGAAATGCAGGGTAAATAATGAGTTTATAGAACACAACTCTGAAGGAGTTGAATCGTTGTTATACATAATCATTATAAACGCAAAAAGCCCAAGTGAAAACTTGGGCTTTTTTATTGGTATGAGTAATTAAGTCTAATGGTTACGTTTCTAAAATCAATCAACTGACAACCATCAACTAACAACTAATTAATCTCTTCTACGTCTTCTTTCGCCAGCAGGTTTGTCGCCACTTGGTCTATCGCCATAGCTTCTGTTACGTCCTCCATCTCTGGTTCCGTAACCGCTTCTTTCGGTAGTTCCTTCGCTGCGGCCATAGCTGCTTCTGTCGCTTCTTTCAGTTCTTGGTGCTCTTTCTCTGTCTCCACCTCTTTCTCTATCACCTCCGCTGCTGCGTCTTCTTTCGCCTCCGCCATAGCTTGAGCTTCCGCCTTCACTTCTGCGGCTGCTGTATCCGCCACCACTTCTTCCGCCTCTATCTCCACCGCGGCCACCTCTGCCTTCGCGCGAACCACCTGGTTTTTCACCACTTAATTCTGCTCTTACAGGTCTGCCTTCGTAAGTATTGCCATTTAAAGCAGTAATTACTTTTTCGGCTAATTCTTCTTTTACATCTACAAAGCTAAATACACCACTTACATCTACATGTAATTCTTTCCAATCTAAGCTGCTTTCTTGAGCAACCCAATCTTTAAAGCTGCGGATATCAAAGCCATCTTTTTTACCTACACTCACAAAAATTCTTTGCCCGCGTACGTTTTTACCGCGCTCGCCTCTTTCGCCATCTTTTGCGCCTCTATCGCCCGAAGTAGTATTTAAATCAGGAGCGTTTAAGTACTCAGCACTAAATCTGCGTAACTCTAACGAAAGGAATTTTTGAACCAACTCTTCCGAAGGTAAAGTTAATAACGGGCGCAAGCTAGTCATTACTTTATCGTCAAAAATGCTTTCTTCAATTTCGGTATTTACAATGGTATCAATAAATGCTACTAATTTTTTATCGCGCACTTCTTCAGCACTTGGAATTAGTATTTTATCAAATTTAATATTACTAATACGTTCAATATCACGTAATCTTCCATTTTCGCGCATGTTTAATAAGGTGAAAGATACACCTAATTTACCTGCTCTACCGGTTCTACCACTTCTGTGTGTGTAGTTTTCAATATCATCTGGTAAGCTAAAATGGATTACGTGAGTAATACCTGTTACGTCAATACCACGAGCAGCCACATCGGTTGCTAATAATATTTTGATGGCATGATGACGGAAACGATTCATTACCTTTTCGCGTTGTCCTTGGCTTAAATCGCCATGTAAACAATCGGCATTGTAACCATCTTTAATTAATTTATCGCTAATATCTTGTGTTTCGTGTTTGGTAGTACAAAATATAATGGCATAAATATCATCGCTGTTAAAATCAACAAAACGTTTTAAGGCAGCATATTTATCGCGGGCGTGTACTACAGCATATTGATGTGTAATGTTTACGTTACCCGAGTTAGATTTACCAACTGTAATTTCAAAAGGATCGTTCATGTAGCGGTTTGCAATGTTTCTAATGCTTTTTGGCATAGTTGCACTGAATAAACAAACGCGTTTTTCTTTAGGAGTTTCTGCTAAAATGTATTCTACATCTTCTTCAAAACCCATGTTTAGCATTTCATCTGCTTCGTCTAACACTACATATTTTACTGTAGAAATGTTAAGCGCTCTGCGGTTCATTAAATCCATTAAACGACCTGGAGTAGCTACAATAATGTGTGCACCACGTTTAATATCAGAAATTTGACGTTCAATGCTACTTCCACCGTATACTGCTACGATGTTAATACCAGATTTGTTTTTGCTGTAGTTACCTAAATCTTTGCTAATTTGCATGCAAAGCTCACGTGTAGGACAAATAACTAAAGCTTGAATAGTTCTGTTAGAAGGTTCAACAAGTTGAATAATTGGCAGGCCAAATGCTGCTGTTTTACCGGTTCCCGTCTGGGCTAATCCCAAAATATCTTGGCCTGTTTCTAAAAACACAGGAATAGACTGTTCCTGTATAGGCGTTGGAGTCTCAAACCCCATCTCTTGAATCGCATTCAAGATGGACGTTTCTACGCCCAAATCACTAAAATTTTTCAAAGTACTTTATTAAAAATAAGCTGCAAATATAGCTTAATATTTGATATATTGGCTTTTAGTGACTTAAATAAGTTTTAATGGATGAATTGCTAGAGGGTTATCCCGATGTATCGAAGTTAAATGGTTGGTTTTTTAATGGTTGATTTTATTTTCGTTATTCAAAAAATCAATTCAATAATGAGTCAACTAGAATCAATTTCAACAGATTTATAATTAAAAATTGTGATGTAAAAGCACTAAAACAACACACACTAAAACTTTGGGCGGTGCATAAGCGGATGCAAGTTTTTAAGTTAAAGTTGTCTATTATTTTTTAGGCAAATAAGTTATTATCTGCTTAAAAACTGTTGTTTCGTAAGTTTCCTTTTCTTCTCCTTTAGTTGTGTTTATTATTAACTGTTTGTGCGTTAAACTAGTCCAATTATTTTGTTTATCATATTGAAAATCATAGGACAGAAAAAGCTTTTTTTCTTCATTGAAATAGTTGACAGATAATAAATTATTGCTGCTATCATATGTTTTTTGAATTCTTCTAGTTTCGTTCCCTTTTCTGTCTAAACTACTTATTATTATTTCTGAACCTTTAATGTTGTAAGTTATTATTTTATCTATATATCCATTTGGACTTTCTTGTCCAATGTATAAGAATTTTTTAGTATTTGAGTTACTATCAGAACAAATCGTTTCTGAATATAATTTCCCGTCTACAAACTTTTTTTTATTTATCTCAACATTATTTTTATCGTAAGTAATAATATCTTTTTCAATACGACTACCAGTAGCTATATATTCGCGTAAACTTGTTTCAATTTTACTGACAAATTCTCCTTTATCATTATATTTTATTTGAGTTTCGTTTGTCGCATTGGTTCCATAGTCATTGCTTTTACTTGTTTCAAAAGTTAATTTCCCAAAGTTATTATATTGGTATATAATGGTTTTTGTTGGATAACCATTTTCCGTATAGTAAACTTTAGAAATAACCAAACCTTTATTGTTAAGTTTAGAAATTGTTGCAAAAGCAAGTTGGCTTGGCTCATCTGCCACAGCAGTACCTTCTGCTTCGGTATCTTCTTTGTATTTTCCAACTTTAAATCTTTTAATGAAATCTTCAATATTTTCACAATTACAGCTAAATTCATAAATGCTATCAGCTTTATAAATTGTTTTAAATATTTGTTGTTCTGAACTTCTAAATCCCCAATCAAAACTATATTCTTTTTTTCTGATTACGCGACTTTTATTATCATATTGAGCCTCTTCAATTAGCGTTTCCTTTTCTCCATTTATAAGAAACCTTTTATAGCTAGAAACTTGACCCTTTATTGGTGGTACATGAAAGAAACTACTCATTTGGCAAGTTGCATTTAAGCTGTATAATAAAAAAGATATTGTAAATAATAGTTTAGTTGTTTTCATTTAATTAAAAGAATTAAAACAAAAATAATAAAACCAGTTAGTTTTAAGCATAAAAAGCTGGAATTACGATTTTAAAATAAAACTTTAGTGGTGCAGGAGCGAAGGGAGGTTTTTAAGTTAGGATTTACATTTTATTTTTTGGCAAATAAGATATTATTTGTTTAAAAACTATCGTTTCATATGTTCCCTTCTCTTCTTCCTTTTTCATGTTTTTTTTATAAAATTTTTGCTTTAAAGTAGTCCAATTATTGTTATTATCATATTGAAATTCAAAAAACCACAATAGTATTTTTTCCTTGTTGAAATAACTAATCGATAGCAAATTATTGTTGTTGTCGTATGTTTTTTGAATATTTTCGTATACGTTTCCATTTTTATCTAATCTGCTTATTGTTAACTCATAGCCTTTAGTGTTGTATGTAATTATTTCTCCAATACGTCTTTTGGGAATCTCATTGCTAGAATAAAAAAACATTTTTGTATTAGCGTTACTATCCTTACAAATTGTTTCTGAATCTAAAGTCCCGTTCACAAAAAATTTGTTATTTATTTCTACATTATTTTTATCATATGTAATTATATGTTTTTCAATACGATTACCTGTAGCATTATAGTCACTTAAACTTGTTTTAATTTTACCAGAAAATTCGCCATTATTGTTGTAAATGAATTGAGTTACGCTACTTCCAATAGTTCCAAATTCATCACTTTTTTCAATTTCTTTTATTAATCTCCCAAGATTGTTATATTGATATATAATTCTTTTTGTTTTAGTTGGATAACCATTTTCTGAGTAGTGACCCTTATAAATAATTAATCCTTTTTTATTAAGTACAGAAATAGCAACTGAAGAAAGTTCTCTTGGATCATCAATTTTAATAAGTTCTTCTTCAACTCCTGCTTTCTTTTTTATATAACTTTTTACTTTAAATCCTTTTACAAATTCATCTATATTTTCACAATTGCAACTAAACTCATAAATGCTATCATTTTTGTAAATTGTTTCAAACCTTTGTGGCTGCGATAAAATAAAACTCTCATAAAAGCCATATACTTTTTTGCTTGTAATTCTGCTTTTGTAATCATACTGGGCTTCTTCAATTAGCGTTTCCTTTTCTCCATTTACTACTAACCTTTTGTAATTTGCAATTTCCCCTTTTAAAGGTGGTAAATATTGAAAATTATTGACTTGGCAAGTACCTTTTAAAAAATAAAATAAAAAAGTTATTGTAATTATTAGTTTAGTTATTTTCATTTAATTAAAAATTTGAAGCAAAAATAATAAAACCAATTTAGTTTAAGTATATAAAGCTAGATTACGAATTTAAAATAAAACTATTGGCGGTGCAGGAGCGGAGGGAAGTTTTTAGGTTGAAGATTGTCTATAGTTTTTAAAATGCAATCTTAAAAATATCACTCCGAAATTATTTCAGCCTTAAAAATATTTTTTAGTAACTTTTTTGATTTATAAGACTCATATTTAAAAGATAACATGATAAATAAATAGAATAAAAGTATTACTCCTAATGCTTCAAATCCAAAAAAACCATCAATTAAAAATGTGATACTTAAAGGAAAAGCAAATCCAAACCAAAAACACAAAAATATGGCTATACCTTTTCGAAATTTGATTTTTACATTTATTTTGGTTCCATTGATATCTTTTTCAATAGTACCAATTGCTTTAATATTGTAGGAATTGCTGTTATATATTTTTCGTGTGATTTCAAATTTATTATCTGTAATTTCTCCATCAAATAGTTTTCCAGAAACATAATCAATATAAGTGTCTTTAAATTCCATCTCATAAACAAGACGTTCTATTATTTCGTTCTCATTCAAATTGCTTTTAAAAACAATATTTTCAATAGGTAGGAATTTCATTAAGAGAATAAGTTAAATTCAATGCAATAATTGTTGTTTATTCCGTTTTTGCTTTTTCGAATTTCGATATTATTTATTCGAGTTTTCCTAATTACCCCAACTTCTGAGTGAGCGAATTAATATCAAAAAGTCTTTTTCTACCGAATAATCTTTAGCGTATAAAAAGTTTAATTTCTGAATGGTAATGGGATTATAGCTTTTGCCTGTAAGGTTATCAATTGGATTTAAAACTCCTTGGCGCAAATTGGGCAATAGTTTAATATTATCGGCCTTGGCATAACCAACCCATGTTTTTTCACCTAAAAGTACTTGAACCCAATTTTTAAAAAACTGTGTTTTATTCTTAATTATTAAACTTACAAAAGGAATAAACGGTAGTATAAAAATGGCAAAAAACACATCGAATAAACGTTTCTTTTGCTGTTCCCAAGCCTTGCTTAACGATAAGTTTAACTCTATGGTATAAAAGTCGCCAGGTGTGTTTTTGTTGTTACTTCCAATTATAAATAAACTTTCTTCGGGCACTATTTTAAACAATAATTCTTGCTGTTTCATGCGACCCATCCATTCTATAATTTGCGAAGCAGCCAAATCTTTTGAGCAAAAAATTATTTCTTCAATTTTAAGCACATCCACTATTTCGCTCAGTTGGTTTACGTTGCCTAAATATTGGTTATCAGTTACACTTTTATCATCAATTGAAATAAAACCAAAATAGTCGGCTTTGGCTTTTGATTTGATTAATAAATCTTGTACACGGTTTACTTCATTGTAATTGCCCACTATGGCTGTGCGCAGGCGGGTGCTAAAGCTAAAACTTAACTTGCCATTTTTTAACCAAAACAATAAAAACCTATCGAAATAGGCCATAATAATGGTGCTTAAAGTTCCTAAAACTATAATAGCGCGACTAAAACGATACGAATCGTTTAGGAATGCATAAAAAACGGCTATGGCTAACGAACCAGCCAAAACGCCTTTGGTTACGCTTAAAAATGTTTTGCGTTTATTATAAGCACCTGCAAGGTAAAGGCCCGCCATCCATAGTGTTGCGTATATGCAGCTATTCGCTAAAACCACATTTACACTGTAAGCCGAATCGGTATCGTATTTAAAAATAGAGTAGCCTTTACTTATAAATAGCATACTTACCAATATGAGTAAAAAATCAATTATGGGTAAATAAACGGCATTTAAAAAGCGTAAAACTATAGCCGCTGTAGCTCTTAAGTAAATGGCAAAATTAATGAGTAAGCCAAATGTTCTTGCGTGTCTTTGCGAATAATGTTTCTGCGCAAAAATTATCATGGCACGGTAGAACGTAAATACAAAGTTTACACTTGTTTTTTTAGTGCTTTCGCCTTTGTAATGTATAATGGTGGTATCGTGAAAATAATAGTTAAAATAACCAGCTTTGGTTACTCGATAGCTTAAATCTATGTCTTCGCCATACATAAAATAATCTTCATCGAGCATGCCAATTTTTTGGATAACTGTTTTGCGCAGCATCATAAATGCGCCCGCCAAAACATCCACTTTATGCGTTTCGTTTTTATCTAAAAATCCAAGGTGGTATTTGCCAAATCGTTTTGATTTTGGAAAAAGAGCCGCCAAGCCAAATATTTTATAAAAAGCTACATCAGGGGTAGGTAAACCACGTTTGCTTTCAGGTAAAAACTTACCAGAACCATCAATCATTTTTACACCTACAGCGCCAGCATCGGGCGTTTGGTCCATAAACGAAACTACTTTATTAAAGCAAGCTTCTTCTACTACAGTATCGGGATTTAAAAGTAAAATGTATTCGCCTTTGGCTATTTTTATGGCTTGGTTATTGGCCTTGCTAAAACCTACATTTTCTTTGTTTTCAATTAAAATTACATCGTTGGCAAACTTGTGTTTTACCATCTCGCAGCTACCATCTACCGAGTTGTTATCTACTACTATAATTTCTGCATTGATTCCATTACAAGCCTTTCTAACCGAATAAAGGGCTTGTTCTAAAAAATATTTTACATTATAGTTTACTATTACAACTGAAAGTTTCAAATGGGTAAAATGCTGTTATTTAAGTGAGCAAATATAATCTTTGGCTTGGTGTTTATTACGTTATTTTTTTACTATACCATAAAATTACAAACCTAAATAGGAACGAAATGTATTTTAAAATAGTATGGTTTTAAAGTGTTTTATAAACAAGGGTTTATAACTAAATGATTATCACTGCTAAATTATTTTTAACCAATAGGTGAAAAATGTAATTGATTTATTGTTAAATATATAGCCTTGTTTGTTGATTGATATTAATAATAAGTAAATCTTTGAATGGATAACCAAATTTAAATTGTTTTATTTGAACCCTTATTATGAAAGTATTTAACAAAATAGTTTTATTTTTTAATTGGGTGGCTATTTTACTGCTATTGGGAGCTTATTTGGCTGCTTTTATTAGTCCGGTAATGGTTTGGTTTATAGCGTTTTTAGGCTTGGCTTTTCCAGTTATTTTTATTGCAAATGCAGTTTTTGTAATTTATTGGATGGTTACTTTAAATTGGAATTTTATTTACTCGTTAGTGGCTCTTTTAATAGGTATTGTCACTATTCAGCGTTTTATACAATTTGGAACTAAAAAAGAAGAAGTAACTGATAACTATTTGAATATCATTGATTTTAATACACATTCTTTTGATGCTTTAGAGAAGAATGAATACAATGGACAACTATTTTTTGAAACTTTACAAAACATAAAACCAGACGTTATGTGTTTTCAAGAATTTGTGTCGTACGATACCAAAAAAGACAAAGCCATGTTTAAACAATTGGTGACTGAATACAAAGATTTTTATACTTATAACATGCAAGCCAATGAAGATAAAATTACGGGTTATAGCATTAGTATTTTAAGCAGGTATCCTATTGTAAATTCAGGTTTTGTAGAGCGTGTAAACTCCAATGGAAACGCCACTATTTTTGCCGATATAAAATATAAAAACGATACTATTAGGATTATCAATACGCATTTAAAATCAATAGCATTTGATAAAAAAGATTTTCAAACGGTAGCCGAAATTGAAGCTGATAAAAACGAAAAAGAAGTTGGTTTGCTCGATATAAAAAGCATTGCAGGAAAGTTAAAACGTGCTTTTATCAATAGGTCGAAACAAGCAGAAGCAATTCGGAAATTTATTGAAAAAAGTAAGCATAAAATTATACTAACAGGCGATTTTAACGACTCGCCAGCCAGCTACGCTTATAACATAATTAAAGGCGATATGAAAGATGCTTTTATAGAAAGTGGTTCAGGTTTTAGTTCAACTTATACAGGTAAAATGCCTTCGTTTAGAATTGATTATATACTAGCCGATAAAAGTTTTGAAATAGTAAATTATAAACCTTACCAATTAAACTTTAGCGATCATAAAATGCTGAGCGCTACGGTTAAAATCAATTAGGTTTATATTTAAAATTTTGTAATGTTGTAAAATGGCTTTTGAAGTAACAATTTTAGGCAATAGCAGTGCATCGCCAGCACCCAATAGGCATCCAAGTGGTCAATATTTAAATATATTGGATCACCACATTCTTATTGATTGTGGCGAAGGAACTCAAATGCAATTGCAACGCTATAAAATTAAAAAATCGCGCATTAACCAAATTTTTATTAGCCATGTTCATGGCGACCATATTTTGGGTTTACCGGGTTTGTTACTCAGTATGAATTTAATGGGTCGCGAGGCGCCTGTTCATATTTATGGTCCAAAGGAATTGTTCGAAATTTTAAATGTATTTTTTAAATACAGCGATACACGTTTCAGTTTTGAATTAAATTACCATACTGTTGACCCCAATAAAACGGAAGTGATTTTTGAAAATATTTACTATAAAGTAATTTCTTTTCCATTGTTTCATCGTGTGCCAACTGCTGGGTTTTTGTTTCAAGAGCGCAGTAAATTGCGTAAGTTAAATGTTGAAGCGTGCGAAAAAATGAAAGTTCCGTTTACACATTTTAACGATTTAAAACGCGGACGCGATTATTTAAGCCCAGATGGTAAAACGCATATCAAAAACGAGTTACTAACTTTTGATCCAGGAAAGCCAATAACTTATGCTTATTGCAGCGATACCATTTTTGACGAAAGAGTAATTAATTCAGTGCAAGATGCTGATATACTTTACCACGAAGCTACTTTTATGCACGATAAATTGGCACGAGCTATTGATACTATGCATACCACTGCCAAACAAGCAGGAATTGTAGCTAGCAAGGCTCATGTAGAAAAATTAATTATTGGCCATTTTAGTGCGCGTTACGATGATTTACAACCTTTGCTAACCGAGGCTAGAACTGAGTTTGCAAACACAGACATTGCTGACGAAGGACGTACTTTTATTATGGAATAATTGCTGAATGCTGTTTTAGCAAATCATTAGCCTTATATTTGCCGTTTTATAAATTACATGCAAACATTTACACCTACCAATTGGCAACAATACGAACTTTTAGATTGTGGCGATTTTGAAAAGCTAGAAAAATTTGGTTCATTGGTTTTACGCAGACCTGAACCTCAAGCTTTGTGGAGTAAAAAATGGAGCGAACAAGAGTGGCAAAAATTAACCGATATTACTTTTAAACCTCGCACTAGCCATAGTGGCGAATGGATAAAAAAGAATAAAACCGCAGGCGAACGTTGGAAAATGAATTACAAACACAACGATTTGAACCTGAACTTTAATTTAGCTCTTACTTCGTTTAAGCATGTTGGTATTTTTCCAGAACAAGCCGCTAATTGGGATTATATTTTTCAAAACCTAAAAAAGGTAAAAGGTGAGCAACCTAGGTTTTTAAATTTATTTGCCTACACTGGTGGTGCAAGTATTGCAGCTAAAGCTGCTGGTGCCGATGTTACCCATGTTGATAGTGTAAAGCAAGTGATTACTTGGAGTAAAGAGAACATGGAATCTTCAGGTTTAAGCGATATACGCTGGGTGGTAGAAGATGCCATGAAATTTGTTAAACGTGAAGTAAAACGTGGTAAAACTTACCATGGGATTATTTTAGATCCTCCTGCTTACGGAATTGGCGCCAATGGCGAACGTTGGCAGTTGGAAAATAGCATCAACGAATTACTGCAAGATGTTGCCAAAATTTTAGAGCCCAATAACCACTTTTTGATATTGAATGTTTACTCTCTTGGTTTAAGTGCCTTGGTGGTTCAAAATTTAATTGAAAGTAATTTTAAACAAACCAAAAACTTAGATTTTGGTGAGTTGTACTTACAAGGGAAATCGGGCATTCAATTGCCTTTAGGAATCGTTGGTAGGTATAGTTTGTTGTAAGGTTTTGATTGGATTTTTGAATAAAATTGCTCAATATTTTTTCGAATCTAAGTCCATTCTTCCGTGTAAAATTCTTATTATTTCTATATCCATACTAGGTAAAATTATATAGAAAATAATATGTTGATTATGTAAATAACCTAGCAAATTATTTTTTATTTGATTGTAGTTTTTACCTATTTGGGGATCATTTGCTATGGTATTGAATGAATTAATGATTGAAAAATAATATTTGTCTGCTTGATTTTCTGACCATTCTTCAATTGTGTAATTCCAAATGTCTTCTAAATCCTGAATAGCCTTATTAGTGAGGTGGTAGCTAGGCATTCTTTTTTCGTTTTTTCTTCATCATTTCTAAATGATTTTGAGGGTTAAAATCAGAATTTATGCCGCTATTTATACCTTCGTCAATAGCTTTTTTAAGCGCAATTAGTTTGTTTTCTTCTATTTCAAGTAAACGTAATCCGGCTCTAATTACTTCACTCGCATTTTGATAACGACCTAATGTAAGACTTTCTTCCACAAAGGTTTCAAAATGATCTCCTAGTGATATTGATGTATTTTTCCCCATAATTATTTTTACACAAAATTACCAAATTTTGGTAACTTTCAAATTTCTTTATTATTTACCCCAAATCAACCTTGTAATCTTTCTAATCTTCCAATTTTGTAATTAAACTAAACCTTCAACATTCCTCTAAATCCTCTGGCTGCGTAGTACGATTGTGCTCCATTATGATATACAAACACATGGTTATACCTAAAATCGGCAAATAAGGCTCCTCCTAGTTTTCTTATAGGGGCAGGGGTTTCTATCCAACTCGATGTTTTTGCATCAAAATTTCCTAATTGCAATAAGTTTCGGTATTGGGTTTCGTTTAAAATAGTGATGCCCATTTCTGCTGCCATATTCAATGCACTGCCCGCAGGTTTATTTTCTTTTCGAGCTTCTAAAGCTTCATTGTCAAAACACAAACTTCTGCGTCCGCTTGGGCTTTCGGTAGAACAATCTACAAAAATAAATTCGTTTGTTTTCGTGTCAAAGTCTATTACATCAGGCTCACCTCCGGTAATTTCCATTTGGTTAAGTGACCATAATTTTTGTTTATTTTCACTCAGTTCTAACTTGGATTGCACCTTTGCCCAATCTATATTTGAGTGGCGATTGGTATATTTTTCGAAACGTTTTTTTAAGGTTTCTATTAACTTTTTGGCATCTGCAGCGGATAATTCTTTTTTCATAATAATTTGAATATTAAATAGTTATAACTAGTCGTTTAATCCTTTGCCTTCAAAAATTTTAGGAATATATTTTTCAATTCTAGCCTCACGCGTTTTAGCTTGTTTGGGTTGGGCAAAGTGCAATAAATACCCACGTTGTCTACCTGGAGTTAGTGCTTCAAAAGCGTTTTTTAGTTCAGCACTTTCATTTAATTTTAGTTGAAACTCTTCAGGAATTTCATATTCAGTAGTTTTTTTTAGTGTAACTTTTAAACCTGCTTTTTCTACCTCAATGGCTTCAAAAATATATGCTTTTATTATTGCTTCTTGCTCGGTTACTTGGGCTAAATTGGTAAACCTTATTTGTCGAGAAGCTTGTACATTTTTGGATTGTTGTATTAAAATATCGTGCGTATCAGTAAGCAAAGCACCTTTAAAAAACAAAAACGCACAATACTCTTTAAAAGTATGAATAAGTACTATGTTGTTTCCCTGAAAAGTATAACATGGTGTTCCCCATTTTAACTCTTCGGTTAAGTTGCAGCTAAGGGCTATGGCTCGCATTTTTGTAATTTCTTGCTGCCATTTTTGTTCTTTGGTAAAATAAAAATCAACCTTTGGGTTCATAGGTGGTATTAATAATTCAAACATAGTAATTTTAAATTATTAATATTTTTTTCAAAAGTAAATTTTCATTTCTCATCCCAATTTATTGCAGTTCAAGTTTTGCATATATATTTAAAATGCTAAATATTAAACACTTAAACGTAATTTAATTATAGAAATGAATTTCTTTACCTTTTAAAAAGCTTGAACCCAATTTCGCGGCCTTGCCCCTGAAACATAGCAAGGTTAATCCAAAACCAAGCAAATTGTTCCATTAAATCAAATTTATCATTTCCTCCAATTGAATAACAATTTTCAAAGCCAGCATCTTTAGCTAATTGAATAGCTATTTCTTTACCTTTAGCGCTATTGCCTGCCACAAATAAATCAATAGCAGTTTGGTTATACATAGGATTTTGCATATTGTTAAAACCTGTAGTGTTAAAGCATTTTACCACATCTTGGGTTTGTGTATTTTCAATTATGGCTAAAGTGGTATTGGTATAACCAATTGGGCCTTTCCCCATAATAATATTCATTGAATCAATAATTATTTTGCCAGTTGTATCTCCTAGCATTTTAACCACTTCTATTGTTTGCAAAGCAGGAGTTGCCAATAAAATAATATCAGAAAAGTTAACAGCTTCGGCTATTAGGTAAACTTTGGTGTTAGGATTATTAAGCAACTCTTTTCCTTTAAAATTACCAGTATCTCTAACTCCTAAATTTATTTCATGGCCTTTTTGAGCCCATTTGGTAGCCAATGCACCACCTACATTTCCAGTGCCAATTATTGCTATTTTCATGTTATTTAATTTGTTGTTTTGCTTTAAAATGGTAGTTTTAAACTTTTACCTAATTGGTTTTAGCTTTAATAATTATTTTTTTAAAGAAGCAGATAATGTTATTTCTATGGCTGCTAAGGCTTGACTTACCGGACAGTTTTTCTTGGCATTAGTTGCTATTTCTATAAATTGATCTTCACTAATATTTTCAATAGTACCTTCGCAAATAAGGTGTATAGACATAATTTTAAAATGGCCATCAATGTTTTCCATTTTTAACTGAGCTTCGGTGTTTAATTGGGTTGGAATAAATCCTGCGCCTTGTAACTGAAAACTTAAAGCCATTGAAAAACAACCAGCATGAGCTGCGGCTATTAATTCCTCAGGGTTGGTTCCTGCTTTTCCATCTTCATTTACAAAGCGGCTTGCAAATGAGTAAGGAGTTTGGTTTAATACTCCACTTGTTGAACTTAAAGTTCCTTTACCTTCTTTTCCTGTTCCGTTCCAAACGGCTGTTGATTTGCGTATCATAGTTTTTTTATTTTATGTTTTACAATATAACTGAATTACTTTACTTGTTTTTTTATATTTAATTGGTAATGATTAATTAATGTTTATACCAATTATTTGCCTGCAAATTTTAGTTTATATTTTACTTTTGTTTTTATACTTACCAAATAAAGTGATACTTACTTTTTTGAAAGTATGGTTAAAACATACAATTGAGCTATGCCTGAATTTTTATACGACAATAAATTATATTATAATCCTGTGGAGTTTGCCATGGATAGAATTGGTGGCACTTGGAAAATGCCTATACTTTGGCGATTAAAAGATAGGGTATTACGCTATGGCGAATTAAAAAAGGATATTCAACACATAACGCATAAGATGCTTACCAGCCAATTACGTGAACTTGAAAAAGAAGGTTTTATAACCCGTGAAGTTTTTGCAGTGGTTCCGCCAAAGGTTGAATATAGCATTACCGAACGAGGAAAAAGAGCCATAGCTATAATTGACACCATACGCAATTATGGCTTAGAACTGATGCAAGAATTTGGCGTTAAGGAACAATAGTTTTTTATTTTAAACTACGAAATTTTGTAAAATGCACACTTTACAAAAAAAAATCCGAAGTTTTTGGCTTCGGATTTTTAATTATTACATTTTGTATTTTTTCTTAATTTGGAAGAAATAACTGCGGCTTATTTCAAAAGGTTTTTCAACTCCTTTTAAGTGTAAGCGGCCTGTATCGTTGGTCCATTTTTCAATTTTTTGAACATTCAATAAATTCACAATGGTTGAGCGGTGAATTTGAATAAATACATCAACCGGTAATTTGGCATCCCAGTTCTTAATTGAATTGTAGGTAATACTTAATTTTCCATCAGTCATATACACTTTGGTATAGTTTCCATAAGCTTCTATGTAATTAATATCGCTTATTTTTATAAAATTCATTTTATTATCAAAATTTAATAAAATGATTTGGTCTGACTGGAAAGTTTCATCGTTTTCGTTACCATTTTCGGCAGTTTCATCTGCTGGTGTGGTAATACGCTCAATGGCTTTGCTTATACGTTTTGAACTAACAGGTTTAATAATATAATCAACAGCATTTAATTCAAAAGCTTTAATAGCAAAGTTCTCGTGCGAGGTAATGAAAATAATTTTAGGCGTACAGTTAATTTCACCAATTAAATCAATGGAGGTTAATCCGTTTAGGTCAATATCTAAAAATAGTAAATCAGGCTGTAATAAGTTAATAATATCTTTAGCTTCGTCAAAAGTGGAAGCTTCGCCTACTAATTCTATATGTGGAAATTGTTCTAATACTTTTTTTAAAGTAATACGCATTACTTCCACATCATCTACTAAAACTGCTCTAATATTTTTCATCTTAAGTCTAAAAATTACACGTAAACAATTTAAATTTTATGTATTACGTGCCTCTAGTGAGCAAATTAAACACTTTCTTTTCATATCTACATGAAATTATAACAAAAAAAATAAATTACAGTTAACAGTGTTTACAAAACTTTACAAATTGTTTTTTTATTGAGATTTGTCAAATAAAATAATTCCAAAAATCAGTATCGCTATGTAAATCAATTAATTAATGGAAACGAAAAATATTTTGGAAACTTTTTTTATAAAAAAAGTTTCCAAAGTTCAGAAAGTTTCTCACATTTGCACCCGATAATTAGTATAAAAAAATGGAACCCAAGGATAAAATATTACAAGGTGCCGAAGCTTTATTTATGAAATATGGCTTCAAAAGCATTACCATGGATGACATTGCCAGAGAGTTAGGTGTTTCTAAAAAAACCCTTTATCAGTTTTTTGAAGATAAAAATGATTTAGTAAACCAAACTATTGAAACACACATTAATTGCGATATGCAAAATTGCTACAAATTAGTGGAGGGGGGCCGTGATCCAATTGATTTTTTGTTTGAAGTAAGTAAGTCAATTACCGAAAATCACAGAAAAGTGAATGTTTCTGTTTTGTTCGATTTGAAAAAATATTTTAAACCAGCATGGGATAAGTTAGAAAAATTCAAATCGGAATTTATTTATAATCAAATGGTTGTAAATATTAATACGGGTAAAGAACTAGGCTTGTACAGAGCCGAAATTAACTCAGAGTTAACAGCAAAGTTATACGTTCATAGCGTTGAGTTTATTTTAAGGCCAGAACTTTACCAAGAAATAAGTACCGATTTTCAGTACATACATCAAGAAATTGTAAAATACCATTTACGCGGTATTTGTACCGAAAAAGGATTGAAAAAATTAGATAAATTAATAGAAAACCAACACAATAACATAAAATAAATAAGTATGATTACTAGAAGTATTATCGTAATAGTAAGCGTTTTATTGGGAGTAAATTTGGCTATTGCGCAGCAAAATAACGAAACTAAAAAGTTTTCGTTAAATGAGGCCGTAAGCTTTGCACTTAAAAATAACGACTCGCTAAAAAATGCAGTGCTTGATGAACAAATAGCACAAAAGAAAGTAAAAGAAATAACAGCAAATGGTTTGCCTCAAATTAATGCAACCTCAAGTTTAAATCATTTTATTAAAGTTCCATCGGTTGAAATACCAAATCCGTTTCAATCGCCATCAAATCCTGCTCCAACTTTATCATTTCCTCAAGGTATTCCATACTCTTGGAATAATACTATTCAGGCCAGTCAGTTGCTTTTTGATGGAACTTTCTTTTTAGGTTTAAAAGCAGCAAAAGAGTTTGTTGAAATGAGCAAAATTGATATTAAACGTTCAGAAATTGATGTAGAAAATAATGTTACTAAAGGTTATTACGCTGCATTAATTATTGACGAAAATATCCAGTTGTTTGAAAATACGCTTAAACGTATTGAAAAAACATATTTTGATATTAACGAACTGTATAAGAATGGTTTAGTTGAAAAAATTGAAGCTGATAGGTTAAGATTAACCTTGGCTAATACACAAACTCAATTTAGCCAATTAAAAGACCAAAAAGAATTGGTTTACTATAGTTTGAAAATGCAAATGGGTTTAAGAGTTAACGATAAAATAGAGTTAACCGATAAATTAAACCAATTAATGATAGCCGATAATGGAACTGCTGCTAACGAAAAGGCAAGCTACGAAAACCGTATTGAATACAGAAAATTATTATTGGCCGAAAAGTTAAATAACTTGGATAAAAAACGCTATATGTATGGTTATTTACCAAGTTTAGCTGCTTTTGGAAATTATACTTATAATACCTTTGGTGTTGAGTTTAGTAACTTAGGTAATAAGTTTTTTGATGGTAGTTTGGTGGGCGCTCAGTTAAGTTTACCAATTTTTGATGGTTTGCGTAAATCGGCTCAAATTCAACAAGTTAAGTTAAATGCTCAAAAGTTGTCTAATACTAAAAAAATGGTAGAAAACTTAATTGACTTAGATAGAACAAACGCTCAAAGCCGTTATGAAAGAGCTAAAGAGCAATTAGTAATTCAAAAAGACAATTTTAACTTAGCTCAAGATATTTATAATAAAGCAAGTTTAAAATTAAAAGAAGGCGTGGGCTCAACTTTAGAGTTAACCAATGCTGATAACGATTTGAAACAAGCACAAACCAATTACCTTACTTCTATTTACAATTGGTTAAATGCTCAAATAGAATTGAAAAGAGCCATAGGCAAATAATAGTTAAAACATAAAAAATTAAAACATATAAACAATGAAAAACGGAAAAATAATAATTGCCATTTTATCAATAATAAGCATCATTTTAACATCGTGTGGTGGTGGCAATACAATTGAAAAGAAACAAGCTAAGCTTGAAAAATTAAAAACTCAACAAACAGAGTTAGCTAGCGAAATTAAAGCGCTTGAAGAAGAAATAAAATTAAGCGGTGTTAAAACCGAAAAGCGTGAAAAAATAGTTAACGTAGCTGTTTCTAACGTTGAAACATCAAACTTTAAACACTTTATTGATGTACAAGGAAGAGTTGATGGTGATGAAAATACTACCATTAGTGCTAAAGTTCCTGGTTTGGTATTAAATGTGTTGGTTAAACCAGGTTCGGTAGTTAAAGCTGGCCAAGTATTAGCTGAGTTAGATGGTAATGCAATTCGCAAACAAATTCAATCAATGGAAACTAACTTAAGTTTAGTTACCGAATTGTACAACAAACAAAAAGCTTTATGGGAAAAACAAGTAGGTTCTGAAATTCAGTTCAAACAAGCTAAAACCAACAAAGAATCGTTAGAGCAACAAATTTCATCAATGCGCGAACAATTGGCTATGTACAGAATTACTTCGCCAGTTAACGGAACTATTGATGTAGTAAATTTAAAAGTAGGTCAAACTGCTGCTCCTGGAATGCCTTATTTTTCAATAGTTAACTTTAATAAACTAAAAGTAAAAGCTGATGTAGCTGAAAGTTATGCCAATAAAGTTAAACAAGGAAATGATGTAGTTATCACTTTCCCTGATATCAATAAAACCATCAATACCAAAATTAGTTATAGCGGAAAAGGCATTAGTGCTTTAAACAGAACTTTTGGAGTAGAAGTAGCTTTACCAAGCGATGATAGTTATTTACCTAACATGATAGCAGTAGTTAAAATTATTGATTATGCTAAAAACGATGTAATTGTAATTCCAGTAAATTGTATTCAAAATGCTGATGGCGAAAACCATGTTTATGTAGCTGTTAAAGAAGGTGGAAGAACCATTGCTAAAAAACGTGCTGTTCAAGTTGGTGTAACTTATAATGATAAAGCTGAAATAATTGGTGGTTTAGCAAAAGGCGAACAATTAATTACAGAAGGTTATAGCGACTTAAACGATGGTGAGCTAATCAAGTTTTAAGGATTAGGCAACACAAAAAGAACTAAATAAAAAATCAAATAATTTTATAAATGCCAGTGGCCATCCCGATAGCTATCGGGAACCAGAGGCTAGAAGCTAAAAGTATGCTAGATAAAATAAAAGAATTTAAGCCCTCGAGTTGGGCTATAGATAACAAAACAAGCATTTATATTATGACCATTATTATAACCTTAGCTGGTTTAATGAGTTATAATAGCTTGCCAAAAGAGCAATTTCCGGAGGTGGTATTTCCGCAAATTATAGTTAGTACTGTTCAGGCGGGAACATCGCCTAAGGATATGGAAAACATTGTAACCAAACATTTAGAAAAAAGCTTAAAATCTATTTCGGGTGTTAAAAAAATTACAAGTAATACCATTCAAAACATCAGTTTAATTACTGTTGAATTTAATACTGATGTACAAATACCTGTAGCTAAACAAAGGGTAAAAGATCAAGTAGATAAAGCACGTAAAGATTTACCTCAAGTGCTTACCAGCGAACCTTCGGTAATGGAAATTGATGTGTCGCAAATGCCTATTATGTTTGTGCATTTATCGGGCGATTATCCTTTAGATAAGTTAAAAGCTTATGCCGAAGATTTGCAAGATAGAATTGAAGGTTTAAAAGAAATTACCCGTGCCGATATAGTTGGAGCATTAGATAGAGAGGTTCAAATTAACCTTGATATGTACAAAATGCAATCGGCAGATGTAGCTATGTACGATGTTATGCAAGCCATTGGTAATGAAAATGTTACAATTAGTGGTGGTTCAGTTAAAATGGATGGTTTATTACGCGAAATTAACGTGATTGGTCAGTATGCCGATCCTAAAAAAATAGGTGATTTAACCATTCGTTCGGCAAGTGGAGCTATAGTTTACTTGCGCGATATTGCAGAAGTAAAAGATGGTTTTAAAGAGCAAGAAAGTTTTGCCCGTTTAGAGCATAAAAATGTAATTACTTTAAATATAGTAAAAAAGAGCGGTCAAAACTTAATTGATGCCAGTGATAAAATTAGAAAATTAACTGAAGAGTTAAAAGAAAGTCACTTTCCAAAAGGTTTAAAAATTACCATTACAGGCGATCAATCAGATAAAACACGTGTAACCTTACATGATTTAATTAACACCATTGTTATTGGTTTCATATTGGTAACTGTAATCTTAATGTTTTTTATGGGTGCTACCAATGCCTTATTTGTGGCTATGTCAGTACCTTTATCTATGGCTGTTGCATTTTTAGTATTACCAAGTTTAGGTTTTACTTTAAATATGATTGTATTATTTGCATTCTTACTCGCCTTGGGTATTGTGGTGGATGATGCTATTGTGGTTATTGAAAATACGCATCGTATTTTTGAAAACGGAAAGGTACCAATTAAAAAGGCTGCCAAACTAGCGGCAGGAGAGGTGTTTTTACCTGTACTTTCAGGAACCTTAACTACCTTAGCTCCATTTATTCCATTGGCATTTTGGCAAGGTGTAATTGGTAAATTTATGTTCTTTTTACCTGTTACTTTAATCATTACCTTATTGGCTTCGTTATTGGTGGCTTATATTATCAATCCTGTATTTGCGGTTGATTTTATGAAAACCCACGAAGAAGAAGCCGAAGAGCGTAAAAATACCAAAGGCTTCAAAATTACTTCAGTAGTATTTGCAGTAATTGCTTTGGTTTCTTACTTATCTGGCAATATTGGATTAGGTAATTTTACAGTTGTTATTTACTTATTATATTGCTTAAATCGTTTTGTGTTGTATAAAACTATTGGCACATTCCAAAATAAAACTTGGCCAAGTATTCAAGAAAAATACCGTAAATTAATTACTTGGTGTTTAGCAGGAAAACGCCCAATATGGATTTTAGTTGGAACTATTGGTTTGTTATTCTTTAGTTTCTTCTTGGTAGCGGTACGCTCTCCTAAAATTGTGTTTTTCCCTCAAGCGTCACCCAATTTTGTTTATACTTATATTCAAATGCCTGTAGGTACCGACCAAGTTAAAACTGATTCGGTTACCAAAATAGTTGAAGAAAGAATTTATAAAACAATTGGCGATAGCAATAAAATTGTTGAGTCGGTTATTTCTAATGTAGCTATTGGTGCAGGCGATCCAAGTCAGTTTGAAGCAGGTGCTCAATCACATTTAGGTAAAGTAACTGTTGCTTTTGTGGAGTTTGGAAAACGTAATGGTGAAGAAACATTGGATTATTTGGATAAAATTAGAAAGGCAGTAAGCGATATTCCTGGTGCACAAATTACAGTGGAACAAGAACAAGGTGGACCTCCAACTGGTAAACCAGTAAATATTGAAATTATTGGTGATGATTTTAATGAATTAACTGCAGTTTCTAAAGATTTAAAACGTTACTTAGATTCAATTCAAATTCCTGGTGTTGAAGAGTTAAAATCGGATTTGATTACTAATAAACCAGAAATTTTAATTGAAATAGATAGAGAACGCGCTAACCGCGAGGGCATTACTTCAGCTCAAATTGGTCAAGCTTTACGTGGTGCTATTTTTGGTATTGAAGTATCTAAATTTAAAGATGCCAACGATGATTATCCAATTCAAGTGCGTTACAACGAAAGCCAACGCAACAATATTGATGCATTGATGAATTTAAAAATTACTTACCGCGATATGAATATGGGTGGACAATTGCGCTCTGTTCCATTATCATCGGTTGCTAAGTTAAAATACAGCCAAACTTATGGTGGTATTAAACGTAAAAATCAAAAACGTTTGGTTACCTTAGGTTCAAATATATTAACAGGTTACAATGCTAACGAAGTAGTTGAAGCAGTTAAAAAAGAAGTAGCTAAATTTAACTTACCTAGCACAGTTACAGTGGATATGACAGGTGAGCAAGAGCAACAAGCAGAAACTGGTTCGTTCCTAGGTAAAGCTATGTTAATTTCATTAGGTTTAATTTTCTTAATTTTAGTAACTCAATTTAACTCTATTTCTAAACCAATCATTATTTTAAGTGAAATTATATTTAGTATCATTGGTGTATTATTAGGATTCTCAATCTTTAAAATGGATATGTCTATCTTAATGACAGGTATTGGTATAGTGGCGCTTGCGGGTATTGTGGTGCGAAATGGAATTCTCTTGGTTGAATTTACCGACATATTAATTGAAAACGGTATGGAAGTAAAAGAAGCAATTATTGAAGCAGGTAAAACTCGTATGACTCCAGTAATTTTAACAGCTTCGGCTACCATGTTAGGTTTAATTCCATTAGCAGTTGGTTTAAATATCGATTTCGTAACATTATTTACCCATGGAAATCCTCATATTTTCTTTGGTGGCGATAGTGTTGCTTTCTGGGGTCCGTTATCATGGACTATGATTTTTGGATTATTGTTTGCTACAGTTTTAACTTTAGTTTTGGTTCCAGTAATGTTATTACTCTCAGAATCAATTAAAAAGAAAGTTTTTCCTAAAAGGGCAAACAAAGTTCACTAATATTTCGTTATATTATTATTATTACACTTAGGGGTAGAGGTGTAATTTGTTTCATAGGCTAAACGAGGTTTCCGCAAGGAGGCCTCGTTTTTTCATTTTACAAGGCTTTTAGCTATCTTGCCAATACAAAGTTTTTTATAATGATACACAACAAAGATTTTAAGCAATATCCATTGTCATTTCCTGAAACCTCAGAGGCGGCTCATTTTGAAAATGTATCGTATAAAGTTAAAAATAAAATATTTGTAACACATAATGCAAAGGAAAATAGGTGTTGCGTAAAGTTAAGTGCCGAGGAACAACCTTTGTTTTGTATGATTGATAAAGAAATAATTTACCCCGTACCCAATAAATGGGGCAAACACGGTTGGACTTTGGTTAGTTTGCAATTAATTGATAAAGAATTGCTTATGGAAGTACTGACGGCTGCATATTGTTGTGTAGCGCCACCAAAACTTTCAGCGCCATTTTTAAAGCAAATTGATTCGTTTTAAATAATTTAAAAATAAAAATGGAAGGTTATATGTACATACTGAGATGTAATAATGGAACCTATTACGTTGGAAGTACCGCAAATCTTGAGTTACGACTAAAACAGCATCAAATAGGAGAAGGTGCAAATTATACAAAAAAACACTTACCAGTAGAGTTAGTTTATTATGAAGTTTATGCAAGGATAGACGAAGCTTTTGCAAGAGAGAAACAAGTTCAAGGCTGGAAAAGAGCTAAAAAGGAGGCTTTAATAAACAATAGACCAAACGATTTACACCTACTTTCTGTTTGTCACAACAGTACATCTCACAAAAACTGGAATAATAAAGGCTAACTTTACTAACGTTTCGGCTACGCTCAACGACCGTAAAGTTAATTGATAAATCCTTAATGTTTTGCTAACCAAGCAAAGCTGTATTTCGGTCACTGAGCGAAGCCGAAGTGATAGAAATATAGCAACACTTACTTCGCTCTGAAACCAAAATCTTATTCTGCTCCCCAGTTTTGTTTTTCGTTTTCGCTCCAAAGGTTTGGAAAAAACTTGCGTTGTTGAAATTGTGGATGTAAATATTTTTTCCATTCAGAACCTCCCGTTGCTTGTTGGTTCTCGTTTTTGCTATCTAAGTAATGCTTAGCTGTGTTTAAATGTGTCATTGGCCAGACTACATTGTACAAGTTATCAAACTCTTTTAGCTTTGCTAATAACTCTTGCGATAAATTGGGTATTTGGCTAATTCTGTCAGCTATGGTTTTGCCTTTCATGGTGGTAGCTAAACCAATAAACTGCGCTAAATATTTTTCTTCAAATAAGGTAAGCGTTAATGTTTTATTACCAGTTTTTCTATTTAACCCAGCATCTTTCCAATAAATATGGTCAAAATAATCAGTAATACTTGGGTTTGAAATAGTTTTTAAACGTTCTTTTCCTGCTTCGTTAATTAAATTTTCAAGACCTGTGCAGTGCAGTTCTATAAACCTAAACTGTGCACTTTGAAAACCACTTGCTGGTGCTAAAGTAGCTCTAAAAGTATTGTAATCATCGTAATCCATGCCATCTTTCATTATATCGAAAGAGTTAATTAACATTTGGGTATAACGAATGATGCGCGTAAATTTATTCAATAAAAAACCTTCGGCTAATTCAGGCTCTGCGGTTACTTGTTTTACTTCGTGCAACATCAGTTTTAAGAACAATTCAGTTACCTGATGGTACATTATAAAAATTTCTTCGTCTTTAAAATCTGTGCGAGGTTTTTGTAATGAAAGTAAAGTGTCAACTTCTATATAATCCCAATAATTTATAGGTTTTGCATGCAATAAACCTTTTAAATAAGTTTCTGGATTTTCGCCTAAGTTTTGGTACTTTTCGTTAATTTTATCAATAATTGGATTTGGGGTCATGGTGTAATTTGTTTAGTTATGGCAAGCTACAAATATGTTATTTAGGTTAAGCCCAAATAATGATGGCAGTCAATATTAATATAGACTTTTTATAGTTTGTATTAGTTTTTTTCCTTAATCGGAATCCAAACTTCTTCTTCCGATTCTGGGCTTGTATTGCTGTATTTTTCGCCTAAAATTTCAAAATGTGGCCTATTATCTAATTCATAAATTGAATTTGGAATCCACTCTGTAAAAATATAGTTAAAAAAAGACGCTGCATTGCTAGCCAATCCTTTGTAATTAAAAACTGCATATTTACCAGATGGTAAAACAAAGGTATACATTCCTTGTGGAATTGTTTCAAAATCAGCTACTTCTGTACAAGCCCATTTCGTAAATTCGTTATGAGGATTAAATTTTATAAAATGCTCATTATCATAAATTTGCATTGAAATAAGATCGCTGCCAATAGCATTAGTAATTAGGTGGCGTTTGGGCATAAAAGTTTGCCAAAGCATGGCAGTTTTGTTATTAACTAAACTCATGCTTTGGCTTATGCCTATTAGTTTTTTAGGCTCAATAACCTTAATGGTAGGAGTCATTTAGTTTTGCTCTACGTATTTTTTAAAGTTGTTTAAAATGGCTTGCCAACCCATTTGTTGCATTTCTTCCGGATTTTGACTTTCGGGTTCAAACATTTCAACCACTTCGGTTTGATTATCATTTTCTGTGAAATGAAGAATAGCTTTTCTGCCATCGCCCATGGTATAAGCTATGGTTTTATGGGTTTCAATTTGGGTATAATTACCCCAAAAATCAAAACTAAAGCTACCATCTTTAGCGGCCATGTTGTATTTAAAAAGTCCGTTTACAGTTAGGTCGTTTTCGGCATAGGGCGCGTGCCAATCATCGCTGGCAAAATTCCAGTTTACAATATGCGCAGGTTGGGTAAAATAATTCCAAACCTTTTCCACTGAGGCATCGATTTTTACTGATACTGTTATCATGTTTTTGAATTGTGAATGTTAAATTATAATCACGCAAGGCGTGAATGAATGTTGGATTATGTTCAATATTTAGTAAACTATTTTCTAGGCTGGGCTTTGATCCATTTGGCAATTTCGTCAATTACATATTCGGGTACATTGCTTCGTTTTGAGTATTCATCTGGCGTTGATTTTCCTTCACCCTCCATAAACAAATGGTTTAATTTAGCAAAAGAGGTAAACATATAATTATTATGATCAACTAAAGCATCTTTCCATAATTTGTATTCGCTAACGGGCACTTGGTAGTCGCGCTCACCTTGAATAATTAACACGGGTTTTTTATTGGTTTTAGCCAATTTAATGAAATCAATTTTATTCATATAATTCCAGTAGCTAAATGGGTACATGGCTGGTAAACTATCGTTTGGAAAAGTGGTAGGCAAATTACTTCGGGTAGCATTTTTAGCTTGTGCTCTTAACTTGTCAAAAATGGCAGAATCAGCTTTGGTTTTAACTTGCATTGGCATTAAATAATCAAACTGATACAACATTAAATTAGGCATGGTAGTGTAATTTCCTGCAGCCATTATTGCGCCAGCTACTAATTTGTTTTGTTTTAAAAATAATGGCATTAATCCTGCTCCTTGACTATGGCCCATTAAGTAAATTCTATTGGCATCAACGGCTTCTTTTTTACTAACTTTCTTAACCAATTCTTTTAAGTCATCTAAATATTCTTGTTCTATGGTGTAGTAATTTCCATTTTTATGTTGTTCCATTATTTTACCAAAATAGGCTTTGGTTCTTTTATCAAAACGCAAACTGGCTATTCCTTTATTGGCAAGGCCCCAGCTAAAATCTTTATAAATTTTGTTAGGTCCTATGGTTGCATCTTTATCTATTGGTCCGCTGCCTCCAATAATGATAATACAAGGATATTTTTTTTGTTGAATAGGAACTGTTAATATGGCTTCACCTTCAAAGCCAGCTGGCCCAAATGGAATTTTTATTTCATAAAATCCAAATGTATTTACATACTCAGGAATATTATACATAGGTTCTGCATCTACTATAAATAAACCTACCAATTTCCAATTTTGATTAAAGCTTAAACGCAAACCAACAGAGCCATTTTTATACTTTAGTTTAGTAGTGGTAATGTGTGCTGTATCTAAAAATAAATAAGCTGTACTCCCAACTTCTTTTAACTCGCCATTGATAGAAGCTAAACTTTCCCAAATGCTTTGTAATCTTTCAGGCGTAATTCTTCTTTGTAAAATTTCATCGCCTATGGCATAAGCTTTTTCGTATTGTTCAGTTTTAAATAAATCAATTATTTCAATTGATTTTTGCACAGCCAACGCTTCATTTTTTTGTGCAAATGTTTGTACTGAAAATAGTATGGAGAAAATTAGTAAGTAAAATGTAGAAGTAAATTTCATGAAGATAATTTTTATATAAAATATTGATAAACAACTGCCGAAGCAATGAGAGCAAAGAAGAAAACTTCTTTTAAAATGGCTAACCTAGTGCTAACAAAATAATTGGCCATTACTATAGAAACAGGAACCGAAAGGTAACAAATAGCAAACACAATATTATGGTCTTCAATTAAAACTAATAATACCGAAACTACTATAAATAAGGCAATTGTGAATAGAATCCTGCGCGTTTTTACTTTGTTTTTAAAATAATTGGCTTGCAACGATATACCTGAAACCAGCACAATCATTGTTATTAAAAGCCATGGTAATAGCTTTATCCAGTTTATATTTATTTGGTTTAAATAAGTTCGCTCCAAACTTTTATTTACTATTATAATTAAATCGTTTAAGTTATCGTTTAAAAAGAACATAACACCTAATAAATATACAGGCAATAAAATACCAAAAATGGAGGCCAATAAAAACCTGATATTAAAGTATGTCATAAGTACCACACTAATTAATATGAATGGTAAATATACCAAAGTATCGTAATTAAAAAGTACGGCTAAGCCAAGGTATAAGCCACTATCAAGTACTATATAAAGCGGTTTTTCTGATTCATATAAATTACATAAACGTTGATACATTAATATAATAAACAGATTACCAATTAATTGCGGGCTTAAGAATAATTGCTGAGGGTAAAGGCTATTGAGCAAAACAAAAAATAAACCGGGCAAAAAACTATCTTTATTTAAAATGCTGTGTTTAGTTACTATGTGTGTAACCAAATAAGCTTCTAAAAGCACAAAAAAGCTAGCACTTACTGCACTGAAGTAGTAATAATCGTCAAATGAGGTAATCCAGTTAAAAGTAAACTGAGCCAAAGGTGCATTGATGTTTAAGTCAATTGGCACATTGACCAAAAAAGGGAGTAGTCGTATTAAAACTGCAAATACAATTACAAATACAAACGAGAGAATATTGTTGTTTCTAAATAGGTTAAGCAAGGTAATAAAACTTAAAAAGTAATACGCATCAAAGTAAATCGTTTATCGCGAATGGTGCAAGCCAAAAGCGAATTGGCCGAAATTTGTTTGCAATCGGTTGGAATAATTAGCAAGCTAGCATTGATGGCTTTTACCAAAATTTTGCTTTCGCTTTTTCCCTTTACATCAAATTTATTCATCAATACATCGCCTTCTTGGCTTACATCACTGTTGTAAATGGTATAAATGGCATCATTATTTATATAACTACAAACTGATGAATAGTAACCCCCATCGCTTATGGATTGTTGTTCTTTGTTGATTACATCGCCATTTTCGAGCAAACCATCCGCATTTATACTTAAAAGCATTATATCGTTATAATTATAAACTGTGCGGGTATTGGTTTGAGGAAATCCGTTTACATAATAAGTATAAGATTGACGTGTTAAAAAATATTTTTCGGCTATTAAAAACAAGCCACCATCGCTTTTGGGAATAATTTTCCTAATGTATAAATCGTTTAAATCAATGGTTTTGCTAAAAGAAATTTTACTTTTTAAATTGATTAATGAAGCGGTGTCTAAAATATTATTTTTAATAGCAGTTGTTTGTAAATCAATGGTTTCGAAAAAATAGCCTTTATTGTCGTTACTTTCAGCCTCGGCATAAAATCCAATTAAATTGATTTGTTTTTTGATATTATTTACCACAAAACCAATGTCATCAATTTCTATTTCGGGCTTTGCTATATCGTACTCTAGCATGGTTTGTGTTGAATTGTAGTACACATACATTACAAATTTGCGGCTGCTGTTTTTTTTGCGGATTTTGGTATTTTTAGGAAAATCTAACAAGGTGCAAAAATTACCTTCGTTATCAATATCTGAATTGGTAGTTTCTATATTGTTAATGTTTTCGCTTATTTCAAAGGTTTTTCCATATATTTGGGTTAAACCTTGGTCGAAACCAAAAAGGTATAAAGCCGATTTTTCCTTATTGTTTTGACTAGCTTTGGCTACCAAACTTAAACTAAAAAACTTTTTATTGATGCTGCTTTTTATAGAAAGATTAACATTATCGTTTAGTAAAAACTCGTCAATAGAAGTTAAAAGTACCATTCCGCCCGCAATGTTTAGGTTCATATCTAATTTTTGAACCAAAAAATCAATTTTATTGGTGGTATTATTTTTAGCCGATACAAAAACGTAAATATTTTGCCCAACTAGCATTACCTTTTCTACATAAGCAGGTATACTCAAAGGCATGTCTTTACTAATATCTAAGGTAAGTTTTGAATTGTATTTTTCAATAACTACTTCTTTTTTAAAGCTATTATCGCGGCAGCGAATTAAAAACGAACCTTGCTCATTGCTGCCAATAATTTGGGTGTAATTTATTTTACTTTTTACTTTTATAGGCTGTCCAAACTCTATAGTTTGCGCTTTTAATTTTATTGAAAAAATAAAAATAACAAAAATGCTAAGCAGCTTATGTTTATACATTATTTTGCGAAGGTTTAAAAATGAGTTGGCAAATTAACAATTTAGCTCGTTTTAAAAATGATTGATTACTTAAATGGCAAAAAAATTATACGATACCGCTAAACCGCAAGAACGCGCGGTTTTGGTAGGAGTGGTTACTCCAAATTTAAAAATAGAAAAGGCGCAAGAATATATTGACGAATTGGCTTTTTTGGCGCAAACTGCTGGTGCTGCTGTCGAAAAGCAGTTTTTACAGCGTTTGCCACATCCTAGCTCGCGCACTTATGTGGGCGAAGGGAAGTTAGAAGAAATAAAAGAATACATCACTGTTCGTGAAATAGACATGGTAATTTTTGATGATGAGTTAAGTCCTTCGCAATTACGCAATATTCAAAATGAGCTAAAAATCAAGATTTTAGACAGAAGTAATTTAATCCTTGATATTTTTGCCAATAGGGCTAGTACAGCTCAGGCTAAGTATCAAGTAGAGTTAGCTCAAGCCCAATATTTATTGCCTCGATTAACGCGTATGTGGACCCACTTAACCAAGCAAAAAGGTGGAATTGGTATGCGTGGTCCAGGTGAAACTGAAATTGAAACTGATAGACGTTTATTGCGCGATGAAATAAGCAAACTAAAAGAACGTTTAAGCCAAATTGATAAACAATCGGCTACTCGCAGGCAAAACCGTGATGAGAAAAAACGTGTGGCTTTGGTGGGTTATACCAATGTGGGTAAATCAACCATCATGAATTTATTGAGCAAAAGCGAAGTTTTGGTTGAAAATAAATTGTTTGCCACCTTAGATAGTACTGTGCGCAAAGTAGTTTTTGATAATGTGCCTTTTTTGTTGAGCGATACCGTTGGGTTTATTCGTAAATTACCACATCAATTGGTTGAAAGTTTTAAATCAACATTGGATGAAGTGCGCGAGGCTGATTTGCTGCTACATGTGGTAGATATTAGCCACGAAAATTTTGAAGACCAACTGAATTTGGTAAATAGTACTTTGCTAGAAATTGGCGCTAGCAATAAAAAACAATTGCTTATTTTTAATAAAATAGACCAATTGAAAGAACCTTTGGAGCCAGATGATCCTTTTGGCGAGGAAACAGAGCATTTGCCTTATATTGAAAAACTAAAAAATACTTGGATGGCCAAAGAAAACGGACAAGTAATTTTCATATCGGCCACCAAAAAGGTGAATATTGACGAGTTGAGAAAGAAGATTATTGAATCGATTAGCTAATTGTAGCTAGAGATTTATAATTAATAAAAACAAAAAGACTCATAGATTACAAGGTTTACTCTTTGTTTCTATGAGTCTTTTTTTTGTTAACCAACAAAAAGCACTTTTTCTTTCTTTCTTTTTCCTTAGATGAAAAAGAAACAATCCCGCAAGGCGGGACAAGGCAAAAAAATGCTTCCACGCACAAGGCTAGGGCTGGCCCGCTTTTTTGCCGACCCAACGCACGTTGTTAATGGAATAGGGATTTTTAGTATTCACTTTCTAGTTTTAATACTTACAACTTTTCTTAAAGAATTTCTAAGGATTCTATTTGGATTTAAATGTTTGAGGTTTTTCTTTTGGGTTTTAAAAAATACTCTAAATTTCTTTTTTAGTGGCAATTTTAACAGCTAATAAACCCATTGGTATATAGGCAAATACTAAATCTACTACTGCAAACCAAATTGGGCCAGGAACTAAATAAACCATCATGGCACCACCAATAAAAAATACCATACTAATTGTTAAAGCTAGCCTCATTTTATTATTGGCAGCTATTAAAACTGTTAGCAATGCGCCAACTAAAGTTCCCAATGCATGCGCTAAAAAGGGCATAATAAAATGCTTTGGCTCAAATAAATGAATGCCAGCTTTTAAGCCTTCTTCAGTAGTTACATCTACGCCCGCAGGAAGTGGAATGATGCTAGAGCTTATTTTGATAAGAAACATGTTAAAGTAGCTTCCTGCTAATATGCCAACTATAACTGCTAATACATTTCGTAAAACTGTTTTCATGTTTTTAGGGTTTGAGTAAAATACGAAGATACTTGCAAATGAGCCAAGACGCAAAATACAATTGTAAAATTTGAAATAACTTACCTTAAAACTTAACAATATTATACCCCAATCTTTCTAATCTTCCAATTTTGTAATCTTGTAATCTTTATAACCCCAAAACCCAAAACTCATTTTTATCAAATTTACAACATGGCAATTTTTTAAAGTATTATATTACTTTCGCCTTTATAAAAACTAAAATAATATTTTAACAAATGAAATACGTTGCTTTAAATGATTTGCATGCTGGCTTAGGTGCAAAAATGATTGAATTTGCAGGTTATAACATGCCTGTATTGTACACCAATTTAATTCAAGAACATTTAGCTGTTCGCAATTCTGTAGGTGTGTTTGATGTTAGCCACATGGGCGAGTTTATGCTAAAAGGCGAAAAAGCGCTTGACTTAATTCAATTAGTTACCAGCAACGATGCTTCAAAATTAACCGATGGTAAAGTTCAATACAGCTGCTTACCAAACGATAAAGGTGGTATTGTAGATGATTTATTGGTATATCGTTGGAGCCAAGATGAGTATTATTTGGTAGTAAATGCATCAAACATTGAAAAAGATTGGAATTGGATTAGCCAACACAATACTTTTGGTGTAGAAATGAAAAACATGAGCGATGACATGAGTTTATTTGCTGTTCAAGGTCCTAATGCCATTAAGGCTTTACAAAAACTAACAGATGTAAATTTAAGTGCTATGGAATACTACACTTTTTGTGGTGGAAGCATGGCTGGTTGCGATGATGTAATTATATCAAACACAGGTTATACTGGTGCAGGTGGATTTGAAATTTATGTTTGGAATAAAGATGCTAAAAAAATGTGGGATGCCATTTTTGAAGCAGGAAAAGAATTTGATATTATTCCAGTTGGTTTAGGCGCGCGCGATACTTTACGTTTAGAAAAAGGTTTTTGCTTATATGGCAATGATATCAATGATGAAACTAGCCCAATTGAAGCTGGTTTAGGTTGGATTACCAAATTTACCAAACCATTTATAATGAGCGAACACCACAAAGCCATTAAAGAAAATGGTGCTACTAAAAAATTAGTAGGTTTCGAATTAATTGACCGCGGTATTCCTCGCCAACATTACATGATTAAGGATGCTGAAGGAAATACCATTGGTGAAGTTACTTCAGGAACTCAATCACCAAGCTTAAATAAAGCCATTGGTATGGGTTATGTAGCAGCTTCGCATAGCAAAGTTGATTCAGAAATTTTCATTGAAATCCGCGAAAAAATGATCAAAGCTAAAGTGGTAAAAATTCCATTTTTATAGAATCTAATTTTCAGTCATTGGTCGTTGAGCGAAGTCGAAACGAAAAATGTTCAACTCACCATCATAGTTAATAATCTTCTACCTAAAAGCCCGAAATCACATTTGATTTCGGGCTTTTTTTATTAATAGGTTATGCGTAATAGGAAATTGATAATAGGCAATTAGCTCCCGATTTATCGGGATAACAATCCAACAAATAACAATTAAACAATCCTAACTCACTTTCCTACCTTTAATTTTTTTTACATTTACATTTTCTTTATTGGCAATTTTGCGTTTGATCAAAATTTTGGCTTCGGCTGCTTTTTCATCTATTTGGTAACTTACACCTCCATAGTTTACAAAAAAGTTTCCTTCTTCATTTTTAAAACCATCAAGCATGTAAATTTTTACATCCAAATCGGGGGATTTTATTTTTTTAAAAGTTAAATACAATTCGTTATTACTTTCAAATGCTATGTCTAAGGTAGAATCGGTGCTGCGCAAACAAATGCCTGGTGTAAGTTCTTTTATATTTAAAATCTGAACATTTTTACCTTTATAATACTCAATTTTACCTCCTGAAATTTTAGTACTGTTAGAGGCTATTTCTCTGCGCATATCAATACTTCTGTCAATATAAAATTGGAGTTTTTCAGGTTTAATTTGCTTTAGATCAAGGTTGTTTCTAAGTGCTTCGTTAAAAATAATTTTAGGAGTACAAGCCGAAAAACTAGCTGCAATAGCTAAGAATAAAATAAAGTGTTTGGTTTTCATAAAATGTATGTTGTTTAAGTTAAAACCCTTATTTACAACAATCTTGCCACGCCAATATTTTAAACCCAAAAATAAAAAAGCCGCTAATTTTAGTGATTAGCGGCTTTTAAATGGTTTAGTTTTTTAAAAATTAGTTTTCAATAACTAATTTTTTAGTAATGCTACCAAACTCATTGGTTATTTGTATAAAATAAATTCCTGATGTTAAGTTGCTAGTATTTAAAGTAGCAATGGTTTTGTTGGTATTAATAGTTTCAATGGTTTTGCCACTTAAATCTAAAATGGTAATTACATTGTTATTACCTTTATTGGTTTCAATCGATACATTTTCTTTAGCTGGGTTTGGATAAACTCTTACATCACTATTAGCCAATACATTATTTACACCAACACCTGCTGTTTTAATATCATCAAATAAAAAGTCTCTTAACATACCTTCAGTTGTATCCATATATGCAGTGCTGCTTTCTGTAGTTCCTACACCTGGGCTAAATGGTACGTGTGGTGCATCTTGAAAAGTGTAAAATACCGATTTCATTCCCAATACTTTAGCCATTGAATCTACCACAAAACTTCCGCTTAACTGAGCCACTTTAATAGTTGAAGCATAAAAATAATCTGTTTTGTAAGGAACAGTTTGGTCTTTAGTTCCATGAACGCTAAAAATAGAAACATTTTTGTTGTTTTTCATCCAATTTACATCGCCTAAAGCGCCACATAAACTAATTACACCTTTTACTCTCCAGCTTTGTCCTGGTGTTCCGCTTGTACCTTCTATACCGCCAATGCTTGTAGTATCAATTGGTGGATTTGAATTTCCAACTTCTGCTTCAGCATCTAAAAATGCTAAATGCAAACCTAATACTCCGCCAGCCGAAACTCCACCAACATAAACTTGACCTAAGCTAATTTTATAATTGTTAGCATTGGCTCTTAAGTATCTAATGGCAGCTCTTCCATCTAAAGTACCGCGCCAAACAGCGTTTGAAAATTGTGGACCAGCTTGAGTAGGGTCAATCAAAATTTCATTGATATTTACACCTAAACGGTATTGTATTGATACACAAACATATCCGCGTTTTGCAAATTCAGTACATAAATAAGTTACATCGGCTGCATATCTGTTTCCGCCAATAAATGAACCACCATGAGCCAAAACCAATAAAGGGCGGTTGGTTGTGGTATCGCCTACTGGTTGAAAAATGTTCATTTTCAAATCTTGTTGCGAGCCTGCATAGTTTTTTGCCGAACCATAAGTAACACTATCCATGGCTACTTCGGTAAAAATTTTGTCTTTGTATCGTTGTGCGCTTACATTAGTAAATACTGCTAAAGCAGCAATAATTGTAAATATTTTTTTCATAATTTTCAATAAATTTAAGGCAAGTTTAAATAAAATTTCTGTTTTTGCTGCAATTTTAAATTTTATTTTACACCAAATAGGGTTAACTAATATTCATCAACTCAATTAGGTTTTATAAATATTGCTTGCCTTAATTGGTATATTTGCCCAATGAATATTTTATTGATTGGTTCTGGCGGACGCGAACACGCATTTGCTTATAAATTAGCACAAAGCAAGTTATGTAAACAATTATTTATTATGCCTGGCAATGCGGGAACAACCCAATTTGGTCAAAATGTAAAAATAAATCCTAACGATTTTGCCGCTGTTGGTCAATTTAGCCTTGAAAATAAAATTGATTTGGTAATTGTGGGTCCAGAGGAACCTTTGGTTTTGGGCTTGCGCAATTATTTTGAAGAAAACGAAAATTTAAAAAACACCTTATTTGTAGGGCCCGATAAAATGGGTGCTACCATGGAAGCAAGCAAAGATTGGAGTAAAGCTTTTATGTATAAAAACAATATTCCAACTGCGGCCTATAAAACTTTTACTAGCCAAAATTTAGAAGAAGGAATAGCGTATTTAAAAACACAAAAAATGCCAATTGTGCTTAAAGCCGATGGTTTAGCTGCCGGAAAAGGAGTATTGATTTGCCAAACTTTAGAAGAAGCTACCAGCGAATTGCAACAAATGATAAACGATAAAAAGTTTGGTGCTGCTAGCGCAAAAGTGGTTATTGAGGAGTTTTTGAGCGGAATTGAACTTTCTGTTTTTGTATTGAGCGATGGCAATTCATATAAAATATTGCCAACTGCCAAAGATTATAAACGCATAGGCGAAGGTGAAATGGGTTTGAATACTGGTGGAATGGGAGCAATTTCGCCTGTTCCTTTTGCCAACGATGCTTTTATGCAAAAAGTAATTGATAACATTATTGAACCAACGGTTCAAGGTTTAAAAAACGAAAACATAAAATACGTTGGTTTTATTTTTGTTGGCTTAATAAAAGTAGGCGAGGAGCCAATGGTTATTGAGTACAACTGCCGCATGGGCGACCCAGAAACGGAAGCCGTTTTACCAAGAATTGAAACCGATTTTGTAGAATTAATGGTGGCTACCGCCAAAGGCGAGTTGCATAATATTGACTTAAAAATTAGTGATAAAACTACTGCCACCGTAATGATGGTTTCTGCTGGTTATCCTGGCGATTATGAAAAAGGCAAAGTAATGACAGGTTTTGAAAGCGTAACCGATTCATTGTTATTTCATGCAGGCACTTCGTTAAGTGTTGATAACGAAATAGTTACCAATGGAGGAAGGGTTTTGGCTATTACTTCCTTTGGTGATTCAGTGAAGGAAGCAGTAAGTGCTTCTTTAGCTAACGCCAATAAAATTAATTACGATGGTAAATATTTTCGCAGAGATATTGGCTTTGAGTTTTTATAATCAGTCAATGATTTTAGCTTTATCATAAAACCAACGCATAAAAATCAGCAAACAACATTAGGTACAAAAACCTTTATTTGTAATACATAAAAACAAAATGACAAAAGAAGATATAATAAAAGCATTATCAACCGTTCAAGAGCCCGATTTACGTAAGGATTTGGTTACTTTAAATATGGTTAAAGATGTGGTAGTAGATGGTTTAAATGTTAGTTTTACCATTGTATTAACCACTCCTGCTTGTCCTTTAAAAGAAAAAATAGAAACCGATTGCAAAGAAGCAATTCATAAGTTGGTAAACGATAAGGCCAATATTACTGTTACCATGACGGCCAATGTAAGCTCTAATCGTGCTGAAAAATTAACGCTTCCAGGTGTTAAAAATATCATCGCAGTAGCAAGTGGAAAAGGTGGAGTTGGTAAATCAACGGTATCGAGTAATTTGGCCATTGCATTAGCTGCTACAGGCGCTAAAGTTGGTTTGTTGGATGCTGATATTTATGGGCCAAGTGTGCCAATGATGTTTGGCGAAATGGATAGCCAACCACAAATGCGCGATATCAATGGCAAACAATACATGATTCCAATTGAAAAATATGGTATCAAATTGCTTTCTATTGGATTTTTAATAAAACCGGAGCAAGCTGTAGTTTGGCGCGGACCTATGATTTCATCGGCTTTACGCCAATTTGTAAACGATTGCGATTGGGGCGAATTAGATTATTTAATTTTGGATTTACCTCCTGGAACTGGCGATATTCATTTAACCATGTTGCAAGTGGTGCCTTTAACCGGAATTGTAATGGTTACTACTCCACAAGCTGTAGCCTTGGCCGATGCTTATAAAGCTGCAACCATGTTTAGCATGACACCCGTTAAGGTGCCAATTTTAGGTGTGGTTGAAAATATGGCTTATTTTACTCCAGAAGAATTGCCTGATAATAAGTATTATATATTTGGTAAAGATGGTGGCGCAAGCATGGCTAGCGAGTTAAAAGTAAGTTTGTTAGGTCAAATTCCTATTTACATGAGCGTACGTGAGGGTGGCGATTCTGGCAAACCTGCTGCTTTAGACCAAACAAGTCCAGTTTACAAAGCATTTGCAAAAGTGGCTCAAAATGTAGCGCAATTGGTATCCATTATTAACTCAACTCCGGCCGAAGAAAAAACAGTTGGTGCTAATTAGTGTTATTATAATAGATTTGTAAAAAGCAAAAAATTAAGAATGACAGATTCGTTGAGAGATAAAATAGAAATTGCTTTAAACAGCATGCGTCCGTTTTTACAAGCCGATGGTGGCGATGTAGAATTGGTTGATGTAACTGAGGAAATGGAAGTGCATGTGCGTTTAATTGGCAATTGCAGTAGCTGCGATATTAGCCATATTACCATGAAAGCAGGCATTGAAAATGGAATTAAAAGTGCCTTGCCCGAAATTACTCGAGTGGTAGCTGTTAGTTGATTCACGCCTTGCGTGATTTAGTTGATAGTTTATGGACCATAGACCATAGATAGAATTTTTAAAAAGGTTAGCGTGAGCTGACCTTTTTTGTTTTATGGGTTATTGCGAGAAAAGTACTTTTTAAAAACTTGCTTTATTATATTGATAATGAATATAGTTTGACCAAGAATAATAATTAATGCAGAAAATGCTATTATGTAATTGATGCGTTTCACGTTTTCGAGATTTTGCTGTTCTAAAATATAAGAGGAAGCAATACTTATGATGATTGGAAAAATTGTAGCAACTAAATGAATTACACCTAATTTGTTGTTTAATTTTTTGAAAATAAGGTAAATAAGTCCAATGAAAATTAAATAAATACAAACAACAATTGAAATATGTAAATAGCTAATTATAAAGTATGTGTCGTGCAGATTTATACTGAAATTTGAGTTTGAAAACACAATTGAAAACAAAAGAAAAAGCGCACTAGATAATATAAAAGCAAAAGGTATTTTATTCATTTTGAATTATTTAAGAATAAAATATTCAGTATCATTTAGCTTATCATTTATTGAAAACAAGCCAAAGTTTTTATTGATATAGGCAATAGAGCTCAAGCTATCACTGAAGTTGTGATTGCTATACATTGCATTAATAAATGTTTTGCTATTCAAGGTAATATTTCCAAGATATCTTGGATGGTTAACATCATTAATAGCAAAATCAAAAGTATAATAAACATATTGACCAAAACTAAATACTACAATATCTGTATTCTGTAAAATATTCTTTTTTGAATGTTTTACATCAAAACTCCCATTTCCTTTTGTGGTTGTATAAATATTGTGTATGGTTTGGTAACAATCTTTATCGTAGCCGGTATTTGGGTTTCCCCAACCATTTTCGCAGTACCAACTTGTATCAGTTTTGGTTTTTACAAAGGTTAAGGTGTCGCCTTTATCGCTTGCAAAACTTATGGTATCAAAGGTTGGGTTGGTAAAATAAGGTGTTTGGTTAAGCTGTGCTGCTGTTAAGTAATAGTAATTGGTTTTATGTTCTACCTTATCGTATTCTTCTTTCATACAGCTTTGTATCAACAGCATCATAAATAATGCCCCAAAAAGTTTGTTGTTTTTGGTATTTATAATTTGGCAAATTTGCTGTAAGGTTTTCATGTTTGCTGTTTTGATTTCTCCAATTATTAAAAATGTAATTCAAACATAGGGTGTTTTGGTTTAATTTAAAACTTTTGAGTTGCTTAGGTTAGTTCGAGGTCAAGAAAAACTAGTAGGTTCTCAACTTCGCCAGCATTGAATTTTTACTTAACAATTTATTTTTTAAAAAAATAAAAACCTAGCAAGAATATAATAAGCATGGGTTTTGCTAAAGAAAGCTCAATTATATAAAAATTATTCCATTAGCGATGTGAGTGGGGCTGGCAAAAAAGCGGGCCAGCCCAGGCCATGTGCGTGGAAGCATTTTTTTGCCTTGATTTTTTGTTTCTTTTTCATCTAAGGAAAAAGAAAGCAGAAAAAAAGAAATCACTTATCCATTAGCTAACTTGGTTGCCGTGCAAGGGAGATTCCTACTGAATGACCCAATATTATTTTATTTTGACTTTTTGAAAAAAAACTATCCCACGACCTGACAGTTAATACTCAAATAAAATTTCTAAATTAAGCTATCTTCTTTTTTAGTCTTTATAGTCAATGGTTTGCAATTAAAATATAATTCTTACCATTGATTAAAACACAAAACCATCGTCCATCAACTAAATCACGTAAGGCGTGAATCAATCGACAACCATCAAAAATCCACCATGGTCTATCGTCCATCAACTATCAACTAACAACTAAATTAACTTCACAAACAATTAACCTTTAGAATATAAAATAATGTTTTATTTTGCACGGCTTTTATAAAACAATGAAGTTTAAATTCAAATTATTATATATTTTATTAATCACTGCTTCTTTTGCGCAAGCACAAATATTGCCAACCTTTGGTAATAGCCGCACAGGCGGAAGTGGTATGCAGTTTTTAAAAATTGCTCCTGATGCACGTTCGGCTGCCATGGGTGGCGCTGTGGTTGGTTTAACCAACGATGCAGCTGCCATGTATTGGAATCCTGCGGGAATTACTGGAATTGATACAGGCAAAGTTACTGCGCAATTTTCGCACACTCGTTGGTTTGGCAATAGCCAAGTAAATTATGGTGCGGTGGCTTTTAAAGCAGGAAAATTAAGTTATGTGGGCGTTAATGTAATGAGTTTAGGTTTTGGCGATACCAAAGAAACAACAGAGTTTGAACCAAACGGAACAGGCCGAAATGTATTGATGGGAAGTACTTCTATAGGCGTAAGTTTTGCTAAAATTTTAACCAATAGTTTTAGTTTTGGCTTACAAGCCAAATTTGCCCAAGAGGTGATAGCTAACGTAGCTGTTAATAATGTTCTTTTCGATTTAGGTTTAACTTATAATATTGGTATCAAAAATTCACGTTTTGGGGTTACCTTCACTAATTTTGGTGTAAATGTGGCACCAACTGGAAGTGTTACTATTTTAAAATTAAATGGCGAAACTCAAAAAAACGATTTTACGCCAGTTTCGGCACCTGCTGTGTTTAGGTTAGGTTTTGCCATTGACCCAATTAGCAATAAAACCCACGTATTAACTACTGCTGCGCAATTAAATCACCCGACTGATAACAACGAAACAGTAGGACTAGGGGTGGAGTATAGCTGGAAAAAAATTCTTTATGGCCGCAGTGGTTGGGAGTTTGGCTTAGACGAAGCTAATAATTTTCCAAGTTTAGGTTTTGGAATTAAATTGCCTCGTAGTTTTGGTAATTTTGGCATTGATTATGGTTTGGTTAGCAAATCGCGCATTGGCAATATTCATAGAATTGGTTTATTATTTACTATTAAATAATTAAAAAATGAAATCAACTTTTGTAAAATATATTTTTTTAACTGTAGCTGTAATTACTTTAATATCATCGTGTTCGGTGTTTGGTAGCAAACAAAACGATACCGTTGATGAGGTATTACAACAAGGACAAATTGATCCTAATTTGGTTCCTAAAGCAGTTAGCTATGTTCCTGTATTTCCATTTTTTAAAGGTTTTCAAAATCCGGTTGATGTATATGTAGGTTTTGATGAAATGATATATGTAGTTGATGATAAGGGACTTAATGTGCTTGATCAAAAAGGTACATTGGCATATACCATTGCCATACCAGGCGCAAAAGAAGTAACACAAGATAGAAGATTACATACTTATGTAATAGGAAAAGTATTTGATGCAACTGTAAATGCTACAGTAACTTGTGTTTATCATTTAGAAGGAACAGGTCAAGGAAATTATAAATTCATTGATACTTTAATTCATCCGTTTTGCGATGAATCGCGCCAAAGTACTCAGTTTAGAGGTGCACCTGACCAAGAGGTTGAATTTACGGGTCTAGCTTGTTTAAGCGATAATACTTTATATGTTACCAGAAAAGGTCCTCGTAATCAACAAAATACATTTGTTAGGCCAGATAATGCAGTTTTATTGTTTAGTCCAACAGGAACTAATATTGGTTATGCCATAGGTTTAAATGCCACAGAATCAGGTTTGAAAACGGCCATTGATATTTCTGGAATTGCCACATTTTCGGCACCTCCGCAGCGTTTGCAAGGTATGAGTACTTCTAAAAACTTTATGATTACTTCAAATAATCAAACCAATAATTTAGAGTACAAAACATTATTGATTACCGTTTACGATGATCCAGATTTAGGGACACAATACACCGAAACGTCTAGTTTATTGAATTTTGATATTTCGAAAGCCAATAGCTTTATGTACGAGCCATTTAAGTTTAAAAAACCTGAAGATTGTTTTATAGCACCTGATGCTACCAATTACTTTTTTGTGGTTGATAGTGAAACAGATTCGGTTTATGTGTTTACTAACCAAGGTTTTGAAGGGGTAAATCCTCCAGCAAATTCAACCATTAAAAAGCAAGTAAATGTATCGTTTGGCGGAAGAGCTGCCGATGGAAAACCATTGGATGGTCCGTTTAATTTTAACGACCCAATGGGAATTTGTTACAACCGTAGAACTATTTATGTAGCAGATAAAGGCAATAACCGTATTTGCCGTTATAAACTGAATACTGATTTAGAATAATAAAATTCGAAATTCGAAGTGACAAAAATGCGAAGTAGAGTTGGTACTAACTATTATACGACTTTGTTGGTTTTTTTACGAAGCGACACCAATAAAATATGTTTCATAACGTCATTGCGATCGCTCTAAAGCGTAAGTGGCAATCTCATAATAACAATGGGGTAACATTACTTAGTTGTTAATAAGAACTATATTAAAGAAGCAATGCACTATAAACTACCAACGTTTTTTATTTATTGAGAAGTTAATTGATGGAAAATCATAAGTTGTTGTGCGTTTATGAGGTTTTTTCTTTATCAACCAATAAATGTAAAAAATCAAATATGGAATCCAACCTATTATCATAATTGTTTCTTTTTAAATTAAGTTTTTCTCAGCCTTTTCAAATAATATTTCTATACTTTTAAATATTGGTGATGAGGCCAATATTATATAGGAAGTTAAAGTTGCTTTTTGGGGTCGCTTAGCTAAACCACTAACAATGGCAAAAAAATCGTGCACAAGCTATATAAGTTTTGCAAATGAACTTATAAGGCCTAAAATCATAAACTACTGGCTTTAATTGTTGTATTTGTACTGTATGTAAAATTTGTCTGGCGTCACATTATTAAAAACTAATTTGCCATAGATTGTTTCTACCCCACAATCATTCTTATATGTATAATTCACAATTGAAGATGATGGAAAATTTGTTATTTCGCTTACGTAAAATTTATTTTCCATTCTTTTATTATCACTTTTGGTCTTATAGCTTATTAAATTATAAAACACAAAAGGAGAATTTGATTTTTCAAATTTCAGTGTTTTTATTTTATTATTTGTTGGGTACTTTGATAAATCACAATTTACATAAAGTGAATTTGAAACATGAAATTCTGATATGTTAATTAATGATTTTGGAGGAATTGTACGTTCTGATTTTTCTTCAAAAGAAGTTTCAAAACTAGATGTGTTAGTACCTGATACTTTTGAAGGATTCCAATTCCAATTATTGTAATTAGGGTAAGAAGTTAAGGTAGTTCCGCTACTTGAAGATATAGAAAATATCCTTTTTTGATAATATTCATAAGCTACTCCATTTAAAATATAAAATGTTTTAGATAAGTCAAGTGTTAAGTCGGAATCAGTTTTATTGTAAATACTAAATCCAATTTCACCACCTTCAGCCCATAGGTTATAAGAAACGATGCAATTCGTGTCTTCAAAAACTATTCTATCTTTTGTTAAAGTTCCATTTTCTGGAATAGTTTTATATACTTGATAGTAATTTGATACTGAAATTGAACAGGACATCAAAAAGATTGAGAAAATTGGAATAATTAGTTTTTTCATTGTAAGTTTCTGTTTTTTGTTGTGTTTGGTAGTTTTATCACATTAAAAATCATCAGATGCAATTATATTACTATAATTTTAAATTTTGCGAGTCTACTTTATGTTTTGTTTTGGCAATACACCAAATGCGTACGGAAGTTTTTAGTTCTGTGAGTATTAGCATGGGGATTTGTTCAGTTGAATTCAAATTGCTTTTTTATATGAAGTTTACAGGAATCTAGTATAGGTATAAAAGATTCTTGTTGTGTTTCTTTCCAAAGTTCATCAAGTCCAGTCCAAAGTTCTCGTATTTTCTCAATTTCTGTGTTTATTTCTGAAATTTTCTTATTGTTTTCAGTATTATAAGGATTGTATAATTTAATAAGTTGTGTGATTTCTTAAAAAAAAGTTTTCTCATAGATTTTTCCCTGCCGCTGTTGGTTTTTTAACGAAGCGACACCAACAACATATTATTAAATTAATAGATTGAATATATATTGCAATGTAAAACTAACCTAAATACCCCAAAATGAAAAATCCAAAGCGTACATTAACCATAGTATTTGGTATAATCATGATAATTGGGGGAGCAATGCATTTTATTAGACCAGCAATTTATTTGCCTTTCTTCCCTGATCAATGGCCTCAAATAGCAATCATTTACGGAAGTGGAATTTTAGAAATGGTAGTTGGTTTATGCACTTTAATACCTCGTTATAGCAAGTTTGGTACTTTAGGTATTTTTATTTTGATGTTGGCATTTTTACCACTTCATGTAATAGATATTTTCAAAGAAAATCCTGTGGTAGGCAGTAAGTTAATAGCTTTTATACGTTTACCGTTCCAGTTTGTATTGATAGCTTGGGCTTGGTTTATTTTTAAAAAGAAATGAGAATTGTGAGATGGGAAATGAGAGATGGGAGTTGAGAAATGGGAAATGAGCAAAGGACAATAGGCAATGAGCAAATAGGTAAATGATAATAAGCAAACTAACTATTCAACCATTCAACAATCCAACAATTCAATTACGCCTTGCGTGACAACCATCCAACAATTCAACTCCCGATTTATCGGAACAACAATTAAGCTACTAATCAATTAATCATTTACAAAACAAAACAATTGATTTTTATTTGAGTTTATAATAGTATCTCTTAAAATTATATATTCGCAACAAACTAAAATACATATATGAATTTTCAATTTACCGAAGAACACTTAAATGTGCAACAAGCAGCTCGTGATTTTGCTCAAACAGAATTATTACCAGGCGTAATTGAGCGCGATGAGCACCAAAAATTCCCAATGGAACAAGTTAAAAAATTGGGTGAACTTGGATTTTTAGGTATGATGGTTGACCCTAAATACGGTGGAAGTGGTATGGATACCATCAGTTATGTATTGGCTATGGAAGAGTTTTCGAAAGTGGATGCTTCAGCTTCGGTTGTGGTTTCAGTTAATAACTCATTGGTATGCTGGGGTTTAGAAACTTTTGGTAATGAAGAGCAAAAACAAAAATATTTAGTGCCAATGGCTAGCGGAAAATGCTGGGGTGCTTTTTTACTTTCGGAGCCAGAAGCTGGTAGCGATGCCACAAGCCAAAGAACTACTGCTGAAGATAAAGGTGATTATTACTTATTAAATGGTACTAAAAACTGGATTACCAATGGAAGTACTGCTGAGTATTACTTAGTAATTGCGCAAACTGATGTGGAGAAAAAACACAAAGGTATCAATGCATTTATAGTTGAAAAAAACTGGCCAGGTGTAACAGTTGGTAAAAAAGAAGATAAAATGGGTATTAGAGGTAGCGATACACACTCTATTATGTTTACCGATGTTAAAGTTCCAAAAGAAAACAGAATTGGTGAAGATGGTTTTGGATTTAAATTTGCTATGAAAACATTAGCTGGTGGACGTATTGGTATTGCTTCGCAAGCTTTAGGCATTGCTAGTGGTGCTTACGAATTGGCTTTGGCTTATTCAAAACAACGTAAAGCATTTGGTACTGAAATTATGAATCACCAAGCTATTCAATTTAAATTAGCTGATATGGCTACTAATATTGAGGCAGCTCGTTTACTTTGCTTAAAAGCGGCTTATTTAAAAGATACGCATGGCGATTATGCTTTAGTTAGTTCAATGGCTAAATTATATGCATCGCAAGTAGCTATGGATACTACTGTAGAAGCAGTTCAAATTCATGGTGGTTATGGTTTTGTTAAAGAATACCATGTAGAGCGTTTAATGCGTGATGCTAAAATTACTCAAATTTACGAAGGAACTAGTGAGGTTCAAAAAATTGTTATTTCAAGAGAAATTTTAAAATAATTTTTGAAACAAATACAAAAAACCTTGGCCTTTGGGTCGAGGTTTTTTTTTGAGTTTTAATACAAAAAACACAAATATTTGAGGTTTAAATCAGTGGCCGTTTTTTTGAAAAAAAATAAAGTACTGAAAGCAACCTTTTTGCAATTAAATATTACTATTTGAATTATTCAGGCAAAGGTTATATTTGCCAATATCTAACCTTATTTTTAATGAATAAGTAATTTTAAAAATAAATACTAAAATATAATAGATGAAACATTTTAACATAATCAAGAAATCATTATTTGCTGTGATGGCAAGTGCAGTTTTTTATTCTGCCAATGCTCAAACAGCACGTTTTCAATTAATTCATAATGCTGCTGATCCAAGTTTGGATACTGTAGATATTTATATTGATGGAAATAAGCTAGATAACGTAGCTTTTAGACAAGCTACTGGTATTATGACGGCTGCTTCATCATCGGTAATAATTAATATTAACGATAAAAATAGTGCTGATAGTAGCGATTTAGTTTTGGTTCGTTTTAGCCAAAATTTAGCAGCTAACTCAAACACTGTAATGATGGTAACTGGAGTAGCTAATACTGCTAGTTTTGCTGTTAACCCAAATTCATTAAGCACTGCTGTACAGTTAGTTACTAAAACATTAACTACTTGGGCTGCTGCTGCTAATAGAGTGCAAGTAAATGTTTTTCATGGTGTTACTGATGCTCCTGGAGTTGATTTATTTACCCGTCCAGCGGTAGCAACTGGTACTTTACCAACTAATTTACGTTTTGCACAAGCTAATGGTGGTACGCAAGCATTGTTTTTTAACAATACTGCTACTTATTTTGAGGCTCGTTTAACTGGAACTCGCTCAGTAATAAAAGCATACAGTGCTAATTTGGCTGCATTTAATCAAAAGTTGATCACAGTTTTTGCCTCAGGTTTCGTTTCACCTGCTGATAACCAAAATGGTAAAGGATTTGGAATGTTTGCTGTTGATACTAACGGAACAGTAGTTGAATTACAAGAAGCTACAAGAATTCAATTTATTCATAATGCACCTGATGTAGCAATAGGTAATGTTGATATTTACTTCAATCAAACTAAAGTGGTGAGTAATTTGGCGTTTAGAGCAGCTTCACCATTTGTTACAGCAAATGCAGGCACAGCCGATGTTTTAATATCATCAGCAAATCAAACTGATACTTTACTTTTTATTCCTGGTATTAATTTGGTTTCAGGTAAATCGTATGTGGCTATGGCTTTAGGTTTAAAAGATACCACCACTTTTGCTAGCAATCCTGAAGGTTTGAACAGAATGTTTAACGTGTTAGGTTATGATAGTTTGGCTGAAGGTTCGTTGGTAAATAATGCGTTCCAATATGTAATTGCTAATGGAACACCTGATGCTCCAGCACTTAATTTTAATAATATTGCAAATCAATCAACTATAGTTTCTGATTTATCGTATGGCGAATTAACTCCATTAAGATCAAACAATACCAACTTAATATTTAATATAAGCAATGGCGATAAATCGCAATACAATGGTTCTTATTTATTAAATGCTACTTCGTATTTAAATCAAAGTGGTGTGGTATTTACTTCTGGTTTCTTTGGTGCTGCTGGAAATCCAACCAATGCTGCTAGCTTTAAAGTTATGGTGGCTTTAAACAACGGAACTGTAGTGGCTTTAACACGTTTAACCAATAAATTACAAGTTATTCATAACTCACCTGATACCACCATTCGTAAAGTTGATATTTACGCAAATGGAACTAAAATTGTTGATGATTTAGGATTTAGAAAAACTACAGGCGTGGCTACAACTGATGCTTATGTGCCAGTTAGAATTAATATTACTCGTGGTGATGCTTTAGATACAGCTAATGCACTTTGGTCAATTAGTATGTTACCTGATTCTAACTTTAATGTAGCTATTGCACATGGATTTACTGGCGCTGCTTACAGAGCAAATCCAGAGTCAATTTCAACTGCTTTTGATGTTAAATTAATTAGCCCAGCTAAATTAACTTCTACACTTCCAAACCCAACCAACGAAGTAATCTTTTTCCATGGCGCGGCTAATATTGGTAAAGTAACTATGCAAGGCGATCAAGAACCATTATTTGTAGCTAGAAATAATTCTTATGGTTCAGTTTATAAATATGCGCCAACTAAAGGAAATGCAGGTGCTTCGTATTTTGTTTACGATGCATTAACTAATAAAACGTTATATAGTTTTTCTGTTAACTTAGTTGGAAAAAGTGGTTTAGCGGGTGTATTATTTGCATCGGGTTTAAATTTAAACTTAGGTGTTATTTTCACTCAAAAGCAGTATTATGAAAAAGTTGGAAATGATTCAATATTAAGAACAGAAACCGTTAAAACTGCTGTAAATAAACAAGATTCAATATTATATGCAGCTGATAGCAATTTAAATTTAGGCTTCTTTATTGCTTGGAGTAATGGTCAAATTGATGCATTTACTAGAGATAGAGTTTTAGGTGTTACTGAAACTGCCACTCTTAAAGCTAATAACTTGGTAGTTTACCCTAATCCTGCAAGCGATAAAGTTTCAGTAATGGTTAATGCTACTAGCAGCAATAATGCTCAAGTAAATATTATTGATATCAAAGGTGCAATTGTTAAATCAATGGAAAATAAATTGGTTTCGGGTTTAAATGTAATGGAACTTTCAGTTGCTGATTTACCTAAAGGAATGTACTTTGTTCAAGTAACTTCAAACGAAGGAACAAGCACTAAAAAATTAGTAATTGAGTAAATAATCATTTCACAATAATTTAAAACGAGCTAAGGTTTCTTAGCTCGTTTTTTTATGTAATACCATTTGATATTTATGCTACGCAATAGAAAAGTTTACTTGCTGTTAATTCCCTTTGTAATGTTTTTAGGCATATTATCGCGAAAGTTTAGTTACTTATTGCCTGAAATAATAAATACTTACTTAGGCGATGCCATTTGGGCTGCCATGATTTATGTTATGATGGCGTTTGTATTTGCCAATAAATTACCAAAACAAATAGCAATTTTCAGTTTGTCATTTTGCTATGCAATAGAGTTAAGCCAATTATACCATGCACCTTGGATTAATGCTATTAGAAACACAACCTTTGGCGCTTTGGTACTAGGTTCTGGCTTTCTTTGGAGCGATTTATTGGCTTATGCTTTAGGGGTTTTTTGTTGTTTTGTAGTTGAAATTAAATATAATCAAACATTTTCATAGCTGTAGTTGTTTAATCCAAAATGAAATGGAAAGTTTTATACTTGTGCTTGGTTTTTGGTTTGAAATGTTTTAGTCAGCCCCAAGAACTGTTGAATTTAAAAGGCTTTACCCTTGGTTCTCATTATGGATTTATTTTTGCGCATAGCGAAGATGTTCAAAATACAGCAGGTGCCAATCCTAATGGTGTAGAGTTAATTTATACTACTCAAAATTTAACTGAAAAATCGTGGCAAAACTGTAATTGTTTTTTAAATACTGGTTTTGGCATTAATTACTTTGATTTTGACAATGCAGTTCTTGGAAAAGCCGCATCCATATTTTATAATTTTGAACCACAATTTAAACTTACCAAAAAATCTAAATTACTTTTTGATGCCTATGGAGGCCTTTCATTTTTAAGTAATCCTTATCATGCTAACTCTAATCCAACCAATAGAAGTTACAGTTTGCCAATTAGTATTTACGTTGGCTTAGGAGTTGGAGTACAATATGCATTTACCAAACAATTTCAATTATCGTTAGTTGGTAATTATTTGCATATTTCTAATGGTGGCATCAAAGACCCAAACAAAGGCATTAATTGGCCTACAGCCAATATTAGATTAACTTATAATCCAGCTCATAATGAGCTACCTAATTTTACTAAAAAAAATGCCAGTTATTTAAAACAAAAAAGATTTGATATTGGTACTTTTATTAGTTCTAAAACTGTTGCAATTGGAGAAAAGGAACGTTTTTTAATTTATGGATTGAATGCAAATTATAGTCATCAAATTGGTCGTATTAATGCATTAACTCTGGGTAATGAACTCATAATAGATAATGCATTGAAAGAAAATCTTAAACGAAATAATCTAGATAAAAGTAATTTGAGATATGGACTAACATTGGGGCATGAGTTTTTGTTAGGCAATTTTATTTTCTCGCAACAATTGGGTTATTATTTATTTAATGAATCAACTTATTTTAGTAATGTTTACCACCGATGGGGTTTATTATACAAAACAAAAAGCAACCTGAACATGGGTGTAAATTTATTAGCCCATGCCCAGGTTGCTAATTTTATTGATTTTAGAGTGGTTTATTCGTTCAGAAAATAGCACTATATGATATAGTCGACTTAAGATTTTATCAGTTTTGTATCCTTCCAAAGCAAATATGCTCCATATGTAATTGTAATAAAGCCAATTACGAAAAAGCTCCAATTGTAGTGTGTAGGTTCGTAATGTTTAAATACTACCAACATTTTTTCAGGAGCTAAATTGTTTTTACCTAAAAATAATAGTTGTAAATAATCAATAACAAAAGTGCCAATTATAATCAAGCAGCCTCCGGCTAATACTAAATGGTGTTTTACTTTAAAGCGTACTTCATAGTTTTTACTTTCGAGCCATAGCACTAAAAAAGTTAAACCTATCATGCTAAGCGATACCAAACAAGGCGCTAACACTGGTCCAATCCAAGGTACAGGTAATAAGAACAAAATATCCCAAGTAAAAACACTTGCAGGCCAGTTTAAAAATATCTTTAAGAATACGTAGTAAAAAATATCCCAAACACCAAAACTAAATAAGAAAAATACAAATCGTTGTGCTTTGGTTTTTCCTGTTAAATAGCCAATTGCTGCAAGCATAATAATGGTGGCTAATTCGCGCCAAAGTTCAACAACTACAATATTTCGTTTTATATCAACCAAAGGGAAATTGAATCCTGCCGGGTAATACATTTCGCGGATATAAATTACTACCGCACTTTCTAAAAAGCCCATGGCAATGCTAAAGGCTGTAAGCCAAACTATAGTTTTGGTCATGTTGGTTTGATGGTTGTTGTTCATAGTTTATTAAAAGTTTAAGTTTCTATATTTGGCATAAATTTTTAAATTACTGATGGGGTGTATTTGCAATAAATGACTGTATTTGTCAAGTAAAGGCACTATTTCGTCATAAGTTTGGCAACGAGCCATGTTATAGGATTGCCAACCGTAACTGTTTTCATTGATGCTAAAATCAACCAGTTTGTTAAATAACTTTTGTTGCGAATAAGTTCCGTTGTTATAATAAGTTATTGCTGGATTGGTAAACGTATCTGGTTGTTTGGTTAATTGGTATTTTAACAATACTGGCAAAGCTTGATATGAAAGGCTTGACAAATAATTGACATCTGGTTCTTTACCTTTGCTTTGGGCTTGGTAAATGTTAAATTCAGCTATCATTTTATCCCAACCTATTGGCACTGCCATTACTAAAATTACATACCAAACCAATGAGTTGGCTTTTACCAAATAAAAATTGCTACGTTTGTTTACTATTTTTATAAAGGTAAGAATTAAGCCAGCTATGGTGCAAAGTAAAAACGCGTAAACACCAATGCGTTTGTAGGTTAACGAAAACTCGTTGATGTATAAATTATTTTTGTAAGCTGCGCTCAATAACATGATTAAGTTTTGCGCAATCCATAAATAAGCCAATGTTTTAAGGGTTTTTTGCTGTGCAAAATTTTGGCTTCCCCTAAAATACCAAAGTATAATAGCAATAGCAATTACTATAGAAAGTATCAAGCTAAAAATACCTTGATGTACATAATCGGCATACGATATATTGGCAGGTAAAAGCTCGCCACCAAACATAAATTGCAAGTCAATTACATTTACTAAAAGTAACAATCCATTTAATAAACTAAGCATTACTACTCCTGTTTTAAACTCGGTTTCTTCCTCCACGTTATTGCCTAAAAAAGAATAACTATGGTAACCATCGGAGGTGATGTTTAAAGGAATCATTTTTTCGTAAATGGCCAATACTGCTAAAATACGCGGACGGAAAAATGCATACATTACTATAAAAGAGGTGGCATAAAAAAATATTAACCTAGCAGTTAAAAATTTTAAGCTAAACTGTTGGATAAAACTGCTGAAAGCAGCGTTGGAAGCTTGGTATAAAATTACAAACAATACAAATACCAAAGTGCTACTTAAGTAAATAACTATGCGTTTGCGTAGGGTGCCGTTTTGCTCATTTTCGGAGAAATACTTTTGTTTAAACCTGCGCACTATTTGGGCTATGGATGTTATATACGAGTAAAAAATATGCAATAAACTGGTTAAAACCGATTGCTGTTTTAAACTTACTGATATTGATAAAAGTGTAAGCGACAAAATATTGGCAATTACAGTTAATACATGGCCGTTAACAAATGCAAATAATGAGCTTAAAATGGCGCCAGCAGAAAATAGCAACGATAGTTTGTTTTTTAAATAATTAGGGTTTGAAATAAACAAACCTGCAATAAGAATAATGTTAAGAAGAAGCACGTTTGCACCAATGCCTTGCATGTAAAGTAAATAGGTGTAGATAATTGATGAAATGAAAATAATAAATCCGTTTTTCATGATGTGTATGGTTTAGTTTATGGTTTGATTTTGAATGAAGAAGAATCCATCTTTGGTTTGTGTAAAAGCTTTTACTAGGCTTATTTCTTGTGAACCAAAAGTTGAAAGTATTATTTGAAATAAAATGATATAAGTTAAAGCTACTCCAAATCCTAGCAATAGGTTTGTTCTACAATTCACTTGTTTTGCAGCTGAGCTTTTTATGTTATAAATAAATATTGCTAAAAATAGAAAGACATTAAATAATGGAGCAATTAAAAGCAAGCCAATTATGGGTATGCCCGACATGATTAACCCTACTGGTCCAAGTTGGATAGTGGTAAATAAACTTAACAATATTAAGCTTAAAAGTAAGCCATTATTTATTATTGCCATGAATAAGTGATTTTTTAGGGCAAAAATTATTACGCCAATAATACCAAGGGTTGTAAAGTAAAATATGATTATATCTTTTAAGTAAGGAATGGCAAATAATCTAAAATTGTCATCTCCCCATGATTCGGCACTTTGACTAGGCTCACTACTATTTATTGAAAATCCAAGAAGTGGAATAATTACAGCAGTAATAATTAGAATTAAGAACCAAATTTCTTCTTTAAAATGAATATGTTGTTCCTTATTCCATACTCTAAACAGGAATTTTATTGTTTTGTAAAGCGCCCATATTATAAAGATTGGTTGGATGAGTAAAATTGGAATTAGTAGTGTCATTTTTATTTTGTTTTTTAAAAGTACTTTTAAATTCAAAGTGAATAGGCAAAAAAATATAGTTTATCCTTTTATTAATTTTTCAAGCGCATCTAAATGTGCTTTAAACGCAGTTTTGCCATCTAAAGTTGCTTCAAAAGTGGTGTTGGGTTTTTTGCCTACAAATTGTTTATTGATTGCAATATATCCTTGTTTTTCAAGGCCAGTAATATGGCTTGCTAAATTGCCATCGGTTAAGCTCAATAACTCTTTCATGGTGTTAAAATCTACTTTATCGTTTACCATTAATACGCTCATAATTCCTAAGCGTATTCGGTTTTCAAAAGCTTTGTTTAAATTGTCAATATCAATTTTCATACTATGGTTTGTTTATAAAAATTGATTCATTAAGCTTGTTTACGTTCGTATTTAAAATACATGCCAATGCCATAAATGATGTGCATTAAGCCAAAGCCTATGGTCCAGAATAGGAGGCCGTTGGCTAAGAAAAACATGGCCAATAATCCAATCAGTATTTCGATAATGCCTAATTGGAAAATATCGTTATAAGTATATTTACTAACATTTACCAAAGCTAAGCCATAAAATATTAAAGTAGCTGGCGCAATAAAAATACTTTGTCCATGATAAATTAATAACAGACAAAAAATACCGCCAGTGGCCAAAGGAACCATCATATTTATAAAAACACGTTTGGTTAAACTGTTCCAAATGCTATCACCTGATTTTTTTGCTTTTTTATAACTTAACCAAAAACTGGTACTTAACGATAAAAAAAGCACCAGTATCGCGTCTACAAAACAAAATTCTTGAAATTTTAAGCCAAATAATTTCATGGTAACTCCATCTTCGCCAATGCAACGTGTTATGCCAACCACATTGATAAAGAACCAAACGCCAAATGCTCCTAAAAGGGCATAAGTTCCTGCAAAAACTCCCGAAAGGCCGCTTAAAGAAACAAACTTGGTGCTGCGTTCCATTAACTGACGGATGTGTGCTAGGTCGTTTAAATTGTGATTTGAATTACTCATATTAAAAGTACTTTGTATTGCAAAGCTAATTTTAAAATTCAATTTGTCAAGTATTTTTTAAAATAATACCATTTTTGATTTATAATCAGACAAATGCGTTTGGAATAAATCTTAGATGGTATTATGCCGCTACAAAATTTATTGGTATTTATTATACAACATAGCGGTATAAAAAAAGCCCACATTTAAAAAATGTAGGCTTTTCAAGACTTTGATTTAAATTAATATTTTAGAATAGTAAGTGCTCCAGGTTTTGGAAACACAGTAATATTTCCACTTCCGCTTACATTGGCAGGGCAACTTCCTAATCCACTGGCTGATGTAATGGTAAATGTTTTTATTCCCGCAGTGCCATAAGTTGGTGAATTAAATGTATAAGGACTGGTAGTTATACCATTTACAGTTACTGGAGTAGTTCCATCGGTGTAAGTTACATTCCAAGGGCTAGTGCCTGTAAATGTTATATTTAATTTAGCAATACTTGCATTGTTTATACAAATAGAATCGGTTCCGCTAATTGATGCATTTACAGTTGGTAAAATAACAATGCGCATTTTAACTGTATCACCAAAACAACCTGATGGCCCAATTTCAACCAAACGTAAGGTGTCAAAACCAGGAGTAGTGCCATAATTAATAACAACACTATCGCTTCGGCCGGCCACAGGGCTAATGGTACCTAAGCCACTTTTAAGCGACCAATTATAAGTAGAACCTGCAGTTGGGTTTACATCGTAAATTTTATTATTGGCACCAGCGCAAACCGTATCCGATTGCGCAAAACCCCTAACTGTTCCTAATAATATAAGAACAATCGTTAAGCTAAATATTTTTTTCATAAATTATTGATTATAAGGATTTAGTATGCTTGTATGGCAGGAGTAGTAATAGCAGGACGAATATAAATAGCGTAATTGGTTGGAATGGCAGCCAAGGTAGCAGCGGCATTGCCACCTGCATAGCTTCCAGGAGCTGGGTTAGAACCTGTAGCTGCCACGTTAGAAGCAAATCCAATTATTACTAAATAATAAGTTCCTGCAGGTAAACTAGCTGCTGGAATTGATGAAATAGAAATGTTTCCACCTACAGTTGGTAATGTAACTGGAATACCAAGTACATTTGGTCCTGCTGTAGAACCGCTGCGTAACTCAAATGTAATATTAAACTCACCCAAGTTACTAGCACCTCCAATGGCAGCATAATTAGTTACTGTTAATGTTTTAGAACCTAAACTAGCTCCAATACACAAGGTGTCGTTAACACTAACTGATACTACAGGCTTTGGATAAACATCAATTGGTTTATTTACAATTCCACTTGTACAACCATTTAATGTTTCAAAAGCTTTTATGGTATCTCTAATCATGGCCGCAGTAGTATTACCCCAAGTAACCGTGGTTAAACCTTGGCGTCCACCACCATCTACTTTACTACTAGTACTACCAGAACCTAAAGTTAAATTCCAAGTTACTTGCGAACCTGCATTTACTGTTGTATCAATTCTAAAGCCATTGGTATTACCCGACCAAGCTTTTTGGTTTTGAGCAAATAATACATTGCCAAAGGCAGTAAAACCTACTATTAGTAAAATGATTCTGCAATTTAATTTTGTAAAAATATTCATGTGTTTGTTTAATTTAATTAGCTGAAATATTTTGGCTTATAGGTTGGCTTTTTGTAATACTTTGAACATTGGTTCCTGTTTCGTTATAAGCTCTCCCTCTTGCCAAATTGCTTACATTGTTATTATCTGTTTTATACCTAAATGCATATATTTTATAATACAATGTATCACCGCAATTTAAATTATAATTATCTGTAAATGCAAGAGTTGATGAAAAATTAATATGTGTAACAACTGTAGCCGTACCAATAATATTGCCATTGCTATAAATGGTGTTATCAGTTGGGTTGGTAAATGAATTGGTGGTGTTTCTTAATATTAAATAACCAGTTGTTGAGTCGCTTGGATTTGGGTCGGCACAAGCACTCCAACTGAGGTTAAATTGTGTACCATTGCTGTTAGCTGTTATGGTATTTAAAGTTGGATTATTATAAGTTGGTTGCCTTAAACTTCGCCAATAATTTTGATTAGCACTTGTTGACGAAGTGCAGCTATTTGGCAAACCTTTACTTGCGCTGCTTTTGCTTGTTGAATCTATTCCTGAATAACTTACGGTGGAAGTATTATAACTTAAATAAGAATTTAAATTGGTTCCGGGGCAAACCAAAATAGATTCGCCATTACTCATTGAGCTTGTGTTATGATTAAGTTTATTGTTGCTTAATGCAGTAAAGTCAGCCCCAATGCTTGAAGTACTTTTATAAGCTAATGCATGTATATGTGTAGCACTTGCATTTCTTAATTGGAGTAATTCCCCACTTCCTCCAATTACTATAATTCCACCACTTGATCCACCAGATGAACTGGTGTAGCCTGAAAGTTGTGCATGGAGTTCAATATAACCATCATTTTTATTGGTATCTAAAGCAAAGGTTGATGACGAGCTAAACCATAAAACAATAACAGTTCCTGCTCTTAAATTATTCCAAAAACTGTTGTTTGAAAATGTAATAGTAGCTTGCCAACTTGCTTGACTTGTTCCATTATCGCGTAAGGTATATCCTCTTAAATCTGCATTGTCAGTAGTTATTAAAAGCTCAGCCCACTCTCCTGTTGAGTTATTATGAAACTCGCTAATAACAACATTTTGAGCATTTAAACTAATTATGGTAAAAACAATTATGCTTGTTATAGTAAGTTTTGGTATATACTTTTTTATAGTTTTCACCTATGTAGTTTTAGTATATCAATATTAATTTGTTTGTGTTGTTGAATATTTAATATGGCATTTTATTATTGTTAAGTTTTATTGTTTATAAAGTCATTGTAAATTAAAAGTGCACTCCTGATTTCTTTTTATACCTTAAATAATTTACTACATCATCTAGCTCCTGCGCACTAAGATTATTCTCTTTAAGTCTATCCTCATGACTTGGGTATTGAATTCTAATTTCGTAATCCATAAGCTGTGGTAGCGAAAAATCAGGAACTACCGATTTTCCATCCACTAATTTATTATGGCAACTGGCACAAATGGTATTGTAAATAATTATTCCTCTTTCACAACTTTCTTTAAAGGCCAATTTTTTATCAGCTGTCATTGTTAAGCTATCTTCTGGCATGTCGTATAACAAAGGTTCAAGAGCGGCAGTTTTTTTACTTTCATTATTTCCATTTAGGTTTCTTATGTTTTTTTTTGTTTTGCAATTAATCAATACTATTGATGCAATGCTAAAAAGTAAAATAGCATATTTTTTCATTAATAAGTTCCTCCAACTTTGCGTTTGTTTAAATATTTTATATTGCTTTTAGGTAATTTTTTCGGTGCTTGTTCAAAAACTATTTCTTCTGTCAGTGCTTGAATAAATAGAATTAAATTTTCTTTTTCGGAGGGGCTTAAATGCAGTGAATCTGATGGTAAGGTTTGATTGTCAACATTTAGTCCATTACCAATTCCTCCTCCTGTATTGTAAAAATCAATTACTTGCTCAAGGGTATTAAACACACCATTATGCATATAAGGTTTGGTATAAGCAGCATTTCTAATAGTTCCAGTTCTAAAGGCGTTCTTGGTTTCATTAGCAGGATTAATTAAGTATCGACCCAAATCATTGCTAATGGAGGTGTATTCCGTATTTTTAGGCACTCCAATAACTTCAAATTCAGAACCAATGTATGGTGGTTTTACCCCATTAAATTGTGGTGCAAAATGACAAGTGGCACATGTAGCTTTACCCATAAATAAGTTAAATCCATCCTTCACATTTTGACTAATTTCAATTTGTTTGTTCATGGCATTGTCAAAAGGAGCGTTGTAATTGCTAAATTGGCTATAATAATAGGTTATAGCCGAAATAACATGGTTAAAGTTAACCGACTTTTCTGTTGGGGTATATTTTAAAAGATTTTGTAAAATTTCGTTGTATTCTTTACAACTTAAAATTTTAGCTAAAACAGAATCTTGGTTAGCATTCATTTCTAGCTTATTGGTAATTACTCCTTTGGTTTGAAGTTGTAAATCAATGTGCTTTCCATCAGTCATAATTAAGTGGTTAAATGGAGCATTTATTAACGTTGGTGTATTTCTTTCTAAATAGTTTTTATTATCGTATTGGAGAGAAGTTGAAAAGTTAGTATCTGTGAAAAACTGAGTTGGTTTATGGCAAGAAGCACAACTACGCTCATTATTTCCTGAAAGTATAGGGTCATAAAATAACAATTTTCCTAAGTTGTTTATTTCTGCCAAAGCATTTTCATCATTAACTCTTAAATAAATCCCTTTTGAGTTTTGTCCATTATAAAGTTGTTTTGAGAAAATAGAATTCGTATTTTTATTAATAGAATAATCAATTAAACTTTTGCTATATACCTTGTTTTGTATAATTAGTTCTTGGTTTAGTTTATATAAAGGATTGATATAATCTTTTATAAATGTAAAATGGTCAAATTGCTCGTAATTGACTGGTTGAGCATTAACAAATTGAATACATTCATTATACTTATTTAGGTATAAATTAGATAAACATTTGTTTGGAAAACTAAGGTTAAATGAAGTGTATATTTCATTTACATCAGCAAGCATTATTTTTAACTCAGTAATGATACTTTCTTTGTTAGGGCAATCAAATCCTGTGGTATATATGCCAGCTAAATTTAATAAGTAAAGACGATTGGATAAATAAAAAGTATGAAATGAGTTAAGTTCATTTATTATACTATCATGTTTGTAGTTTTGAGTGGCTTCTAAACTTTGATTGATTAGATTAAGTAAGTGTGTTTTGTCAATATTTTGTTCTTCTAAATACTGTAAAGCCAATGTGAAACCAGCTCCTTCGCGTTTGTAAGGTTTTTCATATTTTTCAAAAACTTCTGTTTCCCATTCTATTGGCAAAGGGCCATTAATCTTTTTTTGAGCTAACGGTGCTAAATACCTGAACCAAAAATCAAGGCCTTTAAACTTTTTGCGAACCTGCAAAATTTTATCTTTAACTACCTCCACATTGGCGTTGTTAAAGCTATTTTGTTTGTTAATTAAATCAATTAATTCAACTTCATTTTGTTCAAATAGTGCTAGTTTGTTTTTATAATTAATAATATAGGCTTGGTTTTCATTTGTTTTTGTAAAAGAAATAAAAATACAAGCAACTAATGTACTTAATAAAAGTGCGGCTATTTTTTTCTTCATGTTTATTGAATTTATTATTTAAAAAAAACGGATAGGCATTTAAAATACCTACCCGTTTTGATTGATTAATTGATTAAATTTTAGTGAGTCACTACTACTTTAATAGTAGCAGTTTTGCCATTTTGGCCTTCAATTGATAACATATAAATACCATCTTGTAAATGGCTTACATCTATTTTGTTATTAGTTGAAGCTTCCATGTTTTCATCAATTAGTAATTTGCCAGTAATTGAATATAATTTAATTGTTAAATTACCTGTTAAGTCTTTGCTGTTAATGTTTATTTCAGTATGAGCTGGATTTGGATAAACATTGAAATTATTTTTAAAATCAATATTGTTTACACCAACACCTGCGCCACGAACTAAAGTAATGTTAAAGATTTCGTTTGCTTTTAATGAATCAGTTGTTTCAAAAGCATACACTGTCCATTGTAATTTAATTGAATCGCCTTTAGCAATGCCATTGCTCGCTAAAACTGCATCTAACGCATCGTGAGATAAAGTTAATTTTGCATCAACACCAGCATTATCTGAAGCTAAGTTTAATAAAGGATTGATAAAATTACCTGTTAATGTAGCTGCTTTCCATTTGTAAGTAACTGCATTTGCAGCTGCTGTCCAATTAATAATAATAGGAGAGGTGCTGTTAGGTGTTACTATCAATCGTGCATTGTTAATTGGGTTCGATAAATTAAATGCACCTAAAATACGTTTGCGTACCAAAGTAATATTCCAATCTTGATTTGCTTTTAACGAGTCGTTATTTAAGTAAGCATAAACGGTCCATTTTAAAGTAATTGAATCAGTACGTTTAATACCTAAAGTGCTTAACACATTATCAATAGTTCCGCTTGTTAAAGTTAATACAGAATCAGTTCCATTGTTATTAGAATTTAAGCGTAATAAAGGTGCCGAGAAACTACCATTTGAAGCAGTAACAAACCATTTATAGTTGGTTGCATTGGTTGATTTATTCCAATTTACATTAACCAAAGTATTGCTTGCTTCTGTAACTTCTACTCTTGCATTATTAGCAGGGGAAATTAAACTGAATGCATTTAAGGTTGGTTTGTTTCTTACCAATGTTAAGTTAAATATTTGAGTAGCTTGTAACGAGTCGCTAGTGCCTTTGTAAGCAAATACAGTCCATTTGGTTTTTACTGAATCGCCTTTGGCAATATTTAAGCTTGCTAAAATGGCATCAACTCCGCCCGATGTTAAAGTTAATATAGTATCAACTCCAGCATTGTTTGATAATAAAGTTAATAATGGAGTAGTAAAATTACCAGTTTCGGTAGTTAGCATCCATTTGTATTTAGCAGCATTAAATGAGCTATTCCAATTAACAGTAATTATAGAGGTATTAGCACTATCAGTTACTACTCTTGCATTGTTTGTTGGATTTAACAAGTTAAACGCAGTTAAAGGCATTTCTACAATGTCTTTTTTACGTGTGCCATATAATTGGTAACCATTGGTACAACCATTAGTTGGCGATGAACAGAATTGTGCCAAAATACCTTCAAAAATAAATGCACCTTTTGGAACACTTAATGCAGGAGCATCTTCCACTTCTGTATCTTGACTAGCAATAATTCTTAATATTGTTGTATCTCCAGCATTTGAACCATCCCACACTGTATTATTGCTACTAGCAGCAAAAGTGGCAGCAGTGGCATTGGTTCTTAAACCGACAATTCTTACTACTTTACTTTCATATTGCTCACCATTGGTATTAATTTGTTTTAGTGTTACTAACTCAGGTGTCGGAATAGTGGCATTCGAACTAATTTTAGTTACACGACTATTTTCACCATAAGCGCCATTACCAATATTTATTTGTGCATAGTTGTTAAAATTTCCTCTTCCACCAACTACTTCTATGCTATCGCCTTCTTTTAAACCATTGTTTAAAATGGAATCAACCATAGCTCCTGAAGCTTGACGCACGGCAATGGCACCTGAAGCATCTTGCATATAAATAAATCTACCCCAAGCTCTGGTAATTACACCTCTTACTCTTACAGTATCAGAATTTAATGTACGTGCTTCAGCAATAGAAATAATTTGTTTTCCATTAGCAGTAGCTGGATTAAACATTTTTAAAATTTGTCCACCTTCTACTAATTCACCTGGTATGCTGTAATGCGCTTGTGTTACGGCTATGAAATTGCCTGCACCTAATATATCTTGTACATCGATAATACCTGATGATTCTTCATCTTGAGTTAAGTAATTAGCTGCACCATTTATAAAACGTGTTGAATCATGTTGTGCTAATAGTGCTAATTTATCAGTAGCAATGGTGTATTGCCAAGTTTTTCCATTATGTGCATTGTTTCCAACATCTTCTTGAATTAACACATGACCTGAATTGTCTATAGTCATGTTATCCATCATTTGTTGACCTTCAGTTCCATCTAAAACAGCTGTTATAGTTCCGCCCAATAATGGATTATTTATATTGTTGAATCTTACTCTGTACATGCGGCTTGGTGAGTTGAATCCATTGGTAGTTACAAAGTAAAAATCATTGTGGTTTGATGGATCCCATGATGCATCTTCAGGACGTAAGAAATTAGTTACTCCTAAAGTATTGCTCCTGTTATTTAATGATGCACCTGTCGAATCTTTTACAAAACCTAAATCAACTAAACTAAATGTAGTATTTGGTGCAATAAATGAACCACTAACTTCTGTAGTTAAACCATTAACTGCTATACCGTAAAGTTTACCATTGGTTAAACCTGCTTTATCTATTTCAGAACCTGCATTGGTTTTGTCTCCAACATATACATAAACCTGACCAGGAGTTGCATCATCAGTTCCGATTACAACTGTTTTGTTACCCGAAGCAGGGTTTGCTATTGAATTTTCCCACGAGAATTTACCCAAAGCAGGTAACTCATAAGTAGTACCAGCATTTATACCTGTTGCAATGTGACCAAATGCTCTTCCTTCGTTTCCTGCTTCTTCACCATTCATAAAAATGCGTTCTTGAGTTCCTAAGCCAGTTGAAGCATTGTAGAATGCTGATACTGGAGGTAAATCAGCTGAACAAAAACGGTTGAATGCTTTTTTAGAGGTAGTATCAGCAGGGTTATATAAAGTATAGCCTAAGCCAGGAGTGTATAAGTTTACTTTTTGAATTAAATCAGCACCACTAACTACTGATAAGTTATTTTTATTGATTACCCATTTTGAAACAAAAGCACCTTTGGCACCGTGAGCACGGTTAATACCTAATGAATTGCTTAACTCGTGGTTAACTAATAAAGTAAAGGTTCCATTGCCATTATCGTAAGCACCAGTTCCATCAGGAATTCCTGCCATTCTGTAACTACCAATTGAATCTCCAACTGTTAGTATTGAATTGAATTTAACACCATTTGCAATAGGAGTTAAATAAGGCGTTTGTGAGCTGTTAGGACCTGCGCCTGCAAATGATATAGCTGTAGTAGGGTTAAACAATTTTACTATTTGTCCACCTTCAACTAATTCGCCTGGTATGCTGTAATGTGCTTGTGTTACGGCTATAAAATTACCGGCACCTAATATATCTTGAACATCAATAATACCAGATGATTCTTCATCTTGAGTTAAGAAATTTGGACGACCTGATATAAATCGAGAAGAATCGTGAGAAGCAATTAATTTCAATTGGTCGTTGGCAATTGTATATTGCCAAGTTTTAGCCAAATGAACTTGATTACCTGGATCTTCTTGAATAATTACATGTCCAAAATTATCAATAGCAATATTGTCCATCATTTTAGGTCCTTCAGTTCCATCTAACACAGCAGTAATAGTTCCACCTGTTATTGGGTTTTTAATATCATTGAAACGTAATCTCCACATTTTGCTTGGTGCTGTAAATGAGTTGGTAGTAACAAAGTAAAAATCGTTAGGACTTGAAGGGTCAAAAGCACCATCTTCTGGTCTTAAAAACTTAGTTACAGAAAGTGAATTACTCGCAGTATTTAAAGCAACACCAGTTGAATCTTTTACAATTCCTAAATCAACCATAGTAAATGCAGTGTTAGCAGTTGGAACAGATGTGCTGATTTCGGCAGGTAAACCTGTAACTGATATTCCATATAATCTACCATTGGTTAAACCCGCTTTGTCCATTTCATTACCAGTATTGGTTTTTGTACCAACATAAAAATAAACATGGCCATCAGTACCATCATCAGTGCCAGCAACTACCGTTTTATCGCCAGAGGCAGGAGAAGCAATTGCATTTTCCCACGAGAATTTGCCTAAAAGAGGTAATTCATAAGTTGTTCCGGCATTAGTACCAGTAACAATATGACCAAAAGCTCTACCTTCCAAACCACTTTCTTCACCATTCATAAAAATACGTTCTTGAGTTCCTAAGCCAGTAGCAGCATTGTAGAATGCCGATACAGGAGGTAAATCAGCAGAACAAAAACGACTGAAAGCTTTTTTACTTGTAGTATCAGCTGGATTATAAAGCGTATAACCTACAAAAGGAGTATATAAGTTAACTTTTTGAATTAAATCAGCACCGCTAACTACCGATAAATTGTTTTTGTTAATTACCCATTTTGATACAAAAGCACCTTTTGCACCATGAGCACGGTTAATACCTAGTGTATTACCTAATTCATGGTTAACTAATAAAGTGAAAGTTCCATTTCCATTATCGTAAGCACCAGTACCATCAGGTATTCCAACCATTTTGTAACCATTCTCTGCAGCATCACCCACAGTAAGAATTGGATCTATTTTTACACCAGGAGCTTCTGGTGTTAAGTAAGCTGACTGAGTTGATACTGATAAAACAGATGGTATATAATTTACTAATTTTTTGGCACCGCTTAAACGGTAAGTAATTACATGGCTAATATTTCCTGTAGCAGTTGCTATACCATTTGCTGTTGGTGAAGTTTGTCCAAAATCATTATCATTACCAATAGCAATGGTACTATCATTTATAATGGCCAAACCTTCAGCTTTATCTAAAGCGGCAGGCCAACCACTTGCTAATAAATCCATAGCCAATGTTTTACTAACAGGCTTTATTCCATTGTTAGCTAAGCCGGTTGAATCAGCTAAGGCTTCAATAGTTAAACCTCCGTATAAACCTGAGGTAACAGGAGTAGCTTGATTGATATTTATTAAATACATTCTTTTAATATCAGAGGTTCCTCTTGCAGCAGCATCAAGAACCAAAAAGGTACTATCATTTACAGCTGTCATGTCGCCAATTTTCCAATCTTGAGGGCGTATTTGGTTTGCTCCTGAACTACCAACAATACCATCATTTAAATAAACCAACATTCTTTGGGTATTAGTTGCTGGGTCAATTTCTACTATTCTATGCACTCTAGATGTAGCACCAACTGCCGAGCTAGGATAATGCATCGGACTTTGTATTGCTGCATAAATCTTACCATTAGGTGTAATAGCAATTCCTTCAAAACCTCTGTTGTTTCTGCGGTATTTAAAAACAGAATCTATTTGAATATCTACTGTTTGTTTGCCTGCTAAATTAGCGTAAGGTGTATATCTTTTAATTAAAACACCATTGGCATTTAATTGCCAAATAGTAGCTCCACCTTCTTCGCATAACCAAAAATTACCTAATTTATCTACTACTAAACCTTCTGGATCAATTCCAAAAGTATCTTTTGGAGTAGTTTTTAAACTAAAGTTAGCACAATCTAATACTGTATCGGTAGATGCAACTTCGGTAGCAGTACTTCCTAAACCAGTAGGATTAATAATACCTGTAGCTCCATTTCCGTTAGGACGTTTGATGGTAATGGTTTTTAAAATTTGAACCGAATCACCAATAATACGTATGCGATGAATTTTAGGAGTGTATGAAGGAAATGCATACATTTTATCGTAAGTAGGGCGGCAGCTTGCTGTATTGGCATTAGCACAATCAATGTTTACTCCGCGGTCAGAACAAGTCCAAAATTCAGTTCCGTTTGTATTTGGAATAGGGAATAAAGTGGAGAAACCTGCTTCGCGGTAGTTAATACCTTGAAAAGTACCAATAGCTGGAGATACATTGTTTTTGTAATCTTGTAACTTGGTAATACCTTCAGTTTCTGGAGTATTTAAACTATAAAAAGCTACTGTTCCACTTACTTCGTTCGATAACATAATCATGTTTACTCCATTTGGACTTTCGCTGCTTGGAATAAAAACAATGCCTTCGGGTCCTAAATCGCCAACAGTAGCTAAGTTTGCTTGGCTTGGCGATACACTAAAGTTTCTTGAGTTAATGTATTGCACAAAATAAGGTGCTGATGGATTGGTAATATTGTAAATCATAATACCACCAATGCGCTCTAAAGCTATAAATGCATAAGTGCTGTCTTTTATTTTTCCAACAGTAATACTTTCTGGTTCTGGTCCTTTATTGTCACTTCTGTCGTCTAAAGCGTTGGTAGTGTGGCCAGCATTAAAGTATGCTGGTAATACACTTTTTATACGTTGTTCAAATTCGTCTTTACTATCCCAAACCAAAGCACCTGTGGTACTGTTCCAAATAGAAAATGAGCGAGCACCAAATGCATAAATGCTATCTATTTTTCCATCGTTATCAAAATCACCGGTTTTATTACTAACTGTTAATCGGCCTAAATAGCTATTGGCTTTAATAGCAGCCACACCCGCAGCTCCACCAAATTTAGTAGTATCTAATACATAAGCAGCATCGCCAACTCTGTTTTCTTCATTATTAGCAGCACCCCAATCAGCGCGAGCATCACCTTCGTTAGCCGTAACCAAATAAGTTTGACTTCCGTTTTTATACGATGAAATTCCATCGGGCATAAACATACCAAAAACAGGAAAAGTATCAATTTTAGCCAATGCTCCATTTGAGCCATTATCTCTATCTGATGGATCTAAGCCATTACCTAATAATCTGTGGTTTTTATAACCTAAAGGCAATAAATTAGTTACTGTGGCAGTGTTTATATTAACTACTGCTATGGCATTGTTTTCTTGGCAAGTTACCCAAGCTGTAGCGTTATCGTCCGAAATGGTAATGTATTCAGGTTCTAAATCTTCGGCTACGGTTGAGTTACGTAAAAAGCTAGTTCCACTTTGTATTTTTCCATAAATTCTTATTTCAGAATCAATTACAGTAGGAGCGTTAAAAGCTGTAAAGCCAGCTGTTTGTACATTGGCTTGTGTTAAATTAGCAGCTCCGTTGCTTAAATCTATAATAGAAACAGAACCTTCTGGGTCAATGGTGTAACCTACATTTGGTTCACCTTCATTGGCACATAAAAGTTTATTTCCATCCGATGTAAATATAATATGATCGGTATTAGCACCTGCTTTTACCTTGCTTATAAAGTTTCCGTTAATATCGGTAAATACTATACTACTTGGGTTGGTTTTTCCGTTGGAGTCAACTACCGCCATAGCTATTAAACCCTTTTTATTGCAAGCTATTGAATTGATATCAATACCATAAGGTTTAATAGAAAGTGTGGCTATTAAAACTGGACTTGCAGGATTGGCAATGTTTACAATTTTAACAGTAGTGTCGGGTCCGTTAATCACAAACATACGTTTGGATGCAGGATCGAAAGCAGAGATTTCGGCTACACCGCCATTGGAATTATAGGTTCCAATAGAATATCGCCCTAAAAACTGCGCATTGATTTGCGCTTTGGTTAAAATACTGCATAACGAAAACAGCATTAAACCCAATAATTTGTAAATGGAGTTGTTCATATTTTATGTTAATTATGAACTGCAAAAAGAGGGTTTTAATAAAACCGAAAGGTTAACACTAAGTAACTAATACATTAATATAGTTTAACCAAATTGTTACTGGTTTTGGAGTGTTGAAGTTTGGAAGTTCGAAGTGTTAAAGTTCGAAGTTTTAAAGTTTTAAAGTTTTTATTGTTATATTGTTGTATTGTTATTAAGCATGGCGCGATTGAATTGTTAAAGGTCGGTCATTGAGCTTGTCGAAATGCGCTGCCACTGTACTTGTCCGATAGCTGTAAGATTAAAAAGTCATATTGCTTAATGTATTGATAGTAGGAAGAGTTTTTGAATAAAAAAACCGCTTTAGTTTTGGGCCAAAGCGTTTAATATTTTTACAAGCCAGAGGCTTTATAAAATGCTCACTCGCAAGATGCGAGCGAGTGCAGAGGAAGAGTTTTTGAATAATAAAACACTTTAGTTTTGGGCTAAAGTGGTTTTGGTTTATTGTTTTGATAATTTTAATATATTAATTGCTCCTTTTGCTACTATGGCAAATACTATTACTCCAACAATAAGGTCGGGGTATTTCGAATTTGTTAAATATACCATTGTTCCTGCTACTATTACACCAAGATTTACAATAACATCATTTGAGGTAAAAATCATACTTGCTTGCATATGTGCCTCTTTGCTTTTACTTTTTTGTAATAAATACAAACATAGTCCGTTGCCAATAAGTGCAAGCGTAGAAATTATTATCATGGTTTGATAAGCGGGAACTGTTTCAAGGCCAATAAATCGCCTTATTACTTCTGTAAATCCAAAAATTGCAAGTATTAATTGAAAATAACCTGCTGATTTTGCAATATTGGTTTTTAAGGTAATGGTTCCTCCAACTGCAAAAAGTGCAAGTCCATAAACAATGCTATCGGCAAGCATATCCAAACTATCAGCCACCAAACCCATAGAGTTTGAAACAAAGCCAGTTATAATTTCTAATACAAAAAAGAAAAAATTAATAGCTAAAACTTGCCAAAGCAATTTTCGCTCTTGGTTATTGTTGTTTGTAAAAGTATAATCCCGCACTGAAACACTTTCGGTTAGCGAAGTATCGAATTTCAAACTATCAAGGCGTTTAAAAATTGGTTCGTTACTTTCGGTATGAAAAACAATCAATTGTCGGTTGGCAATATCAAAGTCTAACGATTTGATGTTTGTTAAATCACCAAGCTTCATCCGTATCATTTGTTCTTCGGATGGACAGTCCATTTTTGCTATTTTAAATGTTGTTTTTTGCATAGTTTACTTTTTAGGCCTATGTGGGAGTCCGATAGCTATCGGACACTACATTCATTATAAATCCTTAGAGCGCTTTGCTAACTCTACGGATAATGGTATTTATAGTTTAACCTTAGCGTTATTATCGTTGTTTGTTTAATTCTCCATTATTTCAAAGTTTATTTTATTGCCTTCCAAATAATTTTTCAATAGGCTAATGTCGGTCCATAAGTTAGCCGAATTATATTGACAGATATAAATTCCATTTTCCTCAAACATGATAGTAATATTAGGCATTTCGCTATTGTTTTCAGCCTTTTTAAAAACTAAATATTCTTTACCTTCTAAGTTATATTTTTTCTCAAAAGCAATATTTTTGATCAATAAATCTTGAATTTCTTCGGTTTGTTTGGCAGTAAGTTTTACTTTTATTTTATACTCAAATCCCATTTTTGTTTTACATTATTCAAGTCTAAATTTTTTATAATCTATGGCTGCTATTTTAGGATATTTGGATGAATATAAAATTGGAATAGTCATGCCTTCGTTTAAATATTCATAGTACTTTTTATCTACCAAAATGTTTGCATTAACTTGTTCATTATTTTGGGTAACAAAACGAACATCTATATTTTGTGTAGTTCTTCCTCTTTTTCCATAAATTTGGGTTTTATCTATAATTACAGCTTCAGTATAAACTCCATTTTGCGCCAATTCATCAGAAGCAAAATTGGATGTTTTAACAATGAAAAAATACCCAAAAACAAAAAGAGAAGCAATGGATGCTAAATAAAATGGTACACCTATTTTGTCTAATAATTCATCAGATTTTATCCAAGTAAAAACCATCCAAAACGATAAAACCAATGTTACCACACCACCAACTATAGCCAGTACAATGGAATAAGCTTCTGCAATATCAATAGGGAGTAGGTAAAAGAAGAAGTAAATATTGAATACCATTAAAATTAAAGGAACAAATTTGTTTGATAAAATTTGTGACTTAACTGTTTTTTCTGTTTCCATTTATTAAAGTGTTATAAAATTTGTTAATACTTAAAGTGCTAGATAATAAACTTTTGTAAACTTCTTAATAATAACCAAAAAAACAAAGTAAAAATACTTTTTAGAATTAAAAACTACCTGAGTTGTGCCGAAGCTTTAAGCCAGAGGCTTAATAAAATGCTCACTCGCAAGATGCGAGCGAGTGTGTTATTTTACTGTTTCAAAAATTCGTATTCGTATATTTTAGGGGTAATTTTTTGGGCTAATACATTTAGTTTTTGGCGTAAGTTGCCAATTAGTTCTGTGTAAGTTTCGTCTGTGCTTTTTGAGTTCATTCTGCCTTTGTCGTTGCGCCCTTGGAAATATTCTCTTATATCGTACAGGCTTGCATTTACATTAATGTTTTTTTGCGAGTGGTAATAACGCCAAAGTTCTCTGCCTGCATCAAAAACTTCGGTTGCTTCTTGTGAAAATTGTAACGCATTACCATTAGCTTTACTTGAAATATTGGTTTTGTCTGTTTGTTCAAATAAACTGCTGTCTTGTTTTTCTGATTTTATTTTTCCTTTTATAAAATCAGTCATAAAATTGCTTTCAAATTTTTCTTTGGCATTTACTTCGTTTTCGGTAAAAGGAATCCAATGGTTTGTGCCATCAGCTTGTGAAATTCTGTTTTGTCCATTGAAAAGGGCAAAAGCTAAACAGTCGTTTTGAAATTCTGTATCGGTTTTCCAACCTTCATTAGGATATAAAAATTGGTCACGGTCGTTGAGCCAGCTAGCTTCAATACAAAGACGAACTGAAAAATAAATTACACCTGGAAAAATATTATGTAGTTCAAATGAATAGTAGTTAACATGTCTTGTTCCAATATTTGTACTAAAGTTTAAAAAACTATTGTTTTGAAAATCCGGTGCAGGGTTTTCCATAAATCCAATACCTTTTTTGAACTTGTCATCATATATTTTTATCCATTTATTAATGCTGTTTGGTAAATCACCATAGAAATTTTTAACACCTGAGAAATTACCTTTTTTATCATAAATATCGGTTGCAATAGTATTTATTTTAGTCTTGCTTGCGGTGTTCCAAATTGTGAACCCAATAGGAAAATTACCTTTTACATTGTCAAAAGTGTCAGCAGGAACTACAAAGCCGCCTTTATATTCGGCTAAGAAATATTCTTTAAATTTTTTAAAATTAGAACCATTAATAAATTTCAACTTTGAAAATTGTCCTAATACACAATCAGGAATTTTTTCATAGATATTCGCCATAAACAAGGCGAAGATTTCGTTTGTTGCATTTCCTATTTTTGGATTTAAGTATTCGTTTATTTTAAATTGAGTAGTAACACCTCCTTTATTTTCGCCAGTACCTGTTACAGTTTTGGCAGAAGTTGCTTCTGCATAAGGTGGATTAATAAAAATAACTAATTTCTTGCGTTTTTTAGGGTCGTTTATAATGTCTTGTAATCCTTGTGGTAGTTTAGAAAAATCATCGTTTAAAAAATCAAATTGAAATACATGGCTTTGTAAAAGGTTAGCACCATGTTCAATACGCTCGTGCATTACTTTTACATCTGCTTGGTCTAGGGTACTAGCCCAAATATTGTATTTATTAGTTAAACCTACTAATAAATTTCCTGTGCCTGAGGCGCAATCCCAAATATAATATTCATCTTGCCAATTTTCGCCCAATACATCGGTTAAATACTTTTGCGAAAGTTCTACCCACTGCCTAGGTGTAAAAAATGCACCTTTGCGTTCGCGTATATCTTGCGGAACTAGTAAATCTCTGCGTTCAATAATATAATCTTGAAACTGCTTTATAGGTGGGCGTTTATACCTTTTCCAAAAATGCTGATAAACTTCTCTGTTTTTTATATTAATGGTGGCATCAAACATTTGCTTGATGTTTTCTTTAGCTATGGTATAACCTTGGTTTTGAAATACCACAAATAAATTATCTCTAATAGAAGCATCATCATCAATTTTCTGCGTGTCTTTATCATCTACAAATAAATCGGCCAAATAAAAATCGCTGTCTAATATGTTTGCTTTTTTTAGGTCGTCCCAATTTACATCTATTATGGGTTTTACAATTTCGAGCCAACGGATATAAATAGGTATAAAGTTATTTTTGTCTATTTTTATTTTGCTTGTTTCAGTGGCTTTGGCTATGTTATTGGCTATAAAAAATTTTAGTTCCTTTTCGTCTGTTTCATAATCATAAATAGAGCTGTTTTTATTTAGTGTAGCTTCTATTCTTTCCTTAATTAATTTAAACTCCTTTGTATCGTGGTTACTTGGGGTTACGTTCCAGTTAAAGTCGTTCAGGTAAAAAATATCTTGAATGCTGATATAGGGTACAAAGGCAATTTTTTTAAAATCGAAAGCGCCTAGAAAAGCAGGTGGTAAAGTTTTATCGAAAGTGCGGGCTTTACCAATGGTTAGCACTAGTTGCACAAACATGGTAGCCACATCAAAATTACCTGTTTTGGCTTCTGCCCAAAGTAGAGGTGTTCTGCCAAATAAACTATCTTGTTTTGGAAAAACTGTAAAGTCAATATTTCCTAAAATTTCAGTTGTGTCGAAGGTTTTAAACCAATCGGCACCCACTTTATTTTTAAGTTCTTCTTCTCTAATGTTTTTATATTTCATTTACTACTTATGGTTAAAGCTACTAACAGCCGCAATAATACAAATTAAAGCGTATTTTATGAGATGGGGGTGGGGGAGAGAAGGAAACTGAAAATAAAACAATTTTTTATTTAATAATATTTAATAAATGTTGCTATTGGAAATTTTAAAAAACTACTAAGAATCGGTGAATTTCCAATTATGGATAGGTGTTGTTATGCCTAGTTATTTATTCGTTTCTTTAAGTCGGTTATCCATTTCATTTCTTTACAATCGCTGAAAAAGTTTAATTTAGAAAGTTCAACATATTTTTTTGCGAATCGGATTTTGTTATATCCTTCATTGTCATCAAAAAATGCTTTAATCGTTATTCTTTCACTACCTCTTAAATCTATAAACTGGTAAGAATTATTAGCCATTTTGTTTATTTCAGAGTTTATTAAAATTGATTTTAAACTTTGGTTTTCTTCCGAAAACTCCATTAGAGTCTGATAAAATAAAATAGGATTTAAACAATCTTCAATTTCTGTTGGAGGTGAGGTCTGATTACTGTTAACATCTACTAAAATTGTTTCATCTTGATTGTTTAATAAGCGGTCAAAGTACAAAGATTTAGATTTTTGATAATCAACTTCAACACGTTCATTGTCAGTGTCGATTAAACAGATTATTTTTCCTTTAACATTGTAGTCAGGGTCTTTTATCGGAGATTGAAGATAGTAATACACTTTTCTTACTTCTTTAAAACTTCCTAATGGAAGAATTCTCAAGTTTTTCTTTTCAAGTTCTTCCTTGAATATTTCTTCGAAGTATATTTTTTCCGATAAACCTTCACATATAATCCAATTGTATGGTGTGTCTTGAATTACAGAAAAAACTATTGATTGCACTAAGTCGTTATAACTTTTGATATTATAATCAACAGGTAATATTCCCTTTATATGTTTTCTTGATTGTGTTATCGTTTCGCGATAATTAAATAGGTTGAAATAATCTATAGTTATTTCATTTTTTGTATTCTTTTTTATTGATGTTGCACTTCCATTAGTAACAATTGGCAAATAACCATACCAATGTGTTGATATTATTACTTGATGATTGTATTTACCTAGGTCAATAAGTTTTTCAAATTGACTGTAACAAGATGAAATATGCAAAGATGCTTCTGGTTCGTCAATTGCTAGAATAATATTTGACTCTCTGTCAGAATTATTTAATAGAAACGAATATGCAACGTCAATAAGTGCTTTCCGTTTTTCTCCCGAACTAAGTTCACTGACAGGTATTCGTTTCCCATCAACTTTTCTGTTCAATATTTTAATTGAAAAATATGCTTCTATTATTTTAGAAACTAAGTCAGGCATGGTTAAGCTATTTTTAAAATGTCCTTTGTATTCATAAATCTCTAAAATTTCTTCAATTTCTTTTACGAAGTTATCCAAATCCTTATTTATCTGTTTCAGAGTTCCTGGTCTAATGGCATTTTCTATTTCAATTTGAATATTTTTATCCATTAGTTTTTGCATATCTTGTGTTTCAAGTTTAGTATATGTGTGAACATCTGTTTCTACAGGAATATAAATATAGGAATAATGTGAAATAATATATTCATAAAATCCTTTAAAATACTTTTGGATTTCCTCTTCTGTAGGTTTTATAGCTGGATTTTCTGTAACAAAATCAATATAGTTATGATATGAGCCAAAAAATATACCTGCTTCATTGTACTTTTTACCAATGATTAAAAGCAAAAAATCTTCTTCTGAAAAGTTTTGTTTTAATTCATCTCGGTGTTTATAAAAATCATCTAATGCTGCTGATTTAGTTTTAATTTTTGTATTCCATAAAAAGTTTGAAAGTTTTAAAGCCTTTTCATAATTTTCAAGGTCCTCCTTTTTTGATTTTTTCAATGAATCTTTTTTGAGTACTAGAATTGGTGCAATAAATGGTATGTTAGTGCCACTTAAACCCCCATCGTTTTTTGCTTCATTATTAACAGGCCACTCAGAATTGTTTTTTCTATTAATTGCAAAATCTAAAGCTTCTAAAACTGAACTTTTTCCAACACCATTTTCTCCTATTAAACTTGAAAATCCACACCCTTCTGAGATTGGGATAAAGGTTATTCCTTTGTATATCTTGAAATGTCTTAAAAATAGTGATGTTATCATTTATTATCGTCTTTGTTATTGTTATTATTATGCTAACTTATTTATAGGGAAAGTTTTTTTGTCTCAAAAACTACCTGAGTATATCTATTTTTAAAAATGGAAGTAAATTATTACGTTTTATTAAACCCAAAAAACAAACCATGCCTTTTGGCATGGTTTGTTTAATTCGGTTATTCAAAACATTTTATTTTTTTTCAGCCGGTGGGGTTTTGGCTACTGGCTTAGGTACACTGGCATTGTATTTTAGTACTATGGTGTCTATTTGGTTCAGTATGTCTTTGTATTTTGGGTTATCGGTAATGCTTAGGTAGGCTTCGGTTTTATTTATTAAGTTATTATAACTAGCCATAGCAGGTGTTCTTAGTTCTTTTAAGTTTTGGTCGGGCTGGTCGGCTAGGTCTTTATTACGGGTTATAAATATATCGTTAAAGGTAATGTTGGCCTCTTTTAACTCGGCTACCCAATCAAGTATATTTAAAGTACCTACTGCGTTTCCTAATTCGGGTACTGTTTCTAGCTCTTTAACTATACTGGTAATGGCATTGGTTTCGGCTATATGGCCAAAGGCAGCTATGCCTGTGCCATATTTATCTATTAGGTTAAGTATGGTTTTGGCTGCTGTTCTAATATTATCTTGGTGGTGGCGTTCATAACCTACTGCCACAGTTCTAATGCCTATTATGGCATCATCGCGCCTTGCATCGGCTGCTTCTAGTGCTTCGGTATTGCCATTTTTAGAGGCTATAACAAATACTTCGTCTAGCTTTGCTATACTGGCTTCTATAGGGCCTATGTACACATCAAGCTTTAATGTTTTTAAATCAAAAGCTTTAAAAATAGTTAGGGTGTCGCGTAGGTACTGAATAAACTCTGAATTGCGGTACCTGGTTAATTTTGGTTTTACATTCATATTATAATATTTTGTTAAATTGGTATTACAACTATAAAGTTTATTTGCATTAATTTAAAGTAAATTATAATTTTTTTGAAATTAATTGTAATAAAAGATTAACAATTTGCTAAAAAGTGAAAAAATCGGTCAGTGTAAGCTTACAATTTGGCAAAAAGTGAAAAAATCGGAGAGTGTAAGCTAACAATTAGCTAAAAAGTGAAAAAACTGGAGAGTGTAAGCTAGCAATTAGCTAAAAAGTGGAAAAATCACTTAGTGTAAGCTTACAATTTACAAAAAAGTGAAAAAACTGCTGAGTGTAAGCTAACAATTTGCTAAAAAGTGAAAAAATTGGAAAGTGTAAGCTAACAATTTGGTTAAAAGTGAAAAAATTGCTGAGTGTAAGCTTACAATTGGTTAAAAAGTGAAAAAATAGGAGAGTGTAAGGTAACAATTAGCAAAAAGTGAAAAAGCTATGATGTTTTTGCTTTTCTTATCCACTCCCAAATTTGAGGATTCATTCTACCATAAATATTATTTTCTTGAATTTCAACAATAATTATTGTTTGATTTTCAAAACCAAATGTTATGATTTCATAAATTTGTTTAGGCGTATTATTAGTTGCAATTAACCATGAATTATTAAAAATTTTAGCATAGGTTTTAAATTCTTTAATTCTATTCTCAAATACTACATTAGTATTGCTATATTGTACCAAAAATATTTTTTTCATGTTATTATAAAATTTTTATTGAATAACTATTATTCATTTCTGTCAATCTTTTTTTCCAAACACCCTTCCATTCAATTGACATCTTAAATTTAAGCAAATTATGATTTTCTGCATTAACACTAAACTCTGCAATCCAAATACCTTTTACATCTGCTTTTAGTTCATTATTTGCAATCAGAATACCTGGTTGTACTTTATTTGTTGTGTTAGGGTCGGGTAAGCTAGTTTTACTTGGTCCAATAATTTCAACAATGTTAAGTACTTTAATACAACCTGGTGGTATTGTTATTTTATCTTTATTGGTGTTTTGCCATATTATTGAGGTAGATTTAACATCTATTTGTTCAACTAATTCAGAGTTTAATTCTTTAAAACTTAACATTTCTAAGTTCATTTCAACGTTTCGAGCAGGCAAATTTCCGTTATTTTTAATGTTTATTCTTGTAATATATTTTGTTGCTTCTTTTATTGGGTCCTCATCTGCCCTAATGTCAACTTCTTCAGTTTCTTCGTATGTATGTTTTTCGGGTAATTCAATTTTTATTTGTGGTTTTCTGAAAATATTGATTATTTCTTCTTTAAATAAAGCTACAATTACCGCTATTGCAGTAATTAAAGCAGAAACTGAGCTTATGATTATTGAAAAATATTCATAATTATTCATTGGTTTGTACTCGATAACAAAACTATTTAGCACTTTTACAAAAAAGGATGTTCCGACAACAAATAATACTAAAGATAGTATTAATAAATAAATAATAATATTTTTTCTAAAATGGTTGGACATTATAAATCAATTTTTTAGCAATTGTAATAAATTTTATTATAAAACAAAATTTAACCTAACAAAACCAATCCATAAATATGTACTGAATCGGTTTTACTTCTCTTCGATTTTTGCATTAATTTTATTTTACCATGAATTTATTTAAAATCTTCTTTTAGTGTTCTTGGTGCCTGAGACAATCTCTTGAATCTTTAGTTATTTCTAATTTTATACCTCTTATATCTAAAGATTAATTTGAAAATCTAAAGAAATTCATTTATTGTAAAACAGCACTGCACTTGAAAAGAAGTTAAAAGCTCCAAGTTTGCTCGTCACCCTGCCTTAAGCAAAACCCGTGTTGGCAGCTGCCTTTGTTTATTTTTCTGTTCGTTCATTTATTCTACAGTCTCTGCAACAAATCTAACATTGTGAAATTTTTTAACCGCTCTTGCTTTTTCAAGGTCGTTTGACAGGTCTAGAATGTTACCGCAAGTCTTACAAGTTAAAATATCCTTGTTGTGTCTTTTGAAGTCAATAGGTTCCGAAATCAACTGCAAGTCTTTGTCGTTTTCAAAGTCTGGAATTTGGAAGCCTAATTGATGATATTTGGTCAATTTCTTTCTGAACTCTTCCATTGAGTCATTGCCACGTCTTACTGTAAACCACCATTTATCTCTTTTATTTTCCCCGCTTTTATGAATACGGTCTGATTTGTCTTTGTTTTCTATAAACCAATTTAAGATTCTATTGTATTCTTCAATGTTGGTTTCGTTTGATTCCATTGGGTCACCACATTTGTTACACGAAATTACACCTAAATTTCTGTGTCCTTCTAAATGGCATTTATATTCAGAGTGCATTACATTGTCGTAAACCCATTTCCGCCTTTGAAGTTGTTCACTACTGCAACAAGAATGACAGTAATTACATACATACCAACCACAAGATTCTGCTTCAAGTCCATCAGGTTTGCATTTTACGCTGTCTCTACTGTCTATTTCCATTTCGCAATAACCATTTAAGCAATGTGACAAGTAAATTTCCTTCCCCTTTTCTGAACAGTCATCTGTTTTACAAGCGAAATGACTAATACCATAAAACGCATATTGCGACTTACCTTTTGGGTAAAGAATATGATTGCATTCTCTGCAATTTAGATGCTTCAAAAACCGATTAGCTTTGTTAATTATGTTTAAGTAAATTTCTAAGTCAGTTTCCTTAAAATCTACTTTTAATATTGTTAGAAAGTCAAGAAGAGAATATTTTTCCCAATCAGTTGAACTATGTAGCTGTCTGCTTGGTTTGAAACATTTTTGATTAGCACACCACCAAAATTCAACCTTTTCGTCAGAAAGTACAGATTCTTTTGTTGTTTTATTTACAGCTTTTCTACCGTCACAAATTGGGTGGTTTTTAGCTTTATTGTGTTCGTTTCTATTATATGAAATAGTTCGGTTTATTATTTCCCCTGCTTCGTTTTTTTCTTCGTTAACCGAAATACCACAACGCCCTTCACACTCGTCAAAGAATCCTGAAATCTGTAAAATATCTTTTGGTTGTTTAATTTGTCTTATGATAAGGTCATAAATTCTGTGTTGAGCCGAAGTAATGTCTTTTCGTGTTTCAAGGTTAGTTTGAGTTTTTAACTCTGAAATAACGTTTAAAATAATGCTTGTTGAGTAATCAAGCTTTGAATTGTCAATTTGTTCTGCAAGTTTACTTGTTTCAAAGTCCATTACATTTAACGAAGTTAAATCTTGAAGGGAAATATTTACCTTTTCTTCGTGAATGTATTTAAGCACCTTTTTGACAAACCTTTTTTGGTCTTTTGGTGAAAGTGTAACCGTGTAAAGTTTGTATGTCTGAAAATCTAAAGTCTCGTGATAATCTTCAAGCCATAAACTTAGTTTAAAATAGTTGGGACAATTTTTAATCGTTTCTGTTAATACTTTTTCGTGTTGCTCAGATGCAAACGCTTTTGATAAACTTAAAACTTGTTTAACACTTTTAAGTTTGGCTTCTGTATCAATTTTATCAATGTTATAAAGAACTTTAAAAAAAATATTTATTTTATCATCCTCTGAACTCATAGTCAATATTTTCCGTTGGGTTTGTTCAGGTGCAGATAGAATTGTATTTGCAATGTAATCAATTTGACAAGTTTCTATGAAACCGTCTAACCAAAGTTTATGGGCTAATTGTACTGAAATATTATTTTCAACGATGTCTGTAATCTGGGCGTAATTAGTAGAAAAGAATTTTTTGCTAACCTTTAAAATATTTTCAAATTCGTTGTCCGTTATGTTTGAATGTATTTTTTCAATTATGTGCTTTTTAAAAGATTCAAAAAGTTGCTCAAAGTCACTTTCGGAACATCTGCTAAATATTTTTTGTTTTGTTGTTTCTGATTCGGAAAGAATAATACCTGCAACATAATTGATTTGGCAAGTTTCAATAAAACTCTCTAGCCAAAATTTATGAGCTAATTCTATTGAAATATTTTTTTCAACAGTGTCTGCAATTTGGTTATAATTATTGGAAAAAAAACCTTTTGAAACTTTTAAAAGTCCTTTTAAGTATTCTTCGTCAGTGATTGATTTTGATTGTATTTGTTCTGTTACATAATTTTGAAAATGTTCAAAAAGTTGTTCAGTTATTTTTGTATCGGTTGATTTTTCAAGTAGTGAAGTAATTTTAGAGTGAACACCTTTCTGGATAGTGTTGTAATCGGAATATTTCCCTTTTTCTGTCAAAATTGAAAGAAAATGACTGAACAAAAAGTTCAAATCAGTTTCGTTTTCTAAATACTTTACACCAATAGCTTCAAGTTTTTCTTTATGTTTTTTTGATTCTTTTGCTACAAATACAACAATGGCATTTTCACGAAATGATTTAATGTCTTGCCCTTGTTCAATACTACGTTCGTGAAAAAACAAGTCGCCCAATTTGGCGTGTTGGATAAAGCCATAATTAGCGTCTCGGGTTTGGTCGTGAAACCATTTTACAAGTCCTATGTATTTTTCTTTGTCCGCCATTTTTGATTGTCAGAAAATGTTATTGAGTGTTGTCTGTTAAGGTTGCCACTAACGTTTGGCGGCTTTGCGAAGGTGGGGTTTAGAAAGTACCATAGTTCAAATTTAGCACAAAAGTTCATAGAAAGAACAAATGTTTAATTTAGCACAATAGCCCCACTTTCGCAAAACCGTTGTTATCAGCAGTATTTATTACATTGATAGGTGTTCTCTTAAACCTAAGTGAATAACTATTTGTTTATCAAAATCAAATTCGGCTCTATTATCTCTATGATACCAAGTATAATAATCTCGTTTTTTAAAAGTGTTGTACCATCTATTACCAATTACATTAAATTTAAAAAACTCAGTAAGAATTTTCTGCAAATCAATTTTGTCGTAGAAAGACTTATTTTTCTCGAAATAATCTTTTATGTCTGAATAATCAAAGAAATGCTTATTGAAATTTTTCAATAATTTTAAACCTTGATCAATTTCTTCTTGAGATATGTGTCCAATCATTTCATTACGTACTTCATCGAATAGATATTCTGAATAACTATTTCTCTCTTCATATAAGCCTTTCCAACCAAAATAACCAGAATGAGGATATTTTTCGATTATAATGTTTAAAAATGTAATAATGTCTCTAGGTCTAAAGAAAGTCCTTTCTAAAATGAATCGTTCAGGAGAAACTCCTTTTACATCTTGAGGAAACAATTTTTTAAATACATAATAGTCAGATAATTTACTTAATTCCTCATTTGATTTTTTAGCTTTTTGAATTATTAAATTCATCAAAGGCGCATCAGAATTAATTCTATCTCCCCAATTTATATTTAATGTATTTATTATTTTTAATTTATTTAAATCAGTATCATTTAGAACTGAAAAAATGTCTGTTCTTATTAATAGTACAATTTTAAAATTAATTCTTTTATCTAAAAATTGACAATTAAGTGAATCAATTGTTTTGATTAAACTTATTAATGAATTTCTATAAAAATCATCATTTTGAAATCTATCATCTAGTTCGTCATAAAACAAGGTATATTTACTTTTACTTGTTTTTAATAATTTAAAGATAACTTCTTCTAAATCTTCTAGATAGTTAAGGTAATTTCCATCTCCAAATTTTATTTCTTTTCCAATTTCTCCACCAATATTTAATATTTCTTTAAGAATGCTACCATTAATTTTATTGTTTTTATTTATTTCTATAACTTTTTTAGCATCTATATCAAGTGAATAATAATTTTCTTTGAAAAAGGTTTTAAGTTTATTTATCGAAGAAGTATCATTAATACCATTACCTTCAAATAATAATTTTGCAATATCTATCAAAACAATCCAACGCCATATGGCTGAATATTCATTTGGAGAAATATCGTTTGTTTTAAAATTTACTAATTCGTGAAATCTGAAATCTTTATATGATTTTATATCACAAAACCAATTAGAATCTAATTGAGATTGTTTTCTAACATATTCAGCTAGGATTGTTTTTCCTGAACCTTTTCGACCAATGATTAAGTACTTTTCAGGTTTAAGAATTTCCTTATAATTATTGTTGTATTCAATGAAATAATTTTCAAAATCATCTCTATAAAGAGCCTCTTTTTTCCCATCATTTACACCTAAATAGATATCTGAAATTTTAAATTTATTCATAATTGTTTGTGTTAATATTGCTGATAACTTGCATATACGTCTCATTTTATCAGACCTATCTCCCTTATTTGGTCAGATAGGTCTCATAAAAAGACTTTTTTCAAATACAAACATATTTATTACACGCATTAAAACAAGTTAATTTTAATTTTTATTTAAGCACACTTATTTGGTTTTAAATGGTGCTCGGTTTTTGTTTGGCTTACATGGTAATATGAGCATAACGGAATGCGAAGTTCGGAATGTGGAATGCGGAATAGAAATTCAGTTAAATGAAAGAAAGTTAAAATATCAAAGTGTTGCTGGCGCTTCGTCCGATAGCTATCGGACAAGCTCAGCGACCGTTAATCAACTCCATTCTCGTTATCTATCAACCATCGTCTATGGTCCATGGTCCATCAAATATTATCTGCAAACAAACGCTTTTTTACTGACCCACATCATGCTTGTATTTCAAACTAAATTTTACATTTGAACTATGAAAAAATGGGTATTTGCAATAGTTATAGTTTCCGTTTTTACGGCTTGCAAAAAAAAGGTGGAAAAGATTAAACCAATTCAACAAGACATTACAGAATCTGTATACGCATCGGGCACCATTAAGGCCGAAAATCAGTACCAAGTTTATGCTACCGTTAATGGCATTATCAGTCAAATAATGGTAACTGAAGGTAGTTTGGTAAAGCTCAACACACCTTTGGTTTCGGTTCAAAACGAAACATCAAAATTAAATTCAGAAAATGCCAAACTTGCCGCAGGCTTTAACGATTTTAGCGCTAACCAAAGCAAGCTAAACGATTTAAAAAACACCATAGATTTAACCAAGGCTAAGTTTTTAACCGATTCATCGTTATATGTGCGTCAGCAAAATTTATGGAAACAGCAAGTAGGCTCTCAAAACGATTTAGACCAACGCGAACTGGCATTTCAAAATTCAAAAACCACGTATTTATCGGCTTTAATTAAGTACCAAGATTTAAAACGACAATTACAGTTTACATCGCAACAAGCACAAAAAAACTTAAGCATTGCCCAAAAGCAATTGAACGATTTTGTGGTGAAAAGCGAAATAGAAGGCAAGGTGTATAGCATTTTAAAAGAAAAAGGTGAAATGGTAAATACCCAAACACCCATTGCCATTATTGGTTCGGCCAACGATTTTAAACTAGAACTACAAATAGACGAATACGATATAGTAAAGGTGCAATTAGGTCAATTGGTTTTAATATCGTTAGATAGTTACAAAGGCCAAGTGTATGAGGCTACGGTTAGTAAAATTAACCCCATTATGAACGAAAGAACCAAAACTTTTTTAGTAGAAGCTAAGTTTACCAAAAAGCCCCAAACTTTGTATCCTAACCTTACTGCGGAGGCCAATATTGTAATTCAAACTAAAAAAAATGTAATAACCCTGCCCCGCAATGTGGTAAGCGATGATGGTTTTGTAACCACTGCTAAAGGTGATAAAATTGCGGTAAAAACAGGTTTGAAAGATTACAAAAAGGTGGAAATAATAAGTGGTGTTTCAGTAGCTGACGAATTAATAGTACCTGCCAAATAATGAACATCAAATTACTTTTAACCATAGCCAAATCGCTTTTGTTAGCGCGTTGGCGACAAACATTGGTAGCAGCTGTTGGGGTTACTTTTAGTATTACCATGTTTATTACTTTGCTTAGTTTTATGAGTGGCCTTAACGATTTGTTGGATGGTTTGATAGTAAACCGAACTGCACATATAAAACTGTTTAACGAAATAAAAGCCACCAAAGACCAACCTATTGATTTATCGGATAGGTTTAAGGGCAGTTATCATTTTATACATTCTATAAAACCAAGTAGTGCCAGGCAAGAAATTTATAATAATGGTGCCATTTTAAAAGCATTGCATAGCGATACAAGGGTAAAAGGCATTGCACCCAAAATAGTGGCGCAGGTGTTTTACAATGTAGGTGCTATTGATATTACAGGCGTTATAAATGGCATAGATGTGGAAGCTGAAAACAAATTGTTTTTCTTTAACGATTATGTAACTGCGGGCAATTATATTGATTTATTGAATGTGCCCAATAGTATTATTTTAGGTAAAGGAGCTGCCGAAAAAATGTTGGCTAATATTGGCGATGTAATACAAATTACAACTCCTAAAGGCGATAGAATTCAGCTTAAAGTAGTTGGCTTTTTTCAATCGGGGTTGGTTGAGTTAGATAAAGTACAAAGTTATTGCTCGTTGGCTACCACTCAAAAACTTTTAGGTAAACCCAATAACTACATTACCGATATTCAAATTAAATTGAACGATATTACCATTGCACCTGTGCTGGCTAAGGAATATGCTAAAACTTTTGGGGTAGATGCCGAAGATATTCAAACTGCTAACTCACAATTTGAAACCGGAAGTTCTATTAGAACATTGATTTCGTATGCAGTAGGGGTAACGCTTTTAATAGTGGCAGGTTTTGGTATTTACAATATTTTAAACATGATGATTTACGAAAAAATGGATTCCATTGCCATTTTAAAAGCTACTGGTTTTTCGGGTAAAGATGTAAATACCATATTTGTGGTAATAGCTTTAAGCATTGGTTTTTTTGGTGGTTTGGTTGGGCTTTTGTTTGGTTTTGGCTTGTCGTCTATTATTGATCAAATTCCATTTAATACAGCTGCATTGCCTACCATTAAAACCTATCCAATTAATTACAATCCTAAGTTTTATACCATAGGCATTACATTTTCGTTAATCACCACCTACTTTGCTGGTTTGTTTCCTGCGCGTAAAGCCAGTAAAATAGACCCTGTAGTAATAATAAGAGGAAAATAACATGAGCCAAATAGTATTACAAGCAAAGGGAATTAACAAAAGTTTTCACGACCCTGTAACCATTCAAATTTTAAAAGACATCAACTTTACTGTTAATAAAGGTGAGTTTGTGTCAGTAATAGGAAAATCAGGTTGTGGCAAGTCAACTTTGCTTTATATTTTATCGACCATGGATACCGATTACCAAGGCGAATTATTAATAGATGGCGAAAGCACTAAGAACAAAAAAGAAGGTCAATTGGCTTTGGTACGTAACGAAAAAATAGGTTTTGTATTTCAGTTTCATTATTTGTTAAACGAGTTTAGTGTGCTGCGCAATGTAATGTTGCCAGGTTTAAAATTAGGCAAATACTCGGAAGAAGAAGTAGAACACAGAGCCATGGGAAAGCTAAAGATATTAGGCATTGAAAACGAAGCATTGAAAATGGCCAATCAACTTTCAGGCGGACAAAAACAACGTGTAGCCATAGCCCGCGCCTTGATTAACGATCCATTGATAATTATGGGTGATGAACCAACAGGAAATTTGGACAAAAAAAACAGTAAAATTGTATTCGATATTTTTCAAGAACTGGCACAAGAATTTAAGCAAACCTTGTTAATTGTAACCCACGATAACGAATTTGCAAACAGCACCGACCGCATTATTGAAATGGAAGATGGACGCATAATTAAATTATGAATTTTGAATGTTGGATTTTGAATTTTGAATGCTGAATTTTGGATTATGAATGAATTGCCACATGTCTTTAGACTGTGGATGAAATGATGAATTTTGAATGTTGGATTTTGAATGATGAATGTTGGATTATGAATGAATTGCCACATGTCTTTAGACTGTGGATGAAATGATAAACTAAGTACTAAAAACTAGGAACTAAAAAAACATGGAAACAATACAAGGAAAAGATTTTTCAAATGGCAAATTATCAAACATGGAATACGATTCGGTAACGTTTGCTGATTGTAATTTCTCCAAAGCCGATTTATCGGGTGTAGCCTTTATTGATTGTACTTTTAAAACCTGCGATATGAGTTTGGTTAAGGTTAATAATACTGCATTTAACAATGCGCAGTTTATCAATTGTAAGCTATTAGGCATTGATTTTAGTAGGTGTAAAGACTTTTTGTTGTCGTTTACTTTCGATACTTGCACCCTCGACTTTGCTTCATTTTATAAAAAGAAAATAAAGAAAACCATTTTTAAAAATTGCAGTGTAAAAGAAGTTGATTTTAATGAAACCGATTTAACAGAATCTAGGTTTGTGGAATGCGATTTAACATTGGCAATATTCCAACAAAGCATTTTAGAAAAAGTAGATTTTAGAAAGGCCTATAATTATGGAATTGACTTAGAAGTAAACAAGGTGAAAAATGCCCGTTTTGCTTCCACAGGCTTATCTGGTTTATTGTTAAAATACCCCATTATTATTGATTAATATTTGAACCGTTATGAAAATAGACACTAATTTACTAATTACTTGGGGCGCAGTAGCTAAAAAGTATAAAAAAAATGAGGTTATATTTTACGAAGATGAAGCCGCTCAATTTTTTTATCAAATAATTAGTGGAACCGTAAAAATGGTAAATATTAACGATGATGGAAAAGAGTACATACAAGGTATTTTTAACGATGGGAATAGTTTTGGAGAACCGCCTTTATTTATAGACAAAAAATATCCTTGCAGTGCCATTGCGCAAAAAGATTCGGTAATCATCAAAATGAGTAAAGATTCTATTTATAAACTGTTTAAAGAATATCCTGAATTACAATTGCAGTTTATTCAAATTTTATCTGAACGTATTTATAACAAAGCTGTAACCGCTCGCGAGCTTATTCATAACAAACCTGAAAACAAAATATTAGCGTTTTTGAAAAGTTATAAGCAAAAAGCAGAAGTAACAAACGAGGATTGGTTAGTGCCACATACCAGGCAAGAAATGGCTAATTTGCTAGGCTTAAGAGTAGAAACAGTAATAAGAGCATTGAAAAAAATGGAAGAAAAAGGCCAAGTAAAAATAATTAACCATAAGCTCTATTTTTAAATAAAAAAAGCTGTTTCAAACTTTGAAACAGCTTTTATGAATTAGAAATTGTAAAATAAAAAAAATGAATTGTTCTTATTAAGGCAGTAATACCTCGTCAATTACATGAATAATGCCATTAGAAGCAGGAATAGAAGCCACAATATGCGCTTTGCCATTAATAACTGGTTTTCCATTTTTTACGGTAATGGTAATATTACTGCCATTTACTTGGTTTAAAACTCTGCCATCGGTTAAGCCATCTTCTTTTATAACACCTACATACACATGGTGTTCTAAAATATTTTTTAGGTCATCCAATTTTTCGGGTTTTAACAAGCCTTCTACAGTGCCAGCTGGCAATTTTTCGAAGGCAGCATTAACAGGAGCAAAAACTGTAAATGGACCTGCATTACTCAACACATCAACCAAACCAGCGGCTTTAACAGCTGCTACCAAAGTGCTGTGGTCTTTACTGCCAACGGCAATTTGCACTACATTGGGTGCCGAGGTTTCGTCTTGTACACCTGATTGACCAACTCCTACTTCTTGCGTGCTTGTGGCTGCAGTTTGGTTTTCGGGTGCTGTGGCATTTGAACCACAACTTACACTAAATAAAAAGGCTAAAGGGATAATGGTTTTAAAAACTTTTTTCATAATTTGTATTTATTTATCACCACAAATTTTAGCATAGAAAATGGTTTATATTATGCTTGTAATCATAACCAAATACTGATTTTAAGTGGCTTCGTTTTAGTTAAAATAATAGTTAATACCAATTGTAAAGTTGCGGCCAGGTTGCGGAATTTTACCCCAATCTAAATGCTCGCGGTAGTTTATGTCAAATAAGTTTTCAATAGCAGTATTTACTTGAATTACAGATTTTTTAATAGTTTTTGTGTAAGCAAATCGGGCATTAAAACTATGCCATCCAGCAGTTTTTATTTCACCAAAATGTGGGTTAATTAAGTTTTGAGCATTGGCAAAAAAATGTTCTATTTGAATTTGAAATAATTTGTTTTGAAAACGAATGGTGTTAATAGCTTTAAAAGGCGGCACTTGCTGCATATACAAACCATTGTTTAATAAACCATAAGTGTAACGCAAGTTGGTTTTATACCAAATTTTTTTATTTATTTTAAACCCAACAGTTGCCTCAAAACCCATTAGTTGGGCGTAATCAATATTTTGATAAGTTTTTACCCCACGTGCACCAATTGTCATGGCGCTGTATGCAGGAGGTAATACGTAAGCATAAATATAATTTTCAATTTGATGGTAAAATAAAGTTGTAGTAAGCGCAATTTTTTTGATGTTAAAATTATTGATAAAATCAATTTGAAAAGCTTGTTCAGGTTTTAAATTTAAGTTACCTATATAGTCATTTCCATCGGCTCTGTTAAATAAGTACAAACCCAACCTTTCATTGGCAGTAGGAATGCGTGCACCAAGGGCTAACACTAATTTGGAATTTATTTTTTTAGCATTTCGTTTTAGCCATAAACTGCCATTGTGAAGCCAATTTTGCGTTTGTTTGTTTACATCAAACCCTAAGCCTTCCCATTGTAAAATGCCAATATTGTCAATGACTTTTTGCTGGTAAAAATCACTTCGTGCCATTACGCCCAATCCATAAATTTCGTTTATTTTATAGTTATAGGTAATAGATAGTCCGCTATTAATAAGGTTATTACCAGGCAATGTTTGCATGTACATTTCTTTTTCATTTTGGGGGTACATGGTCATGTCGGCCCGTGTGTATGCTTTGTGCGCATCTAGTCGGGTTTCAAAGTTATGTTTCTTCTTTTCGAAGTTTATTTTATTATAAAATCCAATAGTATTACTCCATCCGGGCATGTCCATATGTATGGGTGTTTCGGGTCTGTGGGTATCGTCCATATAATGCACTACTTCGTTGTAATACAATTTTGTTTCCATCAAAGCATTTAAAACCTTTTTAAAATAAACCTGATGGGTTAACGCAGCTATTTTACCTGTAGCACTCGAAACATCCATGGGCAAAGCTGCATAACCAATATTTATTCCTTTATCGTAAATGATGTCTGCCATAAGTTTGTTGTTTTTACCTAGTTTAATTACAGTATTGAGCTGTAAATTAAACTTTTCGTATTGGGTAAATTTTACTTCCAAACCGCCTCCAGCCGCATAATTGCCTACATTTTTATAAACAGCAGCCATTCTAAATGCTATTTTATTTTTATTCAAATTTAAACTAACTCCATTGTTAAAGCCTTTATTTACTGTACTGTATTGCAAAAAAGCTGTAACACTAGGAAGGTTTTTAGTGTTAAAAACCGCTTCCTTGAGTTGGAAATTTAAGTTCCCGCCAATAGTACTTCCATTGGCAGCCGCGCTTGCTCCTTGGTTTACTTGAAGTTTATCTAAATTACTTGGTTCTATATAAGCCGAAATAGGGTCCATTTTGTCGGTACAAGCCCCATACATTTTCATGCCATTTACCATAATGTTTATTTGTCCGGCATTGTAAGTGCGCAAAGTAGGTTCTAAGCCAAATGCACCACGTTTAATTAAATTTACACCTTCTATTCGGCTTAATATATCTTCGGTATTATTTATTTTACTGCTTCGGTAAAAATTAAACGCTTCGTTCTGTTGGTTTTTATCGTCATGACAAATTACTACTTCTTTAAGTTGAATATCTTTAACGGTAGAATCTAACTTTTGTTGAGATTTTAAATTATTGATATTTAGTATTATAACAACAAGTGTTATTGTGTTTTTTAGTTTCATTGGGTGCGAAAAAATACCATTACGAGGCATAAAAATGCCTCGTAACAAGTGTATTGTTAAAAAAATAAAAGAGGTGTTTAAAAAGTAATATCGAAACTTTGCGAGTTATCTATAACCACATTGTTCTTTTTAAGTGTAAGTGCCACACGCCATAAACCCGACATGGTGAAATTAACTACACCTGTGTAATGTCCGTTGGCCACATGAATTGGGTTAACGTTATTAGGAGAGCCATGTCCCATGCTTGGCATTGTTGGATTTATTACTACCGAATAGTCATTAACAGGTACAAAATTCATCATGTCAGCCATTTTGTGAATGGTAATTTCAAAATTATTCAAACCCATTTTGGGGCTTGTTGGGTTAAGTATGGTTACTACTAGTTTTGAGCTATCATTGTCAGCCGCGGTAAATACTTTTACCATATCATTTGTTGTATTTACTACATTTACAGCTAAGCTGCCGTTACCTTCTAAATTAACTTTATGGTTATGAAAACTCATTTCTAATTGCCACATGCCTGCCATGGTAAATATGGCGCCACCTTTCCATAATTGGGTTAACGAATCCATATCGTTTGTAACTTCGCTTGGCGAGCTGTGTTTCATATTGCCCATATCCATTAACGTTTTAAAATTAAAATGACCATCTGTTAATCGGGTATTACTAGCCGAATCGTACATGGCTACATAAATGGTATTGTATCCTACCAAAAAGGTTTTTGTGCTGTAAATTACTGCTTTGGCTTGCGCACCTGCAATATATGTTTCACCAATTTTTACCAAATTAGTTAAAGTTGGAACTTCGCCATTGGTAGCATTGTTAGTAATTTTTGTTGTTTCATCTTTGGTACAAGCCATAAATAGCTGCACACATATTGCCATCATAATGGCTAATGTTTTCAAGTTTTTCATAAAATGTTGTTGTAATTTTTAAATAAAAAAAAGTTTAGTGGCTGTTTAAATACAGCAGCATACAGTACTTGTTAATTATACTAAGTACTAATTTTTGTAATAAAAATTAAACCTTTGGTGGATGAAAATTACTGAACAAAACTTGATGAAAATAGAGGTTTTTGTGGGTGTGAAAATAAACCTGTTTAGCAGTTAAAATATTTTGAAAAATCAATATTGGGCCAATAAAATATTCTTCTTGAACCTGCTTAATTATTGGGTTTGCAGTGCTTGAAGTATTGTTCTCTGAATCGGTTGCTTTTTGTAATTTATACTTTAAATAACACTTACCATCGCAGGCTAGTTCTGGCTTATTTTTATTGATACAAAACAATTCGGTAATTTCTTTTTGATTGATTTTGAACCATGTAAGTATGCCTACTTTATTGCATAACTGCAATAAAAAAGCATGAAGTAATAATATGGCTATAAATTTTTTCAAAATAAAAAAGTTGTCAAATGTAATTTAACAAAATAAACTATTTGCTGATAGCTGTCAGAATTAGTAATTTATTTAGTTTTTATGGTGTGGTAAAATAATTTAAAAATGGAAAAAACAATGAAAATTGCAATGAGTAAAAGGATTTGCTGGGCAAATGGAACCATTATATAAGCAAATGATGCAATGCCTTGAATGCCCAAAACTAGCTCGTTAAAGTATATTCCAAAAACCAATAATAGGGTAAATAAAACAGCATTATTTACATTGGTAAATAATGCTTTTAAGTGCATGTAGTAAATTAAAAATACAGAAATAATGGCCAATAATACCAAATGAAGGTAAGCAATTACAATTGGCCTAAAACCAAATGCTAATTTACTAACCGAAGGAATATTTGACCCCAATTGAAGTAAAAATTTAATGCTTGTTGCTAAGCATAGTATATTGATAATCAGTGAAATGTATTTTTGGGTTTTTTGCTTCAGTACATCAAAGTGTTTTTTGAATAATAACACAAATTTGGCCCAAGCAAACACCTGTAAAAATGCAGCAAAAGCTGTAATTATAAATAATGCACTGGGTAAGTTTATCCATAAAACAGATAACATATAAGCCGGAAAACAACTTATAAAAAATAACCAAAAGAGTATATTTTGTTGTTTGTAATCTTGTGGAGTTATGTTAACCTCTTGTAGCAATAAGCCCATGCAAGCAAAGAAAAACCAACCATTGTATTGAAAATGTAAATACCAATAAACCGCAGCTAAGTAAGTGTGTTGGTGTAATTGTTTACTTGCCATCATATATGCTAAAACAAAAGTACCAAAGGATGAAATAATATTGAATAACAAAGCAGCATTAAACCATTTGATACTGATTATTTGGCGTTGTATTTTTTTTGTATCGAAATAAAATAAATAGCTAAAAGCAAAACTGGTAAAAACAGAAGCCGTTGAAAAAAATATTGATAGCCAGTTATACCCAAATAAGGTAAAAGATATTAGCATGCCATAGGCTAAAACTAAGTTAAATATTAAAATAGTTTTGTAGCTTTTGGCATTTTGAGTTATGTTTTGGCTATTTAAAAACCACACCAAAAAAACCATAATGGTTTGAGTTATCCAGCCCGCAAATGCAAAATGCGAATGTGCATGTTGGAGGTGCTTTTGATCGAAAATGGGAAGTTCAAAAATAATTTTATAACGCATAAGTACGCCAAGTACACCCACCCAAAGTAAACTAAGTAACGATAGTTTTAGCCAATTTTTTAATTCAATAAACGACATAAGTACAGTGTTTTTAAATGCCTCCAAACCTTACAAAACTGCCTAAAATAAGCATTGATATTGAAAGTAATGTTACCAAAACTACATGAAGCGTAAGCCAATTTAATGACTTAAAAGTAAGTTTAGGAATAATGAAAATGCGTGCATGAACAGCCAATAAAACAATGGTTAACAAAATGGTTAATTTGGAAGAAATGGTGGTTTCTAATTTGCCATTAAATGCAAACCACTGCGAGGGGTAAACACCATAGTGAATGGCCATAAGTATGCCTGTAAGTACCAAAAAACCTAATGCTGGAATGCCAATGGTTTCAAATTTTTCTTCAAACTTAGTTATGATAGAAACGTCTTGATATTTATAGGCAGCAGGCAAATATTGGAAACTGAGCAATAAATGTCCACCCAGCCAAACGCAGGCCGAAAGCAAATGAACTATTAAATAAATATGATACATTAGCTTAGTATTTTTAAAACCATTATTTGCGCAATACTGGTAGCTCGTAATTTTATTAGCTCGGCATTTGGACCTATAAAATGTTCATCAATGTTTTGGTAAAATAACTGAATCCAGTTTTGAAAAGCCTCTTCAAATAAGGGGTTTTGTTCATTTAGCTGTTTATGCACTGCCATAGGATTGCCAGTATATTCGCCATTGTAAAAAACAATATTACCCCAAAAATTATACATGGTAGGCAAGTGTTTTTCCCAGTTTAAATCTTTAAAAAATGGGCTTAATACTTTGTTTAATTTTACTTTTTCGTAAAAAGTATTTACCATTAACTGAATATGTTCTGGCGTTTGAATATCGGTTTTGGTTTCCATTGTTTTAACTTTGAATAAGCAAACATACGCTATCGGTTAGCGCTGTAACTTGGTGTATTTCATTTACGGGAATAGCTATTTCATCATATTGATGGGCTATAATGGTTGTTTCGCTTTGTATATATTTTACACTTCCGCTTATTACCACCAAATTGCTATTGTAATTTGTTTTATGATCTTTTAAAATCATGTCTTTTTTAAAGCCAATGGCTAGTATTTTAAAGTTTTCGCCTTTTTGTAAAACCTTGGCTATAGGGTGATTACTGGTTTCTAATTGGTTTAATATTTCTTGAATAATCATGTTATAAATCTTTGTTTTTAAATTTAATGAGTGATATTTTAAATGGAATAATTGCCCAAATGAATAATACCAATAGCGAAACCGCTAATCCTAATTCTGTTCCAAAAAATGCTTTGAATACTGCACCGGTATAGCCCAATAATGCTGAAACATCAAGCTGTAACAATATAAGTATTCGGGCTATATCTATTGGGCTAAACATACTAATTATTACCATAGCTTGCTCAATTGGATAATCGGAAAATTGAAATAAAATAAACAGAACCAAACCATCAAAAAGCATGGTAAAAAATAACCATAGCATAATGGCAATACCAATTCCTTTGGCTTTATCTCGGGTTATAACTGAGCTAAAAAATGCAATGGCAACAAAAATTAAAGTAATTAAACACCCTGTTCCCATCATGATGCAAGCCACCGAAAAGGGCGCATAAATAAAAATAGGAATGCCTGCACCTAATAAAAATGCACTTATTAATGAACCTGCTAAGCCAATAAATAAACTTTTCCATATTTTACCTCTGCCAATGGGTTGACTTACCAGTAGGTCTATAAACTCCGAACTGTTGTATATATAAATGGTTGAAAATATAATACTTACTAGCGGAACTGTTAAAAGGGTTACATTTAGTAAAGTTAAAATTCCTTTGGAGCTATTATCTTCAAGGCTAAATACACTCCAGGTTAAAACAGCTAAAAGTAGGGCGTAGGTAAGTACTATTTTATTTTTTACAATATCGAGCACCACAAATTTTATTATTCTATTCATAAATACCAGTTTTTAATATTTGAGTAATAGCCTTCGAAATGGTGGGCTGTTGGGTTATGTTTTTTATTTCGGTGGTGTTTTTGTTAAACTTAATATTGCCATCTTGCATAAAAATAATGTTCGATACCAAATCGTCTAGTTCGCTTAATAAATGAGAAGTAATAAAAATTAACTTACCCTTTTCTTTTTCTTTAATAATTTTTTCCTTTAAAATTTCGGCAGCTAATGGGTCTAGTCCTGCTGTTGGTTCATCTAAAATGAGTACATCAGGATTAAACATAAAAGCTATAGTTGCACTTACTTTTTGGGTAGTTCCGCCAGAAAGTGTGCGCATTTTTTTATGGTAAAAACTTTCTAATTTATAAGCCTCTAGCAGTTCGTTATCTTCTTCACCATTGTGTTTTCTAATATTTTTTATCATATCAATAATTTGTCCAATGGTCATATTTTCGGGATAATGGCCAATTTGGGGCATGTAACCAATATGTTTTCGGTACTCCACATCATTAAATATGGAATTATTGTTAAAATAAATATTTCCGCTATTGGGTACCACCATGCCCAAAATGGTTTTAATTAAAGTGGTTTTTCCGCAGCCGTTAGGTCCTATTAATGCAATACATTCGCCTTTGTTGCATTGTATCGAAATATTATTTAAAGCCTGTAGTTTGCCAAATTTTTTCGAAAGGTTTTCAATTTTTATCATAATGTAATGGCTTGCATTAAAGGTTGTTCATCTATAAAATTATCGGGCGTTAAACTAGGTAGTATTTTTTCTGACTCATCAAGCATATTGATAAAAAAGCTATGAAATAAAAGCATAACAGAGGCATTGTTTTCTACAATAACCGAGAACAAACTTAGCGGATGGTAAGGCACATCGCCTATTTTGTTTTTATCTAAATCATAGCCTTTGTACTTGTCCCAATAATTTTGCGAAAAGGTATTTAATACCAAACTTCCGTTGGTGCTTACATCAAAAGTATTTCCCATAAAATTATTGAGTAAAATGGTATTATCCATACAGCTTGCTTGTATTTTTAAGCCCCAACCATTGTTTTTAAACACATTGTTTTTTACTTCTATTCGGCTAGTTCCTTCCATGTAAATACCCGAAGTATTGGCTATAAAACGATTGTTAAAAATATACGCATCCGAAATTTCTTTTAGCAATAACCCATAAGCAGCATCGCCCCAATTATTTTCAAAGTAATTGTTAAACATTTTTACATGATTGGTAAACATGACAGCTACTCCGGCACCATTGTTTTTAAACACATTACTTATATACGAATCGTTGTTAGAAAACATAAAATGTAATCCATAACGAAGGTTTTTGATGGAAATATTTCGCCAAATAACCGAACCAGTAACAAATTCAAAGTAAATGCCATCTCTGTGACCTTGTATATTATTTCCTGCTATAATTAAACTGTCACTTTTCCAACAGTGTATGCCATTTCCTATTTGTTGTTCTTCGGTATTATGAGCTATAATGCGGTTGTTTTTTATAATACAATGCTTGCCATATTGAATATAAACGCCAAAAAAATTATTGGTAAACGTATTGTTTTCAATGGTTACATGGTGGCTGTCATATACTTTTATTCCTCCCGGATCATCAATAGTAGCAATGCCTGAGTTTTGAATTATTAAGCCATTTACGGTAACATAATTGGCTTTAATAGACATAATTTCGTATTTAAATTGTCCATCTAAAATGGTGTTTGTTTGGCCTATTAATACCAAAGGTTTGTTTATAATAATATTGCCTTCTTTGTATAGTCCATTGGTTATTAGTATAGTGTCAAAATCGTGTGCCATGTGTATGGCAGTTTTGATGCTTTTAATAGGTTGGTTTTTGCCAACTGTAATGGTTTTTGCCAAACAATAGGTGTGAGCAATAAGTAACCAAACAGTAAGTAATATGAGTTTTTTGATAGTCATTATTATAAATGGATTAGTTCCATTTGGTAATAGTTGCTTTTAGTGTTTCTATATAAGGTTGTGCGCTTTTTTCATTTTCAAAAGCAGCCATATTTCCGCCCATTGGGCTAGCTATATTGCTACTGGTAATAACAGTAGCAGTGTTAATTTCAATAAAAGTATTTGGCATTATGTAGTTTGATACGTATGCCTTTTCGTTCTGTAAATTTTGATTGTTTACCAAATAGTTTTTTAAGCATTTTACATCATCAAAAAAGTAAGTTTTACCTTTTGAATTTACTATTTGGCAAGCAAATTTGGCATCTACAATGGTCATTTTGCAAAATTCGCAATTGTCGTAATTTACTTTAACAGCTTTGGGTTTTACATTGCCGCAGGCACTTAAAAATAAAGCCAATGGAATAATATAAGCTGCTGTTTTTTTGTTTTTTATAAATGCTAATAAATTGTTTTCAAGTATAATAATGGTAAGCATAAATACGCCAGCACCAATAAATAACCAGCCTCCAAAATCGGGAACAGAATAAGCTCCAAAGTTCAATAATTGTTTGTAGCCAATTAATGGTGGTTGATAGCTCATTCCGGGCACTTTAATGGCCGCATCAGGGTTTAAATTATGGCCATAATTGTAGTTCCATCTGTAAAAATCAACCATTGAAATGATTCCAAAAATTAAAAAGGAAATGAATAATACATTTACCCAAACTTTTTTACCTATAAAAGCGGCAATAACTGCAAACAGCGCAAATGCACTGATGATATAAGTTAACAGGGTAAATTCAATAAAATTTTCGGTGTGTAAAGTAGCCATGCCAATATAGTGGTTCAATCCATTAATAATAGCTACATCGCCTCCTAGTTTGTTGGCATAAATAAGTAAGGCCAAACCTTCAGGATATTGAGGTGCTTCTAATTCAATACGCCAAATTGGAACAAATAATGAACCAACTAACATAATGGCTGCCAAAAGCAACAAGGCTTGCGAAGTTTTTTTAATTTTATTAGTTTCCATGGTATTTGGGTAAAAGGAGGTGCAACAGCAATATGACTGCTGCACCTCTTTTTTTTATTAATTATTTAGTAGGTGTAGTTGGTTCTGTTTTGCCAAGGCTAAAACTAATAGGAGTGTTACTGCCTGCTGGCGATACCCTAACATATCCTTGCATTTCTTGATGTAATGCACTACAAAAATCGGTACAATACATTGGGAACATGCCCACTCTATCGGGAGTCCATTTTAAGGTAGAAGTTTCGCCAGGCATAATTAACAGTTCTGCATTGTTAGCGCCTTTAATAGCAAATCCATGTGGTACATCCCAATCTTGCTCTAGGTTGGTAATATGAAAATAAACTTCATCGCCCATTTTAATTCCTTCAATATTATCAGGTGCGAAATGAGAGCGTATGCAGGTCATGTAAACATGTACTTTGTTGCTCTCTCTTACTACTTTGGTTTCTTTTTCACCTTTAGTAGCATAAGCATGGTTATTTTCGTCTATTTTAAATATTTTTACTTGGTCTTTTTTTACTTTATCGGCCAAAATCATTTGGGCATAATGCGGTTCGCCTATGGTTGGGTAATCCAAAATTAGCTGCATTTTATCTCCACTAATATCATACAATTGGGCACTTTGCGATAATTCAGGTCCGGTAGGTAAATACCTGTCTTTGGTTATTTTATTGTAAGCAATTAAGTATTTTCCAAATGGATTTTTTGAATCGCCTTCTACTACACATAAGTGACCAACAGAGTAATAAGTAGGCACTCTATCCAATACTTTTAAATCTTTTATGTTCCATTTTACTACTTCCGATGAAACAAAGAACGAAGTATAGGCATTTCCTTTCGCATCAAACTCGGTGTGCAATGGGCCTAAGCCTGGTTTTTTAACTTCGCCATAAAGTGCTGATTCGTATTTAATTACAGGAATGCCATCAAACTCACCATCAAACGATTTTGCGGCAATGGCCGATTGAATTTTATCGAAACTAAACACTGGAATAAGTGCAGCTAATTTACCACTTCCTACAATGTATTCGCCTGTTGGATCTACATCGCAACCATGAGGCGATTTAGGACAAGGAATAAAATAGCAAATGTCTTTTAACTCTTTTGCATCAAGCACAATTACTTCGGTTTTCATTTCCGATTTACTTGAATGTGTTTTTTCGCTGTAAGTATTATGAGCGTATTTAACAGTTTGTTTTCTGCCTTTTCCAGCCTTTAAATACTCTTCAGCTTTTTTCCAATTTACCGCCATAATAAAATCTTTGTCTTTTTGCGAAGCATTAACTTCTAACAAAGTGTTTGCTTGTTCGGTATTATAACATGAAAAGAAAAACCATCCATGCGATTTACCTTTGCCTGCGCGGCTTAAATCAAAGTTTACACCAGGGCATTGAATTTGAAATGCAATATCCATTTTGCCATCTTCTTTGCCAACGCTTATAAAACTTAAAGTACCTTTAAAGTTCTTTTTGTACGTATTAATTGGCACATCGCCATTGGCATCGTCCATTGGAACGCTAAAACGTGTTCCTGCTACTACATATTCGGTATTTTCGGTTAAAAAAGGCGATGAGTGATTGCCTCCACTGTTTGGAAGTTCAATAATTTCGGCAGTTCTAAAAGTTTTTAAGTCAATTCTAGCCACACGAGGTGTGTTATTAGCATTGGCAAATACCCAACGTCCATCCGCATCGCCATTGGTTTTTGATAATTGTACATGGTGCAAATCGTCCCAAGGAACCATACCATGCGATGTGTTTAACATGCCTTTTGTTTCTTCGCTATAACCCCAACCTTTTTCAGGGTCAACCGAAAATACAGGAATTACCCTGAGCAATCGGCCCGAAGGAATGCCATAAACACTCATTTGGCCACTAAAACCTCCACTTACAAAATTATATACTTCATCGTATTTGCCTGGTGCTACATATACTTTTTGAGCTGCATCACCGCTAACTGCATTACTTGTATTTTTGGGTTTGCAACCTACAATTGATAAACAAGCTGCTGCAAATACATATCCTAATTTTAAATATTTATTTTTCATAAAATTACCTTTTAACTATTTAACACCATCGTTTTTACGCATGAATTCTAAAATATTTCTGGCTTCTTCATCGTTTAAGCCTTGGTTTGGCATACGTACCAAACAAATTTCAAGTTGAGCTTGCACTGCTGGATCTTTTTCAATCATTGGGTCGGGGTTTGAAATAAAGTTCATAATCCACTCAGGTTTTCTGCGAGTGGTAACACCTTTCCAACCTGGTCCTACTAGTTTTTCATCGGTTAGTTTGTGGCACGATGAACATTTAACGCCCATTACTTTTTCGCCATCGGCAGCTTTAGCAGCATCTAAACTTGCTCCAACTTGTACATTTTCGGTAGTAAATTTACCTTCTCCTCGTTTGGGGTCGTACGAGGGGTTACTACCCGATTCTGTAGTAGCAGTTTCGGTTGAGGCAGCTGCACTGCTGCTTTGTTCTGCTGTTTTGTTGCTGGAGCCGCCACATGAGTAAATGGTGGCAATTGCTCCGATTAATACAAATACTTTTTTCATAATTGGTTAATTATTATGCCACGAAATTGAGGTGGTTTAAAAAGTTATTTTATGCGTGTGGTCATACCATAATGATGACCTTGAACAAAAGTGATCATTTTGTGTTTTGATAATTTAATTGTAAAATATATCAAATCTCATGTAGTAAATATGTGAGTTTTAATGCAACATTTGTAGTGCACAATTAATTATTGCATAGCAATATGAAGCATCATTATCAAAGTATGCAAGCCCCACATTTAATAGTAATAGGTGGTGGTTTTGCTGGGTTAGAACTGATTAAAAAGTTAAACAACAAACCCATAAAAGTTACCGTTTTAGATAAAAACAATTATTTCAATTTTCAACCTTTAATGTATCAAGTGGCTTCGGGCGGTTTAGGTCCTGATGCCATAGCCTATCCACTCCGAAAAATTATTGGCAGTATGCCCAATGTGGCCTTTAGAATGGCCGAAGTAAAAGAGATAAATACTGCTCAAAATGAAGTAGTTACCAATATTGGCAATTTTACTTACGATTACTTATGTATAGCTACTGGTGCTCAAACCAATTTTTTTGGCAATGCAGAGTTAGAAAAACATTGCATGCAGTTAAAATCAATTCCTGATGCATTGGATTTACGAAGCGATATTTTACAAGAGTTTGAAAAAGCTTTGAGCGAAAGTAAAACAGGCGATATTGAACGTTTTTTAAACTTTGTGGTAGTTGGCGGAGGCCCTACGGGAGTTGAAACTGCGGGTTCATTAGCCGAAATAAAAAAACATGTAATTCCGGCTGATTACAAAGAAATAGATGCCAATAAAATGCAAGTGCATTTAATTGAAGCTGCCCCAAGAGTATTAGCTGCTATGAGCGAAATTTCATCTAAAAAAGCACAACAGTTTTTAGAAGAATTAGGCGTGCATGTGCAAACCAATACCGCAGTGCAGAGTTACGATGCCAAAACAGGAAACTTAACTTTAAGCAATGGCCAAACTATTAAAACCGATACAGTAATTTGGAGCGCTGGTGTTAAAGGTAAAACCATTCCGGGTATTCCAGCCGAATTAGTGGTGCGTGGCAATAGATATAAAGTAGATGCATTTAATAAAATTGAAACATTAAACAATGTGTATGCCATTGGCGATATAGCCTACATGACTACTGATGAAGCTTTTCCAAACGGACACCCAATGGTGGGAACTGTGGCACAACAACAAGGCAGATTGTTAGGAAATAATTTATTGAAAATAATAAATAACCAACAGCCCAAGCCATACAAATACCTTAACCTTGGCAGCATGGCTACTATTGGCAGGCACAAAGCTGTATTTGAAATATTTGGAATAAAAATGCAAGGTTATATAGCGTGGTTAGGTTGGATGTTTATTCACTTAATGTTATTGGTTGGTTTTAGAAATAGGCTAGTGGTGTTCCTAAATTGGATGTGGAATTATGTTAGCTACCAACGCGCAATTAGAATTATAACTAGGCCTTTTGTCCCCAAACAATAATTATGGAAACATTTAATCATGAAGTTTTTAATTCATTCCCTTTAATTAAAACTGATAGGCTTACCTTAAGGGAAATAAGGTTAGCAGATGCCAAGCGTATTTTTGATATGCGTTCAAATGGAAGAGTAAATACTTTTATTGCTAGGCATAATATGCAGCACCAAGAAGATGCCAAGACATTGGCCGAACGCACCATTAACGCGTACAACAATAAGCAAGCCATAGGTTGGGCAGGTATTTTGCGCGAAAACCAAGAAATAATTGGAACATGCGGCTTTAACATGATAGATACCTATAATTTAAGAGCTGAAATTGGAGGCGAAATGGCTACGGAATATTGGGGTAAAAATATTGCCATTGAAGCAGTTCAGGCTATTATTCAATTTGGGTTAAACACCATGAATTTGCATAGCATTGAAGCTAAAGTTTCGCCTCAAAATAGAAGTGCTATTTACTTAATGGAAAAATTAGGTTTTGTTAAAGAGGCTCATTTTAAAGATAGAATTTTATTCAATGATTCTTTTTTTGATATGGCCGTTTATACTTTAATAAAAGGAAACGAAACCTATTTGTTTTAACAATTTTAATCAATAAACAACAAGCTTAAAACAGTTTGATTAATAAGTAATTACCAAACTTTTATTAGCTTTCAAAACTATATTAACCAACACTTGTCTTTAATAGTATGAGCAACGATTTAATAAAACAATACATTAACCACACTTTAGAGCATAACAAAACACCCGAAAGTGTTTACTTATTTGCCAAGGCAATAAACATGGAAGAAAAAGAGTTTTATAACCATTACTCTAGTTTGGAAGGTTTAGAAGCCGATATTTATAAAATTTGGTTTGAAAATGCCTATAAAACTTGTGCCGATGCTGAACCTTGGGAACAATATTCAGCACGCGAAAAAGTACTAGCAGTATTTTTTGCTTTTATAGAAGAAGCTAAAAACTACCGCAGTTTTGCAGTGTATTTAAAAAACCGCGATTTGGTAAAATTACCAAGATGGCCTAAATATTTAAACGAACTTCACGAAGTGTTCATTGATAACATGAAACCCATTTTATCAGAGGCTATTGGAACTAACGAAATTCAAGAACGTAAGTATTTAGACGAAAAATATGTAAGCGGTTTATGGCTTAACTTTTTGTTTGTAATTACTTTTTGGTTAAACGATAGCAGCAAAGGCTTTGAAAAAACCGATGAATCAATAGAACGTTCAGTTAACTTAGCCTTCGATTTGATGGGTAAATCGGCTTTAGATGCTGCTTTGGATTTCGGGAAATTCTTATTTCAAAACAGATAGAATATAGCCACAGATTGCGCAGATTACACAAAAAATGCTGTAATTAATACGTGTACCGTTAATAAAAAAACTCAATGAAATTGGTGTCAGATAATGAATACTAATTATCTCAAAAACATAGAAAATCAATCATTGATATCAGTGAAATCTGTGGCAAACCAGTATCATTTAAATCATATATGGAACAAAATTCAATTCCTTCAACCAAAGTAGAGCGTGCCATGCGTTTTGTAAAAACAGGTGCGCAAATTGGTGGAAATTATATCAAACATTATTCAAAAAAAATGCTTGATCCAAGCATGACCAAAGAGCAATTGCACGAGGATAATGCGGAAGATGTGTACAATGCTTTAAGTGAGCTGAAAGGCTCGGCTTTAAAGGTGGCTCAAATGTTAAGCATGGAAAAAAATGTATTGCCAAGGGCTTATGTAAACAAGTTTGCATTGGCGCAATATTCTGCTCCACCGCTTTCGGGTCCGCTTATTGTACAAACTTTTGTTAAACAATTTGGCAAAACCCCACAGCAAATTTTTGATACCTTTAACATGCAATCAACGCGTGCGGCCAGTATTGGTCAGGTTCATGAAGCAACAAAAGATGGTCAAAAATTGGCAGTGAAAATTCAATATCCTGGAGTTGCTGAAAGCATAAAAAGCGATTTGAAATTGGTAAAACCTATTGCCTTTAGGTTAATTGGTTTAAGCGAAAAAGAGTTTGAAAAATACATCATAGAAGTAGAAAGCAAACTGTTGGAAGAAACCAATTACGATTTAGAATTGCAGCGCAGTCAAGAAATTTCGAAGCTTTGTGCAGATATTCCGAATATAAAATTTACCAAATATTATCCTGAATATTCAAGTAATAAAGTATTGGTGATGAATTGGTTGGAAGGATTACATTTAGAAGAGTTTTTAAAAACTAATCCCAGCCAAGAAATAAGAAACAAAATTGGCCAAGCCATGTGGGATTTTTACGATATGCAAGTGCATGAACAAAAAGCAGTGCATGCCGATCCACATCCAGGTAATTTCTTGATGCAAGCCGATGGTAGTTTAGGCGTAATTGATTTTGGTTGTGTAAAAGAAATTCCTGAAGATTTTTATTACAATTATTTTGCGTTATTGGTTCCTGAAATTTTAAAGAGCCAAGAAAGTATTAAGCGCATTATGTTACAACAGCAAATTGTAAGCGAAAAAGATGATAAACGCACGCAAGATGTTATTACAGATGCGTTTATTAGAATGACTACTTTATTGAGTACGCCATTTGTTACCGATGAATTTGACTTTAGCAATAATGAATACATTGATAAAATTTATGCACTAGGCGAAGAAGTTACCAATATGAAAGAATTACGCGAAAGCAAAGAGGGTAGGGGTTCGCAACATGCCTTATACATTAACCGTACTTATTTTGGTATTTATAGTATTTTAAACGTGCTTGGAGCTAAAGTAAAAACCGGTCAAAGAAACTGGAAACAACCATTGATGGATTATCATTTAAAGGCTGATAATGCCTAAGAATTAGGGTAGGTGTTTAAACAAATGCTTACCCTAATTTATTATAATCAAAATACTTTTTAACCCGTTGTGTTATATAACGTTTTAAATAAGTTTCGTTTAAAAACATGTTGGAATAATCTTCAAATCTGGCAGACTGAACACCCAAATAAAAAAAGTATAAACACACACCTAGCATGGGTAAAAGTCGTTTTTCTTCTGGGCTTATGCTTATTATTGATTCATATCCTTTTAAAAATTGTTCGGTTTTTTGTTTAAAAATATCATCATTTAGTTCCAATACATTTAGCTGCATAATGTAATAAGCTAGGTCTAAACACAACCAACCGTTTCCACAAAAATCAAAATCGAAAATGGTAATTTTATTATTGGAATCAATGTGTAAATTATCGAACCAAATATCTAAATGAACCACGCCTTGCCTAATGTTTTCGGTATTTGTAGTTTGGTATTCATTTATTAAATACTGTTGCATTTGTACCATGCTTTGCATTTCGGCAGTGTTAATATCAATGTGTTTTTTCAAAAACTCAAACGAATTTACCAAAAGAGAATCTGCTGTATAGTTGGGTCGGTTAAGCGTTATATTGGCTGCTTGTTGGTGTATTTTAGCCATGTTTACACCCATTTCAAATTGGGTGTTTAAGTCGAAATGAAACTGCTTTTCACCTTTGGCATACGAAAATAAAACAGCATAACGCAACCCTTCGGGCGCTTGAAGCTCTATAACATAATCATTATTTTTATGACTAATTGGATACGAAACTCCCAGTTGATGTTGGTGTAAATGGTTTATAAACCTAAGCTCTTCGCTAATTTGTGTTTTGCTGCGCCAATTATAACAATACACTCTTAAAATGTATTTTTCGGTTGGAGTTGTAACCAAATAACTGTGGTTAACGCCTGCTTTTATTAAACTACAAGTAGTTTCAGTACCAAGTTGATATTGTTGTTGAATAAATGTATTTAAATGCGCAGCTGAAAGTACTGAACTGGTAACAGGGAAAGGTATCATAGCAAACAATTTAGCTGGTAAAAGTAACCAATGTTTGGCTATTTAAAAGTAAGTTCTCAACTAAAGTAGATAGCGAGAACTTACCTTGTGTTTTATTTTTAAATGCCTGCGCAATTATTTTTTACTAAACTTATCGCCAAATACTTTTTTAAATTTCTCCAATTTAGGAGTAATTACAAATTGGCAGTAGGGTTGTTCCGAATTTTGGTTATAATAGTTTTGGTGGTAGTCTTCAGCCGTATAGTAATTGTTTAACGCTGTAATTTCGGTAACTATTGGCTTACTAAATGCGCCTGAATGGTCTAATTCGTTTTTATACTTTTCAGCTAACTCTTTTTGGTAATCAGAATTATAAAACACTGCCGAACGGTATTGAGTTCCTATGTCGTTTCCTTGTTGGTTTAAAGTAGTTGGGTCGTGGGTTTGCCAAAATATAGATAATAAAGTAGCATAACTTACTTTGGTAGAATCGAACCAAATTTTGCATACTTCGGCATGGCCAGTTTTGCCATAACAAACCTCGCGGTAAGTTGGATTTTTCACATCGCCATTGCTATAGCCACTTTCTATTTTCACAACGCCATTAACTTGTTGGAAAACAGCTTCTACACACCAAAAGCAACCTGCGCCAAACACAGCAGTTGAAAGGGTGTCGTTATTTTCTATCGTCATTTTATTGGGAGTTTTGTTAGTTTGTTTGTTATTGTTTTGAGCGCAACTGGTTATGCTCAAAATTAATAAAGTTTGTAAGTAAAAAATAGTTTTTAAAGTTTTCATTTTGGTAGTTATTTTAGGTATGCAAATATGCACCTTGTTTATACTAACGCATTTTAAAAGCATTTGGTTTTGTAAGCTAGCTTACATTTGGAAGAAATTAGTCAGGAAATTGCTCAAAGAAAACTGCTTTGGCTTTTTCAAATTCAAGCATAATTATTTCTCGTTCTAACCGTAAATTTTCAATTAATTTACTTTTGTTTTTGGCTAATTTTAAATACTGCCAATTCCCTTTTATTTTTATAAAATATTGCCAATAGTAATAGGCAAAAAAGCCAGTGAATGGAAGGCTTAAGCCATATTGCAAAGTGTAAAGTTGATGTTGTGTAAATTGATAAAAAAATGAAATTTGAAAGTAATAAAAAATTATAAAACTAAACATGCCTAGAACCATTCCAATGGCGCCTTTGTAATCTTTACTTTTAACTATTTTGGTAGCTAACCACGATGGAATTTCATAAGCCAAAACATTGTTTATTAACCCATAAATATAAACAGGAAAGCCTATAATTAATTTAATCAAAGCACCTAAAATACTGGTGTTTTGTTTGTTTTTAATGGCATCATCGTTAAGCTGAAGTTGATTGATGTTTTGCAAATAATTATGAACCCTAATGCGTATGTTATTATATACTTCAGGATTTGTTTCAGCATAATAATTTACTGTTTTGGCTATGTTTTTGGTAAACAAAAATTCCTTTTCGGCTTCTGTAGTGTTGGCTTCGCTTTCAGTAACCAATTGACTTAAATAAAGCTGTTCAATTTTTTTAACAAACTCATCGGCTTGCCTATCGTTTATAGATATAACCAAACTTTCCAACTGATTTTTGATATTATCAGTTAAGTTTTTAATGGCTTTTAGTTTATCAGTTTCGTAAGTAGTTTGGTAATCTTTTATTTCAATGGCATCAGCTGTATTTATAAATAAGTCTTGGTTAAAGCGATGTTGGTTTTCGTAATTCAAACCTATGTTTATTATTTTTACACCTAAAGTAAAATTGTTTTTTCCTTCAGCACCTAAGGCTATGTGGGCCGCTCCGCCTTTAATTGGTTTAAGTTTCCGTTCGGTTACACTTACTCCTTCAGGAAAAATAATAATGGCATGTCCTTGTTCCAAATGCTCATAACATTTTCTAAAAGTATCGCTATTTTTATTCAGTTGAGTTGGGTCGTCTTGCGCACGGTAAACAGGAATAACATGCAAACTATTTAAAATAAATTTAGCCAAAAAGCCTTTAAATAACTCGCCTTTGCCTAAAAAATATACTTTGCGGTTTACCAAACTGGCTATAACTATGGGGTCCATAAAAGTACTTGGGTGGTTAGCCAAAATAATAAGCGGCCCATTAGCAGGAATGGCTTTTTTATTATGAAACTGAATGTTTTTAAAAAACACTTTTACCGTTCCTTTTAGCAAAGCTTGAATAATAAAATATAGCATATACAAATAAAGGAATTTATTTTGAATAGCAGTAAATAGTTACTTTTGCAAAGCAAATAACCCAACCCCTAAACATGACCATTACAAAAGAGTACGAATTAATTGGAATGCAAAAGGCCAGCCAAGCTGTGGCTTATGCTTTAAAAGAAATGTGTTAGGATTTGGTTATTAACCATCATAAATAAAAGTACTTATGACACTCGAAAAGAAGAAAGCTGAAATTGTAAAACAAGCCAAACATTACTTTGGAAAGGATAAGTCTTTTATTAAAGAATTGGTTTTGGGTTTTGAATTTAAAGGAGAAAATTACAAGCGATGGAAAAAGGAAATTGCCAATACTATTTCAAATCCATTCAAAGTTAGTTTTGGCCTTTTTGATGATGTAATAGAATTTATAATTGACAAGCAAGTAAGTAAAATTGATTGGAACCTTATTGGTGATTTAAGTTGGACTATAGATATAGTGCTAAACCCAGAGGTAGATAAAGTATATGATTTAGATAAAAAGTTAGCATTAAAATGTAACGGAACTGCTCGAATTTTAACACTTTATATATCGGATATAATACCTTGTTACACCATCAATTGCTATTATATGACTTATAGTAAATCGCAGAATTATTATGAGTTTGGTCCAATAACAACATTTACCAAAGAAGAGCAAAAAACTTTGAAAAATGTTAAAGCATTTATGGAAACCAAAGGGTTGGAAATGGTGGATAAAGCATTTACTCAAAAAAAATACAAACACTTGTATTCAGATACTAATTCAAATGGAAACGCTTCTTTGTTTGATGTTTTGTTTTCAGACGTACAAGAATATACAGAAGAGGTGGAGAGATTTTGTGATGAGGAAATAGTAGAAAAAAGCGGAACCAAATTTCGTTGGAGAGAGTTTTATAATAAAAAAGGTGTTTTAAATAGGAGAATTGAAAGTAGACGTACAATTGCGGGCGATTATTTAGAAGTAATTTTTGATAATAAAGGACAAATTACAGAAGTTAATGTTACCAGAAAGAAAATTGAAAGAAAAAATTATGAAAGGTTTAAGTTAAATATTATTGAAACATTTAAAAGAAGAAAGAAATAATAAGTTACTTGCTTAAACACCCTATTCCATAAATGAACAAGCTGATTTATTTAATACCTTTTATTTTAATTTTTGGTAGCTGCAATAATTTGCCTCAAACACAAACTGCTAGTGAAGCAGTGGTGGCAGATACTTCAACGGTTAATCCTGTTATTGAAAAGAAGCCTTTTTTTGATGATGATGTAAAAAGCGATAGTACATTTAAGATTGGCAGTTATTTGTTTATAGCAAATAAATTTACCAAATTTGAGTTTGTAAAAAAGGGCAATAAGGCTTTAAATAAAACAAAAGGCGATACCATTTATATAGATAATGATACCCTTTTATTGGGCAATTTAAACGAAATACAAAGTGATAGAATCTATAAAAAATTCAGGTTTAAGTCAAAATTCGAAGATTTTAAAGTAAACCAAATTTATAAAGGTAAGCTTGCTGAGCCTGATTTTAAAACAGATCCTGATGCTAAATATTTTATTACAAGAATTAAAGAAAGTTGTAAAAAAGAAGGAATTAATTTTGCAGGTCATTATACCATTGTAGAGTGGGGTTGTGGTTGCCTTTGTCAATTGATGGCTATAGTTGATAGAATAAATGGAAAAATTCTGTTTTCAAAAATTCCGTTCGATACAGTGGATGGACATTCAGGTTCTGATTACAGAATAGATAGTAGGATGTTAATTGTAAATACGGAAGCTCTTAACGAATTTGATGGTTACAAACGTTGTAATTATTGGCGAATACCAGCGGTGCTAGAAATGAAAAATGGTGTTTTAAACCCTATTGAATAAATTGCTTTTTATAGCAAATACAACCAAACTTTGCAAGGTAAAAGTAAATTAACTTATTATTGCCTCTTTTAACATTTAAAATTGATTATTTAATATGAATTTATCAAAACAAATAGCCAAACATTTTAAAGAATTACACTTTGGAGGCAATTGGACAGGAGCCAACTTAAAGGATACATTAGCTGGCATAACTTGGCAACAAGCTACTAAGCAAGTGCATGGTTTTAATAGCATTGCCACATTGGTTTTTCATATCAATTATTATGTAGATGCGGTAATAAAAGTATTGCATGGCGAAGCTTTAAATGCCCACGATAAATTTAGTTTCGATACACCAACTATTAATTCTGAAGAAGATTGGCAAGCGCTAGTAAATAAGGCTTTTAGCCAAGCTGAGGAGTTTGTTTTGTTAATTGAACAATTGCCCGAAGAAAAACTTTGGCAAAATATAGCTGACGAAAAATATGGCATTTATTACCTTAATATTCATGGTATTATAGAACATACGCATTACCATTTGGGCCAAATAGCTTTGATAAAAAAACTGGTTTTGGCTTAGTTTTATTTACAGTTAATATATACACGATTAATAATATTTCGTTGTACCAATATATTATTTTGATAATAACTATTGTAACAAAGGGTGTCTTTGCCAAATTCATTATAGAAAACGCTATCAGTTTTTAAAATATCAATTCGGTTATTATCACAGTAAGATGTAGTAACTATATCACCAGTAGTGTAAACACCAAATTTAGCTATATTATAAATCTTTTTAACCACTTTTATTTCTGTATTGCTGTAAGTGGTATTCCAAACTTCCTTTACTTGTCCTGTATTGTTATATTCAGTTGAATCGGATTTAGTTTTTATATTAGTACCGTCAAAAGTATGCGCAACTACTGAGTTGGGTTGATAAAAATATTGTGTATAGCCTTTAGGTGTTGTTTGTTTGTCTTGCACTGTATATTCAGAATAAGTAATTCTATTTATTTTATTGGCATCGTAATAGGTATAGTCTGCAATGTTATAGTAACTTACACTTCTTAAATCAGTACTTCTAGTTTTAATAATTTGGTTACATTCATTATAAACGTAGTAAGTTATTGGAAAGTATTTTGCTGCTCCATCAGGAATAAATGCTGTTAATTTTCTTCCTTCATATTGATAATTATTACTATAAGTGAAAAATGTGGTTGAATCTAAAACACCATTATTATACCTAAAGATTTTTATATTATTTTCTTTTTCTAAACAACCAGAATCACTAATTGAACTCCAAGTAGGAGTGCAGGCTTCATAATTGGTATTCGTTGATGTTTCCTTTTTGCAGCCAAACACCAATAAAGATAGTATTATCAGTATAGCTAATGGAGCTCCTATTTTAATCATGTAACGAATATAGAACTTAAATAATAATAAATTACACAAAACTATTGCCTTCCCAAAATCTCAAAATTTACTTGTAGGCTATTTCCATTTTCATCGGTAACAGTTAGTGCATGTTTGCCTGCTTTAGGTGCTATTTGCATTTGATGGAAACGTTGGGTAGTGCCAATATAAGTTTCATCTAAATACCAAAATACTTTGGCTTGCGGGTATTTATGCGCTACTTCAAAAATGGCTTTACCTGTGTTTCCATCAAGCTCTACAGGAATGAACAATCGGTTTGATTTTTTAGGATAAATTAAATCCATTACTTGCTTGGCATTGCCATCGTTACAATCGTTTCTAAAAGGTGGCAAAGTTTTATAATTAGGGTGCGATGCTTTGTAATAATACTCTACAGCAGGCGGTAATACAAACCAACTAACATGGTTCATATTACTTACACTTTCGCAATTGCTATTTACCCTAAAAGTATTGCTTTTGTCTAAATGCACCAATTCGTGGTAAGGACAAACAGCAGTTTTGTCGTTTTTTTTATTGATGTAAATGGTATCAACTGGCCAGCAATTTGGATTGGCTTTATAACCACTTTGTTGGCAAACTACAGCTTTTTTCATTTCGTCAAAAGGGGGATTGAACCAAGTAGTGCGCGGTAAAATTTTAAAAATATCGAACATAATTGGCGCAGCGGCTTGAACTCCAATTAATCCTGGTTTTCCTTGTCCATCGGCATTACCAACCCAAACAGCCACCACGTATTCAGGCGTTACACCAATGCTCCAAGCATCTCTAAAACCAAAACTGGTTCCTGTTTTCCAAGCTATTTTTCGGCTACTTTCAAATTGTTGCCAAAGAGCCTCATCGCCCGGGCGCATGGCTTCGTCCATGGCTTCAAAAGTTTGATATACACTTGCCGCATTCATTTTGCCAAATGTAGGCAGTTCCATAAATGATTTATTGCTCAGCGCCTTGTATTCGTATCGGGCATTGAACCAGTTATCGTTATTGTAATGTCCGTTATTGCTTGCATAATTATTCAATAGCCTTGCCATGTTTGCATAAGTGGAGGCCAATTCGTACATGTTATTTTCGCTACCACCAAGTATCAATGCTAAGCCATAATGCGATGATGGTTTGGTTAAAGTAGTAATGCCTAACATTTTTAAACGTTCGTAAAAACGTTGGTATTTATAAGCATTCAACATTCTAATTGCAGGCACATTTAACGACCTTGAAAGTGCTTTGTTTGCAGGCACTGCACCACTGTAACCCAAATCAAAATTTTGAGGTGAATAACCAGCTACCTGAGTTGGAATATCGTTAATTAATGTATTGGGCAATATCATGCCATCTTCTAACATGGCTTCGTACAAAAATGGCTTTAAAGTACTGCCCGGACTGCGTGGAGCTTGTATAATATCTACAAAATTATCGTAAGTATTTTCATTGGGTTTATAAATATTGCCTATGTACGATTTAATGGTTCCGCTTGGCACATGAATAATCAAAGCACAAGCATTATTAATGCCATTGGCTGCCAAATGTTTGTTATGTAAAAACAATATTTGGTTTACCTGTTTTTGCCAATAACCGTTTATGCTAGTAGTTATGGCTTTATTAGGCAATTTTTGTTTTTTATTTTGCTTGGCAATAAATTGAATTAAATGTGGTGCATCTTGCGCCAACTGTAATGGTTTATCGGGTATTGGTTCCAATTTGGCTAATTTATTGGTTTCTACATCAATGATTTTTTCAGCTAATAATTGATCCAATAATTGATTGCGTTTACGCAACAGCCAATTCCTGTTTTTTGATGGATGGATAATAGAAGGTGCATTGGGTAAAATGGCTAAACTAGCCGCTTCGGCCCAAGTTAATAAATGAGCAGGCCTGTTAAAATAACGCCAACTGGCAGCTTCCAATCCAACTACATTTCCACCAAAAGGCGCATGAGCCGCATACAAATTGATGATTTCGTTTTTCGAAAATCCACATTCAATTCTGACAGCCAATAACATTTCATATACTTTATTCCAAATATTGCGTTTGCTTTTATTGGCCATTCGCGCCACTTGCATGGTTATGGTACTAGCACCACTTATGGTTTTTTGTTTGCTAAAATTTAGTTTAATGGCTCGCGCCAATGCTAAAAAATCTATTCCAAAATGGTAATGAAATCTTTTGTCTTCGTAGGTTATAAGGCAAGTTTTAAATTTTTCGGGAACCGAATCAGCTTGCGGAAAGCGCCATTGCCCATCAGGGGCAATTTGAGCTTGGAGTAAATTGTTTTTTTCATCAAAAAGCACCAAACTGTATTTGGTTTTAAACAAAGGTTTTGGCAACATCAAATAAAAACCAACAAGCGCTAAGGCTAATAGCAGTTTATATTTGTGTTTTTTGATGAATGGCATGCTTGGGCAAATATAAATACTATTGGTATTTTTTATGGTTTAACCAATTTTAGAGTGGTTGATTTATTTTGATTTGTTGTTTCGATTATTACATAATACAAGCCCGCAGGCCAATTTATTTCAGTAATCAAAATTTGTTCTTCAAAGTTTTCTTTTAAAACACATGAACCAAAACTATTATAAACTTTAAACGCTCCAGATATTTTATTTTCAAATTGAATATTTAATTGGTTTGCAACAGGATTTTGAAATTTGATTGCTAAATCTGAATGAAGTTCGTTAACAGAAACGGAGAAACAATCTGAAATAGCTTTATTTCCATAGTATTTAATATTATCCTCTAAAAAGCATCTTAAGCTAGCTTTTTTATCAATTGGATATATCAATGAAGCTAAACTACCAATTCCTTCTATCCAAATAAATTCAGGTTCTGCCATTTCATAAAACTCAACATCTTCAAAAAAGAAAATTTTGCTGTAACTGTTATCATTTAACTTGATTGAATCAATTTTATATAAAGTTTTATAATTGGGGTTGTTGTTTTCAAATGAAAAGTTAAAACTATCACCTTTGGTTAAATTGAAATTATATAAAATTTTTTCATCTTGGAGAGGAGCTTTTAAATATGTTATTCTATTTTCTTCTCTTAATAAATAATCAGTTTTTGAGTTAACAGTTCCACCATTAATGCCAATATTCACCTCATTAAGTATTTTGTAGTTGGTAGAATTTACCAATGTATCATTTCCAAATGTATAACCAAAAGCCCAATCAGGAATATTTTCTACCCAAACAGCGTTTGTTTTTACAATATTATCAGTAATCTGGGCGTTTAACGCGTTTTTAAATAAAACAAAAACTAAAATTATAAAGCTTGTTTGTAATAGATTTTTATTGTTTTGCACTACTAATTTTTTAATAATTTTAATGTTACAAATAAAACGCTTTTATCAATTATTTATACCATAAAAAAAGCCTCATATTGCTATGAGGCTTTAATATAATAACTGAAACCAAATACTAAACTGTAGCTGGCTTCACTTCAATAATTTCCATGTTAACTGGATTGTTTACTTTTTCGTCAAGTAAAGCAAAATCAACTACTTCTAACATGTTTTTTACATAATGGAATGTAATATCAGTTAAATAGCTTTTGTTAATTTCTTCCACATCTTTTCTATTGGCTTCGCAAAGCAAAATGGTGTTAATGCCAGCGCGTTTGGCTGCTAATATTTTTTCTTTAACTCCGCCTATTGGCAATACTTTTCCGCGTAAAGTAATTTCGCCTGTCATGGCCAATTGAGGTTTTACTTTACGTTGCGTAAACAAACTTGCCAAAGAGGTAAGCATAGTAACACCAGCAGATGGTCCATCTTTTGGAACCGCACCTGCAGGTACATGTATATGTACATCAAATTGATTAAACACTTTTGGGTTAATGCCCAAATAATCGCAATGTGCTTTTAAAAATGTTAATGCTGTTAATGCCGACTCTTTCATTACATCGCCAAGCTGACCTGTAAGTTGCAGTTTTCCATTGCCTTGCGTAAGGCTACTTTCTATAAATAAAATTTCGCCACCCACGCTTGTCCAAGCCAATCCAGTAACCACACCGGCTACATCATTGCCTTGGTACATTTCTTTTTCACCACGTTCTACTCCTAAAATGATTTGTAAATCGGCTACAGAAAAAGTTTTTTTGTTCTTTTTAAACATTACTTTTTGCATAGCCACATGTCGTGCCACTGCTGCAATTTGTTTCTCTAATCCACGTACACCACTTTCGCGTGTGTATCCATCTATAATTTTTTCTAAAACTTCATTGCTAATGGTAAAACTATTTTCTTTTAAACCGTGGTTTTTTTCTTGTTTTGGAATCAAATACTTTTTAGCAATTTCAATTTTTTCTTCCAACGTATAACCGTTAATTTCAATAATTTCCATTCTATCTAACAAGGCAGGTTGAATGGCATCCAAATTATTAGCAGTAGCTATAAACATGACGTTCGAAAGGTCGTAATCTATTTCTATAAAGTTATCGTAAAAAGTACCATTTTGCTCAGGGTCAAGCACTTCTAATAATGCACTTGATGGGTCACCTCTAAAACTGGTTTGTATTTTATCAATTTCATCTAATACAAAAACCGGGTTATTACTTTTTACCTTTTTTAGATTTTGAATAATACGTCCAGGCATAGCACCAATGTATGTTCTGCGGTGTCCGCGTACTTCGCTTTCATCGTGCAAACCTCCTAAAGCTATACGAGCATATTTTCTATCTAACGCCTTAGCTATTGATTTACCCAAACTAGTTTTACCCACGCCCGGAGGGCCATATAAACACAAAATTGGGCTTTTCATATCGCCTTTTAATTTTAAAACGGCCAAATATTCTAAAATACGTTTTTTAACTTTTTCTAGTCCAAAATGGTCTTCGTTTAATATCTCTTCAGCGCGTTTTAAATCAAAATTATCAACTGTTACCTCGCTCCAAGGCAAGTCTAATAAGGTATTCAAGTAATTTATTTGAATACTGTAATCAGGAGCCATGGGGTTAATTCTGCGTAAACGCTCTACTTCTTTGTTAAAAGCTTCTTCTATTTCGGGTTTCCATTTTTTATCCTTACCCTTAGCCTTTATGGTTTCTATTTCCTGCTCAGGACTTTCAGAACCAAGCTCTTCGTTAATGGCTTTTATTTGCTGATGTAAGAAAAATTCGCGTTGCTGTTTATCCATATCGCCACGAACTTTATCTTGAATTTTGTTTTTAAGTTTTAACAACTCCTTTTCGGCCATCATTTGCTCCACTAAAATGGCAGCCATTTTTCCAGCCGTATCGTTTTCGAGAATTTTTTGCTTAGCAGCAATATCGCTATTTAAATTAGTAGCTACCAATGCCATTAATAAAAACGGATTGTCAATTCGTTTTACACCATTGATTAAATCAGGCGAAAACGAACCTTGTAATTGCATCAAATCAGAAGCAACACTTTTTATGGTAGATAATAAATCCTTGGTTAAAGTATCTTTGCTATCATCAATTTGTTCATTAATAGTAAAAGTTCCTTTTAAGTAAGGCTCAGTAGTTTCAACCGATTTTAAAGTAATTTGCTTTACGCCTTGCAAAAACACAGTTTCCTGATTATTAGGCAATTTAATAATACGCAAAACTTTAGCTAAAGTTCCGGTAGTATATAAATCGTCCATAGTTGGCTCTTCAGCGTTTACATTTTTTTGCGCCACAACTAAAATAAACGATTTGTTCTTTTTAGCTTCTTTAATTAATTTGTTAGATTTTACCCTACCAATGCTAACAGGCAAAGCCATCATTGGAAACAATACTGTATTGCGTAGTGGCAAAATTGGCAGCACTTCGGGCAAATCTTCCACCTTTAAATCCAAATCTTTATCGTTTAAGTTAATTGGAATGGTTTCAAAATTCGCATCATCGTTTTCTGTCCACTCTTCAAACATCACATCATCAGCCATATCTATCATTTATAAATGTTTTTTGTAATCGTAAAAATAGTAATATTGACAATATAAATGCCAAATATTGTTGCAGGTTTCTTTTTGTTGAGAGTTACAGGTTATTGGGTTGTGAGTTTACAAGTTGCAGGTTAAGAATTTTTTATTGCGGGTTTTCGAGTTTCGAATTTAGATTTTCCAACTCCCAACTCTCATTTCTCAACTCCCAATTCCTATCTCTCACTTTTCCCAAATCCTACCTCAAAAATCACAAATCAAAAGATGTTATTAAAAAAACAATACCTTGCGGGCGTTAGTAATAATTAAGTTTTTGAAAAAAGTAGAAATAGAAAAGCAAATTCAAATTGCGTATACCGAAACAGGAAGTGGCTCAAAAACATTGGTTTTTATTCACGGATTGGCCAATTTTAAAGGTGTTTGGCAAAGTAATATAGCTGAGCTGAGCAAAACCTACCGTTGTATTGCCATTGATTTGCCAGGAAACGGACACTCCAGCAACGGTGATTATAAATACAGTATGTTTTTTTATGCTGAATGTGTGAAACAATTTATTGATAAATTGCACTTAACCGATGTGGTTTTGGTAGGGCATAGCATGGGAGGCCAAGTGGCATTGGTGCTTTCGTTGCGTTATCCTCATTTGGTAAATAAATTGGTTTTAGTAGCCGCAAGCGGATTAGAATATTTTACCGAATTTGACAAAATGATGATTAACAATAGCATGCAGTTTGGGCAATTGTTTTCAACCAACGAACAAAACTTAGAAAGTGCTATTCATAGCAGTTTTTATAATTTTGATAAATTGATTATCAAAAACTTGGTAAAAGATGCCAAAGAATTTATTCCAATTCACTCAAGCGTAAAGTGGCAACGCATGGTAAAAGAATCTATTTCGGCTATGTTAAATGAGCAAGTGCAGCAGTTTTTGCCAAGTTTAACCATGCCAACACTTATTATTTTTGGCGATAACGATGCCATGATTCCTAATAAATTATTGCATCCAACCGAGAGTATTCAAAGCATAGCTAAAAAAGCAAATGCTTTAATAACCAATAGTTTAGTTAAGATTATAAAAAACGCAGGTCATTTTGTACAAATAGAAAAAAGTACAGAAGTAAACGCAACCATTGAAGATTTTTTGGGATAAATGTGGAGTTAAGTATTTATATTTGAGTTCATTTTACCATTATGAAGTTACTTTTATCTATTTTACTGTTTTTGGTTGCATTCAACAAAGTTTATGCTCAATTAGGCAGGTATCGTTGCGATAGTTTGATAATTGAAAATCATTATAAAGAAAAACATTGGGCTTATCCTAATTACTTTAACAAAGATTTATTTTATCCTAGTTATAATAATACTTATCATTATACGTGGTTCAATATTGAACAAGTAGATGAATTAAAATGGAAGAATAAAAAGGATACAATTAATTTTTATTATTGCAATCATCCACAATGCCCAATTCCAATTAAAACAACCGATTTAACTATAGAATTAGGAGAAAATGATACCCCTTTTTTATATTTAAGTAACAATAAAAATATTGTAAATATTTATGTTGAGGATGATTATCGTGATACCATTTTTTTATTTAATTTGTTTAATGAACTAGCTCAATTAGAAAATTTAAAAACGTTAGAAATTCTAATTACTAGACGATTTAGTCTTCCTACCAACATTAAAAAGCTAAAACAATTAGAGGCAATCAATATAAATACTGATTATAGAAATAAAACAGGTATGGATTTGCGGAATTTTGATACAATCTATTTTAATGAAAAAAAAATAACTAGAGAGTATGATTTTTATAAAAAGAAAGACTATCTAAAAAGCTACTTTATTTTTAAACCATTAGATGAATTATATGAATTAGAGAATTTGAAATATCTTACCATTTCAACATGGGGCAGTTTAGACATTAATCAATACAATTTAGCAAAACTCAAAAAACTAGAAATAATTTCACTTGCAGCAGATTCTATCTATTATTTAAAGAATGATTTGTTTTCCAAAAACAACATTCAACACATCAATTTATTATGGAATAAACCAGGATACATAGAACAACAAGAGTATAAAAGTAAAAAAATAATTTACTATAATAGTATACCCACATGCCTACTGAGTGCTAACCATAGCTTAAAATCATTTAATTGTAATTTCTTGAAAATTACCGATAATCTTTCAGATTTGTGTAAATTAACACATTTAGAATTTTTACAGACCAACATTTTAGATTTAAAAACTCCTCGTTATTTTGATGGTTATTATCATTTTGATAACTTGAAAGAACTTACCTTTTATTCTCCCGAAGACTTTCCGTATCCAATTTATAAAGGGAAAATAAGCAGAGGTTTTTTTTCAAATTTTTGGTTTTTGAATTTAAACAAACTGACTTTCATAGGAAAATTCCCCCAAAAACCTCATTTTTTAAGAAGGATGTTTTTATCAAATTCCAAAATAAAGGATATTGAATTAGTTGAGTTTGAAGGAAATTTCCTTCAATTTTTGGAGTGGAGCAAAATGTATAAGGACATCAATTTAAAAATAATAAGCACCGATATCAATAAATTATATGAATCTGTTGAAAGAGGCTCTTTGTGGTATATTCCAAAATTCAATAAAATTAGCTTTTTATACGATGATTTGATTGATTGTAAAATAGAAAATCTTATTAGAATAAAATGTGATACTTTAGAGATAACTTATTACGAAAGTGAAACATATAATGAAAATCGGAATGGAAATATCATTCCTCATCCTTTTGAATGGAAAAGACCTTTGGTTTGGGACGAGCTAAGTAAAAAAGCTGAGAATGGTAAGGATAAAAAAATACCAAGCTTTTGGGTTGAAACTTTAAAACAGTTACCCAATGTTAAAACAGTTATATTTAAAAGGGCTGAACGCAAATACTCAATAAATTACAGATATTATTATGAGCCTTATAATTGGAAAGAACACAATTTTGACAAATAAAATCAGTTTTCTAAATCCCAAAATGCCCAAAATTCGAAAAGAACAACCATCTACCCATAACTAAGTACTAAGAACTAGGTACTAAAAACTAAAAAAAACAAGGCAAGTATTTGTAATTAAATAAGTTTACTTTATATTCGCAGCCCTTAAAATTAAATAAATATAAAAATCATGTATGCAATCGTAGAAATTGCTGGCCAACAATTTAAAGTTGAAAAAGACCAGAAAGTGTATGTACACCGCTTACAACACGAAGAAGGCGCCAGTGTTCAATTCGACAAGGTAATGCTATTAGATAATGGTAGCAATGTAACCGTAGGTTTGCCAACCGTAGCTGGCGCAACTGTAAAAGCTAAAGTTTTATCGCACTTAAAAGGTGATAAAGTTATTGTTTTTAAGAAAAAACGCAGAAAAGGATACAGAAAATTCAATGGCCATCGCCAATGTTTCACTCAAATTCAAATTGAAGCTATAAACGCTTAATTTATTGTTTAACTAAAAAAAAATTAAAATACCATGGCTCACAAGAAAGGTGTCGGAAGTTCGAAAAACGGTAGAGAATCGCATAGTAAACGTTTAGGCGTTAAAATTTTTGGTGGACAACGCGCTGATGCTGGTAATATCATTATCCGTCAACGTGGAACTAAACATCACCCAGGCGATAATGTTGGAATTGGAAAAGACCATACATTATTTGCTTTAATTGATGGAACAGTTGTTTTCCGCAAAAAAGCGAACGATCGTAGTTATGTATCAGTATTACCTTTAGCTCCTAAAGCTGAAACTGCTGAAGCATAATTTAAAAAATTATTTCAATAAAAAAGCCCGATTTCAATATTGATATCGGGCTTTTTTGTGCTTTAAACTTTTTATGTAATTACATGGTTGCTAATAAAGCGTGTATATCGTTGGTTAAATCACCAATTTTTACTTTTACCTCATTAATCATATTAGGAATATTTTCAATATTGCTGCGTGTTTTACCGCTATTTTCTATGGCTTTTACTTTGTCAAATAATTCGCTAGCGCCAATCATTTGAATGGGTGCTTTCATTTTATGTGCTAATTGGCCTATTCCTTCGTAATTGCCTGCAGCTAAAAGTTGGTCAAACTCATTAACTTCAATGGCAGTAGTATTTACAAATAGGTCTAGCATTTCCTTTATAAACGAATTATCGCCACCCGAAATTTCATTTAAATATGTTAAGTCAATATTGTTCATCTTTTTATTTAGCTTTGACGCAAATAAACAATAAAATTTAAGTTTTCAAAAATAATGTTTGGCATAAGTTTACTCCCCATCATTCCATTAAGAGGCGAACCTAGTAGCAAAAGCGAAATGGTTAGTCAATTGCTATTTGGCGAAAAATATAAAGTATTGCATGTGCAGCCCAATTGGCTAAAAATTGAAACCATTGACGATAATTATATTGGTTGGATTAACGATACCCAAGATCATTTAATTACCGAATCCGAATGGAATAATTTACATAATGCCAAAGTGGTAACTCGCTTTCCTTTTGTTCAAATTAAGGTAAATAATGTACCAATGTTTATTAGCACAGGCAGTAAAATTTATCCTAAAGAAAATTTTATTATTGATAGCTATTCGTTTGATTTTGAAGAATTTGAAGATAATAAAAATTTGGAGCAAACGGCTTTGCAATATTTAAATACTCCTTATTTGTGGGGTGGCAAGTCGCCTTGGGGAATTGATTGTAGCGGCTTTACGCAAACAGTTTTTAACCAAATAGGTATTGCCATCAAACGCGATGCTTATCAACAAGCTGAACAAGGCACACTTTTGGGTTTTTTAGCTGAAGCGCAACTTGGCGATTTGGCTTTTTTTGACAATGAGGAAGGTAAAATTACCCATGTTGGAATTATGCTGAACAACGAAACCATTATTCATGCAAGTGGTAAAGTTAGGATTGATAAAATGGATAATTATGGCATTTTAAATAGCGATACCAAAAAATACAGCCATAAATTGAGGTTTATCAAAAGAATAAAAATTTAATGTCAGTCCTTTCAAAACATTTTTTTAGTATTGCAGTTTAAAAATTATAACAAACAAAATATAACATGACACTACAAAAAGGAGATAAAGCACCTTCGTTTTCATTATTAAATACTGAAAAAAAAGAAGTTAAATTAGAAGATTTTAAAGGTAAAAACTTAGTGGTACACTTTTTTCCATTAGCTTTTACAGGCGTTTGCACAGCACAATTATGCACAGTGCGTGATGCCATTACTATGTATAAAAACGATAAAGCTGATGTAGTAGCTATTTCGGTTGATTCATTATTTGTATTAGATAAATTTAAAACTGAACAAAATTTATCATTCGATTTGTTGTCGGATTTTAACAAAACAACTTCGGCTGCTTATGGCGCATTGTACGAAACTTTCCCTGCTTTTGGTATGCAAGGTGTTTCAAAACGCTCAGCTTTTGTAATTGATAAAGAAGGTGTTATTCAATATGCTGAAGTATTAGCTAGTCCTGGCGATTTGCCTAATTTTGAAGCTATTAACGCTACATTAGCTGAATTGAACTAATTTATTTAGTTAGTTAACAATAAAAAAACGCAAGTACCAAAAGTGCTTGCGTTTTTTGTTGTTAAATACCTTTAGTCATGCTGTAAGCATCTCCTTAGCTAATTTGATTACTTTCCTTTAGCGAGTTATCATATATTCTAGGAATCGCAAAAGGCGTAGATATGAAATGACTCCACGTTATTTTATATTGATTTTTTGACATTGCAAAAAAAAATAATAAGTGAAATCAGTGGCAATTTCTAATAAACCATTTGTAATAACTTACATTTAGCTACCATGTCTTCATTATCTATAGCGGTAATTTCTACTTCTACTATTTCGTTAACCAACATGGGGTCGTAATTGGTTTTTACTTTAATGTAATTGCTTGTAAATCCATATATTACATTGTTGTCGTTTTCGGCCTCCCAAAGTACTGGATAGGTTTTGCCAATATGTTCGTTATAAAATGCCAAACGTTTTTTATCGCTTAAAATATGTAGCATTTTACTTCTATCGGCACGTTCGCTTAAATTTACTTTACCTGGCAATTTGTACGCTGTAGTATTAACTCTTTCGCTGTAAGTAAATACATGCAAATACGAAATATTGAGTTCATTCAAATAATTGTAAGTATCAATAAAATCTTCGTGCTCTTCGCCCGGATAACCCACAATAACATCTACACCAATGCAGCAATGAGGCATTAAAGCTTTGATTTTATTAACGCGTGAAGTATATAATTCGGTTAAATACCTTCTGCGCATCGATTGTAAAATTTTATCGCTACCGCTTTGTAACGGAATATGAAAATGTGGCACAATCACATTTGATTTAGCCACTAATTCTATAATTTCATCGGTAAGTAAGTTTGGTTCAATGCTCGAAATTCTGATACGTTCCAAACCATTTACTTGCTCTAAAGCTTGTAGTAATTGGTAAAAATTTTCGTCAGTTCCTTGTCCAAAATCGCCAGTATTTACGCCTGTTAGCACAATTTCTTTAATTCCTTGACTTACTATTTCTTCTGCTTGTTTTATAATATTAGCTATGGTATCGCTGCGGCTTTTACCACGCGCTAACGGAATGGTGCAAAACGAACAAAAATAATCACAGCCATCTTGTACTTTTAAAAACGAACGAGTTCTGTCGCCAATAGAATAACTGGCATGGTAATCTAAAACTTCTTTAATTTTTCCTTCTTTAACTATGGCTACTTCGCGTTTGCTAATATCGTTCAGGTAGTTTTCAATATTAAATTTTTCGGCAGCACCTAGCACCACATCCACACCCGGAATTTTAGCAATTTCGTTTGGTTTTAATTGCGCATAGCAGCCAACTATAGCCACAAAAGCATTTGGGTTATGGCGTAAAGCTTCTTTTACAATTTTTTTGCATTTTTTATCGGCATTATCGGTTACCGAGCAAGTGTTTACCACATACACATCGGCACCAGCCTCAAAAGCAACCTTTTGCATTCCAGCTTCCGTTAATTGGCGACCAATGGAACTGGTTTCAGAAAAATTTAATTTACAACCTAACGTATAAAACGCAACTGTTTTTTGCATAGTCTGCAAAAATATAAAAGATTATTGGTTTTGAAGAAAAAACTAACATTGAAAAAAAATAGCCACAGATTTTACAGATTACGCAGAAAAAATCTTTGTCTTCTAAGAAATCTTTGTTAAAAATGTTATTTAATAAAAATCCGAAGTAGTTATAAACCACTAATAAAATTAAATTATCTCAAAATTGGGATATCCTTCATTGATTTTTGAAGTAAAAGATAATTCATAATAGAATCAGTATTCAATGTCTCTATGTAATTAATATTTGCAGGGAATTCATTTGATGAAGCCTTAAAATAAAAATCCTCACAAATACTTTCCAGTTGCTGGGGTAAACCATTCATTTCAAAGTTATAAAAATGTTTTTTCCCAATTGAGTCCGTATAAATTGCTGCCCAAGTTCCTAATAAGTTACAACTTACTTCATTTACTCCCCTTTTTTTAGAAATTGTGCCATCCTTTTTTGAAAGAAAATAATTTTAAATGTAAGCTAGCTTAGATTTTTGTTCATTGGTAATTTTCAATTTGTAATATTTACTTTTTGTTCCAAAATGAAACAATCCATCTTTAGAAGGCGTAAAATATGAACCAACTTTAATTAGCAAACTGTCTGAGTTTTGGTCAAACCTAATATACAAATTGGCACCTATTTTCTTTAAGTTATTTGTGTCAATATTATCAGGTAATCCAATATTTAGTAATTCAATCGAGTAGGGTTTATTTTTAACTAGTTGCTGATTGTTACAACAAGTTAAAAAAACATAAAAGAGAGTAAATATAGTCGAATTTAAGATTTTAAAGTAGATTTTCACTTAGGTTTTATTACAATTTGTTATATAATAATTGATTAAATAATACGTGCTATCTATAAAATCTGTAGCTAAAATTTTGTGTTCTTTGCGAAAAACTTTGAGCCCTTTGCGGTTACTTTTAATGCGTAATCTGTTTAATCAGCGTAATCTGTGGCTAAAAACTAAAATCTTTTTCTTAAAAATAAGTTGAAGCTCATGTTATAAGGATATTGTTTTAACCATTTTTCGTCAGATACAATATTGGTTAAACTGGTTTTTATTACTGGCATAAAGCCAATGGAAACCCCAAGTGCACTTAAGTTATAAGTAAACTGAGGCTGGAATGTAAAAAACAAAGTGTTTTTAAAAGCAGGATAATCGTTTTTATTGCTTATTTCATAAACGCCCACATTGTTTTGAGCAATTACGTAAGTGTTTATTCCTGTTAAAAAGCCAATTCCCAAACCAGTTTGTGCAGCTAACTCAAATTTAGGAGTTTCTAAAATTTTATAAGTTACAAAAATTGGAATTTCTGTGTACGAGTATTTTAACGATTTAACAAAGTTGTTTCCTGCAGTTATACTATCGTTTTTGTAAATCAAATTTTCTTCATAATTGCCCATTATATTTTTGGCAGTATCTAAGTTAAAACTCATGGTTTGCTTAAAGTTTGCCATTATAATACCTGAACTTAAAGTAATGCGTTTGGTAATATCGTAACCCACTAAAAATCCTCCTGAAATTTCAGATTCGGTGCTTTCGGTTTTTTCACGCAAATTAATATTGGCAGCACTGTTTGCTTTATCAGTTCCTTCGGCATAACGCATAAAACTATAACCCATTCCTGCATAGGCTATTATGGTTAATTTTTCGTGTTTTAACGATGGTCCCATATAATCGTTTTCCGATGCTTGTTGTGCATTGGTAGTTTTTACATTGGGTGTATTGTTGCTACTATCCACCTTGGCTGGGGTTTCGGCTTTGGTTTCTAGTTCTGTATTGTCAATTGCTTTTACTGTTTTTGGCTTATTTTGTTCAGCAATAACAGGATTTATTGGTTCATCGTTTTTAGCAATGGCAGTATTGTTGTTATTATTTCCACCATTATTTGAATTCGAAGCATTGTTATTTATACCATCATTTTTAGCAATTGGATTATTTACCATATTGTTTGCACCTGAAGCATTAATTGCGGTAGCCGAAACAACTGTATTAGCAATAATAGGTTTTGTGTTATTGATTGCATTTGTTTGATTGCCAGAATTTTGAGTGGTAGGTTTACTTGAGGTTGAGCCTTTTGTATTTACTTGATTATTAGTATTTTGCAAATCACGTGCAACGGCCTTATTATCAACTTTTTTAGTATTTAAAGTTAACCGTTGTTTACTATTATTGGTATTTGCTAATAAACTAGTTGAGCCATTTAAGTTTTCATTTCCAATGGCAGCTGAATCTAACCAAACAAATGCTTTTGGATGAGTTAAAGTATTGTTTTGACTAATTTCAGTAGTAAATTTATTGATAAAAATTCCTGCAATAACACCCACAGTAAGCACTGCAAAAGTCCAGATATAAACCAGTTTTTTGCTGTATTTGGATATTTGAGGTAAATGTTTTTCAATAGCTAACCAAATGCCTTCGCTAGGTTCAACTTGCAAGGTATTTAATTTGGCAGCAATCGATTTTTCAAAATTATCGGCCGGTAAATTTTGGGCAATATTGTCCCATAAGGCCTCATTTGGTTTGGCCTCAAAACTGTCGAACTGCTCTTTTAGCTGTTTTTCAAATTTATCTTGGTTGTTCAAATGGTTCATTTAAAATATTGTAATGTTTGGTAAGTGCTTTTTTCATCCAATCGCGGGCACGAGCATACTGCGATTTACTGGTTCCAATTGCAATTCCAAGCTGTTCGCCTATTTCTTTATGTGTAAATCCTTCAATGGCATATAAGTTAAAAATTAACCTATAGCCATCGGGCATTTGCTGCACAAAAGCTAAAATTTCCTTAACCGAAATTTTTGAAACTACATCGTCATCGTATTTGGCATCATAATCTTGCACATCTAAATCTTCTTTAAAATGACGAAGCCTATGTTTATACAAATTAATAGCGTTGAAAACCACCACGCGCCTAACCCAACCTTCAAAATTGCCTTCGCCTCGGTAAGTATGTATGCTTTGAAATAATTTAATAAAACTTTCTTGCAACATATCTTCGGCTTCGGCCCTGTCTTTGGCATAGCGCATGCAAACTCCCAGCATTTTTGATGCAAAATGGTCGTAAAAAGCCTTTTGAGCTTTTCTGTCGCCTTCTTTGCAACCTATAATCATATCTTCAATAGAAAGATTCATGCTTTAGTTTGGTAATTTTTAAAAATAACTTTGGTTAAGTTACACATTAGTCAAATAAACCAATGGTAGCGGTTGCACAATACTATTAAATTATTTAATATTTTTTGCTAAAAGGTGTTTTATTACATGCAATAAAGTTTCTTTTACAGGGTAAGTATGTTTGGTCTCGGCTGCAAATGTGGCGGGATTTGGAAGTTTGGTTCGGTGTTTTATTAAACTGATTTTTATATTTTCTAGTGTGTTTGAAATTCCATATTGAAAAGTTTCAACAAAGGTTGTATTAACAGCTTTGTAAGTGTCAAACTTGTTTTCAAAAAGCTTAACTGAGTATTCATACACATCTACTTGGGGTTTCATACCATCTTTTAAAAGCAAATATCCCTCTTGTTGATACAATGGTAAAATGCCAATTGGGTAAAATTCAATTTCGTGTTCTATAAATTCATAAATTTCTTTCCCCACATCCAATTGTTGTTTAATTTTAGGCAAGGCAAACCCAATAATTTCAGAAATAACCTCCATTACAGCATCATCGGTTACTACTTTTTTATACAATACTTTAAAATTGGCTAAATCTAGTGCATCTATGCGCTCAGGAAAATCGTGGTATAAGTTGTTTTTTTGATCCATAAAACGCTTTAACAACCGGTAATGATTAACCAATTCGTTTAATTGCGGATACAGTTTAATTTGGGTAAAATGCTTATCTACATCTTGCAAATAAGCTAGCAATACGTATTTTTTGTACTCTAGGTCAAGTAAATCTTCAAAAAACCAGTTTGATGATAAAGTTTTCATAGCAGTAATTGATTATATTTTACAATCGTAAAAATAAAAAAAATAGTTTTAAAAAAATAAATGCTCATGTAAGCAATTACGCTCTTTTGACAATTTTTCAGCCTTTTGTCAAAAATTTTGTCAAACGTAATCTGCCAAAAATCAAGGGTATTAAAAATTGGGGCTGTGTAAGGTTGAAAATTTGTCATACAAAACCGCAATGGCACAATAAGTGCTAAACACCAATTGTAAACTTAATTATTTAGGTTTATGTATAATTATTCAAAAATTTAAAACAAAACAAATAATATGTCAGTATCATTAAAACCATTAGCCGACAGAGTGTTGGTGGAGCCAGCACCGGCAGAAGAAAAAACAATTGGTGGAATTATCATTCCAGACACAGCTAAAGAAAAACCGCAAAGAGGTATTGTTGTGGCAGCAGGAGCAGGAAAAAAAGATGAGCCTATGACTGTTAAGCCTGGCGATAGCGTATTGTACGGTAAATATGCTGGAACCGAAGTTACCGTTGATGGTAAAGAGTATTTAATTATGCGCGAAAGCGATATTTTTGCTATAGTATAGCAATTAATTGTTGTCCCGATAGCTATCGGGAGTCAGTTGATAGAGTAATTATTACCTACGCAATCAATCAAAAAATCTTCAATCAAAAATCAAAAAATTAAAGTTATGAGTAAAAAAATATTATACGGTGTAGATGCACGTGATGGTTTAAAACGTGGAGTTGACGCATTGGCAAATGCTGTAAAAGCTACTTTAGGTCCAAAAGGAAGAAATGTAGTAATAGACAAAAAATTTGGTTCACCAGCTGTTACTAAAGACGGTGTTTCGGTAGCTAAAGAAATTGAATTAAAAGACCCAATTGAAAACATGGGCGCACAAATGGTTAAAGAAGTAGCTTCAAAAACTGCTGATATAGCTGGAGATGGAACCACAACTGCTACTGTTTTAGCGCAAGCTATTGTAGCTGGTGGAACTAAAAACGTAGCTGCTGGCGCTAATCCTATGGATTTAAAACGTGGTATCGACAAAGCTGTAGAAGCTGTTGTAGCTAGTTTAAAATCGCAAAGCCAACAAGTAGGTGACGATTACAAAAAAATTCAACAAGTTGCTTCAATTTCGGCTAATAACGATGAAGTTATTGGTACTTTAATTGCTAACGCAATGGCAAAAGTTGGAAAAGAAGGTGTAATTACTGTAGAAGAAGCAAAAGGTACTGAAACTGATGTTAAAACAGTAGAGGGTATGCAGTTTGATCGCGGTTACTTAAGTCCTTACTTTGTTACTAATGCGGAAAAAATGGAAGCTGATTTAGACAATCCTTACATTTTAATTTACGACAAAAAAGTAAGTAACATGAAAGAATTGTTACCTATTTTAGAGCAAGTAGTTCAAACTGGTAAACCATTGGTAATTATTTCGGAAGATGTAGAAGGCGAAGCTTTAGCTACATTGGTAGTAAATAAAATTCGTGGTTCGTTAAAAATTGCTGCTGTTAAAGCTCCAGGATTTGGCGATAGAAGAAAAGCAATGTTAGAAGATATTGCTATTTTAACTGGCGGTACTGTAATTAGCGAAGAGCGTGGCTTTAAATTAGAAAATGCTGATATCAGCATGTTAGGAAGAGCTGAAAAAATTAATATCGACAAAGACAACACTACCATTATTAATGGTGCTGGCGCAAAAGAAGATATTTCTGCTCGCGTTAACCAAATTAAAGCACAAATAGAAAATACTACTAGCGATTACGATAAAGAAAAATTACAAGAGCGTTTAGCTAAATTAGCTGGCGGTGTGGCTGTTCTTTATATTGGTGCTGCTACCGAAGTAGAAATGAAAGAGAAAAAAGACCGTGTAGATGATGCATTACATGCAACTCGCGCAGCGGTTGAAGAAGGTATAGTTGCTGGTGGTGGAGTTGCTTATATTAGAGCAATTGCAGCATTAGATAACTTAAAAGGCGCTAACGAAGATGAGAATACTGGTATTCAAATTATCCGCAGAGCTTTAGAAGAGCCTTTAAGAACTATTGTAGCTAACGCTGGTGGCGAAGGTTCAGTAGTAGTAAATAAAGTACGCGAAGGTAAAGACGATTACGGTTACAATGCTAGAACTGAAGTTTACGAAAACTTAATTGGTGCTGGTGTAATTGACCCAACTAAAGTAAGCCGTGTAGCTTTACAAAATGCTGCAAGTGCTGCTGCTATGATTTTAACTACTGAGTGCGCTTTAGTAGAAGAAAAAGAAGCTAACGCTCCAGCTATGCCAGGTGGAATGCCAGGTGGCATGGACGGAATGGGATACTAATAAAGTGCGGAATGCGAGGTGCGAAGTAGAGACGTTGCACGCAACGTCTTTAAATTATAAAACCCGAATCATCATTTTGATGGTTCGGGTTTTTTATTGGAAAGCGGTTCGATTTTTTTATAAATTACTTTTTCAATTATTTAGCTGAAGCAATCAATTTTTCAGCTTGTTTAATATAACTATCATCTTTGTCTTCAGTAGCCATTTTAATTACTAAATTGGCAGTTTCAATAGCACCTTTTTTATCGTTAAGTTTTAACTGAATTTTTGCTTTTAATAAAACTATCCAATATGCTTTAGGGTACGAAGCCATTGCTTTTTCTGTCCACTCAAGAGCAGTTTTTAAATCGCGGTTGGTTTCGTAGTAATAGCTTGCAGCCTGAAAGTAAGGACGGTTGTCTTTAACCACACTGCTTTCAATGTTTTTCATTATTTTACTGTCAATTTCGGTCATTACTGCAAACATTACTTTGGTGTTTTCCCACATCAATTCAATATTGGCCGAAGTAGCTGTAACATCAGCCACACCCATGGTAAAAGTTTCTACTTTGTTGCTCATAGCCATGGTTTTAACTTTAAAGCGTAACACTTCGTTTTCCATTTTATAATCAGCTACATTGCCACCTAAAGTTAGGTCTTTATAAAGCATTATTTCCCAGCTTTCTTTGTTTGGAATAGAGTAAATGGCATAAGTGCCCGCTTTTACTTCGGTTCCTTCTACTTTTACATCATCGCCAAAAGTAATTTTTGTGGCGCTATTTGCTCCAGTACGCCATACTTTTCCAAAAGGAACTACATCGCCAAAAACCACACGATTTTTTGCACCAGGGCGTGAGTAATCAATTGTAATTTCTGATAAGCCAAACGCTTGTTTAATGGTTTGTGAAGGACTAGCTGCTGGCACTTTTAATTGCTGTGCAATAACATTGGTTGATAAAGCTGCTGTTAGCATAAAAGCTGCAGCTATCGATTTCATTTTGTTTAGTAACATGTTTTGTTTGTTTTTAAATTTGGGTCAATATTAATAGTTCAAAGTTAATATACTGAGTCAAACTTTTAAATTAACATATTGTTTCATTAAAAACATTCCTAATTATAGTTATTTTGCAGCCCATATTTATTTACCAATGATTAATTCTAAAATCTTTAAAGTACAGCAAGCACTAATTTTTGTTGGAATTATTTTAACATTTATTGCCTGTGGCAATGATAATAATAACAATAAAACCACTACCAGTTCAGCACCCAATACCGAACCAATAACAGAAGCGGCTAAACAAATTAGCCCTAATTTTAATGCTGATTCAGCATATTATTTTATGCAAAAACAAGTTGATTTTGGTCCAAGAATTACGGCAAGTTCAGCTAGTTTAAAATGTGCTGATTATATAGCTGCGCAATTTGAAAAATTTGGAGCAACAGTAGTAAAACAAAAAGGAACTGTTACTAATTGGGATAAACGTAAATTAAATATTGTAAATATCATTGCTCAAACCAATCCAAAGGCGAGTAAACGTATTTTAATTACAGCACATTGGGATAGCCGCCCTTATGCCGATAACGACCCAGTGGAAGCTAATAAAACCAAACCTGTTTTAGCTGCCGATGATGGTGCAAGTGGAATAGGAGTGATGCTTGAAATGGCAAGAATTATACAAGCCAATAAATTAGATATTGGCGTTGATTTTATGTGTTTTGATGCTGAGGATTTAGGTAAACCTGAGTTTGAAGACTCCTATTGTTTAGGAACTCAATATTGGGGAAAAAACCAAGTGCCATTAAATTACAAAGCGCAGTATGCCATTAACTTAGATATGGTTGGAGGTAAAGGAGCTAAATTTGTTTGGGAAAATAACAGTGTAACTCAAGGCGAAAGTATTTTACGTTTGGTTTGGGGGAAAGCGGCTTTGCTAGGTAATTCAAACACTTTTCAGTTTTTACAAAGTGGCGCAATTATCGATGATCATGTTTATGTAAATAAATATACCCAAATTCCTGCTATAGATATTATTCATTATAACCAAGAAACTGGCTTTCCTGCTTGGTGGCATACCGTTAACGATAATATGAACAATATTGATCAAAATACCCTAAAAGCAGTTGGCCAAACATTGTTGGAAGTTATCTATACCGAAACTGCTAAATAGTTGATAGCAAGTTTTTTGTGTATTATTTTAGTTTTATGTGAATTAGGTATTTGGGCAGTTATCGTGCATTATTATGACAAACGAAAAAATATTTAAACAAGTACTAAATAAGATAGACGAGTTGGTCGAAATTGCCAAACGTAAAAAATGGAAAATTACACTTAAGCCGTTTATTGATAAACCAGCGACAATTAAAGAGATAAATGCGGTTGAAAGTCAAATTGGACTGACAATACCAAATGACTTAAAAGAATTGTTTCTATTATCGAGACATGTAGAATTTAGATATCAATTTCGCGAAACATTATCAGAGGAGTTTAGTCAAAATTTTTCAGGTGACATTTATTGGAACTTAAACTCGTTGGCAGAGCAAAGTGCAAATTTTGGAGAATGGATTAAAGCATCGTTAGACCCCAAATATAATGACCAAGAAATAATTGACGTAACTAAAAAAATCTGGAGAGACAAACTGCCGCTTATACATGTTCCAAATGGCGACATCATTGCGGTTGGTAATAATCCATCAGAGGTAATTTATTTTTCCCATGAGGGTGACAATATGCATGGTAAAATTCTTAGTAATTCATTGTGGGCTTTTCTCGATTTTTATTCTCGAATTGGATTCGCTGGTAGTGAAGACTGGCAACTTGAACCATTTTATGACTTTGAAAAAAATATAATGGTGACACATGGAGATAAGGTTGATAGATACATTCAGTTACTAGAAGAATAACGACTACCATAAAAGGGTTGTTAGACCATATTTATTGGATTACTACAAATATCATTTCGGTATAAATATGTAATTTAAAAACTTGTTCAATAGCTAAAATTGTAATTAATTGCAGCATGAATAAGCGCGTTATACTTTTAATTTTAGATGGCTGGGGACAAGGAACCAAATACCCAGGCAATGCTATAGAATTAGCCAATACTCCAAACTTTGATAACTTAATAAAAAACAACCCGCATTGTTTATTAAAAACCAGTGGCGAATCGGTTGGATTGCCCGATGGGCAAATGGGAAACAGCGAAGTAGGTCACATGAATATTGGCGCGGGCAGAGTGGTTTACCAACAATTGGTATTGATTGATAAAATGTTTCGCGAAAATAAAGTGGCAGAAATTGCTGTGTTAAAAAATGCCATTGAATATGCCATAACCAATAACAAAAAAATCCATTTAATGGGTTTGTTAAGCGATGGTGGCGTGCATAGTAGCTTAAATCATTTAAAAGGGTTATGCACTATTTTTAAAGAAGCTAATTTTAGTAATTTTTACTTACATGCTTTTACTGATGGCCGCGATACTGACCCTAACAATGGTATCAATTATTTAAAAGATACTTTACAGCATTTAGAAAAAACCAATGGAAAATTGGCGAGTGTTATTGGTCGTTATTACGCTATGGACCGCGATAAACGTTGGGAAAGAGTAAAGTTGGCTTACGATTTAATGGTGAATGGAACTGGTGAAAAAACCAACGATATTTTAGCAACTATTCAGCAAAAATACGATGAAGGCGAAACTGATGAGTTTTTAAAACCATTGGTTTGTGTAGATAAAAATTACAATGCGCTAGCTACTATTAGTCCTGATGATGTAGTAATTTGTTTTAACTTCAGAACCGATAGAGGCCGCGAGATTACGCAAGCTTTAACGCAAGAAGATTTTGCTGAGCAGCAAATGAAAAAACTGCCTTTAAAATACATTACATTAACAGCTTACGATAAAAACTTTAAAAACGTAGAGGTAATGTTTGCCGATATTGAGTTAAATAATACTTTAGGCGAAGTGTTAGAAACCAACAATAAAAAGCAAGTACGCATAGCCGAAACCGAAAAATATCCGCATGTAACTTTCTTTTTTAGTGGCGGACAAGAAAAGGAATTTACTGGTGAAACACGCCACATGGCACCATCGCCAAAGGATGTTCCAACCTACGATTTTAAACCCGAAATGAATGCTGAAGGTGTTTGTCAATTTACTTTAGATGAAATAGCTAAAAATGAAGCTGATTTTATGGTAGTAAATTTTGCAAATCCAGATATGGTGGGACATACAGGCGTAATCAGTGCTGAAATAAAAGCAGTTGAAAAAGTAGATGAATGTTTAGGACGCATAGTTCCTGAAGGTTTAAAAAATGGCTACTCGTTTTTAATTACTGCCGACCATGGAAATGGTGAATTTATGCTAAACGATGATGGCTCTGCCAATACTGCGCATACCACCAACGAAGTGCCTTGTCTTCTAGTAGAAACAGAACACACACATCATTTGAATAATGGAAAATTAGCCGATTTAGCTCCAACCGTATTGGCATTAATGGGCATAAACCAACCAATAGAAATGGATGGAAAATGCTTGATTAATAAAAACAAAGAAGCAGTGGCTTTGTAGTGGATATACTCAATCGTCATTCTGTAAGAATCTCCTTTCCTTATAATCATCTTTGAATATTAGAGTTGGTTGCCAAACCAAGGAGATGCGCTGCATGACGATTGTTTTTGTTTTAAGTAAAATCCAAACGGACGCTTAAACAAGCATTGCCTATTGCCAATTGCTTATTGCCAATTATTCTTTTACCAAAAATCATTCAAAAATTTACGTTTATAAACTTATTATTGCGGGAATTTACAGTTGGTATCAATTGTTAAAATTCAAACATTTACCCAATGAAAATAGACGTTCACGCACATATTTTACCCGAATTTATGCCTAACCTTAAAGAAAAATACGGTTATGGCGATGAGTTTATTTATTTAGATCATTTTCAGCCTGGTAGAGCTAATATGATGAAAGCCGATGGTACTTTTTTTAGAACCATTGACGATTTGTGCTGGGATCCAAAACGTATTATTGCCCATATGGACGAACATGGTGTTGATATCATGGCGCTTTCGCCTATTCCTGTTTTATTTTATTACTGGGCCAAACCCGAACATACCCACGATTGGGCTAAATATTACAATAATTATTTGGCTAAAATTCAAGATGAAAATCCAAAACGTTTATTAGGATTAGCTACTTTGCCAATGCAAAATGTAGATTTGGCTATTGAGGAAATGTTGCGTTGCAAATATGAGTTAGGTTTAGCTGGGGTTGAAATTGGAACGCATATAGAACATAGAAATTTGGATGACGAATATTACCATCCGTTTTTTGCAGCAGCAGAAAAAGCCGATATGCCTATTTTTGTGCATCCGTGGGATATGATGGGGCAAGATAGAATGCCTAAATATTTTTTACCATGGTTAATTGGTATGCCAGCCGAAACAAGTTTGGCTATTTGTAGCTTAATTTTTGGAGGCATTTTCGATAAATTTCCAAAAGTGCGTATTTTATTTGCTCATGGTGGAGGTTGTTTTCCGCAAACCATTGGCCGCATAAGTCATGCTTACCATGCTCGCCCCGATTTGTGTAATGTAAACAAAGTGGCCGACCCTCGCAACTATATTGATAAGTTTTACATTGACAGCTTGGTGCACGATGATGAAACATTTAAATTTTTGATAAATATGTTTGGCGCTAATAAAATAGCCTTAGGAAGCGATTTTCCTTTTCCGCTTGGCGATTTAGAACATGGAAAATTTATTGAAAACATGAAAGAACTAACCCAAGAACAAAAAGAGCAGGTTTTATACAAAACAGCTAAAGAATGGTTAGGCTTAAAAGACTAACAGATACAACTCATTGTTAAATTTTGGTTACTTATTACTAAAAACAAACATTTGGAAAAGGTAATGGCACATAATTTGACTAAAAACTATTTAATTTACAAACAAAAAGAATATATGAAACGACTGGTTTTATTGGCAAACATTTTAATTGGAGGTTTTGCTTTAAATGCACAAACTTTAAACGATGGTTTAAAGGCACTTGATTTTGAGAAATTTGAACAAGCTAGAAATATTTTTAAATCAATTACTCAAAAAGAACCTACAAATGGTGAGGCTTATTACTACTTAGGCCAAGCTTATAATAGTTTATTTAAACCTGATTCTGCTTTAATTTCGTACAATGCAGGTATTGCTGCTGCACCTAAAACTCCGCAACTGTACGCTGGTTTAGGCGAATTATTGTTAGAAGATAACAAAACTGCTGAAGCGCAAGTTCAGTTTGATAAAGCCATAGCTTTATGTAAAGATAAAAAAGATGAATTTGTAAACGCTAAAGGTTTGGTAGCTATTGGTAGCGGTATGTTAGCTGGTGAAACCAAATTATTAGCTCAAGCTTCTGCTTTAATGGAAGAGGCCTATAAAATTTCGAAAGAGGATTACGATGTATTAACTACTACTGGTGATGTATATTTAGAAATGGCCGATGGAAGCAAAGCGGCTACTTTTTATAACCGTGCTACTGTGTTAGACCCAAACAGACCAAAAGCATTTGCTAAAATTGCTTTGATTTGGATTAGGGTGAAAAATTTACAAGTAGCCAAAGAAGCTTTAGATACTGCTTTTGCTAAAGATCCAAATTATGCTACTGCATTTAAAAACCAAGCTGAGTTTTACTCTGTTCAACGTAAGTTTGCTTTGGCCAAAGAATCGTACAAAAATTACTTAAAAAACTCTGAGGTAAGTTCGGCTAATCAATTGCGTTTTGCTTTAATTTTATTCAAAGCTAAAGAATATGCTGAGGCATTAACCAATGTAGAAGAAGCTAGAGCTAATGATAAAACTAATAATATCTATATCAATCGTTTGTATGCTTACTCTTGCTACGAAGCAGGTAATTTAAAAAACGATGTGCCTACTTTTCAAAAAGGTTTAACAGCTATGGAAACTTTAATGGGCAAGGTGGCAACTGAAAAATTAACTTCAAGCGATTTTGAATATTTAGGTAAATTACAAGCTAAAACAGGTAAAGATAGTTTGGCGTTGATTAACTTAAACAAAGCTTTAAGCATAGATGCTAATAAAACTGATGTTAAAGTTGAAATTGCTAAAATTTACAACAAACAAAAAAAATATACCGAAGCTGCTTTAATTTACGAAGAATACTTAAGCACAGCTAAAAAGGTTACTTTGATTGATAATTTTAATATTGGTAAGTATTACAATAACGCTAAAATGTATGGTAAAGCTGATTCGGCATTTGCTAAAATAAATGTGGCTAAACCTGATTTTGCTGATGCTTGGTACCAAAGAGCTAATGTAAATGCTTCAATGGATTCGTTAATTAAAACTACTGTAGCTAAAGAATTATTTGAAAAATACATTGAAGTAGTTACAGCCGATACAGCTGCATTTAATAAACAAAAAGCAACTCTATCAAAAAATGTGGCCTCATCGTACGATTACTTAGGTTATTATTTCTTGCAAAAAGACATGAAAAACGAATGCAAAGCCATGTACAGAAAAGCTTTAGAGTACGATCCAAGTAACAAAAATGCAATTGAAGTATTAAAGAACTTAAAGTAATTTAAGCCAATTTATAAATTGAAAAGCTGCCCTTAAAAGGCAGCTTTTTTTATGCACTAAAATTTTTAATAAACAATATGAAATCCAACTTGTTTAGCAAGGTATAAACACCTTACTATTATGAATATTATAAAGAAACTTATTACACTTAGCTTTTTATTATTTAGTTTAAAAAGTATTGCACAAACTGATTCTACCAAAATAAATATTAAATACAATTTTTTTACAGTTTATAATATTAAACAAGGTAACGAACCCATTAGTATAGAGGATTTTACTAGAATTGCTGGTAATAATGTACAAGCAGTTAAACTTATAAAAAAAGCAAAAAAACAAGCCGATTTTAGTTATTATGCAGGTATCTTAGCTGGCGTGGCAATAGGATTTTCTATTCCTTTTATTGAAAAATGGGAACAAATACTTTTAACATCTAGCTTAGTTCCAATAGGAGTAGAAAGTTATTTGGAATATAAAAGTGTACAAAACCTTAAAAAGGCTGCCGAATTAGTAAATCAAAACAATGGTTTAAAATAGCAGTGTGTTAAACATTGGTCAATATGTATGAATAAGGCAAAATTGACTATAAACTTGCATTTAAATGTTCAATTAAATGTTATAAATTGCCACTAAATCCTCAGTAAAGTTATGTCGAGTCCGGTAATTAATCAAGAGCAAGAAAACGAGCAAATTGTAAAAGCATATAGACATTTATTACGTTCGTGTAAAGTAGCTTTAAGTAAGCAAGATAGAGCTAATATACGCGAAGCCTTTAATATTAGCTTAGAAGCACATAAAAATATGAGGCGCAAAAGTGGCGAACCTTATATTTTGCATCCTATTGCGGTAGCTCAAATTTGTGCTGAAGAAATTGGACTTGGAACTACTTCTATCATCTGTGCTTTATTGCACGATACAGTAGAAGATACTGATATTACATTGGAACTTTTGGATATGAAATTTGGCCCAAAAGTATCTCGCATTATTGATGGATTGACAAAAATATCGGGCGTTTTCGATCAGCAAGACAAATCGATGCAGGCTGAAAATTTTAAAAAAATGCTCCTTACTTTAAGTGAAGATGTAAGGGTAATTTTAATAAAACTAGCCGATAGAATGCACAACATGCGCACTTTAGAAAGCATGAGTGCCAAAAGCCAATTGAAAATAGCTAGCGAAACTGCTTATGTTTATGCGCCTCTGGCTCACAGGTTAGGGCTTTATGCCATGAAAACTGAGTTGGAAGATTTAGCTACAAAGTTCTTAGATCCAGATAGTTATAATTATGTAAAAAATCGCTTACAAGAAACTAAAGCTGAGCGCAATAGGTATATCAAAAAGTTTATTGAACCACTACAAAAAGCTTTAGATGAAACCGGTTTAAATTATGAAATAAAGGGACGCCCTAAAAGCATACACAGCATTTTGAATAAAATGAAAAAGCAAGGTGTATCGTTTGATGAAGTGTTTGATTTATTTGCCATTAGAATAATTATTGACGATGAATACGAAAACGAAAAAAGCGATTGCTGGAAAGTGTATTCAACTGTTACCGATTTTTATACTCCAAATCCTGATAGATTGCGCGATTGGGTAAGTATTCCAAAAGCAAATGGTTACGAAAGTTTGCATACCACTGTTATGGGGCCAAAAGGCCGTTGGGTGGAGGTGCAAATACGCAGTAAACGTATGGACGAAATAGCCGAAAAAGGTTATGCTGCCCATTGGAAATACAAAGATGGGACGCAAGTAAACGACAATGGTTTAGAACAATGGCTTGCCAAAGTGCGCGAAATGCTCGAAAATACTGATGGTTCAGCAGTTGAGTTTTTAGATGATTTTAAACTAAACTTATTTGCTGAAGAAATTTTTGTGTTTACACCCAAAGGCGATTTACGTAAGTTACCAGCTCAATCAACTGTGTTGGATTTTGCTTTCGATATTCACTCAGGTTTGGGTGCCAAATGTATTGGTGCTAAAGTAAATAATAAATTGGTGCCTATTACTTATAAATTAGGCAATGGCGATCAAGTTGAAATTTTATCATCAACCAAACAAAAACCTACTGAAGAGTGGTTAACTTGGGTGGTTACTGCTAAAGCCAAATCGAAAATTAGAGATTACTTTAAGCAGGAACGAAACCAAAGCGTAACCATGGGTAAAGAAATTTTGGAACGTAAGTTTAAAAATGCCAAAATTCCTTTTAGTAGCGAAGCACTTAACAGTATTATTAAGTTTTATAAATTACCAAGTGTTACCGAACTTTATTATCAATTAGTTACCGAAAAAATTGATAGAACTAAAATTGATTTAGCCGCAATTTTAGAAGCCGAAACCAAAAAACAAGTATTAACTGAGGAGCAAAAACTAGCCAAAAAGCCTGTTAAACCTTTAACCAAAGATGCAGTAATAATTGGCGATGGCGACCCTGTTGATTATGCATTTGCCAAATGTTGTAGCCCAATTCCAGGAGATGATATTTTTGGATTTGTAACAGTAGGAGAGGGTGTAAAAATTCATAGAACCAATTGTACCAATGGTATCAGTTTAATGAGTAATTATGGTTACCGCATTATTAAAGCGCGTTGGGCAGATGGTAGCTTAAATAGCAGCAAATCTTTCTTAACATCTATAAAAGTACAAGGTATTGATAGTGTGGGTATTGTGAGTGCTATTACCAATATTATTTCTACCCAATTACAAATAAATATGAAGTCGATAAACGTTACTGCAAACGAAGGTATGTTTGAAGGAAATATAACCTTACAAGTAAGCGATACCAAACATTTAGAAGAACTGATGAACAAAATTAAACAAGCCAGTCAGTTAATTTCTGTTACGAGGGTTGATATTGGTTAGAGTTGGTTTCTAGCTGCTAGCCGCTGGCAACTGGCTTCTAGCTTCTATTGTTTGTTTAATTCAAAACTCAACATTCAGCATTCAAAATTGCACTGCATTAACCTATCAACTGTCAACTAAAAACTATCAACTAAAATAGTTACTTTTGCGCTCGTTTAAAAAATATGTCTTTAGATCAATTGCCAGATGACCACTTTTCCGATACCAAGGAAATGACTTTTTTTGACCATATAGATGAGTTACGAAGCCACTTAGTTCGTTCTGTAATTGCCATATTAATTGGAGCTGTAACAGCTTTTTTTAATAAATATATCTTGTTCGATATCATTATTTTTGGTCCAATGCGTACTGATTTTTTCAGTTACCGAATGTTATGTAAATTATCGTATTGGGCTAAAGGAACTGACGAGTACTGTGTAAAAAGCATTGACTTTGCCCTCAAAAATATTGACATGACAGGGCAATTTACCCAACATTTGTGGATTGCTTTTATAGCCGGAATCATCATAGCTTTTCCTTATATTTTATGGCAATTATGGCGTTTTATAAAACCTGCCTTAAGCAAAAAAGAAATTAGCTATGCACGCGGATTGGTGTTTTTTAGCTCTGGTTTATTTTTTATTGGAATAGCTTTTGGATATTATTTTTTAACACCTGTTTCGGTTTCGTTTATGGGTTCTTACCAAGTTAGTACTTTAGTAAGCAATGAAATTAACTTAGAGTCGTACATATCGTTTGTATCAACCATTACTTTTGCTTGCGGATTGATGTTTGAAATGCCAATTTTGGTTTATTTTTTAGTAAAAATTGGTATTTTAAGTGCACGTATTATGGGCAAATACCGTAAACATGCTGTGTTAGTTATATTGGTATTAGCAGGTATTTTAACTCCTTCGCCCGATATGGCTAGCCAAATATTAATGGCTTTACCGCTATACTTATTATACGAATTGAGTATTTTTATAGCACGTGGAGTTGAAAAGAATAAAATTAGATAATAAATTAATAATCAGTATATTATGAAAATAGCCATTGCAGCCGACCATGCAGGTTTTGAGTACAAAGAAATCATCAAAGCTATGCTTACCGATTTAAATTACACCGTTACCGATTTTGGTACACACTCTACTGCATCAATGGATTATCCTGATGTTTCGCATCCGTTAGCTACCAGCATTGAAAACAAAGAAAACGAATTAGGAATTATTATTTGTGGCAGTGGCAATGGCGTAAATATGAGTGTAAACAAACACCAAGGCATTAGAGGCGCATTATGCTGGACTGATGAAATCAGCAGCCTAGCACGCACGCATAACGATGCAAATGTATTGGCATTGCCTGCTCGCTTTATTGATATTGAATTGGCAAAACGCATTACCATGACATTTTTAACTACTCATTTTGAAGGTGGCCGCCACCAAAATAGAGTTGATAAGATTAGTTGCTAACGGTCGCTGAGCCTGTCGAAGCGAAGTTCACAGTTTTAAAGTTCATAGTTCGAAGTACTTAGTTTTAAGTTCAAAGAAATACGAAATTCGACAATCGAAAAACGATTAACGAACACCGTTAAACGAATAACAAATAACGAATTAAAAACAACTGTTATTTTGGTTTTCTGTTTTTTCCTGATTTGGTTAACAACAATATTTCTGTTGTTGATTTATAGTTAAATAATATATTTGAAAAAACGCTTTTTATGAGACCTATCTGAAAAAAAAAAGGAGATAGGTCTCATTTTTTGGGATATATTATACAAGTTATGTGTAACCTTATAACGACAGTGCAGACACCAAATAATTAACAATGAGCGACCATAGTATTACAATTGTTCCAAGACAATCAAGTTATCCCGACAACAAAGTCAAAGCAAAAGAAATTTTGGACTGGTTGACTTCGCAGGACATAGTTAAGTCGACACTTTCCGACTGTGTTTTAGGTTCTGACAATGGCTATGCAATCTCTGACGGTGCAAGACGCGTGACAAGTCTGCCAAACAAATTACCATTTAACCTTATCACAAACGGGCTTGACATTATCACTAAACGACAAGTTTTTCATACTGGCGGCAACGGAATGGACGAGTGTATTTGCCCTAATTGCAAAGAGAACATAGCATCAGAGGACTGGAGTTTCTTTAATGACTGGGACGAACAAAAAAGCGATAACCTGACTTGCCCTTTATGCAATGTTGCGACAGACATTCACCAATTCACATTTTCGCCTGACTGGGGGTTTAGCGACTTAGGATTTACATTTTGGAATTGGTCGGACTTGACGGACGAGTTTATTTCAGAGTTCAGACAAAAATTAGCTTGCGATATTTCAATAGTATATACTCACATTTGACATGACTGAAAACAAGGCTACAAATAACAGCAGATTTGCGATAGGCGGGCTTTCGTGCTCCGCTAACAGTTTCGTGGTAGCCGAAAATTTTGTGCTCCGAATAAAGTTCAGTGGTAAAAATCCCGCCCATCGCAAAGCCCGAAACCGTAATAACGAATAAATAACAACCTTCTTCAAGCACCAACAGCAAAAAAGGCCGCTAAACGAATTCAGCGACCTTATTTTGTAACTTATAAAACTCTAAAAATTTATTTCTTTACATCAAATCTATCTAAGTTCATTACTTTAGTCCAAGCAGCCACAAAATCGGTTACAAATTTTTCTTTGGCATCGTTGCTTGCGTAAACTTCGGCAATGGCTCTTAACTCAGAGTTTGAACCAAATATTAAATCAGCTCTGGTGGCAGTGTATTTTATTTGATTGGTTTTTGCATCTCTGCCTTCAAACACTTCTTTCTTTTCGTCTTTTGCAGTCCAAACAGTTCCCATTTCAAGTAATTTTACAAAAAACTCATTGGTTAATTTGTCTTTGCTATCCATAAAAATACCATGTTTTGAATTATTGAAATTGGTTTGTAAGGCACGCATACCACCCACTAAAACAGTCATTTCTGGAGCTGATAAAGTTAATAATTGCGCTTTATCTACCAATAATGCTTCGGTTGGAACATTGTATTGTGTTTTAACATAATTTCTAAAACCATCGGCTTGTGGCTCTAAAAATTTAACTGAATTTACATCGGTTTGTGCTTGTGTAGCATCCATACGGCCGGGAGTAAAAGGAACAGTAATAGTGTATCCAGCATTTTTTGCAGCTTGTTCAATTCCCACATTTCCTGCTAAAACTATCATATCGGCCAACGATACTTTTTTATCTTTACTGCTTTGGTTAAACTCATTTTGAATTTTTTGTAAAGCATTCAATACTTTGTTTAACTGAACAGGATTATTTACTTCCCAACTTCTTTGTGGCTCTAAATTAATGCGTGCACCATTGGCTCCACCTCTTCTATCTGAACCACGGTAAGTTGAAGCCGATGCCCAAGCTGTGCTTACCATTTCGCTAATGGTTAAGCCTGAGTTTAAAATGCTGGTTTTTAGTTTTTTAATTTCTGCTTCGCCAACTACTTTATGGTTTAATGCAGGAATTGGATCTTGCCAAAGTAAGTCTTCTTTGGGTGCTTCTGGTCCTAAATAAGTGGTTTTAGGTCCCATATCTCTGTGGGTTAATTTAAACCAAGCCCTTGCAAAAGCATCGTTAAAAGCTTCCGGATTTTCCATGAATTTACGTGATATTTTTTCGTAAATAGGGTCGTAACGCAACGATAAATCGGTGGTTAACATAGTTGGTTTATGTTTTTTTGTATTATCAAAAGCATCAGGAATTATTAAATCGTTGGTTTTAGCCACCCATTGGTGTGCACCAGCAGGACTTTTGGTTAATTCCCATTCGTAGTTAAAAAGTATTTTTAAATATTCTTGACTCCATTGGTTTGGTTTGGTGGTCCAAGTTACTTCTAAACCCGATGTAATGGCATCTTGGCCTTTGCCCGATTTGTAACTGCTTTTCCAACCAAAACCTTGTTCTTCTATTGGCGCACCTTCTGGAGCAGGACCTACATGTTTAGCATCGCCAGCACCATGAGTTTTACCTAAAGTATGTCCACCTGCTATTAAAGCCACAGTTTCTTCATCGTTCATGCCCATTCTTTCAAAAGTTTCGCGAATATCTTTTGCAGCTAAAACAGGGTCAGGATTACCGTTAGGTCCTTCAGGATTTACATAAATTAAACCCATTTGCACTGCAGCCAAAGGCGTTTCTAATTTTCTATCGCCTGTGTAGCGTTTATCGTCTAACCATTTGGTTTCAGAACCCCAATACACGTGCGTTTCTGGCTCCCAAACATCTACTCTTCCACCAGCAAAACCAAAGGTCTTAAAACCAGCCGATTCTAAAGCAACATTTCCCGCTAAAATCATCAAATCAGCCCACGAAATTTTGTTGCCATATTTTTGTTTGATTGGCCATAAAAGTCTTCTGGCTTTATCTAAATTGCCATTATCAGGCCAACTGTTTAATGGAGCAAAACGTTGTTGACCGGCTCTTGAACCTCCGCGTCCATCGGCTGAACGGTAAGTTCCTGCACTGTGCCATGCCATACGAATAAATAATCCTGCATAATTGCCATGATCAGCCGGCCACCAATCTTGCGATTGAGTTAAAACCATTTTGATATCATTTTTTAAAGCAGCGTAATCTAAAGTTTGAAAAGCTTTTGCATAATCAAAATCTTTATTCATAGGATTTGAAAGTTCAGAATTTGAACGCAATACGCTTAAATCTAACTGATTTGGCCACCAATCTTTATTGGTAAAAGGTTTAGTAGTGGTTTGAACATTTTTTTGTTCAGTTTGGTTGGTAGGTTTACTATCATGACCAAAAGGACATTTGCCTGGAGTTTCCATTTTATTTTGAGCGTTTGAATGAATTGAAATAGATAAAAGATAAATGGTACTTATTATTATTTTTTTCATATGAGTTTATTTTATAATGCAACAATAACTATTACTTTTGTTTGATAAAAACGATATTTTCAATAACAATATTCATAGTATAGATGAACATACAGCAATTTCAGTACATTTTAGCAGTAGCCGAATACAAGCATTTTGAAATAGCAGCAGAAAAATGCTGTATTACCCAATCAACGCTTAGCACCATGATTTCGAAATTTGAAGATGAAATAGGTTTTAAAATTTTTGATAGGAAAAAAAAGCCTGTTCAACTTACCAACGAAGGCAAAATTATTGTGGAACAATTAACCATTATAGTTAATAATATTGACCAACTAAAAGAATTAACCAACGAAGTAAAAGGTGAAATAACGGGCAGTTTAACACTTTCGGTTATTCCTACCATAGCCCCATTTTTATTGCCATTATTTTTACAAGAATTTGCCACCAAATTCCCCAATTTAAATATTAAAGTAAGAGAGGAAACTACCTCCGAAATAGTGAGAAAACTAAAAAGTAGGGAGTTGGATATTGGCATACTTTCGGTTCCATTAAACGATAAAGAAATTGATGAAATAAAGCTTTACGATGAACCATTTTTATTTTTTGATGCTGAAAATACCATGAATGAGCATATTACTGTTAAGAATATAAAAATGAAGAATATTTGCTTAATGGAAGAAGGCCATTGCATGCGCACACAAGTGTTGCAGCTATGCGATTACGATGATAACCAATTAGGGTCTAAATTAAATTTTGAATACAAAGCAGGTTCTATTGATAGTTTGCTGCGTTTTGTAAAAGCCAATAAAGCCACTACTTTACTTCCTCATTTGGCTACTATTGATTTTTCGGTAAATGAAAAAAGGCATTTAGGTAATTTTATTTCACCTGTTCCTTACAGAACCGTTGGTTTGGTGGTGCATAGGCATTTTGTAAAGAAAAAATTATTAGCAGTTTTAAAGCAAGATATTATTGAAAAAATTACCCCAATACTCCATAAAATGAATTTAGAAGGCGAGCAATTATTCCCAATAAGCTAAATTTATAAATAGAAAAAGTCTAACTAAAGCACGTTAATAGGCCGTTTAGTTGGACTTTTTTTATAAAATTACTTAAAATCGGTAGCCTAAATTTAAGCCAAAGCCAGTGTTTTTATTTACTAAAGAACTGCTTGTTTTGGAGTTAACATTTATCAATCCCAATTGAGAGCTAAGTGTTAAATTTAAACCATTTGCTAGCTGATAACCAACCATAAAATTGGCTCCCATATCTAAAGTTTTGAAATAAATTAAATTATTGGTTTCGTTACTTGGTGCTTCTTCTTGAATTTTCAAATCGGTATCGTCAGGAGCTGAATTGCCGCTAAAAACAGCTGTTCCACCAATACAATATCCAACATAAGGTCCAAAACCCAATATTAATTTACCCGAACCAAGCATTGGTTTATACAGAAAATTAAGTGGCATTTCAATATATTTTAAATTCAACTCACGGGTTACACTTCGGGTTATAAAAAATTCGGTATAATCAATATTTCCGGTAGTTCCTTTGGTTATGTATTGTAATCCTATTTGCAAATAAAACTCTGGTACTATATAAATTTCTTCATTTATTCCCAAAGTAAATCTTGGTACCAAACTGTTGGTTAAGGCTGCACCACTTTCGTTGGTGCCGTTTATGTTTTGAAAATTAAGGCCACCATATACTCCAAATGAAAAGCGTTTTTCGTTTGATTGGTTACTTTCGTCTTGTGCAAATACATTGATTGTTAAAGTGCTTAAAATCAATAGTATGTATATTCTATTTTTCATAGCTGTTTTTATTAATTATTTGATTCTTTAGCTGCATCTTTACGCATTTGTTCATTGGCAGTAATTAAAAACTCAACTCTTCTGTTTTGTGCACGTGTATCTTCATCATCGTTGCTATAATTAGGAGCTGTTTCGCCATAACCTTTGGTACTTATCCGGTAACTGCTAATACCATTTGTTTGTAAAAAATTAGCTACCGAAGCTGCACGTTTTTTTGATAATTTCATGTTGTAAGCATCTGAACCCGAATTGTCGGTATGTCCTTGAATTTCAATATTGGTTTCGGGGTATTTGGCTAAAATACTGATAAGTTTATTTAGGTTTTGAGCAGAACCATTGTTTAGGTTAGCTTGGTTTATGTCAAATAAAATTTTGTCGGTAAATTCTACCACAATGCCTTCGCCTACTCGGTAAACTTTAGCTCCAGGAACTGTTTTCTTAATATCTTCGGCTTGTTTATCCATTTTATTGCCAATTATTGCACCAGTAGCTCCTCCAACTGTAGCACCAATTAAAGCGCCCAAAGCTGTATTGCCCGATGCTCTTCCAATTACAGCACCAATAACGGCTCCTCCACCTGTGCCAATTAATGCACCTTTTTTTGTTTTATTCAATGCACAGCTCGAAATCAATATGCTTAAAGCCATTAGTGTTATAAAACAGCCCGTTATTATGTTACTTTTTTTCATGTAGTTGGTTGGTATTAATTAAGCTGCAAACCTATTTAGCCAAAACTTAAAAAAATTACACTTGAAACTTTAAATGTTACATAATTACTTGCTCTTGCCATTCGAAATTTGCTTTTAAATTGATGCGGGTCATAAATAAAAAGGGTGCTTAATTGAAACTTGCAAACTTTATTTATAAATAATGAGTACCAAAAATTTCAACGCACATAGTTTTCATATTCCGGTTATGGGTATTGGGTTTACCATCGATTCGCCTATAAAAGTGGCAGCTTATGGCATTTCATCCACACTTTCATTGGTTGATGATGTTTTGATGGAAAAATTGCGCGCATTTTATTCTGAAAAATTGAATTTGCCTTTTGAGGCCATTACCAATAAAGTAGAAGACTCAAGGGCTAAACGCATTACGGCTTATTTAAATATGGTTGATCAAATTGTGAAACAAAAGTTTGAACAATTGAAACAATCGGTAGCCGAAAAAGGTGGCGAGTTTGAAAAATACATCAATATGTTGCCCGATTATACCGAAATAAAAAAGCAATTCAACAGTTTTATTGATAATAATAAAACCATTGACGACCTTAAAAATTGGGCCAATACACATTTACAAATGGGCAGCATTGATGTAAATATTATGACCAAATTAGACAAGGAAAATAAGTTTAACAACGAAAAACTTCCTGTAATTTATAACGATGCCCATGCAGCTTTGCGTGGTTTTGCTAACAGTAATTTACATTCTTCTATTGTGCTTTCGGCAGGTATGAACCCTAGACTTTATGCCTATTTTGAGCAATTAGACAACTTTTTCCCTGACCAAAATGGCAATTTAGAAAAAAAGGTAATTTTAAAAATTAGTGATTACCGTTCTGCCCTAATTCAAGGAAAATTTTTAGCTAAAAAAGGCATTTGGATTTCGGAGTATAGGGTTGAATCGGGTTTAAATTGTGGTGGACATGCTTTTGGAAGTGATGCTTCGTTAATGGGGCCTATTTTAGAAGAGTTTAAACAAAATAAACAAGAGTTAATTAATGTTATTCACCAAGTGTATATAGCTGCTTTGGCCGAAAAAAATAGGTTTATACCTGCTGAACCTTTGCCTGTTAAATTTACTGCTCAAGGTGGAGTTGGCACAGCAGAAGAACATCAGTTTTTATTAGAAAAATACGAGTTAGATTCAATTGGCTGGGGAACGCCATTTTTATTGGTTCCAGAAGCCACCACTGTAGATAACGAAACACTAGATTTGCTTTGCAAGGCCAAAGAAACTGATTTGTATTTAAGCAGTATTTCGCCATTAGGAGTTCCATTTAACTCGTTAAAAGGCAATACCAAAGATGCTGAAAGATTAGAATGGATAGCTAAAGGAAGGCCGGGAAGCAGTTGCCCGCGCGAGTTTGCTAAACTTAATAACGATTTTACCGAAGAAGTAATTTGTACTGCATCGCGCCAATATCAAAACTTAAAGTTACAAGCATTACAAGCGCAAAATTTACCAACAAAAGAATTAGAAGCGGCCAACGATTTAGCCATGCAAAAAACTTGTTTATGCGTGGGTTTAGGCACTTCGGCTTTATTGGTAAATGGTTTGAGTACTCGCTCCGAAGGCCCTGGAGTAGCAGTTTGCCCAGGTCCAAATATGGCTTATTATTCTAAAGTTGTTTCGCTACAAACCATGTGTAACCACATTTATGGTAAAGAAAATTTGGTAGATAATCCTAACAGACCTCATGTGTTTTTAAAAGAATTGGAACTAAATTTAGATTATTACCACAACCAACTTAAAAGCTATTTGGCCAAACCTACCGATGCCATAAAAAAACAGCTCAATAACATGGCAAAAAACTTAGAAAGCGGTATTCATTATTACATGGAATTATTCCATAATCAGCCTAATGTTATCAATCAATTAGCTACTTATAAAATAACAACTTTAACAAATGGATAAGATAATTTTTGGAATTGTATTACTGCATTTGGTAGCAGGTTTTGGTTGGGTTATTTATAAAATGGAGTTTAAAAACAAAAAATAATGCAAACACATACCGAAACACTTTTAGCGCTATGGATAGAGGCTAGAACAAGATTTACCAATCAATTAACCAATTTAACTGAAGCCGATTTGCATAAAAGATTACCGCCTTCGCCAAATTCAGTTGGGTTTTTAATAAGGCATATTGGTGATGTAGAATTGCTTTTTGCTAAAAATGTATTTGGCGATAGCAGCATAAAGGTGTCGGCTAAAACAGTAATTGCGCAAAAGGATACTGGCGAATGGACTCATTTAGAAGAGCTATTAAGTTATGTAGCACATTCATTTTCGGCATTAGAAACCATTGTTAAAACCCAAACTGATGCTGATTGGAATAGCATAATTACCACTAAAGAGTTTGGGACCAAAACTAAAGCCGAAGCCTTTGGTAGAATTGTATCGCATACTGCTTACCACGCAGGTCAAACGGCTATTTTGGTTAAGTATGGAACATAATTTCTAATTGCTTTTTATGGTTTTTATATTTGTTAGTTTTTGCAAAATAATAAACCCTATAAATAGAGTAACGTAGTTTAAAAACAAAATAAAAAAAGCCTCGTTGGAGGCTTTTTTTATAAAATACTACAAATTGATGCAAACCAATACAATAGGTGTAAAACATTTGTGCAAAGCCCTTGAAATAATCGCTAAATTTAGTAGTATTGTTTTTTAATAATTGCAACAAATAGCCTAATGATAAAAAAGATTTCGTTTGTATTGGCCATTTGCGTTTGGTTAGTAAACGCTCATGCGCAAGTATTGCCTTTAATTCCTCAGCCCAATAAAGTGGAGCTTCAAAAAGGTAGTTTTACCATCAATAAAAACACCATTATTTTTGCCGAAAAAAAATCGAATGAAGCGGCTTATTTACAGCAATATATTTTTGAAAATTATGGTTTGAAACTTAAGGTTACCCATAAAATTAAGTACGAAACAAATTTAATTACACTTTGGCGTTCATTAGCAGTTACTCAAGCCGATTCTAATTTAGAAGCTTATAAGTTAAATATTTCTAACAAAAATATAGTTATTAATTCAACAGGTAATGCAGGCTTTTTTTATGCCATTCAAACATTAATTCAGTTATTACCAATTGATAGGAATGCTGCTTTAACTGTTCCATCTTTAATTATCAACGATGTTCCTCGTTACCAATGGCGTGGCATGCATTTAGATTGTAGCCGACATTTTTTTACCAAACAAGAAGTTAAAAAGTACATTGATTATTTAGCCATGTATAAGCTAAATGTATTTCATTGGCATTTGGTTGATGACCAAGGTTGGCGCATAGAAATAAAAAAGTATCCATTATTAACCCAAATTGGCAGTAAACGCAGTGCTACTTTAATTGGTAAACCCACTTTTGATGTCAATGGCAATCCATCGCCTAACGATAAGTATGATAGTACTTTATACCAAGGTTTTTATACCCAAAATGATGTAAAAGAAATTGTGGCTTATGCAAAAAAACGCCATATTACCGTAGTGCCCGAAATAGAAATGCCAGGCCATTCATTGGCTGCTTTGGCTGCTTATCCTCAATTTGCTTGTAATCCTGGTCCATTTCAAACTTTTAGCCGTTGGGGCGTTTCCGATGATGTTTATTGCGCTGGAAACGATGAAACATTTACTTTTTTAGAAAATATTTTAACTGAAGTAATGCAGTTATTTCCTAGTAAATACATTCATATTGGTGGCGATGAATGTGTAAAAACCAAATGGAAAGCTTGCCCTAAATGCCAAAAACGCAAAGCCGATGAACATTTGGAAGATGAAGAAGCATTGCAAAGCTATTTTATTACTAGAATTGAGAAAATGGTGAATGCAAATGGACGCCAAATTATTGGTTGGGACGAAATTTTAGAAGGAGGACTTGCGCCAAATGCTGCTGTTATGAGTTGGCGTGGAATTAATGGAGGCATTGCCGCTGCTAAACAAAAACATTTTGTGGTAATGAGTCCCGGTCGTCCTTGTTATTTCGACCATTACCAAAGTCGTGCTAAAGATAAAGAACCTGTAGCTATTGGTGGTTTTAATCCGCTAGATTCAGTTTATAATTACAACCCAACACCCGATTCGTTAAATGCTGATGAGCAAAAATACATTATGGGTGCTCAAGCCAATGTTTGGACAGAATATATTACCACATTTTCACACGTTGAATACATGTCGTTACCACGAATGAGTGCGCTTTCGGAGGTTTTGTGGACCAATACCGAAAATAAAAATTACCAAAGTTTTATGGATAGATTAAAGCTTCATTCAGCCATTTTAGATAGAATGAAAGCCAATTATGCCAAACACTTTAACACTACCAATTAATGACAGATAGAAGAAAATTTTTAAAAACATCGGCTTTAGCTTCAGCTGCATTATTGGTTAATGCTTGTAGCACTGATAAACCCAAGGCCAATACCAAAGTAAACAAACCCATCGTACTTTCTACTTGGCGTTTTGGAATTGAAGCTAACCAAGCTGCTTGGGCTATTTTAAGTAAAAATGGAAAAGCTTTAGATGCAGTAGAAGCAGGTGTTATGGTTCCCGAAGGCGATCCAAAAGAACGTAGTGTTGGTTATGGTGGCAGACCTGATAGAGATGGTCGTATTACTTTAGATGCTTGCATCATGGATGAACTTTCAAATATTGGTTCGGTAGCAGGTTTGGAGTTTATAAAACATCCAATTTCGGTAGCTAGGGCTGTTATGGAAAAAACACCTCATGTAATGTTAGTGGGCGATGGTGCACTTCAATTTGCACTTTCACAAGGTTTTAAAAAAGAAAACCTGATGGTGGAAGAATCAGAAAAAGAATGGAAAGAGTGGCTTAAAAAATCTGAATATAAACCCATTGCAAATATTGAAAACCACGATACCATTGGCATGATTGCTTTAGATAGTCATGGAAATCTTTCAGGTGCTTGTACCACAAGTGGCATGGCTTTTAAAATGCATGGCCGTGTGGGCGATTCGCCAATAATTGGTGCAGGTTTATATGTAGATAATGAAGTTGGTGCTGCCACAGCCACAGGTCATGGCGAGGAAGTAATCAGAATTGCTGGTTGCCATTTGGTGGTAGAATTAATGCGCCAAGGAAAAACACCTCAACAAGCTTGCGAAGAAGCTGTGGCTAGGGTTGTTAAATTAATGGATTTACGTAAAAAGAATTTAAAAGATATTCAAGTAGGTTTTATAGCACTGAATAAAAATGGCGAAACTGGCTCGTATTGCGTGCAAAGTGGATTTAACTATGCCGTTTACGATGCCTCTGGAAACCGATTGATTGATGCAGGTTATCATATAAAAGTTTAAAAATTATAATATGGACAGAAAACTGGAAATAGCTTGTTTTAACGCTGAGTCGGCTTTGGTGGCCCAGCAAGCAGGCGCTGATAGAATTGAGTTTTGTGCCAATATGGAAGTAGGTGGCATTACTCCTTCGTTGAGCGATTTTTTGACTATTAAATCAAAAACAAATATTCCAGTTTATGTAATGATAAGGCCTCGTGGGGGTGATTTTATTTACTCTAATGCACATTTTGAGCAAATGCGCAACAGCATTATTCAGTTTAAAAATGCAGGTGCAAATGGTTTTGTATTTGGAATTTTAACTGCAAATGGCGAGGTTGACATTAATAGGAACAAACAATTAATTCAGTTAGCCGATGCAGTTCCTTGCACGTTTCATAAAGCTTTTGATGCTGTTTTAAATCCTATTGATGCTTTGCAACAATTAATAACAATTGGTTTTAAAAATGTGCTTACATCGGGTCAGCAACCCACTGCCATGCAAGGTGTTGATTTATTAAAACAACTAGCCAATAATGCTAATAATCAAATAAATATAATGATAGGAGGCAGTGTTCGTTCCAATAATATTGCAGAACTAAAGCAAGAAATTCCTTCTAAATGGTTTCATTCATCAGCTATTTTGCAAGGAAGTGCTGCCGATTTTGATGAAGTAAAAAATTTAAAAGCAAAACTAGTTTGAAAAAAAATTTACTACTACTTTTTACTTATATCTTATTGCCTTTACTAGCCTTTAATCAATCATTTGAAAAGAATTTAAGTAAAGAAAAATGGCAATTTAAAAATGTCAAAGAAACGGAGTGGTTAAAAGCCAAAGTTCCTGGAACTGTTCATACCGATTTACTCCAATTAAAGAAAATTCCTGATCCATATTTAGCCAATAACGAAAGCCTTTTACAATATTTAGAAAACGAAAATTGGGATTATAAAACTAATTTTATAATTACTAAGGCAGAACTAGATAACGAACACATTGATTTACAGTTTGATGGACTTGATACTTATGCCAAGGTTTTTGTAAACGATTCGCTGGTTTTGGAAGCAAATAACATGTTTAGAACTTGGATTATTGATATAAAAAAAGGATTACATGTAGGCAAAAATACCATTTATATTCAGTTTGAATCTGCTGTAAATAAGGCAAAATTGGAGGTTGCTAAATTACCTTACACCTTACCTGGCGATGAAAAAGTTTTTGTTCGTAAAGCCCAATATCAGTTTGGTTGGGATTGGGGGCCACGCTTTGTTACTTGCGGTATTTGGAAAGATGTAAAGTTAAAATTTTGGAACCAAGCTAAAATCAATCATGTGCAGTTTATTCAAAAAAGTTTAACCAATACCAAAGCGCTTGTGGAGTTTAAATTGCAAATTAACAGCTCGTTAGATGATATGTTTCAAATAAAAGTTCTGGATAACAATGCTGTTAAAGTTTTTGATATGAATGTTAATTTACAAAGTGGTTCAAATTCCATAAAATTAGCAATTGAAATAAAAGACCCCAAACTTTGGTGGACACATAATTTAGGAGAACAAAATTTATATAATTATGCTTTTAGATTAACAAATTCAAAGCGATTTGTGGATTCAACTAGTGTTACTTTTGGCTTACGAACCATTGAGTTAATGCAAGAAAAAGACAGTGTTGGCAAGTCGTTTTATTTTAAACTAAATGGTGTGCCAATTTTTACCAAAGGTGCTAATTATATTCCTGAAGACAATTTTTTACCTCGTGTAAATTTAGCCAAAACCAAAGAGTTAATTAAAAATGCCAAAGCAGCTAATATCAATATGTTGCGAGTGTGGGGTGGAGGAACTTATGCTAGCAACGATTTTTATAAATTATGTAATCAAAATGGAATTTTGGTTTGGCAAGATTTTATGTTTGCTTGTGCCATGTATCCTGCTAATAATGAGTTTTTATCAAATGTAAGTGCCGAAATAAATGATCAAATTGTAAGATTACGAAATAACCCAAGTTTGGCCATTTGGTGTGGCAATAACGAAATAGATGAAGGTTGGAAAAACTGGGGTTGGCAAAAGCAATTTAATTATTCTACTGCCGATTCAACTAAAATTGCGCAGCAGTATAAAACCTTATTCGAAATTGTAATTAAAAATGCGGTGTATCACTTAGATAATTCGCGTTCTTATTGGCCTAGTTCCCCAAGTATTGGCTGGGGGCGAAAAGAAAGTTTAACCCAAGGCGATGCTCATTATTGGGGTGTTTGGTGGGGAATGGAACCGTTTAAAATGTACCAAAATAAAGTTGGGAGATTTATGAGCGAGTATGGTTTTCAAGGCATGCCATCAGTTCAAACTTTTAAAAATATGGGTGCGTTGCAATTAAAAGAGGGGAAAAATGTGTTGGATTCAGCTATTTTAAAAACGCATCAAAAGCACCCAACTGGCTATAAAACCATTCAAACTTACATGGAGCGCGATTATTTGGTTCCAAAAACTTTCGAAAACTATGTGTACGTGTCTCAATTATTGCAAGCCGAAGGTATGAAAACAGCCATTGAAGCACATAGAAGAGCTATGCCATACTGTATGGGCAGTTTATATTGGCAGTTAAACGATTGTTGGCCTGTTACCTCTTGGAGTTCTGTTGATTATAATGGAGATTGGAAAGCTTTACATTATCAAGTAAAGCAATCATTTAGCGATGTGTTGATTTCATTCCAAGATAAAGGCGATTCTGTTTTGGTTTATATTGTATCTGATAAACTTATGCCTATAAAAGGTACTTTGCAAGTAAAACTAATTGATTTTCAGGGTAAAGTGCATTTTATTGAAAACGAGGAGATTGTAATAAAACCTAACACCAGCGCTATTTATTATTATTTTAGTAAAGCCAATTTAAAAACCAATATTAATTTAAAAAATGTGGTGCTTCAAGCTTCTTTTACCAATAAAAACAACAATTTTAGTGCCTTACATTACTTTAATAGTCCAAAGAATTTAAATATTCAAAATCCTAATATCCGCATAAAATATATTGGCAATAATCAAATTGAAATTACTACCGATGTATTGGCTAAAAATGTGTTTTTAAGTTTCAAAAATGAGCAAATTAAACTTGATAATAACTACTTTGATTTATTACCTAACGAAAAGAAAATCATTCAAATATCGAACAATTTTAAAACACCTGATTTATTAGATATCAGCGTAAAAACTTTATTTGATGCCAAATAAATAAGTTAATATGACTATCGGAATATAGGAAAGTATAAATAAAATTCAAATCTATCAATTTATTAAGTCAAAATAATAATATATATGTTATATGAAACGAATAATGTATAAAATAATTGATTGTATTGATTATTTAAAAAGCGGTAGAAATGTTTTAACAAATAAAGAAATATCTAACAAACTAGAACTTTTAGAAAAAAGAATAGAAGCTATAGAAGCTGAATTTACAGTTAGTGAAGGATTTCTTGACGAACTATTTATTATTTGAGAATTTTTTGAGTAATAAGGTTGAGCTAGGCGCAATTTTAAACAAAGTTGCGGTTATATCTTCAGCAATTTCATCACTAAAAATATCATCAAGTTCTTTTTTTTGAGGGGGTGTTAATTTTATATGTCTATTTATAAAATTATTCAACCCATCTAATCTAAATGCATTTATTGCAACAAGTCTATATAAATTGAGTATTTCATCATCTTTTGAAACAGCTACTGTTTTCTTTTTTGGACTTGGCATAGTTGATAATTTTTGTCAAATAAATGTATTATTTTGATAAAAACCAAATTTACAAAGCAGCAATAAGGATTCTATCAAAGAGGTCAGTTGTGAAATTTCTGCGATTAAGTTTGTAGCAGAACTCATTTAAATGGTTTTGTAAATTGTCAGTACCCACAGAATGATGTACACCTAATAATTGTCTTTTAGCATTTGCAATCATTGTATGTACCCAAGGTAATAATTGACCTGCTTTTTTACTAGGTACTTCCATAGGTTTATGAGTTTTTACAACATCACTTAACTTTGAATATCCACGCCATTTGTCACTAATAATAGTTGCATTACTATCAACATGCTTTTTTACTTCATAGTTTATCCCTGTGCTAGTTAAATCATCCATTACAATCATTTTAACAAATCCCATAACACGTTTTTTCTTGTGTAGTGAAACTTGATTGTTATTTGGTTCACTTTCTACCATTACCAACACTTTTCTTTTGTCAGAACCACGACCTTGTTTAACCAATGGTTTATCTTCAATCACATTACCAAGTCTATCTTTTTTAGCAAGGTTTACCACTTCAAAAAAACCTTCATCCATTTCAATAGTGCCTTTTAATTTATAAAGGTTTTCTCTTTCACCCATTGCACGTCTTATTTTATTTACCATATCTAAAACAGGTTCATAAAATTTATGACCTAGTTGTCTTTGCATTTCCAAAGCACTGAAAGGCTTTTTAACTGTTGACATTAGATGAATTGCAAGAAACCAACTATACATAGGCATTTTTGATTTATGCATCATTGTACTAGCTTTTAAATTCGTTCTTGAATTGCATTTTGAACATTGCCATTTTTCAACACCTTTTAACCAATAATGCTTTGTTACGATTAAACAGTTTTTGCATGTAATACCTTCTTTTTCTCTACACTCTTTTAAATATGTTTTACAAGATTGTTCGTCTTTAAATTTTTTTGTGAATTCTAGTATATTCATTTTCTGTTTTTATCTTTTTTGACCCTACAAAGATATAAATGCCTGGTTATCTTTAGGTTACAAATTTACTAAAGTTATCCACATAACTTTCTCATTATGAGAAACTTACATTCATTTTGGGATAAATATAGCTATATAATTATTATAGAGATTTAAGATAAAAAAGTTTTACTTGAACATAAAAAAAGCCACTTTTTACAAAGCAGCTTTTTTTTATATATAAGGGTATGAAAATAAATCGATTTAAAATACTGCTTACTGAAATGAAAAGAGAGAATTATAAAGTTTTCAACTTTTTTCAGAAACTGAGTCATATTTATTATATCCTTTTTCCGATTCATTATGAAAATGGATATAAAAAACGTGTAAAAAAATACCGTAAGAATTAGCTAGATATTGCTATTGATGGTGTATAATCACTACCATTTGGCATTATATTGATAATTTCAATATCTTTATTTAAAAGGTTATTTATTATAGCCATATTGTGTGTGTCATCAAGCTCATGATGGAAAGAGGTAATATAATTACCTGAATAACTTTTTGGCATTATTCTTACTTTGTATGTTGGGTACTTGGCAAATATTAAATTAATCATATCTGCGATTTCTTGGTTGTTCATATTTTTAGTGGTTAATAATGTGTTTAATTATCAAAATCAGAAGGTACAACTTCAAGCATTTTTATGTCAAAAACTTCCCTGTGCAATATACTATTTATATCATGCCAAACACAAATTGCATTGTCGTCATAAGTTCCTTCGATTACCATAATCGTTTCATTGCCTTTCAATTTTACTGTATTACCTATTTCTAATTTGTCCATTTGTTATATTTAGTTTGTTGTGAAAATTTTCTTTGAATACCATCTCCGATGGTCTCGCCCAAGCGAGTATTTATTATCAAAAAGAGCAAAATACAATGTATTTTTTTCTAGTTGATAGATGTCATTGATAGTACCTTCTTGAATCAATTTACCTGAATAATCATATACTTTTATATTATCAATTTTAGATGTTGATTCAAACTTGTTATTTACAAACTTCACATCATTCACTAGTGATAATTCATTAATAGAAGTATTACTTTTAGTATAATGATAAAATATTGTAGGATTTAATAGATATAATCTAGTAGAAATTTCATTTGCAGCTAAATATGATAATTTTAAAGAATCAGTTCTAAATTCAGTAAATGAATAGGATTGTTGTAAATTATATATATTAGAGGGTAATCATGCTCCATCGTTTATATTAAATACCCTAAAATTAAAAGATATATTGTTAGTATATTGTATAAAATACATACTTATGCTATCTATTGTAACTTCTCTATTGAATTTTTTCACTAAATTTAGTATATGACCTTCTTGTAAAGTATCTTTTTTATTATTTGGATCAAATGCACTATATGATGCAATTGCCCAATATGTATTTGTTCTGCCATAATCAAATAGTAATACACTATCTTTATGGAAAGTATAACTTTCATAAACGGTGGTTGAATCTGCAGATTGTGCTTTCACATTATAGGTAAAGCCAACTAACGTTAGTGCTAGTATTAAACATTTGGTTAAATTTTCCATAGTCTTTATAAGTAAGATTTAAATTCTTCTACCTCACTTGAATGCATCCAAAAAGCAACTTCTTTACCGTTATATTTTTTAATGGTGACAAGCTTGTTACCTTGTAACATTTTAACCCCTTTGAAAATACCAATAATGAATATGATGTTTATAATAGCAATGAAAACATTACCCATTGAATGCACTGTTTCAATATCTTCTCTTTGCACGACTTCGCTCATTCCAAGCAATCCATTAATTTTAACTGAACGATCGTTTACAGTTATTTTTCCGTTTTTAAATGACTTCATATTTTTTATAATTTAGAGCAATTATAAAACATTTTTTGAAATTTAAACGAATCCGTTTAAATACTTTCTTTGTTCTTACTCTACTATTGGTTTTACAAATGCCAATAAGTAAATTACAAAAAAGTCAGTTGAAAGCTTTGGGTTTAAAAGTGAAAACCATCAGAAAGGAAAAGAATTTAACCTTACAAGAATTGGCATATTCTATTGGTAAAGACCATCAATCTATATATAGACTTGAATCAGGTGGTGTAAACCCATCGTATCTATACTTACTTGATATATGCAAAGGTTTAGATATTCATATTGATACTTTGTTGAAAGATATTGTCTAATTACTTTTCAATTTTCATACCTTTGATTTCTAATTTGATAAGTTATGGAAATTATAAAAACATTTGGTGATTGGATTATTGATGAAGGTGGAATAACTTGGACAACACATGGTGATTATTTCATTGAAAAAAGTAGACTATGGGAAACAATAGATGGTAATAATGGTGTTTTATTATTTGATTGGTTGATTCATATGGCAGAGAAAAAACAACTAACTTCAGAAAATGTACACGAGTTGAATAATGCTTTCATATATGCACTAGATTATTTTAAAGAGTTAAAACCTCAAAATATAAATCCTTCACTTGAAGATACATTATTACTTCAAAAGCAGATGTTAAATAATAGGAAAAAATAATACGTTTTAATATGGAAACTATAGTATATCCAATACATTTAGAACAAATACGAAAGATTAAGAAAGGTAGTACTTTATTTAAGGCTTCAGAATTAGAAAATGTTTCAACATTGATAGATGGGGAGTGGCAAGAAAGCGGTATGTTCTTAATACAAGGTATAGTTCCTGATGAAAACCATTATTTGATTATAGACAGACCTAGTACTAACATGTTAAATAATGAAACTTTTTTTGTTGTTTATATGATAACACACAGTCCTCAATATAACAACATTTTGATTCAAAAAGAGTGGGTACAAAATTTTGACTTACATGTAAATAGTCATGTTACTACAAATACTTTCCTAATCAGAGAACAGGATATTATTATGGATAAACAATATGGTGCTTTTGATTTAGAAACATTTAAAAAACATATCGAAGTAACATATTGATAATTAACATGTTATAAATCTACTTTCCTATATTCCGATAGTCAGTTAAGTTAATTAATAAACATGGCCTAATGTTTGAAATAACTTGCTTCGGTGCATGTATTTTAAACATTCACTTGAATTAAGCACCTAAATAGCTACTTTTGCCCAACTTTAAAAACAAGCAATATTGCTTTATGTTAAAAAAAATACTTTTTATTCTTTGTGTATTGGCTTTTGCTAACATAGCTCAAGCTCAAAGAAATAACGATAAACCTTATGTGGCCGATACCACCCATTGGAGTAAGCCTAAAAAAGCAACTTATTTGGCTTTGGTGCCTGGCCTTGGTCAAATTTATAATAAAAAATATTGGAAACTTCCTATTGTTTATGGTGGTTTTGCGGCTTTAATTTACTCTGTTTCGTTTTACCAAAACGAGTATGATATTGTTCGCCAAGCAGTATTGGATAAAAAGGCAGGAAGACCAATTTCTGACCCAACTTTACAACCTTTGGATGATGCAAATTTGGTTTCGCTTCGCGATTTTTACAGAGAAAATCGCGATTTGTCGTGGATTGGAATAGGCGGTTTATATGCTTTGCAAATTATAGATGCAGCAGTAGATGCGCATTTGCAAGAGTTTGATGTAAGCGAAAACCTAACTTTAAAATGGCATCCTGATTACAGGGTACAAGCTGGAAGAGCCTTTGTTGGCGCCACTTTAAAGTTAGAATTTTAAAATATAATTATTAGTTTTTTATAAACTTGATAGTATTTCCGCTATCTGTTTTAATAAAATAAACGCCTGCATTTAGTTCTTCAACGTTTAATACATTGTTTTGATGTGCTTTAACCGTTTCTTCCATTTTGAACTTGCCTAACAAATTATAAATTTTTACTTGGTAAGTTTTATTTAAATTAATGCCTTGTATATCAATATTTAGTAGGTTTTGAGCAGGATTTGGATAAACATCAATGTTTTGTATTGCAGCTAATTCCGTAACCGAAGTACTTCTATCTAACTGAATAATTTTAGTTTCTAACGATGCTAAGTTGATGCCACTTCCTACATTATCATTTATATTTAAATATTCAGTTTTGTTATTTAAAATATCTTTCGATTTAAAACTACCATTAGCCCAACTTAAAGTATTTAAACTAGTTATCAAATTATTGGTACTTCTTGTAGCAGTATTTATCAATACCAAATAACTTTGGTTGTTGTAAGTTCTTATAAATGAAAGAACTGCTGTGTCGGAACATAAAACATTTTGGTATGTTCCAACTGATAAAGCTGCTGTAGCATTTCTAGTTTGAATTAGCTTTTTGTAATAACTTAATAATGAATTTGTGTCGGCATTCATAAGTTGTACATTATAGCTTGGGTAGTTTGAGTTTACCGCATACCAAGGGTTTACAGTGCTAAATCCTGCGGCACTTGAGCTGCTCCACTGCATAGGAGTTCTAATTCTTTCATCTGGTTTGCTGCCTTTCATCCCAACTTCTTCACCGTAATATACATAAGGCGTTCCTGGTAAAGTTAAATAAATTGAAGCAGCAGTTTTTAGTTTATAAATATCGCCACTCATTTCGTCAAACACCCGATTTTGGTCGTGGTTGGTTAAAAAAGTACTGAATTTATTGAATTGTAAATTGGCTGTGGCATAATTAATTTCCGTTCTCAAAGCTTGCGTATTATTGGTTTTCATTACACTTAAAATATTGCTGGCCAAATCAAATTCAAAGCAATTGTCTAATTTGTTATTGTAATTTTTAACGGTACTTGTGGCTGTCCAAACTTCGCCAACGGTCATAAAATTAGGATTCAACGATTTGCAGTAAGTGTTAAAATCGGCCCAAAACTGATACGTTTCAGGTTGGTTCATTAAGTTTCCACCATTTTCAAATAAATACATGGCAGCATCAAGCCTAAAACCATCTACTTTTATGCTGTCAATCCAAAATTTAGCAGCATCAAAAATACTATCTCTAACAGGTTGGTAATTATAGTTTAAATCGGGCATTTCACTCCAAAATAAAGCATAGTAATTACTGCCATTTTTAGTGTACCATACATCTTGTCCCCATGGCCCTTTGTAAGTTGGTTTGGTGCTATTCCATCTGTAAAAATCGCGGTAAAAAGGATCGTTAGCTGCCGATTTTACAAACCACGGATGTTGGCTTGATGAATGATTAATTACAAAATCAATAATTACTTTAATACCTCTATTATGAGCTTCGGTTATTAAATTTTTAAAATCAGCTAACGAACCATATTGAGGGTTAACTGCCTTATAATTAGTTACATCGTATCCATGACTGCTTGGCGATGCATTAATAGGCATAAGCCAAATTCCTTTTATGCCTAAATCGGTTTTGGTGTTAGAATCACCATCGTTCAAATAATTTAGTTTAGATGTAATACCATTAAAATCGCCAATGCCATCAGCATTGCTATCAAAATAACTGCGTACAAATATTTCGTAAAAAACAGATTGGTTCCACCAATTAGTAGCAGGTTGCGCCATTATTAAGTTTGGAGCTATTAAACATAAGGTAAATATAAATTTTTGTAAACTTTTTTTCATGTTACGATAGTAATAAATAAAACCCAATTGACTTTAATTTAAATTATAACAATACGGTAAAATTGTAAATAACATAAAAGTGGTTTGATTTTTGAGTTCAATACAAAAAGTAATTTTTCCATTTATATAATTTTACCAACTACATTAAATTCTTTTTTAGCATATTCGCATCCTTATGGTTAGTGAAGAATTTGATGAGATAACCAAGCTTAAATGGTATAAAATAGTATTTGGCTTAAAATCGCAATTTGGCAAAAAGCCCGATATGAACGGCATTTTATTTTTAATAGGAATAAGAGAATTAGGACAAAATAGAGAGTTTACAAAGGATGAAAAAATGGATTTATTCCATATTGCAACGTGTAAATTACTCAGTTATGATGGCTATTTTAAATATGAATATACCGATGAAGAAGGCTGGCCTCATTACGATTTGATAACGCAACCTCAGTATAAAGATTTGTTATCGCAGGAGTATTATTTACGCAAACTTGTAGTAAGGTATTTTGAAGAAAACGATTTGATAAAAGATTAAATTAAACATGAAAAAGAGTATAATATTAAGTGTTTTATTGGTTTTTGCTTTGCAACTATTGGCTCAAAAACCTGCTAGCCCAAAAGCTAAAGTTAAGCCTAAGTCAGCTAAAAAATTGAAGGAATACGTAAAAATTAGCACCATTTATGGCGATATGATTTTTACACTTTTTGACGAAACACCTAAACACCGCGATAATTTTAAAAAACTTATTAGAGAGCATTATTACGATGATTTATTGTTTCATCGTGTTATTCGCGATTTTATGATTCAAGGTGGTGACCCAAACTCGCGCAATGCCGATTCAACTTCTATTTTAGGAAATGGAGGTCCAAGCTATACCATTCCTGCCGAAATTAATAAAAAGTATTACCATGTAAAAGGTGCTTTATGTGCTGCTAGAACTGGTGATGAGGTTAATCCAAATAAAGAATCAAGTGGTAGTCAGTTTTACATTGTTCAAGGAACCAAAATGAAACGTAAAGATGTAGAAATGATGATGAACAATAGAAATTTTGAAAAGAAACAAAAGATTTTTAACGATTTTGTTTATGGTGATACTTCTATTGTAAATAAATTGGCAGCCTTACAGCAATCAGGAGGAAGAGATGCTATTTTAAAATATTTATCTAAATTACAACCCACTATTGATAGTATATATGCACCTAAAGAATATTTGTACTCGTCAGATCAAATTCAAGATTATGATGAAATAGGAGGGGCGCCACATTTAGATGGAGATTATACCGTTTTTGGTATTTTGGTGCAAGGTTTTGATGTGTTAGATAAAATTGCAATTGTTTATACTAACCCACAAACCAATAGGCCTATTGTTGATATAAAAATGAAGGTAAGCATTATTAAGCGTTAATTAGAGTTATATTTTAGATATTAGTTTTGAGAAATTTTTTAGCCGTTTTTATTCTTTTTGTTTTTGGTTATCAGTGTTTTGCGCAAACCGATGATAATGTTACTATTGTACAAGGAAAAGTTATTGATAAAAGAAATAAAGAACCACTGCCTTTTGTTACCATTACATTTAAAGGAACCAAAATTGGTGTAAATAGCGATTTTGAAGGAAATTTTAAGTTAAAAACTACTTTGCCAGTCGATTCGTTAAAGGCAAGTTACGTTGGTTATAAAACTTATTATAAACGTGTGGCCGTTGGTCAAACTCAAAACTTAATTATTGAAATGGTAGAAGCTGGCAGTGAGTTGCGAGCTGTTACCGTTAGGGTAGGTATAAATCCTGCATTGCGTATTGTTAATAATGCTCGAAAAAATAAAGTTAAAAATAACCAAGAAAACCTAACTGCTTATCAATATGATAGTTATAATAAGGTAGATATTTCGCTAAATAATATAAGCGATGAAATGAAAAATCGTACAGTTTTTAAGCCAATTAAAGGTTTGTTCGATACTGCTTTTCAAATGAAAAACGAGGATGGAAAATACATTGTTCCATTGTTTATTAACGAATCGTTTAGTCAATTTTATTACAATAAAATTCCTTCAAAAAACAAAGAAGTAATGATAGCCAGCAATACCGCAGGAATAGGTGTTGGCGATAAAAGTTTTATTACCGATTTAATGGGAACAAGCCTTCAAAACTTTAATTTTTATGGAAACTTTGTTCGTATTTTGGCTAAAGATTTTATTTCGCCTTTAAGCAATGTTTGTCATACTTATTATGTTTATACTTTGCTCGATTCAACCATTGAAAATGGAAAGAAAAACTACAAACTTCAATTAAATTTAAAAGATGAACAAGATCTTGGCTTTTTGGGCCATATGTGGATAGAGGAAGGAACCTGGGCTTTAACACGCATTGATGTAGAAATTTCGAAATATGCCAATATCAATTTTATTGATAGGTTAAAACTTCAACAAGAATTAAAGCAAACTACTGCAGGGCCATTTATTCCATATAAAAATAGGATGATTATTGATGTGGCTGAAATGACCAAAAACACCAGTGGAATTATTGCCAAGTTTTATAATTCGGCTTCTAATATTGTAGTAAACGAACCCAAAGAACATTCGTTTTACGACAGAATTATTGAACGTGCCGAAGAAAATGAGTTAGAAAAAGATTCAAATTTTTGGAATAGCAAACGCCCAGAAGCATTTACACCTATTGAACGTAAAATGTACAATATGGTTGATTCAATTAAAAACCTGCCTGCTGTTCAAACTTATATTGATGTGGTTAGAATTGTGGTGGAAGGTTATAAACGTATTGGTGGAATTGATTGGGGGCCATATGTGTTTTTATATGGATATAACAATGTAGAAGGAAGTAGAGTTCGCCTTGGTTTTAGAACCAATCATTTATTTAGCAGACGATGGATATTTAAATCGCATTTGGCTTATGGTTTTAAAGATGAACGATTTAAGTATGGCTTATCGGCCGATTATATAAGCAATAGACGCGATTGGACAGTTTGGAGCGCTAGCTACCGCGATGATTATGATGTACTTGGAATAACCAACGATGCTGGTCCGGGAAATAATACTTCAAATATTTTTCAGGCCATTAGTATTTTTTCTGATAATATAAGATTGAATAGAACCCACGAGTTGAAATTTGCTTTATTCAAACACTACAGCAGAGATTGGTCATACCGAATTTGCACGCAGTTTAACATGTTTGATCCTTTGGGTGAATTTAGGTTTGCCTATAAAACCAGCGAAACCAATGGCGATAGTTTAAAAACATCATTTAATAATGCGCATGTAAGTGCTGAAATTAGATGGGCTTATAAAGAATTGCAAATAGTGCGTGGAAACGATAGGGTAAGAATGGCTCGTTCATTATTACCTGTTTTATCCCTTTCATACACACACGGTTTTAAAGGTGTTTTTGGAAGTAATTTTGAATACAATAAGTTACAATTTAATGTGCAACATCATGCCAATACCAGCATTTTTGGAACAGCAGATTATTGGTTAACAGTTGGTAAAATTTGGGGAGTTTTGCCTTATCCTTTGTTAGATGTGGCGCGTGGTAATCAGGTATTTATTTACTCTGACTTTAACTACAGTTTGATGAATTTTTATGAATTTATAAGCGATGAGTATGCTCATTTTACTTATGTTCAGCATTTTGAAGGGTTGTTTTTAAACAGCATTCCGGTGGTTAAAAATTGGAAATGGCGTAATTTTGCTTTTGTAAAAGCAGCTTATGGAAACTTAAATAGCAGCAATTATAATTTAACCAATGTGCCTTACACGCCTGATGGACAAATAACCAATAAAATAAATTCGTTTAAAAATAATATTCCATATGTAGAAGTTGGGTATGGATTTGAAAACATATTCCGTATTATCTCCATCAATATGGTGCATAGGTTAACTTACTTAGACCAACAACCAAACCAAGAAAAACCAAGATCGTGGGGCATCAATCTTGGATTAAAATTCCAGTTTTAGATTAAATGTATTTAGTCAATAACTCCCAACTCTCATCTCCCAATTCCCAACTCATCCAATTTCAATATAAGTAGCACCTCCGCCAAATTTTAGCGAATCAGCATCTTCAAAGTGTTTGGCTAATCGCTTGTTTTTAGTTAAAAAGGTATGGATTTTGTTTTTCAAATATTGGTTGCCAATGCCGTGTACATAAACTATACTTTTCATTTGATGCACGTAAGCGGCCTCTAATGTTTTTATAAATACATCCATTTGTACACCAATAATATCGTTGGTTTGCGTGGTGTAGCCTCGTTCTAATAATTTATCAAAATGAAGGTCAATAATTGGTTCTGGCTTTTTTGTTAAATCAATTTTTTCAACAACTGTTTTTTCTGTAAAATCTTTTTGTTTCAAAGCATTTAAGTTTAATGAACTAAACTCTTCGTTTAACTTAAACATATAAGCTTGTTTTTGTAAAAAGAAACAAAACTTTAGCGATTGGTGAAACTCTTTTGGCTTTGATTTAAACTCTACACTTAAAGGTTTGGAAGGGTTAATATTGATATCATCAGCCATAATAAATTGGAACAACAATGGATTCCATTTTTCGTAGTTTTCTAAATTTAATTTTAAAAAACTCACTTCTTCTCCGCGGCTCAATTTGCCAGTTTTGTAAAGGTTATACACCTCTTTTTCTTTTTGATAAACCACATACATCAAAGTCTCGCAAGCATTGTTATGCAATACACCTTCAACCTCGTTTTCGCCTAATCTATTATAGGCCCAAAATACACCTAAAGGATTGGTACTTAACTTGGGTTTTAGTTTATCTTCAACTTCTTTTTTATCGTTATTTGGCTTTACATCGTCAAAATCAATTTTAACCACCTCGCTAGCCATAACAGGTATTTCAAAATCATCTTCAATGGTTACACCTACCAAGTTTTTTTGCTTAAAACTGGTAACTATACCTTCCATATTTTCGTTTACAAACTTTACTCTATCGCCTAACTTCAACATTGTTTTATCTTATTTATTTTGCTTTGCAATATTAAACCAAAAAGCCGAAGTACTTGCATACATTCGGCTTTTTGAATTGAACTAATTGATGTTTACTAACTATTATTATTTGCCAATTTTTACAGCAAAATAATCTTGCGTTCCATCAGCATTTACGCCCTCTACCAACACAGCGCCTTTTTTACCTTCAAAAGCTGCTTTTACATCGCTTACGGTAGAAACTGGTTTTTTATCAATATTGGTAATTACAAATCCAGCAGGCACTCCGGCTGCTTTTAAAATACTTTTTGCACCAATATTTTTTACTTTTATACCATTGGCAATTTTTAGTTTTAATCGCTCATCGCGAGTAAGTGTTTCAAAATCGGTATCCAAAGCTTTGTTAACTTCTGTCTTTTCGGCAGTTTTTAAAGTAGTTTTGCCATCTAAACCTTTAAGTTTTACATCAAAAAGTTTTTCTTTTCCATCTCTAATTACTTTAATTTTAACCACATCACCCGGATTTTTCTTACCAATCATTTCTTGTAGTTCAGGAGTAGTTTTGGTTTCTGTTCCATCAGCAGAAATAATAACGTCATCGTTTTTTAAACCAGCATCTTCGGCAGCACTGTTTTCTTTTACATTTCTAACATATACTCCTTTTACTTCTTTTAAGCCTAATTTATCGGCCAAAGCGCCATCAATATCGGTAATTTCAACTCCTAAAACACCACGTTGAACAGTTCCATATTTTTGTAAATCGTTAATTACTTTGCTCATTAAATTACTAGGAATAGCAAAAGCATATCCTGCGTATTGTCCTGTTTCACTGGCAATTGCAGTGTTTATTCCAATTAATTTACCTTCTTGGTTAATTAAAGCACCACCACTGTTTCCTGGATTTACAGCAGCATCGGTTTGAATAAACGATTCAATTGGATATTGTTGTCCGTTGCCTCTGTTAATGTTTAAGTTGCGGCCTTTAGCACTTACAATTCCCGCAGTTACTGTAGATGTAAGGTTAAATGGATTTCCAACGGCTAAAACCCATTGGCCTACTTTTACCTCATCGCTATTGCCAATTACCGCAAAAGGCAAATTGGTTTCTGATATGCGCAATAAAGCCAAGTCAGTATTATTATCTTTGCCTAATAATTCAGCATCGTATTCGCGTTTATCGTTTAAAACCACTTTTATTTTGGTAGCACCGTCTATTACATGGTTATTGGTAACAATTAAACCATCTTGCGAAATAATAACGCCACTGCCGCTCCCAGCTCTTGGTCCTGGTTGAGGAATATTAAATCCTCTGCCACCAAAAAAGTCAAAAGGGTTAATTTCTTGCATTTCATTTCTGCTTTGCGGAGCATCTACTACAGTTAAAATATGAACCACAGTAGGTGTAGCTAATTCAGCTATTGCCACAAAATCAGGTCGCTGTCCGCCATCTGACAAACTTGCATACCTTGCTAGGTAATTTTGTGTAAATTCTGTTGCACTTTGTTTACCTCCAAATAATTTGTTTAAGCCAATTGCAGCCAAGCCTCCAAGGCATGCTACTGCAAAAATAAGTGTGTACTTTTTCATTTTCTTTTCAATTTAATTGTAGTAAAATTATTTCCATTCAAAAGTTATACCAATTGCGATTATTGTATCATTTAAACTTTTTCAAAAAAATGTTCTATAAAAAACAATATTTGCTTTTAAGTTTTAATGCTTTTATGAAGCAATTTGTTTTTTTATTTTAAAACATGTTTACTTTTTGTTTTAAAATAACATTTTGGTTGATGAACGGTAAATAAAAAAACTTGCAGCTATCAAAACTTAGTTGAAATTTGCACTTTCAAAAATAAATGCAACACGATAAACATACTTATTATTTCGAGAAGTATTTGCGCAAAGAAATGTCGCGCAATGAAAGGGATGCGTTTGAAAAAAAACTAAGTACCGATGAAGCCTTTAAGGCCGATTTTGATAAATATGCTTTAAACCACGATTCGATTTTAAAAGAAGAGTTGGAAGAGTATTATAATGAGGAAATTATACCCGACAAACCAAAAAATTATTCGTGGTTTTTAGTTTTAATTTCGTTTTTGGGTTTGGTATTAATCATAGATTTTTATGCCAATCAAAAATATGCTGATGAACAAAAACAAAATCAAACCTACAAAGAAGAAATTGTAACACGATTTAAAAATGCTTTTGTGGAGCCTTTTAAACAAATAAGTTTTAAGAAAAGCGCTAAACAGCTTGATACCATTTACAAACAACTTACTTTTAGTTCGGAGGAAGAAGAAAACGATACTACCATTGTTCAAACTCCTATAGATTCAAGTTTAATTGAAGAAAAAATTATTGACCAGTTTCAGCAATTAATGCGCGAAAAAAACTTGGAAAGCAATGTAAAAGATGTGTTTTTGGATGATAGTTTAATGACTGTAGTTGATTTAGAAAAATTTAAAGAGAAGTTTAAAATAATTACCAATTCAACTGATAGTGCTTTTTCTGACAGCCTTGTTACCAGACTTACCTTACAAGCTTTAATAAAACAAAATAATAGCAATAAGCCTTTATTTGTAGAGTTTTGGCAATCGTTAGTTGGTTTTAACGGTTATCAATTTACTGGCAAAAAATTAGTGCTTTACGGCATTCGAAAACCGTTTGATATATTTATTTTAAAACAAAATAATTTGTTTGTGCTACATTCAAAATGGGGCGAAACTGCTTTACAAGCCGATAATCAATTACACAAATTTGAAGACTAAATTTTATAAATACCAAGGATCGGGAAACGATTTTATAATGATTGACGACCGAGCCAAAACCTTTGATGCCAATAATCAACAATTGATCGAAAACTTATGTGATAGAAGATTTGGAATTGGTGCTGATGGTTTAATTTTATTACAAAACCATGCTTCGGCCGATTTTTACATGCAATACTTTAATAGCGATGGTCGCGAAAGTTCAATGTGTGGTAATGGCGGTAGGTGCATTGCTCAGTTTGCTAAAGATTTAGGCGTGGTAAATGATTATGCAACTTTTTATGCTATTGATGGCATTCATAGTGCTTCTTACAAAAATAATTGGGTTAACCTTCAAATGAAAGATTTAACCCAAATGGAAGTGCGCGATAATCACATTTTTGTATTAAACACTGGTTCACCACATTATGTGCAATTTTTTGATTATGATGCAGATACCATTGATTTGTTTAATGAAGCAAAAAAAATAAGGTACAATAACGAGTTTGCCAAAGATGGAATCAATGTAAACTTTGTATCCATTCATAATAATGTATTAAAAGTTAGAACTTACGAAAGGGGAGTAGAAGACGAAACTTTTAGTTGTGGAACTGGTGTTACAGCTGCTGCAATTGCTTATTCAGTTTTTTCAAAAAATACCCAATCGGAAATGGAAGTTAATATTCAAACCAAAGGTGGAAACCTTTCGGTAAGTTATTTGTTCCAAAATAATGCATACCAACAAGTGTTTTTAAAAGGCCCAGCCACGTTTGTGTTTGAGGGAGAAATAGAAATTTAATAATAATGACATACCAACGCAGAAAAACAAGCACCGTAAAAATTGGTGATTTATACATTGGAAGCGATTTTCCAATTATTCCTCAAAGTATGACCACTACCGATACCATGGATACTCAAAAATCGGTAGCGCAAATTATTAGGATGGTTGATGCTGGTTGTCAGTTGGTTAGATTAACTGCTCCAAGTTTAAAAGAAGCTCAAAATTTAGCTGAAATAAAAAAAGCACTGAATGTCAAAGGAGTTAAAGTTCCATTGGTAGCCGACATACATTTTACTCCAAATGCAGCTGAATTAGCTGCTCGAATAGTTGAAAAAGTGCGTGTTAATCCTGGTAATTATGCCGATAAAAAGAAATTTGATATCATTGATTATACCGATGCAGAATACCAAGAGGAAATAGACAGAATTAGGGAAAAGTTTGTTCCTTTAATTAAAATTTGTAAAGAGTACGGAACGGCATTGCGTATTGGCACCAATCATGGTTCGTTAAGCGATAGAATTATGAGCCGTTATGGCGATACTGCTCACGGAATGGTAGAAAGTGCAATGGAGTTTTTACGAATAGCCGAGGATGAAAATTTTCACAATATTGTGCTTTCCATGAAATCTAGTAACCCACAAGTAATGGTGCAAGCTTATAGGTTATTGGTAAAAACCATGGATAATAATAACATGCATTATCCATTGCATTTAGGTGTAACCGAGGCTGGTGATGGTGATGATGGAAGAATAAAATCGGCTTTAGGAATTGGTGCATTGTTGGAAGATGGTATAGGTGATACAATTCGTGTTTCGTTAACCGAAGACCCGGAATTTGAGGTGCCTGTGGCTAAAAAATTAATCGCACGTTACACACAAATTGAACAAACCAATTATCCGCAGTTAAATTTAAACACAGCTGAAAATAATAACTGGAGTGCTTTTGATTATAAACGCAGAGAAACCAACGAGGTTTATAATTTAGGAGCCCATCAAGTGCCTCGAGTTATTGCTAATTTTAGCAATTATGAAAATTTAGCAGCCGAAGATTTAAAACCAATCGGACATATTTACGATGCCCAACTTGATAAATGGCACATGAATGATATTGGCGCTGATTTTATTTATTTAGGAGATAATAAAGCCAACTTTATGCTGCCAATGGGTTTAAAAGCCATTTATAACGCTCAAACTTGGAATTTGGTAATTGATAAAACCAATGCATTTCCATTATTTACCTCGGCTGATTTATTGCAAAGCAACCATTTAAAAGCAAATTCAAGCACGCTTAATTTTGTGCACTTGTTGGTAGATGAGTTAACTGAAGAATTGCTCCAAACGGCTAACCAAATGAAAAATGTGGTTTTTATTTTGGAATCAAATTTAGCCAATCCAATGACCGATTTGCGTGCAACTTTCTTTAAATTAAACAATTGGAATATTAAAAATCCAGTTTTAGTCGTCCATAATTACTCCAATGAAACCGATGAAGAGCAATTTATGCTGCATTGTTCAACTGATTTTGGTGCATTGTTAATCGATGGTTTTGCGGATGGATTGATGTTTAAAGCCAATTCAATTAAAACAGAACGCATGAACCAAATAGCATTTGGTATTTTGCAAGCTGCTAGAACACGTATTTCTAAAACAGAGTATATCAGTTGCCCTAGCTGCGGTCGTACTTTGTTCGATTTGCAAGAAACTACTGCTATGATTAGGAATCGAACTGACCATTTAAAAGGAGTAAAAATTGCTATTATGGGCTGTATTGTTAATGGTCCCGGAGAAATGGCCGATGCAGATTACGGTTATGTAGGTAGTGGAGTTGATAAAATAACCTTATACAAAGGCAAAGAAGTTGTAAAACGCAATATTGCTAGCGATAATGCTGTTAATGAGTTGATTGAATTAATAAAAGAAAATGGAGATTGGGTAGAGTTGTAATGTTATTTTTTGAAATGACATTTAAATGACAAAAATAATCCAACCCTCAGTGTATTTTTATTGTCAACTGTTTTGTATCTTACAAAATATACTTAATTTGCCACCCTTTAAAAATTACAAATAAATAAACAAAAATTATAAATTATGAAAAAGTTAATACTTTCTACATTAAGCATTGGACTTGCGTTAAGTTCATTTGCACAACAAAACCTAGGCTTAAAAAACAATGGCCTAATCGACAACTCACCTCGTAAAGTAAGAAGCACTGCTACTTTAGGTAAAGCTGACAGATCAGAATGGTACAATCCATTAGATATTTTAGCTAACGGTAACTTCAAAACTTACGTTGGTTTTATGATGAACGATTCATTAGCTAAATTTATCGATGATCAAGGTGTTGCTAGCCAAGGAAGAACTTTCCAAGCTATTGCACAAATTATCGATCCTAAAGATGATGCTATTGATTTAGGAGCTGATCCAACAATTAAAATGAGTAAATTTACTAACTACACAGTAGATTCAATTGCTTTCAGATATTCTTATATCAGAAGAGTAGATAATACTGTTGATGGTTTAGGTAATCCTGTTCCAGTTGTTGATACTTTATTTGTTTACTACTTTACAGGTACTCAAATAGCTAGAAATCAAACAATTCAAGGTTTAACGTCTAAATTTGGATACGTAGGTTATGATTTTGCAACTAGACGCCCTAAAAACTACACTACTATCGATACTGTTCTGTTAACTGCTGATTATTCAACTGGAAAACCAAGTGCTACAGGTTGGTTATCAGCGGAAATTGGATTAGCTGCTCCTGCTGGATTATCAGTTAATGCAACTGGTGGAACTAATGCAAATAATTTAATTGCTTATGCTTTAGTATTCAAAAACGGTACTACTTACGATGATACTTATGTATTTGAAGACAGAAGAGATTCATCAGTTGTTCCTACTGATACTAAATGGGTAAATTACTTCTCGTACCGTTATGGTGCTAACGAAGGAACTGCTTTAACTAGCACATTCTTTAACAGTTCATTATTTGTTCCTCAACGTTTTTCTTACGCTGTAACTAACGGTTGGACAGGTTGGTACCCTGGTCAAGGTTTTACTAACGACTTATATTTAGATGCAAGCGTTAAATTATCTTCAACTAATATCAGTGTTAAAGAAGTTCCTAATTCGTTTACTTTAGGAAATGCTTATCCTAACCCTGCTAGCAACGATGTTACTATTGCTTTTGATTTAAAATCAAGAAAAGATGTAAAAATTAGCTTGGTTAATTTATTAGGTCAAGAAGTTGTTAGCATTGCTAACGATAACTTCTCAGCAGGAAATAACGAAGTTAAATTTAATGTAAGTAATTTATCAGCCGGTGTATATTTCTACACAATGACAGTTGATGGTGTTAGCCAATCACAAAAAATTATGATTAAATAATTTATTTATTTAATTAAAACATAATAAAAGCCTCATCAGTTTACTGTTGAGGCTTTTTTGTTGCTGTAAGTTATTATTAATATATTCAAAAATCATGTTTATATATATTTTGATAATGATTTGGCAAGTATTATTTTGCAACCAGAAATAAAAATCGACAAATGGGAAGAGTATTTGAAAAACGTAAACATAAAATGTTTGCTCGTTATGCCAAAATGAGTAGAACTTTTACCAAAATAGGTAAGGAAATAGCCATTGCAATTAAAGCTGGAAATGGAAATGGAGATCCTGATAGTAATTCTCGTTTAAGAGCAGTAGTTGCTAATGCAAAAGCTATTAATATGCCAAAAGCAAATATTGACGCAGCTATATCGCGCGCTACCAGCAAACAAGATAAAGATTTTGAAGAGGTAGTATATGAAGGAAAAGGCCCTCATAATATTCCTATGATTATAGAAACAGCAACTGATAATCCAACAAGAACAGTCGCTAATCTGAGAAGCTATTTTAATAAAAAAGGTGGGCAATTAATGGTTAGTGGTTCTTTAGATTTTCTTTTTGAACGAAAAGGAATTTTTAGAATAAAAAACGAAGGAATAAATTTAGAAGATTTTGAACTTGAAATGATTGATGCGGGTTTAGAAGAAATTGAAGATGATGGAGAAGGCCATTTAATACTTTCAGTTGGTTTTACTGATTTTGGTAAAATGCAACATGAATTGGAAGAACGCAAAATTGAAATAGTAAATGCTGAATTACAGCGTATTCCAACACAACCAATGGAGTTAACTGAAGAGCAAGAAGCAGAGTTCAATGTTTTGCTCGATATAATTGAAGAAGATGATGATGTGGTAAAAGTGTATACCACGTTAATGTAGAAAAAATTACTTAATTGCTTAAAAGCCACCAACTAATACTTGGTGGCTTTTTTGTTTTATCATTAAATTAATTTTTATTTTTAAATAAGTTTAAATTTTAAATCATTATTTATTTTATTCGTAAAAATATTAAATAATGAAAAATAACTTTTTTTCGCTGGTTTTACTACTAGTAATCTCTTGTACTCCTGCTTACTTTCCAGAACATGGCAGAAAATTCACTTCTTACAATAATCCATATGGTAGTGTGAGCGAAGCTGATGTGGCCGAGGCGTTAAAATTGAAAAAAAAATACCCTGAAAATACAGAATATATAGCCGATTATATAGTGAATTCTTATACGTTTGATTATTATGCTGATAATTTAAAAAAAGGTAATCCAATTGGAGTTAAAGAAGAAACCTTTGAGAAGTATACATCCATTGCCGATTTTGTTAAGCTTTCAAAACTTGAATATTTTAATGATCAAATAAATTTCGATGGTTTTTTTGTAAAGTATGGATCAAGAAAAGATGAAAATTTTATAAAACGAGATTATGTAATAAGTAATTTTCAAAGTCGTGGTATATTTTTTTCGGATGCACGTCAGGCTCAAATTGCCTCAGAATTAAGCGTAGCTGGTACCAATTTGCGTTTAAATTTTTCACGTTATTATAAAGATGCTAAATATTTAACTAGTGCTTATTTCTTAGAAGGTTTTCCTCAAAAAGAAAAGGTTATAACATTTGCAATTCCTAATTATTTAAAAGTTGAAATTATTGAAAAGAATTTTGAGGGATTTAATATTGAAAAATCAGATAAAAAATATGTGATCAAGGATGATCAAATGAAAAGCAGAATTACAGAATCTAAAAGTAAAGAAAAGCTTACTTACGTTACCTATATTCTTAAGGATGCTAAAGGTATTAAAACAGAAAAACTGATGCCTGGTTATTCTCATAATTTACCACATATTGTAATTTTGGTAAAATCAATAGATTTAGATATGGCAAAGGCGTACAGTAAACCTATTCCAAAAGAGCTTAAAGAAGCTGCGGCTGAAGCAGATAAAGGTAAATCAAAAGTAAAAGCTAAAACTGTTGTAAAAAAGGCGGAGTTAAAGCCAGTTCCACTAATTGCAAATACAAATGATTTATATGCTCATTATTCTCAAATAGTAAGTAAACTTGAAAATGATTCAACTGTATTAATTGAAAAGGTAAAAAGCATTATTAAAGATAAAACAACTGATTTAGATAAAATTGAAGCAATTTTTTATTGGGTGCAAGATAATATTAGATATGTAGCCTATGAGGACGGAATAGCGGCTTTTAAACCTGATGCTTGTCAAAATGTTTTTAACAATCGTTATGGCGATTGTAAAGGAATGGCTAACCTATTAAAGTCAATGATAGGTACTTTAGGTTACGATGCGAGATTAACATGGGTGGGTACAAAACACTTGAATTATGATTATAATGTTCCTAGCATTGTAGTTGATAATCACATGATTTGTACTGTAATTTTAAATGGTAAAAAATACTACTTAGATGGAACAGAAAGTTTTATTGGGATTGATGATTATGCTGATAGAATTCAAGGCAGACCAGTAATGGTTCAAAATGGTTTAGATTATACCATTGATACTATACCTGATTTGTCTTCGGATAGAAATTTAAGATTAAGAAAAGCTAACTTTACTTTAGCCAATAATACTTTTGAAGGCAAAATGTATGAAACCATAAAAGGTGAAAATAAAACAGATATTTTAAGAAGTTTTCATAACTCACCATTAGATAAAAAAGATAAAGTATTGTTAGATGTGATTGATCCAAACGATATTGATATTGATGTAAAAAATGTTGTAGCTTCTGATTTAAATAATAGAAGAATTGACATTGACATGAACTATGATTTAAAAGTAAGTAATCATATGGTTACAAATGGAAATACTATTATGTTTAAGCCTGATTATAATAGAGAGTTTTCAGCTAGTAAAGCCGATAGTGCTCGTTTCTTCGACATTCAGTTTGATCACAAATTAAATTATGCTTACGATTTGAGTTTTGCTATTCCTACTGGTTATAAACTGGTATCAACTCCTCAAAATTTGACTATTGATAATCCTGAATTTAGTTTAGTAATGAAATACGAAAACTTAGGAAATACCATCCGTTACACCAAATCAATTATTTTGAAGAAAGGTAAAATTAGTAAAAATAATTTTAAAGAATGGAATCAAATGATTGATAAAATGAGAGATAATTACAATCAATACATAGTATTAAGCAAATAAATTTTTGAGAAATGAAAAGAAGAATTTTATATAAAATAAATGTTATAATAGCATTGTTATTTCTTTTAAATAATAATGTTTGGAGCCAAAAAGAAAAAGATTTAAAAAAATTGCATGAGCTTCAAAAAGAAGATACAGAACCTGCTTTTAGCGCTTTATCAGAGCCAGAAAAGTATAAAAAAGAATCGATGGTAATGCTGGCCGAAAAACTAAAAGTGGTGCAGGCTAAAATAAAAACGATTAATAATGGATATGCTTATTTTGATCAATACTTTGTTTACTCAAGAACAAGAATAAAACTGAATGATTTAAATGCGATTGAAGCATACAGCGATTTTGAGTTTGAAGATGGTAATGAGTTTGAAGTGAAAATTGTAAAGCCTGACGGCAAAAAAATTGATGTTGATTTAAAAGATGCAGTAGATGCTGACAACCTGAAAACGAGCAATAAATTTTTCAATAAGTTTTTAGTTAATAAGAGAAAGAAAATTGCCATTAAAAACTTAGAAATTGGGGATATTATCGATTACAGTTCACTTTATCGCTCAAGTAGCTATTTGTACCGCAGTATATATTTTACCAATATTACAGGAATGCCCATTGTTTACTTAAAAAATGAATTTAAGGTAAATAAAAATAATACAGTAGTTGCCTTCAAAAATTTTAACGGAGCCAAAACCCTTATCCAAAAAGCAGATGGTAAATTAGTTAATTATTCTTTTGAATCTAATTTAATTGATAAAAGAAAAGAAGAGATTATGAGTGATGATTATCAAAGCGATCCTTATTATAAATTAGATATTTATTTTGATGTACTAAGGTATTATCCATTAAAAGAAAAACCTGCAAAAAATGCTATTAAAAGCTCTCTTACCGAAGAAGAAATAAAAAAACACGTGTACAATGTATTTCGTTACAGTAAGTTGAATAGCAATAATTATTTGGAGTTTATTAAATCAGAAAATGTTTATGGTCTTTCTGATGAGGATTACATAAAAAAGTACTATTACTTTTGTCGTGAAAATTTATATCGATGCAGTATAGCATTTAACTTTGAGCAGAAAAAATACGGTGTTGAAATGTTAAATCAATTCATTTCACATTTAGAAAAGCGAGATATTAAATATGAGTTATTGGCAATGGTTTCTAAAGAAGATGGAACGATTAAGGATTTAATTAATACAGAAGATTTTTCTTATGGAATAAGGTTTACAACTGATGGTAATGAGCATTTTCTTACTATGTTTAATGCAAATAGTCAACTTGATGATATAAGCGAAGAATTTGATAATACAGAGGCTTATGCATTCTCAAATTATAGAGATGGTGTTTCTAAGATGGAAATGAATGTAATCAATATGCCTAAAGCAAATCATAAGGATAATATCTATACCATTAATATTGATGGCAATTTTAACACTAATGACAGTTTGGTATTAAATGTGTTAACCGAAGCGACTGGTTTTCAGCGTAGCGATTCAAGATTCAATTTAATTAATGCCAGAGAATACTTGAAACTTTACAATAAAGAGCTTGAAAGAAAGAAAGCAATTACGAAAAACAAAAAGCTTTATTATTTCACTAATTTGAATTATTACGGTGCTAATCAAGCTTTACTTGATAAAGAAGAAGAAAGAATACTAAAAGATCATTATGATAAACTTGAAAAGTACAAAAGAGAAAACCTTGAGAATGATGCACGCAATGAATATTATGTTCTTAGATATGAAAAATTTGAACCAATAAACGATGGAAGAAGTATTAAAAATACCACCACTAGCTGGAAAGAGAAATTTATAATTGGAAATACTTTGATACCTGCTGGTAAATCGTTTGTTTTTGAGATAGGTAAAGTATTGGGTAGATTATCAATGATTTATGATAATGATGATAGGGTAGAAAGAACAAAACCTTTTTTTATAGATTACAATAAAACTTTCACCATGAACGTAAAAATTAAAATACCTGATGGAAAAACTGTTAGTGGATTAGAAAGCTTAATTGTAAATGAAACTAACAAAGTTGGGTCAATTATTTCTACTGCAAAAATTGAAAATGGTTATATTGTTTGGAGTTTTACCAAAAAATTAAATAGCTACAAATTTGAAGCAGTTGACTGGAGCAATTATATAAAAATTACCGACTTAGGTATGAATTTGAACACATCTAAAATCATTATTAATTAAAGACCAATGAAGAAAATACATATATTTATTTTTGCATTTATTGCAATTTTTACTCAAAAAGGTTTTAGTCAAAGTGGAATTGATTTTTCATTAGTTCCAGTAGATTATGTACAAAGAGTTGATTTAGGTGGTGACAATAGAGCTCAACTATACTCTGGTGCGCATTATGGAATCAAACTTGGTTATTTTAAGTGGGAAACCCCATCTATTATGACTTTTATTTCATTACAATTAACTAATTTTAGTAAAGATTTTTATACCCAAAACTATGATGATGGCAAGTTTAATAATTTTACACAAAGTGCAACATCTTATTTAATTAAGATAGGTACTATGAATGTTTTTAATGAAATTGATTATAAGTCTCATATTTATTTAAAACAAGCTTTTCTTATTGCAATGAGAAGTGACAAGGTTAATCAAACAAATACTAACGCATTAACTAACAATGCAGGTGTTAGTTTGAGGTATGATGATAACAAAGAAGATCCAGTGGGTTTTAGTTTAGGTTATGAAGCAGGAATGGGTTACCAATATAATGTAAATAAGAAATTAGGAGTTTATGCTGATGCAACCTTAGGTGTTCGCAGTTTTGAAGTAATGTTTTTTTTAAATACTAATTTAGGTGTTAGGTACCGATTAAGATAAAATATAGTAAAATAAGAAAAAACAGTTTGGTTAAGCATTACCAAACTGTTTTTTTATGCTTTTTACTTTTATGATATTCAAAAGTTCTTCCTATTATTTAATTAAAAGTAAAAATAGGAGACTAAATTTTAGTTAATTCGTACAAAAAATCAATTGATGAAAAAAAATTATTTTCTATCCATTTTGTTTTTATTTTTTATAACCAGTTGTGTTAGAAGAAGTTATACTCTAGTGCCTCATGGTCAGTTAATTAATAAATACAGTAGCTCTATTGGTATTGTGAGCCCAAATGATGTAGAAGAGGGTATTAAACTTAAAAGCATTTACCCAGAAAATACTGATTATGTAGCCGATTTTAATGTTAGTGTTTTTAAATTTGGCTATTTTGCTGATAATGCAAAAAATGGTAACCCTATTTATGTAAATGAAGATTGTTTTGAAAAGTACATAGCAACTGATGATTTTGTTAAGTTTAGGAAACTAGAGTTTTTTAATGATCAAGTTGGTTTAAATGCATTTAACGTAAAGCTTGGAACTAATGAAAATGTAAAAATGAAAAAATCAGACTACTTCGTTACAAATTTTCAAAGTGGGGGCATTTTTTATTCTGATGTAAAACAAGCCTATTATCTGACTGATTTGGGCGTGGTTGGAACAAATTTACGAATTAATTATACCAAGATTTATAAAGACGCTAAGTATTTAACCAGTGTTTATTTTTTAGATGAGTTTCCTCAAAAAGAAAGAGTAATCTCGTTTGAGGTTCCTTCGTATTTAAATATTGAAATTATTGAAAAAAACTTTGAAGGATATTCAATTGAAAAAAATAATCAAAAATATATTGTGGAAGATGAACAATTTAAGCAATATGTAAGTAAAGAAAAAGCAGCTGATAAAACCAGATTTATTACCTATACTATCAGGAATACAAAAGCTTTAAAGCCCGAAGATAATCAGCCAGGTTACTCTTACAATGTACCTAATTTGGTAATTTTGGTAAAATCATTTGATGAAAATATCGCAAAAAATTACAACAAGACTCCTCCAAAAGAAGATAAAATTATATTGGATGAAAGAGCTAAAGCCGAAAAAGCAGCCAAAACTTTGCGAGACGCAAAAAATGCAAAGCTAGCACAAGAAGTTAGTGACCAAAAAGCAAAAGCGGCCAAAGAAAAAAAGGCTACTCCTACTAAAAATCAACCAATAAAAAGTAACAAATTAGCGGATAAAAAAGATTCAAAAAAGCCTGAAGTAAAACATCCAGTTGCTTTAATCGGAAACTTAAACGATTTGTATGCGCATTATTCTCAAATAGTAAGTAAAGTTGATAATGACAGTACTGTATTTTTAGAAAAACTAAAAAGTATTGTAGCAACTAAAAAAACGGATATTGATATTATTGAAGCAGTATTTTATTGGGTTCAAGATAATATTCGTTATGTAGCTTTTGAAGATGGAATTGCTGCCTTTAAACCCGAAAATTGCCAGAATGTATATACTCAAAGATATGGCGATTGTAAGGGTATGGCTAATTTGCTCAAATGCATGCTTACTAGCTTGGGTTACGATGCAAGGTTAACCTGGATTGGAACCAAACATTTAAATTATAATTACGCTATACCAAGTATAATGGTAGATAATCATATGATTTGTACTGTATTGTTAAACGGTAAAAAATATTATTTAGATGCTACAGAAAGTTTTATAGGGATTGACGATTATGCCGATAGAATACAAGGCAGACAAGCCATGGTGCAAGACGGGGCTAAATATTTTATTGATACCATACCAAATTTTTCGGCCGATAGAAATTTGTATTTGCGCAAAGGTGTTTTTTCGTTGAACGATAATATTTTTGATGGCTCCGTAAATGAAGTTATTAAGGGCGAGAACAAAACCAATATTTTGCGAGCTTACGCCAATACACGTTTAGATAAAAGAAATACTGTTGTTCAAGATTTTTTAGATCCTGATGATGTAGATATTGATGTGAGCAATATTTCAACATCCGATTTATCGGTAAGAAAAGGAAATGTACTGTTGTCGTACGATTTAGTAGTTAACAACCATTTGATTACTGTAGATGATATGATGATGTTGAAACCTGACTATAAGCGCGAGTTTTATAATGCAAAAGCCGATAGTGGCCGCTATTTTGACTTACAGTTTGACCATAAACTCAATTATGTAAACGAGTATAAATTTGAAGTTCCCGAAGGATACAATGTAATGTATTTTCCCGAAAATTTGATTATTAATAATAAGGAGTTTTTAATAGAACTAACTTACGAATTGAGAGGGAATTATATAGTTTATAAAAAGAGTATTTTGTTGAAAAATGGCCGTATTACTAAAGCTAATTTTAAGCAATGGAATAATGCCATTGATAAGCTAAGAAATAACTACAATCAATACATTAAATTAAAAAGAAAATAAGGCATGAAAAATCGATATAATCAATTATTAAAACGTGGTTTTCTTTTATTTTTTGTGCTATTGCATGGTTTATTTGTGTTTTCACAAAGTGCTAAAAATAAGAATAAACTTAAGAAAAGTGAGTTTGATAAATTACATAAACTTCAAAAAGAAGATACCGAATCAGAGTTTAGTAACAATAAAATTCCTGAGCAATATAAGTTCGAGTCAATGGTAGTTTTGGCTGAAAAAACTAAAATTTTTGAAGATAAATTTACCTTTTACAATTATCATAGAATTAGAATAAAACTGAACGATTTAAGCGCTTTAGAAAATTACAGTGAGTATAAATTTTACGAAAATGATATTCTTGAAATAAAAATTATAAAGCAAAATAAAACTACCATTACGCTTGATTTAGCTGAAGCTGTAGATGCTGAAAATGTTAAAACAAGTAATATTAAGTTTAATAAACTAATTGATTATGAGTCAAAACTGAAAAAAATAGCTATCGGTGGCTTAGAAATTGGTGATATAATTGATATTTCAAGCAGGAGTGTATTGGGTAATTTCTCGTATAGAAATAATTATTTTGTTCAACTTGCTGGTATGCCAATAGTATATTTAAAAAATGAATTTATAGTAGGCAATTATTTTCAAGTAACCTATAAATCGTTTAATGGTGCTAAGGAAATTACAAAAGAGAATAATGGAAATAAAATAGAGTTAACCTATGAACAAAAGATGATTGATAAGCGTTTGAACGAATTATTAGATCAAAGTTTATTAACCGACCCTTACTATTTTATTGAAATAAGAAAACTTTCAAAAAGACAATACAAAAAATTCAAAATCAGTAAAGAGGAAATAGCCAATAAAATAACGCCAGAAGAAATTAAGAGAAGAATGGTGGAGTTGTTTAAGCCTTATGAACCAACAGATTATTATTACGAATTTTATAAATCGGAAGATATTTATAAATTAAGTGATGAAGACTTTGTAAAACACTATTTTTATTTTTGTAGAGATATATACTTTTTGCCAGAATTAGCCTTTAATGTTAATGTTCAATCATTTGATTATCAGGTTATAAAAAAGTTTATCACACACTTAAAGAAGAGAAATATTCCGTTCGAGGTTTTATTGTTAAGCTCCAAGTATGATAAAAAAGATATAAATGAAGTTGTAAATTTTGATGATTTTAAATTTGGACTTAGGTATAAAATTAACAATCAATATCATTACATCACAACATTTTATGTTAATAGCGAAATTGATGAAATAGGGGAGCACTTTGAAGGAACTGTGGCTTTTGTATTTAATAAAGTTAGAAAAAAGCGTAAAATTAATTATTACTTAGACTCTATTCCAACATTAGATGCTAGTAAAAATATTTATGCTATTGAAATTGAAGCAAAATTCAACAAAAATTTAGATTCTTTAAATGTATTGATGAATTCAACAGTAACGGGTATCGAAAAAAATAAATTCAACTATAATTTGATTAATAGCGAAGCTTACTTTAATAAATTTATTGAATCGTGGACTAACAATAAGTTTTATAAATATACTTACTTTTTGGCCAATAATATTTATTTAGATGCTAATAAAGAATTTTTCAACTCTGAAGAAGAGAGACTTAAAAAAAATGTATTTACCAAATTAGAAAAGCAAAAATTAGAAAACATAAAAAATAATACTAACTCAGAGTACGATGTACTAAAATACCATTATTTTAAATCAATAAATGATGGGCGAAATTTGGATACTTCCCAACTATTATGGCAGGAGTATTTTACAGTTGGTAATACCTTGCAAAAAGCTGGAGCAGCAAGTTATATTTTTGAAATAGGTAGCTTATTAGGCAAGTTATCGGTGGTAAGTAATAATGAAAATAGAAATGTTAAAACCAAGCCTTTTTTTATTAACTATAGCCGAAACTTAAGTATGAAAATAGTTGTAAAAATTCCTAATGGTAAAAAAGTACAAGGTTTAGAAAATCTAAATGTTAATTTTAAAAATAAAATTGGCGCTATTACCTCAAAAGCTAATATTGAAAATGGAAATTTAGTTTGGACATTTACCAAAACTCAAAATGCTTTCAAATACAATAAAACCGATTGGAATGAGTATTTAATACTAACCGATTTGGCTTCACAATTAAATAACGCTAAACTTATTTTCAACTAATTCAACATGAAAAAACTTTTTTCTCTAATTTTTATATTTTTCTGTACCATGGCTATTAAAGCTCAGTCAGGTATTGATATTGCAGTTATCCCGGTGCATTTTTCACCTCAAATTATAGATAATTCTAACAACATAAATATGTACGGTTTAAAAATTGGCTATTTTAAATGGATAAATGATGACCAAATTAGAAGTGTTTATTTACAAGCACATGGCAATAGTAAATCATTTTCCGATCAAGTTTATAATAGTAACTTTGATCAATCTTCTTATAAATTTTGTGTAAATTATGATTTTACATGGATTCTCGGAGAGATGGATTTAAAATCGAATTTTTATTATAGAGAAAGAATATTTTTAGGGTATGTAGTTAATAATAAAAAATATACTGATACCCAATTATCTTCTTTAAATAAGAACACGAATTATTTTATGGGTGGATATGGTTATGGCTTTGGTTATGAATATAAAGTAAAGCCTTTTGTAGTAATTTATGTTGATTTGGGTGCCAACGGAGAGTTTAATTTTACTGATTTTTGGAAATTTAGTGATTTTGCTACAGCACAAGTTGGTTCCAGAATTAGGTTTAATTAACCCCATTTTTCGCCTTTAAAAATGCTTCACCTACTAGTAAATCTTCGGGTGTAGTTATTTTTATGTTTTTATAATCTCCTGGTATTAAGTTTATTGTATATCCGTTTGATTCTAAAACACTTGCATCATCCGTAAAGTTAATATGGTCTTGCGCAGCATAAGCCTCTTTAATTAATTGGGCTTTAAAAGTTTGTGGTGTTTGAATAAGGTAATAATTATCTCTGTTTACGTTTTTATTGCTCAGTAATTCTACTTTTCTTATCGAATCTTTTAAGCGAACAGCTGCTACTGCATTGCCTTTTTGTGCGGCAGTTTCAAAACTATTTAAAATAATTTCTTTATTAATAAATGGTCTTACTCCATCGTGTATGGCTACTAAATCATTTTCGTTGCAGTGCAGTAGACCATTTTGAACAGATTCGAAACGAGATGCTCCACCGGCTACTATTTGGTGCTGAATGGTGAATTGATGTGTTTGGCATAATTGGTTCCAAAATTCTATTTGGCTTTGAGGTAAAACTAAAATAATATGGTTAACTCCACTATTATAAAATGCTTCAATGGTATGCATTAAAATAGGCTTTCCAGCTAACAATAAAAATTGTTTAGGTAAATTACTTTCCATACGCGTTCCGTTTCCACCTGCTACTATTAAAGCTGTTTTGTTCATGTTTTTTGTGTTTTATTTTAGATATAAAAAGTCAAAATTTGGTTTATAAAAAAGACCAACAACTAATTGAATAGTGTTGGTCTTTTTATGTTTTTTACAAGCATTGCTGCTAGTAGTTTATTAATTATTAAATAGTTCCGCTTACCGCTTTTTGAACTAAATCAGCAGCTTCTTTTAATACAATTGCTGAGTAAACTTTCAATCCACTTTCGTCAATTAATTTTTTAGCTGCTTCAGCATTTGTTCCTTGTAAACGAACAATAATTGGAACAGGAATATTACCAATTGATTTGTAAGCATCCACAACACCTTGTGCTACTCTATCGCAACGAACTATACCACCAAAAATATTAATTAAGATAGCTTTTACATTTGGATCTTTCAAAATAATACGGAAACCAGCTTCTACTGTAGTAGCATTGGCACTTCCTCCTACGTCTAAGAAATTAGCAGGATCTCCACCCGATAATTTAATAATATCCATAGTAGCCATAGCTAAACCAGCACCGTTAACCATACAACCTACATTTCCATCTAATTTAACATAGTTTAAGTTAAATTCTTTAGCTTCTACTTCAGTTGGATCTTCTTCTGCAGTATCGCGCATTGCTGCGTAATCGGCATGACGGTATAATGCATTATCATCTATATCTACCTTGCCATCAACTGCTATAATTTTATCATCGCTAGTTTTTAAAACTGGATTGATTTCAAACATAGCTGCATCTGAATTAGTGTATGCTTTGTATAAAGCAGTAACAAATTTTACCATTTGTTTAAAAGCTTCACCTTCGCAACCTAAATTAAAAGCAATTTTACGTGCTTGGAAACCTTGTAAACCTACTTTAGGGTCAATTGTTTCTTTATGAATTAAGTGTGGCGTGTGTTCAGCTACATGCTCAATATCCATACCACCTTCGGTACTGTAAACTATAATGTTTTTGCTTTGACCTCTGTCTAACATTACACTCATGTAATATTCTTTAGGTTCGCTTGAGCCAGGATAATATACATCTTGTGCTACTAATACTTTGCTTACTAATTTACCTTTTGGTCCGGTTTGAATAGTAACTAAAGTACCACCTAATAAGTTGCCTGCTATTTCTTTAGCTTTATCAGCATTTTTAGCTACAGCAACACCGCGTTGTTCTTTTCCAATAATACTACCTTTTCCACGTCCGCCAGCATGAATTTGTGCTTTCACTACCACAAAATCGCTTCCGTATTGTTCTTTTAACTTTAATGCAGCTGTGTGTGCTTCATCTGCTGTTTCAGCAACTATGCCTTCTTGCACAGCAACTCCAAACGATTTTAAAATTTGTTTGGCTTGGTATTCGTGTATATTCATTTTGTTTTAAATGATGATTATTTTTATGGGTACGAAAATAGTAGATATACTCAATTACACAACCAAAATATTTAGCATATTAGGTGTTAAATATTAGTTTTTTTAGTGGGGCAATAAAAAAAGCCATCCGAGATTTCGAATGGCTTTTTAGTATAATTAATTATTATATTTAGCGTATAGCACCTTGGAATAATGGATTGCTGAATAATTTAGCAAATTCCATATCGCTTTTAGCTAAGTTACGTACTTCGCTGTTAGCGCCAATTGCTTTAATTAAGTTTGCAGCTACATCATCAGCATTACCTGAGCGAGCAGCAGCTACAGCTCTTAAGTAGTAGTGGTTCCATTTTAACTCATCAGGGTTTAAGCCATCAATAATTGCTTTACAACCAGCAGCATTTCCGTTTAATAATTGAGCTAATGCAGTGTTAAAATCTTTGATTCCACTTTTGTTAAATGATGATACAGCTTCGCTATAGTTACCGTTTTTAACAGCTAATAAACCTAAATTGTAGCTTACATCAGCCCCTTTAGTTCCAGCCATATTGTAATATTTAATAGCTTCTTGGTAGTTGCCTATTAATTTGTAAACTACACCATAATTAGCTAGTACAGTTGCGTTTTCTGGGCTTAAAGCTAAAGCTTTATCTAAATTTTGTTTTGCTGCATCAAAGTTTTTATCTTTAATGTTTGCAATTGCTAAGTCATTAAAACTTCTCCAATCGTTAGCAAATTTAGTATTGTATGCATTTAAAACTTCTTGTTTTTTAGCATTGTCAGTAGTAATAACTGCTAAGTGGAATAATTCTTTAGCTGTTAAAGTATCGTATTTACCGTAGTAAGTTAATAACTCAGCATCAGTTTTCATTGGGTTAGCACCTTTTATTACTAATTCAGCTCTACGTAATGTAGGTAAAATATTAGCTTTAGCATTTTCCCAAACTTTAGGGTAGCTGCGTTTAATTAATCCCTCTCTCTCCTCATCGCTAATGCTTTTGTTTCTAATAATTTCTAAAACAGCATTTTTATCTTTTAATTCGCTAGCAACTACAGCTTTTTCAAAACCCATCCAGTCTTCAGCGCTGCTGTAACCACGTGTAAAATTTTCATCGTTAACTTCAGAAAAGCCTAATTTTTTCAATTCTTTTTTGAAGAAAGTAAAAGTTGATTCTTCTCTACCTTTTGATAAATTAGTATTTCTATCTAATTCTCCATCAGGCGAAGCATAAGCGTTAATTGCAATACCACGAGCTACAAAGTTTTTGTCAGCTTTTAATAATTTGCGTAATTCAGCTATTTGGTTTTTGTTACTTAAATTTTTTCCAGCTTTAAAGTTAGGGTTAAATTTATCAACATCTAAAGGGAAATAAATATTAACCGATTTGTTAACCAATTCTACTTTATAATCATCGCTTGAGAAGATAGTTTGATCAGAATTGTTTAATAATAAAGGAGTTACAATAGTACCTTCAGCTAAAGCACCAATTCCAACAGGAACTTCAATATTTAATGCTGTATATTTAGGCATTAACGAAGCACGTTTCATACTTGGAACGTATGCTATTTTATCAGTATATGAAACTTTACCACCAATTTTAGTATCTACTGTTTCGTCAGCAGCACCTTTGGCTTTAGTTCCTTTAATGGTTTTGCTTTTTAAGTTTATAATTGTTCCATCTTCACATTTTAAATAAGGTGAAAAAGTAACTACAGCTTTAGGATTGATTGATTTTGCAGGAACAGTTGCATTAATCGTAATTTCAACGCTGTCGCCTTTTAATTCTAATGGATTAGGAGTAACAGTGTAGTTGTTCTTAGTAAAGTTGTTTTTTACGCTACATGCAGCAATTAAGCTAACACACGAAGCCGCTAAAATAACTTGTCTCATATCTCTCATATTATTTTTTAGTTTTGTGGCGCAATTATAATTATTTTCGTTTAAAATTACTCAATTAAATTATTTATGTATATTGTTAAAATTAAAGGTGTTGCAAAAATTCCAGATTATTTACAAGTTAGAGATGATAACTTTACGCTTATATGTTATACTCGCACCGATAGACCTGAAAAGGCTTTGGAGAAATGCGGACTGGGCGATAAAGTAGATAAAATTAAAGAATTAATGAATGAAATACCTTTTGGGCAGGTAACTCCAATTGAGTTTTAAATCACACAAAATCATAAAAAAAAATAACAAACATGAATAAATCAACAGTAATTCAATTAAATAATGCAAGTATTTTTCAGCAAAATACCTTGGTGCTTTCAAGTGTAAACTTGGAAATTTTTGAATCTGAATTTATCTATTTAATAGGTCAAACGGGTAGTGGAAAATCTACTTTGTTAAAAACATTGTACGCAGAGTTAAGTCTTACGCAAGGCGATGGACGTGTGGCAGATTTTAACTTACATCAACTTAAAGCCAATCAAATTCCGTATTTGCGCAGAAAAATTGGAATTGTATTTCAAGATTTCCAATTACTTACCGATAGAAGTGTTTACGAGAATTTGTATTTTGTATTACAAGCTACTGATTGGAAAAATAAGGCTGAAATGGACAGCCGCATCAATGAAGTTTTAGAAATGGTGGGCCTTGATACCAAGAGTTTTAAAATGCCATTTGAGCTAAGTGGTGGAGAACAACAACGTTTGGTAATAGCTAGGGCATTATTAAATAAACCTGCTGTAATTTTGGCTGACGAACCTACCGGAAATTTAGACCCAGAAACTAGCAATGGAATTATGGAATTGTTACATCAAATTGCTAAAAATGGAACTGCAGTATTAATGGCTACTCACGATTATAGATTGATAAACAAATACCCAGGAAGAATAATAAGATGCGAAAAAGGCACCATTTCTGAAATGGCAATGCTTGAAGAAAAATTAATGGGAAACTAGTTTTAATAAAAAATTGACAATTTTATAAATGTAAAACGTGAGTTGAGAAATATATAATTGGCCATAATTATTTGGCAGAACAATTTGACGACTCAATTTCCGATTTATGTTAACAACAATAAAGCAATTCAATTTAAAAAAGTGCATTTAAATTTTAAAAAATATGGCGAAGCCACCGAAAATCTAATCATTATTCATGGATTTTTAGGCTCGTTAGATAATTGGCATACTTTGGCCACTGAGTTTTCGAAGAATTTTACTGTTTATACAGTTGATATGCGAAACCACGGAAAATCGCCACATACCGAAAGCCATAATATTAAACTAATGGTGAACGATTTAGCTGAATTTATGGAGCAACAAAACATTACTTCAGCTAATATTATTGGCCATAGTATGGGCGGAAAAGTAGCTATGCAATTTGCTTTTGACTTTACTGATAAAGTAGAAAAATTAATTGTAGCTGATATTGCTCCAAGGCAGTATAAGCGAGGACACGATTCGGTACTAGAGGCTTTGCATGCGGTTGATTTTACAAAAGTTACTAAGCGTAAAGATGCAGAAGACATTATGATGCATTTAGTTCCTGATTTTGGAACAAGACAGTTTTTACTGAAGAATTTAACAACCTCGGCTAATGGTGGTTATAATTGGCGAGTAAACTTAAAGGTATTAGATAGAGATTATGAGGAAATCATCAAGCCAATCGAATACGATGGTGTGTTTTTAAAACCAGCTTTGTTTTTACGCGGAGAACTATCCACCTATATTAAACCAAGCGATGAATTAGAAATTCAAGAGCATTTTATTTATGCACAAATAGAAACTATTTCGGGTGCGGGACATTGGTTACATGCCGAAAATCCAAAAGAATTTTATGAAAAAGTAATTAGTTTTTTAATAAACTGATGCTTGCTTGCTGAAATTTGCGAGCTTAAAACAAAGAAATTGTTAAATAAATAAAAAATTACCCACCTGATTTTGATTAAATTAGGAAAAAGGAGTAAAAAAAAATGCTAAAGCGCTTGTAAGTATAAATCCTTTGTATACTTTTGCACCACCAAAAAGATACAAAATATCAAATGCGAAAGTAGCTCAGTTGGTAGAGCGCAACCTTGCCAAGGTTGAGGTCGCGAGTTCGAACCTCGTCTTTCGCTCCAATATTAATAACTGTTTCTTTTACTAGAAATTTTAATTAGTACGCCCGGGTGGTGGAATTGGTAGACACGCAGGACTTAAAATCCTGTATCCTTTAAAGATGTGCGGGTTCAAGTCCCGCCCCGGGTACAAAGCCTTTGAGAAAAACTCAAAGGCTTTTTTTATTAGTGTTAATTTGATTCGACTTCATAATTTTAAAACTATATTGCCAGCCCTTTGTAATTAATACTATGTCGTTTAAAATTTATACTAAAACTGGCGATGCTGGCCAAACTTCGTTAATTGGTGGTGTGCGTGTGCCTAAGTTTCATTTACGAATTGAAAGTTACGGAACGGTAGATGAGTTAAACTCTTATATTGGTTTAATAAAAGATAGTTTGGTGGCTCCTAATGCACATCAAACTTTGGCCGAAATTCAAGATAGACTTTTTACCATTGGTAGTCTTTTGGCTAGCGACCCCGAAAAAAGTAAAATGAAAGTGCCTGATTTACATGAGTCCGATATTGAATTACTTGAAAACGAAATGGATGCCATGGATAAAACCTTGCCTGAATTGAAAAGTTTTGTGTTGCCAGGTGGCAATATTGTTGCTTCTCATTGTCATGTGGCCCGTTGTATTTGCCGCAGAGCGGAGCGTTTAGTAGTTCATTTGGCTACCGAAACTGAGGTAAATCCAATTGTAACTAAATACCTCAATCGTTTGAGCGATTATTTATTTATGCTTTCGCGTAAAATTGTAATTGATTCAGGCGCTGATGAAATAGCTTGGAAACCAAGAATGTAAGTGTTGTTAATTAGGCTGTTTTAGTGTCCATAACTTTAGTGGTAGTTATCGGCAAAAGCATATAAAAATAAGTTAGCCAAATTATTCTGCCATCGGCAATAGTTGAAAAATAGGAGAGGGCATAAAGCATCAAACCAATACCAAAACAAGCTAAACAAGCAAGTATTAAGTTGTTGGTTATTAATTTTTTAAATATCTTTTTTCTGTTTAACAAAATGGCTAAACCAATGGCCCCAAAACTGGCTATAAAACTTACCCAAGTGTTAAATCTATTAAAATTAGTAATGGCATTGGATGTTCCAAATTGCCAAAAATTATTTTTTGTACTTAAATCTGTTACAGGTGCATATTGCTTGATAATTAACAATAAACTTACCGATAAAATGGCCGTGATTAAAGTGGTTAAAATAGCATTTTTTCTATTGGTTTTAAAATGATAAACCAAATAGAAAGGTGCTGCTATTACCATAGTTTCTTTTACGCATAAGCCTACTAAAATTGCTAAAGCAAAAAGCCAAGCATTATTGTGTAAAGTAGCGTAAATACTGATAGCCATAAATAAAAATAACGAAGCATCTACATAACCAATAGTGGCGTAGTAAAAGGTTGGAAATGAAACTATAAAAAGCCAAATACTTGCCCAAATCACTTTATTTGGAACATTTAAATTGGTTTGTATTTTGAAAAAAAGTATCAGCGATAAACCTAAAAGCAAGGCATTTAATACATTAATTGAGGTCAATTCGCTAAATGGCAACTGGCTGGCTATTAACGGAATTAAAAATCGCCAATTGGTAGCTGGCCTAATTGCTTCGGTAGGAATTTGGCCTCTAAAATATTCTACATAAGCTTTAAAATACTTCGAATCGTAAGGCTGCTGTTTTACAATAACTTGATTGCCATTAAAGCGCACCAAAATGATAGCCATAAAAAGCACCACAGTAATAAGTAAGTTTTTGTATTTTAAAATGCCCAAAGTTTAAAAGTATATTTATTGGTAAAAATACATTTGCTTTGCAATTAATACAAGTATTTTAAAACAATGTTTACCATGGAAACAAAATTATTTACTGACCAATTGGGACGAAGTGTTTTAATCAATTTTCCGCCCAAACGCATTATTTCGTTGGTTCCATCGCAAACCGAATTTTTGTACGATTTAGGCTTAGATACAGAAATTGTTGGGCAAACATTGTTTTGTATTCATCCAAAAAATAAACATAAAACCAAAACCATTATTGGCGGCACTAAAAACCTAAAATTGGATATAATTGCGCAGCTAAAACCCGATTTAATTATAGGCAATAAAGAAGAAAATGAGCAAAAACAAATAGAGTATTTAATACATCATTATCCCGTTTGGATGAGCGATATTTATACCCTTAATGATGCTTATGACATGATGAAAAAATTGGGTGAAGTAGTTGGTAAACCTGAAGCTGCCAACCAAATAGTAAATCAAATTAGGCTTAATTTTAATGATTTACAATTACTTGATAATCAAAATAATAGGGCAGCTTATTTTATTTGGCGAAATCCATATATGGTGGCTGCTAATCATACTTTTATCAATCATTTATTACAAAAACTAAATTTTAATAATGTATTTGCCAATAATTTTGAGCGTTATCCGCAGGTAACCAACGAAGATTTAGTAACAGCCAATCCTGATTTTATTTTCCTTTCGAGCGAGCCTTATCCATTTAAAGACAAACACATTGCAGAGCTTCAACAACTATTGCCAAAGGCAAAAATTCTATTGGTTGATGGCGAAATGTTTAGTTGGTATGGCAGCCGTTTATTGCACAGCGCTAGTTATTTTGGGCAATTGCTAGCACAATTATCAAATTAATTTTTTATAACTTAATCAATAGCCACTTTTGTTGCTTTTTTTTAATATTTTTGCGCCTAATGGAAGAAAATAAAGAAAAACGTAACCGCATAGCCGTTATACTACCATGGGCCTTAGTTGCAATTTTAACTGTACTAAATGGCTTTTTTATTTATAATTATTTTAAAACAGACCAAAAATTGGCTGTTACCGAAGAAGAATTATTTGATACCAAAGATGCTAAAAACTCGCTTGACTCATTATTGAAAATTACCACCAACGAGTTACAAAGTTATAAAGGTCAAAATGCATCGTTAGATAGTTTGGTGAGCCAAAAAGACAATGATTTAAAAGTATATGCTGATAGAATTAAACGTTTACTAGCGCAAGATAGAGTGAGTAAAGCCGATTTAGATAAGGCAATGGAGGAAATTGAGCAGTTGCGTTATTATAAACGTAAATATTTAACTCAAATTGATTCACTTTCAACTCAAATAGTGATGCTTAACCGCGAAAACGATAATTTGAAAGGAAGTATCAATGCGCAAAAGCGTAATAACGAAAACTTAAGCATGGAAAATGCTGGTTTGAAAAATAAAGTAGCTATTGGTGCCAAACTAAATACTTCGGCCATATTGGTTACTGGTATAAAATTACGTGGCAATGGAAAAGAAAAGGAAACCATGAAAGCCAAACAAGTGGAGCAAATAAAACTAACCTTTAAAATTGCTGAAAACTATGTGGCCGAAAAAGGAACCAAAGACATTTATTTAAAGCTAACTACGCAAGATGGAACTACACTGTATAATCAAGCTACAGGAACTGCTACTTTTAAATTCCAAGGCGAAGAATCGTTATATACTCAAAAGAAAACCATAGAGTTTACCCAAGAAGCGCAAGATGTAACAGTTTATTGGGCTAAAGGCTCTGAATTTGCAGCGGGTAAATACAAAGCTGAGCTTTTTTCTGATGGTTTTAAAATTGGTTCAGTTGAGTTTGAATTGAAATAGATTTAGCAGAAAAGACCCTTAATTTTTTAACCACATAGAACATAGAAACATAGTTAATATGCTTGTTTCTATGTTCTATGTGGTTTTTGTTTTTATACAACATTCCTTATTTTTCTTCTAGAGTTTTATATCTAAAGAATAGGGTTAGGTTTATATTGTCTTATACGAAATTTAATGCAGGGAAGGCATAATGAAACAGCATGGCGCAACTCTGAATTAGTTGAATATTTGCTACTAACTGTCCTCAAAAAAGCATAAAAAAAGCCATTAACTTTTTGGGTTAATGGCTTCTGAAATTTTTATTATGAGTTAGGCAATTGCTTTAGCTGTACCCATTGCTTTTAGGTGCAATAAATGTGAGCGAACTGCACTTAAAACAGTAGGAAATTCTTTGTATTTAATATCAAACTCAGCACAAGCTTGTTTAACAATTTTGTGAATTTGAGGATAATGTACATGGCTAATACGAGGGAATAAATGGTGTTCTATTTGAAAATTTAAACCTCCCATAAACCAAGTCATACTTCTGCTTTTAGTAGCAAAATTTGCAGTTGTATTAATTTGGTGAATAGCCCATTCAGTTTCTATTTTCATTGAAGTTCCGTTGGTATCTACAAATTCCATGTCTTCTAAAATATGAGCCAATTGGAAAACAATGGCAATAACCAATCCGCAAACAAATACACTAATTAAATAACCAATAATGGTAGGAACTAAACCAGCAAAAAATATTGGAAGTACTAAAAACAAACCTACGTACCCAACTTTGGTAACCCAAAATATGATATGTTCTTTTATGTCCATTTTACGTAATGGTGTATAATCTGAAATACGACTAGCAAAATATTTTTTGAAATCGTTAAAAAACACCCAAAAAATGTATGTTAAACCATAAAGTAAAAGTCCATAAATATGCTGAAAACGGTGGAACCATTTACTATCTTGGTCAGCATGAACACGTATAAAAGGTTTGATATCAATATCATCGTCCATACCTTCAATATTGGTGTAAGAGTGGTGGTTAATATTATGTTTTTGTTTCCATAAATAGCTACTGCCACCCATAATGTTTAATGAATAGCTCATTGCTTCATTGATCCATTTTTTAGTAGAATAACTTCCGTGTGCACCATCGTGCATTACATTAAATCCAATTGCAGCTAAATCAACACCAAGTACAATACAAATAAGTACGCTTATTAAATTAGATGTTGGTGTAAAAAACACCAATGTAATATAACAAGCAGCTAATACAGATAATAAAATAGCCGTTTTGGAATACAGTTTGTAATTACCAGTTGGCTTAATGTTTTTTGTTTCAAAATACTCCTCAACACGAGCTTTTAAAACATTGAAAAATTCTGGGTTTTTGTTGTCGAATTTAATTTTGGTCATTCTTCATTAAATAATATTTGGCAATATGAATAAAATAAACTTTAGAAACTAAAACAATTGTCATGTAATTTATTTAGATTGATTTTAATTAAATGTGTTAAAAGTCCATTCTAAAACGCTCTCGTTTAAACTGTTGGAACGCTAGCGGGTTAGCTCGCAACTCTTCGTTATCAGTGCGTCTTGCTATGATATCTAGTGCTAAATAAATGGCATTTCGTAAGCTACTTTCATCTGCTTTATTTTTTCCAGCTATGTCATATGCTGTTCCATGGTCGGGCGAAGTACGCACAGTGCTCAAACCTGCTGTATAGTTTACACCATCAGTAAATGCAAAGTATTTGAAAGGAATTAAACCTTGATCGTGGTACATGGCTAATACGCCATCAAACTTTTCGTATTGTTTTGAGCCAAAGAAGCCGTCAGCAGGGTAAGGTCCATATGCTAAAATTCCTTCATTTTGTGCTGCTTGCATAGCAGGAATAATCATATCTTTTTCTTCTAAACCAATTAATCCATCATCGCCAGCATGAGGATTTAAGCCTAATACCGCAATTTTTGGTTTTGGGCAATTAAAATCGTTTTTCAAGGACTGATTCATTATTTTTATTTTATTCAAAATTAGCTCAGTGCTTAATTTTGAAGCAACTTCTTTTATTGGCACGTGTCCTGTAACCAAACCAACTTTTAGCTCATTGCAAACTAAAAACATTAAGTAATTATGGTTATTTAATTCATGGGCTAAATACTCGGTATGGCCTTTAAATGGTAAAAGTTCGCTGTTTACTAAATTTTTGTTGAGAGGAGCTGTTACCAATCCATCAAGTTTTTTTTCTTTTAAATCTTTGGTAGCTACTTCTAAACTTTTAAAGGCATATTTACCTCCCGTTTCGTTGGCTTCGCCTACTTTTATTTCTACTTCTTCTTCCCAACAAGCTATTAGATTGATTTTCTTGGTATTAACTTGATCTGGAGTTTTAATTATATTTACAAAAAACTCAGGAAAACCAACAATTTTTTTCCAATAGCCAATTACTTTTGGCGATGCATAAATAATTGGAGTACAATAGTCACAAATTCTTAAATCGCTTAAAGTTTTAATCACTATTTCGGGAGCAATTGAATTAATATCGCCAATGGTTATGCCTATAACAGGAAGTTTACTCATTTTTTTGTTTAGTAGTTAATGTGTAAAGTTAATAAAGTTTTTTGTAATTACAACGCCTTTAAACTGGCAATGGTAGCCTTAGGGTTGCTCGATGAAAAAACATAATTACCAGCTACTAGCACATCGGCACCAGCTTTTAGTAATTTAGGTGCAGTAATTTCATTTACGCCTCCATCTATTTCTATTAAACAATGGCTATTTTTTTGAATAATTAAATTCTTTAAATCAGCACATTTGTTATATGTATTTTCAATAAATTTTTGTCCACCAAAACCAGGGTTTACACTCATCATACATACCAAATCAGTATCGGCTATAATGTCTTTCAATAAATCAATTGGTGTATGTGGATTAATGGCTACACCTGCTTTCATGCCAGCTTCTTTTATGGCATAAATGGTGCGGTGTAAATGGGTGCATGCTTCGTAATGAACTGAAAGAATATTTGCGCCAGCTTCTTTAAAATCGTTAATATAACGCTCTGGTTGAACAATCATTAAATGAACATCTAATGTTTTGGTAGCTAGTTTTTGTAATGATTTCATTACTGGAAATCCAAACGAAATATTGGGTACAAACACCCCGTCCATTACATCAACGTGAAACCAATCGGCCTCACTTTTATTAATCATTTCAATGTCGGTTCCTAATTGTGCAAAATTTGCAGAAAGTATAGAGGGTGCAATAATGTGATTTGGCATAATGCCGCAAATATAATTTTTAATTGATAAGGCGAAAATTTTACTTCTATTCTCTATTTAAGAAAATACCTAAACCAATATTTAAGTTAATTACCGTTGGGTTGTAGGTAATATCACCAAATAAAAATTCTTCTTTGGTATTTTCATTTACGGCTTTTGTATCACTAGGTTTTCCATTGCTAACTAAGTAACTACCTTCAATTTCTATAAAATATTTTTCTTTTATTGGTACATATATTCCAGCTCCAATTCCATAAATTAGGCTTATATTGGAGGTGGTTTGCATAAATGTCAATGAACCAAACGTATTGCTACCATTAACTTCAGCTGATTTTGACCTTCCTAATCCTGCAAAAGTTTTAATAAATAATGGAGTTTCCTTACCTTTTAGCATTAAACTTCCTATTAAAGCATTGGTTTCATGTTTTTTTATCACCTTAGGATTTATGGTAGTAAATATATTGTTAAAGCCAGCGTATAAGTTTCCTTCTTCTAATCCATTAGTAAAGTTAACATAATTGATACCTAAACACAATGCACTAGCTAACCTAATGTCTGCATAAACTTTATAATTATAACCATTTGTTGCATAGCCATTATCCAGATAGCTGCCATAACCACTAGCAAACTGACCCATTGGTAACGCTAAACCGCCTTGTAAACCAATTTGTATTTCATTATGTTGAGCAAAAGTATTTTTACTAAAACAGATAATAAGAATTAAAGGTAAATATTTTTTTAACATGGGTTTCAAAAGTAAATAAAAAACGCTATTTGTTAACTATTTTCGGCTATTCGTATAATTTTTTATTAATGGTTTTTTATAGTTTAAAAATTAAAATATGTCAAAATGTGTTTGTATTTTGGTGTTTAAACTATTGATTATGAAGTGTTTATTTGCGATATCGAGTCTTGATTTTTTAATTTTTGTAACTTAATTAAAAAGGCTAATCTCCATTCTTTTATGCAATCTAATTTTTTTAGATTTTATTTTGTAAGTGAACAAAACACTTAAAACACTATTTTATTATGAATGCTAAAATTTTGATAGCTGCAGCTTTGCTTATGGCATTTGGCTGTAGGCAAGAAATTGTGGTACAAAAAGCAAGTTCAACTACGGTTGAAAATACTAATAACTCTAAAGGGACTGTTGCCCCAGTAAATTTTAAATGGCAATTTTTACAAGAATACATCATTACCCTTTCAAGTGATACCTTGCTAGATAATGTGCCTTTTGCTCTTTATGGAAACGATGGCAATTTGGTTTACAATGGTGTGATGAATTTTGGTTATAGCACTTGTAATATAAAGTTACCACGCGATGTGCAGTTTTTATCGGTTGTGAGCAATAATCCTAAAATTGTTCCTGGTCAAACCATTGACTTATATAAACCTACCTTTACCTATGACAGCAAAATTGTAATAAAAACAAATATTACTGTTGATAAATTATGGATTAAAAAACCAAATCAAACCATATTTAATCCAAGTAAGCAGTTGTTTAAAGGTAGCGAAATTCTGGATCTTTGGGATGTAAACGAATATGTGTATACCCGTACTTTATTTGAAGATTTATGGCCAAGTACTGCAGATTACGATTTTAACGATATGGTAGTTGATAATTTAAACATGCTATCGTTACGCAATCCTGTAAATCAGCCATCTGGCATTAAGCGTCCAACTGGTTTAGGTAATAAAGTAGTTTCTCAATTAAAAGGAACTTATGTGGTACAGGCCAATGGTGCTGGTTTTAATAATGGTTTGGCGGTTCAACTTTTTGCCGAACACTACAACCAAGATGGAAGCATTACACCCATTAACGATGTATCAAATTATATCAGTAATTTTAAGTTTACCAATAGTAGTGGCAAGGCCAATGCTGGAGCAACAGTTGAGTATTTGCCTAATGGCGAGGTTGTTATAATTATATTTGCAAGAATTAATGATGTAAAAGGTTCAATTTTTCAGAATACTGATGCTACTACTCAATTTGGATTAGGCGATACCATTAACTTTACCATAGATTTAAATACTCGAGTTGATCAAGATTATTGGAATGGTAAATTATGTAATTTTAGGTATTCGCATCCATTTTTATTGCAAGATGGAAACCGCAGCATTGAAATTCATGTGGCTGGCGAAAAACCAACTATGATGGCCAATACAGCTCTTTTTGGAACAGGAGAAGATAACAGCAACCTTGCAGTAGGCCGCACTTATGTTAGTAAAAGACAAAATTTTCCATGGGCTTTAACAGTGCCTTCTAATTTTATTTGGGCTACCGAAAAAGTAGATTTATTGAGAGCCTATCCAAATTTTAGTAATTGGATTATTAATAACAAGCAAAACATTAACGAGTGGCGCTTTAATAAAGTAGATTCGCTGGTAAAAAAAATTAACTAATTTAATATTGTTTCATTACAAAAAAGGGCTAGGTTTTAAAACTTTGCCCTTTTTTGTTTTTAATGGCCGTTTAGCATAAAATTTAGCATAAAACTTTTGCCTAATACCATAAAAACTTACTTTTGGCAAAACACTATTTTTATGTATTTAAAACCCAATAGCACCATTGCCATTGCTGCCACAGCAAGGCATATAGATAAAGATTTAATAGCTAATGCTGTTCAAATTTTTGAAAGTTGGGGTTTAAATGTGGTGCTTAGTAATTATTTATTTGAGCAAGAAAATGCGTTTGCAGGTAGTGATGAAAAACGTGCTTTGGGTTTTCAGCAATTGCTCGATAATCCCGAAATTGATGCCATTGTAATAGCCAGAGGTGGGTATGGTACAGTGCGGGTTATTGATAAAATTGACTTTACTAAATTTATCCAAAAACCTAAAATAATAGCTGGCTTTAGCGATGTTACGGTTTTGCATGCACATATCAATCAAAATTTTGGTATTCAAACTTTTCATAGCTGTATGCCTATTACTATGCAAGGCAAATACTATAATGAACAAACCAATCAAAGTTTTAAAAATGCTTTGTTTGGCAATAATATTAATTACCAATTTGCGCAGCACAAACTTAATAATTGTAAAAATATAGAAGGTGAGTTGGTTGGTGGCAATTTATCGGTATTATACAGCTTGTTAGGCAGCCCAAGCGATTTAAACTTGGATGGTAAAATACTTTTTATAGAAGATATTGGAGAGTATTATTACCATATTGACCGCATGATGCAAGGCCTTGATAGAGCTGGAAAGTTTAAAAAATTAAAAGGACTTTTGGTAGGCGGAATGAACGATATGAACGAAAATGCAGCACCTTTTGCTTTTAACAAAAACTGTTATCAAATTATAAATGAAGTAGTTGGTAAATATAATTTTCCGGTGTTTTATGGCTTTCCTGCAGGACACGAAAATTTGAATTTATGCGTTAAATTAGCTGCTAACTGTAAAATTAGTTTTGATAATGAAAATGTGTATTTTGCTCAGTAGAAGAGTATATTTCTGATATTCAGTAATTTGTGTTTTTTATTGTTATTATAAAAAGGCAGTTATAAATAATAAAAATCAAAACTATGTTAATAGTTTAACTTGCCAATTGCCAATCATTTTAATTACTTGCACCCAATGAAAAAAATAATTCTTTTTGTGTTGTTTGTTACCCTTTTTCAAGTGGTTTTAAAAGCACAGCGCCCTAATAGTTTTTCTTACGATCCAAATGTGTTTATTACTGAATTTGAAAGTTTTATGCGCAGTGGTAAAAGCGATGCTAAAGATGAAGCCGATAACTTTGTAGCTAATTACAATACCGGAAAATTTAGTTTGCCCCAAAAGCAGCAAATGGTAAAACTTTGTAACGAAATGTTGCAAAAACAAATGCAGCCAAGTGTGGAGTTTTATTACTATATGCAAACTGCCAATGTTTTGGTATCGCGTAATCAAATGGCAAAATTTGATAATTGGCACAAAACCTTAATTGGTGCTTTAAAAAAGAACAAAGACGAATTCAACAGATTTTTAAATGTTTCGAAAAATGTTTTTGCCGAAGATATCATGCTAAAAATGGGTACTTCAGTTTGGGTTATTAATGCCAAGGATGTGGATTTAAAAATGGAAGGACAAGCTACTTTTATTTTTAAAAACCTTGATTTAATTTGTTATACACCTGGCGATACACTCGAAATTTTAAAAACAAATGGAAAATATTATGCAGGCACTAATCAGTTTGTTGGCAAAGGTGGTAAGGTAGATTGGAGTCGTGTAGGTTTTGATACATCTAGAGTTTATGCTAAACTTAATAATTATGTAATTAATTTAGCTGATGGTTTATTAACTGCCGATAGTGCCATGCTTACTTATAAAGATAAGTTTAAAGAGCCTTTAATGGGTAAAGTTATTGATAAACCACTAGGCAGTAACCAAGGTGCTAAATCTATTTATCCTCAATTTGAAAGTACTACCCAAACCTTTACTGGCCTAATGTATGGCAAAGCTAAATACAAAGGTGGTTTTGGTTTACGAGGTGCTTTGGTAGTTGGTAAAAGTTCGGCTAATCAAAAGGCAGAATTGTATTTTTATTTTAAAAACAAACCTGTATTGCGTATAGCCAGCGATGAGTTTTTTATGCGCGATAATAAAATTACCAACGATAAAGTAGAGCTTACTATTTTCTTAGATAAAGATTCTATTTTTCATCCACAATTGCGCTTTACTTATTTGGTAAACGATGATAAAATTAGCCTTTACCGCGATACCAAATTGGGTATTAGCGCTGCTCCTTTTATTGACTATTTTCACAATTTAGAAATATATGTAGATGAGTTAAAATGGGATATTAATAACCCAAAAATTGATTTGCGAAATGTAGCAGGTGACGATCCCGCTAAGTTTCAATCAATCAACTATTTTAGAGATGTAATTTATGAGCGTTTGCAGGGTATGTTAGATTATAATCCATTGCAGCGCATTAAACAATATTGCGAAAAATACGATGTGAAATCATTTAACATTGAATCGTATGCTCAATTTTATAAAAGCGATTTGAGTGATATTAAGTTGATGATGATAGACTTAAATGACCGTGGTTTTTTAAATTATAACGAGCAAAAGAAAACCATTACCGTTAAGCCTAAGTTGAAAGAATATGTGAATGCACACATGGGACGGACTGATTATGATGCAATTAGCTTTAAATCGGTTATCAGTGCTATACCTAATGCGGCTATTAGTTTAATTAATAACGATTTGATTGTACAAGGAGTTGGTAAGTTTAAATTTAGCGATTCGCAAAACGTGGAGGTTACACCTAAAGAACAAGTTTTAACCATTAAACGTAATCGTGGAATTGAATTTAATGGAAAATTGCGTGCAGGTATGGCCGATTTTTATGGAAGTAACTTTTCGTTCGATTATACCAAATTTGATGTGCGTTTAAATAATGTTGACTCACTTAAATTTTTGTATTTAGATGATACTTTAGGTTATTTAGCCAATGTAAAAAGTGTAATTCAAAATATTTATGGAACACTTGAAATTGATTATCCATACAATAAAAGTAGTCGAAAAAATTATCCAGGTTACCCTAAATTTACCAGTGAAGTTGGCTCAAAAGTGTATTACGATTACCCAACTACCCAACAAGGAAATTATGTAAAAGATAGGTTTTACTTTTCGGTTGATCCTTTTAAATTGGATAGTTTGAGTGATTTAAATCTTTATACATTGGCATTGGGTGGAACATTGGAAAGTGATGGAATTTTGCCTGATATGAAGCAAGAAATTTATTTGCAGCCCGATAAATCATTAGGGTTTTATATTCCAAACGATACCAATTACAGCTACACGCTTTACCGAGGAAAAGGAACGGCTAAATTTGCATTGCGCTTAAGTAACGATGGTTTAATAGGTGATGGAGATATTTTTTACTTGGCGTCTAAATCATCGAGTAAACGTTTTAACTTATTGTTAGATAGTATGAATGCTGATTGTGAGTCGTTTAAGAATGATAGAACTGCATTATTTCCTACTGTAATTAATTCAACAAATGTTTATAACCACTGGGTTCCTTATCAAGATACCATGTTTATAATTAACAAAGGTGAGCCAATAAAAATTGCATACGAAAAAGCCGAATTGCGAGGTACTTTAATTTTAACGCCAGCAGCTATGAAAGCTAAAGGAAGCATGACTATTGAAGATGGTGAATTAATAGCAGATATGTACGAATTACGTCCAGTTGAAATATTGAGCGAAAATGCCATTTTCCGCCAACGTTGGCCTGGCGATACTACTAAAATTGCATTTGTAACTAAAAAAGTAAATGCTTACGTAAATTTAGAAAAACGTTATGGTGAATTTACTTATTTAAACCCTTATGAAATAAATAATGAATTTGCATATAATTTGTACGAAGGTAGTTTTGAAAAATTGCGTTGGGATATGGAACCACGCACTTTAGAATTTACAGGTAAAACAGTGGAACAAAGCCCTGTAAATGCAAGTTATTTAGTATCAAAACGCCCTAGTCAGGATAACTTAACATTTAAAACTGCAAGTGTAAAAATGGGACTTGGCGATTATGTTTTAAAAGCCAGTAAAGTGCCATATATCAATGTGGTAGATAGTAAAGTGTTGCCCGATAGTGGTAAAGTAGAAATTGGTAAAGATGCAGAAATGAATGAATTAAAAAATGCCAAAATTAATGCTGATACTGTTACCAAATATCATAAAATAGAACAAGTAACTGTAAAAATTAATGGTAGAACTGATTTTAGAGGACAAGGAAATTATATTTACTTAGATAAAAATAAAAAGCCTCAACGTTTTTACTTAAGCGAAATTTATCCAGAGGATAAAAAGTATTTAGGTGGAAAATCAAATATTCCTGATTCAATAAACTTTAATGTAGGCACTAAATTGGCCTTTAGAGGAAATGCATTATTACATTCATACAATCAAAATTTGGAGTATAATGGTTTCTTTAAACCTTTGCATGAACTTTATTTACCAAAAACTGATTGGTTTAAATCAGCTGCGGTAATTAACCCAGATACTGTTTATATTGATTTATTGCCACCTTTAACCAATTTAAATAGGGCAGTAGTAAATTGTGGTTTTGTGCTAACAGCCGATTCTACTCACGTTACACCTGCTATGTTCTCGCGCAAACGCTCAAATAATGATATTGACCTTTTAAAAGTAGAAGGTACTTTTACCTATAACGATAAGTTTGACGAATTTAGAATTGGTCCGTATGCCAAAGTATTTGGTCAGCCAGCTAAACGCGGTAATTTTATGGCGGTAAGCGAAACCAAAAAAGCCATTTATGGTGAAGGTAAGTTCAATTTCAATATTGAAATTCCTAAATTTAAATTAACCACTGCTGGTAGTAGCTCATTTAATTTAAAAGATACTACTTTTACCATGAATATTGCTGCTGTAGTTGATTTTGAAATGCCTGCCAATGCCTTAAAATTAATGGTTGACTCTATTACTGATCAGTCATCATCTAACTCAAACGACTATTTTAACAAGGAAGTCTTAAACATAGCCATACCTGAAATGGTGGATGATAAAACCTTGAAAAAAATGAGTGACGAAGCCAGCGATGAGTTAGGAGGAAAATTGATAAATGATTTATTCAAAGCATTTTTTATAACTGATTTGAAATTTAAGTATGATATCAATACCCGCTCATTTATAAGCGAAGGCGATTTTGGTGTAAGAAGTATTGATAAATACTTAATTGAACGTAGGTTACAAGGAAGAATTCAAATACTTAAAACCCGAACCAAAGAAGAGTTTGTAATTTATTTACAACAAAATAATGGCAGTTGGTATTATTTTAAATACTCAAAAGGCAACTTGGCTATTTTGGGTAGCGACCCATTGTTTAACGAAGCCCTAAAAGCTGGAATGGATAAATTAAGTGGCGATGGATTTACCATAAGAGTAGCAAGTATTAGCGATAGAAATAAACTAATGCGTGTTATGAAAACTAAACAATAGTTTTTACATAATTAAACTTTTCAAAAAAGGTCACAATAAAGTTTGGTGACCTTTTTGTTTTAAGTGATATGTTTTTTAATTGTTTTATAGTCAGGTTATTGTATAGGTTGCTCATTATGTAAATAATAAATTTAAGTAACTATAAATGGCGTTTTTAGACTGGTATAACAGCAATTCATTTTTTTATAATGCTGAAATTTCGTAATCTTGAACTTATAATTTTAAACAATGGTAATAGCAATACTTGTAATTTTAGCCTACTTACTAGGCTCAATTCCAACCGCTGTTTGGTACGGAAAAACTTTTCATAAAATAGATGTGCGCGAGCACGGAAGTGGCAATGCTGGTGCTACTAATACTTTGCGTGTGTTAGGCAATAAAGCGGGCTTTATTGTACTTTTTATTGATTTATTGAAAGGTTTTGTGGCTACTAGTTTGGCTTATTTTTCGGGTTTTGAAATGGGCTCACAAACTTATTTTAACTTTCAAATGGCACTAGGTGTTACGGCAGTTTTAGGGCACGTTTGGCCTATTTTTGCTGGTTTTAAAGGTGGAAAAGGTATTGCAACCTTATTGGGTATGGCCATTGCTTTAAATTATCAAATAGCATTAGTTTGTATTGTGGCATTTGTAACCATAGTTTGGTTAACCAAATACATTTCGGTAGGAAGCATGAGTGCAGCTATTTTAGCAGCCATTTTATCATTCTATTTTTATACTGATAATGTAGTTGCAAATTGCTTTTTTTGCGCCATTGCTATTATGGTAGTATACACACACCGCGCCAATGTAAAACGTTTGCGCGCTGGTAACGAAAACAAATTTGCTTTTAAAAAATAATTTTAAATAATTTAAACTAAACACATGCAAACAGAAAAAGAACTTGAAGTAGATGTATTAGATGTTGTAGACAATGGTTTAAAAGTAGTGTTGTATAACGATGATGTAAATACCTTTGATTGGGTAATTGAATGTTTGTGCGAAATATGCGAACACGATGAATTGCAGGCAGAACAATGTGCATTATTGGTACACTTTAAAGGCAAAGCTTTGGTTAAAAAAGGCGAGGAAGAAAAACTAAAAAGCATTTGTCAAGCCCTTTGCGATAGAGGCCTTTCGGCAGTAATTGAGTAGGGTTTAAATGGTTAATTGATTAATTGGTTAATTGGTCAACTGATTAATTGTTTACATTTAACCTTGTAATCTTCCAATCTTGTAATTTTTCAATCTTTCAATCATAAAAAAATAATAAATAAAAAAATATAACCATGTTACAAAAAGTAGTTGCAAATGCTAGTGAAGCAATAAAAGATATAGAAGATGGTGCGGTAATTATGTTGGGTGGATTTGGTCTTTGCGGTATTCCTGAAAACTCTATCAATGCATTGGTACAAAAAGGTGTAAAAAACCTTACTTGTATTAGTAATAATGCTGGTGTTGACGATTTTGGAATAGGCTTAATGCTAAAAACACGTCAAGTTAAAAAAATGATTTCGAGCTATGTAGGCGAAAATGCAGAGTTTGAGCGCCAACTATTAAGTGGTGAATTGGAGGTTGAATTAATTCCTCAAGGAACTTTGGCTACGCGCTGTATGGCTGCGGGTTATGGAATGCCGGCTATTTTTACGCCTGCAGGTGTAGGAACCGAAGTGGCCATTGGCAAAGAAACCCGCGAGTTTGATGGAAAAACGTATTTGTTAGAACATGCTTTTAAATCGGATTTTGCCATTATAAAAGCTTGGAAAGGCGATGCACATGGCAATTTAATTTTTAGAGCTACCTCGCGTAACTTTAATCCTTTAATGGCTATGGCTGGTAAAATTACCATTGCCGAAGTAGAAGAATTAGTGCCTGTTGGCGAATTAGATCCAGATATGATTCACACTCCTGGAATTTACGTTAACCGTATTTTTAAGGGTGCCGATTACGAAAAACGTATTGAACAATTAACCGTTACCAAACGATAAAAAACTAAAAAGCCATCTTTTGATGGCTTTTTTTATGCTATTATTCTATCATAATTTTTTGGGTAAACTCACCTTCGGAGCTTTTAAGTTTAATAAAATAAATTCCACTTGGTATATTATTTTCCAAAAAATTTAGTTCAATATTTTCTGTTGGTTTTTCAATGGTTTTAGTTAATATTTCTTTACCCATTAGGTTAAAAATACTTACTTTGTTCACTATGTTTTTGCTTTCAATAAACAATATATTTTTAGCTGGATTTGGAAAAACTTTAAATTCGTTTTCTGTTAACTGATTGGTGTTAGTACCTGCTGTTACCACAAAATAACCTTTTAAATACATGGTATCCATATCGTCAGCATAAAAGTAATCAATGTCGTAAAAACCTAATTCAGCGGTTGGTTTCACATTTAATTTGACTGTTGCATTCATTTCATCTTGGGCTGTTACACTCATTACTTCAATTTCTTTAGAAATGACATTGTTTTTAGTGAATAAAATAGTAGGAAAACTACTCTTAAATTTGGCATTTGGCGAACCACTCACCAACACGTCTTTTATTGCATTTCTTTTAGCATATCGTTGGTCCATTGAACTAATGAGCACTGCATTGGGATTGATTACTGAAAATGCACTATCCAAAAATAATTTACCATCTATTTCATTTTCAATGCTAATGCTATAAAAGCCAGGCTTGGTTTTAATATCAAGAAATATATCTACTTTTAAGTCGTAAGTTTGGGGGGTAGTGTATGCACTTATCCTCGAAATACTGATGCTTTTGTTTTCGATTCCATATCTATAAAACTTTACAATATTGTTTTTAGCGGTGTAAAAATGGGTGTTTTTTCCTCTTATTTCCAAATATTCTGAGTTGCCAGCTTTTAAATTTCCGCTTATATCAGAGCTGCTTATTGGGCGCAATCTAGGAATAATGGTATCAGCATCAGGAATAATAATGCCATTTAGCAAATTAATAGGTGGGTTTACGGTATTGGCAATGCGCAACGAAAATCCGTAAGGATTTGGAATATTTGGAGAAATACTCACAGTTCCTGTAATGGTTGAATCGTTTAATACTGTTGGGTTAGTAAAAGTGGCATCGGTGTTTACACCTGTTAAAAACGAAGTGTTTTTACCCGAAATGGTAGCCGAAAATGTTTTTCCTGCCGATGAAATATTGGGGTTTATGGTAATGCTTTGAGCAAATACGCTCATTCCAATAACCATAAAAAGCATGCTGGTAAGTAACTTAGTTTTCATAATATTTAGTATTTGATTATAAGTTTTGATTAAATAAATAATTAATAGTTGCAGGTAATGCAATTAAAAAATAAAGATGCTTTATAAATGTATCATTTGACAGTTTATTTTAAATTAGAGACATTGGTATATGTAGTTGAAAATCAGGAAAATAACTTAGCCACTAAACAAATAAGCACAATCAATACATAAAATTTACATCAGCTAACTCTTTGTTGTTTTGCAGAAATAACTTGTTCATTTCTTGTCTTTGTTTTTCTTTTAAAAACCAAATGTCAATTTTTTCTACATAGTTATTTTTTAAAATGGGTAAGAAATCATTTGGTTCATTCAGTGTCATTTCTCTGCAAGCAAATTCTTTTAACGAATGGAGGTTTTCTAATGGTGAAAAGTCTTTCATTTGTTTCATATACCAAAGTTCAATTTTCCTTAATTTACTGGTAGGCTTAAGTTTTGGAAAACCCGTTATGCTATTTACCGATTGTAAAAAAATATGTTCTAGGGAGTCCATGTCATTTAAAAAATCAAGGTTATTTAAGTTTTTAATATTGTAAAATTCTATAAACTCAAGTTTTTTAAGCGTAGAAAGGGCTTCAAAGTTTTTAAGTGGCAGCGATTTAATATGCAGTTTTTTTAGTTTTTTAAAATTGGTAACAAAGTTTAGGTCCTCAATTGTTTTGATTTTGCGAAGTACTAAGGTTTCAATATTTTCAAAATTTGATATTAAACTTACTGTATTTTTATAATGCCCCGATAGGTATAAAAATTTCAACTCTTTAAAACGATGTATGATCGAAATATCAACTTTATCATACTCGGAAGCATACGATAAAATACTTAAAGAGGTTAATTTTTCAGTTACTGTATTTAAAAAATTGTAATCCGCTAAATCGTCAATTTCAATTGATAAAGAAGTTAGGTTTTTCATTGATTCAAAACTAGGCGCTTTTAAAAATGAAGCATAATCAATTGAAATACTGGTTACATTAGTAAGTTTATTTAAGTGTTTGGGGTCAATTTGGCCACCATAAATACGTAACTCAATTTCTGGTTTTACTGCTAAAATCTTATCATTTAAAACCTCATAAGTAATGGCAGGTATTTTGGTATAAAGACAAATTTGCATACGGGTAACGGCATTGTGCAAAATTTCTTTAACAAGCTCGTCTGTCAATAAATTATCCGAATCAATTTGATTGTTGTTATTGAATTTATATTGCGGAGTAACGTGTATGTGTGAACCCATTTGCTTTGGTAATTAGTTGGTGGTTTTTAAATGGCTTATTGTTAGTATATGTTTTTTACCAAAACTTCCATTTGCTTTTTCCTTTATAGGAGCTATCTTGAAAGTTATATGGATAATCTATTTCTATTAAATCTTTTTCTAGTTGTTCCCAATCTTCCAACTCATCTACTGTTGATAAAACCATATCTTTTGTTAAGGTTTCTCCATTATAAATTTTAGAAACGGTAGCTAATGGAATGCCGCTTTCTTTATAACTTCCCTCAAAATATTCCGTGGCCCAATCAATATAAGTTTGCGGTTTCCCATCAAAAATATAAAGCATTTCTTCTGAGCCATCTTCGCGGTTTTCAAGTTGGCCAACTTGTCAATTTTTTAAATCTGTTGTCCAAATACAAAACGTAGTTCCAATCGACTTAACAGGCTCACCAAACATAAACTCGTTAAATATGGTTGGGAGGTTTTTAGTGAGTAGGCTCAAGTCTTGTGGCTCATACTCGTGGGCAAAGCCGTTAATTACACAGCCGCCTTCAGTAAATAATATCAGCATTTGGTCGCCTTCGCCATTACGCATTTCCAAACAAGCTTCGTTTTTACTCCACTTTGAATTAAATGAATAGTACCTAAATTCCCATTCTTGCGAAATAATGGCATCTAAAACAGAAATAGCTTTGCATATTTTAGCTAAATCATTGCTATTGGATAATAAACTAATACTTTGAGTTGAAATCATAATCTGGTTCTGCATTTATGTAAGTATTTAAAAATGTGCCTATTATAAACTCGTTTTCTGAAAGTGCTTTAAAATCCTCAAAAAATTCTTCATCCAATATTTTACTGGTATAAGTAAGCCAAAACCTGTTATACCCAGCTTCTTCAGTAACATTAGTAAATCCATTGTTTGAAGCTGCACTCCTAATTCTTCCAATTTTATCGGTAGTTGTTTGCACATAAACACTATTGTTGCAAAAACCTATTTGTTTCCCGTTAATGCTGTATAATTTGCATACCACAGCAATATTGGAATCTTGTTCTAATTGCCTAAAAAGTTTTTGTTTTTCATAACTACTTAAGTATTGTGTGTTAAATCCTGGTTGGTTTCGGTTAACGGAAATTAGTTTAAGTTTAGGGTATTTATTTTGTAACGACTCTATTATTTCATAAACTAGTTGATTGGTTGTTTTATTGTTACTTTTAATTACTGCATAGTTGGGTATAAGTGCATAGCTATTATCAATGGTGTTAAAAGGCATGGTGTAATAGCCAATTTTTAAACTTCGTTGATTGGGTTTAAGTAAATAAAATTGTTTGCTTGTAGTTTCTAATAATTCCTTATAAGCCAATGCAAATGTAAAGCTAGTTGAATCGGTATAAGCCATAATGCTATCCGTTGCTTTGGTAATAAATAACCTTAGCTCATTGTTATAAATATCGGTTATGGCCTGTTTCCATAATCCGTTTTCTAACACTTTTACTTTTAACTTAGTATTTTGCCCGCTATTATCTTCATTAAACGCACTTAAATATACCGCTTTTGAATAAACTATTTCATCTACTGTCCATGCACCATCATCTTTAAAATGCCTCCAAATACCTACTCTCACATTGGTGTCTCCATCTAAAATTAAACCCTTAGCTCTTAATCTTCCGTTAGGATAGGTAAAAAGAGCCTCGGTGTATCTTTTATTTTCTTGTTTTCCTATTGCATAGTTTATGGTACTATCAGCATGGTAAAATACATTGGCACCATTGCTAATTATTGGCACATTTACCGTAAAAGAAAGTATAAAATTATCGGCAAATTTTAAAATACAAGTGTACAGCCTATTGTTTAAAAAATACGTGTCGTATTCCAATATGCCATTAAAAATTAATGGGGTGCGTTGCTTTGGCAGCAGCGTTTGGTTTATACTAAAAAAATCTTTGGTAACACTCTCTACATTGCTTATAAACACCGTGTCATCGCAGGCATTGTATAGCCAAAAAGTATCGGTTATTAATTTGGTTTCATTTTTAGCAGTGATGGCTTGTAAAGGCAAAATATGTGAGCTTTCACTAAACAAAATGCAAGTTTTAGACGAATATTTTATGGGTGGAGGTGTTGGTGGTTTAAAAAAACTTTCGGCTTGCTCAATTAACTCCCATTGCTTATTGTTTAATTGGTAAGTTAAATTAATTCTAGATACTGAAGTAAGCTTAAAATCGAACCGCCTCATTGTTTTTAAGGGTTTGTAATAGGTAACATTGGTGTAGTTACTCAAAGTAGTATCCAGTTCATATTTTTTAGTAACACTGTTAAAAATATAAAAATTCCGTTGGTTTTTATAAACCATGTATTCCAAATCGCGCCAACTATCTATTACCACCGAAAAATCTTCTGCTTCTTTTAGGCCTCTATTATAAAAATCTTCAAACTCAATGGTGTGTTTGCTATCGTTATTGGTTAATTTCAATTTACTGTCTATGTAAATTTCTTGTTGTAATTTTCCGTTTCGTGTATCGTAAATTTTAGCTGATTGTATGGTGTAAGTAGTAATTTCTTCCATATTATTCTGAACAGGTAAATAGTTAAATTTTACTGCATAATTTACACCATCATTATTATTAACTACATTAGCTTTATCTGCGGCTGGTTTATCTAAAACTATATCAATGGGTTCAAATATATTGCCATCAAGTGTTTTAACGGGCATTTCGTATTTATGATTATTAAGTACTCCATTGTTACATATTCTAACCGACTTTTGAACTGGTAAATTAAAAACTTGCGTAGGATGGTTTTCTTTGGTTTTGCTATTATAAAAACCTTCAATTTTAACTTTGTAAAGTGGATGGTTTGCAGCAGATTTTAAATCGTAGGTATTTAACCTAAAGGCCACCACATAATAATTGCCAATATTGTAATATGTTCTTCTAAAAAGTGGGCGGCCAAATTCTTTAACATTTTTATTATTCCAAAAAAATAAAGTATCACTTCTTGTTTGCCAACTATTGTTTACCTCGTAAGTAATAGGTACCCTTATGGCATTTTCATTTTCATCAACCAAATACATGTTTAGGTTGGGCACTGTTTCTGTACTCAATTCAAAATGAGGATTTATTACAAATAAAAAGTAATTTTCAAATCCACATTGCTGTGCATACAAATTGATTCCATTAAAAATTAAAGCAATCAAGGCAATTAGTCTAATCATTTTGTTTTTAATTTAGAGGGAAGTATTACAGTAGTAAAATTTTATTATTACTATTAAATCTTTTTAAAAACACAATTTTATGGATTTTTTTATTGATTGGATATACCGCTAATAATTTTCATGAAGTTGCTGGCATCCTTGTATACTATCAATTCATTTTCATCCTTGAACTTGTTCTTACAAGTTATATCAAAAAGTACAAACCTTGGGCAAGATTTTATTTATATATCTGTTTGTTAAATAGTCCAAAAGTTAAAAGTCAAGAGCCAAATAATATGCAACCGCCAACAAAAGGAAAGCCGCACCAACCAAATCTTCTAATTTGGCTGAAAAAGAAATGGGAGTCATAAAAGCATTCCGAAAAGACCTGCTATCATTGAAATAATGGACAATGTATCTATTAGATTTTAGTTAATTTAGGTGTCATATTTTTTGGTTTAAAACAACTAAAAATTGGCTCTTAGTATGTTATAAACTTCTGCCTGAAATTGTATCTTCGGTTCAATATTTAGTTTCATAAGTATAGCTGCACCAACGCCAAGCCAAATTGCATGCTTATTGCCAAAACTTTGATGAATTTCAATACAATTATTTTTTAAATATACCCTTACCCCAACATTAAACGATTGGCCAATAATTATACTTTTACCTTGCCCAATTCCAAAGTAGCTAATCGAATATTTTTTATCTTTAAATGAATCTTTTAAGGTAGAAAAGATGTCATTTAATTCGATTTTCTTATCATTACCTAAGTTTATTTGAAGTATCATATTTTATTGGTTTAAAATGTATTTCCATCAAAGTCGAATTTATACTTTTTATTTTGCCAATCAGTTGCCAAAACATAATTATTTACTATCGAAAATCGCCCTTATAAATTTACTTGTTCTGCGTTGCCATTGGATTGCCAAATAATGTAATCAGTTCATTTGTTACAAAGTTATTTATATTTAACGTGTAGTAATATGAACCATCCCAATCGCAATCATCATCAAAATATTCTAAATAAACCAAATTACTATAATCAAATGTTGGAGAAGTTGGTAAATAAATACAACATTTTATAATGGTTGGCTTTTTATTTAAATAATTATATATAGGTTTAACAGTGTAAAAAAACAAAAAAAATGTAACAGGATTTAACAAAACCATTAGTAGTAGTTTCCTTTTTTTGTAGAGCACTAGAAAGATTAATTGAGCAGTAAAAATCAGCAAAGGAATAATGTATAGTGCAGTACTTGAACCAAATGTAAGGAAGATGAATATTAGCCAAATGAGCGGAATTGTAATTATTACAATTATAAGGTTTGAATGTTTTTTTATTTTTTCAAGCATCGTTATTATATGTTAAACCTTTAAATTCAAGAGGCGTGAATCTATTTTCAGTCTTTGAATAACGAAATAAACAAAAAGTTATTGTTTGATTAATTGTTAAAATATTAAATGTTTATTAGTGTGGCAATATTTCATTTATTCGATATTTTTTTAGTCAAGTACATCTTTAACAAATACCTTCGTACTATCAAGTGAACTATAAATGTATTGTCCATTTCCATAGCCATCTTTGCAATAAGTAAATACCATAATACTATCTCCAAGTGTTTCAGGTTTAAACCAATTTGCGTCAGCCGCAGATCCACCGCTGTTCCATCCTTTGGTAGATACTTTTTCAGCTTCAAAGTGTCGTAAACTAATTATTCTTTTAAGTTCTTTAGGACAAGTTTCAAAATGAAGCCAAATGTCATAATCAATTTTAGGAATAACTTGGTCTTGGTAGTTCAAAATTTTAACACAGTCAGCTTGTCTTTTTTCAAATAATGCATCATAAATTTCGTAGCCAGTTCTTGGTTTAAAAGCTGTTGTTACCTTGTTATAGGTTTTGTTCACAAAAGTATAACAAGTCCATACTGTTAAACCTACAAAAACAAAAAATGATAACAAAGCAGTTAGTTTAAGTTTAGTGTTCTTTTTTGTTAAACCTAGTAGGAGCGTTATAACAAAAAGTAAAAGAGCAAGACCTGAAAAGGCTATTAGTAAAATGAGTTCCTTTATTTAATTGGTTGTGTAAATTATTGTTAATCAAATTTTTGCAATTCAAAAAAATAAAAGCAATTTAATTGTTTACTAACAAACTTGATCATAAAAAGTATAAAAAACAAAGTAAGTTCATTTGCGAATAATTTGAGCAAACTAAAGATATAAGCTTCTAAACAATTTAACAACCAATAACTCTCAACCAAGCAACAACTATCTTCCGCTCTTAAAGCTTCTGATATTGTAAGTAAATACCAACATAAAGTAACGGTTTAATACTTGGGTTCTGTTATCTTCAATAAAATTGCCCGATACGGTGCGGCTTATATTATTATTTTGGTTTAAAATATCAAATGTGTTCAGCATCAGTTCAGCAGCATTGTTTTTTAAGAATTTGTAACCAATGCCACCATTCCATAAAAAGAAATTTTGGTCAAAACCACTGCCCAAACCTGTGTAATAGGTATTGGTAATTTCGGTTCTAAATATAAGGCCTTTCCAAGGCAATAGGTTTAGTTTTGCCGAACTAATTTGGTAAAAATAATTATTGTTCAGCCTAGCGTTTATGGTGTTTTCTACAATATTGTAAAATGCAGTGTACGATACGGAAAAGTCAATTTTTTCGCTGATATTACTACCCAATGCAAAGCCCGAAGTAATAACATAAGTGTTGGCAAAATTGGTTAAATTATTAATTTTACTAGGTGTGCGGCTGTATGTAGTACCTAAGTTTAAGTTTAAATTGCTTTTAAGTTTTTTTACCGGAAACCCATACGTTAAAAAACTGCTTAGGTTGTAATAACCATCAAAGTTTTCAGGTCTGCTCAATTGTGAGCCTCGGGTTAAAGTTATTTCATTAACACTTTCGCTGCTATCGCGGGCGGTGTAGGTGGTATTACCAATATAATTTTGAGTAGCATTGGCATTAATAAATACATAGAAAGTTTTGCCTTTATCAGCATTCGAAAAACCATAGCGAGTTACCAAGGTATTACTGTATTCCTGTTTCAAATCGGCATTTCCTGTACTTAAACTAAGCGGATTGGAGTTGTCAATTACGGTTTGTAATTGGCTAATACTTGGTGCATTGGTATTGGTTCTATAAAAAATACGGATATTGCTTTTTTTGTTGAATTGGTAGCTAAACATGGCCCCTGGCAAAATATTGTTAAATGTTTTTTGAACTTTAAAATCTGTTGGCGTTTTTTGAACTCCTTCTAGTAATACATATTGGTAATTAGCCCCAATCATAAAATTAGCTTTTTCGCCCATTTTTAGTCGGTAATTAAAACCACCGCGTTGGGTATTTACTGTATTTTCAAAATTGCTCGATAGTGTTTTGCTAAATAAATTGTATTCTTTATTAGCAGTATCTTTATTATTGGTTTCTTTGTTATTGCTGTTAATGGTGTACGATGGTGAGTAGTTTAACATCAACATGCCATTTTTACCAATTTGTTCAGTATAATTAATAGCACCTGAGTGGGTTATGGTGTTACCAGTAGTAGTGGTTCTTTGGTCAATAAAAGCAGTAGAGTCGGTAGGGGTAAAGTAGCGGTTATTGGCAATTAAAGTACTGCTGCCATTTTTATCGTTTATATCGGTTCCAATATTAAATGAAATGGTGCGCCCCTGTTTGGCAAATTTATGGCGGTATAAAATATTGTTATTTAAACTTAAGCCACTGTTTTTACTGGTATTGTTGGTATTGGTATTGTTAAGCAATGAATCGTTAAACATATTGTAGCCCAATACACTGCTTACTGAACTATTGTCTTGGAAACTCAATTTAGGAGTAAGTATGATGGCATTATTGCTATCCAAATTGTATTCTAGCCTAACGTTAAACCTGTGGTTTTGGTTACTACTGGTGTTTACACTATTTTGGTTAAAAAATTGGCTAGTGCCACCATTAAGTATGGTAATGCGTTGCAATTGGCTATTGGTAGTATTATCGGTTTGGTTAAAAAAGTAGCTTCCGGTTACGTTTAGTTTTTTGCCCCAAGTATCGCTAAAGTTAATGCCTCCAGAGTTGCTGGTATTTATACCACCTTGGTTTCCAACTAAAAAATTACTGCTTGGGTTTCCACCACCCATTCCGCCCATTCCACCGCCACCAAATCCTCTGCCACCCATTGCACCGCCCATGCCTCCACGACCTTGATTGCCAGTATTGGCTAAGCCAAGTAAATCTTGCGAGCCAAAGTTTTGTTGGTTTATATTATTGCTCAATCCTAAAACCGAAATGCGCTGTTTGCCTTTAAAAAAGTTTAAGTTTCCACCAGCATTGTATCTTTCGTCAGTACCTCCGCCCGCATACACGCGTCCAAAAACACCATTACTTTTACCCGATTTTGTAGTAATATTAATGGCTTTAACTGTATTGCCATCGTTAAAACCTGTAAATTGAGCTTGGTCACTTTGTCTATCAAAAACTTGTATTTTATCAACTACCTCGGCAGGTAAATTTTTAAGTGCAAGGGCTACATCATCCCCAAAAAATTCTTTTCCATCAATGGTAATTTTCTGTACATTTTCACCTTGTGCTTTCACAGTTCCATTTTCAACAGTAATGCCGGGCATTTTGGTTACCAAATCTTGCACACTTGCATCAGGGTTGGTTTTAAAAGCGTTTGCATTGTACTCAGTAGTATCTCCTTTTTGCTGTGAGCGTATGGCTCTTTCCGAAATAGTTACATCTTTTAATTGGCTATTGCTTTGTTCAATGCTTATAATACCAAGGTTTTCTGTTGCAGCATTTATTGTGGTTGTAAACTCTAATTTAGTAAAGCCCACATAAGTTACCCTTATTTTGTAATCGCCATATTTTAAGTTAGTTATGGTAAAATTTCCTGTATTGTCGGTGCTGGTATTTTTTCTGTAAGAGCTATCTTGTTTATTAATAGCAGTAACCACTACGCCTAATAATGGCTCTTTTGTTTTTTTATTAATAATCTGTCCTTTAATTAGTTGTGCTTGTTGTGCAAAAGCATTGATTGAAATAAACAATAATACTAAAAATAAAGAAGTAGGGCTTTTTATAAATTTTATAAACATGTTTTAAAAAATAGGTGGCAAATATAGATGATAATATAGCCTTGAGGTTTAATTCAATTGTATTAATTTGGTATAAATATTAGGCTTTTAACTGAACTATGTAATAAAATAAAACTTTTAATTTTAGCTTAAAGCTTGATTGTGTATTTTGCGTGAAATTTTATTGTATAAAAACCAGAAATGAATTTTAATAAACCGCTGCTGCTTGCTATTAATGAAAATCCAATAGAAGCATTTATTATTGAAAATATTTACTTTTTAATTCCGGTTATATTGGGGTTAGTTATAGTGTTTTTTACCCATAAGTACTTTTTTAACTTTAAGGCTAAATGTCCTAATTGTGGTGCTACTTCCGATTTGTCAAGAATTAAGAAAAATGAGTTCTTTAAAAAGTTTTCCTTTACCGAAAAAATAAAAAAATACCATTGCCGCAAGTGTCATTACAAGTTTTATATACTTAAAAATGCGCCCAAAGGCAAAGACAGAGAATCAGATAAGTTTTAGCGTTTTTATTTAGAATTGTTTTTTTGCTGCCAAGGTATTTTTACATATTTCATATACCTAACTATAACCGATTGTTTTCTAGCAATATACTTTGATGGTTTATTGGCAGTCCAACGTCTTGGATTTGGAAAACAAGCTACTATAGAAGCAGCCTCTTGTTTACTCATTTCGCTTGCCGATTTTTCGTAATAAAAATTGGCAGCAGCCTCAGCCCCATAAATTCCTTTACCCATTTCTATTATATTTAAATAAACCTCTAAAATTCTGCGTTTGGTCCAAAGTACTTCAATGGCCACCGTTACGTAAAATTCTAGTCCTTTTCTTATCCAACTGCGGCTAGGTGTAAAAAATAAATTTTTAGCAGTTTGTTGGCTTATGGTACTTGCACCTCTTAGTTTTTTACCACCATTCATGCTGTTTTCAATGGCTTTGTATATTTGTTCAAAGTCAAAACCATAGTGATCAAAAAATTGTAAATCTTCGCCAACAATGGTTGCTTTAATCATATTATTGCCAATATAATCAATTCCTCTCCACGATTTATTGAGCCTAACTTCATCACTTCCAGCTATTTGTTCTGCAAGCCTAACTATATGAAGTGGTGTAATTGGAACCGGCAGCACACGGTATAACATAATAAGCATAAAGCTGTATTGCCAAGTAAGTAAAAAAACTTTTAGCAACCAGTTTTTTAGTTTTATCAGTTTTCCTTTTAAGGCTTTTATGTGTTTATTGTTATTCAAAATATTTTATTGCGCAGCAAGTTTACAAAATCATTATCAAATCTGTTTTTGTTTTATGTACAAAGCGGTGTTTATTTGTACTGTTTTTAAATAACAATTATTACGTGATACAAACTTTTCAATTAAAGCTAGCTATATTTTTTATATTATTTACCCTTATTATCGATTCGTATAGCTGGCAGGCTATCAAGGCATTAGTTAGAGATAAATCGCCATTGACTCGCAAAATTTTTGCTTACATTTATTGGGCTATACCTACTGTAGTAGTTATTTATTTTATTTCAGGAATTTTATTTCCTGGTCAAAATACCAACAAAGCCTTAAAAATTTATTTCAATGGATTTTATTTTTCGGTTTATGCTTCCAAGTTTGTGGTTTGCCTGTTTTTAGTTTTTGATGATTTAAAACGTCTTACTAAAATTTGTTGGTTAAAAGCATTTACTCCTAAAAAAACAATTATTCCTGAACCTACCCAAGGCGATACTTTGGAACATATTCATGAAGAAGAAGAGGAGGAAAAAGAAAAAATTACACGCAGTCAGTTTTTAGCACGCACAGGTTTAATGGTTGGTGCTGTGCCATTTATTGTTTTATCGCGAGGTATTATAAAAGGAGCTTACGATTACCGAATACGCAGAGTGCAATTGTACTTGCCTAATTTACCTTCTGGTTTCGAGGGTGTTAAGTTATTGCAAGTAAGCGATATACATTCAGGTAGCTTTACCAATCGCGATGCAGTTTATCGTGGTATACAAATGATTAAGGACGAAAATCCTGATTTGGTGTTTTTTACAGGCGATATTGTAAACAGCAAAACCGATGAATTATACGATTGGCAAAATATTTTTGCAGAAATAAAAGCACCAATGGGTGTGTTTAGCGTTTATGGAAACCATGATTATGGCGATTATGTGAGCACATGGAAAAGCCCAGAAGAAAAAGCTCAAAACCTTGCTGATTTAGCCAAAGCGCATAAAGACATGGGTTGGAATTTGCTAAGAAATGAACACATTACTTTAACTAAAAACAACCAACGCATTGGTATTATTGGCGTGGAGAATTGGGGCGATAGAGGCCGTTTTCAAAAATATGGCGATATAGAAAAAGCAACTAATAATATGCCCGATGTACCAGTAAAATTATTGCTTTCGCACGATCCAAGCCATTTTGATACTATTGTAAGTAAACAACATAAAGATATAGATGTAACTTTTAGCGGCCATACACATGGTTTTCAGTTTGGAGTTGAAATAGGTGGTTTTAAATGGAGTCCTTCGCAATATATTTACAAACATTGGGCGGGCTTGTACCAAGAAGATAAACAACAACTTTATGTAAACCGTGGTTTTGGCTTTTTGGGTTATCCTGGTAGGGTAGGTATTTTACCTGAAATTACAGTATTTACACTAACTAAAAATAGTTAATACCGCTTTGAGTATGGTTGTACAATTTAGTGTTGATGGCATAATTCCATTTAATATTTACACCAAACGCCATTGCCATATTTGTAAATTAAAATGGAATAACTTAAAATTTTAATAATTTTTTATGTATAAAACCTAGTCGTTGCTATTTTAAGTAATTGTTAAATTATTATTTTTGCAGCGAACAAAATTTAGGTAAATGATTTTAAAATATTTATCGCCTTTCATAATACTGCTTTTGGTATTGATTGTTGGGCGACTATTTGTGCTTAGTAAGCTACAAAGCGACAGGGTGTGTAAAAACTGCCTATCAGCCGATACAGAAAGAATTGCACGTGGTGCATGGATGAAAAAATTTCTTAGACTTGATCATTTACAAAAAATTTGGTGCCGTAAATGCGGACGCATATTTTATGTAAGAAACTCAGACTAATTGCTTTTTACTCAATAACTATTTTAATAGTTTTTTCAAAATCAACTCCATTTACTTTTAAAACATAAATACCTGATTTTAAGATAGATGTGTTTATTAGGTTGATGTCTTCTGCAACTGTTTGTTGTAAAACTGCCTGACCTTGTAAGTTATAAATAATGGCTTCTGTTGCTGCTTTTACATTGTTTAATTGTAATGTAACCAATTGTTTAGCAGGATTTGGAAAAACTGAAATTCGTGTTTCTGGCTTTAAAACATGTTGTGTACCAACACCATATTTTACTTTAAGTACAAATAAACCTTCGCTTATGTCGCTGGCTATAATATTGCCACTTGGCAAATAAGACCAAACTCCCCAACAGCCGTGAAATCCAGTAAAAACTCCATCAGCGTTTAAGGTATAAGTATCATAATATGCATGTTTTTTTGGATTATTTGGGTCGGTTAAATCATATACATAAACTCCATCTTCGTAGCTCGAAACCACTGCCATATTGTTTTTCCAATAAGCATTATGTGGCAAAGCATTGGGGTGTGAGTTAAAATAAACCACTTGTTTTGGATTGCTAATATCTTTAATATCAAATATTTTAATTGGTGAACCAAGGTTTTCATCGGTAAACATAATTTTATCACCTTTTTCATTTAGCCAACTGCTGTGGTTGGTGCCGCGCTGCGGATAATTACTAATTACACTCAATAGTTTTTGATTGCTTAAATTGCGTAAATCCATAATATAAAGTCCTGATTCGTAGCACGATAAATAAACAGTATCATTTCTACTAAACATTTCGTGAACTTGGTTAAATTGCGGGTTACCCAAACCATTTACAGGAACTTGTAAACTCGCTAAAAAAGTAGGTTGCTCTGGGTTTTCTAACGAAAGTACATCCATAGCCGAAAAGCCCATTTTCTTCGAATTTTGGCAAATGTATAATCGTTTGCTAGTTGCTTCTATAAAAACGGTATGTGCTTGCACCGATAAATCATTGCTGCGGTAAACCTCGTGAACCGAATCGGGTAAATATTGTAAATCTAAAATTTGTAAACCACCCAAACTACCCGAACGTTCTGATACAAAATAGGCATAATGACCATAAACTTCTACATCGCGGTTAATTGATTTGGTGGAATAACCATTAAAAACTGTTACCAATTTGGTTTGAGTTGGTTCAGTAATATCAAAAAAATAAAAACTATCGTTTCCCAATAAAATGGCATATTCTTTTTTGTTGGTTGAGTCGTAATACCCGCCAATATCGCTCCAAAGTTGGTCTCCATCTATTTTTGGTAAACTGGTATTATTCCATTGCGCAAGCAAATCCATATTCATGCTTTGCTGCGCTTTTAGGGTAAAAACAGAAAATATTGTAAGTATTAAAATGTATAGTTTACGCATGTTTTTTATAATGAGTTATTTATTGCTTCAAAAGTTTTTGCCTAATTACCTGTTTATTACCTTTTATTTCTAAAAAATATAAGCCTGATTTTAAATCGGTTACGTTTTCGGTATAAAGGTAATTGCTTTTAAATATTTGGTTGAATTGTTTTACCAAATTTCCTTGTAAGTCAAAAATACTTATCAAAAAGTTGTCGGAATAGTTGGTTTCTACAGCAATGTTTAAAGCATCGTTGGTTGGATTTGGGTAAATATTAGCTTTAGCAGTTTGTTGTATTTCGTTTGTATTCAGTAGTCCACTATCCGCCTTTAGAACAAAAATTCCGTTGCTTCTGTCACTAGCAATTATATTGCCGCTAGGCAAATAAGGCCAAACACCCCAACAACCAGCAAAGTTTTGAGTATAATCGCCAATTGCATTTTGAGGGTAAGTATCATAAAAGGCTGCTAATTGTGGTTTTTTTGTATCAGCAATATTCCATATAAATACACCATCGTGGTACATTGAAGCTACTGCAAAACTTCCGAACCAATAGGAGTTATGCGGAGTTGCCCAAGTGTTGGAAATAAAATAACTTTCTATTCTTGGTGCTTGAATAATGCTAATGTCAAAAATTTTAATGTTCGACCCTATGTTTTCATCAGTAAACATCAAATAATTTCCATTTTTATTTAACCATGAGGAATGGTTATAAGCCGCTTGTGGGTAATTAACAATAGTTCCCAAAATTATTTGGTTATTTAAATCCCTTAAATCATAAATATATAATCCACTGTATCCACATGATAAATAGGCAGTATCATTTCTTACATGACTTTCGTGAACCCATCTAAATGCTGCTTCGCCATTTGAACGAACAGGAACATAAAGCTTAGCTAAAAATTTGGGTTTTTCTGGATCTTCTAATGAAATAATATCCATAGCTGATTCTTTTAAATTTCCGTTTACCCAATTGGCATATTTATTAGAACACATGTACAAACGTTTGCTTTTGGCTTCAATAAAAATACTATGGGTATTTATGGCTAGTGTACTGTCTTCGTAAACTTTATGAACTGAATCGGGTAAGTATTGCAAATCGTAAATTTGCATAGAGCTTCGGTTTTGGTCGGCTACGCAATACACATAATGCTGATAAATTTCGTAATCGCGGTTAATAACACCTTTTACCGAACCATATTCTACATCCAACAATTTAATTTGAGTAGGAATGGTAATATCAAAAAAGTAAATGCTATCGGTGCTTCCAGCAATAATGTATTCTTTTTGAGTAAGGCTATCATAATAACCAATTAAATCATTCCAAATATTTCCTGAATCTACCTTGTTTAAGTTTGGATTATTCCAATTGCTCAATAAAGTCATTCTATAAGCATTTTGCGCTTGACTAAAAAATGTCCAAAAGCTTATCAATATTAATAGTAGAAGCTTTTTCATATTAGTATTTTACAAATTTTTTAAACCTATAGTCGCCTTTGCCATTGTATAAAAACATAATATATACACCTTGTCGATAATTGGCAATTTCGCTAATCAACATTTCGGTTTTACAAAACACACCATCGCAAAACGAAGGGTCAACATATAAACTTTTAAAATACATAAGAGCTCCATATTGGTCAATAATTGCCAATTCAGCAGTAGTGGCACTGTATTGATTTTGAATAAATGAAAAGTTTAAATTGTTATTGGTATAAGTTGGGTAAATATCAAATTCTAAACCTGAACATGAGCCATCGCGCCATTGGCCCGGTAAAATTCCGTTTTGCATTTCTGCTGCACAAACATTTCGGTAAGTAACGCCATCGCAACCACAAACGGGTTTAAAACTTGGGTCTGGGCAAGGAAAACCTAGGTTAACTTTTGTTTCATCCTTGCAAGTAACAAATTGAGCAACACAGTTTTGAGTAATAAAAAATAGAACAAACGCAAAAAAAATATATTTAACTGAAAAAGTGTACTTCATTTAATTAATGCTATTGGGTTATTATTACTGAATACGAATATAAAATTAAATTTATCAAGTAATTAAAAATACTATTTAAATCAATATTTTTACCAAAAACAAATAGTTTATGAATGGTTAGTTAAAATGGCTAATGGTTTTTTATAATTGCTGCTATATCTATGAAAAAAATATACATAATTCGTCATGGCGAAACAGAGTTTAACAAACTTTCAATTGTTCAAGGTCAAGGCGTTGATACATCTTTAAATGAAACTGGTATCAATCAAGGATTGCAGTTTTTTGAAAAATACAAAACCATTCCTTTTGATAAAATATATGTTTCGAATTTAAAGCGCACCCAACAAACCATTCAGCCTTTTATTGATTTAGGGATTCCTTTTCAAAAACTGGGTGGATTAAATGAAATAAGTTGGGGTGATTTTGAAGGAAAAGCACAAGATTTTAAGGAGCGTGAGTTTTACCAACACGCAGTAAATAGTTGGAATAATGGCAATTACGATGTGGCCGTAGCCAATGGCGAAACACCCAACCAAATGCAGGCAAGGCAAAAAGAAGCATTAAAAATAATTATGGCTAATGAACAAGAAAACACCATTTTAATTTGCATGCATGGCCGCGCTATGAAAAGTTTGGTTTGCACTTTGCTAAACGAACCACTGAAAAATATGGACAACTATGAGCATAGAAATACTTGTTTATACCTATTTAATTACAATGGTGAAAAATTTAGTTTAGAGTTAGCCAATGATGTTTCGCATATAAAAGATTGAGCAACTAGTCTATAGTTTATGGACGATAGACCATAGCCATAGTGGAACACTTATTAGCTAGCAATGATATTTAAAGATTGAAGTAAAAAACGTCAATGTGATCACGCCAAAGCGTGAGTTGCAATCTCAAGCGAACAATTTTAAATAATAGCATTAAGTAAAAAATCTAAGTAATCTGGACTATCTTTCTTTCAAACCTTTTATCAAAAATCAAAATTCCGCAATCAAAAATCGTTTATCATTGCTTTCCAAATTTTTCAAAGTATGATAAAAAAGTACATTTTACCTTTTACGTTTTTGGCTGCAATTGCTTGCAATCAAACACCTAAAAACGAACAAAAAAAACTAAGTATGTTACCATATCCTAAAACTAAAACTGTCACTCAAACTGATAATTACCATGGAACCAACATAGCCGACCCATACCGTTGGTTAGAAAACGATACAGCTGCTGATGTAATTGATTGGGTTAAGGAAGAAAACAATATTACTCAAAACTATTTGGGTCAAATTCCTTACCGCACGCAAATAAAAAACCGTTTGACCGAAATTTGGGATTTTCCAAAATATTCAAGCCCATTTAAAGAAGGAGATTGGTATTACTTTTTTAAGAACGAAGGTTTACAAAATCAAAGTATTTTATACCGCCAAAAAGGTTTAACAGGCGATCCTGAAGTATTTTTAGATCCTAATAAATTAAGTGATGATGGAACAGCTTCGTTAGCTAGTTTTACTTTTAGCAAAGACCATAAATATTGTGCAGTAGGAGTGGCGCAAAGTGGAAGCGATTGGAACGAAATTTTTGTAATGGATGTGGCTACCAAACAAAAACTTACCGATAAAATAGAATGGGTTAAGTTTAGCGGTGCTACTTGGAAAGGCAATGGTTTTTATTACAGCCGATATGATGAGCCAGCCAAAGGAAAAGCATTTAGCAATGCCAATGAGTTTATGAAAATTTATTACCATAAAATGGGTACTGCGCAAAGTGCTGATGAATTGGTGTATGAAGATAAAAAACATCCTTTACGTTATTTCAATGCAGGCATTACTGAAGATGAGCGTTTTATGTTTATAAATATAAGCGAAGGAACCAGCGGTAACGAAATTTTGATAAAAGATTTGAGTAAAAACGAAAAAGTATTTAAAACACTTTTTAAAGGTTTTGAAAATAATTACAGTGTGGTTGATAATGTTGGAGATAAAATATTAGCTACCACTGATAAAGGTGCAGCCAAATATAAATTAATAGAAGTTGACCCAGCTAATGCCGATGAAAAAAATTGGAAAACCATTATTCCAGAAAGTGCAGATTTGCTAGAAGGAGTAAGTTATTGGGGTGGTAAATTATTTACTACTTATTTAAAAGATGCTAGTACTAGAATTTATAAATTTAATGCAGACGGAACAGGTAAAGAAGAAATTACATTACCTGGAATTGGAACTGCAAGTGGAATAGGTGGTAAAAAAGATGATACAGAAACTTTTTATACTTTTACATCATTTACCAATCCGGGCGAAATTTATAAGTACGATTTGAAAACAGGCAAATCAGAATTGTTCCGCAAAACCGAAGTAAAATTTAATGCTGATGATTTTGAAACCAAACAAGTTTTTTATACCAGTAAAGATGGAACCAAAGTGCCTATGTTTATTATGCACAAAAAAGGGTTGAAACTAGATGGAACCAACCCAACTATGCTTTATGGTTACGGAGGATTTAATATTTCATTGACACCATCTTTTAGCGTAAGCCGCATCATGTTTTTAGAGCAAGGTGGAGTTTATGCCATTGCAAGTTTGCGCGGTGGTGGAGAGTATGGCGAAGATTGGCACAAAGCAGGAATGTTAGGCAAAAAACAAAATGTATTTGACGATTTTATAGCTGCTGCTGAATACTTAATTAGTGAGAAATACACAAGTAGTAATAAGCTTGGAATCAATGGTGGTTCAAATGGTGGCTTATTGGTAGGTGCTTGTATGACCCAACGTCCAGAATTGTTTAAAGTGGCCATTCCCGCAGTGGGTGTATTAGATATGTTGCGTTACCACAAATTTACCATTGGTTGGGGTTGGGCTGTTGAATATGGCAGTAGCGATAAAAAAGAAGATTTTGATTGGTTAATAAAATATTCGCCATTGCATAATGTAAAGCAAGGAGTAAAATATCCAGCTACTATGATTATGACAGCCGACCATGACGATAGGGTAGTACCTGCACATTCATTTAAATTTGCAGCAGAGTTACAAGCCAAAGCAGATACTTTAAACCCAATTTTGATTAGAATAGATAGCAAAGCTGGGCACGGTGCTGGTAAACCAACTACTAAATTAATTGAAGATGCTGCCGATATGTGGAGTTTTGTGCTTTGGAATTTGGGTGTTAGTGAAGTTAAGTAAAACAAAATAGCCACAGATAGCACAGATTACATAGAAAAATTTTCTTACATAAATCTGTGTAATCTGTGGCTAAAAGTTGTTGGTCAGAGACACAACAACGGGCAGTTTGGTATTCTGTGTTATCTGTGAAATCTGTGGCTAAAAAACTAAAGTGGCACTTCAATATTTACCGTAGTTCCTTTGGTTAAATAGGAATCAAAAAACACTTTTCCGTTGATATACTTAATTCGTGATTTGATGTTTTTTAAGCCAATTCCTTCAAAGTTTGCCACATTTTTGGTGTCAAATCCTACACCATTGTCTTCTATAATTAAACTCAATTCTTTTTCGTGTTTTACAAACTGAATACTTACTTCAGTAGCATTTGCATGCTTTAAAATATTGTTTACTATTTCTTGTAAAACCCTAAATAAAATCATTTCAACTGTAGCATCTAAGCGCTCATCTATTCCATAGGTTTCAATGTTTATTTTCAATCCAGCCGATTGGTTTAATTTATTGATAAAATCGCGAACAGCCGAAATTAAACCGTGTTTTATTAATGAATTGGCCATCATATTATGGCTTACCGATCTTACTTCATTTACAGCTTCATCTATCAATCCACTTGCATTTTCAAATAACGTTATTTCCTCCTTCTTCGAAGTATTGACCAAACTTTTTAAAGCCACCAAATTTAATTTTGCTGCACTCAATTGTTGTCCAATTCCATCGTGTAAATCGCGGGCAATTCTGGTTCGTTCAAGTTCTTCTGCATCAATTATTGCTATACTATTCTCTTCTTTTTGGCGCAATAGTTCAGCATTCAAAATATTTTTTTGTTTTAATTTATAACTATTGTAAAATAAGTACGAAACCAAAACTACCAAAATAATTCCGATTAATAAACTCCATTTAACTAAGTTACTTTTATTGAGTTCAGCAGTCGTAATTTCATTTTCTTTTTGGAGTAATTGGTTGGCAATTTCTTTTTCATTGGTTTCATATTTTGTTTGCATTTCGCTGAATTGTTCAGCCAAATTGTTACTAAAAACAGAATCTTTTAATGCTGAATAGTTATTGTAATTTTTCACAGCCAAATCACCTCTATTGGTTAAGGCATAAAGGTCACCAAGTGATTTGTAGGTTAGTAACAGTGTAGTTTCCATTGACTGATCCAAGCAAATTTTTTCAGCAATTTTCAAATGTTTTTCAGCCAAATCGTATTGTTTTTCTGTAATGAATAAGTTTCCTATATTGTTATTGTAAATGCCAATGCTATTAATATCCTTAATAGAATTGGCGATTGCTAATGCCTTAAAATAATACGCTTTGGCTTTTACATTATTTGGAATTTGCCTGTAATAAAAACCCAAATTGTTGTAAGTTGCAGCTATTTCATTGCTATCGTTTAGTTTAATAAAAATATTTAAAGCTTTGGTTAGGTATAAAATAGCACTTTTAAATTGACCTTTTTTCTCAAAGCAACCACTCAGTTTTTCTAGGGCTGAAGCTTGTGAATATTCATCGTTAATTGCCAAAGCTATATTATACGATTGGGTGGCATACTCAAGCACTTTATCATAATTTTTTAGTCCGGTGTACAGATAACAAATATTATTAAGTGTATATGCTATGTAGTTTTTATTGTCGAGTTCTTTGTAAATAGTTAATGTTTTAAGTAAATAACTTAAAGCAAGCTTATATTCATCCATTTCAGCATAACATTGTCCAATTTTACTATACGAAGATGCAATATCAGCTTTGTTTGCAAGCTTTAATCTTATTGCCAATGCATTTTGATGGTAATTAATGGCTTGCTTAAATTTATTTTCTTTTATCAAAACTATCCCAATATCGTTATATGCTTGTGCCGTATATTTTTTATTCGATAGTTTTATGGCTAAATCTAACTCTTTTTCTGCATAATTTCTGGCCTTTTCAAGATTAGAATTGCAATATTCCCAATTTAAATCCGACAAAAGTTGAAGTTTAATGGTATCTAAATTACTGTTATTTAAAAGTTTTTCTAAACTATCTACCAAATTGGATTGGGCCAACAAGCCATTTATTTGAAAAGCCAAAAGGAAAATTAAAATTGTTTTCTTTTTATAAATTAGATTCATACGTGGCTTTTATTTATTTTAAATGTTCAATTACAAGATTAAGGCTAGAAGAGTGGTAAACATATACCAGTTTTTGGGTAATTTAAATAAGTACTAGTACTTATATTTTAAATTATTTTTTGAGTAATTGCGTATTTTATTAAACCTGCAACGCTTTTTATATTGGTCTTTCTGAAAATATTTTTTCTGTGAGTTTCTACCGTTCGTTCACTTATAAATAATTTATCGCCAATTTCCGCATTACTCATTTCCTCAGCTATTAATTTAATAATTTGTATTTCGCGTGGTGTTAAGTGCCCAAATTCGTTAGTTTCAATTGGTGAGTTTACTTCTTTTATCGATTTTAGCATTTCTAATGTAACTTGGTTACTAAAAAAAACATTACCCATTTCTATTGTTTTTATAGCGTTAGTTAATTCGTCTAATCCAGTATTTTTTAAAATATAACCATCTACACCAGCCTCAATCATTTCATTAATAGTGGCTTTATCGCCATACATAGAAAGTGCTAAAACTTTTATTTCAAAATTATGGGCCTTAATTTTTTTAGTAAGTTCAATACCCGATAATTCAGCCATGTTAATATCAGTTATTACTAAATTGGCATTAGAATTAATGATGCCATTTAAAGCCTCTTTTGATTTTGTAGTTGTTCCAACAATTTCAAAATTATTATTAATTTCTAGCAATGATTTAATGCCATCAACCATTATTTGATGGTCGTCAACAATAAATATTTTAGGTTTAGTCATTTCTCAATTAAATAAATTCAATAATAATTTTTTTAGGCAATATACCCAACAGCACGGATATAATTTACCCAAGATGCGGTATTTCTAACGCGCTTTTGCACATTTAGTTTTGTATCATAAATCAAACTTAAATAAAATGAAAAATAAATCCATTAAAGCCACCTTATTAGTTTTGGCAACTTTTGCAAGTCTTGTCAATTACGCTCAACAAGTTTCGTACAAAGTTTTGGAAGATAATCCAGATAAAAACAATGTGTTTTGCGCATTTAATCTTTTAGATTTTAATGCGTATTTGGCCAATATGAGCGTTGGTGTAAATTTTTACGGTAATGCTACCATTAATAATAGAATTAGGCTTGATCTAGATATTAGAAAAGCCTGGTCAGATATGGGAGAAGGTATATTTGCTCCCGAAGGTTTAACCAAAAGTTTTCATATTATGGCTGGTGGTCAGTTTTATCTTACCAATAATTTAAAGAAAACAAATGTTAAAGTGGTTTTATCTTCTTACTCGTTTAAAAGTGGCAATAAAAATTATACAAGCACTACTTCCGTATCAGTTCCTGGTAGTAAGCGACAAATTATTGCGGTAAGAGGTGGTTTACAATATTTTCATAATAATTGTGAATCAAGCAATGGTTCTGACCCTAGTGAGAAAATTAAAGCTAAACTGAATGGTACTGTTGATTTTCTAAAAGATCCAATTAATTATGAAACAGTGAACTATACTGTAACTACTATTGGTGTATATGCAGGTTTAAGTTATAGAAATATTATTAACTTAGTAATTAAACCAGAAGGTTGGGCACAAAAAGGAAATAATTCACTGAACGATTTTTACGCTGATTTAATGTTCAGTCCTTTCATAAATTATAATGTGAAGCCAAATGGAAAACAAGCTTTTTTAAAAGACGCTGATTTAAATATTAGTGAAAACAGTAAAAATTATTTGGGCTGGAGAATAGGTTGGCAATCATTTTTAGGAAAAAAGGTATTGTTTACCACTAAAATGGAAATTGGTCAACAGCCAGGTAATGGCAATGGTGCTTTTTTTGCTAATATTGGATTGGGAATTGGCCTAGGAACAAAAGTGGCTAAATTTAAAAACTAACCCAATACTTTTAATTTTAACAAAACACCAAATAATTACAAACAATTTGGTGTTTTTGTGTTTGATTAAGCATTAAAAAGATTACTATTGCATTTCAAAAAAACAATTTGGCAAAATTATTTGGTGAATGTGAAAACTATTTTAAACTTTTTTTACAATTTTTTTTACAAGTGTTTGTTATTTTAAACATTATGATTTACTTTTGCCACCCCTAAAAAAAAGAATAAAGCTGTGGATTCATTGAGTTACAAAACAATTTCGGCAAACAAAGCAACAGTAAAAAAAGACTGGTATGTGTTTGATGCTGAGGGACAAACGGTAGGCCGTTTCTCTACAAAATTAGCAAATATGTTGCGTGGAAAGAACAAAACCAACTTTACACCAAATGTTGATTGCGGAGATAATATTATAGTTATTAACGCTAGTAAAGTTCGTTTTACTGGTAACAAACTAAACGATAAAGAATACAAATTCTACTCTGGACATCCAGGTGGATTGAGAACTGAAACTGCTAAACAGTTATTGGTTCGTAGACCAACTTATGTAGTAGAACATGCAATTAAAGGTATGTTGCCTAAAAACAAATTAGGTGCGGAATTATTCCGTAACTTATATGTTTACGAAGGTGCTGAACATCCGCATGCTGCTCAACAACCAAAAGATCTTAAATTTTAAAAATGGAAGTGAATAACGCACTAGGAAGAAGAAAAACTGCTGTTGCTCGAGTGTACCTATCAGTAGGAACGGGCAATGTAACGGTAAACGGTAAAGATGTTAAAGAATACTTTCCTTCAATTGTAATGCAAAATGCTGCCTTGAAACCATTCGAGGTTACCAATACTGTTGGTCAGTATGATGTTAAAGTACATGTGAACGGTGGTGGAACATCAGGCCAATCCGAAGCAGTTAGTTTAGGAATTACAAGAGCGCTTGTAAAATTCGATGCTGAACTGAAACCTGCTTTAAAAGCAGTTGGTTTAACTACACGTGATCCAAGAATGGTTGAACGTAAAAAACCAGGTCAGAAAAAAGCTCGTAAGCGTTTCCAATTTGTTAAACGTTAATCAAAAGGTACACAAAAAATGGCAAAAATTACTCAAGAAGAATTATTGGAGGCTGGTGTACACTTTGGTCACCTTACTCGTAAGTGGAGCCCTAAAATGGCACCGTATATTTTCATGGAAAAGAACGGTATTCACTTAATAGATTTAAATAAAACTGCAGTTAAATTAGAAGAAGCTGCTCATGCTTTAAAAAATATTATCCGTTCTGGTCGCAAAGTAATGTTTGTGGCTACTAAAAAACAGGCTAAAGAAATTATTGAAGCAGAAGCAAAACGCGTTAACATGCCTTACGTAACTGAGCGTTGGTTAGGTGGAATGTTAACTAACTTCCAAACTGTACGTAAATCTATCAAAAAAATGCAAACCATTGAAAAAATGGGTATTGATGGTACTTATACTAACATCAATAAAAAAGAGCGTTTAATGTTAGATAGAGAAAAAGAAAAATTAAACCGTTTAGTTGGTGGTATTGCTGATATGAATCGTACTCCTGCTGCATTGATTATTGTTGATGCAAAAAGAGAACATTTAGCAGTAGCTGAAGCTATCCGTTTAAATATTCCTACATTTGCTTTAGTTGATACCAATACTGATCCAAACAATATTGATTATCCAATTCCTGCAAATGATGATGCAGCTAAATCAATCGCTTTAATCACAAAATACTTAACCGATGCTATCGTTGAAGGTATGGCTGAGCGCAAAAGTGATAAAGAAAAAGAAAGTGATAAAGAAACAGTAGCAGTTGAAGCAACAACAGAAGCTTAATTTATTACACTTTTATAATAAAATATAGGGAAAAGAGAATTTGAATTTAGGTTCAAATTCTCTTTTTTACAAAATGGAAATAGCTAATTTTTACTTTTAAATAATATTTCCTGAATTTTTAGAAAACATAAATAATTAAAAAAAAATAATATGTCAATTACAGCAGCAGATGTAAACAAATTGCGCCAAATGACTGGTGCAGGTATGATGGATTGTAAAAAAGCTTTAACCGAAACTAACGGTGATTTTGAAGCAGCAGTTGATTTTTTACGTAAAAAAGGAGCTAAAGTTTCAGCAGCTCGCGCAGATAGAGATGCTAAAGAAGGTGCAGTTATTGCTAAAACTTCTTCAGATAATAAATTAGGTGTTATTATTCAATTAACTTGCGAAACCGATTTCGTTGCTAAAAACGAAGATTTCGTTGCTTTTGCTAATCAAATTGCTGATTTAGCGTTAGCTAATAAATGTGCTAATGTAGAAGCATTAAAGGCTATTACAATTGATGGTTTACCATTATCAGAAAAATTAATTGAACAAGTTGGTAAAATTGGTGAAAAAATTGATGTAATCAATTACGTAATCATGGAAGGCGATAATATTGTTCCTTATATCCACGGTGCAAATCGTTTAGGTGTATTAGTTTCTTTAAATAATGCTCCTAGCGAAGCTAGTTTAGCAGCAGGTAAAGATGTTGCAATGCAAATTGCAGCTATGAATCCAATTGCTGTTGATAAAGATGGTGTTGATGCTTCTATTGTAGAACGTGAAATCCAAATTGGTAAAGAACAAGCAGCAGCTGAAGGTAAACCAGAAGCTATGTTAGAAAAAATTGCTCAAGGAAAATTAAGTAAATTCTACAAAGAAAATACTTTATTAAACCAAGAGTTTGTTAAAGATAGTTCAAAAACCATCTCTCAAATGTTAGATGGTGTAGAAAAAGGTTTAACAGTTAACGCTTTCAAGCGCGTTGCACTTGGTTAATAAAATCTTTAAAAGTCCCTCAAAAGGGACTTTTTTTTTGTGCTATTATTGCAATCAATAAATAATTGTTAATTTTTTAAAACAACTAAAATGAAATACAAACGCGTACTCCTTAAATTAAGTGGTGAAGCCTTAATGGGCGATCAACAATATGGTATTGATCCTAAAATACTTGAGCAATATGCTCGCGAAGTAAAACGTGTGGTAGATATGGGTGTGGAGGTAGCTGTTGTAATTGGTGGTGGTAATATTTTTAGAGGTGTTCAAGGAGTGTCGGGCGGAATTGTTGATAGAGCACAAGGCGATTATATGGGCATGTTAGCTACGGTTATTAATGCCATGGCATTACAAGGTGCTTTTGAAAAATATGGCTTAAAAACACGTTTGCTTTCAGCTATCAAAATGGAGCAAATAAGTGAGCCTTTTATTCGTAGAAGAGCCATTAGGCACTTAGAAAAAGGTCGTGTAGTTATTTTTGGTGCTGGTACCGGTAATCCCTATTTCACTACCGATTCAGCTGCATCGTTAAGAGCGGTGGAAGTAGGTGCAGAATTGGTATTAAAAGGTACCCGTGTTGATGGTATTTATACAGCAGATCCTGAAAAAGATAAAAATGCAACTCGCTTTGAAACAATTAGTTACCAAGAAGTGTACGAGCGTGGTTTAAATGTAATGGATATGACAGCTATTACACTTTGCCAAGAAAATAAATTAGCAATAGTTGTTTTTGATATGAATAAAGAAGGAAATTTCTTGAAAGTATGCGAAGGCGATAATTCAGTTGGTACACTGGTTTGCTAAAATCATTTTATAAGTAAAATGCACTCACAACTGTTATCTGATTTGCAAAATGGAAATAAACGTGCTTTGGCTCGTGCCATTTCATTGGTAGAAAACGATAGCCAAGGTTATGAGTCTTTATTAGAAAATTTAGATTTTAATAAAAAAGTTCCTTTAATTGGAATTACTGGTCCCCCTGGTGCTGGTAAAAGTACTTTAATAAATGCTTTTGCCAAGCATTTATTAGACCAAAATAAAAAAGTAGCCATCATTGCTATTGACCCAAGTTCTCCTTTTAATAAAGGTTCGTTAATGGGGGATAGACTAAGAATGAGCGAACATTTTTTAAATCCCAATATATTTATTAGAAGCATGGCCAGCCGAGGAAGTTTGGGTGGCCTTGCTCCTAAAATTTTTGAAGTAGCTGATTTAATTCGTGCTGCGCAATTTGATTACGTTATTATTGAAACTGTTGGTGTTGGGCAAAGTGAGGTAGAAATAGCAAGTTTAGCCGATACAACGGTATTGGTTTTAGTACCAGAAGCTGGCGATGATATACAAACCATTAAAAGTGGTGTAATGGAAATTGCCGATGTTTATGTATTGAACAAATCGGATAGGAGTGGGGCAGATACATTTTATAAAAATCTGTGTGCTTTAACTCATAGCCATGCATCCGAAAATTGGGAAAGTCCTGTTGTAAGAACTGTAGCACATAAGTATGAAGGCTTGCAAAATTTGCAAGATGCTATTGAAAAACATCAAGCGGCCAATAATTTATCAAATAAGAAAAATTTACTTTTGGCGGAAAAAGCCATTATGTTAATTAAAAATCAACGAGTTAAAGATATTGTGTTCGAAAACATTTTTAATGATTTGAAGGAAATTAGCAATCAGCAAAACTTTAATATCTATCGCTATGTTAAAAAATATACAACATAGATTTATTAAATGAATATAGCAATTATAAGTGGCTCAGCACGAGCCAATAACAATACTTTAAGAGTTGCCAAAGCAATTAAGTTATACCTTGAAAGTAACCAACATCAAGCCAATATTGTTGATTTTACTTTTTATGATTTACCTTTAATTAATCAAGGAACCATTAATAGCAATAGTCTTTCTCCTTTCCAAACTGATTTAATAAATAATTGGCGTAATGCCGATTTGGTAATAACTATTTCACCAGAATACAATTGGAGTTCTACACCCGAATTGTTAAACATGTATAATGCATTAGGAGTTAGAGATTTTATGGACTTATTTAATGAAAAAACTTTTGCATTTGTTGGTGTTTCAACTGGTAAAGGAGGTAAAATGCCTTGTTTGCAGTTAATTCAAGTAGTTGGAAAATTAGTTAGTTTTAGCAATAGCCAATCATTTATTTCTCCAAAAATTTTCGAATCGCATTTCACTAAAGAAGTATTGGATGAAAATGGAATATCTCAAGGTAATGCCCTTTTTGATAAAGGTATAATAGATTTTATAGATTACAACTTAAAAGTAGCCGAAAGGTGGAAAAAATAGGATTCATTTAAAGTACATTTTCCAATAATAGATTTGCAAATAGAATAATTGCAAATGCCTAAAAACAAAAAATCCGAACCATTTACATGATTCGGATTTTTTGTTTTTAAAGTAATATTATTTTCTACCTTTTTTAGTTTGGCTGCCTAATCTATCCATTACGCAACGGAAACCAATTGTAGCTGTTGCTTGTTCTTGGTCTAAGTATCTACGTGTACCTGGACTTAAGTAATAAGCTCTATCATTCCAGCTACCACCTTTATACACTCTTGCAGCGTTATCAATTAATGAAGTTACTCCGTATTCGTATTTTTGGTCAATATCACCGTTGTAGTTTAACTCATCTTTAAAGCCAATGTTATCAGCTTTTTTGTAGTTACGTCTTTTAATATTTTCAGCCTCAGTTACATCTCTGTAAATAATTCTACCCATACTATCTTTTTCAGTTACATTACCATCAGCATCTCTAACTTGAGTTTGGTAAACATTACCTCTGAATGAGTTATTATCAATATTATCTTCTAACGATAAAGGACGATAAACATCCATAACCCATTCGCTAACATTTCCAGCCATGTGGTACAAACCAAAGTCGTTTGGAATATAGAATTGGTCTTTCACAGCTGAAGTGTAAGATGAATTATCATTTAGATTACCAGCAATACCTTTGTAATCACCACGTCCTCTTACATAGTTAGCATACATTCTTCCACGAGTTTTCTCAGCATCGATTCTGCGTAATGTTAAACCAGCCCAAGGATAAATTTTTCTTGAATCAACATTTTCATTGTAAGATGCAGTTCTGTAAGCCACACTTGCATACTCCCATTCAGCTTCTGTTGGTAAACGGTAAATAGGTAATAAAATACCATCTTCCATTTTAACATCACGTTTTTTACCACCAGGAGTGTAGTCTCTTAATTGTTTTTTGATATCAACAGTTGTTAAACCTAACAAATAAGCTTCAGTATTGAATGTTTCTTCGTTTTGTTTATTTAGGTTACTGTTTTTCATTAAACCTTCTCTAATCATGATCATTTCATTCACACGATCAGTTCTCCATTTACAGAACTCAGCAGCTTGTAACCAATTTACTCCAACAACTGGGTAATCGCGGTAAGCAGGGTAACGTAAATAGTAATTAACCATTGGTTCATTGTATGAAAGCTTATTTCTCCAAACTAAAGTATCAGGTAATGCTTTTTGGGCAATAATTGGGTTTTCAGCGCCATATGCTCTGTTTAACCAATAAATATACTCTAAATATTGTAAATTAGTTACTTCAGTTTCATCCATATAGAAACTGTTAACTGTCATACGTCTTTTTAAGTTGTTTCTATCATAGGTCACATCTTGTTCTGATGCACCCATAACAAAAGTACCACCTTCAATAAACACTAAACCTGGTCCAGTTTCTTGTTCTTTAAACTTGTGCTTTTCAAATCCTCCCCATTTGGAGTCATTATATTTCCAGCCAGTAGTGCTTGATTTTTGTGTACATGCCGAAAACAGCATAGTTGCTGTAAATGATGCAAACAATAATTGATTTACTAATTTCATGGTCGTAGTTAATTACTTTAAAGTTTCCAAATATAACGAAAATTGACAATTAAGTGTATAAAATTACTTTTTTTTTCAAAAAGTTTTTATTTGCTGAAAATGAATGCGATTGATTACAAATCGGGGCACCTAATAGGTTTGCCTATTCTTGATCTTGAGCGTTGAGGAGTATTTATATCGAAGCCTAAACTAAGTTCATGGCTTCCAACTGTGGCTGTTCTAGCATTAGAAATAGTTAAATCATAACTGTACCCAATTCTAAAGGTTTTAAATCGTAATCCTGCTAATAAAATAATTGCATCAGCATTTCTACTTGTTTGCCTATACCAAAAACCTACAGTTAAAGCTTGTTTTTTTATATACGTTCCTACATTAACTTGATAAAAATCGCGTTGATTCATAAATAAAATATTAGGCGAAAGGTACACCCTATTGGCTTCAAAACGCGCACGTGTCAAACTAATATTAGCGCCCATGTGTGCAGTATATCTTCTAGGTAAAATAAATGCCTGCCCTGTATTATCAGTTAAAATAAATGATTGGTTAGGCTCAGTTAAATTATTTACAGCAAAACCAGCATAAAAATATTCACTGTAAAGCAGTGCCCCAGTTGAAAAGTTTGGAAAAGTACGTTGTTCTTGTCCTGCAATTTCTGCAGTTGGATAAATTTTTCCATAAACTGGGTCATATTGGTCTCCAAAACTAAACCTATTAAAATCGTAAGAGCGTTGACGTATTTCTGCTAATAAACCAAAATTGACATTCCAATTTCTATTAATTGGTAAGTTGTAAGCATATACTCCACCAAAATTGGTAGTTGTTAAATAGCCATCTCCAGCTTGATCGGCCGATACTAATAAACCTAATCCACTTTGCATGTTAGGCACATAAGCATCTAACGAAGCTACAATTGTTCTATAGGTTTTGTTTAAACCAGTGTATTGATTTCTAGCATTTGCAGAAAATCTAATTTTTTTAGCAGCACCCGCAAAGGCTGGATTTGTATATAATGGAGAGGCATAGAACTGACTTAACTGCGGATCTTGCGCTGATGCATTAATTAGCACGAGGGTTAACAACGAGCTAAAAAGCAGTTTTATCAATGGAGTTTTCATATTACAAATATATTAAAAGTCCGGACAAGTCATTGGTCTTGGATTGCGTCTTCTAACTTTTTTACGTAATTCAAACGCTAGGGAAACTTCGTACGAATTTGGTGCACCAGCACCTAAAGTAGATACAGTTCCATCATATGAAAATCCAATCTTTACTTTCTCTGTTCTTAAACCAACAATTGCAATGATTGATTCAGTATTTGCAGCTGTTTGGCGCACATATAAACCACCTACCAACGAACCTTTACTAATATACATACCAAGATTTAATTGCCAGAATGATTTGCCAGCAAAACCTTGTTGCATATAGATAACGTTTGGATATAAATATGATGAACGACCCTTAACCCTGCTATCTACCAATGGGTAAATTGCTCCAACATGACCAGTATAACGTCTGTAAATTGGTGCTACCACTGGAGGATTGGTAATAGCAAACGATTGGTCTGGTTCAAAAATATTATGAGTAGCAAATCCAAAATAAAAGTTTTTGCTGTAACCCAAAAAGCCTGCCGCAAAATTAGTGATGTTGGCTTTTCCTTCTGATGGCATCGGTTGACCCGGAGCTGATGGATTAAAACCATTTATTCCTAATTGCGAACGCCATAAAAATTTGCTAAAATCAACAGTTTTTTGCATATAACCTGCTTGTAATGCCAAGCGAATGCTAAATTTTCGGCTTACTGGAATCAAATAAGCATAAGCCACATTTAAGCCAACGGTGCGCAATGTTCCAGTTCCTTGCTCATCATAATGGGCTTGTATGCCTAATCCACCGTTAATTGCTTCAAAATGCTCATCATAACTAGCATTTACGGTGGTAAATGAACCAGAAACCGAAGGCCATTGATTACGTGTGTTTAAAACCAAACGACCAACTGTGCTTGATCCTGAAAATGCAGGATTAGTGTAAACCGGACTTGCATAAAACTGCGAAAATTGTGGATCCTGAGCATATGCTCGCACACTTATTAACAGCGGTAATATGTATGTAAGTAATCTGCACAGTGCAGCTTTTGTAAATGTCATCGTTCTATAGTTTGTCTTTTGTAAAATAAAAGTTATTTAATAAAATATATAAGTCTTAAAATACTTTTTTAGTATGTTTGTTCGTTGTTTTTCTAGAACAACAATTTTTCAATTATAATTAATTTCACATTTTATATGCAATTTTTATTCATGCAAATCAAAAAAAATATTAAATCAATTGTCTTATTAGTAGCTTTAGTGTTTGTAAATCATGTGTTTGCGTATAGAATTAAAACTTTTGTCAAAATTGACTGGAAGGCTTCAAAATTGACAAAAAGTGGCGAAATGCAACCTTTTTTTACCAATTCTGTTTTTAAAAATCAATTTGGACTACTTCCTTTTTACCAAAAAAAAGTTGGTAAAAGTGGAACACAAATTTTGAATGTAAAAATTTTTGATGAGGTTTATGAAGATGAAAAAACTGAAAATAGTTCATTAAAAAACATAACCAATAATATTTTAGAAATAAATACTGAAATAGCTTATGAGCAAAGGCAATCGTTTTTATTTATTAGTTTTATACCTTATATTAAACAAGGTAATTCTTTAAAGAGATTGATTTCGTGTAATATAGAAATTGAAACAAACGATGTATTTGAACTACCTAAAACTTTAGGAAAAAAAGACTTTGCCAATAATTCGGTTTTGACACAAGGCAGTTGGTATAAAATAGCTACTCTAAATAATTCTGTTCACAGAATTGATTATACTTTTTTGAAAGATTTAGGCATTAATGTGGATGCTATTGACCCAAGAAATATAAGTATTTATGGTAATGGAGCTGGTATGTTACCTGAAAAAATTGCTAAATTTAGATACGATGACTTACAAGAAAATGCCATTTTTGTTCAAGGTGAAAGCGATGGTAAATTTAATACAGGCGATTTTATTCTGTTTTATGGGCAAAGCCAAAAAGAAGTTTGGTCTTACAATCCTACAACTAAAATTTACAATAACAATCCTAATTTATATTCCGATACAACTTACTATTATTTAACCATTGGTAATGTTGGAGGCAAACGAATTGCAAGTATTGCTTCTGCTTCTAATAGCAATTATACTTCCAATTCATTTGATGCATTAGTGCATCACGAAGAGGATATAGTTAATTTTGTAAAAACAGGAAGAAATTGGTATGGCGAAGATTTTAACCGTCAACCGCAAAGAACTTTTACCAATATTATCAGCGATTTAGATACCAGTGCATCTATTTTATTTCAATCAAATATTGCAGGAAGGTCTTCGCAAAATAATAGTTTTGATGTATCTATAAACGGAAATTTTGTTGTTAATCAACCTTGTTCTGGATTGTCTTTAACATACGATGGTACTTTTGCCGATTTAAATTTTAAACAAGCTTATTTAAAATCTAAATCAAATAGATTAGATATTTCCTATTCGTATAACGGGCCAATAGCACAAGGAGCTAACGGTTGGTTAGATTTTTACACCATTAATGCACGTGCTTTTTTACGCAATAGTGGAAAACCTATTTTGTTCAGTGATAAAAACAGTGTAGATGCGGGTAAAATTACTGAATTTCAAATTGTTACTTCACGTGCATTAACCATTTGGGATGTTTCAAACCCTACTCAAGTATTTGCCATACAATCAAATTTTGATGCAACAAATAGATTGTGCTCATTTGCAGCAAATAACGATAGTTTAAGATGGTTTGTGGCTTTTGATGGAACTAATTTTACCAAACCAGTTAGTTTTGGTAAAATTGCTAATCAAAACATTCATGGATTAACAGCAGCGCAAGGTATTATTATAACACATCCTAATTTTTTAACTGAAGCCAACAGATTAGCTGCATATCATACACAAAAAAATGGATTGAAAATTCATGTATTGAATATCACTGATATTTACAATGAGTTTGGTTCTGGTAGTCAAGATATTACAGCTATTAGAGACATGCTACGTATGTTTTATAAAAAATATACTTCTACCAACGAAAAATTGAAATATGTAACTTTAATGGGTCGTGCTAGTTACGATTACAAAGGTAATTTGAGTAAAACGCAAACAGGTTTTGTAAACACCAATTATATCCCAACTTATGAGCAGTTTTATAGCGCTCATCCCGGCTCATATTGTACCGATGATTTTTTTGTTTGTTTAGATGATAATGAAGGAAATTTTTTAGAAAACAGCAATACCAATGAATTAATGGATTTAGGCATTGGCCGTTTACCAATTGATAATATTGACCAAGCCAAAGCTATAGTTGATAAAGTAATTTATTACGAAACAAAAAGTAGTTATGGCGATTGGCGTAATAAATTAACCTTTATAACTGATGATGAATGGACTGACATCTCAATTGAATTTAACCAAGCTGCAGAAGGCTTTTCAAATACTTATTTAAAGCCATTTAAAAAGTTTAATATCAATAAAATTTATAGCAATGCTTACGAACCTTTAGCTACGGCTGGCGGAAAAAGATTTCCGCAAGTAAACACAGCCATTACCAATGCTGTAAATAAAGGTAGTTTAATTATTAATTATATAGGCCATGGAGGCGAGGTAGGTTGGAGTGCACGAAGAATTTTAAATGTGGATGAAATTAACTCATGGAATGGTAAAGATAATATGCCATTGTTAATGACTGCAACCTGTGAGTTTAGTAGATTTGATGATCCTGATAGATTGGCCGCAGGTGAATTGGCTATGGTTAATCCTAATGGTGGGCCAATAGCTTTATTTACTACAGTAAGGTTAGTTTATAGTAGTGCTAATGATGCACTTAATGGATATTTTAATAGCCAAATTGGATTAGATTCAAATGCCATTATGAATCCCAAAACTTTTGGGCAAATATTAATGCAAACCAAAAATTTATTTCCAAATGAAAATACTAGAAACTTTACCCTACTTGGCGACCCCATGTTGCAATTGGCTTTGCCTAAATATACTGTAAAAACTTCTACCATTAATACAAAACCAATTGCCACTTTTACTGATACTTTAAAAGCCTTAAGCAAAGTAACTGTTACGGGTCAAGTATTAGATGAAAACAATAATTTAATGACCAGTTTTAATGGCATAGTTTACCCAACGGTATTTGATAAAGAGTCGGAATACCCAATTGTAGATAATGAAAAACCAATTAGTATTAATAGTTTTAAGTTACAAAATAACATTATTTATAAAGGTTCAGCCACGGTAACCAATGGTTTGTTTACATTTAGTTTTATTGTTCCTAAAGATATTGATTATCAGTATGGTTATGGTAAAATTAGTTATTATGCTAATAACGATACAGTAGATGCAAGTGGATACGAAGGGAAAGCTTTAATTGGCGGAACTGCCGATTCTGTTTTAGTTGACAATAAAGGTCCAGAAATAAAACTATACATGAATGATGAAAAGTTTGTAAATGGAGGGTTGGTGCCTGAAAATTCGTTATTTATAGCTAAAATTTTTGATGAAAATGGTATAAATACCACTAGTCGTGGAGTAGGTAGAGATTTAAATGCAGTAATGAATAATCAAAATACCAATACTATTATTATGAACGATTTTTACCGTTCTGCATTAAATACTTATCAGTTTGGAACCGTAAATTATAACTACAAAGCACTGCCTTTAGGTGTTAATAAAATTAAGTTTCAGGCATATGATATTTTTAACAATATTGGCGAAGCAGAAATTGAATTTTTAGTGGCTAACGATAGTAAAGTTGCATTGCAAAATGTTCTAAATTATCCAAATCCATTTACTTCAAAAACTTCGTTCCAATTTGACCATAATAAAGCTGGACAAGACATGCAAGTATTGGTTCAAATATTTACTGTTAGTGGTAAATTGGTAAAATCTATTCAAAAAGATGTGTTAGCAGCAACTAGTCATTTTGATGGTATAGAGTGGGATGGAAAAGACGATTATGGCGATACAATAGGAAAAGGAGTTTATATTTACAAAGTAAAAGTAAAAGCGCAAGGTAAAACTGACGAGGCTTTTCAAAAATTGGTAATTTTGAACTAAAAAAAATAAAACTATTTTGAATGAACATTATTTATATATTTGAAGTATAAAAATTAATGGAAAAAATTAAATATTACGTAGAAAAAAATGTGTTTGGAGTTTGCACATACCTTGGCGAGCGCTTTGGTATTAGCTCAAATATTATACGTATGTATTTTATTTACACTTCATTCATTACCGCAGCTTCACCTGTATTGGTGTACTTAATTTTAGCATTTTGGTTAAATATTAAAAAGTACATTAACCCAAAACGCAAAAGCACTTGGGAGTTATAATTTAAACTTATTTTACTACTTATTTTTTTGTTTTTTTGCTAAATGAATAAACCACGTTTAATTTTCATTTTTTTATCTATTTACATTGTTGCGGCTTTTGGCTGGTGGGGTTACGAGCATTTTAGGAATTCAAAAACTATTAATAGTTTAGAAATTGAAAACAGTAAGTTACGAACTGCTGCCGATGAAATTTTATGCTATAAAGCTTCTACCGATCTTGGCGAAGAATTAAGAGAAGATAATTTTTTGGATACCATCCAAATGCAAAATTATTTTAAAGAAAAATACAGCACTTTAGAATTGGTATTTATTGATACTATTAATCCGTTTAACGGCTATTTGATTAGGCCTAAAGAAGAAGCTTATAATAAGTTAGAACGAGAATCGATAGTATCAAACGATAAACTTTCGCGCAAAAAATGGATGTATGCAGGCGAGGGTGTAGTAATGATTGGATTATTGATTTGGGGCATTTTATGGGTTTATAAAACATTTGAAAAAAGCATCGCTTTAAACCAACAACAAAATAATTTTTTATTAGCTGTAACTCACGAACTTAAAACGCCAATTGCTTCAGTAAAACTCTATTTAGAAACACTTTTAAAACGCGATTTAGACAAAGAACAGCAAAAATCAATATTGCAAAATTCAATAAATGATACCAATAGATTGAGAACTTTGGTTGATAATTTATTGCTTTCGGCTCAACTGGAAACTAATCATTATGAGCCACTTATGGCTAAGGTAAATTTGAGTGAATTGGTTAATAAAGTAGTAGATACTTATGCCAAACCAAGGAACTTAGAAGCTAGGTTAATTAAAAATATTGAACAAGAAGTGTACATAACAGGAGACGAGTTTGCACTAGAAAGCATTATCATTAACCTTTTGAGCAATGCTGAAAAATATTCTGACCAAAACATTACAATTCTTTTAAAGAGTGATAATAAGCAAGCTGTTTTAAGTATTTTAGATTTAGGTATAGGCATTGCCGATGCTGATAAACAAAGGCTTTTCGATAAATTTTATAGAGTTGGAAAAGAGCAAACGCGCAAAACAAAAGGAACAGGTTTAGGGCTATTTATTGTTAAAAAACTGGTTAAATTTCACCATGCAACCATTGAAGTGAAAAATAATCATCCTAATGGAACCAACTTTGAAGTTAGTTTTATCGTTTAACACTTAATTAAAAACTAAAACCAATTTTTATGAACAATATTTTACTCGTTGAAGACGAAGAAAATCTTCAACATGCACTCAAATTAAACTTAGAATTAGAAAATTATCACGTTGTAGCAGTTGGTGACGGTAAAAAGGCCATTGAGGCTTTTAGAGAACGAAAGTTCGACTTAGTGGTACTTGATATAATGTTACCCGAAATGGATGGCTACATGGTGTGCGAAAACATTAGATTACACGACCAAAATATTCCAATTCTTTTCCTTTCGGCTAAAAATACACCAGCTGAGCGTGTAGAAGGATTGAAAAAAGGTGGTGACGATTATTTAACCAAACCTTTTGATTTAGAAGAACTTTTATTGCGTATAAAAAAATTATTAGAAAAACGTGATAAAATAAAAGCGCTAGATAAAGCCCTACCTAATATTTTTCATTTTGGCAATTTTTGGATTAACTTTGATAGTCATCAAGCACAAGGTATTGATGGAATCATAGAATTGACCAAAAAAGAAACTTTGTTGCTTAAATTACTTATTGAAAACAAAAACACAGTAGTTAGCCGTGAGCATATTTTAAAAGTAGTATGGGATTATAATGTAATTCCAAACACTCGTACAGTTGATAATTTTATGCTAAGCTTACGTAAATATTTTGAAGCAGATCCTAAAAATCCAGTTTTCCTGCACTCTTCGAGAGGCATAGGATACAAATTTGTAGATCAAATGGTAGTAACTGCTTAATTTATAAAAAACCAACCCCAAAAAGGTTGGTTTTTTTATTTTAGGCTTAGTAAATAAGCTATTGGTTAATTGATTACAAACAATAAAAAATATATCAATAAAATAATTGAGATTAATAAAAACAAAAGGCTAACATTTGTACTTTAAAAATATAACAAGTATTTAATTAAATGAAAATAGGAATTGTGTGTTATCCAACCTATGGAGGCAGTGGGGTAGTGGCTACAGAATTAGGAAAAGCGTTAGCGCAAAGAGGTCATCAGGTGCATTTTATAGCTTATAAACAACCTGCTAGGCTCGACTCTTTTATGAGTAATATATTTTACCACGAAGTAAATGTAAGCAATTATCCATTATTTGATTTTCCGCCCTACGAAACTTCGTTAGCAAGCACTTTGGTAGATGTTGTTAAGTTTGAAAAATTAGATTTACTACATGTACATTACGCCATTCCGCATGCTTCGGCAGCTATTATGGCCAAGCATATTTTGGCTACTGAAGGAATTAATATTCCAGTTATTACTACTTTACACGGAACCGATATAACTTTAGTAGGTAAAGATGCTGCTTTTGAGCCAGTTGTAACCTATTCAATCAATCAATCAGACGCAGTAACTGCAGTTTCTGATTTTTTAAAGCAAGATACTTACCGACATTTTAAAACCAAAAAACACATTGAAGTTATTCCAAACTTTATTGATGTAACACGTTTTCAAAAACAATCGAAGGAGCATTTTAAAAAGGCCATTGCTCCGCAAAATGAAAAATTAATTGTGCATACTTCTAACTTTAGAAAAGTAAAAAGAGTGGAAGATGTAATAAAAATATTTGGACAAATTAGAGGTAAAATACCATCAAAACTATTATTGGTAGGCGATGGGCCCGAAAGACATAATGCTGAAATGCTTTGCCGTGAATTAGATTTATGTGGTAGTACTTTGTTTTTAGGTAAACAAAATCCGGTAGAAGAAATTTTAAGCGTATGTGATTTGTTTTTAATGCCTTCTGAAACCGAAAGTTTTGGTTTGGCTGCATTAGAAGCCATGGCCTGCGAAGTGCCTGTAATAGCTAGTAATGCTGGTGGAATTCCGGAGTTGGTTCAAAATGGAGTTTCAGGTTTTATGGCAGAAGTTGGAAATGTATCCGAAATGGCCGAAAAAGGAATTTATATTTTAGAAAATGAAGAGCGATTGCTTCAATTTAAAGCAAACGCTTTGGCTCGAGCTTTGGAGTTTGATATAAATAATATTGTTCCTGTTTACGAAAAATTTTATGCGAAGGTTTTAAGCGCACAAATTGCTTAATTTGCACCCCATATTATGAATTTACTGAAACAAAAAGTTGGTATTTTAGGTGGCGGTCAGCTTGGTCGTATGCTTATAGAAGAAGCTCTTAGATTAAATGTAAGTGTTAATATTTTAGAAAGTTCAAAAGATTGCCCTTGCTATCATTTGGCTACCCATTTTATTGAAGGTTCATTACAAGATGAAGCTAAAATAAACGAATTAGCTGCCATGAGCGATGTGTTAACTTTTGAAATAGAACATGTAAATACCAATGCTTTAATAAAGCTAGAAGATGAAGGTAAAACCATAATTCCTTCACCTCGCGTTTTACAAATTATACAAGATAAAGGTTTACAAAAACAATTTTATACCGACCATCAGGTGCCTACAGCTCCTTATGTTTTGGTAAATGATAAAACAGAATGGAACCAAGCCATTACCAAACTTGGAACTGAAAAATTTGTAGCTAAAACTCGCACCGATGGGTACGATGGAAAAGGAGTTACTATTTTAAATAGCAAAGCCATTTTAGCTGATAATGGTTTAATTCCGTTTGAAACACCTTGTGTTTTAGAGGCATTTATTCCTTGCGAAAAGGAAATTTCAATTATAGTAGCTAAAGATATTTTTGGAAAAACAGTAGCTTACGATGCAGTAGAAATGGAGTTTGACCCAGAAGCTAATTTGGTTACATTTTTATTTAGCCCTGCCGAAATTAGCAAACCATTGGCCGAAAAAGCTAAAATCGTGGCCATTCAAACCATTAATCAATTTAAAAGTGCAGGTGTTTTTGCAGTTGAAATGTTTTTAACGCATACCGGTGAAATTTTGGTAAACGAAATTGCTCCACGTCCGCACAATTCAGGCCATCATGGCATTGAGGCTTGTTATACTTCGCAATATGAACAACTAACCAGAATACTTTTGGGATTGCCAGTGGGCTGTCCTGGTTTGGTAAAACCTGCGGCTATGCTTAATTTATTGGGTGATAAAAGTTTTAGTGGGCCTTACGTTATAAAAAACTTAGACCAAATTCATCAAATAGAGGGAGCTTACCTACATTTATACGATAAAAAAGAAAGTAAACCAATGCGTAAAATGGGTCATATTACGGTATTGGCAAACTCCATAGATGAAGTAAAAGCTAAAGCCAATAAGGTAATGAATTTAATAGGATTTGAACCGTTGGTTTAAGCGTTTTGGGCGTTAGGTATTAACCAATTAAAGTAAAACTTAGCGCCTGCACCTTCTTCCGATTCAATCCAGATTGCGCCACCATTTTCTTCTACTATTTTTTTAACAATTGCCAAGCCAGCACCAACACTTTCTACTTTATCGCGGGTTTCTAAGGTTTGGAAAATGGTAAATATTTTTTGGTGATATTCTTTTGAAATACCCGAACCATTATCGGCTACACAAAATACAAAGTATTTGTTTTCTGCTTTGTATGTTACATTAATTATTGGCGAAGCATTAAAATTATGCTTCATGGCATTAGAAATAAGTTCGTAAAAAATATCATCCATATCTTGGTAATTTGCCATTACAGTTGGGAAATTGTTATCTAGGTAAATGGCATATTTATTATCAGGACTTAGGCGTTTTAAAACTTCTTTTACTACTACATTTATATTTACTAATTCTATTTCGTTGCTTATACGTCCAGCACGGCTATATTTTAGCAATGAGTTAATCAAAGCCTCCATGCGGTGTACACGACCTTTAAGCATTTGAAAATATTTTCTGGTTTCGTCAGTCATGCTTTCGCGCATGTCTTCCTCTATCCATTCAGCTAAATTATTTATTCCTCTTAATGGACTTTTTAAATCATGAGAGGTAATATAAGCAAATTGGTCTAACTCTTTATTTCTTTTTTCTAAATTTTTGGTGTAAAGCTCAAGCTCATGTAGGTTTTTGGCTTCTGTTTGCTTGCTCTGCATTAAGTTGTTTCTCATTTCAAGTAAAGCACGACCAAGTTTATCGTTTTTGCCTTGCAATGGAACTTCAATTTCATAATTTCCTTTACCAATTTGAAAAGCTACATCAGCCTTGTTTTTCATACCTAACGAAAGATGTTTGGCTGATTCAATCATATCACCAATTTCGTCTTTACGTTCAGTAGTTTCTTCAAATTTTACAATTTCGCCTTTACCCATTATTTTAAGCAATTCGCTCACTTGTTTTACCGGGTTTACTATGGTTTCGTTGGTTATAATTAGTGATATACCAGCAATTAAAACCAATATAATCATCATTATTAACAACGAAAAACGTAGCGTTCTGTAGCTCTTGTATTTTTCTGATTGTAAAAAATTACTAGCATCAATTACATTGCGTTCTATTTCGTCAATGTTTAGTTCTAATCGTCTAATATCTTCTTTAATTTCGGCAAGTAGTTTTTGAGAGGCTTCAGTATTATTAACTGGAGTAGTAATTTTTAATAATTCTCTTTGCTTTACCATTACCTCGCTGTAAGCTTGGTCCACCGTAATAAACATTTTTTTAGCTTTATCTAAGCCAGGTTCTTGAAAAAGTTCTATTAAGAATATTTTTCTTCTACGGTATTGTTTATCAAGTATTTTTTGTAGTTTTAGTCGGCTAGCTTTATCATTTTGGTTAACAATAGCCGCACTATGCCGATTGCTTTCATCTATAATTAAATGAATATCTTTAGTTGCATTAATGGCAGGGGCAAAGTTTTTCGATAAACGCTCGTCTATGTTTTTACTAAATTGCAATAGCACAATAGCAGTAATGCTTGCCAATAATGCAAAAAATATAATAGTAAAATAACTAATTGCCGATCTGGAACCAGTACTTAAGTTATTTAATATGTTTAATAGTCTATTTAGCATGAAAGAGTGTGAAATTAATTACCTCAATTCTAATTTATTTAACAAAGAATCTACCATATATTTAAAACACTGATTATCATTATTTTGTGTATTTTTATTATAATTCATTTGTTTCATTTTGGAACTTAAATAGTTTTTTTGGTTCAAAATAGGCTTTTACTTTTTAAACCATGCCCACTAAATAATGATACAATTAGTTCATTATTTGAATCAAAATTACTAACATATTTTTGAACGCCAGCAATAGTAGCAGCACTAGTTGGTTCAATATAATTTCCAAGCAAAGCCATTTGTTTCCAAGCCAATTTTATTTCTGTTTCATTTACGGTAATTATAGTGCCTTTTGTATTTAAAATTGCATTTATTATTTGAGTTGCCCTTGGTGGATTTTCAATGGCAATTCCTTCGGCTAAAGTGTTATTACTAAAGGGTAAAGGAGGTGTTTGATTATTAATTGAGTAAAATAAAGGAGCACAAACTTCGGTTTGTATGGCTATAATTTTTGGTATTTTATTTATAATGCCAGCAGCTGCAAGTTGCTTAAAACCAATGTAACAGCCAATAATTAGGGTTCCATTTCCTGCAGGTAAAATCACAGAATCGGGGCTCTGCCAATTAAGTTGTTCACAAACCTCAAAAGCAAAAGTTTTTGTGCCTTCAAAAAACCAAGGATTGTAACAATGACTGGCATAATATGTTGTTTTAGCTGCATTTAATGCTGCGTTAGCTGCATCTTTACGTATTCCGTTTACTTTGGTTATGGTAGCGCTATAAGCTTGCATTTGGCTAATTTTACTATCGCTTGTATTTTCAGGTAAAAATATTTCGCAGTTAATTTGCGCTTTAGCAGCATAAGCAGCAATGGCACAGCCTGCATTTCCACTGCTATCTTGCACTATTTTATTAATCCCTAGTTGCTTGGCTTTGGTTATTAAAGTAGTAGCTCCACGGTCTTTATAACTGCCTGTACTGAATAATTGTTCGTGTTTAATATAAATTTTTCTATTATTAATTGCTACTGGTTCTAATGGAGTAAAACCTTCGTTAAACGATACAATTCCTTTTGATTGGTCTATAGCAATAGCATCGGAATAACGCCATAAATTTGGATACAATTTTTGTATTTTTTGTAAATCAAATTTTGCTTCAAAGTTTATATCTAAAAGCCCACCACTAGGCGCTATCCAAATGGGTTCATCAATTGAAAAATGGGTTTGAGTTATGTTATCTACTAATGTCATTATTTGTAAATTAAACTAACAAGTAGTGGTTTTTACTTAAAAATTATTTATTTATGCCAAATTATATATTGTTAACAAAATATTTAGACATAAGGGTAGTAATTTTGTTCAACAATAAATAAATTAAAATTATGAAACTAAAAAAATTACATACGGATAAAATTAAAGTAGTTTTACTATTGTTTATTTTCATTATTTTCAATAATCTTAAGTTATCGGCAGATCACTTGGTGGGTAGTGATATTAGTTATCAATGTACCTCTACACCAGGGGTTTATAAAGTAATATTGAAAATTTATAGAGATTGTGCTGGTGCACAAATGTGTCCAGGTTGTGGTAGTAATCCTGGTAGTGTTTCTGGTTGTACTACTGCTAATGCTTGTTGTGGTTTTAATAATACTATTATAGGAAAAAGTGCTTCTTGTTCAGGAGTTAATTTTGGAAATTTTACATTAACAGCAGTTTCGGCTACTAGTGGATACGATATTATTCAAACATGTACTTCAGTAAAAACTATCTGTACCAATTGCGGTACCCGTACTGCAGGAACTTATAGCCCTGGTATTGAAGTTTATACATTCGAAGGAAATGTTAATTTAAGTGGCATACCCGCTTCATGTTGCAATGTTTCATTAGGATTTAGTACTTGTTGCCGCAATTTAGCTTTAACTACTATTTCATCAAGTAATTATTATACTGAGGCAATTGTAAATAGATGTCAAACGCCATGTAATTCAGCACCAACTTTTACTAACGATGCTGCAGCATTGGTTTGTTCTGGTGTTGATTTTGTGTATAATTTAGGAGCAATTGACCCAGATGGAGATTCTTTAAGTTATACTTTTGGACAATCCATGCAAAATTTTGGATCAAATGTGAGTTATATTACTCCTTACAGTGCAGGTTATCCGTTTCCTTATTTTGGAGCACCAAATGCAAATGCTGCTCCACCTGCTGGTATTCGAATAGACCCTGCAACTGGCGATGTAATGTTTAGACCAATGGGTGTATTTGTGGCTATGCTAGTAATAGAAGTTACCCAATGGAAATTAATCAATGGTGTTTGGACTGTAGTTGGTTTAACAAGGCGTGATGTGCAGTTTCAAACAAAATTATGTACTTCAAATAAAGTTCCTCTTGTAAAAATATATAGGAATGGTGTTTTACAGACGGGAATTCAGAATTTTTCAGTTTGTGCTGGAACTCAAATATGTTTAGATATAGTAGCAGAAGATCAACAAGATTTGGCAGCAAGCCCGCAGATATTAGCCGATACTACCGATTTAAAATGGAATAACCCAGGAATGTATAATCCAGTAATGGCTAATGCTACATTTGTTCGTAATTATATTTTAAATCAAAGAGGAATTCAAGGGCCCAAAGCCGATAGTTTTAGATTTTGTTGGACACCTCCAAAGAGTGCTGCTCGATCTTTACCCCATTCATTCACCGTAACTGGCACTGATCGTTTTTGTCCATTGCCTGCATTTGTTACAAAAGGTATCAATATAAAAGTCATAGCAGTACCTGAACCAGGCATAACAGTAGTAGATAATAAATGTGGTTATAGAACATTTAATTTTGTGTTGAACAATCCAA
>CAZGVO010000003.1:0-363546 GCA_964529175.1 uncultured Bifidobacterium sp.
GGGCTGTTTATCCAAACCGTATCTGGTGCGTAAAAATTTGCAATGGGCGGTTGAGGAGGGCCTGTGTTAATAGAGCCAATATAAACTTGGTAATCTTCCGTTTCTCCATATCCATAAGCTAAACATTCAGTTAATGTTGCACCAGAATATCCTTCAGCACAAATAATTCTCATTCTTGTAGGACCTGATAATCCTGAAGTAGGGATATTAAAAGAACCTGTTAATATTCTAGGACCAATGCTAGTTGCAGACTCAACGAAAACTTTTTCTCCTGCATCGGCAAAACTATTATTTTGATTATAGTCAATCCAAATAGCAATACCACAAAAATAATAAGGCGCACCATCACACTCGTCTTCAGTAATTGAAAAGTTGACTGTTGTTCCGAAGCCAAACGTCCACATGTTACCTGCGGGTGTAAAATCAGAATATCTATTAAGAAGTGAACCCGCACCTGGAGCTGTAGTAGAACAATTTAAGGCATTTGTAACTCCGTTCATTGTTACACTATAAATTTCCTCATCGGCAGTTTGTGTTGGCACCGAAGCGCAATACTGCGCCTTTACACTAGCGCCAAGTGAAAGCACCAATACAAACAGTAAGAGTAGCTTTTTAAATTGTAAAATTGATTTCATATATTTATTGTTTGATTTTCTTTCTATTTTTCAAATTTAATTTTTATAGCGACATTACAAAATATAATTTCAATTTGGCTTTGTAAAATTTGAATTTTTTACAAAACTAGTATCAGTCATAGTTAGTAAAAAAGCAATTAAATCGTCTTTTTGCTCCTCAGTTAATTGTAATCCTAAAGGCTGATGTTTTCCAATATTTGCATCTACCCAAGGAGAATTATAACCTCCTGAATCATAAAAGTTTATAACATCTCTAAGTGTTTTTCTACTGCCATCGTGCATGTACGGGGCTGTAAATACTAAATTACGCAAACTTGGTGTTTTAAATTTACCAATATCATTGTATTGATTAGTAATACGAAATAATCCTGAATCGGTTGGGTATTTTTGCAAACCATTGTTATGAAACTTAAAATCAGTAAGATAAAAACTTTTTTCCTGTCCATGACAATGAAAACAATCACCTCCTTTTATTTGCAAAGCAGGGTTACTTTCAGAATAAAAAAGAGCATAGCCCCTTTTTTCTTGGTCTGAAAAAACATTAAAGTTCTTTGTTTTTAAATACTCATCATATTTCGAATTAAAAGATAACAAAGTTCGTTCAAATTGAGCTAAAGCTTTTTGAACCAAATACAAGTAAATGGAATCGGTTCCAAAAGCTTTTTTAAACAAAGGCGGATAAATGGGATTAGCTTGCAATTTAGGCACAATGGTTTTTAAATCTGAAGCCATTTCTAATTTATTCTCTATAGGACCTAAAGTTTGACGCTCCAAATTAATAGAACTCCCATCCCAAAAAAATCGATGAATGGTATCAGTTGCTTTACTTTCTTGAAAAGCTAAGTTAAATAAAGGCATTGCATTACGCAAACCAAGGTTTCCGAAAGCCCCTTTGCTAAATTGTACATTGTCAGAGAACGCATTAGCAGGATTATGACAATTTGCACACGATTGGGTATTATTTGCCGAAAGCATAGGTTCGTAAAATAATTTACGCCCAAGTTCAACACCAGCGCGAGTAAGGGGATTATCGTCAGGCGATTTTACTTGGTTACTAACATCCGATAAAAAATTTGGATACTGTATGATGTATGGTGTTTTATCCCAAATTACATCTTCATTGTTTTTTTCAATTTTTGAATCTTTTGTACAGGATTGAGTAAAAATTATTGCTAAAACTAAATACTTTAAAGATTTCATTTTATATATTAATTAGCTGAAACACTTGTTAACGATATCATATTAAGCATATTAGGCAAAAGTTTTGTTTTAATAACTGGTACTGTTTCCGTATGAATATCTTTAGGGTCGGTCTGTAAATTATACAAGTTTGGACTACTTAAAAACGAATTGACATCAATTTTATAATTAATTGAAATTCCGTTGGTTAAACTTTTTATTTTGTAGTTAGTTAAATCAATTTCTTTGTTAACCACATTGGTACTACCACCAATATCTAAACTAAAAGTTATTAAAGAAGGTAAAATTCTACCTTCCAATCTATAATGTATATAACCATTGGTCCAATTCCAATACATTCCTAATGAAGGATCTAAATCGCCAGTTTGCTCGCCACTCCTATTTCTAGCACTATCAACCCCTAAATTGAACCTAATTTTATTATACAATCCAGCAGGTACTTTGTTAATGGTAAAACCATATTTAAAGGCATCATCGCCAGAGTTTAGTTTATAAGTACCAACATCAACCCATTTTTGTACTAAACTATTGTATAACTGCATATTAGAAACTCTGTAAGATAAATTATTTACTTGTATAGTATCCTGATTATCAGTTATATAGTTTTGTGTAGCATATACAATTGGGTTATTTTTAAAATAGTGCTCAAAATTAACAACTAACTTATTTTCGGTAGGAATTAAAATGCCAGAAAAAGTAGTTATGGTATCAAGGGCGTTAATTGGGTTAGGTTGAGAAGAAACTGGATCTTTTGAACAAGAACTCATTAAAAATAAGCCCACAAAAAGCAGTATGAATAATTTTTTCATATAAGTTTTATTTATTTTCTCAAATGTAGCATCTTGCGAAACCAAATAAAAATGAGTTAATATAAAATTTACTTAAAAACGATAAAAATTATAAATTATGGCGAGCTTTGATATAGTTTCAAAAATTGACTTACAAAAAATTGACAATGCAATTAATACTGCTTCGAAAGAATTGGTAAATAGATACGATTTAAAAGATGCTGAATGCAGCATTGAAATTGATAAAAAAAGCAAACTTGTAAAAATTGCTGCTAACCAAGATATGGCTTTGACTAGTATTATTGATATTATTTTATCAAAATTTAGCAAGCAAGGATTAGATGTAAGAAGTTTAGATTTAAGCAAAGAATTTAGATCGAGCGGAAAATTGGTATTACAAGACTTACCTATTAGAGAAGGCTTGGATAAAGAAACTGCTAAAAAAATTGTTTCGTTTATTAAAGATACTAAACTTAAAGTGCAAGCTAGTATAATGGACGATCAAGTTAGGGTTACAGCAAAACAAATTGACGATTTACAAAGCACCATGGCAGCAGTTAGAGGACATGATTTTGAAGTTCCTTTGCAATTTGACAATATGAGAAGTTAAAATAAAAAAGCCCGCTTATCTTTCGATAAACGGGCTTTTTCTTGGTATCTAAAAGTTAATTATTCAATTAAAATCTTTTTAGTAACCGAGCCATTATTTCCATTAATTGATAAGAAATAAATGCCTGAACTGATATTGTTTAATTCAATCTCAGTTTTACTATCGCTTAATTGTTTGGTAGTAAACTGAAGCTGTTTACCGCTAATATCTACTAAAGTATAAACCGAAGTATTTAGGTCAAAGCTAGCATTGATGGTAAAATTACCTTTTGATGGGTTAGGATAAATTTCTATAGAATTAGCGCTCAAAATTTCGTTGGTAGAAACTGTTAATTCAGCAGGTAATTTAAAGCCAGCTGTTCCATCGCTGCGAGAAGTTGAGGCTCCTTGTTTTGCATCAAAACCCATTCCTCTGCGGGCAAATGCTTTCCATAACAACAATTTATTGGCACCACCATTTAATAATGAATCTGCTAAAATAATTGCATCGCGAGCGTCTAAGAACCCTGGCTGACAAGGTTGAAGTTTTAAGCCCATCATTACTAATTCTAACGCTTTATTATTACCACCTTTTCCAGTGTAAACATTTTCATCAAAACCATATTTATCAATCATATCCAAATAAATATCGTATAAAGCACTACACCATACAAAACCTACACCATGCGGAATAGAAAGTGTTTTGATGCTATTGTAATTAACAGGATTAGTTATCATACTTCTACTGTATTTATAAGGACGAATGCCTAAGCCATTGGTATCTTGACCAATTAAATGTGTTCCAATTCCTCTACCAAGCAACGAAGTTTCGTAAGGTTTAGAAGTTAAAACCAAACCAAAGAAATCACTCCAACCTTCACCAGCTTGCTCTTCGTTATTCAAACAGCTTGAATTTGCCGGACCACCAGTTAATCTAGTAGAAATTCCATGTCCATACTCATGTGCAATTACACCATTATCAAAATCACTATCGTAGGTTCTTGTGGCCGCTGAAGGTACAGTAGAATCGAACATGCTTAAATTAATAGTTGAATTTGCAATATTGGTTTTAAATAAATTTCCATTAGTTGATGAAATCATAACTGCAGGAATATTAATTCCGGTACCATTTCCTGTCATTGCAGTTGCACTATTTGATGTATTAATCATAACCACACCAATAGCACCTGCTGCTTGTGCATTTAAAATTTTAGTTTGATATGAGCATGTTCCTCTAGTTATTAAAGCAATTTTGCCATTCACCGAATCTGCATTAACTAAGGTATTACATCCTAAATTTCCTCCACTTGAAGAACCACCATCATTAACCATTACCAAATTGGCAGTAATAGGCTCTAAACTTAAACGTGGACCAAAAGATGCAATTACAGCTCCATATTTTTTTGCTATGCTAGTTGGTTCGTTCACTTGCAAAATATTGGCAAATGCTGGCGTTGCAGAACCTCCCCATAAATACATTTGCATTCTTGGATTTGAACCATCAACAGGTGTGGAAAAATTTGCATTATCTGTACCACTTCCATCCTGCGCTTCAGCGTAAACAAAATCTTTTCCTAAACCTAAATTAGTATAGTTTTTTGCTTGAAAATTTCCACTTTCTTCATCAAATCCATAATGGTAAAACACATCATGTATGGTATTATTCCAAAAGAACAAATTAGTAATAGCCGCATTTAAATTAGGTCTTGGACCAGCATCTAAGCCATATGGGAAGTCGAATAATAAATCTGTTCCTCCATTTGGTGAGTAAGCTGAGGTAGTAGAATTAGCAGCCAAAGTATCTTCTTTTGCCCATACATTATTACCACGAGTTATGGTAAATTCAGCACCATCAACGGCATTGGTATCGTGCCATCCGTAAGGTGAAGCACTTAAATCATTGGCATTCGAAACCAATTGTCTATCGCCACGTGCAGGACTTTCCATTGGTATTGGATAAACTCTATAAGTTCCTGTATTTGCCGCTTTTCCTAAATTGTTATTATCATCAAATTCAAAAAAGTAAGGTTTATTCATGTTAGATGAAGTAATATGCTCTGCACTACATTTAGTAGTATAATTATTTTTTTCAATTACCAAACCGGTATTAGCATCTATAATTACATTTAACCAATCTGCAGTTTCATCATTTAAAACATCTATTTGCCAAGCAGCTACAATAGAACCATTTTTTTCATAATAAATTGGTTTACCAACAATTGCTTCGCTCGAAAGGCCTTTATCTTCTATTTTAAACGAAGCATTATCAGTTAATGTAACTTTATTTAACGCTTTTTTTACAATACTTGCTGTATTTAAAGCAATACTTAAAGCTGCATTAGCATCTATTTTTTTGCTATTTACAACAGAATTGGCAGCTTTAATAGCAATATTTTGCTTAACTAAATTTCCATTTTTATCAATATGAACGCTACTTTGCGAGTTAAAAACTTCTACCCCGTTTACCATTTGTTTAAAGTAAATGTGAGTAATTCCAGTTTTTTTGTCGGTATGCGAACTATTAATAGAAATTTCTTCGGATTTTAAATTACTAAAACCAGCCTTATTAAGTAGCTGAGTTAGCTGTAAATTGTTTACTTGAGCATTAGAAACCGCCCAAAAACCTAACATAAAAATTGTAAAAATTCTCTTCATTTGATAATAAAATATAACCAAATATATAATAAGTTTTTAAAAAACAATAGCTTAACTATAATCAATTGTAGATTGCATATTTAAAAGTTAATTTGCGACTCTATTTTTAAAATAAAAATGACAAAGGAAATTGTAGTAAGCGGAATTAGGCCAACAGGGAATTTACACTTAGGTAATTATATGGGTGCTGTAAAAAATTTTATAAAAATGCAATACGATTATAATTGCTATTTTTTTATTGCTGATTATCACTCTTTAACCACCCATCCAAATCCTGCTGATTTACACCAAAATGTAAAACAAGTTTTGGCGGAATACATTGCCTGCGGAATAGACCCTGAAGCTAGTACTATTTATATTCAAAGCGATTTACCTGAGATAGCCGAATTGTATTTATTGCTTAACATGCATGCCTACAAAGGTGAACTGGAGCGCGTTACATCGTTTAAAGAAAAAGCAAAATCGCATCCAGATAATATAAATGCTGGCTTATTAACTTACCCAGTTTTAATGGCTGCTGATATTTTAATACACCGTGCTGTTAAAGTTCCTGTTGGTAAAGACCAAGAGCAACATTTAGAAATGGCCAGAACTTTTGGAAACCGATTCAACAGAATTTATAACAATGAACTTTTTCCTGAACCACAAGCATTTAATTATGGCAGCCAATTGGTAAAAGTACCCGGCTTACAAGGTGGTGGAAAAATGAGTAAAAGCGATGGAGATAACACCGTAATTAATTTAAACGATGAAGATGCAGTAGTTAGAAAAAAAATAATGAAAGCAGTGAGCGATGTAGCTCCAACTGAACCAAACTCCACTCCTAGCCAAGCTGTTCAAAATTTATTTGACTTAATGCAATTGGTTTCTGCGCCTGATGTGATTGCGCATTATAAAAACACCTTTGCCGATTGCAGCATTCGTTATGGCGATATGAAAAAGCAACTAGCTGAAGACATGGCCAATTTTATTGCCCCAATAAAACAAAAAATAGATGATATAAAAGGCAATGATGAAATGCTTGGAAAAATAGCCAAACTTGGTGCCGAAAAAGCTAGAGAAAGTGCTTCGGCAACGATTAGCGAAGCAAGAAAAATGATTGGTTTTAAACGTTTTTATTAATCAAAATATGCAAGTACATTTTGATATAAATTCACTTCCTGCTATTAAAAATGCCATTGTTAGCCAAGGTACTTTTGATGGAGTACATTTGGCCCACAAAAAAATAATTGAACGTTTAAAGCAAATTGCCTCTATTAAAGATGGTGAAACGGTTTTAATTACCTTTGAGCCACATCCGCGCATGGTACTTTTTCCTGACGACCACGGTTTGCAACTGTTAAGTACCTTAAACGAAAAAATTCATTTATTGGAAAAAGCTGGAATTGATCATTTGATTATTTTGCCATTTACCAAAGAATTTTCGCGCCAAACTTCCGAACAATTTATTAGAACCATATTGGTTAATAAAATAAAAACCAATACTTTGGTTATAGGTTACGACCATCGTTTTGGAAAAAACCGCGAAGGTTCGTTTGAACATTTAAAAGAATCGTCATCGCTATATGGTTTTGAGGTGGAAGAAATTCCTGAGCAAGACATTGATGATATAGCAGTGAGTTCAACTAAAATACGTAATGCCCTATTGAATAACGATATTCAAACTGCACAAAAATACTTAGGCAATAGTTATAGCCTAGAAGGAAAAGTGGTAAAAGGCAAACAGTTAGGCAGTACCATTGGATACCCAACTGCCAATATTGAAGTAGAAAATAGTTTTAAACTTATACCTCAAGATGGAGTTTACGCAGTGTGGGTTTGGTATAATAAAGCAAGGTTTGGTGGTATGCTAAATATTGGCAATAACCCAACCGTAGAAGGCAAAGGACGCAGTATTGAAGTAAATATTTTTGATTTTGAAAAAGAAATTTATACCGAAATGCTAAAAATTGAATTTGTAAGCAAGCTGCGCAATGAAGAAAAATTTAATGGATTAGATGCTTTAAAGGCGCAATTGCATTTAGACAAACAAAATGCTTTGGCTATTTTGAATAAAGGGTAATATAAATAAATTTGTACAGTTTAATCTGTAAATAAAATTACAAAAAAAAAAGCCACTAAAATGGTTTAAAGCCAATGAATAGTAAAACCATACTCGAAAAAAAACAATTTAGTATTGTAATTGATAGGCTTTGTTATGAGCTTATTGAAAAACATGGCTCGTTTGAAAACACTGCTATTATTGGTCTTCAGCCCAGAGGAACTTATTTGGCACGCAGAATTTTAAAGCGATTGATTGACATTACACAAAATCAAAATTTGCTTTATGGCGAGTTAGATATTTCATTTTATAGAGATGATTTTAGGCGTGGAAAGGAACAAATTGTACCTAACGCCATGAAAATAAACTTTACCGTTGAAAACAAAAAGGTGGTTTTAATTGACGATGTGCTTTATACAGGGCGCAGTATTCGTTCGGCTTTAGATGCGTTGGTGGATTTTGGCAGACCAGAAAAAGTGGAGCTAATGGTATTAATTGACAGACGTTTTAGTCGCCATTTGCCTATTCAGCCCGATTATACTGGCATAACTGTAGATACACGCGCAAACGATAAAGTAAAGGTGGAATGGAAAGAAAATAGTAAAGCCGATATAGCATTGATAGTAAGTAGTTAAAAAACAAGTATTTAACGCTGTATTTCAATCCAATTTTAGCAATTAATTAAATGAAAAAATTTACACAAAAGCACTTACTAGGTATAAAAGACATTACCCAAGAAGATATAGAACTTATTTTTGAAACAGCCGATGGTTTTAAAACCGTTATCAATAGGCCCATTAAAAAAGTTCCTTCCTTGCGCGATGTTACCATTGCCAATATTTTCTTTGAAAATTCTACACGCACACGCATTTCGTTCGAATTAGCACAAAAACGTTTGAGTGCCGATACCGTTAACTTCTCAGCTTCTTCATCATCGGTTTCAAAAGGTGAAACTTTAATTGATACGGTTAACAATATTTTAGCCATGAAGGTAGATATGGTGGTAATGCGCCATCCCGCGCCAGGAGCTGCCATGTTTTTATCAAAACACATCAGTGCCAATATTATTAACGCAGGCGATGGAACCCATGAACACCCAACTCAAGCTTTGTTAGATGCCTTTTCAATAAGAGAAAAACTAGGAAGCGTAGCTGGAAAAAAAGTGGTAATAGTGGGCGATATTTTACATTCACGAGTAGCTATTTCAAATATATTTTGCTTAAAAAAACTAGGTGCTGAAGTAATGGTTTGCGGACCAAGTACTTTAATTCCAAAACACATAGAAAGCCTTGGCGTAAAAGTAGAAACAGATTTAATGAAAGCCTTAAATTGGTGCGATGTGGCCAATATGCTGCGCATTCAATTAGAACGTCAAGATATAAAGTACTTCCCCTCATTGCGCGAGTACAGCATGTTGTATGGTTTAGATAAACAACGCCTTGATTCATTAAACAAAGAAATTGTAATTATGCATCCAGGCCCAATAAACCGTGGGGTAGAAATAACTAGCGATGTAGCCGATAGCAATCATGCAATCATTTTAGATCAAGTAGAAAACGGTGTAGCTATTAGAATGGCGGTAATGTATTTATTAGCCAGCCAACAATAAATTATAAACTATTTAACATAAAAAAGGCCGTTAAACAAATGTTTAACGGCCTTTTTTAGTAATTTTTATTTCAACTACTTCTTCTCTTTAGCATGATGAGGAGTAGCTATAAACGAACGGTTAGCACCTTTTAATTTAGTTAAGCTTTTTAATAAAGTAACAAATACAATCGGTAGTTTTTGAATAGCTGAAAAATATTCAGCTTTATAGAAACGTTTTGGTAAACCCAACGAAGCAGCCATAATAACTGCCACAAAATTGGCTACACAAAGCCCCAAAAGTGGTTTATAAAAGAAAAATGCCAAAATGGGTAAAAGGAATGAAAAACCTAGAACCAATACTTTAGGCATTAGCAATAATTGCAATGTTTTGTTAAAGTAGTTTAAGTTGCTGTTGGTAAATAAACTTAAAAACGATTTCAATAAGTTTTTGCGCAAATAGAAGAACTGAGCAGAAAACCAACGTGTACGTTGCTTATTTAAATCGTCAATATAACGGGTTTTTTCGTCATAAACATCAATATTTGGCGTGTATTTGGTTTTGGTTTTCTTAAGTGCCATTATCAATTCCATTTCTTTATCGTAACCACCAACAGCTCTAATTTTTAGTACTTCATCCACAAAAAAGTCTTTGCGTAAAGCAATACCTGAACCAATTAAAGCAGTTTGCAAACCAATATTTACATGGCCTTTTCTAAATATTGAATTATTAATTTCTTCGCTAAATGCATCTAAAATAGCAATGGGAGTATCTAAATTTTTTGCAGTTCTGTGTGTTTGAATTACTTGCACTTCGCTGTCTATTTCATTGTTTAGTTTGCGCAAGTAATCGGCTTCCATTACGTTATCAATATCTAATAATACAATGAAATCATAATCACCATTCACTATTAAATCTTCGGTTTTGCGTACACTGTTCCCTTTGGTAGAGTAAGGTAAATCAAAAGCCAATACTTTTAAAGGTAGTTTTTCAAGTTGCGCCACCGTTTCGGGCTGTAAATGGTCGCCCACTACTATAATATCGTGTTTATCTTTAGGATAAGTTTGATTTAAATTATCGGCTGCACTTTCTAAAATTACATGGTCGTTTTTATAAGCTACTAATAAAACCGCAAATTTATTTAAATATGGATTTTCTTTAACCTGTTCATTTTTATTTAAAACCGAACATATTGCAAAAAATAAAAGATAAAATACATTAAAGGCCATAAAATAAACCAATAATGTAAATAAAATTTCTAGGGTATAACTCATAATTTTAGAATTTATAGAACACAAATAAAGGATAATTTTTTACAAATAATAAAAACATTATTCACATTATTTATTGTGTAAAAACAACCGTTAGTGCTAAAAATACACCAACTAAAACAGCATATGTCTTATAAGTAGAAAAACGATGATGCTCAGATGATTCGAATAAAATGGTAGTTGAAATATGTAAAAAAGTACCTATTACAAATGCCATGAACTGACTAAAAACTTGTTCAGATAAGGTATAATTTAAACTGTAACTTAATACAGCACCCGTTGGCGAAGCCAAACAATACACACTCATCAATAACAAAATTACCTTATTGTTTAACTTTAAACCTTTTAAAATTATGGCCAAAGCAAATGCCGCAGGGAATTCATGTATGGCAATACCAAATAACATGCTATAACTAATGCTAGCATTACTATGGAAAAACGCACCCAATGGCACACCTTCAATAAACGTATGCAAACACATGCTGGCTATTATACCAAAAGGAATGACATGTTTTTTTACCACATCGTGCAAATGAAAATGCCCATGTTCAATGCCTTTGGAGTATTTTTCTAATAAAATTTGAAACCAAAAACCCGCTAAAATAAATACACCAGTATATTTATTGGCATTTGAATATACTTCGGGCATAAGGCTTACTATGGTAATAGAAAACAAATAAGCACCTGCAAATGATAATAATAGCTTTAGTTTTTTCTCATCGTATTTATTGGAAAACAAGGCTGCTAACGAACCTAAAAACGGAGATAAAAATAAAAGACCTAAGAATAAATAACTCATTATGAATACAATACTTAATTGGCAAGTTTAATAAATTTAAGGCTGTACCTAGCAAATGCAGCACCAAATAAACTACCTACCAATGCACCAAAAAATACATCGAGTGGATAATGAACGCCTACATAAACTTGCGAAAAGGCAATACTAAAAGCCCAAAACAATGCAACTGGTATAACCCATTTGCCAATATGTTTAAAATAAAAAATAAAAAATAAGGCCAACGCAAAATGATTGGTAGCATGGGCCGAAATAAAACTAAAGCCATTACAACTTTTTACCAAATGCCTAACCAAACCTGCTAAGGTAGGTTCATTGCATGGCCTAATGCGCATAAAAGTATTTTTAACCAAATTGGCACTAAATTGATCAGAAACAAAAATCATGGCAGCTATTACCAATAAAATTTTCCAAGTATCAGTCTTATAGTTTTTGTAAAAAAAATAAATAATGGCTGCATAAAAAATATACCAAGTACTTTGGTTGCGCAAAATTGGGCAAAGCCAATCTAAAAAAGGATTTGCAAGCGTATTGTTTACAAACAAAAACCAAATTTTATCGTACTGAATAATTGTTTCCATTAACTAATTTTTTGCGCTATAAAAATCAATCTATCGCTATTTTCGGCTTGGTATGGCTCCAAATTATAATTACCAAAAACATTTAAAATACTAAAGCCTGTTTGTGCAAATAAAGTTTCAAAATCGGGCAAGGTAAGTAACTGTACTTCCTCTTGGTAATAATACTCCTTGCCTTCAGCATTAAACTCAATGCGTTTGGTAACTTTTTTACTATCAATTATTTTATGAAGATGAAAAGTAATGCCATCAATGGTTTTGGTTTCGGAATAACTCTGCATTTTTTTAATTTTTTCTGCGTTGAAAAAATCAAGTAACAAAACACCATCTGCCTTTAAGCAAGCGTTAAAGCTATTCAATACCTGTTGGTTTTCTTGGTCTGATTTAAAATAAGCAAAACTGGTAAACAAATTAAAACCATAATCAAACAGTTGGTTGGTTTTAAAAGTACGCAAATCGGCTACATCAAAGTGTAAGTTTTGGTTTTCAAACTGTTTGGCATACTGAATGCTATTGGCCGACAAATCGACACCAACTACCTCAAAACCAGCTTTATTTAAAAATACCGAATGCCTGCCTTTGCCACAAGCTAAATCAATTACCGATGAGCCACTGGGCATGTTTAAAAACGAAATGACATTGTTTAAAAACAATTCCGCTTCGGTATAATCGCGGTTTTTGTATAAAATATGATAGTATGGCGAATCGAACCAATCGGCAAACCACTCTTTATTTGTATCCATAAATTTGAAGGTGCAAATAAAGCTAAATTATTTAAAAATATGCTGAAAAAGGTGAGGTGGGGACACCGACCTTGGACAAAAGGACAACTACCTTTGATATTTAACCAAATTCATTAATCACAAACCAAAAATCACATAAAATTCGTTTATTTGCCTTAATGCGTACTATTGGGGTAATTGTATTTGTTTGTTTAGCTGTATTGGCCAAAAGCCAAAACAGACAAAAAACCTTTATTTTACTTACAGATAGCATTACCTTGGATAGTTCAGTTATTGCACAAAAATCGGTTCAGGTAAGTAATGGCAATACCCATTTTATTGAAAACATTGATTTTAGAATAAATTATTTGGCCAATGCTTTTATCAATTTAAAAATACCTAAAGGCACGCAACTAACGGTAAAATATAGCGCTTCCAATTTTTATTTTAGTAAAATTTACCAAAATAAAAATCCTAACATCATAGATAAAGAAGGAATTGAAACCAAAAATCCATTTTTGTACAGTATTAACGAAACCGATTTTTTAAGTTCTGAAAGTTTTAGCAATGGCTTAAAAATGAACGGAAGTATTTCGCGCGGATTGGGGCTTGGTAATGCGCAAAATGTAGTGGTCAACTCTAACTTAAATCTTCAACTTAGCGGAAAACTGAATAACGATATTGATGTATTGGCAGCCATTAGCGATGACAATAATCCTATTCAACCTGAAGGCAATACGCAGCAATTGCAAGATTTTGACAAAGTTTTTATTCAATTAAGTAAAAACAAAACCAAGGTAATTATTGGCGATTTTGAAATGCGTAAACCAACCGATAGTTACTTTTTAAACTACAATAAAAAATCGAGAGGTGCGCAGGTGCAAACTGCCTTTAATTTAAAACCTATATTGGGTAATAAGAAAGATTCGGCTTTATTACAAATTGGAGCAGATGCAGCCATAAGCCGCGGTAGGTTTGCCAGAAATACATTAACTGCCATAGAAGGTAACCAAGGCCCATACCGACTTACAGGAGCCAATGGAGAATTATTTATTATACTTATTTCGGGCACTGAAGCCATTTATTTAGATGGTGAAAAGCTAAACCGAGGCGAGCAAAACGATTATGTAATAGATTATAACAGTGGCGAAATTACTTTTACTCCTAAACGCATTATTACCCAATACAGCAGGATTGTAGCGGAATTTCAATACAGTGACAGAAACTTTGCAAGAACTGTTTTTACCACCAATGGCAGTTATAAAACCAAAAACTTTACCATAAGAGGCAGCTATTTTACTGAACAAGATGACAAAGACCAACCTTTTCAGCAAACTTTAAGCGATAACGATAAATTGGTTTTGGCCAATGCTGGCAATAAACTAAACCAGGCAGTGGTAAGTGGAGCAACTAAAGTAAGTACCTTTAGTAATACTAGAATTTTATACCGTAAAATTGATACTTTAGGCGGCAGTGGAGTTTATATTTTTACCAATATAGCTGGAGCTGACACGGTTTTTTATGAAGTAAAATTTAGTAATGTAGGAGTTAATAGAGGTAGTTATGTGCAATCGGCATCATCGGCTAACGGCAGGGTTTTTCAATATGTAGGACCAAATAATGGTAGTTTTGAACCAGTAATTTTACTAACTGCTCCCAATAAAATGGAAATGCTAAATGCAGCCATTGATTTTACCGCGTTAAAAAACACTCAGATTACAGTTGAAATTGCGCAAAGTAATTTTAATCGAAACTTATTTAGTAATTTAGATAAGCAAAGCGACAAAGGTTTAGGCGCTAAAGTTTTTATCAATAATAAAAATAATTTAAGTAAAACATGGCTTTGGCAAAATCAACTTAACTACGAATGGGTGGATGCTAACTTTAGGTATGTAGAACGTTACAGAAATGTGGAGTTTGATAGGATTTGGAACAGGCAATTAAATAACTCGAGCAGCAGCGACACTGGTTATAACGAACATATTTTATCGGCCAAAACAAGCATTGAAAAACAACAACTGTTTAATGCTTATTACCAAATTCAATTGTATAACCGTAACCAAAATTATGCTGGTTTAATCAATCAAATAGGAAGTATTTTTACTTATAAAAATAACCAATTTAATGCCAATGCCGAATACTTAACCATTAGTATAAACAATGCTACTTTGCAGCAAAACCTTAACCAAAACCAAACTTATAAATACAATGCAGGTTATGCCAGAAGTCAATTTAAACATCAAGTTGGCGTAAATTATTTAACAGAAAAAAGTAAGTTTTTTAAAACAAACGATACTTTGCTAACCGGAAGTTTTAGCTATAACCAAAGCAATTATTTTTTCCAAAATACCGATACATTAAAACTAAAATACCGCGTTGATTATACCAACAGAAACGATTTCCAAGCTAGGAATACTGATTTTTATTTAGCCAGCATAGCGCAAAACATCAATGCTTTAACTGTTTTAAAACAAGAAAACGGCAATAGGTTAAACTTAAATTTTACTTACCGAAATTTTGAAATAAACGATACTTCAATCAAAAATCTAAAGCCCGAAAGAACCATTTTAGCCAGGATTGAATATGATTATGCGTTTTTAAGGCGCATGTTTACTGCCAATACTTATTACCAAATAGGAAGCGGGAACGAACTGCGCAGAGATTTTAGTTACCTAGAAGTTCCCAAAGGTCAGGGTGTATATGTTTGGAAAGATTTTAACTTAGATAATATTCAGCAATTAAATGAATTTGTAATAGCCAGTTTTGTAGATAGAAATATAGCCAATTATATCAGGGTTTATTTGCCTACCAACTCCACCATTAGAACCAATTCGGTGCAATTTAACCAAACCTTAAATATTAATCCTGCAAGTGTATGGCTTAATAAAAAAGGTATTCTCAAATTTTTGAGTAAGTTCAATAATCAATCGGGTTTACGCATTGAACGCAAAATTATAGCCGATAATACTTTTAATTATGTAAATCCGTTTGCCAATTTATTTAACGATACTGCCCTTATTAATGTAAATAGTTTGGCAAGAAATACTTTGTTTTTTAACCGTAGCAATGCCACATTTGGCGCAGACTGGAGCGTACAAGATAACCAAACCAAAGTTATTTTAACCAATGGCATTGATAGCAGACGAAAACTAGAAAACGGACTGAATATGCGCTGGAATGCCAACGAATTTTGGACAATAAACTTATTGTATAATTTTGGTGAACGCAGTTATATATCACAGTTTTTTGTACAACAGAATTATAGCTATAACTTTATAGAATGGAAACCTAAATTGATTTATCAAGCCAATAAAAACTTTAGGACCACTTTAAATGCAGGATATTTTGAAGCCAATAATGCCAAAGAATATGGCAACCAAAAAGGAAAAACTACCGAAATAGGATTAGAAATGCGTTATAACTTTACCCAAATTGGTGCATTAAGTGCCAAGTATAGTTTGTATGAAGTGGAGTTTAATGGCGAAACAGGAAGCAACTTAGGTTATGATATGTTGCAAGGCTTAACTACTGGCAAAAATCAAGTTTGGAACTTAAATTTGCAACAACGCATTGGCCAAAACATACAAATTAACTTAAACTACGATGGCCGCACATCGGGCATTAGCGATACTATTTTACACACAGGCAGAATGGAAGCACGCTATATATTTTAGAAGATTTAAAGATTACAAAATTGAAAGATTACAACAATAAATTATAAACACAATTCGTTATAATTGTTTTATATTAACCAATGAAAAACTTAGCCATTATTTTAACCATCATAATATTTACTGCTTGTGGTAACACTTACACCTCAAAAAGTGAAGTACTGACTGATAGTTTAACACTAAATACTGATACAACTTTACTAGATTCAGTTATCATAAAAAAGCCTGCGGTAGAAACCTTAAATTTTACTGATGCCAACGGACTGAAACAAGGAAAATGGGTAAAGAAATGGAAAGGTAAAAACATTGAAATAAAAAATTATAAAGACAATATACTTAATGGTTATTATTTCAATAACTTTTACAACCCAATTGAAGGATATTATAAAAATGGTAGAAGAGAAGGAATATTCTTTGAGTTTTACGACTTTAAAAAAAAGATAATTGTAGTGGAAAGATTTTATAAAAATGATACCAGTATTTGGGGTGGATTTCCTGCATGCGATAAAGACAGATTGGTTCCTGTAAAAGGTTTTGGAATTAGTAGAGATACAGTTTTTATTCAAGCGCCTGACTATGATGGTAATATTTGGTATGAAGGAAATTTTAAATTACAAAATGATAAGTATAGTGATAGAAAAGAATCCGTAGCTTATGGAATCCATAAAGTATATTTTAAAAATGGAAAATTAAAAGGAATTGTTGATTATGATAAACAAACCATTCAAGAGTTTGATACCAATGGCACTAGGCTATATAAAGCTAAATTCAATGAGTTTGATGTTCATAAACAAACCATGAGAGTTTATTGAGATAATAATTAAAAGTATTACCTAATGAAAAAAATTCTTTTTATAATAATCTTATTATTAAACTTTAAAGCATTTAGTTGCACATGTGTACACGTGAGTGTAAAAAAGGGCTACGATTATTCTAGTTGCATTTTTTATGGGAAATTCTTAGGAACTGATACCAGTTCAAACTTTTACAGCCTTACAGGCAAATCTTTAATTATTGATAATTTTGAAGTAAATTATTTTATTAAAGGGGTTGATTCTTCAAGTTTCAATTTTTCAAAAAAACTATTTAAAAACAAGAAATATATTATTTCTATTTTAAACAGTAGTGCAGAATCTTGTGGAATAACTTTTGAAAAAAACAAAATGTACTTAGTTTATACATATAATGACTTTCTTACTTTTTGGCCAACCACTAACGGATGCACACGCACTAGAATTATTAATGACGATAACTTTCAAATAACGTCTGATTATGACGAAGAAAAGGGAAAGAATGAAATTGTTGAACTAATTAAATATAGAAATTTAGATTCAAATTATAGTTCTTATAATGATAGAATATTTAACATAACAACAGAAAATAAAATTCTAAAAAATCAAATAAATGAATCAATTAATAATCTTAAACTGGTAAAATATTGTGCAATTTTCTTATCCATTGCGGTTCTTATATTAGTTATAGTTTTATTTTATAAAATTAGAAAAAAAACAATCGTTACGATACTTCTTTTTTCAATTTTCACAACAAGTCACGCCCAAAATAAAATGTATGAAAACTTGGTTTTTGAAGGTGGTGGCGTTAGAGGAATAGCCTATGCTGGAGTTATTAAACAGTTGGAAGATGCAAGCATTTTACAAAGCATAAAAAATGTAGGAGGCACATCAGTTGGAGCCATTACTGCTTTAATGGTTTCTTTGGGTTATAGCTCGCAAGAAATTTATAAAATAATACCTGAAACAAAGTTCGAAAAGTTTAATGATGGCGAATACATTTTTGTAGGAGGCATTGCTCGCCTTAACAAAAACTATGGTTGGTATAATGGCGGTGAGTTTAATAAATGGCTCGAAAAAATTATTAAAAACAAAACCAATAATGCCAATATTACTTTTGAAGAAATGGCTATAAAAGGCTTTAAAAATTTATATGTAACTGCTACTTGTATGAACAAACAAAAGCTCATTGTATTTTCAGCTCAAACCTATCCAAAAATGAAAATTAAAGATGCTGTTCGTATTTCTATGTCAATCCCTCTTTATTTTGAAGCAGTTTTTATTGATAGCCTTGGGCAAGTTTATAACAAACCAGAAAACCATAAAAATCTAGATATAGTAGTAGATGGAGGCATTATTGGCAATTTCCCTATCTTTATGTTTGATAGCACTTATACCGATTTACAAAATAATAAAAAACGTATTCCAAACTACAAAACAATAGGTGTAAGAATTGATACTGACCAACAAATTATAAACGACTCATTGAACAAAGAATTGGTGCCAATGGAGATAAAAAAGTTAGAGCATTTTATGGAAGCCTTTTACAATATAGTACTTGAAAACTTAAACAGAAACCAATTAATACCCGAAGATTGGGATAGAACCATATCCATTTCATCGGCAGGAATTAGTCCTAAAATAAAACGTTTAAGCGTAGCTCAAAAGGAAAAATTAGTAGCAAGTGGTGCTGATTATACTAAAAAGTTTTTGATGAAAAATGGTTATTGATTAAGCTTTAAAGAATCGAAGTTAAAAAGTCTTTTTATTCTTCTTTCTTTTTCCTTAGATGAAAAAGAAACAAAAAATCAAGGCAAAAAAATGCTTCCACCCACAAGGCTTGGGCTGGCCCGCTTTTTTGCCGACCCAACGCACATCTCTAATGGAATAATTATTTTTATAATTTCCTTTTCAAGATAGTCAGTATTATTTAAACTAAAGGTTATACATCAAATATCTAACACAAATTTTGACAATACTATTAATTTAAATGGTGTTTCGATGTGGTTATTGATTACCCTTTAATTAGTGGCTTTCCGTTTAAAGCTTGTATAAAAATTGCGGTGGTAACTAAAAAATATAACACACCCATGGAAATGGTTATTTTAGCATTATTGGTTAAATAATATCCAATCAATGGTAAAATTTGCAAGGCATGCATTCCTAAAAAATGTGCTATTCGCAAATCGCCATTTTGTTTGCTCCAATTGGTTACAGGCAAACCCGCTCCACCATCGGGTGCTCCAACGGTATGACTTAACTTTGCTCCCATTACAAATCCTTCGAAGGCAAAAACAACAAATAATACCAAGCCTAACCTAATGCCCCACACATAACTGTTTGACAAAGCAGGAAAATCTTTAGTAAAAAACACCACAGCAATATATGCCGTGAACAAAGTAATTATGGTAATAGCAACAGCCATTAAGCTAAACATGGCTGAATTGAATGAAGTAGAAATATTGAAATGCGATTGTTGACCAATAAAAGCTTTATACGAAATGTAAATATTTTCGAAAGTGAGTGTTACAACCAATGTCCAACTAAAGGCAGTTACCAATTTTGAATCGTTTAAATAATGTAAAATCCAAGCCAAGGTAAAAGTGTAAATAACACTTGATATATAAAATTTCATTGGTTTAATAAACGCACTGATACCCAAAACTTGAATATTGGTTACATAAACCAAAATGAAGCAAACAACCGCCATTACAGCATAAACAGCACCTGTAAAAAATAAAAGTTCATTGTGTGTCTTTAAGGTATTTAGTATTTCAATCATAATTACAAAACTTAATTATTATGATTGCAATGTATAATTAAACAAAAAACAAATACTAGAAAAAAGATTGAAACAACAAATAAAGCGCCTGAAATGAAGTTTTTTAAAACTGAAGGAAAAGCTATTTTAACTTTAATAATAATACTTCTACCAAAACAAATAATATAGCTGCCAATAAAAACCAACGCCATAAAGGAGTTCCATTAAAACTCAATTCAATTTCTTTTTGGTGTTTTGCTAAATCGTTGGTTTGTAAAATTTGTCCGTTCGCGGTTTGTAAACTATCGTTTGTTATAATACTTAAGTTACTTTCAGCTCTATTTAAGTTAAAAGAAACATCAGCCAACACTTCGGTTTTATTGTTGGCTAAAATTTGATAACTGCCAGCTTGTTTTATATTGCTTAAGTTAATAGCACTTTTGTTATTGCTATTGGTTACATCAAAAGCTATTTCATCTTTTTTATCATTTAAATAAACTACTTTGCTATTGGTGTTTTTTTCGAAAGTATAATTAATTGGTTTATCAATATTATAATAAAGTGCATTGCTATGTTTATTTACCAAAGGCAAACGCAACATAAAAGGTACAAATAATGCATGTTCGGTAAAATTACTCCAATCGTTTTGTAGTGGTGTGCTGCTTAAATAAACTATTCCATTGCCATACTTTGATTTAAAAATAAAAGGAGCATCGCTATTTAAAGCGGCTACCATATTACCTTTAATGGCACTATTAATCTGCATATTGTAATTCTTGGTTAAAGCAGGCCAATTGGCTAAATCAGGTATTTTACTAAACACATTTTTAAACACTTCATCAAAAGTATTGATACGGCTTACCTTTAAATTCTGAGTACCCATTGGAGCCAATTGTGGCGCATTCAGTTGTTTTAAAAACTCGTTTGTTTTGGCTAACGTTTCACTATTTGCATTTGGAATAATATATACCACTCCCCCATTGCTAATGTACTTTTGAATTTCGGTTTGCAAACCACTAGAAAACTCAGGAAGTTCATTTAAAATAATACAAGATGCTTTGTTAAAAGCACTGTAATCAATGGCATTGATACCAAAGTTTTCAAGTTGGTAATTTTCATCTATACCATACACTTGCTTAATGCTTTCATTGGCATTTATGGCTATAACTGTTTGGTTTCCAAAAGCTTTTAAGGTTAAATATAACTTATCGTCAAACACCACAGGATTATCCAATAAACTTAATTCTGCTTGGTGGTAATTAGCATCATTTAAGGTAAATTGAACTTGAACAATTTGGTTTGAATTGGCTTTACAAGTAACATTTGCTATTCCTTTTTGAATACCATCAACTTTAAAAGTTAAAGGCACATCTGTTATATCTAAACTACCAAAATTACTTACCTTAATATATAAAACAGTATTGGTATTTGGCAAAATTAAAGGTTGTTCTATCCAGGCTGAATCTATGCTTAAGTTATTGGTTAGATTAGGTTTTATTTGAACAATATTTACTTGTAAACTTGAGTCAACTTGGTTTAAACTATTAAACTGATTTTGCTGCAAATCTGTAATCAAATAAGCAATTTTAGTTGCTCCAGGAGCCTCTTCAAAAGCTTGCTTTTGTCGGCTCAAAACCTTTTCAAACGACTTACTTTGGTTAGATAATTTAACTTCATCTAAGTATAATAAAAAGTCTTTTTTATCTAATAAACGTTGGTGTTTCCCTTCAAAATCGTTGGTTAAAATTTGGAACAAATCGTTATCGCCATAAAATGAAGCGATGTCTTTGGCTTTATTTTTAGCTACTTCTAGCAATTGCCCATCTTTACCCAATTGACTCATGCTTAAACTATTGTCAATAAAAATACTAATGGCTTTATTATTCCTAACAATTTCTTTTTGATTAAATGGAATAAATGGTTTGGCAAAAGCAAACACCAAACAAGCCAAAGCCAAACAACGAGCAGCCAAAATTATCCATTCTTTGATATTGCGTTGTTTTTGGTTTTGTTCAGTAATTTGTTTTAAAAATCTTATATCACTAAATACTACTTTTTTGTACCTGCGTAATTGGAACAAATGAATAATTATTGGAATAACCAATGCCAATAGAGCAAACAAAAATGAAGGATAAATAAATTGCATTTGTTATTTGATTTGGGTTAATTGATTAATAATTGCATCTATTTTTTTAGCATTTTCTATATTATTAAAATGCTTTGCTAACACTTTATTTCGTTTTTCTGTTTCATTTATATCAAAGGTTCTGTTGGCTAAAGTATTGATTGCATTGATCATTTCATCTGCACCATTTGCTTCGGTTACCAACTCCGATAAACCTGTATTTTCAATCATTTGTTTATTGGCTATGATAAATTTACCATTATACAAAACATGTAGCAATTTTAGCTTTATTCCTGTGGCTTGAAAAGTAGGTAAAACATGCATGTGTGCATCTTTTATTATATCTTCCATTTGTTTCATATTAGGGTTTTTTATTAGCCTAATATGCTTATATGGTTTTATTAGCTCAAATAATTCTTCAGTAGGATTATTACCTGCAATTATCAAAGGATAATCAATTTTACTAAAAACCTCTTTTACTAAAAATTGGGCCGCTACATCGTTCTCGTTTACATTTAACTTACCATGATACAATGCATAATATTTGCTTTCAATATCAATATTTAATTCAAAACCATGAAAAGCAGGAACTAAATGTACGTTGGTTAATTTTCGTTGTTCTAGCTGCTTTAAATCGTTGCTCGAAATAGCTAGTACCGCATTGGTTTTATTCAGTATTTTTTCATATTTTTTCAGTAAAAATGCCTCTGTGTGATAATATATTTTATTAAACAGATTATCTTCATTTTTACCTAAAGCGGCATAATAATCATGCTCAATATTATGCATACGCACCAACTTAACTCGCTTGCGTAACTTTGGATGATTTAAAAAATAAGTAGTATGTAATCCTTCAAATAATATAGGTGCATCATCGTGTAAAAGTTGATGCAATAACATGCGGTGATTGCGCGTAAACACAATAAAAGGCATATAAAACTTTAACGGATTTACCAAAACAAAATTACGGGTGTAAGTATATATTCTAAAACAATACTTGTTCAACTCTTCACTAATTTCCCTATCGTTATATTCGTAACAATGCAAGGTAATTTGATAACCCAGTTCATACAAACTTTTTACTTTGTAAAAAACATCAATTACACCACCATAATTGGGTGGTGAAGGAATATCGAATGAAACTATATGTATTTTGGGCGATTTGATAGTATTAAAGATTTATTAGCCAAAAATATATATTTTAACCTAATGTTTGTGCAAATAATATAAGCGGCAAAAAAATATTTTCAACAGCCATGCTAAGTAATTAGCCACTAGCCATTAACTTAAAGTATTTGTTTATAATAATTTAACAATTTAGCCTCTTCTAAGTTCCAATTAAAGTTTTGTGAGGCTAAAATGCAATTTTTACTCAATGTTTGATAGGTATTTTGGTTGCTTAGCAATTCGTTGATTGCTTTTGCAATTTCATTTACCTCGCAATCAATCAAAACACTGCAATGATACTTTTCGTGAATGGCTTTGTACTCGGGAAAATTAGCGCAAATACAAGGAACACCCGCTTGCATATAATCAAAAAATTTATTGGCTAGCGAGTAATAATAACTCAAACCATTTGGCTCTAATAAATTTAAACCTACTTTTGCGTTTCTAGTTAATTGCTTTAAATCGGCAGGTTGTACAAACCCTAAAAACTGTACTTTATTTTCCAATTTTTCTCTTACTACCAAATCTCGCAATTCTTTACTCAAATCACCTTCCCCAGCTATAAGCAATTTTATGTTTTCAACCTGATGCATGGCCAAAATACTTTGCTCCAAACCCCTACTTTTATTTAAAGCACCTTGGTATAAAATATATCCATTATTTTCTTCATCAGCTTCATTAATTCCATCAACTTTATCAACCCTATTAACCTCATCAACCATAACAGGAACATTCATAATTACCTCAAAATGATTAATATATACATTACACAGTAAATCAGCCAATTGCGGGCCAACCGTATAACATAACTTGGCCTTTGGTACAAATATTTTCCCAATTAAATGCCAAATAGTTTTAGTAATTTTTCTGTTTGTAACCTCTGGAACTTCGGTAAAATGCTCGTGTGCGTCAAAAACTAAAGTATTATTATTTAAAGTAGCAGTAATACAGCAAGCTAAAATTGTATCTAAATCAATAGCACAAATGGCGTTGGTTTTTTGCCTTAACAAATACCACAATAACCTCAAATTAAACTCTAAATAAAAGAGCTTGCCTTTATTTATTTTACAAGTTAAACGTGTTTGTTTAAAGTTAAAATCGGTTCTTAATGGTTTTGAATGAGTCAATTTACGTCCAACTAATTCCACCTCATAACCAGCATTGGCAAGGCTTGTGCAAATGCGCTGCATACGTTGATCGTAACTTAAATCGTTGGTTACGGTAAATATTATTTTTTTATTTTTTAGCTGCAATGTAATTGGTAAGCACTATCGTAGTGCAATTTATTATTATCTAACAAAAGCCTTAATACAATGGTAAAAACTTGCATATCTTGAGTAGATACTTTTTCAAATAAATCTACTGAATTAATAGGTCCTTGTTGTACTATGGTTAAAATTTCTTGTTCAATAATTTGTGTTAATTCCTTTTTTTCGTTTAATTTTTTTCTGTCAATACACACATCGCAATAGCCGCAATCATTGGCACTGTAATCGTTAAAATATTCCAACATTTGCCTACTTCTACATAAATCACTTGGATTAGCGTAAGCCATCATAGCCTGTATTTTCTCAATATAAGTTTGCTTACGTTCGGCTAAATATTTTTTGTTTAAAGTTAAATATTTTATGTCTTGCCTTTCGGTTACAAAAGTAAGTTGCGATACTTCTTTGGTTTTGATATAATCTAAAATTTCTAACTGATGTAATTTTTCTAAATACTTATAAATACTGGCTACAGGCAGCTTTACCCTATTAGCAATTTCCAATTCATTTATTCGTATATAATTATCAAATAAACCTCCATAACTGCGCAATAATAATTTGGTAAATGCATCAAAAGTGGCATTTTCAACCTGAAACTTATACAAAGCTTCATGGCTACAAATTATTTTAATTTTTGATGGCTCGTAAAATGCTTCTGATAATAAAATTAAATTGGTTTGTTCTAATATTTTTAAACAACTATACGTTTTAAACGCTTCAAAATTATAGCGTTTTACAAAGGATACAATATCAAAATCGAAACTACGCTCAGGCTTTGCGTTTACAGGCACTTGCAGGTAATCGCAAATGGCTTGATAAGTTAAACTTATCTCGTTTACATCAGGATAATTTACACCAATTTTTTTCTTAGCGTTTATATCATCACTTGCATCGTGTAACAAAACACAAAATGCTGGTCGTTCATCTCTCCCTGCCCTACCCGCCTCCTGGTAATATGCCTCTAAACAATCTGGCATTTCAAAATGAACTACCAACCTACAATCGGGCTTATCTATTCCCATACCAAAAGCATTGGTACAAGCCATAATTCGAGTGCGGTTATTAATCCATAAGTTTTGTTTATAGCTGCGCATTTCGCCACTTAAACCAGCATGGTAAAAATCGGCAGCAATGCCATTTTGATTTAAAAATTTAGCAATGTCTTCCGTTTGTTTTCTGTTTCTAACATATACCAATCCGCTTCCGTGGCTATTTTTTATAATGGCTAATAACTTTTCTGCTTTATTTTCGGTTTGCCTTACTATGTACTGCAAATTTTTTCGTTCAAAACTTTTGGCAAAAACTGCTGGACTTTTTAAAGCCAATTGGGTTTGAATATCTTCAATAACTTGTTTGGTAGCTGTTGCTGTAAGCGCAATGATATTTATGTTTGGTAAATGCTGGCGCAATTCAGCTATTTGTCGGTATTCTGGTCTAAAATCGTGCCCCCACTGACTGATACAATGTGCCTCATCAATAGCAATTAAATTAATGGGTAAATAAGGTAATTTTTCAATGAATAAACTGGTGTTTAAACGCTCAGGCGAAACGTATAAAAACTTCAAATCTTCATCAACACAGGCGTTATTAAGTATTAAATTTATTTCCCTGTAATTTAAACCGCTGTATATGGCCTTGGCTTTGATATTTCGTTTTTCCAAGTTTTCTACTTGGTCTTTCATTAAAGCTATTAAAGGTGAAATTACCAAACACAAACCTGGCTTAACCATGGCCGGAACCTGAAAACACAATGATTTACCACCACCCGTTGGCAAAAGTGCAAGCGTATCTTTTCCATCTAAAACCGATTGAATAATATCGGCTTGCAATGGTCTAAATTGATTATAGCCCCAATAATTTTTAAGTATTTGCTGAGGTGTAACTTGGCTTTGCTCCATTTTACAATAACAAAAATTACAATATTAAACCATCTTTCATGGTTAATTTTCTATCGCAACGATTGGCTAACTCTTCGTTATGCGTTACAATAACTATGGTTTGATTAAATTTATCTCTTAAATCAAAAAACAAATCGTGGAGCGATTGCGCACTTGCCGAATCTAAATTTCCACTTGGTTCATCGGCCAATAAAACCGCTGGATTGTTAATAATGGCGCGTGCTACAGCCACACGTTGCTGCTCGCCTCCACTTAATTCGCTTGGTTTATGGGTAGTTCTGTCTTTTATTCCTAAATAATCAAATAACTCCAAAGCACGTTGCTTGGCTTGTGCTTCGTTGGTTTTAGCTATCCAAGCTGGAATCATTACATTTTCAAAAGCGGTAAACTCAGGTAGCAACTGATGAAACTGAAAAATAAAACCAATGTTTTTGTTTCTAAAATCAGATAACTTACTATCATTCAAACTATTCACCAATTGCTCGTTTAATAGCAAAGTTCCTGTATCAGCTTTATCTAAAGTACCTAAAATTTGTAATAAAGTAGTTTTACCAGCTCCACTTGCGCCAACTATGGCTACAATTTCGCCCTTTCCAATGTTTAAGTTTATTCCTTTCAACACCTGCAATTGGTTATAACTCTTACAAATATTTTCCGCTTTTATCATGTGAGGCAAATTTATATTAAATTTTGGATTTTGAATGTTGAATTTTGGATGAGTTGGAGAGATGGGATTTGAGAGATGAGAATTGGGAGATGTAAGATGTGAGATGAGAAAAAAGACTGATTACAAAAGTCTATTGATACATTTCTATCCCAAAATTTCTGATAAGCCATTTTAAAAATTAATTTTTGCCACAGAATTTTTGGCATATTGTTTTGAGCGCTGATTTTGTACCCAAATATCCTTCGCTTTAGCTAGCACTCTATGGATTTATGTTGAAATGTAGTGTCAGATATTTACAAACGGCAGCACTTAGCGAAAAAGACAATAAAAAGAGTGATTGGTAAAAGTTTTTATCATTTATAAACAGTAAAATTAATTTTTTCTGAAATGTATTCTATTCTAATTAAACCAAATTGATTGTTAATATAAATGTTATTATTAGCATTCGTTCCTGTATAATTTACATTTGTTACTTTTTCATATTGAATATTGTTAAAATTAATTTTATCTACGTAACCTTTAGGACCGTTATATCCGATTAAATCATTTATTAAAGAATAATTGTTGTTATTGAAGTTCAAATTTAAAACATAAACCAAACCATCAAATCCTAAGTTCACATCAAAACTCCCATCTCCTTTCATAGTAGCATAAGTATTGTGTAAAGTTTGGTAACAATTTTGGTCGTTGTTATCGGGGTTACTCGTGGTTCGTTCGCAGTACCAAGTAGTATCAGTTTTGGTTTTTACAAAAGTTAGGGTATCTCCTTTATCGCTTGCAAAGCTTATGGTATCAAAAGCAGAGTTCGTAAAATAAGGTGTTTGGCTTATCTGGGAAGTAGTCAAGTAAAAGTAATAGTTTTGGGGGTTGTAGCTTTGAGTGCTGTTCTCTTTAACACAACTTTGCATTAGTAAAATAAAAATTATTATGCTAAAAAGTTTCATAGTTTTCCAGTTGTTTGGTTATTAAATCAATTAATTATAAAAATACTGATAATATTAAAAATAAATTACTCAAACTTAAAGTGTTTTATTGATAAATAAAATTTTTGCAATTATAGCATCAAAACAAAACACCCACCAACTTATCAACCCATACTCAAAAAACAAAAAAATAGTTTTTCTTTGTACGTTCAAATCATGAGTAAAGATAAAGCTTACAAGCGCATTAATATTGTAAATAAAAAAGCAAGTTTTGAGTTTCAATTATTAACCAAATACACAGCTGGAATGGTATTGGGTGGTACTGAAGTAAAATCTATCAAAGCCGGAAATGCCTCTATTACCGAAGCTTTTTGTTATTTTAGAGACAACGAGCTTTATGTTAGGAATATGAATATTGGTACTTTTAAACAAGGGACCATTTATAACCACGACCCACTTGCGGTGCGAAAACTTCTTTTGAAAAAAGTAGAATTAAAAAAACTGCAAAAACGTGGCGAAGAAAAAGGTTTTTCAATTGTTCCTCTTAAATTATTTGAAGCCGAAAATGGGTTTATTAAAATAGAAATTGCTCTAGCACAAGGTAAAAAAGCTTTTGATAAACGCGAAACCATCAAAGAACGAGACATTGAACGAAATTTGAGAAGAAAGGACGAATAGTTGGGAGTTGAGAGATGGGAATTGAGATAGATAAACTTATCTGCTGGAGACTAGAATCAATTGCCGATCTCCCGAAAGCTTTCGGGATTAGCCAACGGAAAAAAAAGAAAAAAATGAATATAGATTTAACAAATAAAAATGCATTGGTTTGCGGTAGTACCAAAGGTATTGGTTATGCCATTGCTATGCAATTAGCAAAATGTGGTGCAAACGTTACTTTAATGGCCCGAAACGGTAATTTATTACAAAGTATTGTGCGCGATTTAGATACCAGTTTAGGACAAAAACATGATTTTTTAGTTGCCGATTTTGGTCAACCAAAACAAGTAAAAGAAGCCATAGAAATACAAGCACAAAAACACCATATTTACCATATTTTGGTTAATAATAGTGGTGGCCCTGCGGCAGGTTTAGCAATTGATGCCAAAGAAGAAGATTTTTTAAATGCATTTAATGCGCATGTGTTAAGCAGCCATCATTTGGTGCAAAGCGTTTTCCCTGGCATGAAACAAGCAGGCTACGGACGCATTATCAATATTATTTCTACCAGCGTAAAAATTCCTTTAAAAGGTTTAGGAGTTAGTAATACCATTCGAGGTGCAATGGCTAATTACAGCAAAACATTGGCTAACGAATTAGCTCCTTTTAAAATTACGGTAAATAATATTTTACCTGGTGCAACTGCAACAGATAGGTTAAAACAAATTATAGACAACAAAGCTCAAAAACAACAACACAGTACTGACGAAGTGAGTCAAGAAATGTTAAGCGAAATTCCAATGGGTCGTTTTGGTGAACCAAATGAAATAGCTTATGCAGCTACCTTTTTAGCTTCGGAATATGCATCGTACATTACTGGAATTAATGTTCCGGTAGATGGAGGAAGAACTGGAAATTTATAGTTGTTTCGCGCCTTGCGTGATTTAGTTGATGGTTGGTTGTTGTCAGTTGATAGAGAATGTTTCTATCTACAGCATCACGTTTCTAGAATAAAACCACATAGAACATAGATAAATAGCTAATAAACTATGCTTCTATGTTCTATGTGGTTAAATATTTCTTTTAAAAAACTACTAAAAAAGTTATTCAAAATCCCACCAAATACTATCAGGATAGTTTTGGTTTATAATTACTGGCTGACCAATTAATGGTGTGGTAGTTTTTACATTATTTTGCTTTGCAATGGTGGTTACTTGTTTAATAGGCTCGTTCCAAGGATGCAATGCAAGGGTAAACTTACTCCAATGAACAGGCATCAATACTTTGGTTTTTAAATCAATTGCAGCCTGAACCACCTGCTCTGGCATCATGTGTATATAGCCCCACATTTTATTGTATTGCCCACATTCCAATAAAGCCAAATCGAATGGGCCATATTTGTTACCAATTTCTTTAAAGTGCGTATCAAAACCGCTATCGCCACCTAAAAATATATTTTCGGTTGGTGTTTTTAAAATATACGATGCCCAAAGTGTTTGGTTACGTTTAAATTTCCTACCTGAAAAATGCCTTGCAGGAGTAGCTATTAACTGAATATCATCACTTATTTTTAACGAATCCCACCAATCAAATTCCGATATTTTATCATCAGTTATTCCCCAAGAATTTAAATGAGCACCCACTCCCAACGAGGTATAAAAATGTTTGGTTTTATGCTTCAATTTATCAATGGTTTTATAATCCAAATGGTCGTAATGATCGTGTGTAATGATAACCATATCTAATTCAGGAAAATCATCTACACTATATTCATTAGCTCCATCATAGTTTTTTGCAAAAAAACTTACAGGAGAAGCATTGCCACTAAAAACTGGGTCAATCAATATATTTAAGCCATTGGTTTTAATAAAATAGGATGAATGACCAAACCAAACTATTTGAGTTTTAGAAGAATCAAGCGTTAATAAATTAGTTTTTACTGATGGTATTTTTTGTTTGGGTTCACTTAATTTGGTTTTGTTTAAATAGGCTTTTAAAATATCGAAATAGCTTGTTCCTTCGGCTAAATCTGGGGTAAAATGTTGGTTTTGGAAAGCTCCATCTCGGTAATTAGGCGATTTTTTTACTCGCTCTAGTCTATTTCCAGTTGGTACTTGACCAAATTGTTTTTGTTCCAAAAAAATATATCCACTGGTAGATAAACCCAATAAGATTGCAATAAATATAATCATTCGTTTTTTAAATTTTGGTTTTAGTTTCATTTTTGAAGGCGCAAATGAAAGTAATAATTACTTTCATTTCATATAGATATTTATTGGAAATGATAAAAGGTAAAAAAATAAAAAAGCCTCAACAAAATTAGTGTTGAGGCTTTAAATATAATAAGCTTAAGCTCTTTTTGCTCTTTCCCACGATACCGATTGTTTGCCTTTTAAAAATCGGAATAAACCAAGATAAACACATAAATTCATGATAAAGAAATAATAAGGTACAAATAACACTTTTACTTTTATTCGTTTATTTTCAAAATACCAACCTAATAATGCCAAGGCATAAAAACCAATTTGCATTACCAAAATAGTAGTGTAAAGTGTATTGCCATCTAATGCTAAAAACACGTTGGCTACTAGTAAAATTAATAATGAAAATGGTGCCAAAGTCCAACGTAAAACACGGTGAGAAATAAAAGCAAAAAATAAATTGAAATTATGAAAAGGATTAAATGCTTTGCCTAAACGTAACATTGATTGCCAAGCACCAGCACTGATTCTAATTTTGCGTTTCAATTCTTCTTTTACATTAGCACTTGCTGTTTCAGCAGCCCATGCATTTTTTTCATAAATAACACGATATCCATCAATAGCAATTTGCATGGATTGCATCAAATCATCTAATAATGAATCAGAAGGTAACTCTTTATATAAGCTCGTTCTGTAACTCATTAATTCGCCAGCTGCACCTACTACACTATAAAAATCAGAATCTAATTTTTTAAGTAACGATTCATACTTCCAATAAATGCCCTCACCTGCTGTACTTGCACCTTCTTTATTGGTTGAAATAATACGTTTTTCACCCGTCACTGCTCCTACTTTTTCATCTTGATAATGTTTTACAAGTTCCTTAATTGCTTCTTTATTTAAGGTTGTATTGGCATCGCAAAAAACAACAATTGGAGTGGTAACAAATTTCATAGCACGGTTCATGGCTGCTGCTTTTCCACTTCTTTTATCTTCGTGCAAAGCTATAACTGAATCGTATTTTTTAATTCGTTGAGGAGTATCGTCAGAACTACCATCACTAATAAAAATAAGCTTTAATTTATCTTTGGGATAATCTAGCTCTAAACTATTTTGAATCTTTTCTTCAATGTATTCAGCCTCATTAAAGCATGGAACTATTAAAGTTACTTCAGGTTCGAATGAATCATCAAATTTTACTTTTGAAGTAATGGCATTTTTAATTTTTACAATTATATAAATTACAATACCATAGCCTATATAGCTATAGAATACAATAAAAATACAAATCCAAAATAATAGTTCTAACATATTTATATAATTAATTAATTTTCAAATTATTGCCCTACAATCTTTTTATACCATTCTAACGTTAGCTTGGCATTGTTTTCCCAAGTAAAATTTTCTACTCTTTTAAAACCATTGGTAACCAACTCTTTTTTCAAGTCATTATCATTTTGCAATTTAACAATAGCATCAGCAATTTCGTTAGCATTGAATGGATTTACATACAAGGCTGCATTATCAGCAATTTCGGGCATTGAAGATGTATTAGAAGTAATTAATGGAGCACCACAAGCCATTGCTTCTAATAATGGTATTCCAAAGCTTTCGCGTAATGATGGGTATAAAAATAAACTAGCTTGATTATAAATAGCCGGTAAATCTTTATTAGGAACATAACCACTAAAAACTATATCATCCATTAATGATTCATCATTAATTTGTTTCATTAGGTTTGATAAGTAATTTCTGTTAATATCTAACATCAATAACTTACTTTTTAATTGCCCTTTTTGCTTTAAAATTGATAATGCTTTAAGTACCCCAATCACATTTTTTTTAGGGTCGGTATTACCTAAAAAGAAAATATAATCGTCAGGTAAATGGTATAATTCTTTAATTCTAAGTAATTCCGCTTTATCAGTAATTGGTGCAAAATGTTTTCCAACACCATTATAAGCAGTTGATACTTGGTTTTGATTGAACTTAAAATGCGATGTAATTCTATCACGCTCAAAATTAGAAACTGTTAAAATATGTTTGGCGTTTTTAACTACAATAGGCACATTCCACCTACGGTATAAATTACCAACTATTTGGTAAGAAGTCCCTTGAGTAAAATTCCATTTTTCAAGGTAAATAATATCGTGAAGTGTTAAAATTAATGGAACATTTAAACTAATAGGAGCTGTATTACTAGTGCAATGTAAAATATCAACTTTATGTTCTTTTACAGCTTTTGGTAAATGATACTGCTCCCACACTGGATATGATGATGGTTTAACTTGCACAATATTGAAATTACTTGTTTTGGGCAATACGTCAATATCTTTTACATTATTTACAAAAATAAAATACTCGTTTACTTTATCTAAAATTTGTAATTGTTTAATAAGCTCCAAGGCAACCATGTCCATGCCATGTTTCTTTTTTCTAAAAATCCTCTGAGCCTCAATACCAATTCTCATAAAAGTTATTCTCCTTCTTCTAAACTTTGATCAACACCATCTACAAATTCGTGTTTGGTATGTAAAAACTTTTTACTTGCTGCTCCTTTGCTGCGTAATAAAGCTACTACCATTAATAAAATAGCTTTAGGCACAGATAACGATGCCTTAATGGTCTTAGCATTATAGTATTTAGGAGGTACACCTAAAAAATACGACAAGCAGCAAAAGAAAAATAAGGTGACAAACAAATAGTTAAAATTAAAAAAGTCGAAGAATATGGTTATCGTACTTAATCCTGAAATTCCTAATAATAAAACTCTTGGCAAGAGTATTTTTTGCATTGCTTTATCAAAAAAATCGAAATTCTTATTTACCACTAACTCAATAATACCATCAAATAAAATTTTATTAAAATCAAAAAATTGAGAAGCAATCCAACGTCTGCGTTGGTTTACAAAAACATCTGAAGAAGCTACTTTTTCATCATAAACTAAAGCATCGCTTTCGTACAAAATTTTATGCTTGTCGCGTAATAATAAAATTTCAAGTTCCTTATCTTCAACTGGACTTTCAATACCAAGCATAATATCTTTACAATATTTATACTTAATAAAAAAACCACTTCCAATTAAAGCCGATGAAACTCCTAAACCAATGTGACCTTTTCTAAAAATATGGTTATTTATCTCCTCACTTATACCATCTAAAACAGCAAAAGAAGTATTGGCATTTTTAGCAGTTCTGTGCGCTTGCAATACCATTTCATCATTTTGAAGTCTAAAGTTAATCTTCTCCAAAAAGTTGTATTCCATGATATTATCTACATCTAAAATACAACAGTAATCATAAACCTCTGGTAATAAGGCCAATGCAGTATTTAATGATTTAGCCTTAGTGCTAATTTCAAACTGTACAGGAATGAGTTTAATATCTAAATTTGCTAATTTTTCAAGGGTTGACTCTTGCAAACTATCAGCTATTACAACTATGTCAAAATGTTTTTTATCGTAGCTCTGTTTTAAAGATTCAATAGCCGTGTTTAAAATAATTTCATCACTTTTATAGGCAGGAATCAATATAGCAAATTTGTTATACTTCTTTACATTTTTGCTAAATTTAGTTCTTTTATATAGAAAAGCTCCAAATGAATAAATCGTAACATAAAATATGTTAAACGATAAATACACTAGTGCGATTATCTCGAGTATAAATAGTAAATATCTTATCATTATTATCTGCTTACAATATTAAATATTATGAGGTTTTTTCATAATATTTTTTTTTTATTTATTAAAGATTAAACAAAAATAAAAATAGCGTATCCTGCTGATTATTAGTTTTTTAAAAATCTTTATATATTATTCCTTCGTTTTTATAAATATTAAATCCCTTAAAATTCCAAAAAACACCGCGTACAAAAGCATTTAAAAGCTTAAATTCTTTCTTTATTATAAACTGTAAAACACCCTTAGGAAAAGCAACTAACATAAAGAAGATAATACAAGCATAATGTTGAAAGCCCTTTGTATTTCGTTTGGTATAAATTAATCTATTACGGGTTAAATAATATGTTTTTAGTGGACTAGATTTACCTGTGGTAATTGACTCTTTATGGTACACAACTGATTGTCCACAATACCAAATTTGATAGCCTGCTTGCTTTATTCTTTCACAAAAATCAATCTCTTCGTAATACAAAAAGAACAACTCAGCCATTAGTCCAATTTTATCAATTGCTTTTTTACTAATGAGCATTGCCGCACCATGCCCCAATTGTGTTTGGTAAGATTTGTTGTATTGGCCATGATCTTTTTCCATATAACCAATCCCAAATCCTCTACCAGTATAAAAATTAATACCATTGTGCCCAGCGTATTGAATGGTGTCTGGTTGACTAAAATAAAGAAGCTTAGAGGAAGCAATACCAATATTTTTATCACCCTCCATTAATTCAACTATGGGTTCTAAAAAGTTAGGAGTTACCTCAGTATCATTATTTAGCAAAAAACAATATTCACCTTTTGAAGCCCTAATAGCCAAATTATTTCCCGCTGCAAACCCAACATTATCAGGGCTTTTAATTAAGTTAATTTGAGGAAATTTTTCTTTTAAAATATCGGGAGAAGTAGTAGAAGCATTATCTACTACAAAAACTTCAATGTTTTTATAAGTAATTTCAAATATTGATTTTAAAAATAATTCCGTTATTTCATTTCCATTATAATTAACAGTAATTATTGATACAAGAGGTTTGTTTCCCATAATCATGTTCTTAAGTTAATTGTTTTAATGGCTCTGCATCTTTTTCAAACTCTATATCTAATTTATCGGCAATAGCCAAATATACCATAGATATATACATGATTGGCCCCATAGGCGACTGACCAAAAATTGGATTAGCCAAACTCGCAATAATAATACCAACAAAACCACCGTATAAAGCAATCATCTTGTACCGTAAGTCGGGATTTTTAAGTCTATAAATATTTTCAAAACCAACCACCAATACATAAGCCAAACTAAATAAATGGAGAATTAAACCCACAATACCACTTTGAGCCCAAATAGATACAAACCAACTATCGGTAGGTAAACTAGCTAAAATGGAACCAGGATAAAACCTTATACCAAAAACGTCAGTACTACCAACCCCCGCTCCAAATGGTTTGTTTTGTAAATAATTACCAATTAATTCCTGATTTTTTAAACGTACCATCAACGATGCTTCTTTTGGATCCAGCGCGGTACGAATTCTAAATAGCTGATAATTACTACTACCAATATTGGTAAACTTTAAAAACGAGAAGAGTACAATACCAATTACCAATCCGTAAATCAAAGTAGCAAATCGCTTAATTAGAATTAAGTAAAATAAGAAACCAAAAATTAAGATAAATACTGGACCACGTGAACCAGAAATAGAGAAACCTAAGAAGGTAAAAAATGCTATTGCTAAAAATGTAAATCGCCTTCTACGACTATAAGGACCAAAACCTAAAATAAATGTAATAAACGAAACGAAAGCCATGGTAGCACCAAACTGTCCAGCATCAGAATAAAATGAAAACGCACGTAACTGACCATTCAAAATGTGTGTTACGTTACCACCATCGGCTAACCATTTTGTTTCAAAAGCATCAGTACCAATAATAATTTGTTTAAAACCCCAAAGCGTACTTATAATAGACCAAATTATTAGAATTTTCAAGAAGTTATTAAAGTCTTTTTTACTATCTAAATAAAGTAAAACTAAAGGTATAACCTGAATAGAATATAATGAAATACCGCGAATACCATAAATTAAAGATTGAATTTTACCTAACTCGGGATTTACTACTAGGAATACAGTGTAAATAAACCATATTAAGGTAACAAAAAAAACTCCTTGTTTTAACTTGGCCAAGCTTTCCCACTTAATATTGATAAGCATAGAAAGAGTAGTTAAAAACAAAATAAAGTCAATACCCAAACCTAACTGAATGTTTGGTATATAACGAGCCAAACCATTTGAAAAGAAACTATAATTAAGGTATGCTAAAATACCATAATATGGATTAATAAAAACAATAATTATAAACCCAAATATGAAAGGAATTGAAATTGCAATTGCACCAATAGTTGAATCGCCAGTTGATAACAACATGGCCAATAAAGCACCAACTACCAAAAGTATTAAACCAATGCTATAGTTGGCCACATTTGCATTTAAAGTATTAGTTTGAGGCCTCATTTTTGTATATTTTTATGTGTTAACGTTTGGTATTTAAATACAAATTCTTGCATACCTAGTTTAAATATATTTAAAAAGCTTACGTCAATATGTTTATTAAGAAGGTAAATACCATAAATAACTCCTGTAGCAAAAGTAAAAGTACTAACTATGGCTACAGATTCTAAAGTTCCGAAGACATATAAACAAAATACATCTCCTACCACATTTACTGATAACATAAGAATTACTTTTATAAAGTTTAAATCTGGTTTATTTATAATATCTAACATTACCCCACTTAATTTATCAATTGGAGTAAGCGCTGTATAAATCGAAAATAATTTTAATAAAATAGCCGCATCTCTGTATTGTTCACCTGCCAAAATGATTACTAACTCTTCAGCAAAAACAAAACTTATAATTGAAGCGGGAAATAATAATATGAATAAAAAACCAGTTTTACGTTCAAATTCCTTTTTCAAAAGTTTGTTATTTCCACTTGCATAAATAGCCGAAAGTGTAGGCATATTGGTAATTGCAAAACTTCTAATAACCAAATCAAAAACATCAACTACACGCGAGGGGACATTATAAGTAGCAACTCCACCAGTTCCTAAAAACTTACCTATTAAAAACGAATCAGAACCTTTTAAAAGATTAGAACCTACTAGGGTTCCCATGCTAAATTTACCAAAGTGAAATAATTTTTTTAAACCATCTTTTGTTTTAAGAGAATAGTATTCTAAACCTGTCCAACCTTTAAAATAACATATAACTGTAGTAACTAATTGGGCTAAGGTATAGGCTAATAAAATTAATATTATTCTACTTTGTGGTAAATAGTTTAAAAAGACAACAACTAAAATTACGAAAATAAGCTGGTTATATATTCTACTCAAACTCATTTCAAGAATTTTCATTTGAGCATTTAAATACCAGGTGGCAAAATTAAATGGCAAAGAAAATAATGAAATTAATACAAACCAAATAAAGTAAAATTGGTATTCAGGTAAGATATTAAATAGATAAAATACACCAAGTAAAAACAGCATTGCAAGCGTGTAAATCACATTTACATAAATTGATAAATTCCACGAAGAACCTATTACCTCTTGCCTCTCTAAATCGGTTTTTGATTGAGTATAATTGCGAATAAGAGCATTTAAAACCATCCCTGTTCTTAAGGTATCAAAAATACCATAAGCAGTTAAGAATAATATCCAAATACCAAACTCTTGTTTATTGGTAAAACGAGCTAAAATAGCAAATGAAATCAGGCCAAGTAAAGCACTTATACCATTGCCAAGCAACGATATAAAACTTTTACTTTTAAGTAAACTTACTAAACCTTTCATTTGCTATTTTAATAATATACATTATGCCTTAACTAAAGCACTTTTAACGTTACCAACATTTTTACGAGGAGCTTCACCAACAATACTTACTAAGTTTTCAGGTGCTACATAGTTTAACCAAAGCATAATTTTATTAGAGTTATTGGTTGCCTTTTGAAATAAATTTAACATGTAGTTATCTGAACTAGCCCAAGCTCTTCTACTATCAAGCATTAATAATGATAATTTAGAACTCTTAATTAATTGATTTGGGATCGCATTAACACTTATAGCTGGAACCTCTAAAATAATAAAGTTGTAAGCTTCTTTATTTACTCTTGAAAACTCAGGTAATAAACTTTGCTCTGACTTAGCACTGAATAATTTACTAGTTACATCATATCTAATGGCTCTAAACCTTCTGTCTTCAGTTTCCACATCATCCACTCTTTCGTCATTAGTTATAAACAATACAGAGTAATCTAAACTATATAATTTTTCGGCCAGCTTATTAGCAGCATAAGTTTTACCTTCTTGCTCTCTATTACTAATTATGGTAATTAAATAGTTATTCAATGATTCTGGACTATTTTCTAGCTCAATTTTTAGATTAGAAACAGCATAATCTAATAAGGTATTTTCTAATCTCGCGCTGCTTAAATCACCATCATTAGTTATAGGTAAAGCACTAAATAATTTTAAACCTGTTAATTCTTCTGCTTTTGCTGTATCTTTTATTGATGAATCTAATAACTCACGAGCCACAAAATAGGTTAGTAATAAGAAGAAGCCTGCTAAGAAAGAAACTATAATTAATAATAATCTTCTGCTTGGTAATGGCTTAGTGGGGAATGAAGGTGAATCCATTACTTGCAAACTATTACTCATTTCAATATTTTGTTGGCGTAATTTAGCTAAATGTAAACCATGTAAAATTTCTAAATATTGTTTTTCAGCTACATCAATTTCGCGCTCTAAGCGGCTCATTTGCATACCCAAAGGAGAAAATTCAGTATATTGACGGTCAAACTCTTTTCTTCTATCAACGTGAACTTTTAAACGGGCTTCTGACTCATCAGCAGCCAAAGTTTCGTTTAACCATTTGTTCAACATATTATCTTGTGGTACTGACTCAATAGTAGTATTTAAACTATAAGATGCTAAAACATACAATTGAATTTCTTTTTTCAATGAGTTAACTTTATTAACCAAAGCAGCCACAGCATTAGTAGGATTACCATATATTTTAGCTCTTTCTAATTGTTCATTAGCCTCACCTAATTGCTTGCGTAATTTATTTAACTGTGCATTATTTTTTAATAAAATTTCTCTGCTTTCTAATTTATCTTCTAAACGAGCAATGGCTTTTTTACTAGCTTCATAGTTTGATAACTCTTTATAGTAATCAGTTTCATTGGTTTCTTTTTCTTCCGCTAAAAATTTGGTTTGCTCATTGTAATTAATAATTTTATTTCTTACCCCAAAGTCTTTTAATTTGTTTTCAGAGTTATTCAAATCAGCAGCTGCTTCTTTTAAACGAGCTTCAAACCATTTAACAACATTGATAGTTTCAGAACCTTTTAAGTATTTAAACTTAGAAATAAAGGTTTCAGATAAAAATTTAACAGTCCATACTGCAACACCAGGATCGTTTGATTTGAATGATAAATCAACGAAATCGGATGCTTGTTTTCTTTCTACAGTTAAGTTAGCATTTATAACTTCAATGCTATAAAAACCTTTATTATTATTGATTAACTGAGCAATGATATTATCTCCACTTGAATGAAGTTCTTTCATTATTTTTTCAGCTGTTTCAGCTTCGTTTTTACCAATTAATGCATTTCTTTCGTCATGAGGAATTTGTTTAGCTAAAACATCAAAACCTTCAGCTCCCATTGTTGAAAGTTCAGGCTCTTGTAACATTAAATGCTTGGCCAATAATTTCACTGCCACTTCTTCTAAAGTTTGGCGTGAACGTATGGTAACCATTAAGTTATCAAACGCATTGTTAATAGCAAAGTAATCGAAAGTTGATCCTGCACCTTCGCCTGTATTTGCTAAGTTAAAACCTGATGCAATACCAGTATAAACACTAGCGCCCGAAACATATTCTTTAGGCAATTTAGCAGTAAAGAAGTAAACTAACACTGCTATTAGTGAAGGAAATAAAATTAACCATTTTAATTTTTTCCCTATTATTCGTGTAAACTGTGAAAAATTCATATTTTAAATTTTGTTATTAGCTCTTAATCTAGTATTTATTTACGTTTTAAAGTATTTAACTTTACTCCTAAAATTACTTGAAGTCTTTCATAATAGTTGGTGTATAATCTTCGCGCATCCTCTTGTGCAGCAACAGCAATAGCCAAAACGTTCTTTTGACGCGCATACTCTGCAATTTTAATTACACCTTCTTTGTATTCTTTTTCAGCCACAGCACAGGCTACTTGCTGAACAAATAAATCCTCGTTACGTGCGGTAAAAATACGTTGCGCACCCACCAAATTAGTATAATAATCGGCAACGTCTTTCTTGAAGTTAAATGCTTCTACATCTTTTTTATGCTTAGCAACTTCCCAAGCTTCGCGAGCTTGCCCTACTCTACCTTTATAACCCAAGTAATCAAATAAATTCAACCTGATATCTATACCTACCCTATAACCTTCTAATAAAGTAACGTTCTGGCCTTGGCTAGTTAATGGACCCGAGAAAAATGGTAAATTACCCCATGAGTAATTATAAAAAACACCAATACCTTGAGTCCAGATTCTTTTTACATAATGCATATTCCAGTAATAAGAATTAGCCTGAGCTTGCTCTAATCTCTGTAAAGGATTGTTTTTTAATCCAATAATAAACAATGAATCCAAAGGTGGTAAATACTCTTCAATATTCATTTTAGGATCAATAATGCTATCGTTTCCTTGCTGCGCAGCAACATCATGTTGCAATGCAAAGAACAGAATTACACCCAAAAACTTAATTAACTTTCCCATCAGTTTGCTGATTTAATATTTTATAAAAATTACTTGGTTCAAAGTAAACTTATTAATGCCTATAAATAATTTACAGTTATTTACATAAAATGTCGCTATGTCTATTTTTTTAAAACGTTGATTAAATTATATTTTATTTTCCAATTTGATTTTTAAACTTGTACCAAATAAAATACCCCTATGACGATAGTTAAAGATAGAGACATTATAGTAGTTGGTTTACAACCTTGGGATGGAGAAATTGGTAGTAATTGTAAGAATATTGCTATTGAATTTGCCAAACACAATAGGGTTTTATACGTTAATTATCCACTAGATAGAATTAGTATAAAACGTGAATCAAACAACCCTTTAATTGCAAAAAGGATTGATATTTTAACCAACAAAAAAGAAAATTTATTGCAAATAAATAATTCAACTTGGCAACTTTATCCTAGCTGTGTTTTAGAAAGTATTAACTGGCTTCCAAGTACTTTTTTGTTCAAAATCGTCAATAAAATTAACAATTGGAGGTTTGCTTCTGAAATAAAAAAAGCCGCGGAAGCACTCAATTTTAAAAACTATATATTATTTAATGATAGCGATATGTTTAGAAGTTATCATCTACAAGAAATGCTTAAACCAGCTTTAAGTATGTATTATACTCGCGATAATATGATGAGCGTTCCTTACTGGTATAAGCATGGCCATATTTTAGAACCTGAATTAGTAGCCAAAAGTGATGTTATTACAGCTAACTCAACTTATCTGGCCGACATTGCAAAACAACATAATCCTAAAAGTTATTATGTGGGCCAAGGATGCGAAACTGAAGCATTTGATTTAGAAAAAATAACATATACACCTAAAGACATTGAACATATTAAAGGTCCAATTATTGGCTATATTGGAGCTTTATATAAACTACGCTTAGACCTTGATTTAATTGAACATATAGCCAATACAAAACCAGAATGGAGTGTAGTTTTAATTGGTCCGGAAGATGATGCTTTTAAACAATCAAAATTACATCAATTAACAAATGTTCATTTTCTTGGGTTAAAAGATACAACCGAACTACCTGCTTATTTGGCCAAGTTTGATGTAGCCATTAACCCACAAATTTTAAATGAGGTAACCATTGGTAATTATCCAAGAAAAATTGATGAATATTTAGCCATGGGAAAACCTACAGTTGCTACAGAAACCAAGGCTATGAGTATATTTAAAGATTACACCTATTTAGGGAAAACCAAAGAAGATTACATTATATTAATTGAAAAAGCTTTAGCTGAAAATTCAACAGAAAAACAACAAGAACGAATTAAATATGCACGTTCGCATACTTGGGAAAATAGCGTAGCTGAAATTTACAAAGCCATGTTATCTACCAATAAACTTTAATTATACATATTAACCTTTAATACCCTATAAAAAATGTCGATAGTTGATACCATAAAAAGTAATCCAAATTTAAAAAAATTTGTACATTGGACTTTAATTCCTATAGGTCAAGCAAGGCCTCGTACTTGGGTAAAATGGTTTGTAAATCCTTTTATTCATAAAAAAGGAAAAGGCGCTACCATTAGGCGAAGAACTCGTGTTGATGTATTGCCGTTTAATCCATTTGAACTTGGCGATAACTCTACTATTGAAGATTTTAGTACCATTAATAATGGTGTAGGAGCAGTAAAAATTGGTAATGGTGTGCGCATTGGAATGAGCAATGTGGTAATAGGCCCTGTAACCATTGGCAATAATGTAATATTTGCGCAAAACATAGTTACTAGTGGATTAAACCACGGATATGAAGATATTAACATTCCTATTTGTAAACAACCAACTACCACTGCTTTAATAACCGTAGAAGACGATTGTTGGATTGGTGCTAATGCTGTATTAACTGCTGGTGTAACTATAGGTAAACACTCAGTAATAGCTGCTGGAGCTGTAGTAACCAAAAGCATTCCTCCTTTTTCTATTGCAGTAGGAAACCCAGCTAAAGTTATTAAACAATATAACTTTGAAACTAAGCAATGGACAAAGGTTTAAGCTGTGAATTATGTTGTACATTTACTTGCCAAATATCATATTTCAGTCATATTTTATAAAATATATTTGTGGGGTAATTAAAATTAATACAAATGAAAAAAATAACGATAATACTAGCATTTGCAGCCATTTTTGTTGGAGCATGTTCATCTGGAAGTAACGAAAACAGTTCTTCAAGCAATACACAAAGCACTACTACAGAACAGCCAAGCACGGCACCAACTACTAGCGAGGCCACCGCTAGTTCTGATATGATTCAAGTTCCGGCAGATATTAATGAGTTGCTTAACAAAAACACTTGTTTAAGTTGTCATGATGCTAATGACAAAATTGTAGGACCTCCATACAAAGAAGTAGCAAAACGTAACTACACTGCCAAAGAAATTGTAGAACTAATTTACAAACCAAAACCTAGCAACTGGCCTGATTATCCATCGCCAATGATTGGTTTACCTAATGTTCCTAAAGACGAAGCTTTAAAAATTGCTGAGTGGATAGTTTCATTAAACAAAAAATAATTAAACGAAAAACTAACTTTATTGAAACAGCTAATATCATTATTAGCTGTTTTTTTTGTGAATTTTTGCAGCCTAAAATATGACTATAGTTTTATAGTTACATTTTAGAAAATAACAAATTAACATAATTTTGCCGCTTAATTTTTTTAGCATAAATGAACAAATTATATTATTCAATAACATTATTTTTTTTAGTTTTAAGCTTTAACATAAGTGCTCAAAATCAATCAATAGGAACAAAAAAAGGAACCATTTATATTAGCTGGGGTTATAACAGAGAATCGTATTCAAACAGCGATATTCATTTTAAAAATACCACTACCGATAATTACGATTTTGTAATGGTAAATGCCGCAGCTCATGACAAACCTGAGTTTACTGATGGATTACAAAACTTTTTAGCAAAAGATTTAACAATTCCACAATATAATTTACATATTGGTTATTTGTTTAATAACAAACGTCATTTAGGTATTGAATTAAGTTGGGACCACTTAAAATATGTGGTTAACGATAACGCTACTTTTCATTTAAAAGGTCAAATTAGAGGTAATCAAATTGATAAAGATACTTTTGTTGATCCTAATTTTATTCATTTGCAACACACCAATGGCAATAATTACTTAATGCTAAATTTGGTAAAAACTTATCCTTTGTACAAAAACAAATATGTAGATATTGATATGTTAGGCAAAATTGGTGCTGGACCATTGGTATCATATAGTATTTCAACCATTTTAGGTAGCCATAATGGAGGTGCGTTTAAAATTCATGGATATGTTATTGGTGGCAGTATAGCTGCAAGAGCAAACTTTTTAAAATATTTATTTATTCAACCATCGTTTCAATATGCTTATGCCGATTATATAAGAACCGAAATTGGTAACGATGGACAAGGAAATGCCTCTCATACTTTCTTTTCTTACACTTTTATGCTTGAAGGTGGTTTCAGATTTCAAGTTCCATTTGGTAAATAAATAAACGCTTCGTTTTATTTTTCATAAAATAATTGCATCATTGTTTTATGGAACAAAATAAAAGCATCTTATTTTTAATCAATCCTTTTTCGGGTAATGGAAACGGTTTAAAAACTGCTCAAATTGCTGTAAAAGAAGCTAAAAATAAAGGTTATAAAACCATTGAGTTTGTTAGCAAATATGCTGGTCACTTAAGTGAATTTACCCAACTTTTTTCTGTAAACGAAATTGCTAAAATAGCAGTAATTGGTGGCGATGGAAGCATGCACGAAGTAGTAAATGCAGCTGCCAATAATCCTGCATGGTTACAAGTTCCTTATGTATTATTTCCAAGCGGAACTGGTAATGCTTTTACTTACGATTTAAATTGTTTAACCACAACTCAAGCCATAAATTTACTGCTAAATGGAAGCGAAACTTTAATTGATTTAGCCGAAGTAAAAAACCACCAAGGCAGCATTTGGTCGTTTAATATTATTGGTTGTGGTTTAGTGGCCGATATTAACCTTTCGGCCGAAAAAATGCGCTTGTTCAAATCGGCTAGATATAATATTGCTTCGCTGCTCAATATTGTAAAAAATCCTACTATTAAAGCCAAAGTTACAGTTAATAACCAAATTGTTGATAGCGATTTTTGTTTTTTATTGGCATGTAACACACGTTATACAGGCAAGGCCATGAAAATGGCACCATTAGCCAAACTAAACGATGGTTTGATTGACTTTTTAATGGTAGAAAAAACATCTAGATTTAAGTTATTAAATTTATTTCCAAAAGTATTTAGCGGCAAACATTTAGAAGCACCCATTTTAAAATATATTCAAACCAATTATATTAAAATAGAAACGCAACACACTGGTTTGGTTAATATTGATGGGGAAATAAAAGGAAATACCCCAATGGAAATAATTATCCATAAGCAAAAGTTAAAGATTTTAGCCTAGTATAAAATACTGATAAACAATATATTATATAAAACATTGACTATCAATTAAATACGGGTAAATTTATTTCGTTTTTAAGATAAAAATTATCATTTCATTCGTTTAAAGCAAAGTTTGCAAACATGCACTTTGTGGTATTACTTTGCAGCCTTAAATTATGGCAAAAGAAAAACCAAGCATTCCTAAAGGCACCCGCGATTTTGGGCCACAAGAAGTAGCTAAACGAAAATATATTTTAAACACCATTGAAAAAGTTTTTATAAAATATGGCTTTATGCCAATAGAAACGCCTACCATGGAAAACCTAAGTACGCTTACTGGAAAGTATGGCGATGAAGGTGATAAATTGCTTTTTAAAGTATTGAATAGTGGAGAATATTTAAAGGAACTAACTCCCGAAATTCTATCAACTAACAACTATCAACTATCAACTAAATTAATTTCAGAAAAGGGATTACGCTATGATTTAACAGTTCCTTTTGCGCGCTATGTGGTAATGAATAGAAACGACATTACTTTTCCGTTTAAACGTTATCAAATGCAACCTGTTTGGCGAGCAGATAGACCTCAAAAAGGCCGTTACCGTGAGTTTTGGCAATGCGATGCTGATGTGGTAGGTAGCGACAGTTTATTGCATGAATTAGATTTGATAAACATTTATCAAGAAGTTTTTAAAGAATTAGGTATTGATGTTGAAATTAAGATAAATAATAGAAAAGTTTTAGCGGGAATAGCAGAAGTCGTTAAAGGAATTGAACACTTGAACACAATTGCTGTAGCAATTGATAAACTAGATAAAATTGGCAAAGAAGGGGTAAGCAAAGAATTAACCGAACTTGGATTTACAGATATTGAAATTGATAAGCTGTTTGATATTATAATGATTCAAACAGATAGAATTGATTATTTAGATAATGCAAAAAAAGAGAACCAATCTTTATCTAAGTTGAATTTCCTGAAAAATGGTTCTGAATACAAACTATCTCAAATTTTACAAAAAGGAATTGAAGAATTGGAATTCATTTTCAAAAACATCAACACATCAACCAACTTAAAAACTGATTTCTCACTAGCACGTGGCCTTTCTTACTACACAGGTTGCATATTTGAAGTGGCAGCTATTGAAGGTTCGTTAAGAAGCAGCATTGGTGGTGGTGGAAGATATGATAACCTGACAGGAATTTTTGGTTTAGATGGTGTTTCGGGCGTTGGAATTTCGTTTGGGTTAGATAGAATTTATGATGTATTGGAAGAATTGAAATTGTTTCCTGAAACATTATCACAAGGAAGTAGCAAAGTATTAATTTGTGCAAGTAATTCTATCGAAAATATTGAGCTTGCTCCAGTGTTACAATTGTTAAGTAAACTAAGAAATGAAGGCATTGCATCAGAGGTTTATACCGAAAAAATAAACATTAAAAAACCTTTGGAAAAGCCTATTAAATATGCCAGCAGCAAAAAAATTCCTTATGCCATTATTTATACCGAAAACGAAAATCTAAAACTAAAAAATTTAGAAACTGGTTTTCAGGAAGAGTTGAGCATAGAGGAGATAATAGAAAGATTACAAAATTGAAAAATTAAAAGATTATAAAATATCGGCCGTTGAGCTTGTCCGATAGCTATCGAACGAAACGAGCACTTCGACAAGCTCAGCGACCAGAAATTGGCGACCAAACATAAAAACTAAGTACTAAGAACTAAAAACTAAGAACTAAAAAATGTACGAAATAAGCACCCAAATAAGCATAGAAGAAATTCAAGATATTATTGCAAACAACAAGCAAATAAAATTAAGCGATGATGCTAAAGCTCGCATCGTAAAATGTAGAACTTATTTAGATGAAAAATTAGCCAATAACGAAAAGCCTATTTATGGCATCAATACAGGTTTTGGTTCATTGCACAGTACCAAAATTAGCAACGAAAACTTAGTACATTTACAAGAGAATTTATTACTAAGTCATGCTTGCGGAACTGGCGATTTAGTGCCTCATGAAATCATCAAAATTATGTTGTTGTTAAAAGTGCAATCATTGGCTTACGGACACTCGGCAGCACAGTTAGAAACTGTTGAAAGATTGATTTATTTCTTTAACAACAATATTTTACCGGTAATTTTTGAATTAGGTTCTTTAGGCGCCAGTGGCGATTTAGCTCCTTTAGCTCATTTAAGTTTACCGCTTATTGGCGAAGGAAATGTTTATGTTAAGGGAAGTTCGGAGTTCGAAGTTCGAAGTTCGAAGTCAATTTTGGAAGAACATAATTTAAGTCCAATAAAACTTAAATCGAAAGAAGGTTTAGCCTTAATCAATGGAACTCAATTTATGAGTGCTTATGGCGTTTATTGTTTGATAAAAGCCAACCAACTTTTAACCAAAATCGATTTTATAGCAAGTATTTCTATCGATGCTTTCGATTGTAGATTGGAGCCTTTCCATCATCTATTGCATGATGTTCGTCCTCACAAAGGACAAATAAATACAGCCAAAAACATATTGACCAATTTAGCCGACTCAGAAATTGCAAAACAACCAAAGGTTCAAGTACAAGATCAGTATGCATTTAGATGTATTCCGCAAGTTCATGGAGCAAGCAAAGACGCCATTGAACACATCAATAAAATTTTTACAACCGAAATAAATTCAGTAACCGATAATCCAAATGTATTTGCTGATGAAGATTTGATACTTTCAGGTGGTAATTTTCATGGACAAACATTAGCCATACATTTAGATTTTTTAGCCATTGCTTTGGCTGAATTAGGCAGTATTTCTGAACGCAGAACTTATCAATTAATTTCAGGACAAAGAAATTTGCCAGCATTTTTGGTAAGCAATCCAGGTTTAAATTCAGGCTTTATGATTCCGCAATACACGGCTGCAAGTATTGTTAGTCAAAATAAGCAATTATGTACGCCTGCTTCGGTTGATTCAATTGTAAGTAGTAACGGACAAGAAGACCATGTAAGTATGGGCGCGAATGCTGCAACAAAATGCTTACGTGTAGTTAAAAATTTAGAGCGTATTGTGGCTATTGAACTATTGAATGCAAGCCAAGCTTTAGAGTTCAGACGTCCGTTAAAAAGTGCTTCAAAAATTGAAACTTATATAGCTGCTTACCGCCAAAAAGTTCCGTTTGTAACCAAGGATAGATTTTTACATGATGATATTGAAAATAGTGTATTGTTTTTGAATGAAATGGATGTGTAAAAATTGCAGGAATAACAATTAAATAGTTAAAATAAAAGCGATGTTTTCGAAAAGGACACATCGCTTTTTTTATTAGTCTAATTAAGTTTTACATAACTTTTTAAATCCTTTACATAATTAATATTCTGTTTAGTAAAGTCTGTTAAAAAATATTTGTATTCATCACAATTTGTATTATTAAACTCTTTATCATTTGGAATTATTGACTGATAGGTTTCACTTGGATCTAAACAACTTATATACTCTAATAGAATACAATTTGTATTATGGTTAGGAGTTAAATTTATCGCACCAAAAACACTATCTCCAAAATACTTGCATGCGTTTGGAATCAAAATAGTATCTGAACAAAACTCAAAACTAATAGCAGTTAAAGTATCAAGGTCAAAACTAAAATGATGTAATGTATCCGCACGATTATTCTTCAAAATACACTTTTTGTTTTTTATAAGTTTGAACGAAAAAGGTTTATTTGAATCAATTGGATTTTTGGAATAATTTACTTTCAAACTTTTGACGAAAATGAGTTTAGTTTTCTGTCCAAATACAATATTAGAAAGAACAACTAGAATCATTATAAGACAAAATTTATTATTCATAATCTTTAAGTATTTTTTTTAATTACAAGTTAAACGAAAAGGTTTAATTAACAGTGTATTCTAATCAAAGTAGATTCCTACGGAATGACGTCAGTTGTTTTGGGAATTTCTGTGAGAATTAGCGAAATCTGTGGGAAATATGGTTCGACAAGCTCACCATGACATAAAAAAACCTTAAAATTGATAAATAAATCCGGCTTGGTTGCTGCCAATAATTGGTAAAAAACCGCCTTTATTCATTTTCCATTTATATTGGTGTGTGGCGTAAACCAATTTGGTAGCAGCCATTCCAATTCCTGCGCCCACCATTACATCAGTAAACCAATGGCGGTTGTTTAAAATGCGCATGGCACCAGCTGCTGTAGCAATGGTATAACCTGAAATATAAACCAAAGGTTTGTCTTTAAATTCTTGGTGCAAAACTTCTGCCAAGGTAAATGCAAAAGCGGTGTGTCCGCTTGGAAATGAGTTTTCTGTGGTGTTATCAGGGCGCATTACTTGGGTGCTGTATTTTAAAATATTTACCACTCCTAAGCTAAGTATAACACTTTTAGCAGTAATGACAGATTGATTGGCAAAATTACTACTACTTTTTACTTTAAATGCATCTAAACCAAGCATTATTAAACCAGGAGCAAATACTAAATAATCGTCTACCGAAGTATTGAAACTGGCAAAATTTTCGTTTCTAAAATCCCTAACTGCTTTACTACTTGGAAAACCATTATTATCAAAACTTGATAAACCATAAGCAATAAATACAGCTGGAATAATATAACTTTTTATACTATATTTCTTGTTATAAAAAGCACTAGTATCGGCTTGCTGCGCTTGGGTTTTAAATAACAACAAACTAAAAAATACTGCTATTAAATATTTCATTTTTGCAATGTATTATTAACTACAGCTGTGGCGTAAATGGCAGCAGTTTCGGTACGTAAAATATTATTTCCTAAAGATATGGTTTTAAAATTTTTTGTTAAAGCCAATTGAGCTTCATGCTCTGTAAAATCACCTTCTGGACCAATCAAAACTAAAGTTGGTTTTTGGTTATCAATTGCCTCATTCAGCATCATAGTATGTTCATTGCACCAAGCCATTAAACAGTTGTAATTTTTCAAATAATCGTTACTCAAAAACTGCTTAAATGTAATTATATTATTGAGTTTGGGAAGCCAATATTGTTTGCTTTGCTTAATGGCTTGAACTAAAATTTTTTCGCAACGTTCAATATTCACTTTGTTTCGTTCCGAATTTTCAGTTTCAATAAAAGTAATTTCTTTAACTCCAATTTCAGTACATTTTTCAAGCATCCAATCCATCCTATCAAAATTTTTGGTCGGTGCTATAGCTATGTGTAAGCCAACCGACTTATTTTCAAAAACTTGTATATCAACAATTTGAAGCTTACATTTTTTGGGATTATCGTCAATAATTTTACTAATAGCCTGATGACCTTTGCCATCAATTAAATAAATTTCATTACCAATTTTTTTGCGAAGCACCCTTACACAATGTTTTGATTCATCTTCGGGAAGGTCAATTATTGCATCGTTTAATAAATTAGGAAAGTAAAAAAGTTGCATAAATAGTTTCAAAAAAAAAGACGTACCAAAATACGTCTTTTAGTTATGTTTAAAATAAAAAATTATTCGCCTTTGCTAGCACTAGGGGTTGACGGTTTTTGAGCTCCGTTTGATGATTTGCTGATGCCCATTTGGCTTTTGCCATTAAACTCTGCACCGCTTTCAATAACCAATTTTTGTGATGTAATATCGCCAACAACCTTGGCTGTAGCTTTAACCGATAGCAAATCGTCAATAAAAATATTGCCATTAACAGTTCCTTGCACATCGCAATTGGCTGCTTTTACATTTCCATCAACTTTACTACTTGCGCCTAAAACCAACTTGGTTTTAACCGTAATATTTCCTTTTACAGAACCATCTATTCTTAAATCGCCTTCCGATGAAATATCGCCAACAATGCTGGTTCCAGCATTGATAATATTAATTTCTTGGGGGTTAAATGTTTGTTTTTTATCGCTATTAAATATTGCCATATTTTTAAAGTTAAATAATGTTTATAACATCTGAATAAACAAAAGTAAGCGAATTATTTTGGTAAACAAAAGTTTATGACATTATAATCCATTAATAAAAAAATAATATTTACCCTAATTAGCCAAAAAAGCTAAATAAATACTTAACAATAAACTTATCGAAAAAATATTTTTTAGGACTTGAAAAAAATACAAATATTATTTTGTACCCTTGTAATAATTAAAAGCCAAAAGGCTTAAAAAACTAACAATAAAATTTTATAATTAAATGAACATTTACGTTGCAAATTTAAATTACAGTGTTTCAAGTGAACAACTGCAACAATTATTCGAAGGCTTTGGTGAAGTATCGTCAGCTAAAGTTATTTTAGACCGTGAAACAGGCCGCTCTCGTGGTTTTGGTTTTGTGGAAATGCCCAATGATGCTGAAGCTAATCAGGCTATTGAAAAACTTCACCAATCAGAACATGTAAACAAAGTATTAAATGTAACTGAAGCTCGTCCTAAAGCTGAAGGTGCTGGCGGAAACCGTGGTTTTGGTGGAAGAAGTAACGACAGAGGACCTCGTAGATACTAATATTCACACATATTTAAAACAAAAAGCCAACCCTTAAAAGTTGGCTTTTTTTATGTTCTAAATTCACTGTTTTAGATTTAAGTATATAACTTTAAACAACTCTATTTTTTACCTCAATAATTAATTGCACTTTTGCAGGCAAATGGAAATAAAATCTGCTGAATTTAAAATGGCTGCCTCAAACCTTGCAGGCTGCCCAAAAGGCAACTTACCTGAGTTTGCCTTTATTGGCCGAAGTAATGTTGGAAAATCATCGTTAATAAATATGCTAGTGGAGCGCAAAGATTTAGCGCGTACATCGGCTACTCCTGGTAAAACTGTAAGTATTAATTTTTTTCTTATAAATGGTAAATGGCACTTGGTAGATTTACCTGGCTATGGTTATGCCAAACGTAGTAAAACCTTACGCTCGCAATGGGAAACAGTATTGGTTGATTACTTAAAAAGTCGTGAAAATTTACAATGTGTTTTTGTATTAATTGATTGCCGCGTACCACCACAAACCAGCGATATTTCATTCATAAATATGTTAGGGCAAATGGAAGTTCCATTTGTAATTGTATTTACCAAATTGGATAAAATTAAAGCTATTGAATCGGCTGCCAATATTGAAAAATTTAAAGAAACACTTTTGCTTGATTGGTCACATTTACCTGAGTGTTTTGAAACTTCATCGGTAAAAGAAATTGGCCGTAAAGAAATTTTGAAGTTTATTAGCAATGTAATTAATCCACCTAAAAATTAACATGTTAGCTCCCGAAAAAATATTTGGATTAATTGGCGGAAGCCTAAAAAATACTTTTTCAAAGGATTATTTTACTCAAAAATTTAAAGCACAAAACCTACCTTTTGTTTACCAAAATTTTGAGCTAAAAAACATTGATGAATTACTACTTTTAATTAAAAAAAATAAGCTTTTAAGTGGACTAAATGTAACCATTCCATTTAAAGAATCTGTACTTCCTTTTTTGACACAATTGCACGAAAGTGCTGCTCAAATTGGTGCAGTTAATTGTATAAAAATAAATAGGAATAGTGATAAAATAGAACTAATTGGTTACAATACTGATGCTTTTGGTTTTAAGACTTCGTTAGTAAAATTTATTCCCACAAATTTTAATGGTAAAGCCCTCATTTTAGGCACTGGAGGAGCTAGCAAAGCTGTTCAATTTGTGTGTAATCAACTTGGAATTGAATTTACCTTAGCTACTTCACAAGAAAACACAAATAACTCAAAATCAATTAACTACAAATCAATTGATAGTCAACTAATTAACTCACATCAGTTAATTGTAAACACCACTCCTTTGGGCATGTTTCCTCATACTGACAATAAGCCACCCATTAACTACCAAGCAATTACAATTAATCATTTCTGTTTTGATTTAATTTATATACCAACCGAAACTCAGTTTTTAAAACTAGCACACAATAATGGCGCTAAGGTAAAAAATGGCCTAGAAATGTTGCATGAACAAGCCAATAGTGCTTTCGATATTTTTACAAATTAGAATTTATCATAAATTTTAATGCTTGTCATTATAATTATTTATAAATAGTTTCTTACATTGCATGTTGATTATAAGTTAGTTTTGGATTTAAGATAAAAACTGAATTTTTAGTTTAAATTATAGAATAACCAAAAAAGCTAATCAAACAAAAAAGCCTGATAAACAAACAATTACATACAAATCAATTGCGATTTGTATTTAACTTAAGTAAAATGAAAACAAAAAATCTACTAATAGTAATGCTTGGATTGGTAACTTTTTCTTGTCAAAAAGTTACCAAAGATCCTGTAGAAACAGTAAATCCTGCTGATATTAAAGACATAAACGAATTGGTGGTTCCAAGTAATTTTGAGTATAAAACATCAAACGAAATTGGTTTCAGCATTCAACTACTAACCAATGATGACAAACCTATAAAAAATGTTAGGGTTGATATTATGGATGCAGCATCGGACTTAAAAGGCAATGTGTTGTTTTCAGGTTCAACTGATAATTTTGGTGTATTTTCAGTTAAAGCCGAAATACCAAGCCACTTGAAACAAGTAGTGGTAAATACCGATTATATTGGCATCCCTAACGATGTAATTTTAGATTTAGTTATTCCATCAACAAGTATTACTTTGGGAGGAAGTGCTCCTTTAAAAATAAGAACTGCACAAGGTAAATATTTTACTGGCAATAATGTTGCATTAGGTAAAGCAACAGATTTTTCATACCGATTAGGAACTTGGGATTTAATTAATGGAAAACCCAATTATTTGGTAACTCCGCGTGATGTAATTTCATCATCATTTTTATCAGATGTAAATACTTCATTGCCAGAAAACATGCCAGTTCCAATTCATAATCCTTCGTATTTAAGTAATACAGCCGAAAGAAACCTGAAAATTAATGCACTTTCAGATGTTTGGATAACTTTTGTTCACGAAGGTGCAGGTTATAGAAATACTTTATTTTACTATGTTTATAATAAAAACAATCCACCTGCAACAAGAAACGATATTGATTCATTGATTGTGGTTTTTCCAAATGCTTCGTATGCTGGCAGTGGCGGTAACTTAGTAAGTGGCGATAAAGTATTAATTGGTCGTTTTGGGGCAGATACTGTTATTGGATTTGCAATTTCGGCAGATGGTTATAGAAGTTCGGGTATTCAAAATGGAACACTTTATTTTTCTGACAAAGCTTTAAATACTAATGAAAGCAATGCTTCGAAAAAAGAACATTCGGTTTTATTCTTTGATAACTCAACAGATAGATTTTTACTTGCCTTTGAAGATTTAAACCGCACTAGTGGCAGTAGCGATGAAGACTTTAACGATGTAGTATTTTTTGCTAAAGCAAATCCTGTTACAGCAATTGATAAAACAAATGTATTACCTATAACTTCATACAAAGACAGCGATAATGACGGAATTGCTGATAATTTAGAAGATTATCCTAACGATGCTACCAAGGCCTTTAATAATTACTACCCGTCATATAGTGTTATGGCTACAGTGGCCTTTGAAGACCAATGGCCAAGTAAAGGTGATTACGATTTGAATGATTTAGTAGTAAATTATAGATACAATGTAATTACCAATGCAAGCAATAATGTGGTAAAGGTAGAAGGTAAATTTAAACCAAGGGCAGCTGGTGGAGTTTATAAAAATGCATTTGGGGTGGAGTTTCCAACTATAAGGAGTAATGTAAAAAACATGACAGGAGCTACCTTAGAAACTGGACAAAGCAAAGCAGTAGCTATTCTTTTTGAAAACTCAAGGTTATTGTTTAACAATCAATTTAATACCAATAGCACTGACCAATACCAAAATGTAGATACCATTAGTATTAGTTTTGAACTTAATACACCAATTTCGTTAAATACATTTTCTGTAGGTTCATACAATCCATTTATTTATGTAAATGAAACGGGAAAAGGCCGAGGTTTTGAAATTCATTTAGCAGGAAAAATGCCAACTAGTTTGGCCAACACAAGTATTTTTGGAACATCAAGTGATGCAACAAATATTGGCAATGGCGTTTATTACAAAACAAAAAACAATTTACCATTTGCCATAAGTACTCCACAATCGTTTAGTTACCCTAAAGAAAAAGTTCAAATTATTAATGCCTATAATTTCTTTTCAACGTGGGCAGCATCAGGAGGAAACACAAAAGCCGATTGGTACTTTAACAGTACTGGATATAGAAACAACTCAAATATCTATTAAACAATATATTATATTTTAAAAAAAGAAAGTTGCACATTTTTTGCAACTTTTTTTTTAGAAGTAAACAAAAATTTCTATATTAAAATTATCGAAAAATCTATTTAAAAGAATTAATTTTTAATACTAATTGACGTATAACCTATTTTAGTGGCGGTTTTTAAAAATATTTTACATAACTTTGACAAGTAGTTAAAATATAATACAAACATTATCCGCTTAAATCAACAAAAAGAACAAGCCATGACAAAACTAAATAGTATTTGTATAATTGATGACGATGACATTTATACGTTTTTACTAAAAAAAACGCTTAAGAAAATAGATGTATGTAATGATGTAAAAACATATATTAATGGCTCAGACGGAATACAAAAAATTAAAACACTAATTGAAAATAATGAACCTCTCCCCGATTTAATTTTGTTGGATATTAACATGCCCATTTTAGATGGATGGGAGTTTTTAGATGAATTTGAAAAAATAAAAGATAAATGCAAAAATAAAATATCTATTTATGTTGTAAGTTCATCTATTTCGGTAGCCGATATAAACAAAGCCAAACAACACAAAGAAGTGGCAGATTTTTTAACAAAACCAATTGAAGCAGATACCTTAATAAAAATTTGCGAAAATCATTTGGCGGCATCATAACAAAACACTGAATAGATTTTTTAGCATGAATTCTTTAGAAATTGAACTGTATCAATTGGTAAAAAGCGACTTTGATATTTATAAATTTATTGAAACAAACTGTCTTAACGGATTATTATTTATTGATAATCAAGATATTAAAAACAACTACTTAAACCCCAAATTTTTAAATACCGTTGGTTACAATACCCACAACAACGAGGTCAATAATACTGAACTTAACTATATTGTAAAAACGATTTTTGATTCTACCACTACTCAATCAAATGTAACTATTAACCATTTTTTAGGTTATAAAATAGTGCTTACCATTATACCTTTTAAAAGTAAAAAATTAGCTCAAAAAACCCTAGTTGGTATAAGTGAAACAAAAATTTTAAACGAATTTTTAGAGCCTAAAACAGAAGCAGAATTACTAAACCAAAACTTTACTTACAGCGAAATAATAAAAGGAACCAATGTATGCACTTGGGTTTGGAATGTAGTAACAGGCGAGCTAGAATTAAATGAAAAATGGTTCGAAATACTTGGTTATACCAAACAAGAGTTAATGCCCATTAGTATAAAAACCTGGGAAAATATTATTCATCCTGATGATTTACCAAAGGCATACGAAGCCATATATAGTCATTTTGAAGGCAAAACTGCTTTTTATGAAAACGAATCGAGGTTAAAGCACAAAAATGGTAATTGGGTTTGGGTTTTAGATAGAGGTAAAGTTTCTACATGGACAAATGATGGCCAACCTTTGCTAATGTATGGCTCACACTTAGATATAACGCATAGAAAAGCCGAGCATGAAACTTTGGTTAATGTAAAAAAACTTTTAAAACAAAGTAGCTTAATAGCTAAAATAGGTGGTTGGGAATACGATGTAGTAAATGATGTTATGGTTTGGTCAGAAGTTACTAAACTAATTTACGAGGTAGGCTCTGAATTTAAACCCAGCTTAGACAATACTGCTCCATTTTTTCAATTAAATAATTACAAAGTAAGCATTAAGCAATTAATTGAAGAATCAATAAAAAAAGGAACCAACTTTGACCAAGAACTTGAAATTATAACTGCCAATGGAAATAAAATATGGATTAGAGCAATGGGCAGACCTGAGTACAAAGAAGGCACTTGTATAAAAGTTTATGGAACATTTCAAAACATAAACGACTTAAAATCGACAGAGTTAGAAAATAAAAGGGTTAGTAAACTTATAGAAAAATTAAGTAATGAACTTCCTGGTGGTTTATTCCAATTTCAAAAATTTGATAATGGCGAAATGGCCTTTCCTTATTCATCAAATAGGTTTTTAAAACTATTTGATTTGAGCATGGAAAACTATAATTTTTATCCTCATGAAGCCTTTGAAATGATACTAGAAGAAGACCGAGAAATGGTTTATGAATCTATACGTATTTCGGGTGAAAATCTAGAAAAATGGAACTTAGATTTTAGGGCTAAAATAAGCGAGGATAAAATTATTTGGGTTAGAGGCGAAGCTAGCCCCGAAAGACTAGAGAACAGTATATTATGGCATGGATATTTGCAAGATATTACAGCACATAAAAAAATTGATTTAGATATAAAAAATGCCAACGATAGATTTGCACTAGCTACCAAATCAGCTGGAATTGGAGTATGGGAAATTAACCTAGCCGATAAATCAATTCTGCTTGACGATGTAATGTATAAACTATTTGAAGCCTCTAAAGATGATTTTGAGAAACCAATAGATTTATTCAATAACCGAATTGAACCGGAAGATTTAGCTTATTTAAAAAAATCGGTAACTGAAACCTACAGTAACCATAAAGATTTAGATATAGTTTACAAAATTACTATACCAAATGGCGAACAAAGGTATTTAAAAACCAATGCAAGAGTTCAGTACGATGCCAATAATATTGCTACACAACTTATTGGCATTACTTACGATGTAACCGAACAAAAAACATCGGAAATTGCTATAAAACAAGCTAAAGAAACAGCCGAAGCTGCAAGTAAATCGAAGTCGGATTTTTTAGCCAATATGAGCCACGAAATAAGAACCCCTTTAAATGGAGTTATTGGCTTTATTGACTTATTAATGAAAACCAAGCTAGATTCCATGCAACATCAATACATGGATACTGTTTTTAAATCGGCCAATACTTTACTTGAAATTATAAACGATATACTTGATTTTTCGAAAATAGAAGCTGGAAAATTAGAACTATCAGTTGAGGAAATTGATTTATTTGAACTAGGCAGCCAAGTTACGGATATTGTTAAATTTCAAGCACATGCAAAAAATTTAGAAATTCTTTTAAAAATTTCGCCACGCGTTCCGCAATTCATTTTAGCAGATTCTATACGCCTTAGACAGATTTTAGTAAACTTATTGGGCAATGCTATTAAATTTACCGAAAAAGGCGAAATAGAACTTAAAATAGAAGCTGTAGGTACCACAGTTAATAGCGAAACACATTTTAGATTTTCGGTAAGAGATACAGGTGTAGGTATTGATAGTAAAAATTTATACAAAATTTTTGAAGCCTTTTCGCAAGAGGATGCATCTACATCGCGCAAGTTTGGTGGAACAGGCTTGGGATTAACTATTTCTAACAAATTACTTTCGCTAATGGGAAGTAAGTTAGAGCTTAAATCGGAAATAGGAATTGGTAGCGTTTTTTATTTTGATATTTTACTAAAATCAAAATCAGGAAATAATAACCTAGATTGGAAAAAACTTACAGACATAAACAAAGTATTGATTGTAGATGATAATGCCAATAACAGAATTATTTTACAACAAATGTTTTCGTTAAGATATGTACAAATTGATACCGTAAAAAATGGCATTGAAGCCCTTGAAAAACTTAATGAAAATAACCGCTATGATGTAATTTTAATGGATTACAATATGCCTTATTTGGATGGCATTGAAACCGTTAAAAACATTAGGTATAAGCTAAAATTATCTGACAATGAATTACCTATTATTTTACTAAATAATTCAACCGAAGATGAACAGTTAAACGCCATTTGCGAAGAATTATCTATTCAACATAAATTGGTTAAACCTGTAAAACTAAACCAACTTTACAACTGCTTATTACAAGTTCAAAACAAAGAACAAAAAGTTAAACTTCCTCCTACTAAAGCTAAAAAACAAGAAATTAATAGGGATGAAATCAATATACTCATAGCTGATGATAATCAAATAAATATGATGCTTACCAAAAGCATTTTTAAAAACATTTTACCTAATGCCATTATTCAAGAAGCACAAAACGGAATAGAGGCTGTATCCATGTTTGTAAAACATAAACCTGATATCATTTTTATGGATATACAAATGCCCGAAATGAATGGCTACAAAGCGGCTATTGAAATACGAAAATTTGAAACTGAAGGCCATGTTCCAATAGTGGCTTTAACTGCTGGAACAGTAATTGGCGAAAAAGAAAGATGCCTAAGAGCAGGAATGGACGACTACATAAGCAAACCTGTAGTTACCGAAACAATTATTAATACAATAAATAAGTGGCTCGATTATAGCAATGGAGTTTATAAAAAACGAGAAAATATGGAAACCAATGAATTAAATAAACATTTTGATTTTGAAAAATTGAAAGAGCGTTTAGATCAAGATGAAGAATTAATAGACCAATTAATGTTAATGACTAAAGAATATTTAATTGATTTTATTCCAACTTTAGATAATTTAATTAATAAAAACGATAAATCTGCTATAAGATCTCATGCGCACAAAATGAAGGGAACTGCTCTTTCGGTATGCTTTAGCGAATTGGCTTTACTTGCGCTTGAACTTGAAAAAATGGATAATTTTGACGATTACAACTTTGTAAGTTTTAAAGCAAATATTGTTAGAGAAATTAACTACTTAGTTAATATGATAAACGAACGTACTAACTAGTATTATTAAGCTATTAGCTATTTTTAAAACATCCATATTTCTATTTTTTTACTTTATCAAATTTTGGTAAAAGAACTTTTACTGACAATTCTTCGTATTTACTTTTAAAACCAATAAACTAAAATTGCGTTTAAATTATTATGACAAATTCGTATTTAACCAACCTAAAAGCCGAAATAGAACCACTAAGACAAGAACTGATAAACCATAGTTTATACAAAAACATAAAAACTATGGAGCATTTAAAGGTGTTTATGGAGCACCATATTTATGCAGTTTGGGATTTCATGTCGTTATTAAAATCGTTACAACAACATTTAACTTGTGTACAAACTCCTTGGTACCCTGTAGGTACTGCTGATACTAGGTATTTAATTAATGAAATAGTATTAGGCGAAGAAAGTGATGTAGATGAAAAAGGTAATAGAATAAGTCATTTTGAATTGTATTTACAAGCCATGCAACAAGCTGATTGTAAAACAAATACCATCACCCATTTTATTAATAATATTAGCAAAGGCGCACATGTAAACGATGCTTTGGTTTTAGCCAATGTAAGTAATGGTGCAAGTTATTTTGTACAAAATACTTTTAAAACCATTGCTACGCAAAACCCTGCCGTACTATCAGCAGTATTTACATTTGGAAGAGAAGATTTAATACCTGATATGTTTTTAAGTTTGATAAACGAACTAAAAAAACAGTTTCCAAATAAGCTCGATATTTTACAATATTATATTGAACGTCACATTGAGGTAGATGGTGGCCACCACTCGCATTTGGCTTACCAAATGACCGAAAACTTATGTGGTACCGATGCCACAAAATGGGCTGAGGCTACCAATTATGTTAAAGAATCGTTGCAAGCGCGCGTTAACCTTTGGAATGCCATTGAAGAAAGCATAAAAAATGATTCGGAAGCTACAGTTAACCAAAACCAAGCAAGTAATTAATTATAACAAACATGCTGATTGAATTTACCAATAAAGGCATGTTTGTTCCTATTGCCAATGTATATATTGACCCATGGACCGCTGTACCCAAAGCATTGATAACACATGCACACAGCGACCATGCTAGGTTTGGAAGCCAACAATATTTATCGCACCACCAAAGCATTCCTATTTTACAAAAACGTTTAGGACCACAAAATTTTACAGGCATAAACTATAACGAAACCATTAATATAAATGGTGTCAATTTTACGTTTTATCCTGCTGGACATGTGTTGGGTTCTGCTCAAATTAAGGTGGAATACAAAGGCGAAGTTTGGGTAGCTAGTGGCGATTATAAATTAGAAAATGATGGTGTTTCTGCACCTTTCGAATCGGTAAAATGCCATACATTTATTACTGAATCCACCTTTGGATTACCAGTTTATAAATGGCAATCGCAACAAGCAATTTTTGATGAAATAAATAGTTGGTGGCAACAAAATATAAACGAAGGAAAATGCTCGGTAATTTTAGCTTATTCACTTGGAAAAGCTCAACGAATTATGCAAAACATCAATCCTAGCTTAGGCCCTATTTTGGTGCATGGAGCTGTAGATGAAATGAATAAGGCTCACATTGAAGCAAATATACAATTAATTGATTACAAACGAATTACACCAGAGTTAAACAAAGCTGATTTAAAAAATGCTTTGGTTATAGCTCCTCCATCAGTGGAAGGAAGTGCTTGGTTAAAAAAATTGGAACCTTATAGTTTAGCTGTGGCCAGCGGTTGGATGGGTTTAAGAGGAGTTAGGCGGAGAATGAGTGCTGATAGAGGTTTTGTATTAAGCGATCATGCAGATTGGCCTAGTTTAAACACGGCAGTTCAAAATAGCGGTGCTGAAAATATTTTGGTTACACATGGTTTTACTTCCATTTTTGCCAAATGGCTCACAGATAAAGGTTATAATGCAAGCGAAGTAAACACCAAGTTTAGTGGAGAAAGTTTAACCGAAACAGAAAATACTGAAAACAAATTAGAAACAGAATAAATTAATTGGCCTTGGCTGTTTCAGATTTTTTGAAACTAGCTAAATAGACTCCGGCAAATACTATTAACATAAAAATTAGTTTTTCTAAACTCAATTCATCGGTTGCAAATACAATAGCTATGATGGTAGCGCAAACTGGTTGTAAATAAATATAAGTGCCAACCAAACTGCTGCTAGCATGGCGCAATGCATAAGCATTTAATACATAGGTTAAAAAAGTAGAACCAACTGTAATAAAGCCAACAAAAAGCCAAATTTTACCAGAAAAAGTACTCCATTCAATTTGTGTAAACTCATTAAAACCAAAAGGAAGTACCAATAACGTACCAAACAAAAAGCTATACAAAGTAACTGTAAGTGGATGGTATTTATGAATTAACTGTTTGGCATACACCAAATAAAAAGCATAAATAATAGCATTGGCAGCTACCATAATATCGCCTAAAACCCTATCAGAATCAAACTGAAATTTGCGCCCTCCTACTAGCATAATAGCTCCTAAACTTGCCAATAAAACACCTATCAATTTGCGAACAGTAATTTTTTCTTTGTTCCACCAAACCGAAATTACTATTACAAAAATGGGTGTATTCATCATTAACACCGAACCATTGATGGGCGTGGTTATTGATAAACCTTTAAAAAACAAAAGCATATTAGCAGCCACACCAAAAATGGCACAAACCACTAATTTTAGTAAATCGGTTTTATCTTTAACTTTTTCTTTTATAAATGATTTATGGAACAAAAAAATTAACACACTTGCCACCGAAACCCTTAATAAAATAAAGGCAAAAGGCTTTATGTATAAAGGCATTACTTGTTTGGCAATACTAAAAGTGGCACCATAAATAATGGTAACTATCCAAAGGGCTAAATGTACTTTTACTTTTGTACTCATGTTTAGTTTAAATTCATGGTTTTAGCTTCTTTAACAAAACGAATGCTTAATAAAACAGCCGAAAAAGTTAAACCAATACTTAACCCATACCAAATGCCATACAAACCTAAATCTAACGAAAATGCCATGTAATAGCCAATAGGAATGCCAATAACCCAATAAGCTATAATGGTTATTACTGTTGGTATTTTAGTATCGGATAAACCACGCAAAGCACCTAAACTTACCGCTTGCACACCATCGCTTAATTGGAACATCGCAGCTATAAAAAGTAATCCAGCCGTAATTTGTTGCACTTCTACATCATTCACACTGGTTTCTACAATAAATTGGTTAAAAACTGTAAATAAGATGGCACAAAAAGCCATAAAAGCTGCTCCTAAAATAATGCCTGATTTTCCAGCAAAAACCATATCAGTTCTATTTTTTCGTCCAAAAGCATCACCAACAGCTATGCCTGTTCCAGCCGAAATACCAGTAGCTACCATGTAAGTTAACGATGCTAAATTAATGGCTAAAGTATGCGCTGCTTGTTCGCTTTTACCAATCCATCCAATAATAATAGCTGCGGTAGCAAATGCTCCCACTTCAAAAAAGTATTGAAAACCGCTAGGCAAACCTACTTTTAAAATGGCCACATATTGTGCTTTTATTTTAGCTTGGGTTTTAATTAAATAAGGTTTGTATTGCTTATGAGTAAGCACATAAGTAAGCATGGTAACAAACATAAAAACACGCGCAATGATAGTAGCCCAACCAGCACCTACCAAACCTAAAGCAGGCATTCCCCAGTTTCCATAAATAAACGCGTAATTAATTAGAATATTAATAGCCAAAGCTATAACAGTAATAACTGCTGCTGGTCTGGTTATAGAAAGTCCATCGCTAAATTGTTTCACTGCTAAAAACAATAACAATGGTAAAGTGCTGAAGTTTAGCAAAGTTAAAAACTCTTTGGCCAATGGTTTTACATTATCATCTTGTTTAAACAAATCTAGGTTATTACTCAAAACATCGTTTACACCATAAATAAATACAAACAAAGTTAAAGCTACCAGAACGGCTGCTTTAAAATAATTAATACATTCTTCTAAATTATTTTCGGCCTTGGCCTTGGCTATTAAAGGCGATACAGCCATTAAAGTACCTAAACCCAAAATGGTAATTAAGTAATAAATAGCATTAGCCAAACCAGCTGCGGCCAAGTTTGTAGCATCTATTTTGCCAATCATCAAAGTATCGGCTACCCCCATTAAAACTATGCCTAACTGACCTATGATAATTGGCCAACTTAGCTCTAAAATACTCAAAAAATAGGGTTTATGCTTTTTAAAAAATACCTGCACTGCTTAAAAATTAGGGTGCGAAAGTATGTAAAATTTATGAAGTATGGTTATTAAGCTTATTGAAGTAATAAAACTGTAAATGGTTAATGAAGTATATTTCCGATACTTAATTTTTTAAAAAATTTCAGAAAAATATTGCGAAACCGAAAAGTTGCATATATTTGCAACCGATTAGTTTCATAATAAAATAAATTAACACATGAGAAGGGATATTTTTCAAGCAATTGCAGATCCAACACGTAGGGCAATTATTACTTTAATTGCTTTGCAAGCCATGACACCAAACTCTATAGCCGATAATTTTAATACCACAAGGCAAGCAGTATCAAAACACTTGCGCATTTTAACCGAATGCGAATTGGTAAAGCAAGAGCAAAAAGGAAGAGAAATTTACTACTCGCTCCAAATTGAAAAAATGAAAGAAATAGATAAATGGTTAGAACAGTTTAGAAAAATTTGGGAAACTCGTTTTAACCAATTGGACGATTTATTAGCAACAATTAAAAAAACAACAAAATGAACAGTAATTTATTATTTGATTTTACAATCAACAAAGAAACACAAACCGTGCATGTAAAACGTGAGTTTAATGCCAATTTACCTTTAGTGTGGGATGCTTGGACAAAACCCGAATTATTAGACCAATGGTGGGCACCCAAACCGTATCAAAATAAAACAAAATCGATGGATTTTAGAGAAGGCGGAACTTGGTTATACTGCATGATTAGTCCACAAAATGAAATCCATTGGTGCAAAAACGATTATTTAAAAATTGAGCCACAAGTAAGCTATACAGGTTTAGATGCTTTTTGCGATGAAAATGGTACTGATAATTTGGAAATGCCAAGAACAGAATGGACCAATACTTTCAGTGAGGAAAATGGAATAACTTTAGTTAGTATTGCAGCTAAGTATAAAACCTTGGCCGATTTAGAAAAAGTAATTGAAATGGGCTTTAAAGAAGGATTTACTATGGGCTTAAATCAATTAGAAACATTATTATCAACCCTTAAAAAATAAAAAATGGCAAAACAAATATTTATTAATTTAGCAGTTAAAGATGTTCAAAAATCGATGGATTTTTATACTGCTTTAGGATTTACAAACAATCCTCAATTTTCTGACGAATCAGGCAAATGTATGGTTTGGAGCGAAAATATTTTTTTAATGATCATGACTCATGAAAAATTTGCAGGCTTTGCTACCAAACCTATTGCAGACACCAAAACTACCCTTGCAGGTCTTTTCTCTTTATCGTTAGAGAGTGTAGATGAAGTAAACCAAATGATGGCTAATGGCTTAAATGCAGGTGGAATTGAACCAAGCGAAATGAAAGATTATGGCTTTATGCAACAACGCACCATTGAAGATTTTGATGGACACACTTGGGAAATTTTTTATATGGACATCACCAAATTTCCAACAGAACAACCTAACGCATAAAAACGTATTGATTAAATATTTAAAGTGAAAGCGGCTTTTGTTAAATACAAGAGCCGCTTTTTTATTGTCGGTTTACAGAGGGAGGTGTTACAATAAAATTGTAGTTAATGCATTCCATAAACTTAATAACAATACTAATTAAAAAGAATTTTTACTTTGTTATTTTCTGTTTTATGAGGATGTTTACCAAAAGTTTTTATGATTAACCAATAAGTCATTGGAATCCATATCTCAACTTTATACACAAGTTTTATAAACCAAATTGAAATGAACTTTATAAACCCATATATTGAATTCTATTTTGCTGATGATGAAATAAAGTCAGATAACAATCTAAAATTCCATAAGGAAGTCAGCTGGACTTTTCTCAAAAACATAAACAATAGGTTAAGGTTAAATAGACACAGGTTAAATATTGAATTTGTAAACGAAAAACCTTTACATGAAACCATAAAATTTGGAAGCATCTTCATATATCAACTAAAATTAGACAAGCCATTTAATGAGATTATTGAATCAGAAAAAAGAAGAAAACTGTTAGATATAATTTACACTGCATTTTTAAAACTAGGTGTAGTAAATAATTGGGATTTAGAAATTATTGAAGATGCTTATTTAAAGTCGTTAGAAGAAATTGATCATTTTGAATATCCAACCGAGAGTAAATTACAAAAAGGCAAGCAATATAGTGCACAATTAAAGTTGTCTTTAGTGCATAATACTTTGACCTTTAATGCAGAAATTATTGACTTAACTAACCATTCAAATAAAATTTACAAATTGCTGGAGACAAATGAAGACAATTTATCTTGGAATAAAATGTTTAAAGATTTTGGTTGGTTAGACAATGACAGATTTGGTTTAAAATTTTTAAATGGTGATTTATGGATTGTGATTAATATAGTAACCGGAAAAGTAGAAGAGTTAAAAAGAACTAAGAAATTTGACTTAAAAAAAATTGAAGAATTTTTGTTAGCAATAAAAAAGCCGCCATATAAACTTAGCTAAATCGTATTATGGAAATATCAAATTATATAATATTAAAGGTAGCTGCAGCACCCTAAATCATATTTTTTGTTCCCAATAAACTTTTTGATGTAAATTTATACATTTGTAATAAGGCAACTTTTTTATAAAACTATCAACTTAAAAATAAAACATAAACAAACATAAAACATGAAAAAAGATAAAATAATATTTTGGACAGCTACTACCATTATTGCCTTATTTGAAGGAGTAATGCCAGCATTAACCTCGCAAACAGAATTAGCAAAAGAAGGGATTAGACATTTGGGCTACCCTGAGTATTTTGGAAATGCATTGGTTATTTTTAAAATTTTAGGTGTATTGGCTTTGGTAATTCCGCAAATTCCTAAACGAGTAAAAGAGTGGGCTTATGCAGGTTTTGCATTTGATTTTATATTTGCATCTATAAGTCATGGTGCTGTAGATGGCATAAATGGACAAACATTTTTCCCATTAGTTGTTTTAGCAATTTTAGTTGTTTCGTATATTTATTTTCATAAAATAAATGACAATAAAATTTAATTAGCATGTCGTTTCAAGCCTATATCGACAATATAAAAACCAAAACTGGAAAAACGCCTGCCGACTTTAAAAAACTAGCTGAGGACAAAGCATTTATAGTTGATGGGAAACTAAACCCAAAAGTGAAAGCAACTGAAATTACCAATTGGCTCAAACAAGATTTTGAATTGGGCCACGGACACGCAATGGCTATTTACGCAACTTTCAAAGGTAAAATCGCATAATTATATGGCTAAAATACCCAAGTTTAATTCGGTTGACGAATACTTTAAAAGTTTATCGGAAAGTACTTTAGAAACGCTTATGGCATTAAGGGCAATTATACAAGAAACAGTACCTAATTGCACTGAATTATTAAACTACGAAATGCCTGCCTATGCGTTAACCGAAGGCGGAAAACGCGATAAACAAATTATGATTGCTGGTTATAAAAAATTTGTTGGTTTTTATGTTGGCAATAATATTTTGAACCACTTAAAAAAAGAACTTAAGGCATTTACGGTAGGTAAAGCTTCGGTTCAATTTCCTATAGATAAACCATTGCCAAAAGAACTAATTAAGCAAATAATACTATCGAAATTAAATAGTATAAAATAAGTGAGCTGCCTTTATACAAATTGCGTTTTATGGACAAAGAGAAGTTTTTAAATGCCTATATTGAAATAGAAACAAAAACCTTTGTTAAGGTAGATAAAAATAAAAAACTAGAAGCATTTTTTAAAGAAAATGAAACAGATTTAACTAAACTTACTTGCCAAGATATAGTAACCATAATTGATGTATTGCAAAGCAAAAATATAACCATTCGCCAACCACTTTATAAGCATTTAATTTACCCAATACTTTTGGCACAAGTAGCACAAAATAATGTTGACGCCATAAAAGGACTTTTAAAACTAGACGAACAACTTACAAGTTACCAAGCTTACAGCCATGATACCAAATACACATGGGCAATGCTTTTAGAAAAAGGACTAACCATAGCCCCTAACGATTCTGAATTACTTAAACTGTCAGAACAAACCACCAGAAATTATTTGAATTACACCCTTCACGAATTGCCAATAGGCGTTTTGTATGGCCAAGATGGAGCAAACATAGCCGAGTGTGATGAACTGCTAGAAAAAGTTATTCAATACGAAAAGTTATGTAACCAATTACAGCTTGATGAAAAAGAATTGATTGAAAACTGCAAATTTTATTATAATGCTTACAAAGCTTATCTAGCTGTTTACCCAAACTACCAAAACTTTGAAGATTATTTAAACAAAACCTACCAACAAACGAGGTAGTTTGGTTGGTTTAAAAATAATACTCTACCAACTTAATACTTCATCTGAAATTTTATTTATCCAATACTTTGCATCTTCAACTGAAATAACTTTATGAATGATGATTAATCTGTCAATAAATGCACTTAGTTTTCTATTTGAATCAAAATTACCATTGATGTCGATAAATGCAAAATTTCTTTCATCTCTTTTTAGATATTCTTCTACTTTTTCTATATCATAATTATTAATATAATTTTTTAAATAGATAGCAATGTTTTTGTACGTTTTTTGAATTACAGAATTGCTTGATTGAAAGATTTTTTTATATAAAGGTGAAATCCATGCCCAAGTTATTTCCCTTAAATATTCAGTAGATATAATTTTGTAAATAGTGTTTTTAGTAAAGTATTCAGCTTCTTTATTTGAATTAAAGAACGAATATTCCCTGAGTATATTTCCATTTAGAAGCAGCCCCAATCCTACACATTTTTTATTTAACTTGCAATAATCTGCAAATGGATCTGGTATTTTAAATTTGGCTAAGGCTAATGTAAGTAAACTATCAGCTACCTCTTTTTTCAATTTAATAGTATCATTAATCTTGAATAAATCCTTATTGTTAAATAATTCACTCTGAACAATAAATTTTTCATATTGAGAAGCAATAGAATCAACATGGTACAAAAATTCATTATGTAAAGTGTCAACATAACCAAATTTTATACATTTATAATTACCATAGTCAATACTGTAGTCCCCATATCCAATTTCTACAGTTGCAAATCCATTGCAAAATGGCTCAACTATTTTAGAATACTTAATTGGAAGTAAAATTTCTCCTTTAATATTAACAAGCCCCCATTTTCCATTCTCCTTTACTAAATATTGTCCGTTATGATAATTGCCAATATCTTCATATTTAATAGGTATAAGTATATTTCCTGCTTTGTCTATGTAACCATATTTCTCATTTTGGGTAACCCAAAACACGCTATCTTTGTCAAAAGCGTATATATTTATACCATTATAAAGAAGACCAATTACTATTTCACCTTTATCATTCATAACACCAACTTTGTTATTTTTTTCTACTAATGTATGTCCATTAACAAAGGTGTATCCAATCCAGTCATATTGAGGTTTCACAACAACTTTTCCGGTTGTTGACTTAAAACCAAATAAATTTCCTTCTTTATTCTGAAAAGGAATTAATTTGTTTTGTGCATGTATGTTGGTAAATAAGAAAATAAAGAACCCTATTATAAAAAATAAATACTTTAATAAATTTCGCATTTTATAATAATTGTTGAATTGATTAGCTCCCAAATTACTTATAACTTTCAACAATTGCATGCGAGGATGCTTGCAACGGCTGAAAAATTTGATACTGAATCTAGCTTTGTTAATCCCCAACTTTCTTATTCCTACGTGAGCATTCTTCATAATATTTTACTTCTGAATTGTTATTTTCTTTTGTCCAAAATTTGGCTAAATCTTCAAATCGTTTTGTATAGTCAAACCCAATAGCATACTTTAATTTTTCCAATGCCTTTGGCGATAAATCAAACTCCCCTCTGTTTAATTCAATGATGTCTTTATGAAAATTCATAACACATTTAAAGTCTTTTACATTTAGAATGGAAAACATATTTACAATTTGTTTAGAAACCACCTTTCTGATATTGTATTTTGTTTCTTGGCCATAGTCAATAAGTCTAAATGTAGAAACTAAACCAATGCCATCTTTTAATTCTGAAGTACCAAATAAATAATTGTAATTGGGATTGTAAATATCATGTTCAGTTATTCCTAAAACTGCAACCGCATCTTTGGGTTTATTTTGTTGCATAACAGCTTTCATAAATGAATTAGCCTGAATTTGTTCCCTCAAAGTTGGTGTTCCACCTTTCATTTTTGAGTAATAGTTAAAGTCTGAACTTGGAACCATTCGTGTCTGTATAGAGGCCATTTTCTTAATACTTTCGTAAGGTATTCTTTCTAATATTTTTACATCCAATTGAAAAAATGCTTTTAAATAGCCTACTTCCTCTCGAATAAGTTTTTCCACTTCAGGTTTCATATTTCCAAATGGAAGTAAGTAAATAACTCTATGTAAAGAGTCAACTTTATTTGGATTGGAATTGATGTAGTCTGTTAAACTTTTGTCGTAGTCTTTCCATGTCAACCTTTCGTGCAAGTTGTCAATTGACTGTAAAGTATAACTTGTGGTGTCAGTTAGCTTATTTTCAGCTTTATTATCATTATTAGAATTTGTTGTTTTCGGTTGGTCCAAATTACAGCCCCAAGTTAGTACTGTTATTAAGGCTACTAATATTGTATGCTTCATGTTTGTATGTGTTTTATTAAGCTAACGTTTTAAGTATTTACAATAGTATGTATTTGAAGACTGGCACCTGCCGGCTCAATTGAATTACAAATATTTAGTTTAATAAAGCCTTCCCAAATTCAATATACTTTTTGTACATTAATATATCTAAATCATTCCATTTGGATTTAAATTCAAATGGTATTTTTGTGCGTCACCAAAAGTAGCAAAGTCCATCTTTTCACCAAGAATTATTTCTTTATAAGCTTGAAACATTTGTTTTGCTGCTATATTTGGTTGCATTCTTCCAGCTCCTGTGCATAATCCAGGAATGGCTACTGAATTTATTTTTTCTTCATTTTTGGCTTTTATTAAAATTGCTTTCATTGCCAAATAGGCATTTACCGAAGTATCAATATTAAAACTGGTTGGAACCCTCATAGTTGGTGCTGAGATTAGATAAGGAACAAGTTTATCTCCTGTCTCTAACAACAAAGCCTGACCAACTAAAAGCTCACCTTCCGGCAATTCTTTTATAATCTTTTGTAGTCTTTTTTCTAACTCCCATCCAAACCTTTCAGAAAGCGTATAATCGAGTCCACCATCCATAAAACCAAACGAATTTGCAGGGCTAACAATTGCATCACACGCTAATTTTGTGATGTCTGTTTCTATAATGGAAACATTTTCTTGACCATTAAAAAATTCAGTCCAAGCATTGAGCAAATTCGGCTGTAGGCCTGCAAGTATTATCTCCATCTTCTTTTTTGAATTATTAATTATGCTTTTATCATTTGCGGTAGGCTGCAAATGGAAGCCGAAATTTACAACCAAAGTACAAATTTCATTCAAATCACAAAAAGGAACTAATAACTTTATGATAGCCAGAGCGGTTTTGCAAACCGCAATTCTTAATTATTAGCATTTACAATGCGAAAAACAGGAATACATTTTAATGGATTTACCTTATATTAGGTATCGTAAAAGGCAGATTATAAATCCAAATCATCGGAATGGTCGGTCGCTGAGCTTGTCGAAGTGAGATAGTTGATAGCTATTAGACGATTCACGCCTTGTGCGATTTAGTACTAAGTTTTTAAAAGAAAATCCTAAGGCGAAGGCTTCGGGATTTTTTTTGTGAATAGTTTATTATTAAAATTAATTAGGTAAAAGCTGAATAATTGTAAATTTGCTTAAATATTTTTTAACTAAAACTGAATGATAAATAAAGCAGCGAAACCTTTTTTAAAATGGGCTGGTGGTAAAACACAGTTAATTAATGATTTTGAGAAATCATTGCCTAAAGAAATAATAAAGGATAAGTTTACTTATATAGAGCCTTTTGTAGGTAGTGGGGCTATTTTGTTTTGGGTGTTAAATAATTATCCAAACTTAAAAAAGGCAGTAATAAACGATATAAATGAAGACTTAATTAATACTTACAGAGTTATTGCTTCTAATCCAAAAGAACTTATTTCATTATTACAAATACTTCAAAATGAATTTCATAGTTTAGAAGGAATTGATGATAAGAAAAAAGAGTATTACTATGAAAAAATGGAGTTGTATAATTTAAGGAATACAGAAAAGAGTATACAAGCTGCCTTATTCATTTTTTTAAATAGAACCTGTTTCAACGGATTGTATAGGGTAAATAGTAAAAATTTATACAATGTACCAATGGGTTCATATAAAAAACCTACTATTTGCGATGATGCCAATATTTTAGCAGTTAGTGAAGCGCTGCAAAAAGTGGAGATTTTAAGTGGCGATTTTGAACAAACAATTGAATATGCAAGTAAAAATTCATTATTCTATTTTGATCCGCCTTACAAGCCTTTAAGCGAAACATCAAGCTTTAACTCTTATGCCAAAGATGATTTTAACGATTTAGAACAAATAAGACTAAGAGATTTTTGTGCTACCCTAGATAAAAAAGGAACAAAATGGATATTGAGTAATTCAGACGTAAAAGGCAAAAATATAAATGATAACTTTTTTGATGAAATATATGCTGAGTTTTCAATTTTAAGGGTAAAAGCTAAAAGAATGATTAATGCTAATGCTGAAAAGAATTATTTGGGCGTTCCCTTCGGTCGGGCTTTTCGTTCCAATCTTTTTGCTCGTTCCTCACAAAAAGGATTTCCACTGCAATCCCTAACGCAATCAGCTGCATAATATGAATTTATCTTTCAATACTAATTTAGCAGAAGGTTATACAAGCAATTCACAAATCGCAAGACTTCTAACTGAAAATTGGGTTTTGAATAATTCATATTGCCCAAGTTGTGGCGATTTGCCGTTAAATGAATTTGAAAATAATCGTCCAGTTGCTGATTTTTATTGTAAAAAATGTAGTGAAGAATTTGAATTAAAAAGCAAAAGTGGTAAACTGTCCAATACAATTACAGATGGAGCTTACTCTACTATGATTGAAAGAATTAATTCTGATAATAACCCCAATTTCTTCTTTCTTACATATACAAAACAATGGACTGTTAATGATTTTCTCATAATTCCAAAACAGTTTTTTACAACAGATATTATAATAAAACGTCCACCTTTGTCAGAAACCGCAAAAAGAGCAGGTTGGGTTGGATGCAATATTGATATTTCTAAAGTTGCAGATGCAGGTAAGGTATTTTTGATAAAAAATGAAAAGCCTATTAACAAAGAAATTGTAAAAGAGACATTCAATAAAACGTTATTTTTAAGGGAAAAAAGTAAAGAATCTAAAGGTTGGATTTTAGATATTATGAACTGTGTTGATTTGATTAAAAAAGAGTCATTTACACTTGATGAAGTTTATAAATTTGAACAAAAGCTAAAATTAAAATATCCAAACAATAACTTTATTAAAGATAAAATTAGGCAACAATTACAGATTCTTAGAAATAAAGGAATTATTGAATTTAATGGTCGTGGCCAATATAAAAAATTATGAAAATGAAAAAATTTATAATCTTAACCCCTGAAGGAAACACAACTGCCCCAAACGAAAATTTCGAGGTCAACAATCTTCAAGTTCTCGGATTTGTTGAAAATGTAAAAGACGAAAATGAAGCGATTACAAAATTATTAAAAGAAAATGATTGGATTTTTGACGCACAATATAATGTGGCAGAATTTATATTTCATGAATTACTTTAATAAGATTAGTTTCCCTTCTATTCCTGAATTCCTTAAGGCTTCAACATTTTCTTTTCCATAAGCAATAAAAACACTTGGTGAGCCTGGTGTTCCAACTTGTTTTCCCTCCAAATTGAAAAATTTAATTCGTCCTTTAACAAAAAGTAACGCATCTGCATCATCCCAAATGTGGTGAAAGAATGTTTTTGTTTCTGTTCTTGCGAAAATTAAAGCAATACCGTTTCCATGATTTTTTAACTTTTCTAACCAAGCTTCCATCCCTTTTCCATAAGGTGGATTCATATAAACTCTTCCAAACCAATCTTTTTTTAAACCATTGTCTTGAACCGTATAATTAACTTTTGCGTGAGTAAATGGAGGATTTTCTGGTGAACAAGGGTCCAAATCAAATTCACCAAGCATTTTAACTAAAATGGGAGGTGTTAGCCATTCTACTGTTGTTTGTTGTGCCCTTTCAAAAGTTACATCCATGTCTAAATTTTTCAGCAAATATTAGATCAAATTTTTAAAAATAAAAATTACAAATTGATCATATTCAGATATTTACACACAATAAGTGTTATTTTGAAATTTTGAAAAAGTTAATCAATTCAAAATCATATTACTAAGTAATAAATAATATTTTGTTTTTTCTGTTTAAATTTATGAAGCCTAAAAAACTATATTCTAACTTTTATTACAAAAAAAATCAATAAAATCTTGTTCAACAAAAGAATCCCAAGGCTTCGAATTTGTCAATGATTTTAACCGCAAGTGGTTAAATTTGGTTAGAGACAAAATGAAAGATAATGGCACCATTTGGATTAGTGGAACCATGCACAATATTTTTTCAATTGGTCAATTATTAACCGAACTAGATTTTAAAATACTGAATGTAATTACTTGGGAAAAAAATAATCCTCCGCCCAATTTTTCATGTAGGTTTTTTACGCACAGTACTGAGCAAATAATATGGGCTAGAAAAAAAGAAAAAGTGCCACATTATTTCAACTATGAGTTAATGAAACAACTGAATGGTGATAAGCAAATGAAAGATGTTTGGAAACTGCCAGCCATTGCGCCTTGGGAAAAAAGCTGTGGCAAGCATCCTACTCAAAAGCCTTTATCTGTTTTAACACGTTTAATTTTAGCATCTACCAAACCCAATGCTTGGATTTTAGACCCATTTACAGGCAGTTCAACAACTGGTATTGCAGCCAACTTAGCCAATAGAAGATTTTTAGGAATAGACCAAGAAGAAGAGTTTTTAAACATTAGTAAAAACAGGAAATTAGAAATAGAAAACCATTCAGTTGCTGAAAAATACAAACAAAAAATAAGTGGTTTTAATGATAAGAAAGAATTGCAATTGTTCCTGTTGGAAGAAACAGAAGTTCCGTATGGAAATGAGTTAATTTTATAAAATATTTTTACATTCAATATCCCATAAATCCATCATGTTGGTATTTATAAAAGACATACATTCTTCCTTAGCTTTTTGATAGTTTGTTTCATCTAATTGCCACGTGATAATCAAGTTATTTAATCCTAAAAACTTAGTACTATAATTTTTAATTCCTGTATTAAGAAACATTTCTAAATTACTTTGTTCACCTGAAAATTTGGCTTCAATAATCATCATAAGTACAAATATAATTAAAAGTTGAAATAAGATATATTTATTCTTGCTCTCGATTTATTTGTCCGTGGTTGATGTCCTCACCAATCACACCAAATCGATTGGTGGGTGCTGATAGCCAACTGTTTTAATCAAGCGAGGACTATTATTGCTAATGGAAAACAATTAGTTAAAGCCAAGGAGATGCTTGCAGCATGACTTGGTTTTTAGTTTTAAATTATTGCTTTCAATAAGATTACTAAAATAGTCTGTGAAAACTCCAACCATCGACAAATTCCATCTTGATTTCTAAATGTTAACTTTACCTCCAATTCGCGTTAGGGATAGCAGTGGAAATCCTTTTTTGTGTTAGGCTTTGTGGGTTGGGTAAAAAAGATTGGAACGAATAGCCCGCTCGAACGCCCAAGTTATTTAATGATTTAGTGACTTGTTGATTTAGTGATTTGGTGAATAGGCAATTAGCAATGAGAATTGAGAATTGGGAGATGAGATTTGTGAATTGAGAGGTGAGAAATAACAAACGACCAAACTCGTAACTCGCAACTCGTAATAGACAATAGGCAACTTGTAACTCGCAATAGCGCTTCGGCAGGCTCAGCGACCGATAGGAATTGGCAATAAGCAATGGGTATTGAGAAATATCGAACAAAGAATAACGAATAACGAGCAACAATTCAACCATCCAACAATTAAATCGCGCAAGGCGTGATTGCAATCTCTAAATCCGAAAATCTAAAAATCTCCAAATCAATCTGCCTTTAAATCAAAAATCAGCCTATATTTGCGCCTCAAAATTTTGATTAATATACATGATTGCTTTAACTAATATAGCCTTTGAGTTTGGTGGACGATACCTTTACCGCAACGCAAATTGGCACATAAAACCTAATGAACGTATAGCTTTGGTGGGCCGTAACGGAACCGGAAAATCTACTTTATTGCGTGTAATTAATGGTGAGTATGGTTTAAGCGAAGGCACCATTAGCAAGCCTAAAGATTTGACTATTGGGTTTTTAAATCAGGATAATTTAAGTTTTGAAACGGAAGATACCATTTTAAATGTGACCATGCAGGCTTTTAGTCGTGCTTTATTTTTGGAAAAAGAAATTGAAGAAATTTTGGCCAAAATGGAAACCGACCATAGCATGGAAATTATTACCAAACTAAGCGATGCCCAAGAGGAATTTGACAGGCTAGATGGTTATAACATGAAGCATAAATGCGAAAAGGTATTGGAAGGGCTTGGTTTTACTACTGCTCAGTTACAGCAACCTTACAAAAAGTTTTCGGGAGGATGGCGTATGCGGGTAATGCTTGCTAAACTTTTATTGCAAAATCCTGATTTACTGATGCTGGATGAGCCAACGAATCACTTGGATTTACCTACTATTAAATGGTTAGAGGAATATTTAATTGGTTACCCAGGAACGGTTATAGTGGTAAGTCACGATATGGAATTTTTGGATAAAATGACCAATAAAACCGTAGAAGTGGCTAACTCAAACATTTATGAATACAGCGGAAACTACAGTTTTTACTTAGAAGCTAAAGATGAGCGCATGGATTTACAACAGCGCCAATTCGATAACCAACAACAATTTATACGTGAGCAAGAACGTTTTATAGCACGTTTTAAAGCCAAAGCAAGTAAGGCTACTGCTGCTCAAAGTAGGGTTAAAATGTTGGATAAATTAGATAAAATTGAAGCGCCTGAGGATGATAATTCTGCTATCAATATTCAGTTTAGAATTGGTCAGCAAAGTAGCCGTTTGGTAGCCGAAATTAACAATGTTTCCAAATCGTTCCCCGATATTGATATTGTAAAAAATGCCAATGCGCGTATTGAGCGTGGCGATAAAATAGCATTGATTGGTGCGAACGGAAAAGGTAAATCTACCTTATTGCGTATCATTGCCGGAGTTGAAAAATACGATGGTGAATCTAAAATTGGTTTTAATGTAAAAGAAGCTTTTTATGCGCAGCATCAATTAGAAAGTTTAGGCCAACAAAACGAAATTTTAGAAGAACTAGCACACCACGCTACCGATAGACCAGAAACTGAATTAAGAACAGTTTTGGGTTGTTTTTTATTTGCAGGTGATGATGTGTTTAAAAAGATAAAAGTACTGAGTGGAGGGGAAAAAGCGCGTGTGGCATTGGCTAAAACTTTACTAACCGAAGCTAATTTTTTATTGCTAGATGAGCCTACCAATCACTTGGATATGCGAAGCATTAATATTTTAAGTCAAGCATTACAGGCTTACGAAGGAACTTTTATTACCGTTAGTCACGATAGGCATTTTATAAGCCAAATAGCTAATAAAATTTGGTATATTGAAAACTTAGAACTTAAAGAATACCCTGGAACTTACGCTGAATACGAAGAATGGCGCTTAAAAACCGAGGCATTGAATTTGGCAGCTAATAAAGATGCAGCAAAAGCTCCTAAAAAAGCTGAACCTGCTTCAGTAGCTAAACCAGTGGAGGTAAAGCCTGTAGTTAACGATAACAAACCCAAGTTAAGCAATAACCAAATTCAAAAAATTAAAACCGATTTTGAACAAGCCGAAAAACAGTTGGAAAAACTAAAACTACAGTTAACTGCGGTGGAGGAAAGTTTTGCAAAACCTGAAGTAGCTAGTAATGCTGCTGAGTTGAATAAAAAACAATTGGAATTAAGTGTTTTGAAAAAACAAATTGCAGAGCAAGAAACAATTTACGAAAGGGCATTTGAAGCCATGATGGAATTGGAAGCGTAAAATTTTTAGAATTATATTTATTCAGAAAACACCAATACAAAAATTTATTGAATTTTGTGTTGGTGTTTTTTTTGAATTCAACTCCTTCAGAGCTGATCAGGTAACTTCATTTCGTTACACCGAGTTGCACTCGGTGCTATTCAAATTAAACTCCTTTGGAGTTTGGTTTTTACAGAAAATAAATTTACTACGTAAAATACAATAAACTGATTATCAATTAATAAAAACTCCGAAGGAGTTAAATAATAGTAGCCCTGCATGAAATGCAGGGTTATAAAACAAACCTACAACAACAACTCTGGAGGAGTTGAACATTGCCTCCCCTATTTTGGAGATATTCAACTCCTTCGGAGTTGGTCGACTAATTTACCTTCCGTTACACCGAGTTGCACTCGGTGCTATTCAAATTAAACTCCTTTGGAGTTTGGTTTTTACAGAAAATAAATTTACAGTCAAAAATATAATAAACTGATTATCAGCTAATAAAAGAACAACTCCGAAGGAGTTAAATAATAATAGCCCTGCATGAAATGCAGGGTTATAAAACAAACCTGCAACACCAACTCCGAAGGAGTTGAACAACAATTGATGATGATGTTAATTTTCGTAATTACTATCAAATTTTAAATCTAACAACCTTTTATCAATCCAATCTTCAAAAATATTGGAGTAAATGGTATTGTTTCTGTATTTAAGTTTTAGCCTGCATTTTGCTTTGTAATCGCCTCTTTTGCGCATTATTTTGCCAAGTAATAATTGATTAGGAGGTAAAACTATATATTGATAACCATTGCCACACGATATTTGAAATGGTTTTTCAATATCCACCCAATCGCCTTTTACATTAATAGCTTGTAAGTATAAGTTGTGTAAACCCATTTTACCGTCACCAACACATATTAATGAGTCGCTTAAATTTTCAACAAAAAATGGAAAGGCTGCATTGCAGTAAACCGAATCTATTTTCGCTAAATCATCATTTAAATCGTAATGTTTATATTGTATATCAATGCTTGTTTTAAAATTGGTATCTACTCGAATGGTAATATTATTTTCGTTAGCCAAATAAATTTCCATTTTTTTATCCAAATACAAGTAATCGTCATATTGAAAAGGCTCGCGTTTTAAATAAAATGTATCAACTTTTTTGCCTATATAATAAACAGGGAAATAACCACTTTGCACATATTCAGGATTATAATTTTCAAAATTATTGGTCAATAAGGTGGAATCTATCAACACTATTTTGCCATTGGTTTGAATATTTACTTGAAAGTCTTGGTCATAACATGAAACAAATACAATCATAAGCAATACAACAATGAAACAATTTTTAACCATTACAACTCCAATCGTTTAATAATATTACCCCAATTATAAGTTTGGTAAAACTGATTGGGAATATTGGTTAAAGGCGCATCACAAGTTTTGATAATAGCTTGCGCAAAAAAGTTCACATCATTATCAGGAACTATCATTAACTTATTACCACAAACACTTTTTTCAATTCCAATGGCACCACTTTCGGTTGAAACTAAATTGGCATTTCTTGCCAAAGCATCAATGGCTTTGGTTTTAACACCACCACCAGTTATAACAGGATTCAACACCACTTTAGCCGCATCAATGTATTCATTCAAATTTTCTACAAAACCCGCATAAATAATACTAGGATTGGCTTTGATTTTTTGCTCGATGGTTAATGGTAAATTTTTACCACAAACCACTATTTTATAATGAAACTGAGGATGCTTTTGCAAGGCAGGTTGCAATTTTTCTAATAAGTATAAAACAGCATCATTGTTGGGTTTATAACCCATGGTGCCATAAAACAACAATATATTTTCTTCTGGTTTTATGTGATGGCGTTGTTTTACATTGTCAACTGCATTTTCTTCTTTTAAAGGAATTTGAGCTAAATCAATGCCATAAGGAATTACTTGTGTTTTACTCACAGCTAGTTTAAAAACTTCCACTGCCTTTTGCCTGTCTTCTTCTGTTAAAAAAAATACTTTATCTGCTGCGTTATAAGTCCATTTTTCGTAGTAAAATAACAGTTTCCACCAAGTTTTACCAATGCTTTTAAACCTTAAATGTTCAATATTATGAGCCCTGATATATATTTTTTTATGGGTAAATATTTTCAATAACCAAAGTAACCAACCATACCAAGTTTGCTCAAAAAAAAGCAAATCAATCTGCTTTTCTTTAATTAACTTTTTAATGGTAAAAAAAACAAAAATATTGATATACCTGGTTGGTTTAAATGGCATTTGGGCCAATAATTCAAAATTAGGTTGAGTAAATTTTTTGCTGTAAGGCTCCACTGTAAAAACCGTAACTTCATTGGTTTTAGCCAACTCATTGTGCAGCCCAAAAGTGCAAATTTCTCCACCTGTGGTAGCGGGTAAAAAAGGATAAGATACAATGGCAAGCACATTCATAGTGTCCAAAAATACTTTATTTTAAATATTTATAGTAGCTTTTAATTCAACTAAAGGAAAACTATGATGCTATTGAATCATTTAAAGAATTTTCATATGGCATCATAATCAAAACTAACAAAGGTTTTTTCTATCAAAAAAACATAGAACCTTTGTTGTTTTGATATATTATTGCAAACTTTTTATTTTAAGCATTTTACCAAACATGACCATCAAAGTTAAAGACCTACAATTTGAGCCATTTATTAGCCACCACAGCATTGAAGCCCGCGTTATTGAGTTGGCAAATAGATTAACTGTTGATTTTCATGGCAAAAATCCTTTGTTTTTATCGGTATTAAATGGTTCGTTTATGTTTACTTCCGATTTAATGAAAGCGTTTCTTTCGCCTTGCGAAATTTCGTTTATAAAACTAGCAAGTTACCAAGGCACAGAAAGTACAGGCCAAGTTCAAACCCTTATTGGGCTGAATAATAGCATTGAAAATCGTGATGTAATTATTATTGAAGACATTGTAGATACAGGCAATACAGTAAAAAAAATATTAGAATTGGTAAAAGACCATAAACCGGCAAGTATCCAAATATTAACCTTGCTTTTTAAGCCCGAAGCTTTTAAAGAAGATTTTGAAATTGACTATGTTGGCTTTGAAATTGAAAACAAATTTGTGGTTGGTTATGGCTTAGATTACGATGGTTACGGCCGAAACTTGGACCAGATTTACGTGGTGGTTTAGATTGTTGTCCCGATAAATCGGGAGTTTAATTGTTGAATTGTTAGATGGTTTAATTGCTAAACTGTTTTCTAATCAAATTATTAACTCGTAAACCAATCAACTTATAAACATATAAACTCGTCAACCAATCAACCCGTCAACCCGCAAACTCGCAATCCCATAAACCCGCAAACCCATCAAACTAATTAACTTTCAAAATCATGGGGCTTTTGCTTACCTTTGGCGCTTTATAAATTTGGTTGGCTATGGGGTCAGCTAATCTTCAACAAACAAAAATTACATGAATCAAAAATTACACCGCCCTTTAGTTAATGAAGTGGTTACTAACTTAAATGTTATATTCAATCAAAAAAAATATGCTGATAAAGTAATAGAGCAAAGCTTACGCAAAAACCATACTTGGGGCGCACGCGACAGGGCTTTTATTGCAGAAAACACTTACGATATTGTGCGTTGGATACGTTTATACCAATTTTGTTTAACTGGACACGAAGACATGCGCCCTTTAAAACAACATCAAATGTTTGCTATTTTAGCCATTCATTTTATGATTAAAGGAGTTGATTTACCAGCTTGGCCTGAGTTTGATGGCATCAATTACCACATTGTAATGCAGCGCAGACAACAAGCGCTTGATATTCCTAAAATCAATCAATCGGTACCTGATTGGTTAGATAATATGGGTACGGCCGAATTAGGCGAAAACTGGCAAACAGAAATGACTGCTTTAAACCAAAAAGCACCTTTTGTAATTAGGATAAACACCTTAAAATCTACCAAAAGAGAGTTGGTTAAAAACTTAGCCGATTTAAAAGTAGAAACAGAAGAAATAGCAGGATACCCTGATGCTTTATTGGTTTTGAACAAAACCAATTTATTTAAAACCGAAATTTTTAAAGAAGGTCATTTCGAAGTACAAGATGCTTCGAGCCAAAAAGTAGCAGCTTTTTTAGATTTGAATGAACCTAATATGCGTGTAATTGATGCTTGCGCAGGTGCAGGAGGAAAAAGCTTACATGTGGCTGCATTGATGCAAAACAAAGGTAAACTGATTAGCATGGACGTGGAGCAATGGAAATTAGACGAATTGCGCAAACGTGCACGCAGAGCGGGTGTAAGCAATGTAGAAACACGGTTGATTGAAGCCAATACGGTTAACGAGTTGAAAGACTTTGCCGATAGGTTATTGATTGATGCACCTTGTAGCGGTTTGGGTGTATTAAAACGTAACCCCGATGCTAAATGGAAACTACAAGCTGATTTTATTGAAAACATCAAAAAAACGCAGCAAGAAATTTTAGATAAATACCATATAATGCTAAAAAAAGGTGGAAAAATGTTGTACGTAACTTGCAGTATTATGCCTAGCGAAAACCAAAATCAAGTAGCTACATTTTTAGCCAATAACACCCATTTTACTTTAGAAAAAGAAGAAATAGTATTGCCATCAGAAACTGGATTTGATGGTTTTTACATGGCTTTGATGGTGAAAGGATAAAATTTTAAAAGGCAGTAATATTTAAAGGCTAACTAAAAAGTTGGCCTTTTTTATTTCCTATTTTTCCAATATTCTAATTCAACCAAATCTTTGATTCTTTTAAGAATTGACTTTTGGTTTAACTCGTAATTATCATTTGTTGTTGTTTCGTTAATCTTTTTTTCGTCTAAATCATATTGATTTATTTGCTTTGAAAAGGTGGTTTTATTAATTGTAAAAACAAATTTGGTTATGCAACTATGGTCAATTATTGAACTTGTAACTAATTTAGTTCTGTCAACTAAACCTAAAGAATCTCTTTCGTAATGTTCAACAGGCAGTATTTCTGCATTTTTTATTGAATCAATATTGCTTAAAACGGCTTCAAAAAAGTTGGAAGTTTCTATTTTTTCTTCTTTATAAGTCTCACAATTGGTAAATTTTTGTATAAAAAAGAGTCCGTTTTTGACCCAAAATAATCGTTTTGTTACTAGTAGGTAACAGCTATCTTTTTTAGTTTTAAGAGGACGCCATCCATTGATGCAATTAACAGAATATATTACAAAAGTATCAACTTTATTTTTCCTAAGTTCCCTTATCCTTCTTTCAATTTTATTATCTACATCTTGCGAAAAAACAAAACCAAATGCTCCAAAAAACAATAAAAAAGTAAAAAGTATTTTCATAAAAGTTAGACAAGTGGTTTAAATTTTTCAACAATAATAACCAAATAGTAGTTTTCTAATCAAGTTCAAAAAGTAAACTAAAAACCTTTTTAATCAAATGTATCAAATTATCTTTTTTACATTATCACTCAAAAATTGCTTTAATTTTGATAATTTGCGGGCGTTTTACAAATGAATCCAACCTTACAATTACCCATATTTACTGAGTTACAACAGTGTGCCGATAAACTTGGCTTAGAAGCTTATGTTATTGGCGGCTATGTGCGCGATTTAGTGCTTAAGCGCAACTCAAAAGATATTGATGTAGTAGTGGTTGGCGATGCATTGCCTCTAGCCAAAGCTTTTGCTAACTTGCACAAGCAAAGCGATTTTGCTGTATTTAAAAACTTTGGTACAGCCATGGTTAAAACAGCAGATTGGGAAGTAGAATTTGTGGGCTCTCGCAAAGAAAGTTACCGAACCGATAGCCGCAAACCAACTGTAAGTCCTGGAACCTTAGCCGATGACCAAAACAGACGCGATTTTACCATAAATGCTTTAGCTATTAGTATTAATAAAAATACTTTCGGCCAGTTTGTTGATCCTTTTGACGGATTGCATGATATTGATAATCAAATAATTAAAACACCGCTTACGCCTGACATTACCTTTAGCGATGACCCTTTACGTATGTTGCGTGCCATTAGGTTTGCTTCGCAATTAGGTTTTACTATTTTACCCGAAACTTTTGAAGCTATACAACGCAATGCAGAACGGATCAAAATTATTTCGTACGAGCGTATCAGCGAGGAATTGAACAAAATATTGTTATCGCCAAAACCATCAGTTGGACTCAAATTATTGTTTGAAAGTGGCTTGTTAAAACTTATTTTTAAAGAACTTCAAAACATGCATGGTGTAGAAGTTAAAAATGGCAAAGCCCATAAAGATAATTTTTACCACACCATTCATGTAGTAGATAATATTTGTGAGGAAACCAATAACCTTTGGTTACGTTGGGCAGCTTTATTGCACGATATTGGTAAACCTGCCACCAAACGTTTTATTGAAGCAGAAGGAGGTTGGAAATTTCATGGGCATGAAGACAAAGGAAGCCGCATGGTTCCTGGTATTTTTAATAATTTAAAACTACCTCAAAACGAAAAAATGCGTTATGTGCAAAAGCTAGTTGCTTTGCATCATAGGCCAAAAGCATTGGCCGAAGATGGGGTAACTGATTCAGCCATTCGTAGGTTAATAGTAGATGCTGGCGATGATTTAGCGGATTTATTTATTCTTTGCAGAGCTGATATGACTACACGTTTTGCCGAAAAAATTGCTTTGTATAAAAGTAATTTAAACAAGGTACAACAATTGGTAAAAGAGGTAGAAGAACGTGATGAATTGCGCAATTGGCAACCGCCTATTACTGGCGAAACAATAATGGAAACATTTAACTTACAGCCATGTAAAGAAGTGGGTTTAATTAAAAATCAAATCAGAGAAGCTATTTTAGATGGTAAAATAAAAAACGATTACAACGAAGCATTTGCTTACATGAAAACCATTGCCAATGAGTTGGGTGTTGGTTTATAGACGATAGTTTATAGTCCATGGCCTATGGACCATAGTTGATAGACCATGGACGATAGATAATAGTAATGTCTATCAACTGACAACCATCAACTAACTATGGTCTATCGTCCATCAACTAAATCACGCAAGGCGTGAATCAACCATTCACTACTTCATTATTTTCAATTGTAAAAAATGCGGTAGGTGCTTCTTGGCGTTGGGTTATATAATCTTTATAAATTGGGCTAAAAGCTGTTCTATGCTCCATTACTTCGTTATACGTTTCGGTTAAACCAATTAACATCTCACAAACTTCACGAACAGCAAAATTTCCACTTTCGTGGGCAGTAATATAATCGGCCAAATTATTTTGAATTACATAATTTTTAAACAATGGATTTGCCTTGCGATTAACCATCATGCGTAAACCGCAAACCTTTGCTATACTTAAATCCAACACATCGTCAAACATATAGCAAACTTCATTTTTTTCAATATTATTTTGAGTACAAAAATGCTCTAAAGCAATAATTTTATCGGCTACTTTATAGTAAGATGCACTAAAATGTTCACGCGTACAAAAGTAAAAAGCCATTTCATTTTTTTCTCCAGAAATAATGGCGCAAGCAGGCATTTTATTGTGGTGCAAAAAATAATTAAACCTCAATAAATTAGTACCCATACTATCGGCTTCGTTAAAATTAGAACTTTTATTCTCATTTTTTACAGCATTATTAAACACCCCATCCCAATCAAAAACAAAGGCTTTTATACCTTTCATTTTTGCACTAATGGAATTTACATCGGTTAAAAACTGCCCTCCTATTTCGGTAAAAATTGATGCTATATGACTGTTCATTATATGAATATAAAGTTTAATTGATGCTGCGCAATATAGGCCGTTTTACTTTTACAAAAAACGAGACATTGATATTTTAAATTATGAAAAGTTGTCGCAATGTTTTACAATTATTAACAGCAAAATATAAGTATGTCTATTTTGCGAAAAACACTCAACTCCTTTGCCAATAAAGGATTTAACAAATTGATTTCAATTTTAAATTATAAAAGGTAGCTTATCCACTTTTAATAGCCGAACTGCTGTTTTTAAGAGTAAAATCCCAACTTATATTCGTAGTAATGATACTGATAAATAAATACGAGCCAGCAATAAACATTGATGAAGCATTTGTGCAATATCAACATCAATATGAAGAGTTGAAGAAAATTTTCAGCTTTATTGATTTACCAGAAACAATAATTGAAACAGAACAAACCAATAGTGCCATTTTACGTAACTATTATGCCAATGCTATTGACCATAATTTATTAGAAGTAAAAACGGTAAAGTATATTTTAAATAAAAATATTCGTCCTACTGGTGCAGCTGAAAGAGCTATTTTTCAATACCAAAAGGCCGAGGAATATTTATTTAGCAATTTAAACGAACCACTATCATTAACCATGGTTTATCAATTACAAAAAATATTGATAACCGATTTATATAACCAAAGCACTGATAGCAATTTATTTAATAAATCATTTAAACAACCAGAAAAACTGCATGCAGAAACAGAGTTGGAATTAGATAATTTATTTGAATTTTTAAATATTGATACCGAGTTTCATCCTATCATTCAAAGTTGGATGTTGCATTTTAAAATATTGGCTTTGCCAATGTTTTCAGAATCTAAAAATAAGTTTGCCTCATTATTACAAAACTTTTGGTTGCGTAAGCACAATATGGACCTCAATGGTTTATTAAGTATTGAGCATGAATTGTACATAAAAAAGAATGAGTATTTAGCATATTTTATTGAAAATAGAAACAGCGAAAACCAACAAGACCAACACTTAAATGAGCAAATAGCTTTTGGTTTAAAATTACATGCCAATCAATTAACGCGCATGTATCAATTGTTGCAATCGTATTTCCGTAAGCAAGTTGATTACGACAAGTTAACCCCACGTCAAAAAAACATCATGAATTTTGTGTTTGAGCGTGGTTATAAACTAAAAGAAATTGATGATTCGATTTTAAACAAACGCCAAAAGTTAATTATGTACATCATTCAACATAGAGGCTTTGTAAGCACCAAGGAGTTGGTAAGCGAGTTTGAATGTAATCGTAAAACCATTCAGCGTGATTTTACTCATTTACTAGAGTTAAATTTGGTAAAAGTAATAGGCCAAGGAAGTGCTTTAAAGTATTCGTTAAACTTAGATAATCATAAACAAGATCCTATTAACCAATACCAATCGAGCTACTTAAAAAATAGCGATGAAAATTTGGATTTAGGAGCTGAATAAAATGATACTAAAATAAAAAAAGGAACTTTAAAATATTAAAGTTCCTTTTTTTATGATATTACAACTCATCTTCGTTGTAAAAATAATCGTCATTAGTAGGGTAATCAGGCCAAATTTCTTCAATACCTTCGAAAGGTTCGCCATCATCCTCTATTTCTTGTAGGTTTTCTATAACCTCCAATGGAGCGCCACTTCTAATACCATAATCAATTAACTCATCTTTGGTTGCAGGCCATGGTGCATCGTCTAAATATGAAGCAAGTTCTAGTGTCCAATACATATTATTATTCGTTTTTAAATTTTATGCGAAAATATATTTTATTCGCACTTAAGCAACCACAAAATTTTTACACAAAAAAATATTATTTTTATTTTAAACCATTTTGAAAAATTGCTATCAGACCTTCAAAATTAATTATAAAAAAACATAAAATTATGAAACGTAAATTGTTATTAGCCGCCATGGCTATTGGAACTTCGGCATTAATTTTCACTTCTTGCAAAAAAAGCAGCGAAACCGATTTTGACACAGAAAGCACTGTAGATCAGAGCAATTCAGAATCAACTTTTGATCAAGTATTTAAACAAGTAGATGATGCGGCTACGAACAGCTCACTTGGAAAAATGGGTCCTGCTATTACAATTGATTCATTATCAAATCCTAAAAAAATGACAATTGATTACGGAACCGGAACTATTTGTAACGATTTAAAAACCCGTAGTGGTAAAATAATTGTTACTTATACTGGAAAATACCGCCAAGAAGGAACAGTAATCAATGTAACTTTTGATAATTTTGTTCAAAATGGTAAACAAATTAGCAATTCGAGCACCAAAACAATTACCAACAATGGCAGAAATGCAGCAGGCTTTTTAAACTGGACAATTACTGTAAATGCTTCTATTATTTTAGAAAGTGGTCAAACTATTTCGTGGAACTCAACTAGAAATAGAACTTGGATAGCTGGAGAAAGCACTCCTAAAGATTGGACTGATGATAAATATGAAATTACAGGCACAACTTCGGGCGTAAACCGCAAAGGTTTAAACTATACTTGTAACATTACATCACCTTTATTAGTTGATTTAAGCTGTAATTTACGTAGAATTACCAAAGGTGTGGTAGAACTTACACCAGAAGGCAAAAAAACACGTACAATTGACTTTGGCAATGGCGAATGTGATAACGAAGCTACTTGCACTGTAAATGGAAAAGTATTTAAAATTGGTAAATTTTAATTGAACCCATTTTTATAAAAAAAGCCGCTAAACTTAATTGATTAGCGGCTTTTTTAGTTTTGATAATGCCCATAAAGTGAAAATACAACTATTCGATTCTTTTCAACTTTATAAATTATTCTGTGTTCTAAATTTATTCTTCTTGACCAATAGCCGCTATAATTCGCCTTCAGCGGTTCTGGCTGACCAATACCATCAAATGGAGTTTTAGCACAACTTTCAAGCAATTTATGAATCTTTTTTGCTTGTTTAATATCATTTTGAAACCACCAACCTAAGTCACCCCAAGCCTTTGGCATGAATACAATTTCAGCCATTCAACATAACCTTTAGTTCTTTTAAACTTAATGGAGTTGGAGTTAACTTTCCAGTTTCATAATCATCAATACTTTGCAATATCGATGGATTGGTAATTTCATTTGAAGCAATTTGTTTAATATTTTTAACAAACGAAATTGTTTTGAAAAACTCTTCAGCAAAATCACTTTTATTGTCAGGAACTTCTAATACATACTTCATATTTCAAAAATAGCAAATGATTGTGAAAAAGTAACAAAACATTCTTAAAAATATTTTCAAAAAAAGCCGCTAAACTTAATTGATTAGCGGCTTTTTTTAGTATTACTTTAATAGAACGGGGAAATTGATATCAATATCGCTTTCATCAGACTTTGAGCTGCTTTTAGGTACTCCATCATAATGACTTAAAACCATATTTAATGTTCCTAATAAAGGTAAAGTATAACTTTGATTACTTTTGGTTGATAAGTTAAAACTTAGCCCAACAGGAAGTTTTGGATTTTTATCATCAAAATCTAAAATTTCAGTACTAAACTTTCCAATTAAACCCGCACTTGGCGTATAAAAAAACTGATGCTCATTTTTTTTCTCTTCTATTTCAAACGAAACGGTATCGAAAGGAGTTTTAGTTTTGTCTAAAATAAGTACTTGACAACGGTATGCTATTCCTGTATCCAAAACCAAAGTATCAATAGTTGGTGCATTACCTCCATCGCCATCTAAATCTTCCCATTTGTAATTAAATTGGTACTTTAAATTAGTAGAATCATTTTGGTTATAACCATTAATAATAACAGTAGTTAATACCTCTTGAGGATTAGTAGCTACCGGATTTTTAGGATCATCTTTTTTGCAGGATGAAAATGCTAAGATTGTTGATATTGTTAAAATAGTTAAATTGTTAAATTGTTTAGTTGTTAATTTAATTAATGATTTCATTTTTATTATTGTTAGATTGTTGAATTGTTTTATTATAAATTTTTGCTAGAAGCTAGCAGCCCTAAAAAGGAATACTTAGTTTTATAAAAATATTTCTTCCTGCATCTAAGGCATAATACCTATACCTACTCAAATAATCGCGGTAACTGGTATTGAAAATATTTTGAACTCCAACGCTCCAATTCATTTTAGCTTTGGTAAATTGGCTTGCACCAAACACCAAATTAAAAAGTTGGTAAGAAGCTGGAGGGGCTGTAAAATCAATACCTTCGGGTACTCTATTTTGCTTAAATACATATTGGTAATTTAGTTGAACAAAAGCATTTTTTACTTTTTTTAGTTTGGTTAATTGCCATTCAATTCCACTGTTCAGTCTATTAGCAGGCATAAAAATTAAAGGTGTGTTTTTACTTATATCGTTTGCATATAAAAAAGTGTAAGCTGAATTTACACTTATGTTCGCTCTTAGTTTATAACTTAAATTGGTTTCAAAACCTTGCAAAAGCGCATTGGTTTGCACATTATTAAACACAGGAAAAACTCCTCTGAAGCTAGTACTAAAAGTATTGCTTGGCAACCTATAAATAAAGTTATTTATTAAATTATTATAAGCTGTAAAGTCAAAATCAAATTTAGTTCCAACATATTTTAAAGTAACTTCTGCATTATAACTTTGCTCGGGTTTTAAGTTAGCATTCCCTTGCTCAAAAGTGGCTACAGCAGCATGTAATCCGTTAGCATATAATTCATTTATACTTGGTGGGCGCCATGCAGTACTAAAGTTAGTTGTTAACTTCCATTTGGTATTAAATAAATAGCTTACACCAACCGAACCAGCAGCATTATTATAATTTAAAACATTACTCAAAACTTCATTATTTTGATTGATATAACGGGTTAAATCCATCAAATCATAACGTAAACCAGCTTCGGCTTGCCAATGCTTTTTATTCCATTTTTCAATTACGTAAAAACCATAATTATTGCTGATGAAATTAGGAATAAAAAATTGTTTTCCAGAAGCATAATTTCCTTGATTGGCATAACTAAAACCAACTAAACCTTTAAAACCAAATACTTTTTTATGCTCCAATTTTATATTGAACTGATGGGTGGTTAAAGTTAAATTGTAAGTTGGTTGATCTTTTAAATTGCTATTGGCATTTAAAAAACTCAGCACATCAAACTCTTGTCGGTTATTAATTTGTTGGCTAAAATCCACACTTAATTTATTGGCATTTTTAAATGAATAAATCCATTTACAAGCCTGAATAAAATGTGTTATATCTTGCCTTGGACGACCAATTTCGTAAGTAAAATTATTTAATACACTTGGTTTACCTCTGGCAATGGTATTTTCTAAATCGGTTCTGTTATGTACATGTGCCGAACGCAAAATTCCTAAACTCGATTGGAAATAACTAACCATGTATTCAAATGTATTTTGCTTCATTTGGTATTGGACAGCTGCATTTATGTCAAACTCATTAAAAGCAGTATTGCTTAATACATAGTCAGGAGTTTGAGAATCGCCAGCTTTTCTATAACTGGTTTGTAAACGCCAACTTAGATTTTGTTTTTTAAAATGATTGCCTTCTAAAAACAAACTATTAGCCAATTGCCAATTATTGCTAAAACCATTTAAACTGTACACGCCAGCAATTCCATTTTGAGTTTTAAAATCTTTAGCCGACACTTTAATAACACCACCAATTGCCTCGGGTCCATATTGCAAGCCACTAGCACCTTTAATAACTTCTAATTTATTAATGGCAAATGGATCAATTTCTGGCCCATGATCTGCTCCCCAATTTTGCCCTTCTTGCTTCACGCCATTATTTAAAGTAACTATTCTATTGCTATGCAAACCTCTAATTATGGGCTTTGAAATACTTGGTCCGCTGTTTAACAAAGTTACACCAGCAGTATTTTTAAGCATATCGCCCAAAGTTTGTCCTCGTAAAATATCCAGTTTTTTACTATCAATTGTTGCATGATTTTGCAGGTTGTAATCGCTTAATTTGTTGTTCTTTTCATTAATAATTACTACCTCATGCAAATGATTTTCTTCCGATGCTAGTTCAATTTTTAAACTACTATTTAAAGGTAAAACTAAGTTTAACACAATAGGGTGATATCCCAAATAGCTTACCTCCATTTTATAGTTAGTTAAAGCCAAACTATTAAATTGAAAATAACCATTAGCATTAGTATAAACAATAGTTTTTGAGGGCAATAAAACTACCTTAGCATTAACCAAAGGTTTTTGGCTAACACTATCCAAAATAAACCCACTAATATTATAATTATTAATTTGCTGCGCAATACTTTTACCTGCAAAAACAAGCAAAAACAAGCATAAGGCAACAAATGCTTTTAAATTTATCAAAATAAAAAAAGTAAAAAATACTAAAGATGAGATGCCATTAGCATCCAAATACTTGAACTATAGATTAATAAATAGTTCATTAAATAAAAAGGCTTGTAGGTGGGCCTTTATTATTTAAAAGTATTGTAATTGAGTTTTGAACATCAACTATTTTTTGTTCAAAATAATGAGTTTTGAATACTTCAATAAAGTAAAAACAGCTACTTGATAAAGTAATATTTTTGATGAAATGATATTGACTTACAAAGCATTTTTCGGTACTTTCCGATACATGTTGTTTATGCTCGCAATGCTTAATTAATAGGTCTTGACAATAGTTTTCGTCTAACTTACAATGATGCTGATGATTTTCTGAACCATTATTTATTGCCACAAAATGCTCCTCTTCCAAATGCTTATGAAAAGCATGAAACGGCATTAGCGTAGCCATAAAAATAGCCGCCAATACCAATGAGCAATATTTAATAACAGATTTCAAAAAAGTGCTGCAAAAGTACAGTTTTTATTTGCTAGAATGTTTCCGTTTAACAAAAAAAGCTCACAAACTACTATTTAAGTTTTGTGAGCTTTTTGTTTTTATTAGTACTTATAATTTTATTTACCTAAACTTTTAGCTAAAGCAGCTTTTATAAAACGTACAAATAAAGGATGTGGATTTAGTACAGTACTTTTATATTCCGGATGAAACTGAACCGCCACAAAGTATGGATGTGTTTTAATTTCAACAATTTCGGCCAATTTGGTTTCAGGGTTAATTCCTGTAATACTCAAACCATGCTTTTCAAAGTCTTTTTGGTACTTATTATTAAATTCATAACGATGACGGTGACGCTCAGTAATTTTAGTTTTTTCGTAAGCTTTGTAAGCCTTACTGTCTTTACTCACCTCGCATACATACGAGCCTAAACGCATAGTTCCACCTTTGGCTGTTATATTTTTTTGGTCAGCCATCATATCAATAACAGGGTGCGAAGTTTCGGCATTCATTTCTGCACTATGTGCATCTTTCCAACCAATTACATTTCTAGCAAACTCAATTACTGCCATTTGCATTCCTAAACAAATTCCGAAGAAAGGAACATTGTTTTCACGAGCATATTTTATAGCTGTTATTTTTCCTTCAATTCCTCTATCACCAAAGCCTGGAGCTACTAAAATACCATCCAATTCTCCTAATTTTTGAGCTACATTTTCGTCAGAAATTAATTCACTATGAATATAGTTAACTCTAATACGACACTCGTTAGCGGCACCAGCATGTATAAACGCCTCAATAATAGACTTATACGCATCAGGTAATTCTACATATTTTCCTATCAAACCAATTTGTAATTCGTTTTTAGGGTTTTTATGTCGGGTTAAAAATTGTTTCCAACTATCTAAATCTGGTTCAGTTTTAGCCGAAAGTTTTAAACGATTTAAAGTGGTTTTATCTAATTTTTCCTTTAACATCATCAAAGGAACATCGTATATAGTTGGTACGTCCAAAGCTTCAATTACAGCCTCTGGAGCTACATTGCAAAACAATGCCAATTTACGTTTTTGTTCTTTACTAATTGAATGTTCGGTTCTACAAACCAAAATATCAGCTTGCAAACCACTTTCTAATAATAACTTAACAGAATGTTGAGTTGGCTTGGTTTTTAACTCTTTGGTAGATGCTAAATAAGGCAATAAAGTTAAATGAATAATTAAACAATCTTCTTGCTTTAATTCCCAACGCAACTGACGAACAGCCTCAATGTAAGGCAATGATTCAATATCTCCAACGGTTCCACCAATTTCGGTAATTACAATTTCGTACTCACCAGTTTCGCCTAAAAGCTTTATTCTACGCTTAATTTCATCGGTAATATGGGGAATAACTTGCACTGTTTTTCCTAAAAATGCACCTTGACGTTCTTGATTGATAACGTGTTGGTAAATTCTACCTGTAGTTACATTATTAGCTTGCGATGTAGGCACATTTAAAAAACGTTCGTAATGACCTAAATCTAAATCGGTTTCCGCCCCATCTTCGGTTACATAACATTCGCCATGTTCGTAAGGATTTAAAGTTCCTGGATCTACGTTAATGTATGGATCTAGTTTTTGAATGGTTACGGAATATCCGCGCGCTTGTAATAATTTGGCTAATGAAGCTGCAATAATGCCTTTACCTAACGATGAGGTAACTCCGCCTGTAACGAAAATATATTTGGTTTGCATGGTTTTGTTGAGAAAAAATACAGCTAATGTATTTACTAAAAACCAGTTAAGAAGTTTTCCGTAAACAAAAAAGTGTATTTACGGATGGCAAATGTAAGGTAAAATGCCTCCAAAACCGCCAAAGTTTTTGCTAATTTTTTTTAGCTAAAATAAATTTGGTAATTTGACAATTGATGGAATTATTAGAATGACTGCAGAACTTAACATTAAAATTTAATAATTTTACTTAATATTGTTATGATGAAAAAACTAATTACATCACTTATTTTTTTTGTGTGTTGTTTAAATGCTTATTCCCAATTAGCTCCTGTTGGTACCAAGTGGATTTATGAAACTCTTGACCTTGATATTAATAAATCGTATTATGTACGAGAGGAAATAATTGTATTGAAAGATACTTTAATTGATGGAACCAATTACTCCCAAATAAAAGAATCATTTTATACCAAAGAAAATAGCAAAATATATTATTATAAAAATGGTGAAAAATTGTTATTTTTTGATTTTGATGTAAAGGTTGGTGATTCTATTTTTATCGACCATTTTAGTACCTATAACTCAGAAGAGATTTTAACAAAAAAATATCCAATATACATCAATAAAATTTCCTACATAAAAACCTCATCAAACGATAGTTTAAAGGTTGTTGAATTTAAATTTAATCCTAGAATAAATCGTAATTATTCCACTGGTTTGATAGTTGAAAAAATACTAACCCACTTAAATGGATTGAGAAACGGACCTTTCGATAATGATTTAATAGGTTCCCCTCAATTTGAAGGAGGTATCAGCTTTAAATGCTATTCAGAACCAACTGGATTTAATTTTAAATTAGTAGATGATTGTAACAAAGTTGGAGTAAAAAATGTAGAAAAAACTCTTTTTGAAATTTACCCTAATCCGGTTACAGATTTTTTGTATTTTAAAAGCACAAAAAAAACAATTGAAAATATTTCAATTTACAATGTATTTGGTGAATTAGTTTACCATAACAACCATGTTGAATCAGCAATCAATTTATAAAATATTACAACTGGGATTTATTTTATGGAAGTGAAGTCAAACAGTGAATTTTATAAACAAAAAATTATTAAGGAATAGTAATAATAGGCAATAAGCAATTAACAATATGCAGTGCAATAAATCTTAAATCAACAAGTCATTAAATCAAAAAATCAAATAACCTAGCCCTATGAAAAAAGTTAAGTTTTTATTTCCATTTTTATTTTTAACTCAAGTAGTTTTTGCTTGGGGTTTTTATGGTCATAAAATGGTGAATAGATTGGCTGTATTTAGTTTACCACCAGAAATGTTTGCTTTTTATAAAGCCAATATTGATTACTTAACAGAAAATTCGGTAAACCCCGATAAACGCAGGTATAGCGATACTGCTGAAGCTTGCCGTCATTATATTGATTTAGACCATTACGAAAAGTTTTTACCTATTGATACAGTTCCTAGAAAATGGAACGATGCAGTAACCAAACTGTCTAAAGATACTTTATTGGCTTATGGCATAGTTCCTTGGCATATTCAGGTTATGATGCAGCGATTAACTTATGCTTTTAAAGAAAAAGATTTAGATAAAATTCTTCGTATTTCGGCCGAGTTAGGTCATTATGTAGCCGATGCACATGTGCCCTTGCATGCATCCGAAAATTACAATGGTCAATTTACCAATCAGCATGGTATTCACGGTTTTTGGGAAAGTAGGTTGCCCGAATTATTTAGTACCGATTACGATTTATTTGTAGGCAAATGTTATTATTTACAAAACCCATTAGAAGTAGCTTGGCAAGCTAGCGAAGGCAGTTTTGCTGGCCTCGATACAGTTTTGGGTTTTGAACGAAAATTAAATGCCTCGTTTGATGAAAGTAAAAAATATAGCATTGAGTACAAAGGCACTAATCAAATTAAAGTTTACAGCAAAGAGTATGCTGCTGCCTACCATCAAATGCTTGCAGGACAAGTAGAACGTAGGTTAAAAGCAAGTATACTAACTGTAGCTAATATGTGGTACACAGCTTGGGTTGATGCCGGACAACCAAACTTAAACGATTTGGTAAAAGATAAAAAACAAACCAAACCTAGCGCTGAAGAAATGCAACAAATAATTGCTGAAGAGCAACGTTTGTTAAACGAAAACAGAATGATTGGTAGAGATGAAAAATAACCTTTTATCTAAACAAAATAGAGCTATCGCCATAACTTAAAAACCTAAAATTATTGTTTAAAGCATAGTAATATACATCGCTCCAATCTTCGCCAATAAAGGCAGAAACCAATAATATTAATGTGCTTTCAGGTTGATGAAAATTGGTAATAATAGCATCAGCTAATTTAATTTGATAAGGCGGAGCAATCATTATTTGTGTGGTTCCCGTAATTTTATTTACCTTTCTTAACTCCATCCACTCTAAGATAGTTTTCAAAACCAAACTAGCAGCAATTTGCTTATAATCAGACTCATATGGTTCCCATTGGTTAATTTCCATTTGATTGATATTTTTCCAATCATTTTTATAGTTAATTAGCTTTATACCAAACCAATACAAACTTTCAATAGTTCTTAGTGAAGTAGTTCCAACAACAATTATTCTGTTTTTATTTTCAATACAATTGAGTAAATTTTGAACAAGCGTTTTTTCAATAATTACATGCTCTTCGTGCATTTGATGATCGGCCATTACCTCAGCTTTTACAGGCTTAAAGGTTCCTGCACCAACATGTAAAGTAACAAAATCTGTTTTTACTTTTTTCTGTATTAATTTTTCAAAAACTTGTTGTGTAAAATGTAATCCAGCAGTTGGGGCAGCTACCGAACCTTCAAATTTAGCATAAACCGTTTGGTATCGATTTTCATCTTCCTCCTCTGCCTCTCTATTCATATATGGTGGCAATGGTAAAAGGCCTGCATAATAAATTACATCGGCAAAAGTAAAACCTCCATTCCAGGTAAATTTTATTAAATACGAATCTAAATGCTGCTTGATGCGTTCAGCTATTAAAGTTACTTGTTCACCTTTTATATCAAAGGTTTTGGTTAATAAACCTTCTTTCCATTTTTTATTATTTCCCACTAAAGCCGCCCATTGGCAAGTTTCAGTTTGCTTAAAACAAATGGCAGCATCGTTAGGATTTACAGGCTCTAAACACATAATTTCAATTCGAGCACCACTTTCTTTTTGAAATAAAATACGCGCATGAACCACCTTGGTATCGTTAAAAATTAAACAATCATTTTCGTTTAAAATTGCAGGTAATTTATTAAAAACTGATTCCGTTATTTGCCCATTTTTATAAATTAACAACTTACTCTTATCCCTTTCTTTTAAAGGATGTTGAGCAATTTTTGATTCGGGTAAATGGTAAGTAAAATCGGCAATTTTTAATTCTTTAGCGTTCATGTAAATTATATAAAAAAAGCAGGATTAAAAACCCTGCTTTCCGTTACAAATGTAATTTTATTTTTTAAAAAGGTAAATCATCGCTCAAACTATCTGTTGGCGTTGGAGTTCCTGTGTTGTTCGGCTGATTATTGTTTTGAGGAGGCACTAGCGCACCACCTTCATTGGTATTTTTTGTTCCACCTAAAAGCGTAAAATTTTGAACACGAACCTTTAATCTCGATTTTTCAATTCCTTCTTTGTCCTTCCAAGTTTCGGTTTTTAGTTTACCTTCAATATAAACTTGACTTCCTTTTTTAAGATATTTTTCAGCAATTTTTGCCTGATTATCCCACATTTCTATATTAAACCATTCGGTTTCAGTGCGTTTTTCACCATTTCTGTCAGTAGTAGTTTCGTTGGTAGCTAACGAAAAAGTAGCAACCACTTTTTGGTTATCTAAATGTCTCAACTCAGGATCACGGCCTAAGTTACCTATCAAAATAATCTTGTTGTACGACATAGTTTATAGCTTTTTAAATTTAGTTTTTAAAATAATTGATGTTGCAATTTATCATTTGAAATCAATTTTTCAAGCAATCGGGGCACCGCATATTTTTTTATTTCGTCAATTTCTATCTCAATGCACTCATTTGATAGATTGGGCTTGATTTTACAAGTAATTTTCCAAAACGAAGCAAACAATTTTTGGTGAGTTAAAATATGTTTGTAATTTTCTAAAAATTGTATTTTAACCTTTTCAGTTTTCGAAATAAATTCATTTTTAACCAACTCATCCAAAACCTCTGTTGGATTCTTTAACAAAGGCATTTCTAACATTGGAAACTCAAATAAACCTTGCCATATATCCTTAGGGCCACGTTGCTTTAAGTAAGTTTTATTACCAAACTCAAATACAAAATAGTTAAAGTAACGCTCCTTCGTTTTAAGTTTCTTAATTTTCACAGGTAAATTGGCTTGTTCTTTTTTACTAAGAGCAAAACAATTTTCTTGAATTGGGCAGTTTAAACAATCAGGATTTTGAGGTTTACAAACCATAGCACCTAATTCCATCATGGCTTGATTATGCGTGGCCGGGTTTTCAGTATCTAGCAATTCTTGCGCAGCCAAAGCAAATTCTTTTTTCCCTTCGGTTGAATTTATATCAGTATAAATTCCAGCAAAACGAGCTATAACTCTATAAACATTTCCGTCAACCACAGCTTTGGCCTCATTAAAAGCAAAAGAAGCTATAGCAGCAGCGGTGTAAGGCCCAATACCCTTTAACTTAATTAGTTCATTGTAATTATTTGGAAATTCACCATAGTAGTTATCCCTAATAATTTGTGCTGTATTGTGCATATTTCTGGCGCGGCTGTAGTAACCAAGGCCTTGCCATAATTTTAAAATATCGTTTATATCAGCATTGGCAAAATGAGTAATGGTTTCATAATTTTTTACAAAATTTATAAAATAAGGTAACCCCTGCTCCACCCTAGTTTGTTGTAAAATAATCTCACTTAGCCAAATAGGATAAGGATTATTAGTATTGCGCCAAGGCAAATCTCGTTTGTTTAATTGGTACCAATGGTGCAGTTTTTGGTGCATTAACGTGTAATTATTAGGTAATTTAAGAAAAAATTAGAGTGCAAAAATGTTTTACAAAATGACAAATTGTTAAATTTTTGTTTAAATCCTGAAAAAAAAGTACTACTTTTGATCTATAAATCAATAATATTCAGGCAAATGCTGCTTTTTATTAGTTCTTTAAAAATATCTCATTTTTTTTCAACAAATTAAATATCAATTTTATACATTTGCAGCCCTTGTTTAAATAAAAAACATAAAATTCATTAAATCAATAGTATAAATAACATGACAAAAGCAGAAATTATCACAGAAATTTCAAACAAAACAGGAATTGACAAATTACAAGTACAAGAGTCGGTTGAGTCGTTTTTCAAAGTAGTACGTAATAATATGATTGAAGGAAAAAACGTGTATTTCCGCGGCTTCGGTTCATTCATTTTGAAAAAACGTGCTAAGAAAATTGCTCGTAATATCTCAAAAAACACTGCAATGGTTATTGATGAGCATTATATTCCTGCTTTCAAACCAGCTAAAAGCTTTACTGATAAAATTAAAAAAAGCGAATCAGTAAAAACTAACGCTGCAAAACGCGAAAGAGAAGCTAAATTAGCTATGAAAGAAGACTAATTTAAGCTAAGAAATATAAATTATGCAAACCAATAAATCATATATAGTTATAATTATTTCGCTTGTTATACTGGCGAGTGGGCTTGCTTATTTAAATTTTAACTCAAGTGGTAGCGAAGTTCCTATTGAAACTGCTGATTCAACATCAACCTTAGCCAAGCCTTTTGATTATGATGAATATTTCTTACAAGTTAGAGATAGCATCAAACCTGAAATAAAATTCAAAATTGATAGTTTAGAGCGTTTAATTAAAAGCGATACAGGAAATTATCAAGCACATGTATTACTTGCTCGCTTATACGATGACGCACAATTAGGTTTAGTTGCTGCGCAATATGTAAACGATATAGCAGTAAGACTAAATGACGAGAGATCGTGGTTTAATGCTGGTTTTAAATTTTATGATTTTGCAGCTAATACTGCAGATACAGGTGCTCAAATTTATGCATCGAAAAAAGCAATTGCTGCATTTGAAAAAGTAATAGCAATTAATGAACACAATCTTGAAGCCAAAAATGCAATGGCCATTTGTTATGTTCAAAACGATTTAGATGTAATGGCTGGTGTTCAACTTTTAAAAGATGTAATAAAGCGCGATTCTAATAATGTACAAGCAAATTATACATTAGGAATGCTTAGCAGAAGAAGTGGCCAATGGGACAAAGCACGCATACGTTTCGAAAAATTAGCTCAGCTAGATCCTTTGAATAGCGAAGCATATTTTTACTTAGGCGAAGCATACAGTAGCTTAAATATGAAAAAAGAAGCTATTATTGCCTACGAAACATGTATGAATTTAATTCCTAACGAAGATTCGAAAAAGGATATTAAAAAATTAATTGATAATCTTAAACAAACAAAATAAAAACTATGCCAAGCGGTAAAAAAAGAAAAAGACATAAGATTGCAACGCACAAACGTAAAAAACGTCTTCGTAAAAACAGACATAAGAAAAAATAGTTTAGTGTAACAGCTAAATTACGTTTGTAATCTTAAATAAGCCAACCGCTTTCGGATAAACCGGTTAAAGGCTTCAATTCATTAAAACTTAATCAATTGGGTATTTCTGTACCTTTGATTAAGTTTTATTGTTTTAAACGAGTGCTAATTTACATGTATTTACATGCAAATACTTTGTTAATTAATTACTTATGTTTAAGTAAATATGGTATTTATTTAAAACTTATCCCCTTCAATTATCAATTTAACTAACGAAAAAACCTCAACCTATGGTAATTGAAAATATTTTAAAAAAGGGAAACTTTAAATAGTGAATAACGAAATTATAATTAACGCAGACCCAAATGGTAATGTTCACATTGCCATGATGCGTGATAAAAAACTAGTAGAGCTTCATCATGAAAAAGCAGATAATGCTTATTTGGTTGGTGATATTTACTTTGGTACTGTAAACAAAATAATGACGGGTTTAAACTCGGCATTTATTGACGTGGGCCATGAAAAAGATGCCTTTTTACATTATCACGACCTTGGACCTCAGGTTCAATCATTACAAAAATGGATAAAACTTGTTAGAAATGGTAAACTTACATCGGCTATTGAAAACGATGTAATGGAGCCAGATATAGAAAAACATGGTAAAATTGGCACTTTACTAAATCGTTTTCAACAAGTTGTAGTACAAGTTGTTAAGGAACCTATTTCAAATAAAGGACCACGTCTTTCAAGCGAAATTAGCTTACCTGGCCGTTTTATTGTATTAATTCCATTTGATAATAATATTTCTATTTCGAAAAAAATAGTAAAACACGATGAGCGCAACAGACTTAAAAAACTGATGCAAACTATTAAGCAACCAAATTTTGGAGTAATTATTAGAACCAATGCCGAAGGTGTTAGTGTAGAAGAATTACAAAAAGATTTGGAAGAATTAATGGCCAAATGGGAAGTAGTTTTTACTCAGCTAAAAAATGCCAATCCGCCTCAAAAACTATTAGGCGAAAGCGAGCGTACTTTAACATTGGTGCGCGATTTGGTAAACGAAGATTTTACTGGCATTCATGTAAATGATAGTTACTTGTATGGCGAAATAAAAAACTATGTTAAATCAAAGAGCCCTCAACTTGAAAAAATTGTAAAACATTATACTGGCAAAACTTCAATTTTTGAGCATTTTGACGTAGAAAAACAAATAAAAACTAGCTTTGGCAAAGAAGCTAACTTTATGGGTGGTTGCTATTTAATTATAGAACATACCGAAGCTATGCACGTTATAGATGTAAATAGTGGAAACATTAGTGCACGTAACGAAGCGCAAGAGGATAATGCTTTACGAATTAACTTAGAAGCAGCTACTGAAGTGGCTCGCCAATTGCGATTACGCGATTTAGGTGGCATTATTGTAGTTGATTTTATTGACCAAAAAACTGCTGGAAATCGTAAGTTGGTTTACGAAAAGTTAAAAGAAGAAATGAAAAGCGATAGAGCAAAACATAAAATTTTGCCTATGAGTCCTTTTGGTTTGGTTGAAATTACACGCCAACGCGTAAGACCCGAAATGAATGTAGTTACTACCGAAAAATGCCCAACTTGTAATGGAACAGGCGAAATTCAAAATAGTGTAGTGCTACTTGATGAAATTGAAAATCAAGTAAAGTATTTAATAGAAAACGTGCATCATAAAGGATTTAGCTTAGAGTTAAATCCTTATTTGGCAGCCTATTTTACCAAAGGTGGTTTAAAATCGCCACGTATGAAATGGTTTATTAAATACAAGCGCTGGATAAAAATTAATAAAGTAAATACCCTCTCAATGGTGGATTACCGATTTATTGATAAAGATGGTGAAGCTGTAGTTTTTTAAAATAACAACACTTGATTGTTGGTGCCTTTTCACTTAAACACCAACAATGTCATCAACTTAAAATTCAAAATAAAAATCCGTAAAGTTAAAACTTTACGGATTTTTTTTATTCTTCTTCCTCTCCTACTTTATCCATTTCAATTTTAAAATTATTGCTAGCATAATAGTTTTTGGTAAACTCGCACCAATGGCAATCTTCTTTGCCGCAACCATTGCTAAATTCTTTAGCCTTAATTTTAGCATAAGCATAATCTATTTGTCCTAAAACTATATTTACATCCGAAGGAGAAATTGGAACCCTTACTTTGGTGAACTCTCCTGTTTTTTTATCGGGTTCTACAAAATCAAACTCGCAAGTACGCATTTCCCATTTTTGCGTTTTGGGGTCTTTATCGTAATCCATTAGTATTTTATAAAATACAGCTTGACGCCAATAATCTCCACCAAATTTATCTTCAAACTTAGGTTCTTTTTGCTCTGCTTCGTCTTTTGCTACATTTTCAGGATTGGGTATTTTAAACTTTTCGCGTGCATTATCTACACTTCCAGTTTTATAATCCACCACATTTACAATATTTCCATCAAACTCTAACTTATCCAATTTTCCGTTTAATGGTACATTGTTAACCACCACATTTTTTAAACTACGCTCTACACTAGTAATTTTATTCCAATCGTTAATGTATTTATCATAATATTTGGGCAAAAATTGTTCGCCATATTCCATTCGTAATTTAAACTCTTGTGGCGTAAAATTTTGCTCATTTCTGCGCATAAACCAAGCAAAATCTTTTATCATTTCTTCTGTTGAGGCAAAAGCTTTTTCATCGCTACTATTCATGTTTTTAAATAGTTTTTCTAAAGCATAATGCACTGCGCTACCAAAGGTCATACTAGCACTTAAAGGGGCAGGAACTTTAATTAAACTGTTAAAATAAAAAGCTGTTGGGCATTTTAAATACGAGCTTAAATGAGTTACACTTAATGTATATTTTTCTAATAACTCATTTACAAAATCATTGTTAAACAAAGTATTTTGAGGTAAATGTTTTTGAGTTTGCCAAACAGTTAATTCAAATTGGGTTAAATCAATATCGTTAACAGCATAATCACTTGTTTTTAGTTTAGCAAATTCTTCTAACTCGGCCACAAACTGGCTTTTTTCTAGCTCCTTGCTATTATTATCGTGGGTTAAATAACTAATGTATAATTGCTTTTTAGCACGAGTCATGCCTACATAAAACAACCTTCTTTTTTCTTCAATTTCACTTTCTTTGTTTATTTCAAACAAAGTATCGGGCAATGTATAACTGCTGTGTTTACGGGCTTTTTCCCAAACATTGGCATTACAACCAATTATAAAAACATGCTCAAACTCCAATCCTTTTGAAGAGTGAGTGGTAATAAAATTAACACCATCGGTATTGTAAATCAAACGTTGCGAAGGCAGCTGAATTCCTTCTTGCTCCATGGTATCAATGGTTTGAATTAAATGCCTTAAAGCTGTTTTGGTATTGCGAGCACATTCATTTTTTATAAAATCGAAAAAGGTATGCAACAACTGCATGTTATAAGTTCTTTCTTCGCTTTGCAATGCCTCAAACAATAAACCACTATCGTTTATTATTTCTTTAATTAAATGCTGTAATGTTAAATTGGTAGCATCTTTTATCCATTTTTCAATTAATTGCGAGGCATTTACAAATAGTTGATTTACTTTTTCATCTACAATAAAAATACTTGGCTTTGGTTCGGCAAAGTTTTGTTTAAGCGCTTCGCGCCAACCAACTTTTTCCCAAGCTACATCTATTTTATTGTTTAAATCGTTCATTTTATTGGCAAATCGAGCCAATTCAATACTTGGTAAATTGAAAAAATGGTAATGCAAAATTTCGAATAAAAGATATTCGCCACTGTGCGGCCTTGTCAATTCAGCATTTAAATAACGTAAAATGGTTACCATTTTTTTAACCAACATTTCGTCAAAAGCATTGGCACGTTTACGTGTATTGATATTGATATTGTTTTGTTGAAGCCACGTAATTAAATCTTCGGCTTGTTTATGGTTATGAAATAAAACTGCTATTTCATTTAAAGGAACACCTTGTTTGTGCAATTCGGCTATTTGCATAGCAATATGTGTACTTTGATGTGCCTCATTTTGGTAAGCAAATATTTGCGGAGCAATGCCTAAATGCGCAAATTGAGCATTGCTAGCCAATAAAGTTTTATCACTATTAAGTCGGCTTGTATTTTGCCCAATCAAGGCTTTACTAGCATCTAAAATAACTTGGCTACTACGGTAATTTTGTTCTAAAGAAATGGTAGTTAAATCCTGATTGTGGTATTTATTGATGTATAAATTGATGTTTTCAATATTGGCTCCTTGAAACCTATAAATAGATTGATCATCATCGCCAACGGCAAAAACATTGGGCTTATCGTTATTTTTTAAAAGTTGAAACAATAAATCGTTTTGAGCGCCACTTGTATCTTGATACTCATCTACCAAAAAGTATAAATATTTTTCTTGGTATTGCGCTAACATATCAGGTTTTTGATTAAAGGCTTCAATCACCCAAAGAATCATATCGGCAAAATCGTATCTATTGGTTTGCTTTAACTTTTCTTGGTAGCTGTCAAAGGTTACTGCAGCAGCTCTTAACGACTGCATTTTTTGTACTTCTTTATCGTAAGCAGCTTGTTTTAAATCGCCTGCATTAAACTCTTTGTATTTGCGCTTATAAACAAATTCTTCGCGGGTTTTTATATCTTCTAAGTACGTATCAATTTTATTGCTAATTAAAGTAGCATTCCAATTTTCGCGTTTCATGGCTTGATACAAATTAAGTAACCTACTGGTTTCGTAGTAAATATCGCCTGTATAACGTTTTAAAGGGTTTTCGGCAGTAAAATTATCAATGATTTCATGCACAATTTTTATTTGTTCTAACTCACTAACAGCATCCAAACTTCTTATGCCAAAATAATCTAAGTTTTGTTGAATTACAGAGTTACTAAAAGCATGAAAGGTAAAAATGTCAATTCTGTAAGCATCAGTTCCAATTATATCTAACAAACGTTTACGCATGGCAATGGTGCCTGCATCGGTATAAGTTAAGCATAAAATACTTTCGGCAGTGGTATCGGTTTGGGTTAAAATATTAGCAATTCTTGTGGCTAATATTTGTGTTTTACCAGTTCCAGGACCAGCTATAACCAACATTGGACCATCAATTTGTTCAACAGCTTCGCGCTGTTTGGTATTTAATTGATTCAGTAAATCTGTAAATGGAATTTTAGTTTGTGCCATTAGGCAATATTAAGGATGAAATTTGGGATTTGGATAGGAGAATTTGGATAAAATGTACTCTTATTTGTTCAGTCATTGAATTAATAATCTGACTGCCTTCCATTCCTAAACTGAGGGAAAGTAATTTTATAATCCCAAGCATTGGGTTTAATAATTGGTTGAAAAGAACTCAAAACAGATATACAAGCATAAGCACTTATTCCAAATATAATACCTAAACTAATTATTTCAGACCTCTTTAGTGTTATGTCTTATTTTAATCCTTGCAAAAAGAAAGTACCACTAAAAATAGCAATTGGACTTATTCCTACAAGTAACAAAGATTTTAAGCCATCTGTTCTAAACTCTATTTGTTGTAAATCTTTAAAGTTGTATTTAAATACCTTCTTTTTGCTATCAATAAAAATGAAATCTTCCTCTACAATTTCTGTAAACTCAAAGTTTTTATATTTACCATTTGGCAATTTTATAGAAACTTTAACGGGTAGTTTATATGTAACCTCCTTTTTAGTTTTTTTGTTGGTAAATAAAAGTTCTTGTTGGGCATGAAGATTAATAAAAGAACCTACAATAAACAAAACTAAAAGAGTCCATTTCATCATTTTACAATATATTTATTTTTAGCAAATTTGAATTTAGGAGGTAAGCTATTATTAAAGCTTGCAGAAATTATAAAACTTAATGAAGCTGGAACTAACAACGCCAAACCAACTTCTCTGTTTAATTTAGCCCATTCAGTAACAATAAATGAACGAGTAATCAGAAACCCTGAAAATGCAGTAAAGTATGTACCAATTGCTATAAACGAGTATTTGCCAACTTTTAAGGGTATTTCACCTTTTTTATAGAACTTAATAAACTTCAAATCCCTATAACTCACAACTGTTTGATTATCATCATTTTGAATATCGGCTAAATAAAACGAATCATTCTGAACTTTCTTAAGCACAAACTGCTGCTTTTTACCATCATTTGTTTTACAAATTACTTTTTGTGGTACGCATATTCAATAGTTTCCGTTTGCTTTTTATTGGTAAAAAAAGTTATCAATTGTTGAGCATTGGCCGATCAAACAAACAGATATACTATAATTAATATTTTTAGCTTCAAAAACAGATTTTATTATTCAAAAACTATGATTTTAAATTTTGACAATTTTTTAGCTCTATTTTGAAAAGATATAGATGCCCAACTTATTCCAGAAAACACGGCAGTTAAAGCACTAAGACCTGCTATTTCTTTTATATTATGACTTGGTCCATCAATAATTTTCACAACCACTCCAGAAAAAAAACCTGTAGTAATAGCTAATAAAGTGCCTGAAAATACAGTTTGAATGCCATTTGAAATGGACATTTTCTTTATACTGTTTATTTCATTTAAATGATAAACATATTCAACTCCAGCTTTAGATTTAAAATATAATGAATCATTTTGTATTTTAGTAAGTATAGCTTTGAATTCATTATTTGTGTTGGTTTCAAATTTAAACTTGGTTGGTAACTTAAATAACTTGATATTTTTATGTCTACTCAAACCTATCTTTTCAAAACCTATTTTTTGTTGAGAGTGCAAATTTGTTATAATGCAAAACACGGTAATCAGCAATAAACTTACTTTATACATATTAATTATTAACTATTATTAAATCATTGTTTTTAAAATTAAATTCTTTAGGCAAGCCACTATTAAAAATAAAACTAACAACAATAGAACCAAACCCTCCAAATAAAAGTGATGCACCAAATTCACGGTATACCCTAGCTGATATCACATCTGAATAACCGTGAAGTAAAGATATAGTTCCCATAAGTATCAAACCATTTCCTAAAGCAATAAATGCAAATCTACCAATATTAAGTGGTACTTCAGCATTGTTATGAAATTTAATAGATTTTATTTGACTGTATCTAATGCTAAATTCATTATCCCTATTTTTTAGACTTTTAAAATACAAAGTATCTCCATTAACATTTATAAGTAAAGCCTCTAAAAATTTACCTGTATTTGATTTTAAAGTTACTTTTTGAGGCAAGCTATATTTATGAACTTTGGTTTTTGATTTATTAAGAAAAGAAACAACTTGTTGAGAATTGGCAAACATAAAACCAAAGCAACACATCCATAACATTACATATTTTAGCATATAACAAATATATTTAAGCAAATGAAAAAACCTAAAAAAAGCGCTTCCTTATTTTTAAAGAAGCGCTTTTAAGTTAATCATTGAATTATATATTAATTATTCTTCATTAGGTTTAGTAACAGTTATTGGATTATCCTTTTTCTCAGGGTTCATCATTTCCATTAACTTTAATCCTAATAAACCATCCATGGCATTGCCACTTCCATTATTGTTTCCACCAATCAATACATCTGGTATCAGTTTAATATTTCCTTTCGATAGCTCTTCAGTAATTTTATAACGGGTAAAGTTTTCGCCACCTAAAGCTTTTACAGCTAATTCGTAAGCCTCAGCAGTAGATTTACCCACTGCTAAAATTTTACCCGCTTCGGCATTACCTGTTAAAGCAATTTGTTCAGCCTGAGCTGATGCTTTTAATTTAATGGCTTCCGATTCGGCTTGTGCTCTGGCTTTGGTAGCTTCGGCTTCAGCAAATGCTCTTAACTTAGTTGCTTCGGCTTCGGCACTTACAGCAAGTTTAACACTAGCAGCATCACCTTCCGATTTTTTTACAGTAGCATTAGCAGTACGTTCAGCTATTTCAACACTTTGTTGTGCTTTTACAATATCTTTTTGCATATCGGCAATGGCAGTTTCTTTCTCCATTCCCTGGCGTGTTTCTTGCGCTTGTTTTTGTGTATTGTAAGTTACTTTTTGTTCTTCAGCAATTTTTCTATCAGTTAATGTTTTCATTAACGATTCTGGCGGAACAATATCTCCAATCAAAGTATCAACAGCATTTACGTTGTACTCATCTAATACTTTTTTGATATGGCCTTTGGCTGATTCTTGACGCTCTTTACGTGTGCTCAAAAAGGCAATTACATCACTGTCTTGTGCTGAGTTTCTAAAATAGTTACCAATAGTTGGTTCTAATACTTGCGAAACCAAGTTAACCATATTTCCAAACCTAGCTATTACTTTTGGAGCCTCAGTTGTTGGCACATGAATAATTTGCGCGACATCCAAGTTAAAAGGGAAACCGTCTTTTGAACGCACAGTAATGGTAGATAAATTTTTATCCAAATTATGTGCTTCGCTGCGCGCTGCTGCCCAATTTAAAACCAAGTTAGTAGTTGGCACCAACTCCACTTTCATAATGTATTTATTTATTGGATATTTACCCGGACCAAGCGGTTCAAGCCACACACCTTTAAATCCTTTTTCTACTATATTGCCATGTTTAAATTCTGAACCTGTTAAATCACTTCCTTCTTGACCAATATATGAAATTACCACACCCACATATCCAATTGGTATTTCAGTCATTGGAATTTCTTCCATTTGCACCGCCCATGGATTTAAATTATATGAACCAGCTAAAATAACTTGTGGTTGTAAACCTCTATTTCCACCTTGTTGTAAAAACGAATCAAAATCTTGAAAATTATTATGGCCATCTACTAATTTACCAGCTATTTGTCCAGCTTCAATAGGCATTCCATCTAAAGTGGTAACAATACCAACCATACTTTCTTGTATTCTAATCATTTCAGTAACCGATACCTGAAAAATAAACGTATTGATACGATAAGAACCAGCTGTTACATAAACTGTTTGTCTTCCTCGTTGCCCACCATTGTTTAAAAACTTCTCAGCATCTTGAAAATTATCACATTCAACGCGCTTCCCTAAAATATTACCCGTTGGAATTTCAGCTCCATCTTTAGCCAAAACCAAACCAATTTTACCTTCTGGTATAATGGTAAAACCTTCCATAGTTACATCGTACTGCCAAACCCACATCCAAAAATAAAGTCCAGGTGCTAGGGTTTTAGCTTGAAAACCAGCCTCACCTTTGGTTGCTAAAATTCTTCCATCGGGCAATTCTTTATTTTCGCCAAATAGCACAAACTTTTTAGTTACTAAACCAATTTTATCTTCTGGAACTATTACCATTCCAAATAAAAATCTAAGAATAATTTTATAAAGTACTAAGCTTACTATTAATAAAATTACCCACCAATAACTTGCAAAAAATTCTCCCATATTGTTTTTATTTATTTTGTACAGTGCAAATAAATAAATTAAATTTATTATGAAATTATTTTTAAAATCAACTTTCTATTTTATTAAAATATATAGTTATTTTTCTACTATTGTAAACTTATGAAAAGAGGCATTTCCATTTTATTTTTTACAATTATATTTTGTTTAGCTAGCAAAGCACAAAATCTGATAGGTTCATGGAAAAGCATAATTAACAATGAAGAAATTGGGTTCAGCTTTGATTCACTTGGTTATGCTACCATGAAAGGCGAAGGCGAAACTATTGGAGGCGAAATGTTTTTGATGGATGGCAAAAAATACTATATGAAATACAGTACCAATTTAACTACGAAGCCCTATAAATTAGATTTAATTTTGTTTGACTATAAAACTAAAAAAGAAATTAGACGGATGCTTGCCATTTATAGCTTTAAGGCTGATAACAAATTACAAATATGTTTAAATACAGAAGGTACAGGGCGTCCGAAGGATTTTAAGAATAAAGAAGATTGTTTATTGCTAACTAGACACACTAGTACAAATTAAATATTGTAAAATAATTAACGCGGTAGCACTGCAATTAACCTTTGCGTTACATCAAAACCTGAAACTTCCTCTTTGCCTTGATTGGTTTGTGTTTCAATGCTTTTGGTTCGGTAATAAACCAATCCTACATTATTTTGATAAACAGAAAAACGGTTATTATCAAAAATAAAATCAAGGTTATCCCACTCAGTTATTTTTATGGTGTTTTCAAATAAAGTATCTTTACTTATATAACTATCGTTTTTATAATCAACAGTGGAGTTAATTTTATCTAATGCATTGTATAAATTACCATTCCAAACATTACCATTTTGAATAGGAAAAACCGCTTTTAGCAACACATAATTATCATCGGTGTACAAGTATTTATTATTGTAAAATTGCACAAAATGATTCTGTATTTCTTGAAAAGGCAGTGAATCGGCATACTGCGCATACCTGCTCAATCGCCATGTTTTTATGCCATTTAAATCTAAAAAACTTTCTGTAAAAACAGTTTTTATTTTAAAGCTAAAAGTATCTATTCGTTTTAAATTTTTATTGTAGGCAATACTATCAACCGCATACAAAAACTGCTTTGTAGAGTCTATTGGAAAATAGCTATAACCATAGTCAATACTAGCAGTTTCGGTATTTTTTTTACTACACGATACCAAAGCTAAAATGAAGGCACAGGCTATAACTTTTAAAATAGTTTTCATTAACACAAATGTAGTTTAAATTATGAAATCAATTTTATTAACTTAACGAACCCAATTAACTTATTAACCAATCAAACTTTCAACTTAAAAAACTAAACGTCAAAGCCACTTTGAATCCAACCTCCGCCAATTACATCGTTTCCATCATAGAAAACAGCACTTTGGCCAGGAGCAATAGCTTTAACATGGTTATTAAATATTACTTTCATTCTATCGCCTTCTTGTTCAATAGTGGCAATACTTCCAGCATCTTTGTACCTAATTTTAGTAAGCGATTCCATTGGATTATCAATTGAAGCAAATTTACCCATGTTTACATTTCGCACCCACATGCCTTTTTTACTTAACTCGTTTTCACGACCAAGAACTACCGTATTCGTTTCTGGTTTAATTTCTAACACAAACATAGGCTCGCCTAAAGCTATTTCTAAACCTTTGCGTTGCCCAACAGTGTAAAACGGATAGCCTCTGTGTTTACCTAATATTTTACCATCGGCAGTAACAAAATTTCCACCTTCAACTCGTTCTTCTAAACCATCAACTTTGCGTTTTAAAAAACCACGGTAATCATTATCTGGCACAAAACAAATTTCGTAGCTTTCGCTTTTATTGGCTAATTCTTGGTAACCCATATCAATAGCCATTTGTCTGATGTCGGTTTTTCTAAATCCACCTAATGGAAAACGCGTTTTAGCCAAACTTTGTTGCGTTAAGCCCCATAAAACATAAGATTGATCTTTATTATCATCAAGTCCTTTACTAATAACATAACGGTTACTTTCATTGCGAACTTGCGCGTAATGACCAGTTGCAATAAACTCACAATCAAGCATATCTGCGCGCTTCAATAAAGCTTCCCATTTGATATGAGTATTGCAAAGCACACACGGATTTGGTGTCCTCCCTGCTAAATATTCTTCAATAAAGTTTTCTATTACAAAATCACCAAATTCATCTCTAATATCCAATATCATGTGATGAATATCGTGTTTAACGGCAATGGTTCTTGCATCGTTAATACTATCAAGGCTACAGCAGCCTGTTTCTTTTTTGGTTCCACCACTGTTTTGATAGTCCCAAGTTTTCATGGTTACGCCAATTACTTCGTAACCTTCTTCGCGTAGCATTACAGCTGCTACGGTACTGTCTAAGCCGCCACTCATGGCAACCAAAATTTTTCCGTGTTTACTCATTTTTCAAAACATTTCAGGGTAAATAGCCCTGTTGATTGATTATTATTTTATTAGAAAGATTACAAGATTGAAAAATTAAAAGGTTCGTTAAATTAATCCCAACTTTCTAATCTTTCAATTTTTTAATCTTTAAATTACTAAATTACAAATTCAGCTTTAAATACATCGCGGTTAGGGTTAACACACATTACAGGCACTGTACCCTCAGCATTAACAATTCTTTGCGCATATGTATCAATTAAAATTTCGGTTATGGCTTTATCTTCCGATTGAGTCATAATCATAATTAAATCAGCTTGGCTGTATTCTGCATACTTTAAAGTTTCCTCTGCAAAATCGCTGCTCGATTCATCTACTTCCTTTACTGTAAACTCAATATTGTTTTCAATAAAAATGTTTTCAACCTGACGTAAGTTAGCTATCATTTTGTTATTTAAAAACTCATCACCAACTTTATTGTACAAAATATGAATGGTTGATTTATAAGCTTTTCCTAAATGAATAGCCATTTTAACTTTTTGTTTCGATTCGGCAGATAAATCTAATGGGAACACAATGTTTTTGTATGCATTGGTTTGTTTGTTGCTTTTAACCACAATAACAGGAACTGTACTGTAATTAATAACTTTACCAGCGTTACTTCCTACTATACGAGCAAATCCACTAGCACCATGGGTACCCATAATGATACAATCACAACCAAACTCAACAGCTGTTTCTACAATTGTTTTATAAATACGGCCAACTCTCACTTCTGTTTTGCAGCTAACACCATATTTTACTTTAATTTGGTCAGCTAATTTTTCTAACTCAGGTAAAGTTTTTTCGCGAGCTTGTGCTTCTTTTTCCTCATTATTGCTAAATAACGATGTTAAAAGATTTTCTTCAACAATACTTAAAATTACTAAATCGTTATCGAAATGTTTGGCTGTTTGAGCAGCATGTTCTAAGGCATTTAGGCTAATTTCACTAAAATCAACAGGAACTAGCATTACATTTTTTTGAGGTTGAGTCATATTATTTTAAAGTATTTATTTCAAATATTTTGAGTACAAAGGTAGTTTTTAATTTTTAAATTTACTATTAATTAACTAATTGATCGGCTGCTAAAACATACCAAGAATTCTGATTTTGGACATAGGTTACAATTCTGGTTTGTTTTAAATTAAGGCCTTTAGGAACAGCCAAATAAACTTTTCCTTTATTGGCAGTTACTGCTTCGGTTTTAAAAACCCGCACTACATTGTGGTGGTTCAAGGTTTTACCTGCATTTTCGCCAGCAGTTACTTTTGTAGTAATACTATTATCGGCTATTGCAAAGTTAATTACAGTGCTATCTATTTTTCCAAATATCTCATATTCAACAATTACAGAATCTACCGTGGTTTGATAAGCATTGGTTTTTAAAAAATGTGAGCTAGGTTTTGAAAGTGTTTTTTGAATAAAACTGCCAATACTTTTTCTATCAGAACCTGGTACCGATAAAATTCCATTTAAAAAACTTTGTGGCGTGTACATAGGTATTCCTGCTTGTTTACCAATGTAATTCATTTGTCTATGGGTGTAAGTTGAATCGCTATATTTATCTACCCAACCACTTTTATTCCATACATCTACATGAAAATCGATGACGTAAACTGGTTGCGAAGCACTATCTGACCTACGAATAACTTCGCCTAAAAACCTATCGGCCTCAGGACAACTGCTGCATCCCTCAGAACTAAAATTTTCAATTATTACAAAAGGCATATAACCTTTCGATTCTTGTTTTTTTAGCAATTGAGCAAAACTAAATTGTGCAAAAAACAAAATACTAAGAAAAAAAATACTAATTTTTAAGCTACTTTTATATTTCATTTTTAATTTTTTAAATTTTAAGACTTGCCAAAATTATACCAATGTTGCAAAAAAACACGTAAATTTTTTAGCTAAACATACTCATTGATACTTTAACACATCATTCAGTTGCTAAACTAAGTAATAATTTTACAAGCCCTTTTGTTTCAATATTGCATTAGGTAATGAAATATTTTAATAAATATTTATAATTTTACCCCAAAACTTTAACTATAAAAACATTGGGAATAACTGCTAAACACAAAAAAGAACTTGAATTAACCGATTTAAATGCTGAAACTTTTTTAGCAATTGCTTTAAATATCGTAAAGGCACTTAATTGGCAAATTAGTGAAATAAATCCAAATGGAATAACTGCATATACCTCATTTTCAATGTACTCGTGGAGCGAAAAAGTTACAATACTAATTGAGGACAACAAAGTATTACTAAAAAGCGAATGCACTGGAAATCAGATTATTGATTTTGGCAAAAATAAAAATAATTTAAACTCATTTATTGCGCAATATGAACAAGTAAAAACAAATTTAACTGAAGAGGAGCTAAAAAATACAATAGCACTTTTTAATGAAGCACTATCTGCAAAAAGCCAAGATGAGGATAATGCACAACCAATTGATTCAAACAATTTCAACTCTTTTCTATCTATTTTTAAACCAAGTAAAGGCTATTTTATAACGCCAATAATCATTTATTTAAATATAATATACTTTATAATAATGGTTTTTAACGGGGTTGATTTATTTGAACCAAGTGGAGACAGTTTATTAGCTTGGGGTGCTAACTATAAAGCCATAACTCTTAATGGAGAATGGTGGCGTATGATTTCTAGCTGTTTTATTCATATAGGCATTTTACATTTACTTATGAATATGTATGCCCTTATTTATATTGGGTTATTGCTTGAACCTCTTTTAGGTAAAATGCGCTTTTTATCGGCCTATTTACTTTCAGGATTACTTGCTAGTTTAATAAGTTTATGGTGGCACGATAACGCTGTTGGAGCTGGTGCTTCGGGTGCTATTTTTGGAATGTATGGTGTGTTTTTAGCTTTGCTCACTACTAATTACATTGAACAATCAGCACGTAAAGTTTTTTTAAGTAGCATTGGTATTTTTGTAGGATATAACTTATTAAATGGATTAAAAGGTAACGTAGATAATGCAGCACATATAGGAGGGCTAATTAGTGGTATGGCAATAGGTTATGCTTTTTTACCTAGTTTACGAAATATAAACGATTTAAAGTTAAAACACTTAATAGTTAGTTTAGTTACTGTTGCTACATTAATTGTTACTGGCTGGGTTTATCTTTCTATTCCTAACAATATTGGAATATATCTGAGCAAAATGAAAGAATTTGCTGAACGAGAGGAATTATCGCTTGGTATTTACAAAGTTGATCCCAATGCTTCAAAAAAAGAAATTCTTAATGCAATTGAATACAAAGGAATTTATAGTTGGAAAGAGAATGTTAATATTATTAATGAACTTGAAAAACTTGACTTACCTGCAGAAATAAAAAGTAAAATAGAACCTTTAAAAAACTACAGTAATTCCAGACTAAAATTAAATCTACTTTTATTCAAACAAATAGGTGAAGAAACCAACGCTTATAACTTTGAAATAGATTCACTTAATAAACAAATAGAAATAATATTAGCTGATTTTGAAAAACTTAAATAGCAGTTTTTAAGTACCTTATTAATAATTTATTCACAATATTTTTAAAGGTTTGGAGATATAAAAGCAATATTTGCATATTGCACTATGCAATTTAATGGTTCCATAAAATCAAAACTTCCTAAAGCCAATACAAGTATTTTTGCTGTTATGACAGCGTTAGCTAACGAAAACCAAGCTATTAATTTAGCACAAGGTTTCCCAGATTTTGCTGTTTCGCCAAAATTAATTGAGCTAGTTAATAAATACATGAAAGCTGGCATGAACCAATATGCGCCTATGCCCGGCTTACTTAGCTTGCGAGAAAAAATTGCTCAAAAAACTTACGAACTATATTCAGCTCAATATGACCCAAATACGGAAATAACTATTATTCCTGGTGCTACGCATGGCATTTACGCAGTAATGAGCGCTATGGTAAGAGAAGGCGATGAAGTAATAGTTATTGAACCTTGTTATGATAGTTATGTGCCTTCTATTGAATTAAATGGTGGCAGAGCCATTTTTGTGGAATTAAAATTACCTGAGTTTAAAATTGATTGGAACGAAGTAAAAAAGTTGATTAATTTTAAAACTAAAATGATTTTGATAAATACGCCACATAACCCAACTGGCAGTATTTTAAGTGCTCAAGATTTACAAAAATTAGAAAAAATAGTTAAAGGAACTGATGTAATTATTTGTAGCGATGAAGTATATGAACACATGGTTTTTGATAAAGTGGAACACCAAAGCGTGGCCCGTTTCCCTTCTTTGGCGGAGCGTAGTTTTATCATTTCATCGTTTGGAAAAACTTATAGCACCACAGGTTGGAAAATGGGTTATATTTTAGCACCAGCCAATTTAACTGTAGAGTTACGAAAAGTGCACCAGTTTATGGCATTTAGCACCAATACTCCTATTCAATATGCCATGGCAGATTTTTTTGACGATAAAAGCATTTACCTTGAACTATCGGACTTTTACCAAGAAAAACGTGATTATTTTAGAAAATTAATTAAAGGCTCAAACTTTAAATTAATGCCTTGCCAAGGAAGCTATTTCCAATTATTGAATTATGGGAAAATTACACAAGAAAAAGACACTGATTTTGCAATAAGATTAACCAAAGAGCATAAAATTGCAAGTATTCCAGTATCGGTATTTTACCATAAACAAACTGATAATCAATTGCTGCGTTTTTGTTTTGCAAAGCAAAACGAAACACTTGAAAAGGCAGCAGAAAAACTGATAAAAATATAAGTTAACCATTTAAAATAACCCAAAATGACAACAGCCGACTCGTTAAGAATTACACTTATTCAAAGCAATCTTTTTTGGGAAGACAAACGAACCAATATTCAACAATTTACCAATAGAATTTTTGATATTTCGGAACCAACTGACTTAATTATTTTACCTGAAATGTTTTCTACTGGTTTCACCATGAATAGTGTCAAACTAGCTGAACCTATGGATGGTTTTACTGTAAATTGGATGAAGGAAGTGGCTTTGGTTAAAAATACGGCTGTTTGTGGTAGCTTAATTATTAGTGAAAATAACCAATATTACAATAGATTTTTATTTGTAGAGCCAAACGGAAATATACAGTTTTACGACAAAGCTCATTTGTTTAGAATGGGCGAAGAAAATAAACATTACACACCTGGAAGTGTCAGAATATCAATTAATTACAAGGGATGGAAAATAGCTCCATTTATTTGTTACGATTTGAGGTTTCCAATTTGGCTTAAACGCACCGAAGAGTTTGATTATGATTTAATGATTGTTGTGGCAAGTTGGCCAGAAAAACGCATTGCTCATTGGCAAGTGCTTAACCAAGCAAGAGCCATTGAAAACCAATGCTATGTAGCCACTGTAAACAGAGTAGGCGAAGATGGAAACCAAGTAAACTACAACGGGCAATCAGCCTTGTACAATCCTCAAGGAAAATTATTAAATGAATTAACTCACGAGGAGTATGAAACCACTTTTACCATACATTTGCCCGAATTAAAAACTTACCGAAAAGCATTTCCGGTATGGTTAGATGATGATAATTTTGAAATAAAATCAAAATAGCATTGTTAATTTTCTAATAATGAAACCTTTGGAATAAATAATATTTATAAGCAACTTAAAGGTTAAAAATACAATCAAAACACCAAACGAATAATAACTTAGCATGAACAGAATAATTATATTTTCACTTTGCATGACTTTATCAGTAAATATTGCTAAAGCACAAAAAAGTAAAACAAAAAAACAAAAAACAGCAGCAGCAACAGAAGTAGTAGTTGATAAATTTGCCAAATATGTACTTGAAGAAAAAGAGTATGATTTTGGGGTTATGAATGAAAATGGAGGATTGTTAGTTCACGACTTTCCAATAAAAAACACCGGTAATATTCCATTAATTATAAAAGATGTTCAACCAGAATGTGGTTGTACCAGAACCGAATGGACCATGCAGCCTATAGCACCAGGTGCAGTTGGTAATATTAAAGCAGTTTATAACCCAATGGGTCGCCCAGGCGGATTTAGAAAATCAATTACCATTTTTACCAATACCGAAAATGAAAAAACACAAATATTTGTAAAAGGAACTATTGCACCATCTAAATATCAGTTTGGCTCTACTTATACTTACCAATACGGTTATTTAGCAGTAAATAACAATACTTTCAAATTTAATGTTTATGGCTCAAATGCTGATAGCACGCTTTTAAAAATGTATAATTTGAGTAATAAAAAAATTCAGATTAAACGTATTGAAACTCCACCAAACATAGTAGTTACTGGGCAAGTATTTGAAATGCGCCCTAATACCGATTTAGATTTACAAATAAAATATTGGCCACGCCATAAAGGTGATTTAGGCGACTTTAGTCAAGAAGTAAAAATTTATACCAACGATGACTCTTTACCTGTTAAACTTATTTATGTAAACGCTACTGTACGTGAAGATTTTTCATATTTAACGCCAAAAGAACTTAAAAAAGCGCCAAAAATTACTGTTGATAAAATTTTGCACGATTTTGGTGATATTGGCCATAAAGACAGTGCAGTAACTAGTTTTATAATTACCAATAAAGGTAAAACCGATTTAATTATTAGAAAAGTTAAGCCTTCGTGCAATTGTGTAAATGTAGAAATGGAAACCATGGTTATTAAACCGCGTAAAAAAGCAAAATTAAACGTTGATTACACTTCGTTTAACGTGGTAGGGTTAGATATTAGAGGAATAAAAATAATTAGCAACGACCCTAACAATTCGGAGGTAAACGTTACCATAAGAGCAAATATTGTAAGATAAAATTGATAAATAATTATGTTAAAAAAAGTAGCATTTGTAGCAGTTAGTTTTTTTAGTGGAATTGTAGGTTCGTATGTATTTTATAAAATGCACTCCCCTACTGTATTGGTGCAGGATTTTACTGAACGAAATCCAACAAGTGGAAACAATGTAGAATCAGTAAATTACAAAGGTGCCGCTATAAACAATACCGATTTTATTAAAGCTTCGGCTAGCAGCACACCAAGTGTGGTTTTTATAAAAACTTTAAGTAATCAGCGTAATTATATTGACCCAAGTTTCGACTTTTTTAACAGCTTCGATTTTTTTGGTCAACGTGGGCCAGTTGCAAGTTCGGGCAGCGGTGTAATAGTTTCTGAAAATGGATACATTGTTACCAATTACCATGTAATTAAAGATGCTAATACCATTGAGGTTATTTTAAATAATAAAAAACAATCGTACCAAGCCAAATTGGTTGGCAGCGATCCATCAACCGATATTGCAGTTTTAAAAATTGAAGCCAAACAATTGCCTCATATAGTTTTTGGCAATAGCGATAATGTTCAAATTGGCGAATGGGTTTTAGCTGTAGGAAATCCGTTTAACCTTACCTCAACTGTTACAGCGGGAATTGTAAGCGCAAAAGGTCGTAATATCAATATTGTAAACAATCAATTTCCAATCGAATCATTTATTCAAACCGATGCTGCTATTAACCCAGGAAATAGTGGTGGTGCTTTGGTTGATTTAGAAGGCCGTTTGGTTGGAATTAATACTGCTATTAGTAGTCAAACGGGTAGTTATATTGGTTATGGATTTGCTATTCCTTCTAATATTGTTTCAAAAATTATCAAAGATTTGATTGATTTTAAAGAAGTGCAACGTGGTTATACCGGAATGGATATTGCCGATATTGATTCTCGCTTAGCACAGAAATTAAATATCAGTAATAATTTAGGAGTATATGTGAGTTCAGTATTGGCCGAAAGTCCAGCAGATAAAGCCGGTATAAGAACAGGTGATGTAATAGTAAAAATTAACGATAAAGAAATTGACAGCAAAGCCATTTTTGATGAATACATGGCTTATATGCGTCCGGGAGATAAAGCCAAGTTTACCTACTTACGCGGTGGAAAACAAACCGAAACTAGCTTTAGTTTAATTAACAAAGAAGGTAATACTGCTATATTACGCAAAGGAACAGTTAGTTCTGAAAGTTTGGGTGCCGATTTTCAAGCATTACCTAAGTTAGAAAAAGACAAATTAGGTATTAAAAATGGTATCAAAATTTACAATATTAGAAACGGAAAAATTGCCAATATTGGCTTGAGTGAAGGTTTTATTTTGATAGCATTAAACAAAAAACAATACGAAAAACCAGAAGAATTGATAGCCGATTTTGAACAACTAAGAGGCCAAGTAGTAATGGAAGGAATAATGCCAAACGGAGGCCGAATGGTTTTTAGTACTTATGTTTATTAGAACTAGAAAATTGAAAGATTAGAAAATTGAAAGATTAAAAGATTAAAAGATTAAAAGATTAGAAAATTACAAAATTACAAAATTTTTGAATTGAATATTGATAAAATCCGTTGCAGTTTGTAACGGATTTTTTTGTTTTATTTATGTTTGATTAGCGAGCCAAACAAACAAATTCGTGTTATATCCATACTATCTAATACTTGATAAAATTTATTCATTTAAAATTTCTTTATTTAAGACAAAAGTGGATAGGTGGGGAAGTTTAAAGTAGCGTAATTGGGTGCGGGCAATTGTAGAGACGTAACATGTTACGTCTTTAGGTTAAAAGACGTTGCACTGCAACGTCTCTACCTAGTTGTTAGGAAATTCAATGGTTTTCTTGTAGCAAGATAAAGACGTTTAATTAATAGTCTTTAAAGTAGATTTTTGTTTCTATTAGTGATAAACTTTTTTCTGAGAATGCTGGTTTATTGAATTTGTACTTTGCAAAATAAATAAATCTATATTTGTGCAGCCAATGAGAAAAACCTTTGTACTAAATCTAATCATTATGATGGGAGTTAACCTCCTTATCAAACCATTTTGGATTTTAGGAATTGATAGGGCAGTACAAAACCGTTTGGGCTTTGAAGCTTATGGCCAATATTATATTTTATTCAATTTTGTATTGCTGTTATCGGTTTTGTTAGATTTTGGAATAGGCAATTACACCACTTCTAATTTAGCCAAAAACCCCAATTTATTAGAAAAACAGTTTTCTGCATTACTTACTATAAAAATCTTATTTTCAGCACTTTACATAATAACTACATTAATTTTAGCTGCCATTTTAAATTACGATAGAAGCATTTGGTTTTTAATTTTTATGCTATCGTTTAACCAAGTATTATCGTTTTTTCATATTTATTTCAGAAGCAATGTAAGTGGTTTGCAGCTTTTTAAAACAGATTCTATTTTTTCGGTTTTAGATAGACTATTGATGATTATATTTTGTTCCATATTGTTATTTACCAGCATTTTCGAATTAAATATTACCAATTTTATTTACGCACAAACTTTGGCTTATGGCATAAGTGCTGCCATTTCATTTACTTTTATTAGTAAAAAAATAAGTAAGATTACTTTGGTTTTTGATAAAGCTATTCTTTGGGATATTTACAAAAAAACAGCTCCTTATGCCTTGCTAGCTTTGTTAATGACACTTTATACGCGTATAGATAATATACTGATAGGCAAACTATTACCCGATGGCGATTACCATGATGGAATTTATGCCCTTGGCTACCGATTATTAGAAGCAGCTAATATGATGGCAGCTTTAGTTGCCATGCTTTTATTGCCTATTTTTTCAAAAATGATAGCCGAAAAACAAAAGTTAGAGCCTTTGGTAAATACAGCTTTAGGTTTATTGATTGCTCCTAGTTTTATATTTGGAGTAGCTTGTTTTTTCTTCCAGGGCGAAATATTGGTTATGCTATCGCCAAAAGCCAATGATTACGCAACTCAAGTTTTTGGTTGGGTAATTTTATGCTTTATTCCTTTATGCTTTATGTATATTTTTGGAACATTGTTAACGGCTAATGCATCTCTTAAAATTTTAAATATTTTAGCCTTAATTGCTTTAGTTACAAATTTATGCTTAAACCTAATACTAATACCTAAATACCAGGCACTTGGAGCAGCTTACGCAGCCATAATTACACAAACCTTTATAGGAATTACTAATTGTTATTTTGCTTTCAAAATTTTAAAAATAACATTTGATAAAATGCTGTTTACTAAATTATTAGTACTTTTTATTGGTCTATGCTTGGTGGCTGGTATTTGTAAGTTTTATACTATTCCGTTGTTTGTGTCGTTAGGTATGTTGTGCTTTATTGGTGCGGCATTAATTTTTGTTTTTAAACTGTTGGATATAAAGCAGCTAGGTAATTTAGCCAAAAGCAAATTCAATTAAATTTTACACCTAAATATATTTTTATATTTTTGAACTAACATATTTAAGAAATGAGTCAAGATAAAAGAACGTACTACTTTGAATTAGTTGATGTAGTAAAATTTTTAATTAAGTATAAAAAACCTCTCAGTATTATTTCAATTGGAGCAGCTATTGCAGCCATTATTTTTACAAGTCCTTGGTTTATAAAACCTTTGTATTTATCAACTGCTATTTTTTATCCATCCACTAATAATTCTATTTCAAGTGCCTTACTTTCAGACACAAGGGTGAAAGCAAAAGATCCACTTGAATTTGGAGAACAAACTACAGCTCAACAGTTTATACAAATGTTGGAGAGTGATAATTTAAAAAATAGGGTAATTCATAATTTTAATTTGCGCGAGCATTATAAAATTAAAGAAGACGATAGTGAGAAAAATTACAAACTAGGTAATTTGTATAAAAAATACATTACAGTAAGAAAAACTCCATTTGCTTCTATTGAAGTAAATGTGTTAGACGAAGACCCAGCAAAAGCAGCTGAAATAGCGAACGGAATTGTGTTTTTATTAGATAGCGTAAAAACTGATGTTCAACGCAGGGTTGCGCTACAAGCTTTAGCAATTATTGAACAACAATATAAAAACAAAGAAGCCGAAGTTAATAGTATAAAACAAACCATGCGCGACTTAGGTGCAAAAGGAGTTTACAGTTTTGAAGAACAATCGAAAGCTATTACTGAACTAGCAGGAAAAGGAGGAAACCAAGCTTATATTACTAAACAACAAGCTAGTTTGGCTCAATATGGTTCTGAAGCTTTATCATCGCAAGAAACTTTGGTATTAGAACTTGAAAAATTAAGTGAATTACGTAAAAAATTAGAACAAGCCAATGTGGATGTAAATGCTAATTTAAGTAATGTGTTTATTTTACAACAAGCTACTCCTGCTGAGAAAAAAGCATATCCAATCAGAGGAATTATTGTAATTGTTTCGGTATTTGGCTCATTTGTATTGGGTTGTATTGTTTTATTGTTTACCGAAAAAATTCGTCAAATAAACATTAACTCATAATTTTGGAATTAAAGCAAAGTCAAAATTGGTTTTATGGCGTTGGCATTGGGTTTATTTTACTTAATGCAATAGCCTTAATGCTAGGTTTTGATTGGCTTGGTGTGGTTCCGATAGTAGCATTAGTGCTTCTTACAGCCATTTTCAGGTCTGACTTATTAATTCTACTTCTTTCATTTATCATTCCACTTTCAATAGAGTTTGATAATATTGGAGGTGGTTTGGGAATCAGTTTGCCTGATGAACCTTTATTAATACTGCTTACAGCCACTGTTTTATTCAAATTTATTATTGATGGCAATTACGATTATAGGGTGTTTAGACAACCAATAACTATTGCAATTTTTATCAATATTGCTTGGCTAATTTTCGATACTTTTTTCAGTACCATGGTGGTGGTGTCAATTAAGTTTGTAATTGCACGCATTTGGTATATTACCACATTTTATTTTTTAACAGTTGTTTTATTCAAAAACATCAAAAACATCCACGCATTTTTATGGCTCCATATTTCGGGTTTAGTAATTGTGGTGTTCTACACTTTTGTAAAGCATAGTCAGTACGATTTTGCTCAAATTGTATCTTTTACCATTATGCAGCCTTTTTATGTGGGCCATGGTGTTTATGCGGCTGCATTGGCATTTTTTATTCCATATTTATTTTTAAATGTAGTTTACGCATTTAGGTTAAAAATACCTTCTTGGTTATTGGCAATAACCATTGCTACTTTAATTATTTTTGTATTAGGAGTAATTTTTAGTTACACCCGCGCTGCATGGATTAGCTTGGCTGGAGGTGTTGGTTTATTAATTTTGATTTGGTTAAAAATTCGTTTTAAGGTGCTAATTATGGCACTTGCAAGTTTGGTTTTGCTTATTTTTATAAATAACGATGAAATTATTTACCGACTATCATTAAACAAACAAAATAGTTCCGAAGGCTTTGATAGACATTTGGAATCGGTGAGCAATATCAATAACGATGTATCTAATTTAGAGCGAGTGAACCGTTATGTGGCTGCCATAAACATGAATAAAGTTAAACCATTTTTTGGTTTTGGACCTGGTACTTACTCGTTTCAATATGGTGTGTACCAAGAGCCTGAATTTGAAACACCAATAACTACTTATTTTGGTGATAATGGAACATGCCATAGTGAATATTTGGGACCATTAGCTGAAAGTGGTTGGTTAGGTTTATTTACTTTTTTAGCCATTATTTATGTAGCTTATAGTGTTGGATATAAAATAATCTTCAAAACCCAAAACATAGAAGTAAAAATATTGGCTACCTCTACCCTAGTTGGTTTAAGTACTTTTTTAATACATGGTTTATTAAACAATTACAGCGAAACCGATAAAATTGCCATTATTCTTTGGGGAAGTTTTGCCATAATCACCGCATTAAAGCAGTACCATTTCGAAGAAAACCAAGGCTAATTTTTAGACCCAAATTTTCATTATTTGATTGGTAAGTAATTTCATAATTTTATTTATTATTGAAATTATTATTTGTAGCAAATTTTGGTCTGCAAAATAGTACTTAACTAACTATGTTTAAATTTTTTACCCAAAACTCATACTTAAGTAAATTACTTCAAGCGTTACTGCTTTTTGTATGTTTTGGAATAGGGTTTTATAATTTCCCATTAAGTTTAATAGAAACCAACTTTAGCTATATGCCGGGCGATTTAGGCGATGCAAGGTTTATAAACTTTGTACTGGAACATGGTTATCAATATTTAATAGGCAATCAACCTTCGTTTTACGATGCTACCTTTTTTTATCCTGCTAAAAACACTTTGGCTTTATCGGATAATATGGTGGGAACATTACCCATTTATGCCATTTATAGAGCCTTACATTTTGATAGAGAAACAGCCTATCAATGTTGGTGGTTAAGCATATTTGTACTCAATTATTTTGTAGCATTTTATTGTTTTTATAAAATTACCAAAAATAGTTATGTAGCTATTTTGGGAGCCTACTTGTTTACTTTTTCTATGATTATGTTTGGGCAATGCAATTTTACCCAACTCAATGTCCGATTTTTATTACCAGTTATTGTTTTAGCAGCATACAATTTAGCTACTCTTGCCAAACCTAAATACTATTATTATTTGGTATTATCTGTTGCTTTTCAATTTGTATTAGGTGTTTATTATGCTTTCCTTTCAGTATATTTATTGGTTATATTTTTTGCATGTTATACCCTGATTATACGCAAATTTGATTTTATAAAACAGTTGTTTGCAAATAAAAATCAAAGTATAAAAACCATTGGTTACACTTTAGCCGTTATTGGTTTATTGGCATTTTACATGCAAAACTATATGGAGGTTGCAAAACATGTAAGTTTGCATAAATTTAGCGAAGTATTACACCTAATGCCAACTTTTACTAGCTATACTTTAGCTAACGATGCTAGCACTTGGGCTTTTACCAATAAATATGGAAAAAATTTGTTAGCCGATAGATGGTGGTTAAACGAATTTTTTATGGGAATATTTTCTATTGGTTTATTAGTTAGCTACGCAATTTTTACTTTTAAAAACAAAGATGCTAATAGATTTTTAGTAATAGCTATTGGTATGGCAATAGTTTGCAGTTTATTGTTTGCCAATAAATACAGTGTGTTAGCCATATTTTACCATTTACCCGGCTTTGGTAGTTTATCGGTTATGGTTAGGGTAATTACTGTAATTTTTACTTTAATAGTATTTGTCAATGTGCTATTTTTAAATAACCTATTTTTAAAATACCAAAAATGGAGTTTGTTCATTTTTATAAGCTTATTTACCCTTCTATTTATTGACAACCATCTAGATGCAAGTAAACTAACAAGAACAAAAAAAGAAACTATTTTAAACCGATACAAAACCATAGAAACTCAAATTGGCAATCTTAAAAAACCTATTCTAGCCATAGTAAGCGAAGGTGATGATTGGAAAAACTTTAAATTTCATTTAGATGCAGCATTGTATGCGCAAGCCCATCAAATGAAGAGTATTAATGGCTATTCGAGCAATGCTCCGCAAAATTTTGGAGGCTTTTGGGAAAAACATAACCGAAAAACCTTGAATGATTGGTGTATTTATAATAATATTGACACCAGTAAAATAATAATAATTGATAATTTAAACCCTGTAACCTCGGTTAATAACGAATAATAAAACTATGTTAGATAAATTTGGCATTGCAAAACGAATTGCAAAAGAATTAAAAGACGGATATTATGTAAATTTAGGAATTGGCATTCCTACTTTGGTAGCAAATTATGTTCCTGAAGGAATTGAAGTAATCCTTCAATCGGAAAATGGACTTTTGGGAATTGGACCTTTTCCATACGAAGAAGAAGTGGATGCTGATTTAATCAATGCTGGAAAACAAACTGTTACCACTAAAAAAGGTTCAAGCTTTTTTGATAGTGCCATGAGTTTTGGTATGATTAGAAGTGGAAGAGTTGATTTAACCGTATTAGGTGCTATGGAAGTGGCTGATAATGGGGATATTGCAAACTGGAAAATTCCGGGTAAAATGGTTAAAGGAATGGGTGGTGCTATGGATTTAGTGGCATCGGCTAAAAATATTATAGTAGCCATGCAGCATGTAAATAAAGCTGGCGAATCGAAACTTTTAAGCAAATGTTCTTTACCTATTACAGGCTTAGGTTGCGTTAAAAAAGTAGTTACCGAGCTAGGGGTTTTTGAAATTACCGAAGAAGGTTTTAAACTTTTGGAATATGCACCAGGAGTAACTATTGATTATATCAAATCGAAAACCGAAGGACGCTTAGTCATAGCCGACAATGTGTTTGAAATGAGCATTTAACATTTATTTTTAAATGAAAAAATTTTATCAAGAACAACCTTTAAATGCCATATTGATTGTGGCATTTTTAGTTAGATTAGTTGCAGTAATTTTTAGCCAAGGTTATGGCATGAGCGATGACCACTTTTTAATTATTGAAGTGGCTCAAAGTTGGGTTGATGGTAGAGACGATAGCCAATGGTTACCTGGCCCAATGAATCCAAATGCAGTTGCTACAGGTCACGTATTGCTTTACACCGGTTTTCATTATTACTTCTTTAAATTTTTAGCACTTTTGGGCATAGTAGATCCTAATACCAAAATGTTTATTGTAAGACTTTTTCATGCTTTGCTTTCATTAATTGTGGTAAAATATGCTTTTAAAATTACTGAAAAATTAAGTAATGTAAACGATGCCAAGTTAGTGGCTTGGTTATGTGCATTGCTTTGGTTTATTCCTATGTTAAGTGTAAGAAATTTGGTAGAGGTAGTTTGCATTCCACCCTTAATTTATGGAACGTGGTTAGTGGTAAGTAATGACAACAAAAAAGTAATGCAATATTTGCTTGCAGGTTTTGTTACAGGTTTGGCATTTTCTATCAGGTTTCAAACCTCTACTTTTATAGCTGGATTAGGCTTGGTAGTTTGGATTCAGCATCAGTTTAAGAATGCGTTTTTTTATGGCGTTGGTGTTGTTTTATCGTTATTGGTTTTTCAGGCCAGTGTAGATATGGTAATTTGGGGTAAACCATTTGCGGAATTTTTAGCTTACTCGGTTTATAACGTTGATAATGCCTACAATTATATAGTAGGTAATTGGTATAATTATCTGCTTTTGGTAGGTGGTATTTTAATTCCACCAGTTAGTTTATTTTTAGCTTATGGATTTGCTTTAAGCTGGCGCAAATATTTGGTATTGTTTTTACCTGCATTTTTGTTTTTTGTTTTCCATTCGGCTTTTCCTAATAAACAAGAACGCTTTATTTTACCTGTAATTCCGTTTATAGTAATGGCAGGTGTAATTACTTTTAATCAAGTAAAAGAAACCAATGCATTTTTACTAAAAAACAAAAAGTTTGTAGCTGGCAGTTGGAAATTCTTTTGGGTATTTAACACCATTGTTTTAATAGCTTTAACTCCTTCATCTACCAAGTTAAGCCGAGTAGAAGCCATGAATTATTTATCGAAAAAAACGGATGTAAACTCATTTATTTTAGAAAGTAGTAACTCAGGTACTGTATTAATGCCTCGTTATTATTTACAAAAATGGGTTCCCTATTACAATGTAACCAAAGAAATTCCAGCCGATACCTTACTTACACAATTAAAAAACGGAAATGAGGAACTACCCAATTATTTGGTAATTGGCGAAGCTGAAAAATTGGTAAACAGACTTACGCTTTGTATAAAAAGTTTCGGTAAAGTTGAATATTTAACTACCATAGACCCTAGTTTTTTAGACAAATTTATGCATTGGTTAAACCCATACGGTAACGAAAACCAAACTTATTATATTTATAAGTTTGAGAGAAAATGAAAGGTATTATCCTATTAATTACTTCGTTTTTTGTTTTTGGTTGTGAACCTTCCAATAAAATAATAGAAGGTGACTTGTACTTTAGTTTTTTTCGCTTAAGCAGTTATTATAATTTATCAGATAGTATCATTCATCGACTTGATAGTATTTTCAATTCAGATAAAAACTTTAAAATTGGAAATTCTATTTATGAAAAATATAATATACTTAAGAAAGAAAATTTACTCTACAGTCCATTTATTGAACTCAAATTAGACAATGATTCTGTTATCACATTGTACACGAACAATAATGATTATGAAAAAATAAAATTAAATAAAATAAAAGATTTGCAAGCAAATTTTAAAAAAATAAGAATAAAAGCAAATTGCAGGTATTTAGGATATAACCTCTATAAATGTAACAATATTTTGGAATTGAAAAAGATTGATGGTCAAACATTAATGCATTCTAGAAAGCTAAAAATCGAAGATTACCAATAATATGAGATACAAACAATGAGCCAATACATCAATTTACATACCCACCGAAAACCACGCGTAACGGGAGAAATAGCTATTAGAAATGGCTTTTTAAAAACCATTGATTTTAGTAAAGTCAATTATCCTGTTTCAATTGGTTTGCATCCGTGGCATGTGCATAAAACCGATTTAAATTGGGCATTACAAGTTATTGAACAAAACCATGGTCAAATTATAGCAATTGGTGAATGCGGGCTTGACAGAGCCATTAAAACTCCTATTGAACCGCAGTTAATGGCTTTTGAAAAACAAATAAATTTAGCATTGCAATACAATTTGCCTGTAATAGTGCATTGTGTAAAAGCGTATGCCGATTTTGCAGCTTTTGCTAAACAAAACAGCCAAATTAATTTTGTGCTGCACGGTTTTTCCGGTAACGATGAAACCTTACAGCAACTTTTAGCTTTTAAGAATGTGTATTTTAGTGTAGGAAAATATTTATTTAACCCGCAATCAAATGCTAGTTTGGTATTGAATAAAATTCCACTAAACCGCCTATTTTTAGAAACCGACACTACCCCCTATTTAATAAACCAAATTTACGAAAAGGCTTCACAAATTATTGAAATAGAAGAAACTGTTTTAAAAAATCAAATCTTTTCTAACTTTGCGCTCCTTTTTAAAAATAATAACTTTTAAAACATGAAAGAAGTACAACCCTGGATGGGAAGAACCGAGCTTTTGCTTGGACCTGATAAATTAAAAACGTTAATTAACTCTAATGTGTTGGTAGTTGGTTTAGGTGGTGTGGGCGGTATTTGTGCCGAAATGATAGCCCGTGCAGGTGTTGGAAAAATGACCATTGTAGATGCAGACACAGTTGACCCTACTAACAGAAACAGACAAATTCCGGCTTTAAAAAGTACCGAACATAAAGTAAAAGCCGATGTATTGGCCGAACGTTTATTAGATATCAATCCAGATTTGGAGTTGCAGGTTTTACCAGTTTATTTCCGCGATCAAATAACTGAAGAAGTTTTAAATAACAACAAATTTGATTATGCAGTTGATTGTATTGATACCCTTTCGCCAAAAGTTTATTTTATAAAAGCTTGTATTGATAGAGGTATTCCAATAGTTAGTTCAATGGGTGCAGGTTCAAAGGTTGACCCTACTCGTTTGAGAGTGGCAGATATTTCGGAAACTTACAACTGCCATTTAGCAAAATATGTGCGCAAATATTTACACCGCTTAGGTGTTTACAAAGGCGTTAAAGCGGTGTTTAGCGATGAACAACGCATGCCCGAATACCAAGTGGTAGAAACACCTAACGATACCCGCAAAAAATCGGTAGTGGGAACTATAAGTTACATGCCAGCAGTATTTGGTTGCACAGTAGCCAGTGTTTGCATCCGCGATTTGTATAATAGATAGTTGTTATACCATAAATTTACTTTTACGCCATCAAATCATTTGCTATAATTGTAATTACTTAACCGGGTAAAAGTACATTATGAGAAAAGTAATTGCAGCTATTAATTTAACGCTTGATGGATTTTGCGACCATACGGCTGTAATACCCGATGAAGAAATACATGCGCATTATGCCCATTTAATAAACCAAGCTGATGTAATTTTATATGGAAGTATAACCTATAAACTTATGCAATTTTGGCAACCGTTGGTAAAAAATCCTTCGGGACAAAAACCAATGGACGATTTTGCTTTGGCAATAGATAAAATTGAGAAAATTGTTTTTTCAAACTCACTAAAAAGTACTGATTGGGAAAGTGCTTCCATTGCTGAACAATCATTAGGCAATATAGTTAACCAACTTAAATTACAATCGGGTAACCATATTTTAGTAGGTAGCCGAAGTTTAATTATTCAGCTTTTAAAACTTAACTTAATTGATGAACTACAGCTTTGTTACCATCCAGTAGTGGCTGGTGGTGGCTTACCATTGTTCCAAAATTTAACAGAAAGAACAATATTTAAACTACTACAAACCAAAACCTTTGCAGGAGGCGCAGTATTACACTATTACCAGCCTATTTATGCAAAATAACTACTCAGTTTAAATTACTTTTTATACATAAACCAACCCTAAAATATGGTAAAATTTAAACTTATAATTTTAGCACTAACTATTATGTTAATAGTAGTAACAAGTTGGAAAAACAAACTAACCATAACCATTAGAGATGACTTTAAAAAGTACTATGAGCAATCCAATGTTAGTGGTTCGTTTGTGGTTTATGATCAAAAAAATAACCATTACACATTTTACAATAAAGCACAGGTTAAGCAAATATATATTCCATCTTCTACTTTTAAAATTTGTAATTCGCTTATAGGGCTTGAAACTGGTGTAATTAAAGATGCTGATTTTATAATTAAATGGGATAGCGTAATGAGGCAAAACCCCAATTGGAATGTTGACCACAGCTTAAAAACTGCATTTAAAAATTCAACCGTTTGGTATTATCAAGAACTAGCCAAAAGAGTAGGTGGAACACAAATGAAATATTGGTTAGATAAAGCCCAATATGGCAATACAGATACCACAGGAGGCATTGATAAATTTTGGCTTACTGGAAGTTTGCGTATTTCGCCAGAACAACAACTTAGTTTTTTAAAACAATTGTACAACAACCAACTTCCATTTTCAAAACGCTCTATGGATATAGTAAAGCAAATAATGATTGCTAAAGAAACTAAAAACTATATAATAAGAGCAAAAACAGGTTGGGGAACTCAAAATAATATAGATATTGGTTGGTATGTAGGTTATGTAGAAACCAAAAACAATGTTTATTATTTTGTTAATTGCATTCAATCGGCAGACTTTAATAATAACAGTTTTGCAAAAGCTAGAACTGAAATAACATATCAAATACTGAATGAATTAAAAATAACCCAAGAATAAATACAACTATTTGACTATCAAATATTTATATAAAAACATGTAAATCAAATAATTATAAATGCAAGATTTTATAGACCAAGCAACTAAAAATGGTGTGGTACTTTACCAAAGTGGAAAGTGCCAGTTTTGTGGTGCAGATTACCATAAAGGTATTTTTGAATGCATGAGCAATTATAATAATGGAATTGAATATTTAGACTTTAACAGTAGTAAATTTCATTTATACCGATTTTTAAGTGTAGATGCACATGCCTTACAACACCCTGAAATACATGGCAGATGGAGTAATCACTTTCATTTAACTAGGTTAAACTTAATTTTAGATAAAAAGCAAATATGGACCTATCAGAAATCGCCAATACTAAGCCATTTTTTAAATGAATATAAAACAACTCATTTAAATGAATTTTTAGTCATACCCAAACCGCAAGAAAGAGGATTTTTAACGGCTAAACATATAGCAGAAGCTAAATCAACAGAAGAATGTATTGACTTAATAAAAAGTTGGGCAACAGAAGTTTATAATGCTTGGAACACTAACCATTTATTGATTTCTCAAATTGCAAACAATTTTTTAAGCAGAAATAATGGATAACCAATTTTCTATCAATATTATAATAAACGCTTCTACCCAAAAAGTTTGGAGTATACTAACCAATCAGCAATTAATGCCAAAATGGTTAGGCGAGCCAGAGATGAATATATTGGTTTTAACCAATTGGCAAGTTAACTCCCCTATTTTTATTAAGGGTTTTCATCATGTAAATTTTGAAAACAAGGGAATTGTGCTTCAATACAAAAAGGACTGTGTTCTGAAATATTCACACCTTAGTTCTATATCTAAATTGGAAGATAAGCCAGAAAATTATACCATATTAGAATTTGTATTATCTTCCATTAATAATCAAACAGAACTAACTATAAATATTAATAATTTCCCAACTGAAACCATTCAAAAGCATTTAGAATTTTATTGGCGAACAGCTATTTTTAGAATAAAACAAAACGCAGAAGTTTTAAATTAAACATTCATGCAAAATACCAATAATCAAACACTTAAATTGAAACTACTTTTTTCAATATTATTAATAGCTATCACTCATTTGGCAATAGCTCAATTGAACAAAACCTATCTTTTTGTAGGAACTTATACCAATGGGAAACCCAGTAATGGCATTTATATATATGAGTTTAACGAAAAAACAGGAGGTTTAAAACTAGTAGATAAAGGTAAAAATATAACCAATCCATCTTTTTTAACGGTATCGGCAAATGGGAGTTACATTTACGCTTGTACTGACACTAAATTACCCAATGCGGGTAGTGTAAGTGCCTTTAAATTTGATAGCTTAAGAGCTAAACTCACTTTTATAAATAAACAACCAAGCGGTGGCGAAAATCCAGTTTATATAACCACTAGCAAAAACGATGAACTGATAATAAATGCAAACTATACCGAAGGCACCATTTCGGTTTTTATTAGTAACCCTAACGGTAGCTTAAACCTTTATAAGCAGTTAATAAAATTAGAAGGAAGCAGTATAAATAAAGTTAGGCAGGACAAAGCGCATGTGCATGCAGCAGTTTTTTCGCCCGATTTTAACTACCTCTTTTTTCCTGATTTGGGTTCGGATAAAATAAGGGTTTTTAAAGTAAATTTAACTGATACCATTCCTTTAAAAGCCGAGGAAAAGTTAGATTTTACAGCAATTGCTGGCAGTGGACCAAGGCATTTTACATTTCATCCTAATCAAAAATTTGCATACTGTATTGATGAATTAAGCGGCACGGTTACAGCCTTTAAATACCAAAATGGCAAACTAGATAGCATTCAAAGAATTTTTTCGTACTCCCAACTACAAGAGGAATACAATAGTGCCGATATACATATTTCGCCAGATGGTTTATTTCTTTATGCTTCCAATAGATTAGATGATGAAAATACCATTTCAATTTTTGCCATTAACCAACTAAATGGAAAGCTAACACTCATACATCATCAACCTACTTATGGCAATCATCCAAGAAATTTTACACTTGATGCTACAGGTAATTTTCTTATTGTTGCTAATCAGTTATCAAACAGCTTAGTTGTTTTTAAACGCAATTTAAAAACAGGATTATTAACCAAAACAGGTAAAACCATTCATGCACCAAGACCATCATGCTTAAAAATGAAAACTTATGGAACAACCTACCTAAATTAAAAACAAAGTACGAATAACAATTACTAAAAATGAATTACTGGAAGCACAGTTTACTATCAAAGAAAAAATTTAATGGGCTAGCCGATGATTATTTGCAAATTCATAAATTTATAGATTCAAGTAAGCTATTTTATTTTGATATAAAACACAGAGCATTATTGCATAATACTTATGGAATTGATATTTGTATTCAAAAATTTGGAGAAACAATTATTAATTCGGATGGACAGAAAATTCTAATTAGAGATATTGCAGCAGAACACTGTAAAGAAGATTTAATGGGGGTTGTACCAACTTTAAATAATTGGTTCAAATTTGTAGATAACAACCTAACAAACTCCATTAAACCAATAAATCCAAGCGATAGTAAATTAAAAGAATTTGTTCTTAATCCACTTCTTATGTCAGGACTAAAATCAACTTTAATTATAACTCATAGTAATTTTGGAATTTACTTAGCTAAAGAAATTTTAGGACTTGAATATGCATTGGAGTTAAGTAATTATTTAAACCAAACACAAAGCATAAATGAACTGCTTCAGTTTATACAGCTTAGAGAAAGATGGCAATACAAACCCGATTTACAACAATTAAATGACATAAAAAATGAATCTATTTAGTAAACTTTTAAAACTATTTGGCAAAAAAACCGATTCAGAATTTGATTTTTCTATTTGGCAACTAGGAGAGCAAAAACGAATTAAAGAAATGGAAAATGAAATCAAAATTTGGTTGGTTCCATATTTAAAAGAAAACGAAACCTTACCTTTTAGCTGGGAAAGTGGTGGTGATGATGGCTTTGTTACTATTGAATCTGTTAATGAAACCTATGAAGATGCTTACATAAACTTGGAAGAATATCTTATTAATCAGCTTGAAATACCAACAGCAGGCGAGTTTGAAATGAATGGAAAAGGTACTCTTTACATTGAAAATAACTTTGTGAAAGTTAAATATAGTTCAACAATGAAAGAAACAATTGACTTTAACGAAGAAACGGAAGAGGCGATATATAGTGAAGAAGAATTTGACAGTGGGGATAGTAATTTATTTGCAATTTAAACAAATAAACGAACTGCTATCACTTAAAGATTATCAATTCATCTAACAGAATTTAACTGTTTTAAAAACAATTTTATAACGATTTTTACACTTAGTGCATTGTGCTTAAAATGAGAACTTATTGAAAATAAAAATAAAGCTTTTTTATAGAAAAATATTTTGTTTATCAAATCCAATAAAATCACAACCACATGAAAATCAATTTATTAATACTTACTATTTTATTGTCAAATGCTTTCGCACAAGCTCAAAACAGCATAAACATTTTAGTTAAACGCGATACTTTTCAATACTTCACTATTTTAGATAACGATACCACTAAATATAAACTTCCTACTAGTTTTAAAAAACCTGTAAATTGGCAAAAGGTAGACCAAAGCAGAAAAGGTTTTTTTAGAAATTGGTATGGAAGCTATAATGACTCATTTAATTTAAAGCATGTATTAGCAATTATTGATACTGCAATAGATTTATCACAAATAGAATCAGCTCAAAGTTGGTGTATTGATAATTATTTTCAAGCTTTCCCTTATTTAATTACACGCTTATCAAATAAACAGAAAATTGGGTTGATTAATACTGCCGACCTTATAATTCGTGATAGAATAAATACTGGAGATTTAGAATTTTATGGACATGGTGGGATTATAAATGAAGATTTATTTACCATTGCAGGTAGAGCATCGTGGGTTTTGAACCAAATAACTGGCGAAAATTTTGCTACCGTTCACGGTAATTTAACTAAAGAACAAGCTAAAGAATTTAAGCAACTTTGGGAAAAATATTTAGCTAATTTAAGCAAATAAATTTCCTTACAATCTCACAAAAAAAGAGCGCCTGATTACATCAAACGCTCTTTTTATTTTTATAACACTTTAAATTATTAAAGTCTTTCTCCTGCTTCTATTCTAGTATTGATAAAATTTTCTTTAGGAGGAATTGGGCAAGTATAGTTGCTGTTATACAAACAGTATGGATGATAAGCCAAGTTAAAATCAATATCAACCAAATTGTTTTTAGGTATTTCAATGTCTAAATACCGGCCTCCACCATAAGTTTCGGTTCCAGTGGTTAAATCAGTAAAACAAATAAGTAAGTAGTTTTTATACTCTTCTTTTTTATTTACCGCTTCCAAAACTGTAAGTTCACAATTATTACCATTTAAAGTAAAACTAATTTTACCATATTGCTTATAAGGTTTACTGCTGTTATGCGAGTGTGGTAATTCAAAATGAGGCATATCTGCATACTTAGTTAAAGTAGCTGTTACCTTATAATTTGGGTTTACTTCAAAAAACTTTAAACCAGTAAATGTTTTCAATTTATTGGTATCAAGTGGGGTAGTTTGAGCATCAAAAAAAGTGTGATTAGTGCTGTTTCTATGCGCTAAAATAGAATCTAAATACGCTTGATCAATTCCATTGCAGGCTATTACACACAATACAGCTCCAACCAATAATTTATTTACAATCCTCATTTAGTGAATCTCATACTCTTTAACCTGTTGAATCACAAACTTATTAGCTCCATTGGTTCCATTATGAACAAATACTACTAATTTTAAATTTTGTCTATTCCAAGTTTCGTTGGTTGCAAATTGGTAATCGTAAGTTTTTTCAAAAACACGGCCAGGCACAATGCTTGCTTTTAACTGAGAACCAGTAGTTGGAGTAATCATTCTACGTAAAATATGGTTATGCTCATAATTTTCTTCTACCACTGTTCCATTTTCCTGAAAATCAATCAAATCGTCTTCAATAATTGCTATACTAACAAATTGTGAATCAGTAGAGGCCGAGGTGTAAGCCAATTTAACATTAATTCTAATGGTATTTGCATCAACATAATACACGCCCTTAGTTCCAAATGTATCAATATTTACAATAGATGTTGTATTTAACTTTTCAGATGCTTTAGCTGACCATTTAGGATCGTTAATTAAAATGGCATTTTCAGAACTAAATAAAGTTCTATTAATGGAACCAATAGGTAGTTGGCTAGTTCCACCTAGCATGGTTAATAAATCGGCAGCTTCTTCGGTTCTAAAATCGTATTTACTATCATGGTCATCACCAGGTGTTTTAAATGGACTAGTTAATGTTGCTAACAATCCTTTACCTGGATGCATTGCCATTACAAATACTCTTCCAGGGTTAGCAGCCATCAAATTTTTAGCCACACCTTGTGCACGAGGGCAGTTAGGGCATTTAACACCAGTAAAATCTTCAATTAATACATTGGTAGCTTGAGCTACGGGAATATTATTGGTAACATAAGTTGTATCAAATACACTTCTTTCTGGAGCAAAATTTAATCCCGGAGGTGCTTCTTCATCGCATGATGTTATTGCAAAAATACTCAATGCAATTATTTGCAATACTTTAATGCTTTTCATTTTATCTAATATTTTCATGTTATATTATATTAAAAATTAGTTTGTAATGTAACCCTAACTCCACTAAATGCTGGCTCCACACGGCAAACACCACCAGTACAATTAACCCCTTCTACTTGTTTAATAAAACCAGCTGTCATTCTGGTAGTTTTGTAAGTATAACTTCCAAATACATTCCAATAATGTACTAAATCATCGCTGCTAGAAGTAGTATTTCTTTTTACCCTATCTACATTTACCATATCGCCAACACTAAACGAATAATGTGGTGCAATATTTAATTCAACGGTTCCATTTATAAAACTTCCTAAATCTTGAGCAGTATTTAAATACTGAGCTTCTACTCTTAACGAACGAGTTGGAGTTAATTTATAAGTGATTTCTCCAAAATAAGTTTTAGCAGTTACATAAGCATATTCTTTTGTTTTTTGCTCAAACAACTGTTGGTTATAATTAATGTATTGAAAACCCAACATGGCTTTAAACTTTTTGTTAAACTTATGCGATACATCAATATAATGTTCTCTAAAATAGCGTGTAGTATCAGTACTAAAATCAAATGGATTAATTCTATTGGCATCAAAATCGTTTTTGCCGGTAACCACACTGGTATTGATATTGATGGTAGTTTGATGCTTTTTAAAGTAAGCCCATTGAGGTTTAATGGTAAATTCCATACCTAATGCATTTTCACCTAATTCTTGCACCACTGCATTATAACGAGCTAATAATCTATAAGTATTTTGACGTGTTAAACTTGGTAAATAAGCAATCATTCCCAAATTTAAGTTTTCTAAAGGTGATGTTCTAAGCGAAAAACTTTCAATGCGTTTGTATTGCGCATTGATACCTAAACCTTTTGTTGAAAATGATAAACTGGTGTAATAAACACGACCATCTTTTAACTCCATTCTATCTAATATTGGATTAAAAATAGCCTCTTTACTTTTTTGGCAATACTCTGTATATAAACTGAATTTTTTATAACTTAAGGTATTGTAAACATTACCCAAATAAACATTATATGTTGGTATAAATCTGTTTGCTAATTCATAATTATTAATAGTTCCCACTATGGTATTCATGGTGCCTTGATCAATTGTTCTGTTAACACCACTTGCTCCTAATTGAAAATTCAAATTTTCGTTTACTTCAATCCTGTGTTCAATATTTATACCTTTAATAACCTCTGGGCGCACATCAAACCTGAATTTTTGTAAACCTGTAAAAGCTTTAATTTGGGTGTTTTCGCTTGGGGTATAAATAACCCTTGCACCGTTTATGGCAAAATCTAACCCTAAGTTTCTATCTTCAAAAGCCCTGAAAACCATACCTGTTCCAAACTGGTCGTAAAAATAACCAACGGTTACATTAAATTTATCAATGTCTTTACTCACGCTCCACATACCAATTCCGCTTTTGGTATAAGCCTCACTTGGGTTAAATAAAGGCGAATTGTTAAACACATCGTAACGAAGGTTAAACTTAAAGCCTTTTAACTTGTAACTTAAAAACAACCAAGCATCAGCACTTGATAATTCGCGTTTGTATTGAGTAGTGTTTGTACCAATTATAGAATCGTTTACATAAAATTGGTTGGTGTTTTGAAAATTCCCTGAAAATTCGCCTTTGTCTTTTTTGTCATCGCTCTCCTGAGCGCTTATATAAGTAAGGCAAAATAAGGAAGTAAATAAGGTAAGTAGTACTTTTTTCATGCGATTGCAATATTATAATTATGCAGCAATAAAAAAAATGGCAAATTAAGCATCATGTCATTTGTAAGACATATAAAAGTTTTTTTTTACTAAGTTCTCTCCACACTAATTAGCATAATGCTAGTGAGTAAATGAAACGGACTCTGGCTGTAATTAAATAAAAAACTGCTTTAGCTAAAAACTAAAGTTGGTTTTTTACAAAGAAAAACACTTATTTGAGATAGTGTTTATAAAGTTAGAATTATCTTTAATAAAACTATTGGTGGTGTTGCTTTGTCAAACACCAACATTTAAAGAAAAACGCATTAATATGAAAGAAAAATATAGAAATTTTATCTTAATAATTAAAATTTTAGTTGCTTGTCCATTTATATCATCGTGCCAGACAAAGGGTATAACCTATGAAATAAAAGAAAATTTCAGAGGTCCATGTATTGTATTTATATACAACTATGATAGTTTATATAAACGTAATAAAATAGAACTAGATAAAAGTGGTTTAGCAAGAGAAAATAAGAAAGAAATGTACGGAGGGATTAGTTTCAAAATCCGTGGCACTAATTCTGATCTTATTCTTATTGATATGCCTTATTTAGACAGTACGAAGAATGATTTTTTTGCCATTTATGGTTTTTTCCATGCAAATGTCGATTCTAAATGTAATATAAAAAGCGGTCTAGAATTTATAGAATTTTTTGTTGGGACAAAAGCTGAATATATTGCTTGGCGAGACAAAAATGAAAGCATTCTTGAGTATTTTGAAAAAAAAGGTATTGACTGGTGTAAATATTATAAAGCTAATTAAGTAAATTTAGCATTTATAAATAGTCCCCCCTTCTCTAACCCACACTTCCCATCCCACAAGGGGAAATCGTCACCGCACCAATTAATTTTCGTTTTTATTCAAAACTCATTTCTCAAATCCCAAATCTCATCTCTCACTACCCTATCAACGGACAACTATCAACTACTAACCACCAACTATCTCCTCTAACTTTTTCTGCAATGCAAACATTTCATCGCGCAAGCGAGCAGCTTCCATAAAGTCCATGTCTTTAGCCGCTTTTTGCATGCGTTTTTGAGTTTCCGCTATCATTTTATCCAACTTAGGTTTGCTTAAATATTCCAAAATTGGATCAGCTGCTAAATTCAATTCTTCTGGCTCCACATAAGCTTTTGGTTCTGGTGCTAATATGGTTCTTGCATCGGCCAATTCAGTTTGTTTCAAAATCTCTTCACGGCTACGTTTAATAGTTTTTGGCGTAATGCCATGCAAAGTATTGTAAGCAATTTGTTTTTCACGTCTTCTATCAGTTTCATTAATAGTACGTTGCATGCTATCAGTCATTCTATCAGCATACATAATTACTTTGCCTCTATCGTTCCTTGCAGCACGGCCTATGGTTTGCGTTAACGATTTATCATTTCTTAAAAATCCTTCTTTATCGGCATCCATAATAGCTACTAAACTTACTTCAGGTAAATCTAAACCTTCGCGCAATAAGTTTACACCAATCAAAACATCAAACACACCCAAACGTAAATCACGCAAAATATCAACCCTGTCTAAGGTTTTTACCTCGCTATGAATGTATCGGCATTTAATGTTTAATTTGGTCATGTATTTACTCAACTCTTCGGCCATACGTTTGGTTAAAGTAGTAACCAAAATTCTATCGCCCATTTTAATGCGTTCATCAATTTCATCCAATAAATCATCTACTTGATTTAAACATGGACGTACTTCAATAGTTGGGTCTAACAGTCCTGTAGGACGAATAACTTGTTCTACCACCACACCTTCAGCTTGCCTAATTTCATATTCGGCTGGAGTAGCACTTACATAAATGGTTTGGCCTATCATGCTTTCAAATTCGTTAAACTGCAAAGGCCTGTTATCCATTGCCGAAGGCAACCTAAAACCATATTCAACCAAGTTTTCTTTTCTACTTCTATCGCCTCCATACATAGCACGCACCTGAGGAATGCTTACATGGCTTTCATCAACCATAAGCACAAAATCTTTTGGAAAATAATCTAAAATACAAAATGGTCTATCGCCAGGTTTGCGTTTATCCATGTATCGGCTATAATTTTCAATACCACTGCAATAACCCAACTCACGCATCATTTCTAAATCAAAATTAGTACGTTCTTCTAACCTTTTGGCTTCCAGATGTTTACCAATTGACTTAAAATATTCAATTTGTGCCACTAAATCATCTTGAATTTCGTGCATGGCATCGTGCAATTGTTCTTTTGGAGTAACGTAAATGTTTGCCGGAAAAATTGCACAATCTTGAACCGATTCTTGTTTTTTACCACTCACAGGGTCAATAATATCAATGCTTTCAATTTCATTTCCAAAAAATGAAATACGAAAAGCAAAATCGGCATAAGCAGGAAATACGTCCAACACATCGCCTTTTACCCTAAAGTTACCTCTGTTAAAATCAGCGGTGGTTCGACTATATAAAGAATCTACCAAAGCATACAACACTGTATTGCGAACAATTTTTTGCCCAACATGCAAACGTACAATGCTGCTTTCATAATCTTTAGGATTACCCGCACCATAAATACAACTTACCGAAGCCACTACCAGCACATCTCTCCTACCCGAAAGCAAGGCCGAAGTGGTAGAAAGACGCATTTTTTCTATTTCTTCGTTAATGGCTAAATCTTTTTCTATATAAGTATTGCTCGATGGAATAAAAGCTTCAGGTTGGTAATAATCGTAATACGAAACAAAGTATTCAATTCTATTTTCTGGAAAAAACTGTTTAAACTCGCTATAAAGCTGAGCCACCAAAGTTTTATTGTGACTTAAAATTAAAGTAGGTCTTTGCACTTGGGCAATTACATTGGCCATGGTAAAAGTTTTACCACTACCTGTTACCCCTAATAATACTTGACTTTTATCGCCACGGTTCAATCCTTCTACCAATGATTTAATGGCACTTGGTTGATCGCCTGTTGGCACATACTCGCTTGTTAACTTAAATTCCACAACGCAAATTTAAGCTATTTTAGGGTTTGAAAAGGAAATAATAAACAATGTATTTTACTTCTTTTTGAAGATTAATTTCCAAAATTATATTGTTGGATTTTGCTTCTAATAGGTTTTGTAAATATTATTAATTTAATTGCTTAAAAATGTTGCTATCATGAAAAACAAAAAACTTAAAACCATTATTTTTACTATTGTTTTGGGTATAATAAGTATTCAAAAATCTACTGCACAAATTGGTGTGGGCATTGGTTTTTTTATTCCATCCACTGGCTATGTGGCCAATGTTTACGGCCCTTTAAGTTTGCGTGGAGTTGGTTTTTCTATCAATAAAGTTTTTACGGTGCAAACAGGTTTTACTGTTTATAGTATGCCTGGCAATGCAGTGACTCATTTGCCTTTTAAAGCCAAAGAACCACTTTTTGGCGCTTCTACTACACTATTGGTTCCATTAGAATTTGGTTTAGGAACTCGTATTGGCGATGTATCTATTTCGGCAAGTGCAGGTGGTTTTATGTTTTATAATTTTACGCATAGATTAGATAAAGGAAACTTTGATCGAGCTATTAGCGAATACGAAGGTTGGGATATAGCCAATGCTGATTTGAATTATACCAATAGGCCTGGCTATGGATTTATAACAAGTTTTGAAATTGAATACCATATCAATAAAAAACTAGGTATCTATATTCAATATTCGTATTTAGATGGGGAATCAGTATTGGAACTAAATGGAAATTATAAAGGCGGAAATTTAGGAGGAAATATTATAGAAAAAACTGCTGCTTTTAACGATGCTCGTTTAAGTATAAAAGGATCAGAAGTGAGTGTTGGAGTTCACTTTTAATTAAAAATAGCACAGTTTATTTCAAAAAAAAGGAGCAAGTAAAACTTGCTCCTTTTAATTATTTCTCTGGTTAAAATTATTTAACCAATGCTTTTATTTTTTCTTCTAAAGTAAATTCATCACCTTCTAAATAACCAGTGTGACTGTAAACTATGTTGCCTTCTTTATTTAATAAGAAAGTATGCGGTGGATTTACCACATTCATGGCACGCATCATATCACTATTTACATCTAATAATACATCAAACGGCCAAGCTTGTCCATCTACATAAGGTTTAACTTTCATCACATTTCTTGCATTGTCAATAGAAACAGCAACCACTATTACATCGTATTTTGATTTCCACTCTTCATAAAGTTCATTAATATTATTTAACTCTTTTTTGCAAGGTGTGCACCAAGTAGCCCAAAAGCTAATAATAACTATTTTACCCTTTTTTGAATAATCTTTAACATTAACTACTTTTCCATTTACATCTTTTAAATTTAAATCAGGTAAAGTTTGTTTTTGTTCTTGAGCAAAAATCACATTTGCAGTAAGTATTACTAAAAATATAATAACTAATTTAACGGCTTTTGTTGGGTTGAAAATTTTCATGATGTTATTGTTTTAAGACTTTGTAAATTAAATTTATTAATAGCATATATCAAAGTTACTGCCAAAAATTATTTTTTAACGCTTATCAAAATCTTTAAGCATTTTTGGCAAGCATTTTGTAATGTTGAAGGAAAAATTAAACAACCTTTTTATGAAAAAAATAATAATAGCATTAAGCACCATTGGTGTGTTAATTAGCACTAGCTGTGGCAACCGAAAAATTGAAAGAATTGACCCAAATACTGCAACCGACATTAGCGGCCGTTGGAACGATACTGATAGTAAATTAGTTGCCGAAGAAATGACCAAAGATGTGTTAACCAAACCTTGGATTGGAAATTTTGAGAAAAAAGCAAACCGCAAACCTGTAGTAATTATTGGAAGCGTGCGCAATAAAACCAGCGAATACATCGATGCAACAGGTTTTATAAAAAATATGGAAGTGGCTTTTATTAATGAAGGTAGAGTGAGTGTAGTACAAAGTGCCGATGAACGCAACCAAGTGCGTGATGAACGTAACGACCAACAAACCTTTGCAAGCGAAGAAACTAAAAAGAAATGGGGTAAAGAAAAAGGCGCTGACTTCATGATGAATGGCGTAATTACCTCAATAACTGACGAATATAAAAAAATGAAAACAGTAGCTTACCAAATCAACTTGGAGTTAACTGACCTTGAAACCAACGAAAAAGTTTGGATTGGCCAAAAACAAATCAAAAAAGTAGTTAAAAACTAAAAGCATACTCAACAGCTAATCTGTCTTAAACAACAGATTAGCTGTTGCTTTTCCAAATCAATTTTAACCCTATAACCTTTTATAATTTTTATAAAATTGGCAAAATTTAAATTTCATATATTTCTATTTGTTGTAATTAGCTTTTTAAGCTCGTGTGCTACTTATTACCAAAAACAAGCTGACTTAATGCAGGCTGTGTACAGCGGTAATATTAACAAAGCCGAAAACATAATGAGCGATGCTAAATGGCAAAAACCTCAACGCAATATTCTTTTATTTTACCTCAATAAAGGAACAGTGTTATGGATGAATGGAAAAAATGCTGAAAGCAACCAATACTTTTTAAAAGCCGATTTATTTGTAGAAGATTATAGAAAAAATTACGCTACAGCCATTGCCAGCACTTTAATTAATCCTAATTACAGTACTTATAATGGCGAAACCTTCGAACAAATTTTAATTCATTACTACTCTACCATCAATTTTGTTCAATTAGGCGATTTAGATAATGCCTTGGTGGCTTGTAAACGTATGATTGAAACTAGTCAGCGTATTAACGACCTAATGGGTAACAAAAATAAATACAAACGCGATGCGTTTGCCCATAATTTATTAGGCATGATTTACGATGCACAAGGCGATTATAACAATGCATTTATTGCTTACCGTAATGCCTTGAATATTTACAAAGAAGACTATAAGGGACAACTAGGAACGGATATTCCGCTGCAACTGAAAAAAGACATTTTACGCACTGCCAAACTAATTAGTTTTAGTGAAGAGCTAGCGCAATATGAAGCTGAATTCAATCTAAAAGCCGAACTAATGCCCGAAGGTTATTCGCCTCTGGTATTTTTTTGGAACAATGGCCTTGGACCAGTTAAAGACGAAAACTCCATCAATTTTGCCATTTTGCCTTTAGGAAATGGTTATGTAAACTTTGTAAATGTTGATTTAGGGTTGAGTTTTCCTGTTTATGTGGGCAGCGATGAAGATAGAAGAAGCCTTTCGAATCTGAATATAGTTCGTGTAGCTTGGCCTAAATATGTATCAAGAGTTCCTTTGTACCAAAATGCAGTTTTAAAAGACAGTTTAAACAATCAATTTAGATTAGATGTAGGCGAAGACATTAATGCCATAGCTTATAAAAGTTTAGAAGACAGAATGTTAAAAGAAATGGGTGAGGCTATTTTACGTTTAGCTTTTAAGCAAATAGCCATCAATGCTGCTAAAAAAGAAAATGAAGCCGCAGGCGCTGCTTTAAGTATTTTAGGTGCTGCTACTGAAAAAGCCGATACCAGAAACTGGCAACTTTTACCCTATTCTATTAACTATACCCGCGCTTTTCTTCCTATTGGAAAACAAAATGTTACGTTAGAAACTAGCTCAAACTCAGCTACAGAAAAAAACACCTTTTTTGTAAATATGGAAAAAGGAAAAACCAATTTCCAAGCTTTTCAAACTTTACAATTTACCGGCTATTCCGATAAAAACGGCAATCAAATAATAATGAATACTTATTAGTAAGTACTGATTTAAAGCAACTTATACTTCTAACACAATCAAATCATTGCTAAAGGCATTGGCATTTTCAAGCACTTTGGTAATCAAATCGTCAAACATATTGATATCGTGCATCATCACGTTTTCAATTCTTTCTTGAAAAGTTCCATTTGGAAACACGCGTTCTTTTAACTTTAATAACTTTGTTATATTGTCTTCTTGCTTTTGCTCGCGCGCTTTTTTATAAGTTTTAAAATGCGCAATCAATGTTTTTTTAGCTTCTAACTTGTATTGCAATAATTCTTTTCCCGTATTTGTGTCAATATTTTTTACTTCGTCAATCATTTGTTGCAACAAAGCATCCACCTGATTGGCATTTTCCATAAAGCTTGTAGCTGATTGTTTTTGTAAATATTTATCGGTTAAATCAGCATCAGAAAGTAACATATCAGCTATGGTTAAACCCATTTTTTCTATTTTATCTTTGGTTGATTTACCTAATAATAAATAAGAATTGCGCTGCATAATTACTGGAAATGGAACTTGATGGGCATCAAAAACCTGTTGTAATTGCAACCAATATGCTACCTCAGCCGGACCACCAATATAAGCCAAATTAGGCAAAATTAACTCCTGGTATACAGGACGTAAAACCACATTTGGACTGAATCGTTCTGGATAATTCTCCACTTCAGTTTTTAATTCATCAGCCGTAAAAACTACTGAAGTATCGTTTAATTTAAACTGATTATTTTCGGCTTTAATTAACCTGCGGCCAAATTCAGGATGCAAGTAAAAAAAGTTTACTTCCCTCCCATTTATTTGTAATTTATAGTTTTCGCTTAACGCTTTATTGCTTTTTTGTATGGCATTGAAACTTTTTTGCTCAAAAATATCGCTTACCATTACTGGTTTTAAAAGCGTTTTTAAAGCTTTATCATCAGCATCAATTATTACCAAACCTTGGTTTTTAAATAATTCATGAACCAATTTTCTGGTTCCAATGCTAAAATTATTGTTGGTTAAATAACTTTCCTGCAATAATTGTATCCATTTTTTAGCTTTATCTCTTTCGCCTAAGATTGGGGTTAGTTGTTCAATTAATGCTTCAATTCCTTCATTATCTAAATGTCCAACAGGTTTTGAATTACTTTCCTTTTGCCATTTAATTTCTTTACCAAACAAATAAATACTACTGATTTCCTCAAAATCGTGATCTTCGCTAGCCATCCAAAATACGGGTACAAAATTTTGTTGTGGGTATTTTGCCTTTAACTGATTGGCTAAATTAATGATGGTAGCAATTTTGTAAATAAAGTACAAAGGCCCAGTAAACAAAGCTAATTGATGACCAGTAGTTACTGTAAACGTATTCGTATTTTTGAGCGATAAAGTGTTTAAGTAAGTTGCTTCATTTTCACCTAAAGCTATTTCCGCATTTTTATATTGCTTCAATAATGCTTCTACTAAAATATTTCTATTTTCTGCAGTAAAATGCTTGTTTTTAATTACTTCTTCAAATGAGTCAATAGTTGGCTCATATTTATAAAATGGTTTTAAAGACGCTTTTTGCTCTAAATAATCTTTAGTGATGGCAGGAATAAGGCCAGTATTGGCCATTGGAATATTTGTTGACATTGATGTTTTTTGTCCCGCAGATTTCGCAGAAAAACGCTGATTAAACAAATAAAACTGAAAGTATTCAGTGAGTCTGCGTAAATCTGTGTACTCTGCGGGAAATATTTTTAAACTATTTTACCGTAAAGATCAAAATCTTCGGCACTTTCAATTTGTACATTGGCAAAATCACCAATTTTAGCATAGTATTTTTTAGCATCAACCAACACTTCGTTATCTACTTCTGGGCTATCAAACTCGGTACGACCAACCCACATGCCATTTTCTTTTCTGTCAAAAAGCACTTTGTAGGTATTGCCAATTTTTTGTTGGTTAATTTTTGCAGAAATACCTTGTTGAATTTCCATTACAATAGCTGCACGTTCTTCTTTCACTTCTTGAGGCACATCGTCTACCATAGTTCCGGCATGTGTTCCATCTTCGTGACTGTAAGTAAAAATTCCTAATCTATCAAATTGATTATGCTCTACAAATTTGCATAAATCTTTAAAATCTTGTTCGGTTTCACCCGGATGTCCTGCAATTAAAGTAGTTCTTATGGCAATTCCAGGAACTTTATCTCTTATAGAATCGACAACTTCTTGCGTACGTTTGCTTGTAATTCCTCTACGCATAATTTTTAGCATATTATCGCTTGTATGCTGCAAAGGAATATCAATATACTTACAAATATTGCTGCGTTCAGCCATTACATCCAAAGCGTCCATTGGAAACTGACTTGGATAAGCATAATGCAAACGCAACCATTCTAATCCTTCTACATCTGATAATCTGCGCATTAAATCCGCCAATTTACGATCGCCATAAAGGTCTAAACCGTAATAGGTACTGTCTTGCGCAATCATTAAAATTTCTTTGGTACCATTTTTTACCAAATTTTTTACTTCCGTTTCTAATTGCTCAAAGCTTTTAGAAACATGCTTGCCACGCATAATTGGAATGGCGCAAAACGAACACGGCCTGTCGCAACCTTCCGAAATTTTTAAATAAGCATAATGACTTGGAGTGGTTAACAAACGTTCTCCAATAAGTTCATGCTTGTAATCGGCACCTAAAGTTTTAAGTAATTGTGGTAAATGTAAAGTACCAAAATACTCATCTACATCGGTAATTTCTTTTTCTAAATCGGGCTTATAACGTTGGCTTAAGCAACCTGTAACATACAGTTTATCAATTTCTCCTGCTTGTTTAGCCTCGGCATAACGCAAAATAGTATCAATACTTTCTTGTTTGGCATTATCAATAAATCCACAAGTATTAATTACAATAATATTCGCATCATCCTTGGTAGATTCATGCGTAACATCCATGTCATTAGCCTTTAATTGACTGTATAACACTTCGCTGTCCACAATATTTTTGCTACAACCAAGTGTAATTATATTTATCTTATCTTGTTTTTTGTTTTTTGTCTTCATGTATTATGTTCACCACAGATTGTACTGATTTTCAGATAATCTATAATAGAAATATAAGATTGTGATCGTGTAAAGTATATAAATTTTTCTGTGTTAATCTGTGGCAGCTGTATTTTGATAGCTAATTAAACAACGAATCTACAAATTCAACTTTATTGAAAACTTGTAAATCGTCTATTCCCTCGCCCACACCAATATATTTTACTGGAATTTTAAATTGATCGGCAATACCAATTACCACACCACCTTTTGCTGTTCCGTCTAACTTCGTCAATGCCAATGCATTAACTTCGGTTGCAGCAGTAAATTGTTTGGCTTGTTCAAAAGCGTTTTGACCCGTACTTGCATCCAAAACCAATAATACTTCGTGTGGAGTTCCTTCTTGTACTTTGCTCATTACACGTTTAATTTTTGAAAGTTCATCCATTAAACCAATTTTGTTATGCAAACGTCCTGCTGTATCTATAATACAAACATCGGCATCATTGTCTTTGGCATATTGCACCGCATCAAAAGCTACAGAAGCTGGGTCGGTATTCATTCCGTGGCTCACCACATGAACACCATTTCTGGTTCCCCAAATTTTTAATTGTTCTACAGCCGCAGCTCTAAAAGTATCGCCCGCACCTAAAACTACCTTCTTGCCAGCTTTTTTAAACTGATTAGCTAGCTTACCAATGGTAGTGGTTTTACCTACACCATTTACTCCAACTACCATAATTACATACGGTTTTTGTCCTGGTAAATTTTCAAAACTGCTTAAATTTTCGTTTTTATTTTCATCTAACAATAAAGCAATTTCTTGCTTTAACATAGCATTTAACTCAGAAGTGCCAACGTATTTATCTTTAGCTACGCGAGCTTGTAATCGCTCAATAATTTTCAAAGTGGTATGAATTCCCACATCTGAGCTAACCAAAATTTCTTCTAGTTGGTCTAAAAAATCATCATCAACCGATGACTTACCAGCAATGGCTTTGCTAATTTTATCAAATAAACTCGTCTTGGTTTTTTCTAAACCTTGATCAAGCTTTTCTTTTTTTTCTTTACTGAAAAAGTTGAAAATTCCCATGGTAATTTATTTTGATAGTACTATTTATTTGACTTTGAAAACAAATAATACTTGGGGTAAAATCTAATTTTCAAAAACACAAAAAGCATTCTGAATAACTTCAGAATGCTTTTCATTATATTAATTAAAAAATGAAATTATGCTTTAAAGGCAGCCTTAACATTTTCGTTAGGTACAATTTCAGTTTTAAAAGAGTAAGCTCCTTTTTTGTTTTTTACTGCACGGTAAACTTTAGCGTAATCTTTGCCAGATCCTGTTTTTAACGTTGCAACTACTTTCTTTGCCATAGTTTAAATTCCTTTATATTTAAGGGTTAATTACTTAATTTCTTTGTGTACAGTTTTACGTTTTAAAATTGGATTGTATTTTTTCAATTCTAAACGCTCAGTTGTATTTTTTTTGTTTTTAGTTGTGATATAACGGCTAGTTCCTGGCATGCCTGAGTTTTTATGTTCAGTACATTCCATTATCACTTGAATTCTGTTACCTTTTTTTGCCATTGCTTGAATCTCCTAAATTAAATTTTGCCGTTTTTAACAAAATCGTTTAACACTTTCGAAATTCCTTTTTTAGAAATAGTTTTAATGGCTTTTGTGCTTACACGCAAAGTAATCCATTGACCTTCTTCAGGAATATAAAATTTTTTATCTTGTAAATTTGGATAAAAACGTCTTTTGGTTTTTGTATTCGAATGCGAAACGTTATTACCTTTCAATGCTTTTTTACCAGTTAAATCACAAACTCTCATCGCTTTTTTCTTTTATAAGGGCTGCAAATATCTGATTTTTATTTTTAAATACAAGCATTAGTGAAAAAAAACTTTAAAAAAGTTTTTATCACCCACATTTGCACAGAATTTTTAGCCATGGTTGAACTGCAATAGTACAAAAACTATAAATATTATCATACTTTAAAATTTACAATTTCATTTTTTATACTTTCGCACTATGATTAAATGGTGGAAAATAGCCGGTTTTATTTTAGTACTCTATTCTATTATACAGGGTTTATTTGGTGCAGTTCCTAATTTACCCATTTTAGAAAACAGTATTCGTAATTTGTATTTCCATGTGCCTATGTGGTTTACCATGATAAGTTTGTTATTGTTTTCGTTTATCAAATCAATTCAAACACTTAATAATAAAAACACCGTAAATTTAAATTACGATTCAGAGGCTGAGGTTTTTGCTTACACTGGAATGTTTTTTGGAATAGCTGGATTATGCACCGGAATGATTTGGGCTAAAAACACTTGGGGCGCTTATTGGACCAACGACCCTAAATTAAACGCAGCTGCAGTAGCCATGCTTTTATATGCTGCCTATTTTGTATTACGCAGCAGCATTGTAGATGAAGAAAAACGCGCACGCATTTCGGCTGTATTCAATATTTTTTGTTTCCCTATTTATGTAGTTTTGGTATTTATTTTACCTCGTTTAACAGACTCATTGCACCCTGGAAATGGTGGAAACCCAGGTTTTAACTCTTACGATCTAGATAGTCGCCTACGTATGGTATTTTACCCTGCCGTTATGGGTTGGATTTTAATTGGATTTTGGATAGCCGATATTGGCAAAAGAACTAAAAAATTAAGTAACTAAACATGAATTTTATAACAAATCAAGCTAAAATAGATGCCAGCCAAATGACTGATTTATTTGGAAATGGCAAAATGGATGTAGTAGTAACAGTTATTGCTATTATATTTACCTTACTTTGCGGTTACCTAATAATGATGGATTTACGCTTACGTAAGTTAGAAAACAAAGACAAAAAATAAGAAAATGAAAAAATCGAGTATCATAATTATAGTGTTAATAGCTATTGCTATTGGCGCTATTATAAGCACCACCAGCGATGCAAGTAGCTACGAAAACTTTTCGGTAGCAGCCGAAAACCCAGGAAAAGAATTTCATGTGGTAGGAACTTTAAACCGCCAAAAAGAAAAATATTTTGACCCTAAAAAAGACGCCAATTACTTTAGTTTCTACTTAATTGACGAAAAAGGACAAGAGCAAAAAGTAGTTTACCATGCGCCAGAACCAGCTGATTTTGAGAGAAGTGAAAAAATAGTAATTATTGGAAAAATGGAAACTGACCATTTTGAAGCGAGTAAAATTTTACTGAAATGCCCTAGTAAATATACCGACAATCAAGTAAAATCATAACAAAACAAAAAAGAGGCTCAAGGCCTCTTTTTTGTTTATAACTAATAATTTATCCTTATCTATCTATTTAAAGTTAAGTGTCCATATTTCATCATCAAAAGTATCAAAGCGTACTACTCCCTTTTTTCTATCTATATAAAAAACTTTAATCTTATCATCCAAACTATACTTTTTTGCGAAAAAGTCAATTTTAAAAACATCATAATAAGTTTTATTACCAATTACAAATGTGTCAATCTTAGAAAATATAGTATCTAAATTATAGACTTCACGGTTATCTTTTTGAGTGGAGAAATTTATTATATTGTTATTCCTAGTTAATAAAACTTCTGATTTACATTCATAATAATTAGAAAAATAACTATATAAATTGGCATCACCTATAACAAATTTATCTTCATCCCAATGTCGAAATATTAAAATATTGAAATTATAATTATATATTGAACTAGTATAACTAACAAAGTGCTCCTGTCCTTTATAAACTTTACAATCGCCTGACCCAAACCCGATAAATCTAAATCTAGGTAATAATCTGTAACTCAAATTCCTTCCTTTGTTTGAACTTGCGGTTAAAGTGGTATCTATTGGTAAGCCTTTTAACCAATTAATGTTACTGTCTCGTAAAGGAATATCAATATCTTGTGGAGGCCAACTACACTCCTTTTCTGTACATCCAAATAAAACAATAAATATTAATAAGATAATTATTTTTTCAACCATAATTCGTTGTTAGTTAAGTAATATCCTATAAGACCTTGCTCATATGAAAAGTAGTAACCTTTTGTTTCAACTACTGTTGTGTCAGCTTTTGTATTTATCAACTCAAACACATTTTTAAACTCTTTATTCCTTAATATTTTAGGGAAGTGAAATTTTTGAGAAGTGCTGCTAAATAAAGTATCTTTGTTAATATAAAAATAATTACCTCCCCAGTAATTTGGTTTAGTATCTTTAAAATAAAGTCCTTCAAATTTATTTGTTAATACAAAGGAGTCACTTGTTACACTATCCCATTTTAAAGTTAAATACCTTTCAAAAGTGTAAATATTTCCATCACCTTTAGGTTCGTATTCCATTTTTTCGCCTTTTGCCCAACAAAAATCTTCAGAATCAATACGCCCTACACAAAGCTGTTTCTCTCCTTTTGTATAAATTCTTACAGTTTATTTGTCATTGTAGTAGTATCCACTTTGTAAATAATCAAGCTGAAAACCTTTGTCATTGATAAAGGAAACTAAACTTCCTGTATAATCATATATCAGCCAATGATTATTACTATCATTTAATTTTACATCTCCATAAAATTTTCCAGATTTGATTAGTACGTCTTTTTCTGTGCCATCACAAGAAGTGAAATCTTGTTTAGAACAAGAGTGTAACATTAAAATAAGAATTGTAATTATAATATTTTCCATAAATCACTAATCAATTTATAATAAAATAGTAAAATCCCTAATTTTCAATAAATTTAATAAAATTTGAATCAATTTTATTCTACAAATAATGAATACTTTTCATGATTAATTTTTGGAGGTAACTTATAATTAATGGTAGCACCTAAAGTAAAACAAGTTAATGAAGTAATACCATAGACAGCAATTTTATAATGTTCATATACACTAATACTACTTCTCATCCTATAAAAAACTATACCATTATTCATAAGTAAACCAGATGCAATAACTAAACTAGCAGCAATAGTTTGATACAAGAAATGTTTTTTGTTTATAAACTGAATAAATTTGATATTTGAATAAATACATTTAATTTCATTCGAATCAGAAGTTGTTGTTTTAAAATAAAATGTATCACCATGAATACCTTCCAAAACTAACTTTTTGGAAGGTTTATTATTAATTTTACAACTAACTATTCTTGGCAAATAATATGCTTGCCCATATTGCATTTCTTTATTGCCCTTTATTTTCTCTAAAAAAATAATTCTTTGTTGAGCAAAACAATTATTGAAAATAAACAACGACAAAAACAATAATAATGATTTCATAAAACTAGCGCACTTGTATTCCATAAAACTTCCAATCATCCAAACTAACTTTGTACAAATATTTTATGATCAAATAAGTTTCAGTTAATAAAAAAGCTGCAGTGAAAGGGGAACCAAGTAATGCTAGAGTAATGAAGGTATTATCACCTGGACCAGATGATAAGTTTTCTTGATAATAAATTGCAAAGGAAGTAGCACCAACCAAAATAATTGTTCCAAATGAAGCTATTCCTAAATCTAATGTTAGTTTATTCATTTCACTATTGAAGTTATTAATTTTTTTAATTGAAGATAAGCTAAAACAATTTTTATTATTTCGCAATTTACAATATAAACTATCGCCCTGAATGGAGTCAATTACAATGATTTTTTTTGTACCATCTTTAAATTTACACATAGCTTTTATAGGTAATTTATAAGCCTCTATTTTTCCATTTTTCAAGTTTTCAAAAACAAGCAGATTTTGAGTGTTACCCTTAAAAAGAACAATTGAAAATATAATTATGAAAATTAGTTTAAGCATCAATCAAATATAATTTAGTATTGAACAAAATCAAAAAGTTGCTACAGATTATTTAGAAAGCATAGTTTTAAATTCGTAAACAGCATAATTTCATTTCATAAACTCAATCAATGGCGTTTTAGAAACATATACTTCTCCATTTGTTTGTTTATAAATGATTGTAAATTGATGTTTTAAAGATACTGTAGGTTTTGTGTTTAATTTTAACCTTAAATAAAACAGTGCAGGATTGGGTTTTGATTGCGTGTATTCATTCAAATTTACTTGGCTACCAAAATTGGTTATTACTGTAAAATATTTTGAAATACTTTCATTAATACTTATTGAACTATCGAATAAATAAGAACTAAAAATTTGAATATTATCTATTTTTTCAGTTGAACCATAACTACCATCCATTGCACATTTACAAGCATAGGCGCTAGTAAATAATAAATTCGAAAAATCAAATTTTTGTTTACATTCAGTGTAGTATGTTTTGCTAAATGTTAAATCTATATAATATTCTTCTAAATTAACTTTTGAAGTAGAGTCTAGTGGAATTGTTTGGCCAATTTTTAATGGTGAAGCAGTAACCCCATTTACATCGAAATATTTTTTTACTTCATCACAATTACAACAACTGTATATGTTTAGGGCGATGGTAACTGTAAAAATCCAAAATACTTTTTTCATATTTATTTATCAAAACAATCTAAACTATTTCAATTATAATAAATAAATCAGTTTTCATTTCATTATTCTTGCAAAAATTTAAAATTGAACTTCAATCCATACCAATATAATTTACCCGTAGCCGATATTATAAATGAGGTAAAAAATCATTTAGCCAATAACAATACTTTAATAGTAAATGCGCCTCCTGGAGCAGGAAAAAGTACGCTTTTACCGTTAACGTTAATTGAAGAAACTTGGTTAGCTGGCAAAAAAATTATTATGCTCGAACCTCGAAGGTTGGCGGCTAAAAGTATAGCTAGCCGCATGGCTGAACTTTGGGGCGATAAAGTGGGTGAAACCATTGGTTACCGCATTAGGTTTGAAAACAGAATTAGTGCACAAACAAAAATTGAAGTAGTAACAGAAGGTATTTTAACCCGCATGTTGCATACAGATAATGCCCTAGAAAATGTGGGCTTGGTTATTTTTGATGAGTTTCATGAACGTAGTTTGTTTGCCGATGTAGCCTTGGCTTTGTGCCGAGAAGCGCAGCAAATTTTAAGACCTGACTTGCGCATTATGGTAATGTCGGCTACGTTAAATATGCCTCAGTTAACTGCTTTGTTAAACTGCCCTGTGGCTGTAAGTGAAGGAAAACAATATCCTGTTGAAATAAAATATGTAGGCGAGCAAGATCCGTTTTTGTTGCCCGAAACCACATCTCAAACCATTATAAAAGCAGTAAATGAAAACCCAGGAGATGTTTTAGTTTTTTTACCTGGCGAAGGAGAAATACGCAAATGTGCGGAGTTACTAAAAAATAAATTGCCTGAATTTGCCATTCATCCGCTATACGGGCAATTGCCACAACGTGAGCAATACGCAGCCATTATGCCTAATAAAAATGGCAAACGAAAAGTAGTTTTGGCAACTTCCATAGCCGAGACAAGTTTAACCATTGAAGGAGTTAAAATTGTAATTGATACTGGCTTTGCCCGTGTTTCTAAATTCGACCCTAAATCAGGTTTATCTCGTTTAGAAACAGTTTCCATTACCAAAGATTCAGCCGACCAACGAGCAGGCCGAGCAGGAAGGTTAAGCTCAGGTGTTTGCTACCGTATGTGGACCAGAGCCACTCACGAACGATTGACTGAACACAGAACCCCAGAGATTATGGAAGCTGATTTAGCCGCATTGGTTTTAGATATGGCAAAATGGGGAATTGGCAATATTGAAAACTTAACTTGGCTAACTCCTCCACCTAAAGCTGCTGTATTGCAAGCCGAAGAAGTATTGACCAATTTAAATGCTTTAGATATAAATAAACGCATTACTGAACATGGAAAAGAAGTTCACCAATTGCCTTGCCATCCGCGCATTGCACACATGCTTTTAAAAGCCAAACAAGATGATGCCATAGCTTTAGCTACCGACATTGCAGCCATTTTAGAAGAACGTGATCCATTGCCAAAAGACAGTGGAATTGATATAAACCTCCGCATTGAAGCATTGCGCAGAGGTAGAAAAAACAATAGTTTAGGAAATAGATTTAGTCGAATTGAAAAAGTTGCTGAATCATACCGAAAAATGCTGAATCAAGAAGTAGAAAATACTCCAGTTGATGATTTTGATACTGGATTACTTTTGGCTTACACTTATCCGGAACGCATTGCTTTTGCAAGACCTGGCAATAATGCACAATTTCAATTAGCCAATGGAAAAATAGCTACCGCAGGGCATAGAGATAATTTAGCAAACGAACCTTGGCTTGCCGTGGCGCATATTGATACACGAGATGGTTTGGGTAAAATATTTATGGCATCGCCATTGAATCCAAAGGATTTGTTACCAATGGTAAAAGAGCGTGAAGTGATAACTTGGGATACCCGCAAAGGCGGACTAATTGCCACAAAAGATTTACGCATTGGAAGCATTGTTTTACAATCAAAACCATTACATGCACCTAGTACCGAACATTTGGTTAACGCCATTTGTAACGCCATTAAAACTGAAGGAGAAACTTTGTTAAACTTCGATGAAAATTTTGTTCAATTACAGAACAGAATATTGAGTTTACGCAAATGGAATGGAAACGAATGGCCTGATGTAACTACCAATAACTTATTACAAACCAATAACGAATGGTTAGCCCCTTATTTAAACCAAGTAAAAAAGCCTGAAGATTTAAAGAAGATAAATATAGCCGAAGCGCTGAAAAACCATTTGAGTTGGGAGTTGCAACAAGCCCTAGACAGCCTTGCACCAAGTAAAATAAATGTTCCTAGTGGCTCAAACATAACTATTGAATATTTAGCAAATGGGGATAGTCCTATTCTATCTGTTCGCTTACAAGAAGTGTTTGGTATGGCCGATACACCCACTGTTAATAATGGAAAAATAAAGTTGGTAATGCATTTGCTTTCGCCAGGATTTAAGCCGGTGCAAGTAACTTCCGACTTAAAAAGTTTTTGGAACAACACCTATTTTGAGGTAAAAAAAGAATTGAAACGCAGGCATCCAAAACATGCTTGGCCTGATGATCCGTGGACTGAAAAAGCAGTGGCTAAAGGTGGGGTGAGCAGGTTTTAAATTTTAGCCACAGATTACACAGAAAGTATAACCACAGAGTTCACAGAGGTTTTACACAGAGAACACAATGGGATTAGTAACTTACAAGGAATTTTACAAAACAAAAAAATAAAGTTAATTTAAAGAGGAAAAATCTGCGAGTATCTGCGAAATCTGCGGGCAAAATTGTTGCTGGTATTCCTGCTATAAAACCAACAACAGCAAAAAAATTGACTCAAGAAAGTTTTAGATTATTATTGCAACCATTATACTTAATAAAGAAATGGAAAAAAAGTATTTCATAAATAAATCCAAAGATTTAAAACTTCTAGGCCAATTTGGTTTGATTGGTGCAACAGCTTTAGTTGTTATAAATATTATAAACGTTTATCTATTTAGCTTTACAATCAATTTTTACATTCTTGGATTACCGGCAGTATTATTTCTTTTATACTTACCAAGAGTTCTAATTTTAATGTATTTCCCTGTTATTGTAATAAATGATACATATAGTAAGTATTTTAATGTTATTGGTTACAACAAGCTAAAGTGGATTGATTTTGATTTTGCAACTTATGATGAGAACAGCCTAATTATTTCTTGCATGTTATCAAATGGAAGGATGTTAAACAGATTAGATTTAGCAAACTTAAACCTTGAAGATAGAAATGAAATCGCTGAAATATTTCAATCAAAAACAGAACTTAAAATTATAAGAAATAATGAATAACTATTTGTGTGAATAGTTTAAAAAATCCATCAGGTTACGATTTAATAGGGATTGTTAACTTAAAATTATTCAATAAAATATTTGTTAATATGTTTTCAAATTTAAAATACATTACAGCCACTACCGTAAGCTTCCTTATTTTATTGGGGTTTTGTGTTATGTTTAACATTACTTATCCTTATTTTTCATTTAAAACGGATGTAGATTTTTTGCTTACCAAACAAAGCATTTTATATATTAAAACATGGCGTTGGGCATTTTATTTGCATATAAGTAGTAGTCTATTTGTGTTGCTTTTTGGTTGGTTACAATTTGTAAAACCTCTTTTAATAAAGTACCCAAAATGGCATCAAAGCATAGGTAAAATTTACATTGTTTTGATATTATTTATAAGCGCTCCAAGTGGATTAATTATGGGATTTTTTGCCAATGGTGGCATGGTTGCTAAAACCTCTTTTATCATCATTTCTTTGCTTTGGTGGTGGTTTAGTTTTATGGCTTATAAGCAAATAAAAAATGGAGGAATTACAAGTCACATTAACTACACGGTAAGAAGTTATGCCCTTACGCTTTCGGCTTTAACACTTAGACTTTACGTGCTAACGCTCCCTTATTTTTTTATTTTACCTGCCAAACAAATGTACACTTTGGTAGCTTGGGCTAGCTGGATTCCAAATATTATTTTGGCAGAATTTTTAATAAAAAAGAAAGTATTTAATTGGTCAAAACAATAGGTTCAAATTTACCTTGATTGCTAATTTTAAAAGAATTTACTTTTTCAATTTTAGTACTCAATAATTCATTATCAAATTCGGTTTTATTGTATTTTTCTTTCCAATTTCTTTTGTATTCTTTACAAATAACTGTGCCATTATCAAAGCTAAATTCACCAGTAATTTCGGCACTTTGCGATGCCACTATTTTGTAATCAATAATATTTACAGCTTTATCGTAAGTTGCTAACACATGGTAAATGTGGCGCATGTCTTTAGGGCAAGCTGTTTCTGAACTATCAATGGCATAATGTAAAACAGTAATGGTATCATTTAACTTAAAAGCATTTAAAAAATTATAGTTAGAAAACTGGCCTTTATGGTCTCTGCTTTCTTTTAAAAACATATTTTCTATATGAACTAAACTAGGAGTTTCATAGTCAAAGTTCATCCCATTAAAGTTGGCATAATCAAAATCGGAAACACTGTTTAAATCAACTTGAAACTGAGGTGTATTGTTAATTCGTTTCAGCATGGCAGTAAAATTTTCAGCATTGGTACCATACGATTCTCTTTCTTCATCAGTTAAAAAATATAGCTGTAAGGTTTTGTATGTTAAACTCTCTTTATCGCACACCACCAAAGGGTTTTCAAAAAATTGATCCTTTAATTTTGGCAACGAAAAATTTAATTCTGATGCCATATCAAATACATCATAAGGCAAAGAATTATAAGCTAAAAAGCTACTTATCATTAAATTTAAAAAAGTTTCTTCGCTTGGTGCTTCAAAAACATAATAATCTACCCAATTTCCATCCACCTTTTCACTTTTTTTCCAAGAGATGAATTCAAATAAATTAACTGCCTCATTAAATTGTTTATCCTTTAAAAGCAATTGACCTAACTTTTTGTAACTATCCAAATTAGGATGAATAGTAATGGCTCTTTTTAAATTCCAAATGGCCTTTTTTATATTAATCTCTTCTTGTTCGTTAGCTTTGGTTAAGTAATTATCTGCAACTGATTTATACTTATCGCCTACTGTTTTTATATAATTCCCTACCGTATCTGAATCATAAATTAAACTGGCTCTTATTGGAATAATATCTTCCATTTCAGGCTCGTTATTACTGCAAGCAGCCCAAAAAACTATATTTATAAATAATAAAACTTGAACTATTTTTTTCATGATAAAATTATTTTGAAGCCACCACACTTAACGAATCAACAAAGCCATCAGAAACACTTTTGACAACAATTTGCCCTTGCTCATTTATAGCATAAACACCTTTTGAAACAGGAATATATTCCTTTACTGTATTTTCTTCAAATGATACTTCGGTAATAGGTTTGTCCCAAACTCTTTTAAAATCTTCCATCACAATTTCGCCATTGCTCACTATACTGCTTCTAATTTTTTCGGCAGAGCATTGGCAAGCAATTGACTTACGGGAAATTATTTGTCCTGATTGGTTGTTATAAACTGCCAATGTGGTGGTAACAGGTTGCATGCTTTGACCCCAAAAGCTTACCGATGCATATACCAAAGCAGTATAATTTTCGGTTTCTTTTACTTTAGCCACATAAAAATAATCGTGAGAAACATCTCTACCAAAACTGGTATTTTGCATTTCAGGAATAAACTTTGCAAAATCATAACTAATGGATTGATTGTAACTTTCCATTTCAATATTTTCTTTATCAATTACCAACTTATTGTTTTGAACCGGAAAAGCATTTTTAAAAACTTCAAACAAGGTATTACCACCTCCTGCTGATTGCCTGGCTTTAATGTTAACCAACATTTCGTGGTACTGAGGTGTATTGGTAATTCCTTTTAAACGCGCATCATTTTTTAACAATATTGTGTCATTAAAACCATTCATAAATGCTTGACTCAACTCTCCAATCACGCTATTTACCACGTTTTTATTTGGCTCAAATTTGTTCAATAAATTATTAGCGCAAGCCAACTTATAATGCAGAACAGATGTAGGCTGAAACTGAATACGCTCAGCAAGTTCATACGCTTTTATACTTTCTTCTATAGAAGCTTTAGTTTGCATATCTAACAAGGCGTTCGCCATTTCATAATATGTTTTTGACTCAGGAAAAATAAGTATTGAATTTTTAAAAGCCCTTACCGCAGCGTAAAGCGTTTTTTTATTTTTATATAAATCAATGCCTTTTAAAAACTCTATCCTGCTTTTTTGTTTAATAGAATCAATTGATAATTCTTCGGCATCAAAAACCATATCCGAAACCAAATCAGCATCGTAAATATTGGCTTCTTTTAGTTTTAATAATTTAATTTTAAAGGGCTTTTTGGTTTGTTTTGGCTGCAAGCCATCACTAAAAAGCATAAACCCCAAACACCGAACCATTGCAATTTTTTCATTGTAAAATAAATTGGCAGCAATATATAAAAAAAGCCACTTTTTAGGGTGGCTTTTAAAGTGGTTTATGATAAATTAAGCATGGTAAGCTGCTTCAAATTCTTTAGCAAAATCAGCTAATTTTATTTTCCCTAAGATTGGTTTGTTGTTCCAATAATCAGCTTGTAATAAACCTTCACGAATTGATTTTCCCATTTCTACATAACCATCGGCATTGGTTTTAGGTAAACCCGATTGTAACATACCATTCAAAGCGTCTTCATCGCTAAATGTAACCCATGGTGTGGGTTTATTAGCTGCGTTTGAAAGTGCTTCAGCAATTTCTTGTATCGAACATTCATCGCTGGCTATGTATTGAACCGTTTTTCCAGTAAAGTTTAAATTTAACAAGTTTTCAGTTACTGTTTCTGCAATTTCGCTGGTATGCACCAATACCAATTTTTCGTTGGTATTACCAAAATTACTGCCCATAATGCCTGCATTTTTAATTAAACCTACCATACCAAATAGGTTATAAAAGAAGTAAGATGGACGTAACATTTTAACATTTACATCAGCTAATTTTTCAAGTTCAGTTTCTAAATAAGCTAAACCATCAATTGGACCTGCACCTTGACGTAAATGAGCTCCAATACTGCTTAGTTGTACCACATTTTTTACTCCATTTAATTTGATAGCTTCAGTGTAAATATTGGCTACTTGTTTTTGATATTCCATTAAATTGGTAGTAGCAAAATTGGGCGGAATCATTAAATAAACTGCATCAGCTCCACTAAAAGTTTGGTTGACAAATGCTGCATCCGAAACACTGCCGATGGCTGCAATTGCGCCTAAAGCTTCAATTTCTACTTTTTTGTTTTCGTTGCTACTAATTACTACCACTTGGTGGTGAGCGGCTACTAAATTTTTTACTACGGGTAGGCTAATATGGCCTAACGACCCTGTGATTACATATTTCATTTTTTTATTTGTTGCTTTATTGCGGAGCAAACATATATTTGTACTTACTTTTTTACTAGTACTTACTAAAAAGTATGTTTAAATTATGAATATAAGAAAAACCACATCTAGCAATTACGAAAACGAATTAGAAATAAATAAATGCCCTGTAACTTTTACTTTAAAACTAATTGGTGGGCGTTGGAAACCATTAATTTTATGGCAATTATCAACAGGCACTAAACGATACAATGAGCTAAAAAAAGCCCTTCCAAAAATTTCAGAAAAAATGCTGATTGAAAAACTGAAGGAACTTGAAAGTGATAATTTGGTAATTAGAAAAGCCAAACCTGTGGTTCCTCCTTATGTGGATTACCAATTAAGCGAACTAGGAAACTCATTAACGCCCATACTTAAATCTATGGCCAAATGGGGCTTAAATGAAATGGGCAAGGAGAATTAGTTATTCGTTGTCAGTTGATAGTTGTTAGATATTCGTTGTTCGTTATTCGATATTCTTTAAACTTAAAACTATGTACTTCGAACTATGTACTAAAAACTAACGAAGTAAAGTTACTGTTCCTTTTTGGGTTTGAGGAAAAAAACCTTTGTACTGATAATTTACCAATACTACATATACGCCAATGCTGCTATTTTTAGCATCCCAAGCTTTGGTGGGGTCGGTGGCGGTAAATACTTCGTTACCCCAACTGTCAAATATTTTAAACTCGTATTTGAGTAGGTTTTTAGTTTTAAATATGGGTTTATAAGCATCGTTTAGGTTATCGCCATTGGGTGTAAAGGCAGTAGGTATAAACACTTCGGCTTTGCATAGTTCATCTACCATAATGCTTTTGGTTTGGGTGCAGTTAAAACTATCGGTTACGGTTAGGTTATATATTTGGGCTTGTTGGCTATACACTGTTTTGGTGGTTTCGCCTGTTGGCTGCCATAGGTAGGTTTTAAATTTAGCACCTGCATCTAGCAATATTTGGGGCACATCGTCAAAACATGTAGTAGTATCGGTTATGGGTATTTGAATGGCCGGCTTTTGCGTAATGGTAACAGTATCGGTTAAGGTACAAGTATTTTTAGTTACTGTTAACCATACTTTACCATTTACTATATTTACACTATCTACCAATAAACTATTAACTAAAGAACCATTATGCCATAAATAACTATCGTTAGCGGTAGCAGTTAAGGTTAAGTTAGGTTGGTTAAAACAGAAAAAGGTATCTTTAGGTAAACCTGTGCTAATGGGTTGATTGATTAAATTGATACTATCCCACATATACACCGTGCCACCATACAGCCAACTTTTTACCCAAACCAAACCAGGCAGGGTAAACTGGCGTAGTTTATCGGTTTTATTACCATCGTGCCATTCAAAACTATCTGCTTGGGCCACTGCACCCAACTGCAAAGGTGCATTGCTACACAAAATGCTATCGTAATAATGGGTAGTATTTTGTGGAATAAGGGATACATCGTCTATAAAGTATGCTGCATCTTCAATTTCTTTATTTAACCATGGTTCAGGGTGACCATAAGTATTATAAAATTTGGTATTTGCGTAAGGGTTAAAAGTTCCAATTAATGCATATTGTTCAGTTCCATTTGCTTCAAATATGCCACTTACTTCCATCCAATTGATGGTATCGCTTAATATTTTGGTTGAATCATTATTTATTTGAGCAGTTAACTCTATATAATTATTATTTTTCATTTTGGGTATAGAACTACAAAATAACATACCCATATTAGAAATGGTTAAACTTCTATGATGTCCAAGATTCATTTTATCACAAGCTGCACAAAAAAAACTTCCTTTATAAATCAACCTCTTAATACATTTTTCTTTTAACCTATTACCCATATAATCATTTTCAAAACCTATATTATCATAATAATGAAAGGTAGCAACATGAAATGCAGCATGAGCATTTCCACTCTTGGCAAATTGATAGCTACCACCATTAATTGGCACTCCAAAGTTAAATGGGAATGGTAAAGAATTGGAATAAGGATTAGAACAACTATTAAGATAAGTAGGACCAGAATATCCACCAAGCCCGAACCATTGAAATGCATTTAAATTAGAATCTAAGAAAGTTGTTTCAGTTGGACAGTTTTTATAATCTTCAAAACTTGGATTTGAAATTAAGTTAGGCTGTGCCTTTGTTGTTTTCACAAATAATAATAATAGAAATAAAGTAAAATACTTCATACCATACAAATTTGGTAAAACAATTGGAAAAAACCTATTCAATTTTATCGAATTTACCTTTGTCAAAGTCTGAAACTTTGACAAAGGTTTTGCCTTACCATTTAATCGTTGTTTCATGTTCGTTATTCGATATTGGTTTAACAGTCTAACGCCATACCATAGCAAACCTTTATGCAATCGTTCGACTGTATATGATTCGAATTTAGTTTTTAGTTTTTCGAATTTCCTTCCACCTTCAATATTCCTTATCCAATATTCGTTATTTCTTTCGAATTTCGAATTTCTTTAAACTAAGTACTAAAAACTAAGTACTTCGAACTGTGAACTAAGAACTACTTCACTAATTCAAAAATCCTAATGGTATCAGGTTCTAATTGCAAGGTTTTATCGCTTAAATTTAAGGTATTATCGGTTATAATATCTTTGGCTTTGGTAAATTTATTGAGTATTTCATCATACTTTTTAAAAGTAACCGTTTGTGTTTTTACATGGCGATTTATCATTACCATCACTGTTTTTTTATCGGTGTATCTAAAATATACATATACACCATTATCTACTGCAAAATGCGTGGTTTTTCCTTTGGTTATGCCTTCATTGGTTTGGCGCCAATTGGCTAATTTTTTCAAATAATTAAATGCTTCATTTTCTTCTTCAGTTCTGCCTTCGGTAGTAAATTTACTGGTTTTATCTTGCGGCCAAGCACCTACAAAATCCATGCGCACTTCTCCATCGCTTTTGCGAGGCAGTTGCGGATTTTTAACTAAAATTTCGGTTCCATAATAAATGCTTGGAACACCACGCATGGTTAATAATAAACCAATTCCCATTTTATACTTTTTCAAATCATTTTTCATAATAGAGTAAAAACGGTTCAAATCGTGGTTATCTAAAAAAGTTAAATTTAAATTGGGGTTGCTGTAAAGTCCATCTTGTGCCAAGGTTTGGTATATTTTAGCCAAACCTTTATCCCATTCTGGTGTATCTAACAAAGCTTCGTTTAAAGCCCAATACATATTAAAATCAATAGCACTGGTTAAGTTGCTAATAGGTGCTTTGGCATAATTGCTTTTATTTACAAAATAAGCATTGCTAAGCACACCACGTTCCCAAATTTCGCCACTGCTCCAAAAATTAGGATATTCTTTTTTAATATATCCCATACATTTTTCCATAAACTCCACATCGTTATAGCTGTAAGTATCAATTCTAAAACCATCAATTCCTGCATAATTAATCCACCATAAATAGCTTTGCATTAAGTAAGTTGCCACTCTTGGGTTACGTTCATTTACATCGGGCATTTGTACATCAAACCAACCATCGGTCATTAATTTTTTTTCGGCTTTACTGGCATAAGGATCAAAATGAACAGGCGCACGGTAATTGGTTCTGGTAAATTCGGGCCATTGGTTTACAAAACTTTTTTCAGGCATATTTAAATACATCCAATGTTTATCGCCAATATGATTAGGAACTAAATCCATTACCAATTTCATATTGCGTTTTTTAAGTTCTGCTCCTAATTTTTGGTAATCGGCATTGGTTCCAAACCTTGGGTCAATTAAATAATGATCGGTTAATGCATAACCATGATAACTGTATTTTGGTTGATCGTTTATCAAAGCAGGATTTAACCAAAGCGTAGTTATTCCTAAGTCTTTCATGTAATCCAAATGCTGCATTACTCCCTTTAAATCGCCTCCATGGCGGCCATTTAAATCATTTCTATCGCATACTGCTTCGCGCATTCCAGTAACTACATCGTTAGTGGTATCGCCATTGGCAAACCTGTCGGGCATAGCCATGTATATAAAATCGGCTTGGGTAATATTGTCAATATCTTTGGTTAAAGTTTCTAATTTATAAGCATAATTAAATTTTTCAGTTCCATTACTAAACTCAATATTGATGGTATTTCCTTTAAAATTTTGAAGATTGATATAAGCAAATAAATAATCAGTATTTTCTACTTTTTCTACTCTTATTAATTTTACACCAACCGTATTAATTTTTACAGTGCTAGCCGCAATATTTTTACCATTAAGCATTAATTGTAGCTCTTTATTGTTTAAATTATTCCACCAAAATGGAGGATCAACTCTTTCAAGTGGTTTGTAATTTTGAGCCGAGGTTTGAAGGGCTGCAAAAGCTGCAATTAATAACAGTATTTTTTTCATAATGGATATTTTGAGCGAATATACTTTTAAAATTTGTAATAATTTTTATGACGTTTCGTTTTATAACCAATAAATAAAATGAAATATGAAAAACTTAATCATGTTATCCGCCTTCATGTGCTATTTTATAACAAATTCAAATACAGTACATTGTAAAGAAATATCAATTTCAGAAGCAATTAAAAACAAAATGATTGCTATTAAAGTAAAATCAACTTCGGGTCATACGGGTGAGTGTTTGAGTATTAGAATGGTTAATTTAAAAAACAGTAAGTTAAACGTTATAATTGAAGCTGGTCGTATGTTTATTCCTGCTGATTCAAATATTCAAAACCTAATAGTAGTAAAGCGCGAAAATATTGAGCTAGCTCCAAATCAAATTAAAACCAATAAAATAACTGCTGTATGTGCTCAAAAAAACGATGCTGGCCCAAGGCAAGATTTGGTATTTACTACGGGAAATTTTGGAAACAATGAAGCAAAAAAATTTGCTGAATGGCTAGATACTAAAGCATATTATAACAACAGCAATACCCAAAATGCCATGTGGACTTTTACTGATAATATAGCACCAGAATTCAGTATTTACAGCGAACACGATAAAGAAATGTTGGCTTATGTGGCTGCTGCTAAAAATTTGAATTATGAAAAGTTGTTAAAAAAATTCACCTCATTTAACTCAAGTAATAGCTACGCTCCACCAGCTAAAGCCAAGTTTACATTTACTTCCACTTTAAACTTTACAGTAAGTACACCACAGGTTTTAAAAGTGGTGCTTTGCGATAAAAACAATGCTGTAGTAAAACAATGCATAGCTGGTGATACTTTGGCTGTAGGCCCAAACAGCAAACGTGTAGAAATTACCAACAGTGATTTAGAAAATGGCAAGTATTATTTAAAAGTTTATATTGACGGTAAAATGATTACCAGAAGAGAAATTGACATGAGGTAATATCATCTTCAAATCATTATAAATACTGACCTAGTTCAGTATTTAATTGTTAATTGTAGTGTTCATTTGTATTCATAAAATATTTGCAATTATGAGCACACAAAAACATTTAACAGAATTACATGCAGAACACAAAGAATGGTTAAACAAACTTTCTTTCTATAAAGATGACTTAACAGTAATGCAATCTCGTTTAGATGAGATAGCTGCTAAAAATAGTTCGAAAGATGCTTTGGTAATGATTGAACATTTTCAAAACCAATTTAAAATTCAAAATGAACAAATTGATATTTTAAAACACGACATTAACCAACATAGCGCCAATATTGAATCTTCAATAAGCAATAACCCTGTAGCTAGCGACCACAGAACCATGGAAGACCATGCTCCTGAACGCGAAAGAATGGAACGTTTTGAAGATTTATTTGCTTCGTTACGTAAAGATTTATTCAGCTTTTTAGCTAAATGGATGTAAAGTAAAAATATTACAAAATCACTCAACTAACCCTTGAATAGCGCAAGCTTTTCAGGGGTTTTGTTTTTTATTAATTTTATATGATTATTTTTGATTAAAATTTTAAACCTAAGTACTAAAAACTAAGTACTAAATAACTATAAAAAAAACATGCATAAACTAAAACTCACTACTCTCCTATTCATCATTTCTTGTTCTTTAATTGCTCAGCCTACTTTTATAAAAGATTCGTTAGATGCTTATATCAATCGCGAAATGGCTCGTTGGCAAGTGCCTGGCTTAGCCATTGCCGTTGTTAAAGATGGAAAAATAATTTTGAGCAAAGGTTATGGTGTAAAACAAGCAGGTAAATCGGCCAAAGTTGATGAGTATTCCTTATTTCAAATTGCATCAAATAGTAAAGCTTTTACAGGCACTTCCATTGCATTATTAAACTACCAAAAACGTATTTTATTAGATGAAAAAGTTACCAAGTACATGCCTGATTTTAAACTATTTGACGAAACATCTACTTCGCTTTGTACCGTTCGCGATTTATTGTGCCATCGCATTGGTTTACAAACTTTTCAAGGCGATTTTTTAAATTGGGGAAGTAATTTAACTCGCAAAGAAATTATTGAACATTTGGCTTTAACCAAACCTGTTCATCCATTTAGATACAAATATGGTTATTGCAACGCAGCTTTTATTACTGCTGGTGAGTTAATTAAAAATGTAACCGATACCAGTTGGGACGATTATATAAAATACCATTTTTTTGAGCCTTTGGCAATGAAACATACCAGCAGCACTTACAACGATATAATGACTGATGAAAATGCTTGCACACCTCACACTTTGGTAAACGGAAAAATTGTTAAATTACCTTACACCAATATTGATAATATGGGCCCTTCGGCTAGTATTAACTCATGTGCCCGCGATATGGCTAATTGGTTATTATTTCAGTTAGATAGCGGACGATTTGATGGAAAAAGAATTGTGCCTTTTTCAGTATTGGCCGAAACTCGCAAATCAAATATGATTAGCAATGATGTAAATTCTAAAATATTTAAAACCAAACATTTTAGCACATATGGTTTAGGCTGGCAAAGTTACGATTACGAAGGCCGCAGGGTTTGGGAGCACAGCGGTGGAGCTAATGGATTTGTGACCAAAACAGAGTTTATACCTGAAGAAAATTTAGGCGTATTGGTTTATACCAACACCGATGCCAACTCGCTTTACGATGCTTTGGTTAAACAAGTTTTAGAAGCTTATTTAAATGTACCTTACCGTAATTTAAGCGAAAAATATTTTGATGGAGGAAAAGCTGGTCGCGCAGCAGAACAAGCAGAGTTAGACAGTTTAAACAAAGTGGTTTTACTTAAAAATAAACCAAACATTGATTTACAAAATTTTGTTGGAACTTATAAAAACAGCTTTTATGGCGATGTAGAAATTAGGTTAATAAAAGGTAAAATGACTTTACATTTTAGCCATCACCCAAATAATATCGGTAAGTTAGAGTATTTAGGTAACAACCAGTTTTTATGTACTTATAGCGATGTAACATGTGGTGTTCAAGTATTACCAATTAAAATAGAAAACAACCAAGTTAAAGGCATAACCATAAAAGTAGCCGATTTTATTGATTACTTAACTTACGATTTTGAGAAGATAAATTAGTTAAAGGTTGTCAGTTGATAGAAAAAGTATTAGATGAAAAGTATGAAGTGGTGTTTAAAATACATAACCAGTCATGCTGTAAGCATCTTCTTAGCTATAACTAAGTACTTGCCATTAGCTAATCACCAATTAAAACAAGAGACTCAGAAGATAGTAACACACAATAATACCTCCCAAACTTTTTATACTTTTAGATTTTTAGTTATTGGAATTTTGTTTTTTATAAACCAAAATACATTTGCACAAAAGCTTTTATTAGAAAATAATGTTTCACAAACCAACTATAAACTAGGCTATTTGCGCCATGTAAGAATAAGTTCTATTCTTGATTCAACCCACTCTTTTGGTGCTTATGTGAGTAAAACTAAAAATGATACTTTGTATTTTATTGGCGGCAAAAAAATCTCGCTAGCTGATATTAACACCATAAGATTTACTCCACGAAACTTATTTACTAAAGTTGGTAAACCCATTATTTACAGTTTGGGAATTACAATTAGTGCTATGATTGCAATAACTTTTCAGGCCACTGATATTGATATAACAAACAAATTAAGATGGAAAGTTTTTGGGGAAGGATTATTACCAACCTTAGTATTAACTGAAGCGGCAGGAACAGGATTTTGGATAATTACACCAAAAAGAGAACTACGAAAAGGTATTAACTTAACTATTTTAAACAAATGAAATCCATATTTCTGCTAGTTTTGATAATAGGATGCCTAACAAGCGCAAATGCACAAAAGGGATTTAAGGTATATAGTGCTGAAAAAGCTCGTTTTATACAATTTAAAGTAAATCAAAACATTAAGTATAATTCTATTAATAATTCGGTTTATATAAAAGATAAAATTATTAGTGTTACCGATTCAGGTTTTTCAGGACAACAATTTGGTTTTGTGAGTTTTGATTCACTACAAAGTATTAGTCATTACTATAAATATTTAAATTTAGTTGGTTATTCCCTTATTGGCTTAGCTGAGTTAAATTTAATTGGTGCCATGATTACCGGTTATACAGAAGCCCAAATTGCAGCTGCATTTATGTTTGTTGGAGGAAATGCAATTGTTATTCCATATTTGGTTTATTACCAAAAACCTATCTTAAAACCTTTAAATAAAATCGGCCCACAAACACATTTTATCATGATTTATTAGTTAAACCATGATTCAACAAAAAAGCCATTCAGAAAATTTCTGAATGGCTTTTTTTATAATTTGATGCTAAAAATTATTGTGCAACTTCTTCAGCTAACTCAGGGTCAACTAATACGCGGCCACAGTTTTCGCAAACTATAATTTTTTTACGTAATTTAATATCGGCTTGGCGTTGAGGAGGAATACCAGCAAAGCAACCACCGCAGCTTTCGCGCATAATTACCGCTACACCAATTCCGTTTTTCATGCTAGTTCTAATTCTATTGTACGATGCTACTAAGCGCTCATCGGCTACCGAAACCGCTTTTTCACGATCAACATTTAAATTAGCTTCTTCTTTTTCAGTTTCAGCTATAATGCTTTCTAATTCGCCTTTTTTATTTTTTAAATCTTGTTTACGGCCTACTAACTCAGCATCTAACGCTGTAATAGCATTTTTCTTTTGCTCTAATTCAAAATTTGCGTTTTTAATACGCTTATCGGCCGCCTGTTGTTCCAATCCTTGAATTTCAATTTCTTTATTCAAAGCATCGTATTCACGGTTATTTTTTACGCCTTCTAATTGTTTTTCGTATTTTTTAGCCAATGCTTTAGCATCCATAATACGAGTTTTGTTTTGGCTAATAGATTCTTCAATAGCTTTTACTTCGTTAGCCATATTAGCCAAACGTGTTTCCATACCAGCTATATCATCTTCTAAATCTGCAACTTCATTAGGCAACTCGCCTCTAACAATTTGCAATTTGCTTATTTGTGAATCGATAATTTGAAGCCTGTATAAAGCTTTTAATTTTTGTTCAATGCTTACTTCTGTAGCTAATGCCATATAGTTTAATAATAATAATTTACTGGGTTGGTATTGATTTTACTTAAAAAGAGGGCAAATGTAGGATTTTTTTTCATAATTAAATCAAACATAAGCTCTTTTGTGAATTTTTCGCTCTCATAATGTCCAATATCAGCTATCATCAGGCTTTTTTCAGCATCAAAAAATTCATGATATTTAAAATCTGCGCTAATAAATGCATCTGCTCCTTGGCTTATGGCATTTTTTAGTAAAAATTGCCCCGCACCACCACAAAGTGCAATTTTCTTTATTTTTTTATCAAATGGAGTAAACTTAATTACATTTAACTCCATTTTTTCTTTCAGCATTTTCAAAAATTCATTTGGCTCCAAAGCTGTTTCCAATTCACCAATCAATCCGCTGCCAATTCCCCAAAAAGTATTTTCAGTGGCTATAATATCGTAGGCTACTTCCTCGTATGGATGCGCATTTAATAAGGCATTTATAATTTTTGATTGCAAATAAAATGGCATCAAAACTTCTAACCTCACTTCGTTTTCCACTTGGCGTTTATTGGCTTCACCTACAAATGGATTGGCAATTTCATTTGGTTTAAAAGTTCCATTTCCAACTTGGCTAAACCCACATTCACTGTAATTTCCAACATGCCCGGCCCCTGCTTCAAATAATGCATTTTGCACTGTTTCAAAATGGCTTTGAGGAATAAAAGTAATTAACTTTTTAAAAACTTGACTTTTAGGTTGTAAAACTTTGGTATTTAACAAATTAAGTTTTTGAGCAATTTTTCCATTTACACCATCACTTACATTATCTAAATTGGTATGACAAGCGTAAATAGCAATATCATTTTTAATGGCATTTATAATTACTCGCTCCACATAATTTTTTCCATTTAGTTTTTTCAAACCACTAAAAACTATTGGATGATGCGCAATAATCAAATTACAATTATTCTCAATTGCTTCTTTCACAACATCTTCTGTACAATCTAAAGTAATTAAAACATTGGTAATTGGCCAGTTTTTATCACCAGTAATTAGTCCGCTATTGTCGTAACTTTCTTGCAAAGCACCTGGCGCATAATCTTCAAAAATGGATATGATATCATTAATAATCATCATGGCGAATTTAGAATAAATTTTGAATCTTGGATGTTGAATTTTGAATTATTTTATTTGGACAAATGGCTCCTAGCAGCTAGCAATTTAACAATATAGCAATTCAACAATTTAACAATTTAACAATTTAAACAATCTCCAAATCACCAAATCAAAAATCATTAAATCAACCACTCAACCATCCAACAAACCAACAAAAAAATTGCTGCCATACTGACATAAAATGTTTTATATTCGCAGCCTTTTAGTACTAAAAATTGATAAAATGAGAGGCGTAGCAGCAGATATAGCACCTGAAAGTGCAACCAGAAATTTATACATTGAAACTTATGGATGTGCCATGAACTTAGCTGATAGCGAAGTAGTTGCATCTATTATGGCCGATAAAGGCTTTAAAACTACCACCGATATTCAACAAGCAGATGTTGTTTTTGTAAACACTTGCTCTATAAGAGATAATGCGGAGGCTCACGTTTGGGGACGTTTACGCGAAATTAAACACCAAAAGAAAACCAACCCAGGCATGATTGTGGGTGTTTTAGGCTGCATGGCTGAAAGGTTAAAAAATGATTTGTTAGAAAAAGAACAAATTATAGATATAGTAGTTGGGCCTGATGCTTACCGCGATATTCCAAGGTTAATAGAACAAGTAGAAGATGGGCAAAAAGCCATGAATGTGCTTTTAAGTAGAGAGGAAACTTATGCCGAAATTGTGCCTGTGCGCTTAAGCAGCAATGGTGTTTCGGCATATATTAGCATTATGCGCGGTTGCGATAATATGTGCTCTTTCTGTGTGGTTCCTTTTACCCGTGGTAGAGAACGTAGCCGCGATCCTGAATCAATTGTAAACGAAGCCAAAGAATTATATAATCAAGGATATAAGGAAGTTACGCTTTTGGGACAAAACGTAGATTCGTATAAAATGGAAGACGAAAATGGAAACATTATTTGCACTTTTGCTCAATTATTAGAAAAAGTAGCACTCATTGCTCCTGATTTACGTGTTCGTTTTACCTCATCGCATCCAAAAGATATTTCGGACGAAGTACTTTACACCATTAAAAAATACGATAACGTTTGTAATTATATTCATTTTCCAATGCAATCTGGAAACTCGCGCGTGTTAAAAATGATGAACCGTACTTACGATAGAGAATGGTTTAAAATGCGTTTGGATAAAATTAGAGAAGTAATTCCTGATTGTGGTATTTCTACCGATGTTATTACTGGTTTTTGTACCGAAACTGAAGAAGAACATCAAGATACATTGAGTTTATTCGATTATGGAAAATTTGATTTTGCGTTTATGTATAAATACAGCGAACGCTCAGGAACTTTAGCTGCACGCAGGTATAAAGACGATATTCCAGAAGAAGTTAAAGGCCGTAGATTAAGCGAAATAATTGATTTACAGCACAAAAATAGCATCATTAAAAATAATAGCGAAATTGGAACAACCCATATTGTATTGATTGAAGGCACTTCAAAAAAATCTGAGTTAGATGCTAAAGGGCGTAACGACCAAAATAAAATTGTAATTTTCCCCATAGAAAACTATAAAAAAGGTCAATATGTTAAAGTTTTGATTGAACGCGCCACTATTACTAGTTTAATTGGTAAAATTATAGAAGAAGTTAAGTTTTAAGAGCCATTTCAAAAAATGAACATACAAGATATTAAACAAAGATTTGAAATAATTGGTAATTCACCATTACTCAATTATGCTTTGCAAACAGCTACTAAAGTAGCTCCAACCGATATTACTGTTTTAATAAATGGCGAAAGCGGTGTAGGAAAAGAAGCATTTTCAAAGGTTATTCATGCTTTAAGTGCTCGCAAACATGGACCATTTATAGCAGTTAACTGTGGTGCAATTCCTGAGGGAACAATAGACTCTGAACTTTTTGGACACGAAAAAGGTTCTTTTACAGGTGCAGTTGATACCCGTAAAGGTTATTTTGAAACGGTAAGTGGCGGAACCATATTTTTGGATGAAGTAGGCGAATTACCACTAGAAACACAATCTAGGTTATTGCGTATTTTAGAAAGTGGTGAGTTTTTAAAAGTTGGTTCATCAAAAACGCAAAAAACCGATGTGCGCGTAATTGCAGCTACTAACCGCGATTTATTAGATTATTCTGCACAAGGTAAGTTTAGAGAAGATTTATATTATCGTTTATCAACTGTGCCTATTCGCGTACCGCCATTGCGCGAGCGCAAAGAAGATATCAATTTATTGTTTCGTAAATTCAGTGCCGATTTTGCCGAAAAATACAAATCGAAACCTGTAATGTTAGATGCCGAAGCTCAAAATATGTTAGCAGCTTTTCGCTGGCCAGGAAATATTCGCCAGTTAAAAAATGTGGCGGAACAATTATCGGTTCTGGATGAAGATAAAAATGTAAATGCTTACGAGTTGGCTCAGGTTTTACCTCCTGAAAGACCAGGATTACCCGCTCTAATGGTTAATCCTGCAGATGCTAACCAAATGAGTGAACGCGATATTTTTTATAAAGTATTATTTGAGCTAAGAAAAGATTTGAGCGATTTAAAAGGTGTAGTGTTTGAATTGATGCAAAATGGTAAAACCAGCATGAATACTGATGATTTTGGAATGAAACCGAATGACAATATGAACAATATTTTCAATCAAGGAGTTTACCAAAATATGAGCAGCCAATCCAATAACAATTTAATTGCTACTAACCAATCAGGATTTACCAAACCCAATAATATCATTGAAATTCCTGTCGTTCAAAATCCAGAACCCGAAAGTTTATCAATTGAACAAAAAGAAATTGAATTGATAAAAAAAGCGTTGGATAAATACCGCGGACGCAGAAAAAAAGCAGCCAACGAATTGGGCATTTCTGAACGTACCTTGTATAGAAAAATTAAACAATACGATTTAGAAGATTAAGTTTGGCACAATAATTTCACACATCAATAAAAAATTAAATACCATGAAAAAATTAGGTTTTATAGTAGCAGTTGCATTATTAATAGTTAGCAGTTGTAGCTCCATGAAGGGTTTAACCAAGGTAAAAGAACCATTTAGCGGAAGCAGTTATGAAGGTAATAGACGTTTTTTTAGAGCAACAGGAAGTGGCGAAAGCCGCGATGCAGAAACTGCAAAAAGTAAGGCATTGTTGTTGGCCAAACAAAGGTTAGCCTCATTTGTGCAAACACAAGTAAACCAAGTAGCTGAAAATTACAGTGCGGAGCGCCAAATTGCCGATAACTTAGGCGATTTCAACACCCGTTTCCAACAATTAACCCGTGAGGTTTTGAGTCAAACCCTAGTTGATATAGCTATAATTGGCGATAAAACTTACAAAAACGATAAAGGAAATTATATTAGCTACATAGCTTTAGAAGCAAGAAAAAAAGTGGTTTACGAAAAACTAAAAGAAATATCGTTAAACCGCAAAAACTTAACTCCAGATGATAGAAAAGCCATTGCAGAAATGATTGACAAAGCTATTAAAGACGCTGATAGCGATAATTAATACTTGGCTTTTTGTAAAAATATAAAATATTGCGTTCTTCGTAATTGTGTTTAAAAATACAATGCAAGTTCGCAATATTTTTTTTTGGTGCCTATTGGTATCCAATTATTGTGTTTTTAGCCAAACAAAAATTAAAGCAAGCTATTATTTTAACAATAATAATGCTGCTAAAATAGAAACACAATTAAAACTCCCAACCCAATTTAACGATAGCATTCAAGTGCAACAAATGGCTAATCAAATATTGCTATTTTGTATGCAAAAATCATATATCTTAACTGAGGTTAATCCATATTTTATAGCAAAAGATTCTGTTCATTTTATAGTAAATTTAAATCAATCGTTTAAGTGGTTAAAACTAAAAAATCCAACCTATGATAACAATTTACTAAGCGCTGCGGGCTTTAACTCTGCCGATTTTAACAACCAAATTTTTAGCCCAGCTATTTACACTCAAAAAGTAAAAAACGCATTGAATTGGCTGCAAAATAATTCATTTCCATTTGCTTCGTTTTCTCTCGATTCGGTAATTATTGACTCAAGCACCATTAGCGCAAATATTAAGTTTAACAAAGGCCCACAAATTATTTTTGATTCTATAAAAATTATTGGCAATGCCAAAATCAGCCCCACTTTTTTAGCCAACTATACTGGTATTAAATTTGGAAAATACTATAACGAAAATATTTTAAAACGCACTGATAGCAGGCTTTCAGAGCTTCCTTACCTTGCGTTAAATCAATCTTCTGTAATTTATTTTTATGGAAACAAAGCCAAGTTAATTACCTATTTAAGTAATAAAAAAGCCAGCAGTTTTGATGGAATAATTGGGTTTGCACCCAATAGCAGTAAGGCTAATAAACTAATAATTACAGGTGATTTAAACTTAAAACTACAAAATATTTTAGGGAGTGGCAAAGCACTTGAATTAAATTACCGCAGTTTTTTAAATAATTCGCAAGAACTGAAATTTAAGTTCAATTATCCTTACATTTTTAATAGTAAAATAGCCCTTGATTATGCACTAAATCTTTTGCTTTACGACACTTCCTTTTTTGATTTACAAAACGATTTTGCCTTTCAGTACAGATTAATTGGAACAAACTATTTTAAAGTGTTTTATTCCACACAAAACACATCGCTCATAACTGTAGATACCAATTTTATTAAAACCAATAAAACACTTCCTAATATTAATGATGTAAAGAAAGATTTTTATGGCGTGGGTTTAAAATTTACCAAAATTGATTATTTACCAAACCCAAATAAAGGTTATATTCTAGAAATGGATGTGGCAATTGGAACAAAATCAATTACTAAAAATGCCACCATCAACGCCATCTTATTACAAGGGCAAAATGGCGAAAATTATAAACTTTACGATTCCATTAAACTTAATTATACACAGTATAAAGCAACTATAAAGTTTGAAAATTATTTAAAAATTAAACAAAATTGGATATTTAAAACGGAACTAAACGCGGCTTGGTTTCAAACTGAAAGTCTATTTTTAAACGAACTTTTTCGCATTGGTGGATTAAAAACACTTCGTGGGTTCGATGAACAAAGTATATTTGCAAATAAATTTGCTATAACCAACGCAGAATTAAGGTATTTATTAGGCAAAAACTCCAATGTATTTGCTTTTTATAATCAAGCTTGGTATATAAACGAAGTGCCTAAAAATACCATAAAGGACAATCCATTTGGGTTTGGAGCTGGTTTGGTTTTTGAAAGTGGAGCTGGTTTATTTACTTTAGTATATGCAGTTGGTAAGCAGTTTCAAAATCCGATTGAATTTAACAGTGCCAAAATTCATTTTGGGTATATTAATTATTTTTAGATAATGAACTTTAAAAAGTATTTTTTGTGTATATTTTTATTAAGTGCAATTAACATAGTAATTGCTCAACAAAGCCATATTAATAAAAATATAAATGACTCATTATCAATAAATTACATAGATTCGCTTTCAGCCAAAATTGAGTCATACTCTTTGCTAGATTCATTACAAAACCAAACTACATTAAATGGTATTTTTAACCCTACTCTTAAACTAAAAGGCATTACAAATACATTGGGTTTAACTGAATCAAATATCCAAAGAGATTTACCCTTTTTAAAACAAATAAAAAACGCTCAAACCCATAATAATGCTTGGAAAATATGGTTTATTTTGAGTATCATTTTATACTTAGCTTTGGTTAGATTAAGTAATCCGCGCAATTTTGAGCAAGCCACCTCAGTGGTATTTGACATGCTATTTCTATCAACCATTAATAGGTTAAAAGACTCCAAATTTACTTGGACTTCTTTGCATTTATTCATAATCTATATCCTAAGTTTTTCACTTATTCTAACTCAATTTTTCGAAAACAATCAAATTTTTAATCAAACAGCCTACGAAATATTGGTTTGGATTATAGCAGGAGCAATTTTAATCATCTACTTAATCAAGTTTATTATCTATTTTATAGTTGGTTATTTGCTAAACGATATGATTTCGTCAACTAAAATGATAATAAATACCATACAAATAGCAAACTTTTTAAGTTTCGTTTTGTTGGTCTTTTCAATATTTTATGTTTACATAATTAGTTTACAATTAACACAAACCATCTTTTTTTCAATGGTTGCAATATTTTTTACCGCTATCGTTTATCGTATAGTGAGGTATTTATTAAATCAAATAAGTAACAGTGCATTGCCATTTTTTTACTTATTTATTTATCTTTGCGCCCTAGAAATTAGTCCTTGGTTAATTTTTATAAAAATTTTAAATAGCTATTTAAGTTGAAAAACACCAAAGTAAAAAGTGTACTTGTATGCCAGCCTAAGCCAGAAACAGAGAAATCTCCGTATTTTGAATTAGCAAAAAAATATGGCTTAAAAATTGATTTTAGACCATTTATTGAAGTACAGCCACTAACTCCAAAAGAGTTTAGAGCTCAAAAAATAAATATTCTAGACTACACGGCAATTATTTTAAACTCCAGAAACTCGGTAGATAATTTCTTCAGAGTTTGTGCAGAGTTAAAGGTAGAAATGCCTATTGAAATGAAGTACTTTTGTGTAAACGAAAGTATTGCTAATTACTTATCAAAATACATTCAAGTGCGTAAGCGTAAAGTATTTGTTGGTAAAGGCACCGAAACTGAACTTTTTCCTTTATTCAAAAGTCATTCAAAAGATAAGTATCTTTTTGCTTGCAGCGATTGGCGTAAACAGGATATTGAAAAGTTTATGAAAAAAAGCAAAATTGCTTTCAAAGAAGCTTTTTTCTACCGCATAGTTTCTGCTAATTTACAAGATTTAAGCGATGTTAATTATGACATTATAGCTTTTTTCAGTCCTGCAGATATTCGTTCATTATTCGAAAATTTTCCAGACTTTGCTCAAAACAAAACTGTTATAGCAGCTTGGGGAGCTACTACCATCAAAGCAATAAAGGATGAGAAATTAACAGCCAATATTCAAGCACCAACCCCTGAAACCCCCTCAATGGTAGCTGCAATTGATAAATTTATTATAGAAATTAATAAAGAAAAATAAAACTTTTACACACCTTAATATTTTATATAAATGCCTTATTACTAAAAAGTTTTAAGGCATTTGTTTTTTTTATGTAACATAAATTATACATAAAATAGAAAATTTCCGTTATAAAATCAGTCAAGTACGCTTGTATATTTGAATTAATTAGTTATTATTGAAAATTGTAAAATAAAAAAATCACCATTGATGAAAATAAAATTTACTATACTATTTTTAATTGTTGGACTAGCTGGTTTTCAGGCTAAAGCCCAACAAGATCCACAATTCACTCAGTTTATGAACAATAGATTGTTCTACAACCCTGGTTTTGCTGGATCAACACCAGATAAAATCTGTGTAAATGGAACATACAGAACTCAGTGGGTTGGATATGGTGGAGGTGTAGCTTTTACCCCTGAAATTGCTGGAGCCAAAGCAGTAGAGGCTGGTAATTCTCCATCTACTCAAAACTTTGGAATTCATGGTAATCTTGGAAGATTTGGTTTAGGCTTGAATATTTGGAATGACCAATTAGGTTTTTCAAGCACATTAGCACCAACTTTAAGTTTATCGTACATACACCCTTTACTAAATGGAGCTAAATTAGCTGGAGGCTTAGGCGTTGGATTTATTCAAAAAGGAATTGATGGTTCAAAATTGGTTCCAATTGAATCTGGTGATCCACTAATCCCAACAGGTGATGTTAAAGGCAATAGCTTAAATTTAGATTTTGGTTTATATTACACCATGCCACAATTAAGTATATTCAACGATTTTTATTTTGGTGTTTCATCGCTACACATCAATAGTCCAAAAGTGGATTTCAGTAAAGGTAACTATACCGGTAATGCAGTTCAAGACAGACATTATTATGTTATGACTGGTGGAACATACAATATTGGTAATATAGATATTGAAGCTAATTTATTATATAAAACAGATGCAGTAAAGCATAGTTTCGATTTAAATGCTTTAGGAGTATATCAACAAAGATTAGTTGGAGGATTATCATATAGAACTCCACAAGAATTATCAATATTGGCTGGATATAGATTTAATAGTCCATTACAAATAATGTATAGCTACGATTTAATAACCAGCGATATTTTGAAATATAGTTCGGGTTCGCATGAATTAACAATTAGATATTGTTTTGGGTTTAAAGTTACTTCGAAACCACCGAAAACAATTTTCCCAATAAAAACTCCAAGAATTTTATAATAAATAAAAATAAATAACGTTTAAAAAATATACAATTTACATTTTATTGTTAATAAACTTGTATTTTTCAATAGAAAATATATTTTTGCCTTTTAGATTTAATAATTTTTGATAAAAAAATGAAAAGAATAAACTTGATATTGTTAGCCTTAGTAGCAATTGCATTTGTAGGGTGCAACTCTAATAATGGCGAACTGACTGGTGTTCCAGGACGTAGACAGTGGTTCCATCCACAACCAATGGGTACAGTTTATGTGCCAACAGGTTCAATTCATATTGGAGCTACAGAACAAGATGTGCCTATGGCAATGCTTGCGCCAAACAAACAAATTTCAGTTTCTGCATTCTATATGGATGAAACAGAGATTACAAACAACGAATATCGTCAGTTTGTTTACGCAGTAGTAGATTCGTTTATGAGAACCAAACTGGAGTTTACTCAAGAAGTGGATGACGGTTTCGGTAACACGTATCAAGCATTAGACTATACTAAAAAAATTGATAAAAACGCTGATATCTCTGCTTTACAAGATATGTATTATAATGAAGCAGAAAGCTATTATCGTCAAAAACAATTAGATGTTAGAAAGTTAGAATATAAATACAATTATATCGACTTAAAAGCTGCTGCTGCGCTAAAACGTCAGGACGCCTACAAACGTTCAAGAGCAGACTTTAAAAAAGAGAAAATTGTTAAAATTTATCCAGACACTTTAGTTTTCATTAGAGACTTTACCTATTCATATAATGAGCCATTATCTCAAGTGTATTTTTGGCATCCAAAATATGATGATTATCCTGCAGTTGGAATTAGCTGGCACCAAGCTCGCGCATTCTGCTATTGGAGAACTAATCACTTAAATAGTTTCTACACTAACGTTGATGAGCCAACTGTAACTGAATTTAGATTGCCAACTGAATATGAGTGGGAATATGCTGCTCGTGGTGGAAGAGATCAAAATCACTACCCTTGGGGTAACTATTACGTAAAAAATGCAAAAGGATGTTCTTTAGCTAACTACAAACCAGGAAGAGGAGAATATGTATCTGATGGTGGTCATTATCCAATTAGAGTAAATTCTTATTTCCCTAACGACTTTGGTTTATATGACATGAGTGGAAATGTTGCAGAGTGGACTAGCACAGCCTACGAAACTAATACCAACTTATTCTCGCACGATAATAACCCTGATTACCAATTTGAAGTAAACGAAGATGATCCAGACGTAGCAGAAACTATGAAAAGAAAAGTTATTCGTGGTGGTTCATGGAAAGATGTAGCGTATTACTTACAATGCGGTACAAGAACATATGAATACCAAGATAGCTGTAATTCTTACACAGGTTTCCGTTGTGTAATGAGCTATATCGGACGTTCAAACAAAGACAAAAAATAATAATCAAATAAATCTAAAAAAAACAAACCTTTAACAAATTAAAATTAAAAAAAGATGGCAAACAGTTTCTTAGAAAGCAAAGGATTTAAGTCGTTCATGGGCAAGGCTTATGGTATTGGAGCAGCGGTAGTAATCGTTGGAGCATTATTCAAAATTACGCACTGGAAAGGTGCTGATGAAATGCTTATCGTAGGATTATTAACTGAAGCTGGAATATTTTTAGTTTCTGCTTTTGAAAAACCACACCAAGAACCAGATTGGACTTTAGTTTATCCTGAATTATCGGGCTTAGATCCAAAAGAACCTAAAAAAGCAACTGCTAAAAGTGGTGCTGGTGTAACTCAACAATTGGACAAAATGTTAGAGGATGCTAAAATTGGTCCAGATTTAATTAACAGTTTAGGAAACGGTTTCCGTTCATTAAACGAAAACGTAACTGGCTTAAAAGATTTATCTAGTGCTGCTGCTGCAACAGAAGCATACAGTAAAAATGTAAAACAAGCTGCTGATTCATTAACAGGCATCAATTCTTCATACTCAAAAGCAGTAGAAGCAATGAACGGTTTAGTTTCTGCTTCAGAAGGTTCTAAAGAATATGGTGCTCAAATTGAAAGAATGACTAAAAACTTAGCTTCATTAAATTCAGTTTATGAATTAGAAATCACAGAATCAAACAATCACTTAAAATCAATCAACGAATTTGTAGGTGGTTTATCAAAAACTGTAAATACATTAAACGAAACTAACAAACAAGCTGAAACATTTAAAGTAGAGATGGATAAATTATCTAAAAATCTATCTTCATTGAATAATGTTTATGGTAACATGTTATCAGCAATGAACGTAAAAGCATAATAACTTTTACTTATTTCATAATAAAATTATTAGTTTCACGTTTTAAATATAAAAAGAAAAAATAATGGCAGGAGGAAACGTATCCCCAAGGCAGAAGATGATTAATATGATGTATTTAGTGTTAACAGCGCTATTAGCATTAAATGTATCTGCCGAAATATTAAAAGCCTTCCACTTAGTGGAAGTGAGTATGGAAAAAGCCGGTGACAATATTAAAAGCAAGAATAAAGCAATTTTAGCCTCAATAGATAGTTATGTTGAAAAAAACAAATCTGACAAAAAAGGTATAGATGCTCAAACAGCTGCTAGAAATGTAGATAAAATTGCTGCAGATGCTTTAAAATATGTAGGTGATTTGAAAGAATTGCTTATAAAAAATGCTGGCGGAAGAAAAGATGGCAAACCGGATGGAGAAATTGTTGATGCGCCTAATATGGAAAAGCATGCAAACTATTTAATTGTTCAAGGTAAAGGTAAAGAGTTAAGAGAAAAAATTAACAAATGGAGAGTTGATATGTTAGCTGCTTTACCAGAATCTTCTAGAGGCAATGTTAAAAGTGATTTAATTACTGAAGTTACAAAAGGAAGTACCCAAACTTGGGAGTCTGAATTATTTGAACATTCACCAATGGCAGCAGTGGCTACTTTGTTAACTAAAATTGAAAATGATATCAAAAATACAGAAGCTCAAGTTTTAGACGAGTTAAATAAAAACTTAAAAACAACCGACTTCATTATTGATAATTTTACAGCAGAGGTTATTCCTACAAAAGGTACTTATGTAAGTGCTGGTAGCAAATATGAAGCTAAAATTTTCTTAGCAGCAAATAGCTCACGTTCTACATTTGACTTAACCGTTAATGGTTCTCCAGTAAAAGTTGAGAATGGATTTGGTATGTACGAAGCTTCAGCTAGTGGTCAAGGTTTGAAAAAATACGAAGGTGTTATTACTCAAACTAAATTAACTGGTGAAAAAGTATCTTACCCTTTCAAAGGCGAATATTTTGTTACACAGCCAATTGCAGTAGTTTCTGCTACAAAAATGAATGTTGTTTACAGAGCTATTCCTAATCCAATTGCTATTTCTGTGCCAGGATATGATGCAAGTCAATTAATTGTTAAAGCTTCTACAGGAAATTTAACAAAAGGCGGTAAAAATGGTGAATATGAAATTTTAGTACCTGCTTCTGATCCTGGTCAAAAAGTTACAATATCAGTTTCTGTGCAAGCTGACGGAGCAACTAAGAAAATGGGTGAAATGGAGTTTAGGTTAAAAAATATTCCTAAACCAACCCCTCAGTTAGGTGGTATTGATGTTAGTGGTGAAGTTGAAGCTGCTAAAATTAAAGGAGCTAATGCTGTATTTACTATCTTAAAGGATTTTGCTTTCGAAGGTATTAAATATGATGTAAAAAGTTTTAAAATTATTTACCAACCAAGAACAGGACCAGCTCAGTTTGAAGCAGTAACAGGTAGTATTGTTCCTCAAAGAATGAGAACTATGTTACAAAATGTTAAACAAGGCGAAAAAGTTTATGTATTGGATATTAAGGCTCAAGGCCCACAAGGTTTAGTTCCAATTCCTACAGGTGTAATTGCAGTTTGCAGATAATAAAATTATGAAAAAGAGTATAGTATCAATTTGTTTATTACTAACTGTGTTTTTAAATGTAAAAGCACAAGGTGTATATGACGATTTTATTTACAATCGTCAAGCGGTAAAAGAACGTAAAGTTGTAGCTTGGCCATATTTGCGTGAAGCAGATGTTACCAGTTCAAAAAGAGTGATTAGAATGGTTGATGTTAGAGAAAAACAAAACCAAGTAATGGCATGGCCTAAAAATCCTTTGAGTGTAATTGTATATGATGCAATTATAAAAGGTAAAATGGTGCCTTACAGAGATGACTCATTGAGTAGTGCTTATACTTTAGAGGATTTATTGAAATTCACTGTTGATACTTCTTATGTGGAAAATCCTGATCCAGCTAATCCTGATAACACTATTATGGATACCGTTATAAATACTTTTAAACCGGTAGAAAGAATTAAACGTTACAGAATAGTAGAAGATTGGATTTTTGACAAAAAGTTAAGTACTTATTTTGTAAGAATTATTTCTATTGCTCCCCAATTTAAACCAATTATTGGTGGAGTTGAATTAGGCGAACAAGATTTATGTGTTTTAAAATACCATGCAAGAGAAGCGGACCCGAATGTGGCAGTTACTGAAATGGATTTAAGACATTTATTTATCAATTACGAAGTATTCAACCGTCAGAATGATGCAGCAAGAATTACCTTTGATGATTGGTTTGAGGCAAGAATGTTTTCAAGTTATATCATCAAACAATCTAACGAACAAGATTTGTATATAAAAGACAGAGCTGAATTCAAAGATAATGGTGTAGCTGCCATTTTAGAAGGAGAACGTATTAAACAAGAATTGTTCGAAAAAGAACATGATATGTGGGAATACTAATCAAAATACTATAACATAAAAAAGCCTCTACTTAACTGTAGAGGCTTTTTTTATGTCTAGAGGTTATATGTTACTATTTTAAAATAGCTTCTTATTGTATTCAAGTTTTACCAAATGATTCATAAATTGTTACTTTTTAACACTTTTTATTATGTTCAAATTTGAACAAATAAAAAAGGCTATTCTATTAATTTAGAACAGCCTTTTATTTATTTAGCAAATAAGCTTATTTGATTTTGAATGCTTTTTTTACTTTTTCTACATAGTCTAGTTTTTCCCAAGTAAATAATTCTACTTTCTTGGTTACTTTTTTACCATCAGGACTAGTAAACACTTTAGTTACAACTTCATTCTTTCTACCCATGTGACCATAAGCAGCTGTTTCGCTATAAATAGGATTACGTAATTTTAAACGAGTTTCAATTCCGTAAGGAGTCATATCAAAAGTTTTTTCTACCACTTTAGCAATTTCGCCATCAGTCATTTTAACATTTGAAGTACCATAAGTATCGATAAAAATACCCATAGGCTTAGCAATACCAATTGCATATGAAACTTGAACTAAAACTTCGCTACAAACACCAGCGGCAACTAAATTTTTTGCAATGTGACGAGTAGCATAAGCAGCACTTCTATCTACTTTACTAGGATCTTTACCAGAGAAAGCTCCTCCACCATGTGCACCTTTACCACCGTAAGTATCTACAATGATTTTACGACCAGTTAAACCAGTATCGCCATGAGGACCACCAATTACGAATTTACCTGTTGGGTTGATATGGTAATTGATTTTATTATTGAATAAATGAGCGTATTTAGGATAGTTCTTTTTAACGCGAGGAATTAATATATCAACGATGTCTTTTTTAATTTTAGCTAACATTTTAGCTTCTGTATCAAAATCATCGTGTTGAGTTGAAACAACAATTGCGTCAATACGTACAGGCTCATTGTTATCGTTATACTCTAATGTAACTTGGCTTTTTGCATCTGGACGTAAATACTTAATTGCTTTGTTTTCTCTACGTAAAGCAGCTAATTCAATCAAAATAGCATGAGCTAAATCTAATGCTAACGGCATGTGATTAGCGGTTTCGTTAGTTGCATAACCAAACATCATACCTTGGTCACCAGCACCTTGTTCTTCTTTTTTCTTTTTATCAACTCCTTGGTTAATATCGGCCGATTGCTCATGAATAGCTGATAAAATACCGCAAGAATTTGCTTCGAACATGTACTCAGATTTAGTATAACCAATTTTGCGAATAACGCCACGGGCTATTTCTTGTACATCTAAATAAGCTTTTGATTTTACTTCACCTGCAAGAATAACTTGCCCTGTAGTAACTAATGTTTCACAAGCCACTTTCGATTCAGGATCGAAAGCTAAAAAATTGTCAATTAGCGCGTCAGATATTTGATCGGCTACTTTGTCTGGATGTCCTTCTGATACAGACTCTGATGTAAATAGATATGCCATTTTTTATTTAAATATTTTGCTTTAAATTCCTATAAATAATAAGTTATTGGTAAAAAATCCAAATATATTGTCTATTATTTTAAGAAGCGCAATTTTATGTCTTTTTTCTTTATTACAAAATATAAATTTAAATGGATTTGTGTCAATTTTATTAAAACATAATCTGATCAATTTTTCTTTTATTTGGAGTAAATATTTAACGTATGAGAAACTTAGAAGTGGTAGTAAGTCCAGCACTTTTACCCTATTACAATATAAAAGGAAAAGCAGTTATAGTTATTGACATTTTAAGAGCTACCAGTAGTATGTGTGTGGGTTTTAAAACAGGAGTTGAAAAAATTTTAACACTTGCTAGCGCTGAAGAATGCAAACTATTTAAGGAGTTCAACTTTGTTATTGCAGCAGAAAAAGATGCCATTAAAGTGGAAGGTTTTGATTTAGGAAACTCTCCTTTTGAGTTTGAAAACCCTTTATTAGCGGGAAAAAGTATAGCCCTTGCAACCACAAATGGAACCAAAGCCATTAAATATGCAGAAGAAAATGGTGCTGCCCAAATAGCAATTGGTGCTTTTTTAAACATTGATACTTTATGTAATTGGTTAAATTCAATAAACGAAGATGTGGTTTTATTATGTGCAGGTTGGAAAAATAAATTTAATTTAGAGGATACATTATTTGCAGGAGCAGTGGTACATAAAATTGGGGTTAGTTTTAAAATTGATTGCGATAGTGCTTTAAGTGCTCAACTTTTATACGAACAAAATAAAGATAATTTAGAGGCATTAGTAAGGAAATCATCGCATGCCAAACGTTTTGAGCTAAAACATTTGAATACCGATGATATTAAATATTGTTTGCAATTTAACACGGCAAATGTGCTACCCATATTAAAGAACAATTATTTTATTAATTTAAAATAAACCAGCTATTTGTCAAAAACTTGTAATGATTATTTGAAGTTTAAATTAGTGAAATTATAAACTATATTGCACTTAGTTTTGAAAAAAGTACTATTCATATCCGCGTTTATACTTACAAGCCTAATAACCTTCGCCACTCATATAGTTGGCGGGGCTTTTGATGTTCAATGGATAAGTGGAAACAACTACCAAATTTCATTACGTGTATTAAGAGACTGTCGTAACGGACAAGCTGATTTTAACAAACCTACCATAAGAATTGGTATCTATCAAAAAAATAATAATTCTTTAGTTTCATACTACACATTGAACTACATTTCATTTAAAAAATTGGAATTTATAAATCCAAAATGTGGCGGAAGCACCATTGAATGTACAGAAGAAGGTTATTACACCGCTACAGTTTCTTTAAATAATTTAACAAGTACTTCTGGCTATTATGTAAGTTGGGAAAGATGTTGTAGAAATAGTATTATCAATAATATAAATGCTCCTGGAGATGCTAGTACAGCATTTTATGCAGAAATTCCCGCAAGAACATTTAATAATTCAACACCAAAATATACCAATAATCCAGTAACATTAATGTGTGTAGGTGTTCCTTTTACTTATAACTTTAATTTTACCGATGCTGACAAAGACTCTTTAGTTTACTCGATGGTAGATCCATTAAATGGTAATTTAGATAAAAATAATAACAATGGCTCGCCCGCTAATCCATATAATCAATCAGGCCCATATGCACCAATTGACTGGATTACCGGATTTAATGCTAATAATGCCATTATGGGCACTCCTTCGCTTTCAATAAATAGAAAAACAGGCGAAATATCAGTTACTCCAAATAGCACTGGAACTTATGTAGCAGCTATAAAAGTAGAAGAATATAGAAATGGCGTAAAAATAGGTGAAGTAAGATTAGAGTTACAGTTTAATGTAGTAACATGTATACCAAACCCTCCACCCATTATTAATTATAGTGATACTGGCTCTACCATTCAACGTAGTTTTTACGAGGTTCAAATTCCAAACTCAATCTGCTTCGATATCAACTCGAGCGATTTAAGTTCTCCTGGAGATTCATTGTTTATGAATATTACATCTCCTTTTTTTACATCAACATATACTACCCAACCAGTGGTAGAAAAATATGTAGAAGGCTACAGAACCATAGTAAATAGATTTTGCTGGCAAACTAGTTGTGAACTATCAAAAGTAGGTTCTGTTACATTTACATCTGAAGTAAAAGACAATGGCTGTCCTTTTCCTCGCACTTCAAAAAGCGAAATTGTTGTTAGAATTTTGCCAATGAAAACCATGCCCCCTCCTATTTTTAATTGTCTTGGTTTATTAGATAACAAAACACAACTAAATTGGTCAGATACCAACTCCTCTCCTTACTTAAAAAGCTATAGAATTTATAGAGGCATAAACGATAGCAATTATGTTTTATTAGGTGAATTTGGCAAAATAGTAAATCAATTTACCGATAACAATTCGCCCAATAATAGAACCATAAATTATACTTATAAAATTACGAGTGTAAACGAATGCGATTCGGAAGGAGTAGCTTCAAAATATGTGAGTACCATTGCTAGTATTCCTGCTATTTCAAAAAACGATAGTTTATTAGCCAATATTGCCCAAGATACCATTGAATTTACGGTAAATTCAAATAAATGTTTTTATATTAAAGCTCAAGATATTGGCGATTCGTTGGTTATGAAAGTAAATTCAACTGTTTTTACCAATGGAGCTGTTAGTCCCACTCCTACTGTAAACAAAATTGTTTATGGAAATGATAGCGTAAAAACAGAATTGTGTTGGACCCCATCTTGCGAAGCATACAATTTGAAATACATTCCAATAGATATTGATGTTCAAGATTTAAGCTGCCCAATTAGCAACCTGAGTAGTAAGCGTATTTGGTTAAAGGTACTACCGCTCGACCCAATTAATTCTACCGATATGCTTTGCATGACATTAAGCAGCGATAACCAAACTTATGTGTATTATGGTGATACCACACCTGTAACTTTATTTAACTATTTCTTGGTTTATAGGGGAATTGACAATAAAAATTTTGCAGTAATTGATACCATAAGAGACAAAACACAAAGGTATTTTTTAGATAAAAATACACCTAATAACAAACAAATTAACTACAGTTACTACATGATTGGAGTTAATAAATGTGGCGTTATGGGACCACCAAGTGATACCATAACTACGTTTGAACAAATTAATTATATACCTCAACAACAAAGTTTATTTACTGTAACTGTAGATACCAATGACCACATTGGCATATCGTGGTTTAGAAGTACTGAAAAAGATTTTGCTAAGTACTTTTTATACAAATCAACAGATAATGGAATAAACTTTAGCAAAATAGAAACATTTGAAAATGTGACAGATACACAATACACTGATAAAGAGATAGATATAAATAAGCAGTCATATTGTTATCATTTGGTAATGTACGATACCTGCGATAATATTGGCCCACAAGGCAAAATAGCTTGTTCTATATTTTTAAAAGGAGTTTCAACCTACTTAAACCATGAACTTGATTGGAATAATTATATTGGTTGGGCGCAAGGAGTAGATAATTACGAAATTTTAAGACGTTATGTAACTAAAAGTTATAGTTCATTAACCAATCAAAAAAACAATAACTACAACGATAAAAACTTTGATACCGATGAAGGCGCTTATTATTATTATGTAAAAGCTACAGAAGCTCCGCCTGATGGTATTCCAAACAGGCCATTGGCACAAAGTAAATCAAATCAAGTTTTTCTTTACCAACAGCCAAATGTGTATCCACCAAATGCTTTCTCGGCTAATGGCGATGGTTTGAATGACGATTTATATATGGCAAATTCATTTGTTAAAACCTATAATTTAAAAATATTTAACCGTTGGGGCCAACAAGTATTTGAAACTAATAACAAAAAAGACCGTTGGAAAGGCGATTTAAACAACACCTCTGTTCAAAACGATGTGTATTTTTACCTAGTTACCTTTACAGGTTTTGACGATTCGGCTTATACCAAACGAGGTAATATTACTATTATTAGGTAAATAAATTTTACTGCACTGTATTTAGTTGGTTACATTATTAATATTAATTTTTATAATTAAATAATGTAATACATTTTACTAAAAGTTTTATCTTGCCCGCCATGATTCGTATTTTTTATAAACAAGATGAAAAAATATTAAAAGATAACGATTTAAAACGTTTAGACTCACTTTCGAATATTATGTGGGTTGACATGCAAGCGCCTACTAGTGAAGAAGAAGAGTGGATTGAAAGCAAAACTAGCATAAGCATACAAACGCCTCAAGAAATAGCTGAAATTGAAAGTAGTTCGAGGTATTTTGAACGTAATAATGAAATTACTGCTAATAGCAATTTTTTGCGTTTAGAGAATGGACAATACGAAAAACATGCAGTTTCGTTTATTATAAAAGATAGTGTGCTTTACACTTTTCGCCAAGCAGACCTCTCAACCTTTGCCGATGTAGTGCGCAAAATGAAAGCCAATAGCGAAATGTTTAACTCTGGTTTTGATGTATTGATGAGTTTACAAGAAACTCGCATTGACTTAGAAGCCGATTTAATTGAACGTGTATCGAATGAAATTACAGTATTTAGCCGCACTTTAAGTACCGATAGAAATACCAATAGTGAGTTCCTATTAGATATTACTGATTTACAGGAAAGTACCATGATGCTTAGAGAAAGTATGATTGATAAACAACGTGTACTTTCTAATTTATTAAAAAGCAGTCTTTTCCCGGAGGACAGAAAAGTTAGGTTAAGAATAATTTTGAAGGATATTCAATCCCTAATAGAATACAGTGCATTTAACTTTGAGCGTTTGGAGTTTTTACAAAATACCTTAACCGGTTTAATTAACTTGGAGCAAAATAAAGTGTTAAAGCGTTTCACTGTATTTTCAATCGCGTTTTTACCACCAACACTTATATCGGGTATGTTTGGTATGAACTTTAGCAACATACCTGGTGCCAATCAGCCGTTAGGATTTTTTATCTGCATCATAGCCATGATTGTTTCATCGGGTGCTGTGCTACTTACCTTTAAGAAAAAAGGCTGGATTTAATTTAGTCGGAGTTCGGAATGGTAAAAATTCGGAATGAGATAATTGTTTTACTTACTTTCTAAACTTTCAACTTTGTAATTTTTAAATCTTTTAATTTTTTAAATCTTACATTTTTTTATATTTGCCACACTTATCCAGAAAGACGGAGGGAATAGGCCCTATGATGTCTTGGCAAAACTACCCCAAGTAGCAGAGTGCCAATACCTATCTCCAAAAGAGAGAACTGATAAGTGAATGAATGCCTCGGTCACGAGTAGCTATCAAACACCCAATCGGAAAAAGTTTACTGGAAAAGTCAATAGCTAATAGACCATAGTCCATTGCTTTTGAATTTATTAACCTATGGTCTAATAAACCATGGACTATGGACATTGTTATAAAAATGAACATATACGACATACTAAAGAAAAAAATTGTGATTTTGGATGGTGCAATGGGTACCATGATTCAACGACATAAATTGGAAGAAGCTGATTTTAGGAATGAAGCTTTGGCAAATCACGCGCATCCTTTAAAAGGAAATAATGATCTACTTTCAATTACTCGTCCTGAAATTATTAAAGGCATTCATCGTTTGTATTTTGAAGCAGGCGCAGATATTGTTGAAACCAATACTTTTAGTGGAACCACTATTGCGCAAGCCGATTATCATTTAGAACATTTGGTAGATGACATCAATTATTACTCAGCAAAAATAGCCAAAGAGGTAGCCGATGAAATGACTGCCAAAGAACCACATAAACCAAGATTTGTGGCTGGTGCTATGGGACCAACTAACAGAACTTTATCTATAAGCCCAGATGTAAACGACCCAGGTTATAGAGCTACTACTTTTGACGAATTGGTAAAAGCATATAAACAACAAGCTATCAAATTAATTGAAGGTGGTGTAGATATTTTATTGATTGAAACCATTTTTGATACCTTAAATGCAAAGGCTGCCTTATTTGCTGTTGATGAAGTTTTTGAAGAACTTGGAAAACATTATCCAGTAATGATTTCAGGAACTATTACGGATGCATCTGGCAGAACATTATCGGGTCAAACAACGGAGGCATTTTTAATTAGTATGCAACATGCGCCATTGATGAGTATTGGCTTAAATTGTGCATTAGGAGCAAGTGCTTTACGTCCTTATTTACAAGTAATGTCAACACATTCGCCATTTTATGTAAGTGCGTATCCAAATGCAGGATTGCCTAATGAGTTTGGACAATACGATGAAAGCCCTGCTGCTATGGCAAAACAAGTGGAAGAATTCTGCAAAGAAGGATTGGTAAATATTTTAGGTGGCTGTTGCGGAACTACTCCTGATCACATCAAAGCTATTGCAGAAATGGCAGCGAAGTATGAACCGAGGATTATAGTTAATAGTTAATAGACCATGGACCATAGAAAGTTTATGGTTAAGAGACCTTGGACCATAGAAGATTTATGGACAATAGTTTGAATAATTACTTATACTAAAACAAGGAAACTATAGCATGTTTAAGTTCGAAAATTTAGAAGTTTGGAAAAAGTCGATTGAGTTAGTTGTAAAGGTTGAAAGCGTAGTAAAAAAATTCCCAAAAGAAGAAATTTATGTGCTTACATCTCAAATGAAAAGAGCTTGTGATTCAATTTCTTTAAACATAGCTGAAGGCTCTCAAGGACAGTCTAATCCTGAATTTTCTAGATTTTTAGGTTATGCAATGCGCTCTTGCATAGAGGTTGTAGGCTGTATTTACATTGCTCAAGCAAGAAAAATAATTGATGAAGAAGATTTTAAAGATATTTATAATGATTGTGAAACATTAGTAAAAATGATCCAATCGCTGAGAAACAAAATTAAGTGAGTAGTTTATGGACGATAGTCAATGGTAGATGGACGATAGACCATAGACTATGGTCCAATATAATAAAACAAAAAATACCATTGTCTATCGACTATAGTCTATAAACTATTGTCTATCGTCCATGGTCTATCAACAAAAATAAATGATCAAAGATTATACATTACGCCTTTCGGGCTTGGAGCCATTGGTAATTACTAAAGATACCAATTTTGTAAATGTGGGAGAAAGAACCAATGTAACGGGTTCTAAAATGTTTTTACGCCTTATACGTGAAGGTAATTTTGAAGAAGCTTTGGCTGTTGCTCGTCAGCAGGTAGAAGGCGGTGCGCAAATTATCGACATCAATATGGATGAAGGAATGATTGATGGTGTGGAATCAATGGTTCGTTTTTTAAATTTGATTGCATCTGAACCAGATATTTCTCGCGTTCCTATCATGATTGATTCTTCTAAATGGGAAATTATAGAAGCAGGATTAAAATGTGTGCAAGGTAAATGTGTGGTAAATTCTATTTCGCTAAAAGGTGGCGAAGAAGAATTTATCCGCCAAGCAAAAATTGTAAAACGTTTTGGAGCAGCAGTAATTGTAATGCTTTTTGACGAACAAGGACAAGCAGATAACTACGAACGTAGAATAGAAATTGCAGAAAGAGCTTATCGAATCTTAACGGAAAAAGTTCATTTCCCTGCGGGTGATATTATTTTTGACCCTAATATTTTTCCAGTGGCTACCGGCATGGAAGAGCACAGAAAAAATGCTTTAGATTTCTTTAACGGAACAAAATGGATTAAAGAAAATTTGCCAGGTGCAAAAGTTAGTGGTGGCGTTTCAAACGTTTCTTTTTCATTCAGAGGAAACGATAAAGTGCGCGAAGCCATGCACTCAGCATTTTTATTTCATGCCATCAATAACGGAATGGATATGGGTATTGTAAATCCAAGTCAATTGGAAGTTTACGATCAAATAGATAAAGAATTATTAGAACATGTAGAGGATGTTTTATTAGATAGAAGAGACGATGCAACGGAACGTTTATTGGAACTAGCCGAACGTGTTAAAGGAAAAGGAAAAGAAACTGCGGTTGACAACGAATGGCGCAAAGGAACAGTTCAAGAGCGTTTGAGTCATGCTTTAATAAAAGGAATTGTTGAGTTTGTAGAAGCAGATACCGAAGAGGCAAGGTTAATTTACGACAAACCACTTGAAGTGATTGAAGGCCCTTTAATGGCCGGAATGAACATTGTGGGTGATTTGTTTGGTGCTGGAAAAATGTTTTTACCGCAGGTAGTTAAAAGTGCACGTGTAATGAAAAAAGCCGTGGCTGTTTTGATGCCTTACATGGAAGAAGAAAAACGCAAAAATGGCAACATGACTACCAACCAAGGTAAAATATTGATGGCAACTGTTAAAGGCGATGTGCATGATATTGGAAAAAATATTGTAGGTGTGGTTTTGGCTTGTAATAACTACGAAATTATTGACATTGGTGTAATGGTTCCTGCCGATAAAATTTTGGAAACTGCCATTAAAGAAAATGTAGATGTAATTGGTTTAAGTGGATTAATTACACCAAGCTTGGACGAAATGGTGCATGTTGCCAAAGAAATGGAACGTTTAGGAATGAAAATACCATTATTAATTGGAGGTGCTACCACCAGCCGTGCGCACACAGCAGTAAAAATTGACCCTGTTTACAGCGGACCAGTTGTACATGTGTTAGATGCAAGTAAAAGCGTGCCTGTGGCGGCAAGTTTAATTAGTCCTGACCAGCGACCAGCTTCGGAAAAGAAATTTAAAGACGAGTATGAACAATTTAGAATTGATTATAAAAACCGTAAAAAAGATAAAAACTCGGTTGATTTAGCAAAAGCAAGAACCAATAAAATTCCTGTAAGTTTTGATAATATAGTTGCACCTAAATTTTTAGGAACAAAAGTGTTTGATAATTTCCCCTTGGAAGAATTGCGCCAACGCATTGATTGGACTCCTTTCTTTTTAACATGGGAATTAGTAGGTCGTTATCCTGCCATTTTTGATGATGAAATAGTTGGTGTAGAAGCCAAAAAATTATTTGACGATGCCAATAAAATGCTCGATAAAGTAATTAACGAAAAACTACTTACCGCACGCGGTGTAATTGGTTTTTATGAAGCAAATTCTGAAGGTGATGATATAATTATTTCCAACAACGGACAACCAACAACTTTCAACTATTTGCGCCAACAAGGCGAAAAAGCTGATGGACAACCTTACTTATGTTTGGCAGATTTTGTTGCTCCGAAAGAAAGTGGCAAAAAAGATTATTTAGGCATGTTTGCCGTAACAGCAGGAATTGGAATTGAGCCTTTGGTAGAAGCTTACGAAAAAGACCATGACGATTACAATAGCATTATGATTAAAGCCATTGCCGATAGATTGGCCGAGGCTTTTGCTGAAAAAATGCACGAATTGGTGAGAAAAGAATATTGGGGTTTTGCACCTAACGAGCAATTAACCGATGATGAAATAATCAGAGAAAAATACAATAGCATTCGCCCTGCGCCAGGTTACCCTGCCTGCCCAGACCATACCGAAAAACGTAAGTTGTTTGACATTTTGCAAGCTGAAACCAATGCAGGAATTACCTTAACGGAAAACTTTGCCATGTATCCGGCTTCGGCAGTAAGTGGTTTTTATTTTGCCAATGAGGCAAGTAAATATTTTGCGGTAGGTAAAATTCAAAAAGACCAAGTTGAAGAATATGCCAAACGCAAAAACGTAAGCATTGACTACGTTGAAAAATGGTTAGCTCCTAATTTGGGATATGATAATTAGTTGATAGTTGGTAGTTAATGGTTGTTAGAAATTACCGTCAGACGGTTATCACATTAACAACACATTTGGAATTTAATCATTAATTATAAAAATAAAAACCGCTTTAGTGTAAAACTAAGCGGTTTTTTTTATTCTTTGGCTAAAGGAAATCAGAAGATGCTCGCACCAGCGGAGTGCAAACTACCTTAATTGCGGGGTACTAAGCAATCTCAAGTTATGTTTGATAATTGCTACTCGCTTGAGATTGCTTCACTATGATCACAATGACGTTTGTTGCTGATTGATGAAAACTTTGACATAGTTTATGTTAATTTATTAAAGGAAGATGCTTACAGCATAACCTAGTGTGAAGTTTGGAGTGTTGATTGCGAAATGAAAATACAGCTACAATTTGCTTTTATACATTCAAAAGATTATTTCACTTTACGGCTAATTAAATTCAATAATGTATCCAACTTATCTGTTGATACTGATATTTGGTGATGTTTATTTACCAATGCATATCCCCCATCATTTCTTACATATTCAGTTATATAATTTATATTAACTATATACGATTTATGACTTCTGAAAAAGAATGGAGTATCAGCTAAAATATCCTCATAAGTTTTAAGGCTTTTACTGGCTAAAACTTCGGTTTCATTGTTTAAAATAATGCGTGTATAAGCACCATCGGCTTTAAAAAACAATATATCGTTTATATCAATAAATTTTATAGACCCTGTAGTATAAATAGCTAATTTCCTTTGTTGTGTGGTGTTTGATAAGTTATCTTTTAAAATGCCAAAATTTTGCTTGTGATTTTGTTTTCTAAAACGTTCCAGTGCAGTTTCTAAATCAGCAATTTCAATAGGCTTTAGTAAATAATCGATGGCCGAAAACTTAAACGCTTGAATGGCATATTGGTTATAAGCTGTGGTAAAAATTACTGAAAAATTTATTTCCTCATCGTTAAAAAACTCCAATAACTCCAAACCGCTGTGTCCTGGCATTTCTATGTCTAAAAACACCAAATCAGGATTGAGCTTTCGAATTGCTTTTACACCAGTAGGTAAATCTTTACAGCTTTCTACAATGGTTATATCGTTACAATATTCATTAAGCATGCCTTCCAATAAGGTGCGAGCCATTTTTTCATCATCTATAATTACAGCTTTGTACATGTGTTAGTTTTAAGTTAGGGGTATGGTTAGTGTTACGGTAGTTCCTGTTGCATTTCCAATTTCGTTGTAATTATCGGTAATAATTACGGCTACAGGCTTGTTTTTACTTTGATTTAAAATTTCTAAACGTTTTTTATTGGCTTGGGTAGAAAAAGACTGATGCTTACTATCTTTTATTTTATTCAATTGTTCGGAACGTTTACGGCCCACTCCATTATCGTTAATAGTTACTATCAAATTATTTTCAATACAATCAAATACAACAGATAAATTTTTCTTTCCTTCCTTGTGAAGCAAGCCATGTTTAATAGCATTTTCTACATATGGCTGCACCAACATGGGTGGTATTTTATCCATTTCTTTATCTAAATCTACACAAATTTTTATTTCAAAGTAAAAGTCGTCCTCAAAACGCATTTGTTCCAAAGCAAGGTATAGATTAAGTGCTTCTATTTCTTCGCCTATGGTTATGGTATCTTTTTCACTCATTTCAAGTATCATACGTGTTAGTTTCGAAAACTTTGACAGGTAATTGCTTGCATTTTTTTTATCGTTAATAAAAATATATGATTGAATGGTATTGAGCGCATTGTAAAAAAAATGAGGATTCATTTGCGACTTGATAGAAGTTAATTTTGATTTATTTAACTCATTTTCCAAAGTCATTTTTTCGGTTATTAGTTTATTCTTTTTTATTAACAAACTAATTTGCCATTTATAATATCCTAGTCCTGATATAGTTAAAACTGCAACTATTAATAACAAAAACCACCATTGTAACCAAAAAGGTTTATTAATTTTAAAATTTACAATAGCATTGGTAAGTAAGGTGTTATTAATTTTAAACTGAATGGTATAATTACCTGGCGAGAGCGAGGCAAACTGAAGAGAACGCATATTGGGCATGGTACTAACCCAGTTTTCGTTGTTTATTTTGTAAGCAATATTTTGGTGCTGAAATTGAGCATAATTAAGCAAAGCATAATTAATAATAATATTGTTTTCTTGGTACGATAACGACTCGCTTATGGAGGCATACTGCTTGCCGTTTATTTGAAAATTTTCTATTACAAAATTAGGCTTAACTTCCAATTTATTTATTCCATTTATTGTTACACTTATTATGTTATTATGTGTTAAAATATGAAGTTGATTCCCCTCTAAAATAAAATCATTTATTTCGCTTGTTTTTAGCTGTATTGATAATTGATAAATGGTTTTATAGATGTTTTCTGTATCAATAATTATAAATTTATCATTACCCAAAATACACAAGTAATTACCAAAAGCTTTTATTTTTTTCACTTCTTTTATATCAATATTTGGTAAGTTATTAAGTGTATTAAATAAAGTATCGTTTGTAATGGTAATTAACTCACCTTTAGTAGTTAGTGCCAATATAAACGATTTAAAAGCTATTAACTTCGAAACAAAAACACTTTGGTTGTTTTGCTTTATTTCAGTTTGATTATAAATGGTTTGTTTATGTAGACCAATATTTGAACCGCAATAAATAGCATTTTCAATTGGACTATATGCTACTGTTTTGGCCCTGATACTATTTATAAACCTGGCCACCAAATCATTCCCTGCTTTTAGTTTTTTGTTATAAAAATCATCCCATTTTGATGGAATATTTTTATTGGCAATTGGCGAAATAACCAAATTAGCGGAACCACTTGTGGCCATTGCATAATATTTATGATCAATTTTTACTATTGATTTTAAAGCAAAATCATCATGTTTAATAAAACCAAATGGATTTGATTTAAAAATACTAGTACCTAACGAAGAAGTAAACAATACATCTAAACTCGAATCGTAATAAGTATAATAAATTGATGCATTGCTAGGATTGGTAAATAGTTTTCTAAGAGGTTCAAAGTTGTTATTCAATGACACTACCTCGTTATTCTGAGTAAAAAGTACATAGCCTCCTTTTGTTTTTTCAAACAAACTTGGTTCATAATTTTCTATGGCAACAAATGTGGTTTGAAGCGAAGGAATAATGAATATACCCTTATTAACCGATGATACCCAATAATTATTATCTCTATCTTTTATAACGCATGAAAGACTTTGATTTTTAAAATAATGTTTAAATCCATTTTTACCAAATACGTGAGCACCATTAGGGGCTAAAATCCAATAATCATTATCAATTAAATGCAAATTTTGAATAAGTTTTGGCCCTCTTATTTTAAAAGCAGGTTGCGACTTATCTTTTTCAGTAAAATACAGTTGTTCGTTTTCATTTTCTCGAGCAGTTAAAACCAAGTTTTTATTGGTAGCATATATTTGATTGTTTTTTTCATTGCTTGCAATTTGTACCCGAGTAGCTTCTAATTTTAAATTAGAAGTAGTTTTATAAAGCACCTTATTGGCTGTAAAATAATAGTTGTTGTTAAAACAAGCAGTATTATTTATATCTTTAATAGTAGAAAAAAAAATGGGTATTGTTTTAATTAATTGTAGGGTATTTATATTGTAAACATCAATTCCATTGTATTGTAATAAGAATAAATGATTATTGGTTATTCCATAAGCAAAAAAGCCAATTGGTTTGTTTTGTTTTAATGCATGTAGCGAATCATTTTCAATGTAGTAACAGTAACCATCAAAATTTTGGTACCAAATTCTGCCTAAAACATCTTCTTTTAAATTACTACCAGCTGCTGAGGTTTGATTTGGGTTTTTGTAGGTTTTAAAATTATACCCATCGTACCTGCTTATACCCTCTTGGCTTGCTATCCAAATATACCCTTTTTTATCTTGTAAAATATTATATACATTATTTGATGGTAAACCTTTTGTATCGTTCAATAGGGTAAAATACGGCTGTTGAGCCTTAACTAAAATGGGCAGTACAAATGATAAAATAATTACAATCGCTCTCAAATCGTGGTTTTAATGGTTAACAAATATAGATTGATGTAATAAAAAGATAATTGGTATTTTACCAAACCTTAAAAAACACCAATCAAATTGCCAATGTAGTTAATAAAGCAAAAATCTCAAAAATATTAAAAATAACATACTCCAAAACAGAAAGAAAGCGCCAAATTGTAAATAATTGATAATAAGTATATTACATTAGCATCAAAAGCTAAATTCATAATAATTGTAAAGCAACTGTGTTAATAAAACTTCACCAACTCAAATAGCTTTTTCATTTTAAAAACAATCGGTTTTATAAACTTACAAAATTTTAAACCACTCCTTGTTTCATTTTTGATCCGATAAAAAAATCACATAATGAAAAAAATACTATTATTATTTTATTGCTTATGCACCATTTATGGATTGCAAGCACAAACACCCATTACCAATTGGGAGTATTCAATTGGCGATAATGGAGGAATTGAGCAAATTAAATCCTCGGCTTACGATGAAGCCGGAAACTTGTATGTAGCAGGCCATTTTTATGGAACGGTAGATTTAGACCACGGAACTGGAGCCTATTTACTAAGCGCTGCCGGAAGTTACGATGCTTTTGTGGCCAAATACAATTCGTTTGGTCAAATTTTATGGGCAGTACGTCTGGGAGGAACCATGGCCGAGTCAGTTAATCATTTATCGGTAGCAAATGGCTATGTGCTTTTAACAGGTTTTTTTCAAGGAACCATGAATGTATATGCTCCAAATTTTACAGCACCTTTAACCTCAGTTTCCAGTTCGTCCGATATTTTTATAGTACGTTTAGGAACAGATGGTTTATTTTATGCTAATGGCGCTTTTAAAATTGGTATGGGTGGAAACGATGATGGAAAATGTGTAAAATCTGATGCTGCTGGAAACATTTATTTATCAGGCTTGTACTCAAGTCCTAATAATAATACCAATGTAAACTTTAACGTACTTGGTGGTACCAATAATTTATTGGCTGCTGGTAGTGAAGATGGTTTTATAGTAAAATACAATAGCAATTTTGTATTACAATGGGTAAAATCGTACGGTGGAGGTTCTTTTAATGATGCAGTATTAACCATGGATATAGATAATAACCAAAATGTATATGCAGCTGGTTATTTTAATGGTACAAATGCAAGTTTTAACAATAGTATATTCCTTACATCAGTTGGAGGTGCCGATGCTTTTATTTCAAAAATTGCAGCTAATGGAAATACCATATGGGCTAAACGAATAGGTGGTGGAAATGGCGATGTAATTTCTACCATTAAACTTAATGGAAAAGGTGTAATATATGCTGGCGGTAACTTTAATGGATTAGCGAATTTAAACCCAAATGGAACCGCACAAAACTTTACCGCTGTAGGTGGCGATGCCTTTATAAGTAAACTTGATACCAACCAAGCAACCGCTTTATGGATTAAACAATTTGGGGGAAGCGGGCCTGATAATTTAAATGGACTTGATTTAGATACATTAGGAAATGTGTATACAACTGGCTCTTTTATAGGTTCGGCTGAGTTTCCTATTGGCATTTCAGCATCGGCATTAAATAGTGGCAGTTGGAAAGATATTTTTGTAAGTAAACTAAATACCAATGGTGGTTTTGTTTGGTCCAAATCAATGGGTACTATCTTAGAAGATGATGGCTACAGTATTTCAGTTACTGCAAATGGTAACTATGCTTATATTACAGGAAGCAATCCTACATTTGGGCATGGTTACATGGCCAAAATTGGTGCTTGTGGCGAGTTAAAACCCATAATTGGTCTAACAAAATTATGTTCAAATACACAAAGGATTTATGCTGTAGATTCAGTTATAGGAGCTACTTCGTATGTTTGGACTTTACCTGCTGGTTGGGTTGGTACATCTAATACACGCAGCATTACAGTTACTCCAAGTGCTAACAGCGGAAATATTACTGTTAATGCCATTACTGCTTGTGGAGCTGGTTTTTCTCGTTCATTAAATATTAATTATGGAACTACAAATTTAGATAATAACTTAGTAAGGTATTGGCTTGCCAATGAAAACGACAACAATAAAGACATTAAGAATAACTTTGGCTTAACTTTGGTAAACACAGTTAAAGATACTGCTATGCACGGAACAGTTAATGGGGCTTATCGTATTTCAAATAATGCTGGTTTTATTCAATTGCAACCCACTGCCAATTTACCAACAGGCGCTACTTCTATTTCGTTATGGTATTATTACCAAAGTAATGGTGGAGGTGCAAATGTGGTATTAGGAAGTAACGGAACTGCTTTACCTGCATCGCATCCACTTATGTTAATTGATAATGCTTCGGCTACTTTATTCCCTTGGTCTAATACAGGTGCTGCCATAGGTAGTGGTGTTACCATAGCTCAAAATACTTGGCATCATATAGTATTAACGCGCAATGGAGCCAACTTTACTTTTTATGTAAATGGTGTTTTGGCCTACAGTGGCAATAATTTATCTGCTTCTAATTTTGATAGAATTGGAAACAATCGTCCTGGATTTGAAATACAAGGCGCTACAGGTAAGTTTGACGATATTAAAATTTATAATACCATTATCACCGAAGCACAGGTCAAATCGCTTTACGACTTTGGAAGCATTAAATCTGTTGATTTACTGACATCAGGTTGTAAAAATAAAACCATTTCATTTCAAGCTTTTTCAAGTAATAACAATGTCACTTACGGATGGAAGTTAAATGGAACGGTAGTAGGAAGTAGTTTACCAACTTTTGTTAAAACGGCTGCATTAACCGATTCAGCAATTTCTGTTAGCGTAAATAGCCAATGTTTTGAAGAAACTATTTCTAAAAGTTTTAAAATTAATAGTATAGATAGTGTACAAATTATTAGCACTGATTGTGGCATTAAAGTTGGTAATAAAACATATATTGCTTCAGGCAATTATATTGATACTTTAGTTAATCAATTTGGCTGCGATAGTATTGTATTTTTAAACCTAACTATTAGTAATAATCAACTTACCAATTTAAGCACTAATTTAATTAGGTATTGGACCTTAAATGCACAAGATTCAGCCAAGGATTTAACCAATAATTTTGTATTAAACAAATCATCGGGAATACTTTTTACCTCCGATAGGTTTGGAAACCCAAATACAGCCCAATTTATTCCGGCATCGCCAAGCCAACAATTTACACCGGCAGTAAATATTCCAGCCAATGATTTTACCATTTCATTTTGGTATCAATTTACTTCCTCCACTTCAACCAATACCAGAGGTTTATTAACCAATACATTAGGAACCAATGCAGGTTATTATTTATATGCCGATGCCAATGGTAATTTATTATCAAACAATAATTTGGGAACAAGCACAAGTGCTAATTTTCAGTTTCAAAATAATAATTGGTATCATTTAACTTTTTCGTTAAATAATTTTGGAGTAGCTAAAATATACGTTAATGGCGAGTTGAAACTTACCAACAATAATATGAGTTTGACTGGTATTGTTAGAATTGGACGAGGAGTTGGTACTTCAAATACTCCTGGTGTGGGTAGTTACGATGATATTAAAGTTTATAATACCGTTATTTCTGATGCCGATGTTTTAAAAATTTATGATAGACCAAGTATTATTAGTCGTCCTTTTTTGACTAATTTTTGTCAAAATAATTCAACCAATTTTGCTTATAAAGTAAGCAGTTCAAACAATTCTTCTTATCAGTTTTTAAAAAATAATACAAGTGTAAGTAACGATACTTTTTATGTTGCAAATAACCTAACCACAACCGATACTTTGGTAACATTTAAAGTGTTTTCAAAATGTGGTTATGAGGAGTTTAAAACACGTTTAAATGTTCAACCTACTAATATAAATGTAATTGATTCATTTTGTGGTAGTTATGCTTACAATGGTAAAACTTACACAAATGCAGGAACCTATTACGACACCTTAGCTAATTTAAATGGATGTGCTGTAAATGTTCAATTAAATTTAACTTTTAAAGCTGGGGTAAATTTAAGTAATAATTTAACCCATCATTTTACACTAAACAATACTGAAAACATCAATTTAGTAAACTCAACCGCAGGTATAACAATATCTTCAACAGCTTTATCAATTGCTGGTAGAACAAATATTACAGCTACAGGTCGCTCTATTAATGCAGTAGCACAAAGTATGCAAATAGCTAGTTTACCTAACAGTAATTTAACGGTATCATTATGGTATCAGCGAACTACAAATAGTTATACTGGTGCAAGAACAATTATAGCCAATACTCAAGCCAATGGTAATATTGCAAAAATGGTTTATGCCAATTCTACTGGGGGAGTGCTTTTAGGTAATAGCACTACTACAGTTGGTGTTCCAACAGGTTTTACACTTAGCATTGGTGTTTGGTATCATATTGTTTATCAAGTAGCCAGTAATGGCGATGCAAAACTTTTTATCAACGGAAATTTAGTAAGTAGTATTACAGGATTGCCATTAAATACCATCGCAATAATTGGTAATAGAAACGATGGAAATGAGCCTGGTATTGGGAACTATGATGATATTAAAATATATAACAAAATTTTATCAGCAGATGAAATTTCTAAATTATACAAAATACCTTCTTTGATTGCTAAACCATCTCTTATGCAAGTTTGCGAAGGCAGTAGTGCACTACTAACTTACCATTTTAGTGGAAATACGGGTACTAGATATGAATATAAAAAGAATGGAGTAACTTTATCTGCCGATTCGTTTTTACAAATAAATAATACCAACTTAAACGATACTTTATTTGAGTTTACAATCAATAATAGTTGCGGTTTTGAGCAATATACAACTAAAGTAAATGTTGCCCCTGCTGCTGGTGTTGGACAAAGTTTAGCTTATAGCAAAACAACCAATAGAATTACTGCCACAACAAGTTTTACTAGATACAAATTATTTAGAAATGGTGTTGTTATTGATTCTAGTAATACAACAGGCAATATAAATTTCTTAACTACTTTATGTGGTAATTATGTTGCCCATTACAGTAATATTGGTTCTGCTAATTGCCCAGCAATTTCGCCTGTTCTAAAAATAGATTTAGATACATTAACCTTAAATACTAAAATATGTGCTGGTAAAATTTATGTATTTGGAAGCCAACAATTGAATACACCTGGCACTTATTACAGAACAACTACTAGCACTAACGGCTGCGATAGCATAATAAAACTTAACCTTACTTTGGCTAATTCAAGCACGGCTAGTGTTAATAGAGTAAGTTGTGGTAGTTTAGTAATTTATGGTAAGACTTACACTCAAACAGGTCAATATAAAGATACATTAATAAATACTGCTGGTTGCGATAGTATTGTAACTTTAAACTTAACTATAAACACTGGCGGACCTGCTATTAATAATATTGTTCAATCAACTTGTAACAACTTTGTTTTAAATGGAAAAACATACACCAATACTGGCATATACCGCGATACCTTATTTGCAGCAAGTATTACTGGTTGCGATAGCATTTTGGTACTTAATTTAACCAATTTAAAAAATGGGTTTAATCAAAATATAATTGCTTGCAAAAGCTATGTCTTTAAGGGAGTAACCATTACACAAAGTGGCACATATCGTGATACTTTAACCAATACAGCAGGTTGCGATAGTATTGTGGTTTATAACATAAACATAACTACGGTAAATAAAATAGTAACCAAAACCGGAAATATATTAACGGCATCTGCTACAAATGCCATATACCAATGGATAAATTGTACTACCAATTTGCCAATAGCCAATGCTAATATGCAAAGTTATACGCCAACGGTTTCGGGTAGCTACAAAGTAATAATTACTCAAAATGGTTGTATTGATACATCAGCTTGTACCAATGTAATCATCATTAATTGTAATTTACAGCTAACTCATAATGTACTGAATCCAACCGATACCATTCGTTGTAAGCAAGTTAAAGTAAATATAACCAATGGTTCATTGCCAATTGCTTTAAAACTAACTTGGAGCACCAATATAATTGGCTTGAATTTAAACATAACCGATTCAGCTTATACCTTTAACGATGCATGCCCTGAAACTTACAAATTGGTTGCAACTGATAATAATGGTTGCAAAGATTCTATTAATTTCACTATCAATGAGCCAACAATTGGTGTAAATGATATCAATGAAAATACATTTAGCATGTATCCAAATCCTGCAAATAAAATTTTGATTATTAACAATTTAAGCAAAGAGTCTCAAATCAATATTTTTGATATAACAGGTAGAATAATTTATGCTGAAAATATATTGACCTCAAATACTAAGCTTGATATTGAAAATTGGAAAGATGGAATTTATACTGTGCAAGTAATAACCGAAGGTAAAATTGCCAACAGAAAGCTTGTTATAGCTAAATAAGCTAATCAATTAAAAATTAACAGCCTCCATAAAATAAAATTTATGGAGGCTGTTTTGTTTACTATGCTAAGCAATCGCTAGCGTCCCGCTAGTGAGGTTTTAGCGAAGCCTCAGGCAACAATCTAGCTTCGTAAAGACGTTTAATTAAACGTCTCTACCAAATACAAAACTTGCTTGAGATTGCTTCTCTGCATTCTACATGACCTTTGCTGTTGATTCAAAAAAAACTTTGTCAAAGTTAAGTATAATGGAAAACAATAAGTTAATGCAAGGAAGATGCTTACAGCATGACCAAGTGCGAAGTTCGGAGTATTGATTGTGAAATTTTATCACTCTTTGCATGACAACTAATCTCCAAATCTAAAAATCAACAACTCTCTAAATTCAATCTATGGTCTATTAACCATAAACCAACTAAAAATTACTTCAAACTTCTAGCCAACCAATCAAAGAAAACTCGTTGCCAAAGCACACTGTTTTGAGGTTTGGTTACCCAATGGTTTTCGTCAGGAAAGTATAAAAACCTACTTGGAATCCCTTTAATTTGAGCTGCGGTAAAAGCTTCCATTCCTTGGCCTAGTGGTACTCTAAAATCTTTTTCGTTATGAATAACTAACATAGGTGCATCCCAATTTTGTACAAATTTATGTGGCGATGCATCAAAGTTATTTGGATGTGAGGTTTGGCTCCAATACGGACCTTTATTATCGTGGTTGGCAAAAAACATTTCTTCGGTAGTGCCATACCAACTTTCCATATTAAACATACCACAATGAGCTATAAAAGTTTTAAAACGCTTGTTATGATTGCCTGCTAACCAATAAACCGAAAATCCGCCAAAGCTTGCCCCTACTGCGCCAAGCTTATCTTTATCTACATAACTTTCTTTGCATAAATCGTCAATAGCGCTTAAATAATCGCGCATACATTGTCCACCATAATCGCCTGTAATTTGGTTATTCCAATCGCTTCCATGGCCTGGCATTCCACGTCTGTTTGGTGCAATTACTATATAACCATTTGCAGCCATTAGTTCAAAATTCCATCTATAACTAAAAAACTGTGTTAATGCACTTTGTGGACCACCTTGACAATACAATAAAGTTGGGTATTTTTTGGTAGGATCGAAATTTGGCGGATAAATTACCCAAGCTAACATATCGGCACTATCGGTAGTTTTTACCATGCGTTTGCGCACCTCGCCCATGGCTACATTGTTTAAAACATCTTTATTAGTAAAAGTAATTTGTTTTTCTTTACCTGTTTGCAAGTCAATTTCAAACAACTCGGCAGGCATTGAAATACTCATTTTATTAATAACTACCTTACCCGATTTTAAACTTCCATTTACGCTAAATGCACCATAATCCCAATCGCCTACAGTTATAATTTTAATACGTTCAGTTTCCTTTTTTACATCAAAGTTATAGGCAAACAATTGTTTGGTGCCTTGGTAAGGAGCTGTAAAATAAACTACTTTTCCATCGCTACTGATTGAAAAATTTTCAATTGGGTAATCAAAATTAGCTCTGCTAGTTAATACAGTAAAGGGTTTAAGGGTAACTGGTTTGTCTTTAGCCGAAATAATAAAATCAATGTTTAAATAAACCAATCTATTCAAATCACTTTCGTTGCCTTCGCCTTCCATGCTTTGCCAAAATATTTTTTTTCCGTCAGGTGTAAACTGAGGATTTTTATCATAACCTTTATTGCTAACCGAAATATTAATAGTTTGTTTGGTAGCAAAATTGTATAAATAAATATCGCTATTGGTAGAAATGGCCTCGGCTGTTCCTGTTTGTTTACGGCTGTTGTAAGCTATTCGGGTTCCATCAGGACTCCAGTTAAACTCATCATCATCGCCATGAGGTTGAAGCGGACAATCAAATTTTTCGTCTTGCATTAAATCCTTTCCATCGCCCATTACACCATAAGTTAAATCGGCTACAAAAAGATGGCTGTAAGCATAATCGTGCCAACTATCCCAATGACGGTAAAATAATCCATCAATAATTCTGGCATTACATTTATCTAAATCAGGATATAAATCTTTTACCTCATTATCCAATTTAACATCGGCCGTGTAGGCTATTTTATTCATAGCTGGCGAGTATTTATAACCACTTACACCACCTCTTACAAAACTTAATTGGGTAATTTCAGTTCCATCTATGTTCATTTCCCAAATTTGCGCATCGCCACTTTTGGTACACAAATAACTTATTTTTTTGCCATCGGGCGTAAAGCGTGCACTAAAGGCATTTACCTCTGGTGTGGTTATTTGTTTCTTTTGGCCGGTGGCTAAAGTTAGCAAATAATAAATATTGGTGCTTTTATTGGTTTTTACATCGTAATGCCTCACGCTGTAAAGTACTGTTTTGCCATCGGCCGAAAGTTGAGGCTCGCTTACACGGCCTAGTTGCCAAAGTTTTTCAATGGTTAAAGTTTGCACTGGCTGAGCTTTTACGGTATTATTTACAAAAAATAAATTGGCTGCAATACCTGCAAATACACAAATTGATTTTAAATTTAATTTCATAGTTTAATAGCAATCACTATTATAATTATCTGATTATAAATTGTTTATATTTATTTAATTATCAATTAATTACCAAACATACTGTAACTTATTCATTAATAAGGCTTCTCCCACCAAGGTATCTGATCCTGTAGCTACATCCACTACTTTAGTTTCATATAATACACGGTTTTTTTCAGGAAAAATTTCCTTAACAGTAATTACAGCTTGGTATTCGGTATCTACAAACATGGGTTTTAAAAAGGTATTGTTTTGTTTCATATAAATATGTCCTTCGGCATAATACAATGCACCAAAAATTTTGGTAAATACACTGGCACTAAAATGGCCATGAATAATGTTTCTGCCAAAAATACTGGCTTTACCAGCCTCAGGATTAGTATGCAGTGGATTGGTATCGCCACTAATTTGTGCATATAAATTTACTTGTTCTTGAGTGAACTTAATGTTGTGTGTAAACACATCGCCTACTTGTGGTGCTGCCATTTTTTTAATAATTAGTTTTTATTGTTAAACATTTTATAAATTACTACAAGGATATTTATTTTTTTGAATTTTATGGTACAATATTTAAACACTATCAATTAATATTTTATACCAATTACAAAGCCAAACAGCTGGCAAAAAATTTAAACAATTTAACCTCCTTTAAATCAGTATGACAAAAATCAAGTACCATGAATTGAAGCCACTGCAAAGCGATTACAAATGTTTAATGTTTTGATAATAAACCTTTTGATTGACTTATTTTTACAAAAGCCTACTTTTGCGGCCGATTTTAGACACTAAATAGTTAAAAATCAACCACAAAAGTATAAAACTACAATAATGGAAAACACCACAAAAAACATGTTTGAAACCATGGCTGATATGCAAAAACAAGCTATGGAAACTATGACAAATGCTGCTAAAACTATGCAACAAACTATGACTAATGGATCAACCATGAGCATGGATTCTGAAAACTTTAAAAAATGGTACGACAGTCAAATGAATTGGTTTAACCAACTAAACAACGAAAACAATAACATGCAAAATGGTATGGAGTTTTTTACCAATTATTTTAACAAACAAAATGAAATGGCAAAGCAATGGATGGAAATGAGCATGAATATGGTTCCAAACATGAACAATGGCTTTGACATGAAAAACATGAATATGGATGGTATGATGAATGCTTTCAACTCATGGAAAAACGCTATGACTGATAGTTATAACGAAATGATGAAAAATTTTAATAATGGTGAAACCAAAAACTATTTTGCCGATATGTTTAACAATTCAGATATGTATATGAAAACTTTTCAGTTTTTTATGCCTATGATGAAAAGCTTAAACGATAAAACTTTTACTCCTGAAATGTTTAAAAGCATGTTTAATACTGCTGCTTACAAAGATATGATGGACAAAATGTTTAACATGAACCCTGACATGATGAAAAACTTAATGGATAACACCATGATGACATCAATGAAAGAGAACATGTACAAAATGATGGATAATGGTAAAACAAATTACGACAACATGAAAAACAACATGAGTAATATGTTTAACTCAAACCCAATTATGGATAGCATGATGAACAATTACAACCAAATGTACGCTCAAATGCAAACCTCAATGGCGCCATTAACCAAACTTTTTGGTAGCAACCCTAGCATGGCTAACATGGAAACTATGAAAGAATTAGTAGAAATGATGACTGCTTACAATACCAAAAATAACCAAATGCAATACATGATGTACACCACAGGTATGAAAGCTATGGACGAAGTAGCTGAAAACATGTATGCTAAAATTAGAAATGGTGAAGATGTAAAAGAATTTGCTGATGTTTACAAAAACTGGTTAAATACCAACGATAAACACTTTGTTCAATTATTTGAAACTCCTGAGTATTCAAAATTAATGAGCGAGGTAAGTTCATTACAATTAAACCTTAAAGGTAAAATTGAAAAGCAAATGGAAAAAGCAATGGATAAATTGCCAATTATTAATCGCTCAGAAATGGACGAGTTATATAAAACCATTCAAGATTTGAAAAAACGCATTAGCACCTTAGAAAAAGAAAATTCTAAACTAACTGCTGAAGTTGGCGAAGAAGCTCCAAAAGCAGCTAAAAAAGCTAGTAAATAATTGTAAATTTTTTTGTAAATTAATTATAACCAAAAGCCTTGCTTATTAACTTAAGTAAGGCTTTTTGCATTTATGTTTAACTATTTTTCATTTAAGCAGATTTATAAATTTTGTTATTTAGTATTGTATCTCACCCTTAAAAAAGTTGGCTTCAAATTGGCAGTATATATTTAGGCAATTGTTTGAAAACACCCAATATTAGCTGTAACTAGCTGATTTTGGGAACATAAACAAAACACACAAGTATCATTTTGGGAAAAATCTTACAACTTTGGGAAAATTTGATTTATTCAGAAATATAATATCAATTAAAAACCAGAAGTGATTTTTTTTTATTAAAACAAACTTGTTATGCCAAACACAAAACAAAAACTAACAACCTTTAGCATTGGAAAACAGTAATAACATATTGAATTATAAAAAAATCTGCCTGATTGATGATGATAAAATGCAGCATTGGTTAAACGGAAAAATTATTCATAATATTGATCAAACAATAGAAATTTATAATTATTCGAATGCAGAGGCCGCCCTAAACGACCTGAAAAATAATGCCATAAAACCTGATATTATATTTTTAGATATTAATATGCCAATGATGGATGGATGGGAATTTTTAGAAGAAGCAAGCACCCAAAACCTTGAAATTCCTATTCAGATGTTAACTTCATCAATTGATAAAAACGATTATGAAAAGGCCAGAAAATATGAAGTTGTTAAAGGATTTTTACATAAACCTTTAAAGCAAGAAACACTAGAATCTATATTGATTGTTCAATAAAAAATTTAGACTTTATTTTTATTCAATAAATATTCCATAACCGTTATTGGAATTAATAAACAGGTTAATGCATAAATGGTATCTTCAATTGGAATGGTAACTATTCGTAAGCCAATAATTTCGTTAGAGTTATAAAATACTACAGGCTCAGGAGTTGCAGCACCGGTTAACACGCCATTTACCACTAAAAAAGGTATTAAGTGAACCAAGTAAGCAAACCAAAAATAGCCCATATATGTTTTCTTTAAATAAAACTGATGCCAAAGCAATAATATCAACGCTAAGGAACAGTTTACCAAAGTGTAAGTTTTTTGATAAAACAAAAGGCAAGCCAATGCTAAAATTACTATAAAAAAATAATTTATATAAGTTATCAATGGCTTAATAAAGTTATCAGAAAAATAAGCTTTTAAGCAAGCATAAATAAACACACTTGCAAATGGAACTACTACAAAAAAACTCCATTCTTCAATAGGTAAATCGTTAAGACGATAATGCCAAACATACTGATTATTAAAGCCCCAAACACCTGCTCGGGTAAACCAACCGTCCCACAAAATAAAGAGTAAAGCATTTATGGCAATGCCAATAAAAAGTGGTTTAAACCATTTGTAAAAAGCTACCTTTTTATCGAAACTTAAAGCAAAAGGCCCAACAAATGATGCCACCATTAACCAAGCATATAAACTCATGGCTTAGTTTGACGAGTTAGGGTTTTTCCAATATTTAAGCGGAACTATAAGCATTCCAAAATTTTCGCCATGCTCTTTTGCCAAATATTTATGATGGATTTTATGCGCCCTGCGAATTGCTTTTACATAACGATTGTTCCAATGAGTAAAAATTTTGAACCTTTGATGAATGATAATATCATGCACAATGAAATAAGCTAAACCATATAACGAAATTCCAATGCCAATGTATAATCTAAAATCGTTGTACATAAGGCCTGTCATGTAACAATAAGCACTTGGAATGGCAAAAATTAAAAAGAAACTATCGTTTTTTTCGAAAAAACCAGGTTCTACTTGATGGTGGTCTTTATGCAAATACCAAAGTAAACCATGCATAATAAACTTGTGAGTAAACCAAGCCATAAACTCCATAAACCAAAAAGTAAGAAACACTACTAAAATATTAAACCACATATATTTTTAAAATCGTTTTATTATACTAAACACTTTAATTGGAAATTGTTTTTAGAAAAAAATCTAATACCACCAATTCATTCCTGCAAAAAACACCAATTGGAAAACATATAACCAAGGTGCAATTTTATTGGTTAATGGCAACTCTAATTTTTGGTAAACAAACATAAAAGCAAAGGCAAAAATATACCAAGCTGTGTAGTTTTGAATAGGAATACTGCCATTTTTCCAATACCAAAAATCTAATTGCGGAGCCACATGTTCAATTAAAAAATCAACACACAACATGAACAAGGCACTTAAAGCAATTTTTATGATTGGGTTAACTGTATTTAGTTTGCCAATTTTACTGAAAAACAGTTCGGCCACATGCATAGAAACATAACATAGCATTACCCAGTTTAAACCAATAATTACAGGCACATCAGCCATTTTTAAGCCAAGGTTATTTCCATAAAAATACTGACCAAAAATTCTACCAGTAGTAACTCCTAAAAGTTCTAAAATATAACCTGCTTGAAAAACACCAATGGCCCAAATCCAGAAAAAAGTGTTTTTAGGTTGATGGAAATAAAACAACACAACTGCACTAATTATCAAATTGATAGGAGAAAGTGATAATAAATCTAACTTAAAAATAGCAGAGCCAAAAAGCCCCACAGCATATAAAATGGCTAAAATTATAATGGCAATATTTTCTTTTTTCATTTCATTTTACTTATACTTTTTTTCAAAATTCGTTTCGACAAGCTCAACGACCACGGGCATTGAGCTTGTCGAAATGCAATTACTTTCCATAATCATCCTTAATTAAACCAGCGGCAATTTTAGCTGAATTTAAACACAAAGGAATTCCTCCACCAGGATGCACCGAACCGCCACAAAAGTACAATCCTTTTATATCAGAACTAAAATTTTTATGCCTTAAAAATGCTGCATACCTATTATTACTTGCATTGCCATAGAGCGCACCAAGGTGGCTGCTGGTTTTGCTTTCAATACTTCGTGGATCTAATATATTTTCGGTTACAATGTACTTTTCAATATCAGTTTTCAACAAACGATTTAATTTTGAAACAATATTTTTTCGTGCTTCAGCAATTAATTCATCCCAATTTTGCCCTTGGTTATTGGGTGTATTTATCATCAAGAACCAATTTTCGCAACACGCAGGTGCATCATCTGGCTTATATTTAGAGGTAATGTTAATGTAAATAGTTGGGTCTGCGTAAATGTTTTTTTTACTAAAAATATGCTCAAATTCTTCTTGGTAATTTTCGGTAAAAAGTATATTATGTAAATCTAACTCGGCAAATTGTTTATTAATTCCCCAATAAAAAATTAAAGCTGACGAAGACTTTTCTTGCACTAAAATTTTTTCAGGATGTTTTACCTTTGGCAATAACTTTTTGTAAGTAGGGTAAATATCCATGTTCGATAACACAATATCTGCCTCATAAAACTGCTCTCCTGCTTTTACGCCTTTTACCTGCTTGTTACTTTGGTTTAAAACTATTTCAGAAACCTTTTTATTAAACTCAAAATTTACTCCTAAATCCAAAGCCAATTGGTAAATACTTTGGCTAATTTGATGCATGCCATTTTTAGGAAAAAAAGTTCCAATATTGCTTTCTAAATGCGGAATCATATTCAATAAAGCTGGCGATTGATATGGGTTACTGCCATTGTAAGTAGCAAATCTGTTAAAGTACTGAACCAATCTTTTATCAGCAAAAATTTGCTCATTTTCGTGGTTCATACTGTTAAACAAATTAAGTTTTAAAATACTTAAAATGCCTTTAAGCGTAGCTAAATTTAAAAAGTTCTTTACTTTATGTAAACTACTTTCTATAAAAATAGGTGTGGTGGTTTTATACCTAAACTCAGCATTTTTAAGGTATTGAAAAAATGGTTTTGGATTGGTTAATCCTAACTTTTGGTTTAGTTCATTGGCCATTTTTTCTGGCTGATGGTAAGCTGTAAAACGGGTTCCATCTTCGTAAAAATAATTGCAAGTTTTTTCTAACTGCAAGTATTCAAAACTGTTTTTATTTTGCTTTGCAATATCATACAGTTCAAGCACTAACTGAGGCAACGTAAAAAGCGAAGGACCAGCATCAAATCTAAAACCTTGTTGAGTAAACTCGGTTAATTTTCCGCCAAAATAAGCATTGGCTTCCAAAACTGTTACTTTAAAGCCCATTGATTGAAGCCTAACAGCACTGGCTAAGCCAGCTATTCCAGAGCCAATTATTACTATTTTCATCTTTGATTTATAACCCCAAATGTAACATTGGGTTTTTAATTGTTACAAAAAAATAAAAAATAGCTTTTTCTATTCTTTCACTTATTTTATTTTTAGTAATTTGCGCCCATGTTTAATGAACCTGAAATAACAAAATTAGAAACAATTGGCGAGTTTGGCTTAATTAAACAACTTACGCAACACATTGAATTAAAGAATAATACACTTAAAGGTGTAGGCGATGATGCTGCAGTAATTAATCCTACTAACGGAAAAGTTACTTTGGTTTCAACCGATATGTTGCTTGAAGGAATTCATTTTGATTTAAGTTACTTTCCTTTAAAACATTTGGGTTACAAGGCCGTGAGCGTAAATGCAAGCGATATTTATGCTATGAACGGAACGCCCAAACAAATTACAGTTTCGTTAGGAATTAGCAGCAAATTTAGCGTAGAAGCAATTCAAGAAATTTACGAAGGCATTCATTTAGCCTGCGAAAAATATAAAATTGATATTATTGGTGGCGATACCACCTCAAGCAAACAAGGTTTGGTAATTAGTGTAACCGTAATTGGTGAAGCTGCTGAAAACGAAGTGGTTTACCGAAATGGTGCAATGGAATATGATTTGGTTTGTGTAACAGGCGATTTAGGCGGTGCTTATGCTGGTTTTCAGTTATTAGAACGTGAAAAACGTGTGTTTATTAACAATCCAGATTTGCAGCCTGATTTAGCAGGACATGATTATATTTTGGAACGTCAGTTAAAGCCCGAAGCTAGAAAAGATATTATTGATATGTTTAAGGCTTTGGAAATTGTACCAACAGCTATGATTGATGTAAGTGATGGTTTGGCTTCTGAAATTTTTCATTTGGCCGACCAATCAAAAATGGGAATTACTATTTACGAAGAAAAAATTCCAATTGATGCCACCACTTATAACATGGCGCGCGAGTTAGATTTAGATCCAACTTTAACGGCTTTAAGCGGTGGAGAAGATTATGAATTGTTATTTACCATCAAACAAAGTGATTATAAAAAAATAGAAAACCATCCTGATTTTACCGTAATTGGTCATGTAACCAAACCCGATGAAGGTGTTAACATGATCAGCAAAGGCGGTCAAAAACACGAGTTAAAAGCTCAAGGTTGGAAAGCATTTTAGAGAATAATGCATGAACGTCATGCTGAGGCACGAAGCATCTTTATAAGGTGTAATAAAGTTCCTTCTTCCGCTTTGGCGGAATCAGGATGACGATCCCGCACAAAAAAACAAAGAAACAAACGGCCAGAGGCTAACAACCAAAAGCCAGAAGCAAAAAATATGAAAATAGGTGTATTAATATTTCCGGGAAGTAATTGCGATAAAGACGCAGTTTGGGCATTTCAAAACATGTTTGGCCAAGAAGTAGTAGAACTTTGGCATAAAGATACTGATTTACAAAATGTAGATTTGGTGTTTTTACCAGGTGGTTTTAGCTATGGCGATTATTTACGCAGCGGTGCAATTGCCCGTTTTTCGCCTATTATGCAAAGTGTAATTGAATTTGCCAATAATGGCGGATTGGTTTGGGGCGTTTGTAATGGTTTTCAAATTTTATGCGAAAGCGGTTTATTGCCTGGCGCATTGATGCATAACGACCATCAAAAGTTTAATTGCAAAAATGTGTTTATAAAAACCGAAACCAATAACAGTAAAATTACCAGTTTAAATGAAGTAGGAAAAGCTTTGAAAATTCCAATTGCACATGGAGAAGGAAGATTCTATTGCAACGATGAATTATTGCAAGATTTAAAAGCAAACGATCAAATTTTATTTAGATACTGCGATGAAAATGGAAACGTTTCTGCTGAAACCAATCCTAATGGCGCATTGGATAATATAGCTGGAATTTGTAATAAAAACCGCAATGTGTTTGGCATGATGCCTCACCCAGAACGTGCGGTAGATGGTGATATTTACAATACTGACGGACGCATTATGTTCGAAAGTTTGTTGCAGTTGGTTAATAGTTAATAGACGATAGACCATGGTCAATTAACTATGGACTATTATCTATTCCTTCAACTTACTATCAATCATTATAGTCACAGGGCCATTATTGGTTAAGCTGATTTGCATATCGGCACCAAATGATCCTGTGGCTATTTTTTTGCCCAAAAGCTCTTCCAGTTTTGCAATCATTTTTTCGTACAAAGGAATTGCAAATTCGGGCCTACTAGCTTTGATATAAGATGGGCGGTTTCCTTTTTTAGTAGAGGCAAAAAGTGTAAATTGACTTACCAATAAAATATCGAAATTGGCATCAATAAGTGAAATATTCATCACGCCATTTTCATCGTTAAACACCCTGAGATTTACTATTTTCTGTGCCAACCAATTGATATCTTCTTCCGAATCAGCATCCTCAATTCCTAATAAAATCAATAAACCATTTCCGATTTCAGAAAATAGTTTGTTATCAATACGGACTTGGGCTTTTGTAACTCGTTGAATAATAATGCGCATGGGTTAGTTATTATATGTCTTTTTCGTTTCTTCAATTACAATAATAATTTTTTGAAAATGTAAAAAATCATCATAAGTAAAAATCTTATTTTTATTTAACTCAAACCAATAAATTATTGGATGGAAATTACCTATTTTATAATTGTATATGTTATTTGGTATGGTTTTAAAAAACTGCTCTTGTGAAAATTGTTCGGGAACAAAATTCCCTTCCGAAGGAGGGGTGTGCCGATAATTATCGCTAGAAGACCGGGGTGGCAAAATCAATGTATTTCCATCAAAATGATTAGCATAATTTTCAATAAAAAAATTCTCTAACTCTTGCATCACATAAGTTAAACGTTTAAAAACATCAATTACTTTGATTCTAAAAACCCTTAACCCCAACTGCTTAAAATATGCTTCTCTTTCATTATCGTACTCTACTTTACTATCGTGGCTAGAACCATCTATTTCAATAACCAACCCAAATCTTTTAACATAAAAATCGACTATATAGTTACCTATAACTCGTTGCCTATCAAAGTCAATATTATGAAAACCACCTTTGGTTACTTGTTTCCAAAACAATACTTCCGATAAATTTCTAGCTTGCCTTAACTGCTTTGCTTTTTCTTTCAAATTAGGGTTAAAAGGCAGTTCTGTAATTGGATTTTGAGTTAAAATAATATCATTGATAGCAATAACTCTATATGGCTTTTTTAACTCCCCGGTCTTCGACCACCCCTCTTTTTGAGGGGAATTTGACAGCCCGCACTTTTTGAATCCAATAATTGAAGAGCTAGTTTTATTATCAATAAATGCTTTCAAAAGTATTATCAAATTTTCAGAAAATGATTTACTCTGAATATTTTCAACTTTTACAAGTTGGTTTAAATAGGTAAAATATTCTTCAAAAGTCATTTCATACAACCCTAATTAAACACATCTTCGTTAGCCATAATGCTGAGGTAACTTTGATAACGTTCGGCAGGAATTATGCCTTGTTCAATGGCTTCTAAAACCGCGCATTGAGGTTCGTTCATGTGTTTGCAATTATTGAATCTGCATTTACCTATATAGGGTTTCATTTCTTTAAAATAATGCGATAGTTCTGCATTGTTTAAATCCACTACTCCAAACTCTCTAATTCCAGGTGTATCAATAATAAATCCGCCAAAACTTAAAGGATGCATTTGAGCAAAAGTGGTGGTATGTTGTCCATTAAAACTCGATTTTGAAATTTCGCCCGTTTTTAAATTTAAGTTAGGCTCAATTCCGTTTAATAACGATGATTTTCCTACACCCGAATGACCAGCAACTAAAGTGGTTTTATCTTTCAATAAAGCCTTTACTTCATCTAACCCAATTTGGTCATTAACGGAAGTTTTTATGTAATTGTATCCAACCTGATTATGGTATAAATGAATGGTATCGTTCAATACATCTTCCAATCCATCGGTACATAAATCTACTTTATTAAAAATAATAGTAGTTGGAATATGATAAGCCTCGGCTGTAGCCAAAAATCTATCAATAAAACCTAGCGAAGTAGTAGGAAAAGCAATGGTTACCATTAATATAGCTTGGTCAATATTACTGGCTATAATATGCGTTTGTTTTGAAAGATTACTGGCCTTACGAATGATGTAGTTTTTTCTGTTTTCAATTGAAAAAATCACCCCATTTTCGCTATTGGGTTCCATTTCAAAATTTACTTTATCGCCAACGGTTACAGGATTGGTGTGTTTTAAACCTTGTAATCTAAACTTACCTTTTAACCTGCAATTTACAATTTGCAAATCGGGTTTCATTACCTCGTACCAACTCCCAGTTGATTTTACAACAATTCCTTCCATTAGCTTTTAATTGAAAATCCTAAATATGCAAACCCAATGCACACCAAATTGGTTAATAAAATATAAGTAAAAGCTTGTTTAAAAAGCTGTTGTTTAAACATGGTAATGGTTTCAAATGCGAATGATGAATAAGTGGTAAAACCACCTAAAACACCTACGATAAGAAGCAATTTGATAGTATCGAAATGATTTGGGTTGCTGAGCTGAGTCGAAGCATTTAAAAGCAAAGCATAACACAAACCAATACAAAAGCAGCCAATAGCATTTACCAAAAAGGTATTTATTGGAAACTGTACTTGGGTGTAATCTTTTAACAATACAGAAAACAAATAGCGCAAAACCGCTCCCAAAGCACCTCCAAGGGCTACAAAAATTATTGATTTCATGAAAGGCAAATATAAGATAGATAATTACAATTAGCCACAGATTGCACGGATTACACAGAAATTTTTAAAAAGAGGATTAATTATGAAACAACACTTCGACAAGCTCAGTGTTCACCATTCAAAATTCATCATTCAACATTCATAATTTTACCCTACTTTCGCCTTCTTTTTTTTGAAAAATATGATAAAATCAATGACGGGTTTTGGGCAAGCTGAAACCGATACAGACCAATTTTTATGCAAAGTAGATATTAAAGCTTTAAATGGTAAGTTTTTAGATATTAATATTCGTATGCCTCGCAATTTGCAAAACAAGGAGTTGGAGCTGCGCAATGATTTATCGAAAAAGCTAGAAAGAGGTAGTATTAGCATAAGTATCAATATTACAAGTAAAAACACCAACGATTCATATTTACCTATCAATCAAGATGTTGCAAAATTTTATTTAACCCAAATAAACATTCTTGCCGCTGAAAGCAATATGCCTAGTAATCACCTATTTAAATCAATTTTTGATTTCCCTGGAATTATTCAGAGTAAAGAAGATGAAGGCACCAATGAAGATGATTGGAAAATAATTGTGAATACTGTTAACAATGCCTTAGTTGAGTTTAATAAATTTAGAACACGTGAAGGTGAAATTTTAGCCACTGAATTGACTAATTTATGCCAAAGTATTCAAAACAAGTTGATTGCTTTAGCACCTTTTGAAACTGCAAGAATTGAAAATGTAAGGGCTAAAATAGCTAAAGAGTTAAGTAGCTTACAAACCGATTTGATTGATAAAAACCGTTTTGAACAAGAGCTGATTTATTATATTGAAAAACTAGATATTAACGAGGAAAAATCGAGGTTAACAGAGCATTGCACTTTCTTTTTAGAAACTTTAAAACAAGAAACCAATGGTAAAAAATTAGGTTTTATTGCTCAGGAAATGGGCCGCGAAATCAATACCATTGGTAGCAAAAGTAACGATAGTAATATGCAGCGATTGGTGGTAGAAATGAAAGATGAATTAGAAAAAATTAAGGAACAAATCAATAATATTTGCTAATTAGATCAGCCACTGATTATACAGATTTCACAGAAATTAATTATAAAGATTTCTGCGATTATCAGCGAAATCTGCGGGAAATAAAAAGAATAAAATGAATAAAGTAATTATATTTTGTGCGCCAAGTGGCAGCGGAAAAACCACCATTGTAAAACATTTATTAAGTGTAAATAAGCAATTGGCCTTTTCGGTATCGGCTTGTACACGCGCACAAAGAGCCAATGAGGTGCATGGTAAAGATTATTATTTTTTAACACACGAAGATTTTAAAAACAAACTGGTTCATGGTGAGTTTTTAGAATACGAAGAAGTTTATGGAGGTAATTTTTACGGTACTTTAAAATCGGAAATTGACAGGATTTGGGCAGAAGGTAAAGTGGTGATTTTTGATGTAGATGTAGTGGGTGGATTAAACCTAAAAAAACACTTTGAAGAAAAAGCCTTGGCCATTTTTGTAAAACCACCAAGTGTGGAAATTTTAGCACAAAGGTTAAAAGAACGCTCTACCGAAACGGAAGAAACCTTGCAAGTTAGAATTGGTAAAGCTGTTTTGGAATTGGCTTACGAAAATAAGTTTGAAACTGTGTTATTAAACGAAAACCTACCTGAAGCATTGCGAAAAGCAGAGCAATTAGTAAATGATTTTATAGCAAAATAAAAAATGAAAATAGGTTTGTTATTTGGGTCGTTTAATCCCATTCATACAGGGCATTTATTAATAGCCAATTACATGGTAGAATATACCGAGTTGGATAAAATTTGGTTTGTGGTAAGTCCGCAAAATCCATTTAAAGTAAACGATGAATTGCTTGATGAAAATTTGCGGTTAAAAATGATAGAAATGGCCATAGCCGATGATAACAGATTTGAAGCATGCGATATTGAATTTGGAATGCCCAAACCTAATTACACTTATTTGACCCTAACAACGCTTGCCGAAAAATATTCTGAACACCAATTTACACCTATTATTGGTGGCGATAATTTGCAGAGTTTTCATTTATGGAAAAACTACGAAAGCATTTTAGAAAACTATCAGCTATTCGTTTACCGTAGGGCTGGATTTCATGAAAATCCATTATTAGCCAACCACAAAAAAATTAGTTTATACGAAGTTCCTTTGCTCAATATTTCATCTACTTATATTAGAGAAACTTTACAAGCAGGTAAATCAATCAGGTATTTGGTACCAAAAGTTGTTAAAGAATTTATAGACGAACACCATTTATACCAATAATTTTATTTCTTTATCATAAAAAAGGGGCTGTTTCAATTGAAACAGCCCCTTTTTATTATGCTTACAGCTAATATTAGTTTTTAACTAATTTATGAACAAATGTTTGTCCATTAACTGTAACTTTAACTACGTAAATACCTGCATTTAAATTAGGTAAATCATTCATATTTAAAGTATTTAAACCATTAACAGTATTAAAGCTTTTGCTTACTAATACTTTACCTTGTAAATCAATAGTTTCAACAGCAGCATTACCTGCTTCTGTAGCGTTAACTACGATGTTAAACTCTGTATTAAATGGATTAGGGAAAACCTCAAATACGTTTTCAGTTTTGCTATCATTATTAACAGACACCACTTTTGAATAAGTGAATTGACCATCTAAGTCCAATTGTTTTAGTCTATAGTAAATTACATTGCTAGCATTGTTTACAAAAGCATTGGCATCTACTAAATTATAGTTTGATATAGTATTGCTATTAACAGCACCTTTAACAAAACCTAAGTATTTAAAGTTTTTACCATCAATTGAACTTTCTACTTCAAAACCTTTATTGTTTTCTTCGCTAGCGGTAGTCCATGAAACTAAAACATTGTTATTTTTAGCTGAAGCAGTTAATGCAATTAACTTAACAGGCAAAGGATTAGAAGCACCATTGGTACCTGTAAATATTCCAAACACATTTTGATTGGCACTTACCGATTGCATAGTCCCAGTAATAGCACTTGAATTAGAAGCTGTAATTAAATTCCAGTTTATTCCTGTATAACGAGCTATTCTAGTATTATTATTGCCTGAAACAGTGCCAAACTGTGCTGAATCTGCAATTAATGAAATACCATAATTGAACCCTGAACCACCATTAGGTACAATATTATAATAAGAGTTGTATCTGGTACTTCCACTTATTAAATTTGGCGCATTGATGCCTGAATAATACAATACATTTAAAGCACTAGGAACCGTTCCAACTGAACCCCAGTTAATACTTGCAACTTGACGGCCTGCAAATGTGTATGTAGTAGTGGTATTTAATGCAGGAGCTGCATTGGCGGTTGCTGCTATTGGAGTGGTTGATGTTGTAAATTCAACTGAACCTATATCAACAGCGCCACCTAAAATAGTTGTTGAACGTGTGGTATTGTTATAATCGTTGGTAACATTACTTAATGCCAAACCTTTTCCATGCACATACCACGAGGCAGAATTGGTAGTTACTATTCCTAAATTACCGACTAAAGTATCTATAAATAAATTTTGTGCAGGTAAATTTGAGGTAAGCTCATACCAATTTGATGAATAAGTATTTGCACCAGTATACAAAGTATTAAAAATAGAAACACTATTTGGAAAACCAGTTGGTCCTTCCGCTAATTTAGTTGTATCATTAGCCAAATACAAATTATAATTGGTAGTATTAGGTGCAATTCCTGTTAATGAATTAGAACCTGTGGTGTAATTGCTTCCTGTTCCTGTGGTTGTTCTTTTATTGAAAAACACATTATTAAAACTACTTATGTTTACCAATCCAGTGCGTTGTAAGCAATAAGAATTGTTTGAACCACCTACAGTGGTACCATTTATAAAAATAGTATTATTCAAATAACTATTTGTGCCACTAGCAGCCACATCTTGAATACCATAAACACGGGTTTCGCCAATGGTATTATTGCCAATGCTAATTTGGTTATTGCGAACAATTGAATTTCCTGTTGTTGAATTATAAATCCCGTAAACTTGATTTGAACTTGCACCAGTACCTGTTCCAATTCCCCAAACATTATAAATTCTATTTCTTTGAATGGTTACATTTGTTCCACTAAGAATAGTTATTCCAGCAGCTGGATAAGCAGTTGTTCCAGTATTTGTACTTACAATATTATAAATGGTATTATTCTCAAAATTATGGTTAATACCACCGTTAATCCAAACACCCATTGGTAGATACAAAAATCCAGTACTTGTTGAATTGGAACGAATATCTCGAATAGTATTGTTTATTGCATTTACCGTTCCTCCTGTAACCGTGATTCCACAATTTCTATCCCCTGAATTGTCATAATAATTCACGTTTCCAATTAAATTATTGGTAATATTTACTGTTCCACCAGAAACATTAATTATTCCGTTATCAAATCCATTTTGAATTGTATCGTACGGTTGAGCAGCACCACCAAAAGTATTGTTATTTATATTTACCGTTCCTGCCGAAACGGCTATTAAATTAACTGAACCAACGCTAGCAAAATTTGAAAAAATATTATTATTAATTTGTGTATTGGTAACTGTATTATTAATTCTAAAACCAGTCAATGATGATGATGATGTAAATGGAGTTCCACTTCTAATCGCATTTGAACCACCAAAATTATTTCCAGTAAAATTATGACCTGTACCACCATCAATTTGCATAACAATCATTCCTTGATTTTTGGTAATAGTTTGATAAAAACTATTATTTGAAATATTCCAAAAATCGCCTGCGGTTGTACTTAAATTTACACCATTATATCCAAAATTAAAAATTTCATTATTACTAAAAGTATTGTAATCATTACCTATGCCTGTGGTACCTTGACTAAATAATCCAGTGTTTGGAATATTGCTTGTTGCAATGGTGCCTAGCGTGTCTCTAATGATACAATTCACGATAGCGTTCGAATCATTTCCAAATCCACCAACTACATTTGAAGTAGAAAAAGTAATTGTACCTACTGTATTATTTACACTCTCCACATTACAGAATGAAATGGTATCTAATTTAGCATCATTTAACAAAGTAATTGCATGTCCAGCTAATGATCTGTTTCTAATTCTTAAGTATCTTCCACTTCCGGCAAATCTTCCATCAATTTTAACCCTATCAGCACCATTTAATCGAATCAATCCACCAGCAAATGAACCTGCAATTAGTCTTTCTGTTGCGGTATCAGGAATTATCGAAAAAGTATAATTGCCTACACCCGTTTCATTGATTTGATTAATTCCATTAACACCTGTTTCTAATAAATCGCTAGTAATTGTTGCTGTTAAATTTCCGTTTAAAGAACCATTATTTATTGCTTCAAATAAACCTCCAACTCCTGTTAATGAAGTATAGGTTTGTCCGTTACCAACATTAACGGTTCCGCTTAAACCTGGTACAATTCTGTATGAGAACAAAGTTGTAGGTGGCGTAGTGATACTATTTACATTACTACCTATAGCACCAGCAGGCAATGATGATAAATTATTACCAAATGAAGAATCTTGAGCTACCAAGTAAAAATATACAGAATCCCCAATAGATAAACCACCCATAGTTGAAGCTGCAATAGTAAAATTCCATTGTCCATTTTGTGCATTACCACTTATTCTTGCAGCACTAGCTGAATTATAAGTTCCTATAAACGATTTTTTAAAATAAACTTTAGGCTCATTTCCTAGCGTATTTGGAATTCCAGTTGCATCAGAAATATTTATACTTAATATTCTATCACCTGTAGAAGATGTATTGCTAGCTACAGGAGCACTGATTACTGGTGCAAAAATATCTAATGAAATAAAGTTTCCAGCATCTGCACCTATATCTGTTGGCGAAAGCCCACTTCTTAAGTCGCCATCAATATCATCGGTAATACTTGAAATAAGTGCACCGTTAGCTTCAATAGGAGTTGCCAACGATGAGCTAATATGCAAATCACCTGTTTGAGCCGACCCTCCTGCATTAACAAACTGTGGATCAGCCACTCCACTGCTAAGGTCAGATGAAACCCATCCTAAAGAATAGTTAAGCACATCAGAAGTTCCATTATTTAATGTACCAAAAACAGATCCAGTTCCACCACCAAAATAAATATTATTATTTAGGGTGATAGTGGTATTATTAATTAAAAAGACTTGATAATGTTTTCCTCCAGTAGATGAGTTAGACCTAGCATTTACGAAAATATTATTTCTTACATCATCAGAAGTTGCCGAAGCTGTGCGTTGAAAAGCAAATGTGTTTGTAGCTGTTGTTCCAACTCCTGTTCCTCCTATATAAATGCTATTAAAATATACATTGGTAATAGCTACATTTTTTGAAATACCTCTAAAAACACATGGTGCTGAAATAGAGTTGCCCAATGAATCATAACCCAAACGAATCATATTATTAGAAATGGTAACTAAGCCTGAACCAATATCCATCGCTGTTAAAAATACAGCTGGATTTACCGCATTTAATGATAAACTATGAATATTGTTTTTACTTATAATGTTGGTACCTGATGTTGGTCCGCCATAAAACAAGCCTTCACATTGAACAGCAGCACTTGTTGAAGTACCTGTTAAAACTAAGTTATTGATACTATTTCCACTAATTAAAGCTGGCGCTGTGGTAGAAGTATAAGCTATTCCAACAATAGCACTTGTGCTTCCACCCGCTGTTGTTTGCGTGGCAGTAGTTAAGTTTCTAATAATATTACCTGTAACTGTGCTAGTTCCTGTTGTTACTGCTATCCCAACCAATGAGGTAGCTTGAGTTCCAGTAGCAGAGTAGTTGGTATTTAAATTCGCCACAATATTATTAGTTATGGTATTTACTACACCAGTAGTTGTACTGTTACAAATAATTCCTCTGAAAGCAGATGCTACAGTAGCCGTTGCAGATGAAGTTGTAATATTAATACTGTTTGCTAAGGTAGTACTACCAATTGTATTGTTATTAATAATAATATTTGACCCTCCAGAACCTGCTATTCCATTAAATCCGCTTGAAACAGTAGTAGCATTACCAATTAAATCAATTCCAGATATAGTATTATTTGAAAAATTAATAGTTCCACCTGCTCCTGAACGTAATGCTATCATAGACCCATTAGCCGCTGTGGTAGTAAACGTAATTGCACCATTAGTAGTAGTTGATCCAATTAAGTTTCCTGTAATAGTACCAACATTTACATTACCATTTGCTACATTTATACCGTAAACATTATTACCTGTAAAGCCTCCTGTAATAGCCATATTGGTAATGGTGTTATTCTGAACGGATGTAGCTGTTCCAATACCTACTGAAATATCCATTCCCATAAATTGGTAAAGTGTAGTACCAGTCATGGTATACGTTCCAGTACCTGCAGATGAATTGCCCCCAATAAAATTATTAGTAATTACAAAACCACTTGCTGATGTTAATGAAGCAGTGTTTGGGGTAATCCACATTGCACGATGTGTTTGGGTTCCAGTTGTGGTTATAGTAGCTGTTTGGTACATTCTGTTGGCATTAATTATCCATGAACCATTATTTGCACCAACATAAATTCCCGCTGTAGCAATGGTTGGGTGAAAATAATTATAAATATTACAACTATCAATGATATTGCCATCATTATTAGCTGCAACTGTGGTTGCTGAACCAATAGATGAAATTCCAATAGTAGGATTTCCAACTCCATCTTCATGAATATCGCAGTAACGAATAATATTATTGTCGTTTCCATTAACACCTGTAGTTGTTCCAAAATTTACAACACCGGCTCCAATTGTTCCTGGAGCAACAATATTATTTGAACGTAAATCAGTATATAAAATGCGATTTGAAGAAGCTTCGTTAATAAAGCGAATTACCGGTCCATTAACATTTGTATTAGCTATAGTTAAATTGTTACCAGAAGTAAATATTCCAGTTCCCCCTTGTCTACCATCGATAGTTAAATTTGATATACCGTTCAAATCAAAAGTTGCAGTACTATTTGAACTTTCAATACGTGAAATAATACCAATATCAGGACGGATAGTTACAGTATTAATACTTGAAGAGTTGTTATAATTATTAAATACAATTGGAAATACCTCACCGGAAGCTGTGTTATACAAGGCATCCTTTAACACAAAAGTAATTGGGCCAGAAACACCTAAAGATGATAAATCATTTACAGCAGCAGTAATGGTTGGGTAAGTTTGTCCAACACCAATATTATAGTTACCTGCTAAAGGTCCTAATATCTTTCTTGATCCAACCGGATCACCATTTACTGGTGCTGTATTATTTCCACCAATCACCAAACTATCTACCCTAACATCCATAAAATTGTTAGTTGTAGCAGTACTTTTTACATCATAAGTAACCCAAAAGTAATTCACTCCTGTGTTCAATAATCTTGAACCAGAAACATAAAAAGTACCATTAGGCGCGGCTATTGTTGATCCAAATTGATTAGTAGCTGCAAAAACAGGATTATTTCCTGTAAAATACACCCTTGCATTTTGTATATCATTAACATTAGTTGTTCCTGAAGTATTTAATTTTAAAGATGTTAAATTTAAAGCATTGAAGCTATTTGAAGTGTAAACTCTTACAGCTACAATGTTCTGGTTAGTTGAATTTAAAGGTGCAGCAGCAGTAATTTGATCAACCATTATTGAATCTATTACCATAGGAATACCTATAAATTCACCTTCATCAGCACCAATATCTGGAGCTGATCCAGTTCCCCCATAACCTACATTTCCTTGACGGATTACATTATCAGCATCAGTGGCAAAGCCAGCAATGTTAGCCGCACCACTTTCACAACGTGTTGGTGTTAATAAATCTAAATGCAAATAATCAGGAGAAGCACCATTTAAACTAATAAATGTAGGATTCTCTGTAATAGATGCTTGTTCAAAAGTAGCTAACCTAGTTTTAAATGCAGTAATAGTTTGGTCTCCAGTTGTTCCATCATGGTAAATTAAATTAGCTGCACTTGGTACACCGGCATAAAATAAATTATTATTTGATGTACTTGCATAATTACTAATTCCTGTTGTTGAATTTCTTAAAGCTACAGCATTTCCTGTTCCGTTAGGAATACAATTATTAATTAAAATATTATTTCTTAAATCAAGGGCAGCTGTGGTAGCTGTAGTACCCCCTGTAAAAAATACTGCTGATGAAGAGAAATTAGCTCCACTAGAAGTGGCGCTTAACCTAATGGTATTGTAATAAATTCTTAAATTTGAGGTAGAGGTTGTAATAGTTGAACTAATACCCCTAATAGCATCGGTAGTTCCACTATAGTTAGGTGCTACTAAACTATCAATTAAATTATTAGCAATATTAGCAAAACCAGATGTTCCTAACGATGTAAGCGAAATACCAAATACAGTTCCTGTGGTTGTTCCATTACTTCTTAAGCTGTAAATTCTATTTCTAGTAATGGTTGGGGAACTAGTTGTCATGGTCATTCCTGTAATATTACCACCATTACCTACTAAAGAATAAATAACATTATTATTAACTAACCTTGTACCTGTTACGGTATTAGTAATTAATCCAGATACAACACCTGTTCCAAAATGAGTTAGATTGTAAATTTTATTATTAGAGTAAGTTTCTACCGTTGGAGAAGAAACATCATAAATTCCATATAGTGCGCCTGTTCCAGTTGTTTTTAAACACGACAAATTAAACACATTATTACTATCACAAATTATAGTTCCGGTACTAACTTGAATACCATACAAGGTAGAGGCTGTTCCACTTCCGCTAATACTCATGTTTCTTACAACATTTCTTCTGACATTAACTGTTGTAGTTCCACTTGTTCCGCCAGTATGATAAATACCAATAGTAGTTCCTCCTGAGGTTCCGTTACGAGTAACGCTATCCACCAAATTATCATTTAAATTAATGGTAGGTGTGGCTGCTGAGCAATAAATATTATACAAGGTTTTGGTTCCTGTTCCTGTCGCGTTTAAATTAGTTCTAGTAACCGTATTGCCATTTATATTTAATGCAGTAGCTGGAGCAGTAGTTATTCCTATATTATAATGTGTTCCAGTGCCTGCTCCTCCTAAAACTGTGGAATCGATTATATTATTATTAATGTTTAACGTACTTATACCTGCTAATTGACTTAAAATACAATTAGAAATTTGAGTACCATTGTATGTAAAACCATATATATAGTTATTGTTAACATTAACAGTACTTGCAGCTGTATTTAACCAAATAGCCGTATATGGAACGGTGGTAGTACTAGCTACAAGATGTGTACAGTTTATTAATCTATTATTATTTACATTGATTACATTTCCATTAGCACCGCTCTGTGCCATTTCTAAATCAATATTCCAATTATTTGCAGTGGTTGAACTTCCAGTGGCAATTGTAATTGTATTGTTATTAATATTAGCACTTGCTCCAACCGATGAAGCAAACAACCAGATACCTCTGTTAGTAGCAGGATGATTAACACCTATTCCTGTATTATTATTTACAATGTTATACGAAATATTGAAACTCCATTGGTTATTAATTAACACAGCCCCACACTGAGAAGTAGCTCCTACCCCACCTCCAAAATTAATAATATTATTACCTGTAGCATTAGAAGAACCCCCAATATCGTTATTTAAATCGGCTAAAGTGTATGGACTTGGAGCGGCATAACCACTTAAAACTATTCCAAAATTAACATTTTGAATGGTATTGGTATAAAACTTATTATTTGAACTTGCTCCCGAAGCAGCAGTAACTGTAATTGCTGTTCCAACTGCGGTGTTGGTAGAATTAATAACTTCAATTCCAACTGAACCTGTAGCATTTGCTCTTGGCCCAGAGGCAACTGCTGTTACATTATTTCTGTTTAATGTAATCACACAATTTTGTACGGTATTGTTGTTAGCTCCATTGGTTGCGCTAACTTTGTAAAAACCATAACCAACTTCCATTTGTGTAGTTGCTGTTGTGTTTGTAGCAGGATCCAATAAATCAATTCCATCAATAGTTACATAATCAGATCCAGAAAAACTCCATATTGCATCTATGCTTGCAGTTGAAGATGCTAATAACGTACCTGTATATGCCGTAATTAAAGGATTAGCGCCAGTAAACAAAGGATCTTTTTGAAAAATGATTTGATTTAATGCAGTACCTGTAGCTGTTAATACTATTGGTGTAGTTAAAGTTTCTGTGTAACCAGCTGTAATGTTAAAAATTACGCCACCAGTTCCAACACCATTGGTGTTTAAATCGGCCACTGCGGCTTGAATAGAAGAATACGAACCAGGAATTGTTTTAGTACCAGTAAGTGCTTGGGCATTTACCTCACTAAAATTACTAACTCCCGTTAGAACCATTACTAAGCATATTGCTTTAGTAAATAGTTTTTTAAGTTGATGTAGTTGTTTTACCATATATGAATTTATTTTTTTGTTTACAAGTCTATTAATTTTAATAATTAGTTGCAGGCTTTTAAAACCAATTTTCACAACCAACTTTAAATCAAATATATACTATTTTATTTATTTTTAAGTTTTTACAATTTTAAAAGCCTTTCATTACCACTTTTAAATTTCCTTGGGTTATAATATTTATATTTAACGAATTTGGTAATATATAAATATTTGCTGGTTCAATATTTTTTATAACACCATTTACATCAATTGATGTAGACCATTGTTTATTAATGGCCTCGTTCGATGTTTTGATGGCTTGGTTTAATTGATCGGCTATTGAAAACACCATTTGCTTTTCCATGTTTTCTCTAAATTTTTTTGAGTTAACCAACCAAGCTGCACTTTTAACCAAAATATCGCGGGTTTTTAAATCAAAGTCAAATTGCCTTATTTCTATTGACTTATTACTTGGATTATAAACTGGAACACCTGTAGCATAAACTATTCCTTTTATGTTTTTCCCTAATTTCCCTTTTTGCACTTTACCATCTAAATCAATGGCTATCATTATTTTATTACCATACGGAAAGGCTTTAGCCTCATTTATATTTATTTTATACTCGCTGCCCTCTAATACCATTGGTTTATCGGCAAATTGTTTGGTAAGCGTTTCGTTTATTTGATCAAAAGCAATGGCAGCATTTAAATTTATTTTTACATCATCGCTAAAGTTACTTACTTGGCGCAATGGGGGTAAATTTACATTAAACGAATCGTTTTTAGGCTTATAACCCGATATTACTTCTACAATACTTGATACACCAAGCTTTATTTGCATTTCATCTGGAGTATAAGTAATTGGAGTTATAAAAATATTTTTAGGATTTAGTAACAACCACGCTTTGTAAGCCGAGTCGATTAAAAATGGTTCTGCCAAGGTTTTCCATGAGTCGCCAACCATTTTTTTAATATCTACATTTTTAGGAACTTCTTGGTCAATTTTAGTAGCCATTTTATTAACCTGCCCTTGAATAATAGCGCCAAAAAGTTTAGGCAAATCTAAAGTTGTTAGCCCAAGGTTAATTACAGGTAAATCGTCCCATAAAATTTTTCCTTTGCTGTTTAAGTTTAAATTCCAATCGCGGTCAATAACTGGCGAAGTATTAAATACTACTGTTAAATTTAACGATTGACTAATAGGTTTTTCAAAACCACCAAATACTTTTATATTGTACACAAAATCAATGTGTAAGGGTGCAGTAATACTTAAACCATTATTGGCAGTACTTACCGTAAAGGGTGTTCGTTTTAAAACAGTTAGCTTTAAATTATCGTTTCCATTGTCTTCAAACTTATCATCTTTATAAACTTCTAATGGAAATTTTTTATTAACTGACGCTGCCAAACCAGCTACATTAATATGAATTGGCAAACCAATTATAGATGTAGGCTTAGGAGGAATAACTACTGGCACATTAGGCGGTTTGGGTGCTGTAATTTTTTGTGTTTTACATGCATTAACCATTATTGCCACCAATGCCATTATATAAAATAATATTTTTTTCATAAATACTTGAATAATAAATTTTCACCTCGCGCTTACCATTACCTTTTCAGTTAACAAAACTAATAACATTCCAGCTAAATAGGCTAAAAAATCAACCCACGCAAACGAATTGCCCAAAATTATTTTTGCTAAAAAATTATTTTGTAATCCTAATAGTTCAATAAAGTGAATGTATTGTAAAGCTTCAATTAAAAAAGAAAAAGACAGTACAAATACAACACCTTGATTAACAGATACTTTTAAAAACGATTTACAGCAAGTATAAATTAATATAACTACCAATAAATCACCTACATAAGGTCTAATAAATTTATAGTGAACATAAAAGGCTATTAGTAATTCAATAAATAGTAAAACAAATGTAACTACCAAATAGTTTTTATTGAAAGTTAGGTATTTAAGCATTAATATCTAACAATCGTCTGTGGTAATTAATTTGCCCCAAATGATAACTTAAATGACACAAAAAGCGAGTAAGGTAAAAACCAGTGGTATTAACACCCATAAAATCAAAAGGGAAAGTTTTTTGTAGATCTTCTTCTGTTATTTTATCAAACTCATTTGCAATTAATGCTTGGGTAGCTTTTACCATTTCGGCTAACTCTTGTTTCGAAATATTTTTACTATCAAATTCAGCATCTCTATTACGTACATAATTGGTTTTAAGCATAACAGAACCAATAAAATGGTTGATATTTCCAATTAAATGTAAACATAAATTCCCACCTGAGTTTTTTATATTTTTATCAATAATCCAAAGATTTTCGGTATTTGAATAAGCGTTTATTTCGTTTAATAAATTTTCTAGTTCAAAACTATAAAGTTGTTTTAAAACTTGTATTTGCATGGTTCAATATTAATCAAAATATTTTAATGCCAATTGTAAAATTGTTTAGTGGATTTGGTGCAATTTGATTGGTTATTATAAAAATGAATTTAAACAAAACTAGTTTAACAAAAAAATAAAAATTCACTATTTTCCCTTTTCCAAATCCCAACTCTCATTTCCAAACACTCCTCTCACAAATCATCCATCAAAAATCAAAAATCATTATTACATTCGCGCCTCGATTAATAATTATGGCAGAATTTAAAAAAGTAAAACGCAGCGAAAACTATTCAGCGTGGTATAATAATTTAGTAGAACAAGCAGATTTAGCGCAACACTCAGCAGTAAAAGGCTGTATGGTAATTAAGCCCTATGGTTATGCCATTTGGGAAAAAATGCAAGCTGAGCTAGACAGAAGGTTTAAAGAAACTGGTCATCAAAATGCTTATTTTCCGCTATTTGTACCCAAAAGTTTATTCGAAGCTGAAGAAAAAAATGCAGAAGGTTTTGCTAAAGAATGTGCCATCGTAACCCATTATCGTTTAAAAACCGATCCTGATAATAAAGGAAAATTAATAGTTGACCCTGAAGCAAAATTGGAAGAAGAATTGATAGTTCGCCCAACTAGTGAGGCTATAATTTGGAATACTTACCGCGATTGGATTCAAAGCTACCGCGATTTACCAATTTTAATTAACCAATGGGCTAATGTGGTGCGTTGGGAAATGCGTACGCGTTTGTTTTTACGTACTGCTGAGTTTTTATGGCAAGAAGGTCACACAGCGCATGCCACCAAAGAAGAAGCATTGGCTGAAACTCGTCAGATGCTTGAGGTTTATGCCGATTTTGCTGAAAACATCATGGCAGTACCTGTGGTAAAAGGGGTAAAAACTGAAAACGAGCGTTTTGCGGGAGCTGATGAAACTTTTTGTATTGAAGGATTGATGCAAGATGGAAAAGCATTGCAAATGGGAACTAGTCACTTTTTAGGTCAAAACTTTGCCAAAGCTTTTGATGTAAAATTTGTAAGCAAAGAAAATGTAAAAGACTACGTTTGGGCTACAAGCTGGGGCGTTTCTACCCGTTTAATGGGTGCATTAATTATGAGCCATAGTGATGACGAAGGATTGGTATTACCTCCAAAATTAGCGCCAATTCAAGTTGTAATTGTTCCAATTACTGGTAAAAAAGAAGACGAAAAAGCATTGGTTTTAGATAAAGCCCGCGAATATTTTACAGCCTTAAAAGCCAAAGGCATTTTAGTAAAATTGGATGATAGAGATAATATGTCGCCAGGTTATAAATTTGCAGATTACGAACTTAAAGGGGTGCCATTGCGCATAGCCATTGGTCCAAGAGATGTGGCTGCTGGCAATGTAGAACTTGCCAGACGCGATACCAAAACCAAAGAAATTATAAGCGCAGAAAATTTGCCTGAAACAATCAGCAATTTGTTAGAAGAAATTCAAAATAGCGTTTATAACAAAGCATTGGAATATAGAGATTCACATATTCATACCGTAAATAATTGGGATGAATTTATGGATGCCATTGAAAATAAAACTGGTTTTGTAAGCGCGCATTGGGATGGAACGGGCGAAACCGAAGAAAAAATTAAAGAACTTAGCAAAGCTACTATTCGTTGTGTGCCTTTAAATAATGTGCAAGAAGAAGGAGTTTGTGTGTTAACTGGAAAACCTTCAACTCAAAGAGTTTTATTTGCAAAAGCTTATTAAAATTTAAACCACTTAATAAATAAAAATTGAAACACATAGCAAATAGAAACATAGATTATAAACTATAATTCTATGTTCTATGTGGTTTATTTTTGTACCATAAGTTCATTTTCATTTTCCACAAATGAAGACACAAAAAAGCAGTTCAAATTGAACTGCTTTTTTGTTTACAAACCTCTTTCTACCACCAAGCGCACCATGGCTTTAAACCACCTTAATGGAATTATTCTGCGTAAAAAAATCAATATTGGAGCGCCACCTCCTACCGGGTATCGTAATTTAAAATTATGATCATTAGCTGCTTTAAAAATTACTTTAGCCACTACCTCTGGCCCAGGTGCATTAGCTCCTGCTTGTTGTGTATTTTTAAAGGCCACAGCTGCATAATTATCGTAATCGGTTAAACTATCTTTTTTTAATAAATCTTGCGAACGACTGTAAAAATCGGTTTTTATAGCTCCTGGTTCCACATTTTTTACTTTGATATTAAATGGCTTTAGTTCAAACGATAACGATTCTGCAAAACCTTCCAAAGCCCATTTGGTGCCATGGTAAACACTGTAAATTGGAAAAGTAATAATGCCACCAACCGAAGTAATATTGATAATATGACCATTTTTATTTGCTCTAAAATGAGGCAAAATGGCTCTTATCACATTCATTACACCAAACACATTGGTATCAAATTGTTTTTTTATTTGTTCAGCAGTAGCAGCTTCAAAAATACCTACTGCTCCATAACCAGCATTATTTACAATTACATCTATTTTATCAAAATCGATAATAGCCTGATTAACAATATTTTGTATATTTGCCTCATTTAGAACATCTAGGGCATAAGTTTTTATATTTGGTAAGTGTTTTAAAGTTTCATCTTTTTCAGGATTTCGCATGGTGGCAGCTACGTTCCAACCATTTTGAGCAAAATATTTTGCTGTAGCATTTCCTATTCCTGACGATGAGCCTGTAATTAATACTGTTTTTTTCATAATTTAGTAAATGAGCTAATTTTTTTTACAAAATAAGCTGGTAAGTTAATAAAAACTATTTATTACCTCTATTGTAAAAACAATTAACTATTATTTTATATACCCAATTTTAAATTATGTTTGCGTTTTAAACCCCAATAAAAATGACAGTAAAACGCAATGCAGCATTAGGCTTTATATTTATTACCATTTTGGTTGATGTAATTGGACTTGGAATTATTATTCCTGTGGTTCCAAAATTAATTGAAAAACTAACTGGTGAAGGTATTTCAGAAGCTTCTCGCTATGGCGGTTGGTTGGTGTTTTGCTTTGCAATTATGCAATTTTTGTTTTCGCCAATTTTGGGCGGATTAAGTGATAGATTTGGCAGACGACCTGTTTTGCTACTTTCGCTTTTAGGTTTAGGATTAGATTATATTTTACACGCCTATGCTCCATCTATTACATGGTTATTTGTAGGCAGGCTAATAGCTGGTGTAATGGGAGCAAGTTTTACCACTGCTACTGCTTATATAGCCGATATTAGTACACCCGAAAAACGTGCTCAAAATTTTGGTTTAATTGGTGCTGCTTTTGGTTTAGGTTTTATTATAGGGCCAATAATTGGTGGGCTTTCAGCTAAATGGGGTCCAAGCATGCCTTTTTTAGTGGCCGCGAGCTTAACTTTGCTTAATTTACTTTATGGTTATTTTGTATTACCAGAATCGTTGTTAAAAGAAAACAGACGCAAGTTTGAATGGAAACGAGCTAATCCAATAGGGTCGTTGGCTCATCTAAAAAAATATCCTGTAGTTTCGGGTTTAATAGCATCGTTGGTGCTAATTTATATTGCTTCGCACGCTGTACAATCAAACTGGAGCTATTTTACCATATACAAATTTAATTGGAACGAAGAAATGGTTGGCTATTCGCTAGCTGTGGTTGGTGTTTTGGTTTCCATTGTTCAAGGTTTTTTAATTAGGGTAATTAACCCAAAATTGGGTCAAAACAAGTCCATTTATTTAGGTTTATTATTGTATGCCATTGGTTTAATTTTGTTTGGCTTAGCTTGGAAGGATTGGATGATGTTTGCTTTTTTAATTCCATACTGCCTTGGTGGAATAGCTGGCCCAGCTATCCAAGGTTTAATATCGAACCAAGTTCCTCCAACTGAACAGGGTGAATTACAAGGAGCTTTAACCAGTTTAATAAGCCTTACGTCTATTATTGGCCCACTTATAATGAATAATTTATTTGCTTATGCCACGGCCAAAGATTCATTGTTCTTTTTACCAGGAGCACCTTTCTTTTTAGCTGCATTACTTATTTTTATAAGTGGCTTTTTAGCTTTAAAAACTTTATCGAAACATCGTTTCAAAAAAGCATAACCAAAAAGTTCTTAAATAAAGAAAGCTTGTTTTTTCTAAAACAAGCTTTCTTTATATTATACTGATTATCAGCAATTTGCTATTTAACCATATTACTTTCAATAACCTTTAATAAATCGGCTTTGGTTATTAAACCAATATTGGTGTAAACACGTTTACCATTTTTATAAAGAATAAGAGTTGGTAACTCTTCTACATTTAAATTTTTTACTATTTCTTGGCTTTCATCAGCATTTACTTTTATAAATGTTAATTTATCTTTTTTCTCTTCGGCTATTTCGGCCAAGTACGGTGCCATTTTTTTGCAAGGTCCACACCATGGTGCATACACATCAACCAAAACCAATTGATTATCGGCAATTTGTTTATTTAGGTCAGCTAACGATAAGCCAGTAGTTGCAGGTTTTACTGGCTCATTTCCAGTAACTGAAATTGGTTTAGCTGCATTGCGCCAAGCATTCATACCTCCTTTTAAATCATATACTTGGGTAAAACCCATTTCTTTCAATTTATTGGCTGCACTTGCGCTTCGGCCTCCAGCTAAACAATATACATACACAGGTTTGGTTTTATCTAATTTGGCAGCTTCAGCGGCAAAGTTATCGCCATTCCAATCAATGTTTTTTGCAGTTCCAATAAAACCTTCGGCATATTCGCCTGGAGTTCTTACATCAATTAATTGAATATTTTTATCCGCATTGATATTTTGCTCAAATGCATTTACATCTAGCTTTCCTCCAGCTCCACTGGCATTATTTTGACAAGATGATATATTGATAACAAAAAACAGCGCTATAACGGCTGTGGTAAAAAATTTAATAATTTTCATTTTTATAATAAAGTTAAAGGCGCAATATAATTGGTTTTGGGAACACTTGTTTTTGAAATTTCGCCAAATCCTCCTAATACATCCACAAAATTATTCCAACCACGTTGTTTTAAAATAGAAGCTGCTATCATGCTTCTATAACCACCAGCGCAGTATAAAATAAATGGTCTATCTTTAGGAAACTCAGCCAAATGGTTATTTATTTTAGCCAAAGGTGCATTAATTGCACCAATTACATGGCTTGATTCAAACTCGCTTGCTTTTCTAACATCAATTACCAAAGTATCTTTTGTTTTATAAACTTGCTCAAATTCTTGTGCCGTAATTCGATTTATTACATCAAATTCATGCCCACTATTTTTCCAAATATTAAATCCTCCATCTAAAAAACCAATGGTTTTATCGTAACCAACGCGCGCTAATCTTATAATGGTTTCTTCTTCGCGGCCTTTATCAGTTACAAATATAATTTTTTGGTTTATATCGCTTATCAAATCGCCAACCCACATAGCAAAGTTGCTATCTAAGCCAATATTAATGCTTAAAGGCACACTTCCCTCACTGTAATCATTTGCGTTTCGTGTATCTAAAACCAGCACATCATCTTGCTTTGCCAATAATTCGAAAGCCGAAATAGTTAAAGGCTGCATACCTCTTTTAATTACGTCATCTATACTTTCGTAGCCATTTATATTCAACAACACATTTTTAGGAAAATAAGCTGGGGGAGTGGTTAACCCTGTTAAAACTTCTTTTATAAACTCTTGCTTACTCATATCAGGCCTCAAAGCATAGTTAAATTTCTTTTGATTTCCTAAGGTGTCAACCGTTTCTTTACTCATCATTTTACCGCAGGCACTGCCAGCACCATGGTTTGGATAAATTACCAAATCATCGCTCAATGGCATAATTTTATTCCTTAACGAATCGTATAAATGACCCGCTAAAATTTCTTCAGTTAAATCAGCAATAACGTGTTGCGCCAAATCAGGCCTGCCCACATCGCCTATAAATAAAGTATCACCAGTTATTAAACCTTTTTCTTGGTTATTTTCATCAATCAATAAATAGCAAGTACTTTCCAAAGTATGTCCAGGAGTATGAATTACTTTTATTTTACACCCACCTACTTCAAACACTTGGTTATCTAAGGCCACAATGGCACCAAAATTAGGTTTTGCTGTTGGTCCATAAACTATTATAGCATTGGCTTTTTTAGCTAAATCAATATGTCCCGATACAAAATCGGCATGAAAATGTGTTTCGAAAATATATTTTATTTTGGCGTTATCGTGTTTAGCTCTATCCAAGTAAGGAGTAACTTCACGCAATGGATCAAAAATAGCTGCTTCTCCGTTACTTTCAATATAATAAGCTGCATGAGCCAAACATCCTGTATATATTTGATTAATAATCATTTTATGTAAATTTTAGTTCACACAAATTTGAATTCAAATAATTGAATAACAATTGACTAGAATCAAGTATTTTAATAAATTATGCTATCAAAAAAACTTATTTACCTGTAAATTGAATATAAAATGTTGTGCCTACTCCTACTTCACTTTCTACATGTATTTTGCCACCTGTTTTATTTAAAAAATCTTTACAAAGCAATAAACCCAAACCTGTTCCTTTTTCATTATCAGTGCCAAGCGTAGTAAAAGTTTCCCCACCAAATAGTTTTTTTACCTTATCGGCACTCATACCTATGCCTGTATCTTTAAAAACAACAGTTTCTTCGCCATTAATTACTTGCGTTGAAACCATAATTGAATCGTTAGATTTACAAAACTTAATTGCATTTGAAAATAAATTCCTAAACACCAATTGCACAGTATTTTTATCAGCATTTAATAAATAATCGCTTGCTATATTATTAATTATTTGTATGTTCTTTTCAGATGATAATTTGTTAAAAAAAGTTATTTCAGCATCAACCAAATCCTTTAATAATATTGGTTCCACAACTATTTTAACAGCATCAATTTGGCTTTTTGACCAATTAAGCAAATTTTCTAATAAGGTAGATGTGTAATCAACATTTTCTGTCAACTTGGGTAAATATTGCTTAAATTCCTCAGGCGAAAGTCCATCTTCACTTACAATTCGAAGCATGCTTACTAAACTAGCAAATGGCGCTTTTAAATCGTGAGCTATAATTGAAAACAATTTATCTTTCAGTTTATTAAGTTCCTCTAACTGCTGTGTTTGTTTTTCTAATTTTTCTTTGGCTAACTCACTTTCTGTTATATCTCTAAATATTAGTAAATTACCTTTATAAACACCTTTCATTGGGTTAATTTCACTCACAGTAATATCAAACACACGGTTATGTGTATTTAATATAAAATGCTTACCATTAGCCAATTGTAACTTATCTTTCAATAGGTTACTGTCTTCAATAATTTCTAATATATTTTTTCCAATTATAGCAGTGTCTATTGTATTTAAAAACTTTAAAACTATAGCATTCACATCTAAAATTCGATACTGCCAATCAATAACAATAACACCTTCACTCATATTCTCAATCACTTTTTCTCTAGCTATTGGAATTAGGTTAAATAAACTGTGTCTTAATAAAGAAAATGCAATAGTAGATGATGTAATGATAAAAGCATAAGGAGTTAAATCAATGTGACCAAAAGGCCTATACCCTAAAAGATAAACCAAATTGGCTAGCCAAGGTATTAAAGCAGCAAAAATGATGGAGATATATTGTTTCTTATAAATTAAATAGCCTTTTCTTAAAGTATTTACCAAAAGATAAATTCCTAGAATAAGCATAAAATAAAAGAATACTGTGTGAATGATATAAGCTATACCAGGCGTTATGGAAAGTAAAGGAAATGCACCAGAATTATCGAGTTCAATCGTTTTATAATGTAAAAAATGATAATTATTGGTAACAACTAACAAAAAATCAATAATAGGAAAAAGTAATATTAGAAATAAATTACCTTTCAATAACCATTCATTTTTATTGATAAATTTTATTACAAAAATAATCCAAATTGCTGGTAAAAATGAAATACCCAAGTATTCGATTTTTATAAAAAATAGCATTTGCTCAAGAGCAGAACTTGCCAATTCAAACCCATACGCTATACTCCAAATGGATATAAAAAACATTAAAGTGGAGAACCACTTTACAACCCCACCAATACGTTGAAAAAGTACAACTGCTAAAAACAAGTTAGCACTTCCAATTATTAATAAAACTAAAGCAAAAATGTTAAATTCAAAACTCATCACTCACCCATCTATCAAACAAAGATAAATATTAAATCTATTTATTTTGCTTACCTAATAACTCTTCTATTTCTTGTTCAATTTCGTTTGCATCGGCATCAATATCTGTAATAATGTGGCGATAAATATAAACTGGTAATTGGCCTAAAATAATAGCCATACCAACAATTACTGAACCCAATAATAAAATATCATTCTTACGCAATACAAAAGCCACAGTAATGAATAATACGTTGGTAGCATATAGAGTAAAACTTACTTGAGCGTGAGAAAGACCTATTTTTATCAACCAGTGATGGATGTGGTTTCTATCAGCTTTAAAAGGAGATTGTTTATTTAAAATTCGAATAATAAAAACACGTAGTGTATCGTACAAAGGAACTATAAGTACTGCTATAGCTAAAACTGGTGCGGTATTTAAGGTTAAATCAGCCGAATGAGGAATATTACCAAATTCAATGAACTTAATGGTAAATACAGAAATTAAAAATCCAATGGTAAGGGAACCTGCATCACCCATAAAAATTTTTGCAGGAGCAAAATTATAAAATAGAAACCCAAAAATAGAACCAGCAAGAGCAAAACTAATAGAAGCCCAAGCATACTCACCAATTAAATAAAACCAAATAGAATACGATAAAGAAATAATAAATCCTAATCCCCCAGCCAAACCATCTACCCCGTCAATTAAATTGAAGGCATTTGTTATTACAATTAAAGTAAACATACTTACTGGAATACTAACAAGAACTGGCACATCATAAATACCAAATATACCTTGAAAATTAGTTATACGCAACCCCTCAACTGCACATACCAAAGTAGCTGAAAAAATTTGCATAATCAACTTATTAATAGGCGAAAGCATGATTATATCATCTTTCAAACCAGAGAAAAACAAAATGATTAAACCTGCAGAAAGATATTGCAATCGTGGCATATCTGCCCCACCCCATAGACAAATAGAAATAGCAAATGAAGCAAAAATAGCTAAACCACCAAGCCTTGGAATTTTACTTGTATGCAATTTTCTATCACTATGTGAGTCATACAAACCCTTTAGTTTTGCTATCGTTATAATGGAAGGAATACCAAATAAAACAATAAAAAAGGCTGTAATAAAAATGAGTGTAGTATTTAACATATGCTATGAATATGAAAAACAAATAACAATAAATTTCTGAAAAAAAAAAGAAAAAAAAAAAGTCCTAACTATCAAACTGATAATTAGGACTTAAATTTCGTTAATTAAAACTATTCTGCAGAAGGAGCAGTTTCTGTTGCAACTGTATCTTCTTTTTTAGTTCTACCACGTCTAGTTTTCTTAGCAGTAGATTTAGCAGCTTTCATTGATAACATTGCTTCATTGAAATCAACTAATTCAATAATTGCCATTTCAGCGTTATCACCTTGGCGATTCATTAATTTTAAAATTCTTAAGTATCCTCCTGGTCTGTCAGCAATTTTTGCAGCAACTGGTCCAAATAATTCTTTTACAGCTTCAGCTTGTTTTAAGTATGAAAATACTGTTCTACGGCTGTGAGTAGAGTCATTTTTAGATTTAGTTATTAAAGGCTCAGCATATAATCTTAATGCTTTAGCTTTAGCTAAAGTTGTAGTAATTCTTTTATGCAAAATCAATGATGAAGCCATATTAGCCAACATTGCTTTTCTGTGAGGTGCAGTTCTACCTAAATGATTAAGTTTGTTTCCGTGTCTCATTTTTTTAATATTTATATCGTATCCCTACGATTAGTCTTCGTTTAATTTAAATTTTGCTACGTCCATTCCAAAGGTTAAACCTTTATCACGAACTAATTCTTCTAATTCAGATAATGATTTCTTACCGAAATTTCTAAATTTCAATAAATCAGCAATATCAAAACTAACTAATTCAGAAAGAGATTTAATATCAGCAGCCTTTAAACAATTATAAGCACGAACTGACAAATCTAAATCAGATAATGGAGTTTTTAAAATCTTTCTGATATGTAAAAGGTTTTCATCAACTTCTTGAGGAACTTCTTTAACTTGAGTGTCTAAAGTTATTAATTCGTCACTGAATAACATAAAATGTTGAATTAATATTTTAGCAGCTTCTTTTAAAGCTTCCTCTGGATGAATTGAACCATCGGTACTGATCTCAATATTTAATTTCTCGTAATCAGTTTTTTGTTCAACACGATAATCTTCTACAGAAAATTTTACATTTATAATAGGAGTAAAAATTGCGTCAATTGGAATTACACCAACAACTGAATCTTTATTTCTATTTTCATCAGCAGGTAAGTATCCACGACCTTTTTCTACAACTAATTCAATTTCTAAATGAACAAAACTTTCCATGTTGCAAATTACTAACTCAGGGTTAAGTATTTTGTAAGCATTGGTATGCTTTGCTATATCACCAGCTGTAAATTGTTCTTGTCCTTTAATGTTAATGTAAATTTTTTCGTTATCTACACCATCCATAGTACGTTTAAAACGAACTCGTTTTAAATTTAGAACTATCTCGGTTACATCTTCAATAACACCTTTTATAGTAGAAAATTCATGATCAACACCGGTAATTTTAACTGAAGTTATAGCGTAACCTTCGAGTGAAGACAATAAAATTCTTCTTAAAGAGTTACCAATAGTAACTCCGTATCCTTTTTCAAGAGGACGGAATTCGAACTGACCAAAAAAGTCAGTATCTTTATGCATGATAACCTTGTCAGGCTTTTGAAAAGCAAGTATTGCCATTTATAATATTCTTTTTTTAATTTACTATTTAGAGTATAACTCTACAATTAATTGTTCTTTGATATTTTCTGGAACTTGATCACGCTCAGGTAAAGCTAAGAAAGTACCTGACATTGAAGCACTATCCCATGATAACCAATTGAAACGTTTTGCATTAGAATTAGCTAAACTAGAAGAAATAACTTCTACAGATTTAGATTTTTCTCTAACAGCAATTACATCACCTGGTTTTAAAGTATAAGAAGAAATATTAACAACTTTACCATTTACCGTAACATGTCTGTGACCAACAATTTGACGAGCAGCAGCTCTAGTTGGAGCAATACCTAAACGATAAACTGTATTATCTAAACGTGCTTCTAAGAATTTAATCAAATTCTCACCAGTAACACCTTTACGTCTAACAGCCTCTTCAAATATTTTATAGAACTGACGTTCTAAAACACCATAAGTATATTTTACTTTTTGTTTTTCGCCTAACTGAATAGCATACTCAGTTTGTTTAGTTCTTCTTCTAGCATTACCATGCTGTCCAGGAGGTACAGTACTACGTTTTTCGTAATATTTGTCGCTTCCAAAAATCGGATCTTTAAAGCGTCTTGCTATTTTGGTTTTTGGACCTATATATCTTGCCATTTTGTATTCTTATTTAAATGATTATACTCTTCTGCTTTTTGGAGGACGACAACCGTTGTGAGGTAGAGGAGTAATATCTTTAATAGATAAAACTTCTAACCCACTAGCTTGTAAAGTACGAATAGCACTTTCTCTTCCACTTCCAGGTCCTTTAACAAAAACATCAATTTTTTTCATACCAGCATCTACAGCAACTTTAGCACATTCTGAAGCAGCAGTTTGAGCAGCGTATGGAGTATTTTTCTTAGAACCTCTAAATCCCATTTTACCGGCAGAACCCCACGATACAACTTGACCAGTTGCATTGGTAATAGAGATAATTATATTATTAAAAGAAGCTTTAATATGAGCTTGACCATGCGTGTCAATCACAACAACTCTTTTTTTACTAACTTTTTTATTATTTGTAGCCATTATTTCTTATTATGCTATTTATTATTTAGTAACTTTCTTTTTACCTGCTACTGTTTTACGTTTACCTTTTCTAGTACGTGAATTAGTTTTAGTTCTTTGTCCACGAACTGGTAAACCTTTACGATGGCGAAGACCACGGTAACAACCAATATCCAACAAACGTTTAATATTCAATTGTTTTTCTGATCTTAACTCACCCTCAACTGTAATGAAGTCAGTGATGTGTTTACGAATAGCACTTAATTCGTCATCACTCCATTCACTTACTTTTTTATTGACGTCAATATTGTTAGAATTTAATATTAACGTAGCAGTTGAACGTCCAATTCCGTAAATATAGGTTAAACCTATTTCACCTCTTTTATTTTTTGGTAAATCTATACCTGATATACGAGCCATATTCTATTATTATCCTTGACGTTGTTTAAACTTTGGGTTCTTTTTGTTAATTACGTAAACTCTACCTTTACGTTTTACAATTACACAATCCTCGCTGCGTTTCTTTACAGAAGCTCTTACTTTCATTTCTTCTATTTATTTTTTTATTTGTATCTATAAATAATTCTTCCTTTTGTCAAATCGTATGGACTCATCTCACATGCAATTTTATCACCAGGTAAAATTTTAATGTAATGCATTCTCATTTTGCCAGAAATATGTGCAATGATTTGATGTCCATTTTCTAATTGAACACGAAACATTGCATTACTTAAAGCTTCAACAATAATACCGTCTTGTTTTATAACTGATTGTTTTGACATTTTTTATTGGGGCTGCGAAAATAATATTTTATTTGAATTTATCAACAACTAATTAAGCCGCTGTATTACTTCCACTTCTACCTTTTATTTTACCACTTTTCATTAATCCATCATACTGACGCATTAATAAATGACTTTCTATTTGTTGTAAAGTATCTAGCACTACTCCTACTAAAATTAGTAAAGAAGTTCCTCCATAGAATTGAGCAAATTGACTATTGATATTAAATGCACCAGCAAATGAAGGTAACACAGCAACAAAAGCTAAGAATATTGCACCCGGTAAAGTAATTCTACTCATAACATTATCAATAAAGTCAGCAGTAGATTTACCTGGCTTCACACCCGGAATAAAACCATTATTCTTTTTCATATCATCCGAAATTTGATTCGCATTAACTGAAATGGCAGTATAGAAATACGTAAACAAAACAATTAATAAACCAAAAGTCATATTATAAGCAAATGATAACGGATTAGCAAAAGACGATAAGAAACTATTTGCCTCAACATTTGAAACAAATTGAGCAATATATCCGGGAATAAACATCAATGCTTGAGCGAAAATTATAGGCATAACGCCAGCTGCATTTATCTTTAAAGGAATGTATTGTCTTACACCACCAAATTGTCTATTTCCAACTATACGCTTAGCATATTGAACAGGAATTCTTCTTGTACCTTGCACTAATAAAATAGTGATCATAATTACAGCAAATAAAGCAGCTAGCTCTATCACAAAAATAACCAATCCACCACCACCAGTTGATAATTTAAAGTTAAATTCATCCCAGAAAGCTATTGGTAAACGAGCTATAATACCAATCATAATGATTAGTGAAATACCATTTCCAATACCTTTGTCAGTTATTCTTTCACCTAACCACATAACAAACATAGTGCTAGCGGTTAAAATAATCATAGAACTAAAAGTAAACATGAAATCTGATACCACATCTGGAGAGATGATAGCATTTGGATTTGTATTCTTAAGGTTGATGATAAAACCGTAAGATTGAACAACTGTAATTGCAATAGTTAAGTAGCGAGTAATTTGATTAATTTTTCTTCTACCATCTTCACCCTCTTTTTGCATTCTTTGGAAAGAAGGCAAAGCTAAGGATAACAATTGAACCACAATTGAAGCACTGATGTATGGCATAATACCTAGAGCGAAAATTGACGCTCTACCAAAAGCCCCACCAGCAAACATATTTATGATACCAAATAAACCACCATCTGCTTGCTTTGTATCTAAAGAATTAGGATCAATGCCAGGTAAAGTTACGTAGCTACCAATTCGATAAACAAGTAATAACCAAAAAGTGATTTGAAGTTTGTACCTTAAATCATCAATTTTCCAAATGTTTTTTAATGTATCAAGTAATTTTTTCATGCGTTAGATTTTAGCTATTGAACCCCCAACTGCTTCTATAGCTTTTTGAGCAGATGCTGAAAAAGCGTGAGCTTTAACTTCTACTGCAATGCTAATTTCTCCTCTACCTAATATTTTTACTAGGTCGTTTTTACTTACAACACCATTTGCTACTAAAACATCAAAATCAATAGATTTTAAGTTTTTTTCCGAAGCAATGATTTGTAATCTATCTAAGTTGATACCAACGTATTCAACTCTGTTTAAACTTTTAAATCCTATTTTAGGTAAACGTCTGTATAAAGGCATTTGACCACCTTCAAAACCACGTTTAGTGCTAGTACCGCTTCTAGAACCAGCACCCTTATGACCACGTGCAGCAGTTCCACCTTTTCCACTACCTTCACCTCTACCTACTCTTTTACCTTCTTTATGAACTGAACCAGCTGCTGGTTTTAAGTTATGTAAATTCATCGATTAATTTTTTTAAATGTTTTCAACTTTTAATAAATGAGCAACTTTATTGATCATACCTAATACAGCAGGAGTTCCTTCAACCTCACGAGATTGATTTAATTTAGAAAAACCTAAAGCTTTAATAGTACGTTTTTGACCTTCAGGTCTATCAATGATGCTTTTTACGTATGTTATTTTTACCTTAGCCATTGTTCACTTCTCCTCCATTAAAAACTTTTTTCATTGAAATACCACGAGTATTAGCAATAGTAAATGCATCACGCATATTTAATAAAGCATCAACTGTAGCTTTTACCACGTTGTGAGGGTTAGATGAACCTTTTGATTTTGCTAACACGTCAGTTACACCAGCACTTTCTAGAACAGCACGCATAGCACCACCAGCAATTACACCAGTACCATGAGCAGCAGGTTTTAAAAATACTCTACCTCCACCGTATTTTCCAGTTTGTTCGTGAGGAATAGTACCTTTTAACACTGGAACTTTCATTAAATTCTTTTTTGCGTCTTCTACACCTTTGCTGATAGAATCAGTTACCTCATTAGCTTTACCTAAACCATAACCAATAACACCATTTCCATCTCCAACTACAACTAAAGCTGAAAAGCTAAAAGTACGTCCACCTTTTGTAACTTTTGCTACACGGTTTATTGCCACTACTCTTTCTTTAAGCTCTATGTCGCTTGATTTTACTCTTTTTATATTTTCTGTAGACATAATATTTATTGTTTTACTTTATGCTGTTAACAACATAAAATGATAAAAGCAATTTAAAACTTTAAACCTCCTTCGCGTGCACCTTCAGCTAAACTTTTGATTCTACCATGGTATAAGTAACCATTTCTATCAAAAACAACTTCGGTAATGCCAGATGATATTGCTTTTTGTGCTATTTCTTTACCAACTCTAATTGATAATTCAACTTTACAAACTTTCTCAGTAATTGAACGTGAAGAAGAAGACACTAAAGTCTTTCCTGCTACATCATCAATAATTTGAGCATATATAGCTTTATTGCTACGGAATACAGATAAACGTGGTTTAACAGGAGTACCTTTGATACGACCACGAATTCCTCTTTTTATTCTAGATCTGCGTAATTCTTTTTTGGTTGCCATAACTTTTATTATTTAGATGCTGTTTTACCCGCTTTTCTTCTTAGAACTTCACCAACGAACTTGATACCTTTACCTTTGTAAGGCTCTGGAGTACGTAATGAACGAATTTTTGCAGCTACTTGACCAATCAATTGTTTATCGGCACTTTCTAAGGTAATGATTGGGTTTTTACCTTTTTCAGTTTCAGTTTTCACAGTAATTTCTTTTGGAACTTCAAAGTAAATATGATGTGAGAAACCTAATATTAAATCAAGAATGTTTCCTTCGTTAGTTGCTTTGTAACCAACACCTACTAATTCTTGTTTTTTAGTGTAACCTTGAGTTACACCAACTATCATATTATTTATTAATGATCTGTAAAGACCATGTAACGCTCTATGTCTTTTGTGATCGGTTGGTCTAGTAACCAATATCTCACCTTCATTTAGAGTAATTGTAATATCTGCATCAACTTGTTGATGTAATTCGCCTTTAGGACCTTTAACGGTTACTAAATTGCTGTTGCTAATTTTAAAATCAACACCAGCTGGTAATTTTATTGGGGCTTTTCCTATACGTGACATGAAATTGTTCTCCTATTGATTAATAAATGTAACATAAAACTTCGCCACCAACATTTAGTTTTCTAGCTTCTTTGTCTGTCATTACACCTTTAGAAGTTGTTAAAACAGCAATACCCAAGCCATTAATAACTCTAGGCATATTTTCAATACCTGCATATCTTCTTAAACCAGGACGACTAACACGTTCTAGTTTTTTAATAGCAGATGATTTAGTAATAGGATGATATTTTAAGGCAATTTTTATTGAACCTTGATGATTTGCTACGTCCTCAAATTTGTAATTTAAGATGTAACCTTTTTCAAAAAGAACTCTTGTAATTTCTTTTTTCAAGTTAGACGCAGGAATTTCTACGATGCGATGATTTGCTTTAATAGCATTACGCAACCTTGTTAAGTAATCTGATATTGGATCTGTCATTATGTTTTTTGTTGTACTTGTTAGCAGTAAGCCAAGGGCACTCTTACTAACTAAGTTAATTATAATTTATAAAGGGGTGCAAATATAATTATTTATACACCTTTAGCAAATTTATTTTAAATTACCAAGAAGCCTTAGTAACTCCAGGTATTTTTCCCATAGAAGCAAGTTCACGGAATTGATTACGGCAAATACCGAAATCACTCATGTAACCTTTTGGTCTTCCTGTTAATTTACATCTGTTTTTTAAACGAACTGGAGAGGAATTACGAGGTAATTTTTGTAAACCTGCATAATCACCAGCTTCTTTAAGAGCTTTACGTTTTTCAGCGAACTGAGCGTTCAACTTTTCTCTTTTACGTTGACGAGCTTTTACTGATTCTTTAGCCATTTGTTAATTATTTATTTTGATTTTTGAAAGGTAAACCAAATTCTTTCAATAATGAAAGACATTCTTCATCTGTTGAAGCGGTAGTTACAAAGGTAATATCCATACCGTTGATTCTATTCACTTTTTCAATTACAATTTCAGGGAAAATGATTTGTTCTGTAATACCCATTGTATAATTACCACGGCTATCAAAACCTTTTTCATTTAAACCAGCGAAATCTCTAACACGAGGTAAAGAAACTGAAATTAATCTATCTAAAAACTCATACATTTTTACACCTCTTAATGTTACGCGTGCCCCAATTGGAATATTTTTACGTAATTTAAAATTAGAAATATCTTTTTTAGATTTTGTACCAACAGCTTTTTGACCTGCAATAGCAGTCATTTCAAGTAAAGCTTGATCAACTATTTTTTTATCTGATACTGCAGCACCCACACCTTGGTTTAAACAAATTTTTACCAATTTAGGTACTTGCATTACATTTTTATATCCAAACTTTTCTATCATGGCAGGTCTTACCTTGGCATCATAGTCTTGTTTTAATCTAGGAACGTATGTTGTTGTCATGTTCTTAATTAATTATATCTTGCGATTTTTTTGAAAATCTAACAGTTTTTCCTTCAGCATCTTTCTTACGACCGATTTTTGAAGCAACACCATTATTATCTAACACAGCTAAATTACTTATACTGATAGGTGATTCTTTTTTAATGATACCACCTTGTTGATTTTGAGCATTAGGCTTAGTATGACGGCTAACTATGTTAATACCTTCAACTATAGCTTTATTTTTTGCAGTAATAATTTCTAAAACTTTACCTGTTTTACCTTTATCATCACCAGCAATAACTTTTACGCGATCATCTTTCTTGATACGTAACTTAATTTTGTTGTTTACGTTTTTTTCCATGATTATAATACCTCCGGTGCTAATGAAACAATTTTCATGAATTGTTTTTCTCTTAACTCACGTGCAACTGGGCCAAATATACGAGTAGCACGAGGTTCATCTTGCGCATTTAATAATACACATGAATTATCGTCAAAACGAATGTAAGAACCATCAGCTCTACGAACTTCTTTTTTAGTTCTAACAACAACAGCTTTAGAAACTGCACCTTTTTTAACTCCTCCTGAAGGTAAAGCTGACTTAACTGTAACTACAATTTTATCGCCTACAGAAGCATATCTTCTACCAGTACCACCAAGAACTCGGATACATAATACCTCGCGAGCTCCACTATTATCGGCTACTTTTAGTCTTGATTCCTGTTGTATCATTTTATTATTTAGCTTTTTCTACTATTTCTACTAATCTCCAACGTTTATCTTTACTTAATGGTCTAGTTTCCATTAATTTAACGATATCGTTCATGCTACTTTCATTTTTCTCATCATGAGCTTTAAAAGTAGAAGTCATTTTTATGAATTTCCCGTATTTTGGGTGCATAACTTTACGTTCTACAGAAACAACAATTGTTTTTTGCATTTTGTTGCTTACTACTTTCCCAATAATAACTTTACGTGAATTTCTATTCTCTGCTGTTATTTCCATTTTGTTACAGTATAATTAAGCAGTAGCTAACTGACGAGCTCTTTTTTCAGTAAGAATTCGTGCAATAGTTTTTTTGCTTTCGTTTATCAATCTTGGATTTTCGATAGGTGAAACTGCATTTTGCAAAGATAGTTTTGATAAATTCAAACGCTCATCTTTTAAAGCAATATTCAATTCTTTTTCCGATAATTCTTTAATTTCTTTATTATTCATAACTAGTTTCCGTTATAATCTGGTTTAACAATAAATTTGGTGATTACAGGTAACTTTTGAGCAGCTAAGCGCATTGCTTCTCTAGCTGTTTCCACTGGAACACCTTCTGCTTCAAATATAATTGTACCAGGCTTACAAACAGCTACCCAAAATTCAGGAGCTCCTTTACCTTTCCCCATACGAACCTCTGCTGGTTTTCTAGTCATCGGTTTATCAGGGAAAACTCTAATCCAAACTTGACCTTCTCTTTTCATGAAGCGATTTAAAGCAACACGAGCAGCTTCAATTTGCTTAGAAGTTAAGAAGCAAGTATCAAGTGCTTTTAATCCAAACGAACCAAAGGCAACAGTAAAACCTCTAGAGGCGTTACCTTTTACTTTACCTTTTTGTTGTTTCCTAAATTTTGTTTTTTTGGGCTGTAACATTTTTACAGTTATTTAATATTATTGATAAAACTAATTTATTTTTTTTCTCTTTTTGGCTTTCTATCGCCACCTCTACCTGCACCGCCACGACTATCTCTTCTGTCATCTCTTCTATCACCTCTTCTGTCAGGACGTTGGTTTTGGCCTTTTGTATCAGCTACACCTTGGTTTGGAGATAAATCTCTTTTACCATAAACTTCGCCTTTGCAAATCCATACTTTGATACCAATTTTACCATACACAGTTAATGCTTCAGCAATTGTGTAATCAATATCAGAACGTAAAGTATGTAAAGGAGTTCTTCCTTCTTTGTATGATTCAGAACGAGCCATCTCTGCTCCACCTAAACGACCACTGATTGTAACTTTGATACCGTCAGCACCCATTTTCATTGTATTAGAAATAGCACCTTTTAATGCTCTTTTGTATGAAACACGAGCTTCAATTTGACTGGCAATTTGCTCGCCAACTAAAACCGCATCTAACTCAGGACGTTTGATTTCAAATATATTGATTGCAACGTCTTTTTTAGTTAATTTTTTGATTTCTTCCTTGATTTTATCAACCTCGGTTCCACCTTTTCCAATAATAATTCCTGGACGTGAGGTGTGAATAGTAATGATAATACGTTTAATTGTACGCTCAATAACTATTTTAGACATACCTGCTTTTACTATACGAGCACGTAAGTATTTTCTAATTTTCTCATCCTCAATTAATTTTTCGGCAAAATTTTTACCACCAAACCAATTGCTTTCCCAGCCTCTGATTATGCCTAAACGTAATGCTATCGGATTTACCTTTTGTCCCATTATACTTTAGAATTTTCTTTATCGTTTGTTGTTTCTACTGAATTATTAGCAACCATGCTATCAACTATTAAAGTTACATGGTTAGAACGTTTACGGATTCTATGTGCACGTCCTTGAGGAGCAGGTAAAACACGTTTCATCATTGCACCACCATCAACAAAAATAGTTTTTACATATAATTCGTTGTTTTCAGCACGTGAACCTTCGTTTTTTTGTTCCCAATTTGCTATTGCACTGCGTAATAATTTTTCAACGCGGTGAGCACTTTCTTTTTTATTATTGAAACGTAAAGTATTGAAAGCTTCTTCAACTCTTTTACCACGTATCAAATCTACAACTAACCTCATTTTACGAGGTGATGTAGGACAATTATTTAATTTTGCTACTGCTTCCATTATTAATCTTTCTTAACTGGATGTGATTTAAATGTACGTGTAGGAGCAAATTCACCTAGCTTATGACCAACCATATTTTCAGTAACATAAACAGGTATAAATTTATTGCCATTATGAACAGCAAATGTATGTCCTACAAATTCTGGAGATATCATTGATCTGCGACTCCAAGTTTTAATTACAGATTTTTTCTTTGCCTCATTCATAGCATCAACCTTTTTTTCAAGTTTGAAATCAATGAAAGGACCTTTTTTTAGTGAACGAGCCATATTCTATTACTTCTTACGCTTTTCGATGATAAATCTATTTGAATATTTTTTAGGTGTGCGGGTTTTGTAACCTTTTGATTTCATACCGTTACGAGAACGAGGATGACCTCCTGAAGCTCTACCTTCACCACCACCCATTGGATGATCAACTGGATTCATAGCTACTGGACGAGTACGAGGGCGAACGCCTCTCCATCTGTTTGCACCAGCTTTACCTTTTCTTTCCAAGTTGTGATCTGGGTTTGAAACTTGACCGATTGTAGCTGAACAAGCAACTAAAATCATACGGGTTTCACCAGAAGCTAATTTGATGATAGCATAACGACCATCTCTATTCAACAATTGAGCAAATGAACCAGCTGAGCGAACTAATTTTCCACCTCTACCAGGTAACATTTCAATATTATGAATTAAAGAACCTAAAGGAATTTCAGATAATGGTAAAGTATTACCAATTTCAGGAGGTGAACCAGCACCGCTCTGAACTATCTGACCAACTTGAAGGTTTTTGGGAGATAAAATATAACTTTTTTCACCATCTGCATACTGAATTAAAGCAATACGAGCTGAACGATTTGGATCGTACTCAATTGTTAATACAGTAGCTTCACCTTGTTTGGTTCTTTTAAAATCAACTAATCTATATTTTCTTTTATGACCACCACCTACGTAGCGGATTGTCATTTTACCAGTGTTATTTCTACCACCAGATTTCATTAACGAAACCGTTAAAGATTTTTCTGGACTTGAAGCAGTTACCTCCTCAAATGTATTAGCAGACTTAAAACGTGTGCCTGGTGTTATCGGGTTAAATTTTCTAATTCCCATTTTGTTTATTAAACGTTTTGGAAGAAGTCAATTTTTTGATCTTCTTTAAGTGTAACAATAGCTTTTTTGAAAGCTGTTCTTCTGCCAGAGAATTGACCTCTTTTAGTAGATCTTGTTTTATTTTTACCTGCGTAAACCATAGTACTGATTCCAGTAACATTTACGCTATAAATTTTTTCAATCTCGCTAATAATCTCAGGCTTTGTAGCTTTTTTCTCAACGATAAAAGCAAACTGATTCAATTTTTCGCTAAGACGACTAAACTTTTCAGTGATAAGTGGCTTTTTAAGAATGCTCATTACTTATTTTTATTAAAAAGGTTATCAATAGCTCCTAACGAATTTTCAACTAAAATTACATTTTGAGCATCCAAAATTTCATAAGTATTTACATCACCAACAGTAACAACTTTTGCATTTGATAAGTTGCGGCTTGATTTGTAAATGAAGTCATTATAATCTGCCATAACTAATAATGTTTTACCATTATTCAATTTAAGATTATTTAAAACACTAACATAATTTTTTGTTTTAGGAGAATCAAAAGTGAAATTTTCTAAAACAGTAATATTATTGTTTTTTGCTTTGTAAGCAAAAGCCGACATTCTAGCTAATTGCTTTAATTTTTTATTCAATTTGAAACTGTAGTTTCTAGGTTGCGGTCCAAAAATACGAGCACCACCTACTCTAGTTCCAGATTTTATACTACCTTTACGAGATCCGCCTGTACCTTTTTGACGATGCAATTTTTTAGTAGAACCACTTACCATACTACGCTCCAAAGAAGAGTGAGTACCTTGGCGTTGGTTAGCTAAAAATTGTTTAACGTCTAAGTATATTGCATGGTCGTTAGGTTCAATTCCAAAAACTTCTTTGCTAAGAACAACTTTGCGGCCAGTATCAGCACCTTGTGTATTTAATATTGCTAATTCCATCTGCTTATTTCTCCAATAATATAAATGAACCTTTAGCACCAGGAATAGATCCTTTAATTACCAAAAGATTCTGATCTTTCAACACTTTTAAAATTTGAAGATTTGTTTTCTTCACTCTATTGCCACCCATTCTTCCGGCCATTCTCATTCCTTTGAATACTTTAGAAGGATCTGATGATGCACCAATAGAACCTGGAGCTCTTTGACGATCGTGCTGACCGTGAGTAGCCATACCAACACCACCAAAACCGTGACGTTTAACAACACCTTGAAAACCTTTTCCTTTTGAAGTACCAACCACATCAACAAACTCACCTGCTTCAAATAAATCAGCCATCAAAACATCACCTAAATTTAAAGGAGTTTCAAATCCTTTGAATTCAACTAATTTTCTTTTTGGAGTTGTATTTGCTTTTTTGAATATACCTTTTAACGCAGCGGGTGTATTTTTTTCTTTTGCATCACCATACGCTAGTTGAATAGCACTGTATCCATCTGTTTCTACAGTTTTAACCTGAGTAACAACATTTGGACCAACTTCAACCACTGTACAAGCTATTTGCTTGCCATCTTGATTAAAGATGCTAGTCATTCCTATTTTTCTACCTATCAATCCTGACATAATCTTATCTGTCTAAATTCTTTTAATTAATTGATCAAACTTTAATTTCAACATCAACGCCACTTGGCAACTCAAGTTTCATAAGAGCATCAACAGTTTTTGCAGTACTACTGTAAATATCTAAGATTCTCTTGTAAGAACATAATTGAAATTGTTCTCTTGCCTTTTTGTTTACGTGTGGCGAACGTAATACTGTATAAATTTTCTTTTGGGTTGGAAGTGGAATTGGACCACTAACAATAGCACCAGTGCTTTTTACAGTCTTAACGATTTTTTCTGCTGACTTGTCAACTAGATTGTAATCGAAACTTTTTAACTTAATTCTTATTTTTTGGCTCACCATTATTATTAAGCTTATGCTTTTCCGTTAATTTTTGCTAATATTTCATCCTGAACATTTCTTGGAGCTTCGGTATAATGGCTAAATTCCATTGTAGAAGTTGCTCTTCCAGATGATAAAGTTCTTAATTGAGTAACGTATCCAAACATTTCTGCCAAAGGTACTTTTGCTTTAACAACTTGAGAACCTGCTCTGCTGTCCATACCTTCTAACTGACCACGTCTTCTATTTAAGTCACCAATTACATCACCCATATTTTCTTCAGGGGTTAATACCTCTAATTTCATAATAGGCTCTAATAATACTGGCTTGGCTTTTCTTGATGCCTCTTTGAAACCCATTCTAGCTGCTAATTCGAAAGATAATGAATCCGAATCTACTGCGTGGAATGAACCATCAAATAAACGAACTTTTAAACTCTCTACAGCATAACCAGCTAAAACACCGTTTGCCATAGCTCCTTTAAAGCCTTTTTCAACTGAAGGGATAAATTCTTTTGGAATAGCACCACCAACAATTTCGTTCACAAATTCTAAGCCTACTTTTTCAGGGTCTCCAGGGATTAATTCAAACTGAATATCAGCAAATTTACCTCTACCACCAGATTGTTTTTTGTAAGTTTCTCTATGAGTAACTGCCTGTGTAATAGTCTCTTTATAAGATACTTGAGGAGCACCTTGATTACACTCAACTTTGAATTCACGTTTCAAACGGTCAACAATAATTTCTAAGTGTAATTCACCCATTCCAGAAATAACAGTTTGACCTGTTTCTTCGTCAGTTTTTACTTTGAATGTAGGATCTTCTTCAGCTAATTTAGCTAAAGCCATACCTAATTTATCTGAATCAGCTTGAGTTTTAGGCTCAACAGCTAATCCAATTACTGGCTCTGGGAAATCCATTGCTTCTAAAACAATTGGGAATTTCTCATCACATAAAGTATCACCAGTTTTAATATCTTTAAATCCTACCGCAGCTCCAATATCACCCGCACCTAAGCTTTCAATTGGATTTTGTTTGTTTGCATGCATTTGGAAGATACGAGAAATACGCTCTTTATTACCACTACGGGTATTCAAAACATATGAACCTGCATCTAACTTACCTGAATATGCACGCATGAAAGCTAAGCGACCTACGAATGGATCTGTAGCAATTTTAAATGCTAATGCTGCAAATGGCTCATCGTAAGAAGGTTTACGTCTAACTTCTTCGTTTGTATCAGGATTAGTACCTACTACGCTTTCTTTATCCATCGGACTAGGTAATAATTCCATTACTAAGTCTAACATGGTTTGAACTCCTTTATTTTTGAAAGAAGAACCACATAACATTGGAACAATTTTCATGTCAATAACTGCAGCGCGTAAAGCATCTAAAATTTCTCTTTCTGATATGCTAGTTGGATCTTCAAAGAATTTCTCCATTAACTTGTCATCATACTCAGAAACAGCTTCCAATAATTTTTCTCTCCAAGCTAACGCATCTTCCATCATATCATCAGGAATAGGAACTTCTTGGAAAGTCATACCTTTGTCGTGCTCATTCCAAACCATTCCGCGGAAGTTGATTAAATCAACAACACCTTTGAAACTATCTTCAGCACCAATTGGTAATTGTAAAGGAACTGCGTTGCTACCTAACATTTCTTTAACTTGTTTTACCACGTTTAAGAAATCAGCACCAGAGCGATCCATTTTATTTACGAAGCCTAAACGAGCTACGTTATAATTATTAGCTAATCTCCAGTTAGTTTCTGATTGAGGCTCAACACCATCAACAGCACTAAATAAGAAAACTAAACCATCTAATACACGTAATGAACGATTTACCTCCACGGTAAAATCAACGTGACCAGGGGTATCTATAATATTAATTTGGTATTTATTACCTCTATATTGCCAAGGCACAGTAGTTGCAGCAGATGTGATTGTGATACCACGTTCAGCTTCTTGTACCATCCAATCCATTGTAGAAGCACCATCATGTACTTCACCAATTTTGTGGTTAACACCAGAATAGTACAATATACGCTCAGTTGTTGTAGTTTTACCTGCATCAATGTGAGCTGCAATTCCTATGTTTCTTGTTAGTTTTAGGTCGCGAGACATTTTATTTTACTCTTTTTTATTAATTATGATAATTTAAAGTGAGAGAACGCTTTATTAGCATCAGCCATTTTGTGCGTATCTTCTCTTTTCTTAACTGAAGCACCTTCGTTTTTTGAAGCGGCAATAATTTCAGCAGCCAATTTATCTGACATAGATTTTTCGCTACGTCTGCGGCTGTATAAAATTAACCATTTCATACCAACAGCTACTTTTCTATCAGCAGGAACTTCAATTGGAATTTGGAAAGTTGAACCTCCAACTCTTCTTGCTTTTACCTCTACAGAAGGCATAACATTGTTTAATGCTTTTTTCCAAACATCGATACCACGTTCTTGAAGTTTAGCTTCTACTTTATCTAATGCTTCGTAGAATATTGCGTAAGAAGTATTTTTCTTACCATTCCACATCATATTATTTACAAACCTTGTAACCAAAGTATCATTAAACTTTGGATCAGGTGTTAAAATGCGTTTTTTAGGTTTTGATTTTCTCATTGTAATCTATTGCTTTTGGGCTTCTAAATTATTTTTTCTTTTTGCCTTTAGCGTCTGCTGCAGGAGCTGCTCCTGGTTTAGGACGTTTAGTTCCATATTTAGAGCGTTGTTGTGTTCTTCCTTCAACACCCGCAGTATCTAATGCACCACGAACAATGTGATATCTTACACCCGGTAAATCTTTAACACGACCACCACGTACCAATACGATAGAGTGTTCTTGTAAATTGTGACCTTCTCCAGGAATGTAAGCATTTACCTCGTTACCGTTAGTTAAACGAACACGAGCTACTTTACGCATTGCTGAATTTGGTTTCTTTGGCGTAGTAGTGTAAACACGAGTACAAACACCTCTACGTTGAGGACAGTTGTCAAGTGCTGGTGATTTACTTTTAAAAACCACATCGGTACGACCTTTTCTAATAAGCTGTTGTATAGTTGGCATATTAATTAAATTCTTATAACCTCTTTTTTAGGGGCTGCAAAGGTAGATGAATAATCTTGCAAAACAAATGCGCAACAAAAAATATTTTAATAAAGAGCTAAAATACTATTTTGCTGAGCGGGTTGAATTGAAAAAACTAACCATCAGACAATGCCGCTTGGGACTTTTCCCGTTTAAAGGGGGTGCAAATATAATTATCTTATTTACTAATACAAGTTTTATTGTAAGTTTTTTTTTATTTTGTTTTGAAAAACAGTGAATAACAAAAAAAATTGCATAAAAAAACCGCAACTTTAGCTGCGGTTCTATTTTTAAATTCTTTTTGACAAAATTACTCTAAGCCCCAAGCATCGTATAATGCGTTAATAAACTTATTTTCTTGATTTTCCATTTTTGAATCGGCCATACATATTTTCATGGCAAACTGTATTAACTTATTTCTTTCGGTATTAGTACTTAATTTGAAGAAATGCTCTGCAATTTCAATAAAATGAGGCATTAATTCACTTAGCGGAAAAGCACGCAAAAAAGCCTGCTCTTTAATTAAATCAATAGGTTGTTTATAGTTTTTCTCTAAAAAATCGAGTAAAACATGACTTTCGGCTCTTTCTATTTTACCATCAGCTTTTGATAAAATCATTAAAATATGAAAACCGGCCTCGGTTTTATTCATTTTATTTATAAATTGGGTAGGCATAACAAGTGAGTTAATTTTTAGTGAAAATAAAAAATAATTTATCAATTACAAATTATTTTAAACATTTTGTAAAAATACTTTGCGTTTAAAATTTGTAACGAAAATGCTTTTACTCTATTAATTTTTAAATCAATTGTTTAGTGTGGGCTTTGGTATCTACCTTTTCTATTACCTTTTCTATAATTCCTTTTTCGTTTATAACAAAAGTACTACGTAAAATGCCCATATATGTTCTGCCATACATACTTTTTTCGCCCCAAACGCCATACGCTTCAGCTACTTCATGATCAATATCGGCCAATAAACTAAAAGGAAGTTCATATTTTGCTATAAATTTTACATGCGATTTTTCAGTATCAGGGCTAACGCCAAGTATTTCGTAACCTTGAGCTTGAAAAGTATGGTAATTGTCCCTTAAATCGCAGGCTTCTGCAGTGCAGCCAGGAGTTGAGTCTTTAGGATAAAAATATAAAACCAATTTTTTACCTTTATAATCGGATAATGAAACTTTTTCGCCCTTTTCGTTGGTGCTTGTAAATGCTGGTGCTTTATCGCCTACTGTTAGTTTAGTCATGTTTTTTAGTTTAAAAGTTTTTAGTTCTTAGTTTAAAGTACTTAGTTTTTGTTTGCTGTCATTGTCAAAGGATTTGTTGTTGGTTGCTGAACACATCAAAGTATTAATTTAATTCATTCAAAAGCTATTGGCATTATGAAACTTTTTCCTACCACATTTCCTTTTTTATCTGTAACACGAATAAGTACTTCTGGTTTTATTATTGCACCATTTTTTAGTTTACTATCCTTATTTTGAGCTACTAAATTATACCAAATTTTATCGAAATGATACGTTAGCATATTGCTTTTTGCATCAAAGTCTAGCAATATCCATTCGCCATTTAAATAACCTTCATATTTACCAATTCCACTAAAATTATCTTTTATTTCAAAATAAAAATGGAGGCTATCGCCTAAAGCTTCTTCAGTATTTATAAATACTTGCTTTATGGTTGGCGCAATGGTATCGATGGTTACAAAATAATGTCCAAAATTACTTGCTTTTCCTTTTACCACTCCCCCATCGTAATTTCCGCCTGCACTTCTAATTTTTTTTTCGTCATCAAAATAATATGCCAAAAGTAACTTACCTTGATATTCGGTTTTAACTTTTATTGGCTTAATGGCAATATCGGCAGCCTTATGCAATGGTGCAGTTGGGTTGAAAATTTTAAAAGTTTTGCTATATGAAGTTTTGTGTTTTGGTAAAATTTCGAAATCATAAAACACAGTATCATAAACAGATTTAGCATCCAATTCAAACAAAAAATCTTTGTTTTTTATGGCATTCTTTTTTAATGGATAAAATGCCTTTTTCTTTTTGATTGATTTTAAATAATCTTGTTTTTCCTTATCAATTTTACTAGGTAGGCCAACAATTGGAACTAATAAAATAAATTTGTTTTGATTAAAATCTTTTATTTCAAAAGCCAATGTATCTCGAGTATTTTTTGTTACTAAAATTTTCCCTTTTAAATCGTTGGTTTGGTAGGTGCTAAATTCGTTTCCATCATCTATAAAACATTTTTGAATTCGGATTTTTGCAATTTTGTAAAACGGATAATCAATATGTGCATTGATGTATTTACTTTCATCGAAAGCAAATTGATTTAAAGTATGCCTAAATATCTGATTATTATTTATTTTTAAAATATACTCATAAATTCCCTTTTCATCTATAGGGTTATGAATATAGTCGTAAGCTTCAATACCAAAACCATAGTTTTCGCTTGATAGTTCAAGCGTTTTTTTATAAATAAATTGATTTGGAATATTGGTTGCAACGATGGTTTGATGATTAATTTTTAGTTCTTGTTTTAGTAAAAGTCCATCAGGAACAAAATTATATACAAATACATTTTTTATTAAAGGATTTAAGGTATCAAAAGGAATAATTCCAAATAAAGCTGGATTGATAATTTTTTCAGATTTGGTGTTTCTAATTTCAAAATGAACATGCGGGCCAGAGCTACCACCACTATTGCCACTTAAGCCAATGGTATCACCTTTTTTAACCAATAATACAGGTTTTTCAAATACATAATCAAACTCAAAAGTTTGGTGCTTATACTGATAATTTTGAATCCACTCCGCTATTTTTCCTGAGTATTTTTGCAAATGTCCGTAAACAGTTGTGTAACCATTTGGATGATCTAAATAAATGGCTTTTCCGTAACCAATGCTTTGAATTTTAATGCGCGAAACATAACCATCTGCACTAGCAAATACGGCTAAACCCTCACGCTGATTGGTTCGTAAATCCATGCCACTATGAAAATGATTATCGCGCAAGCCACCAAATGGCGAGACCAAGCTTGGCAAAGAATCTAAGGGATAACAAAAATAATTTTGCGGGTAATTTTGCGCATTTGTTTTTTGTAAAAAAACTTTAAAAACAACTATTAACAGTAATTTCCATTTTGCTGTATTAAAAATTTTGAAGTGCATAGAAGTTTAGAAAAAATTTATTTAAACATAATGGCAAAAATTGAACCACACAAATAAGAGGTAACTAAAATATTTATAACACCGGCAACAGTTTATCTATTATTTTACGTCACAGGTAAGCATTAATTCATTGCCAATAAAACCTTCTAGTTTATCGCCAATATTAACTTGACTAACCCCTGCAGGAGTGCCTGTATAAATTAAATCGCCCACTTTTAAAGTAAAATATTGTGATACAAAACTTACTATTTGTTCAAAAGAAAATATCATTTGAGCCGTATTTCCTTTTTGCACTACTTGTCCATTTTTTTGCAAACTGAAATCAATATTTTTTAAATCTATATTTTCAATATTGATAAAATTACCAATTGGTGCCGAACCATCAAATGCTTTTGCTAACTCCCAAGGTAAACCTTTTGCTTTTAATTCTGATTGCACATCGCGGGCAGTAAAATCAATGCCTAAGCCAATTTCTGAAAAATAATTGCGGGCAAATTTTTCCTGTATTTTTTTTCCCACTTTATTAATTTTTATAACCAACTCTACCTCGTGGTGCACATCGTTACTAAAACTAGGTAAATAAAAAGCTTCATTATTTTTTAGCAAAGCAGTATCGGGCTTACTAAATATTACTGGATTTTCTGGAACGGCATTGCCTAACTCCTTGGCATGTTCGCTATAATTACGGCCTACACAAAGTATTTTCATTTATTAATAGTATCAATTTTCGATGCGAATATATTTTAAATATACAATTGGCTAAATATTTTAATTTGATAATTTCGTTTACAAATTACCAAAAGTGATACATTACAATCCAAACATCCATCATAGAAAATCCATTCGATTAAAAGGCTACGACTACTCTCGTAAAGGATTATATTTTATTACCATTTGTTGTAAAAACAGAGCCTGTTTATTTGGTAAAATTGAAAATGGTAAAATGTTTTTAAACGAATCAGTTATAATGATTGAAAAATGGTATTTTGAATTAGAAAATAAATTCCCTGATATGTAAATGCCACGAAATGATTGTGATGCCAAATCATATACATTTCATAATAGAAAAAACGGGCGATATTGCTACCGTACGGGCGAACCTAAATATTCGCCCTGAAGATGAAGGCGTACGGGCGAACCTAGGTGTTCGCCCCGATGATATCGAACAGACACATAATAATATTGGGCAGACACATAATGATATCGGGCAGACACATAGGTCTGCCCCAACAGAAATATCGGAACAAATTTTTGGTGAACATATTGGGTCACCATTGCATAGGGTTATTCAATGGTTTAAAACCATGACCACCAACGAATATATTCGTGGTGTAAAAAATTTAGGTTGGGAACCTTTTTACAAAAAATTATGGCAACGGAATTATTGGGAGCATATTATTCGTAATGAAAATTCATATCAGAACATTTCAAATTATATCATCAATAATCCTTCAAAATGGAAAGAGGATATATTGAATATTGAAAATCGTAATTGCAATAAAAGCTTTTAATAAAATAATTATCAAAAATCATTCATTATGCTTACAAATACCCTTTACTTTGCGAAGCTTTTGAATAACCAAGTAACAATATTATCTAAACTTTGCAGCAATTTTGGAATTGAGCATGCTGTAATTTGTCCAGGCTCACGTTCTGCGCCATTGGTGTTTGCTTTTAACCGAAATAAAAACATCAAAACTTACGCCATTGTAGATGAACGAAGTGCAGGCTATATTGCTTTGGGTATGGCTCAACAATTACAAAAACCCGTGGCCTTAATTTGTACCAGTGGCACTGCGGCTCTTAATTTTTTTCCGGCCATAGCCGAAGCTTTTTATCAAAAAATTCCTTTAGTAGTTTTAACTGCCGATAGACCCGCTGAATTACTTAACCAGCAAGATGGACAAATGATTAACCAAGTGAATGTATTTGGGAGTCATGTAAGAGGAAGTTTACAGTTCGAAGTTCGAAGTTCTGAGTTTGAAGTTCGAAATTTATTGGAAAAGTCTATGTTTCCAGTTAAAGGACCAGTGCATATTAATGTGCCTTTGGTGGAACCTTTGTACGAGGAATTGTACGAAGAATTGGCAATGGACAATGGGCTCCCGATGCATCGGGAGGCAATAGACAACTATAAAAAAAAATCAGACAACATTTTAACAATCTTTGACAATTTTGATACAAATAAATTATTAAATGCAGTTAAATCAAGTTCAAAAAAGGTAATATTAATTGGGCAAGGTTTTCCTGACCAAGAATTAGCCTTGGTTTTAAAAAGTTTGGAACAAAAAGGCTTTATAATTTTGACTGATATTGTTTCCAATCAACATGAAAGTACTTCCACTTCGCATTACGATTTGATTGTTGCGCAAGCAACACCTGACATTTTAAAAGCTTTAGAACCTGATTTAATTATTAGCTTGGGTGGACCTGTTTTATCAAAAGCATTAAAACTTTGGCTAAAAAAGCAAAAACCACCCTTTCATTTTAGAATTCAGCAAGATGATGTTTTGGTAAACACTTACGCTAATGTTACCGATTATATATTTAGCGACAACACAATACCTTTACAAATAATTGATAATCAACATTTTACATATTACTCGTTTTCAAGTAATTGGCAAAAAGTAAATTCACAAGCCAAACAGGTAGTAGCTGATTTTACTCAAAATAATCAAACTGTGTTTAATGAATTGGTGGCTGTAAAAACTGTTTTGGATAAATTGCCAAACCAAAGTCAATTACAAATTGCTAACAGCACTGCCATACGCTACGTAAGTTATTTAGGTTTACCAAACAAAAACTTAACGGTTTTTTGTAACAGAGGCACAAGCGGTATTGATGGTTGTACCTCAACTGCATTGGGCGCAGCCCTCATCAATAATAAAATTACCACTTTAATTACTGGTGATTTGGCGTTTTTTTACGATAGAAATGCTTTTTGGAACAATTATATTCCAAACAATTTGCGTGTAATTTTATTAAATAATAATGGAGGCGGAATTTTTAACTTAATTGACGGACCAAGCGGTAAGCCTGAATTAGAAAAATTCTTTTTAACCGAACACACATTAAAAGCAAAAAATTTAGCTGCCGATTTTGGATTAATTTACGAAAATTGCACTTCGCAAAATGAATTGAATGAAGCATTAAATTCGTTTTTTGAACCATCGGAAACAGCCAAAATATTAGAACTGAGTTTTGATATGAATAAAAGTGCCGAAGTGTATAAGGCGTTTAGGAAAATGGTTATTGGCTCCCGATAGCTATCGGGATAGCTTCTGGCCACTGGCTTCTAGCTATTGGCAAATAACTTTGAACTAAGTACTATAAACTAAAAAAAATATGACAAGTAAATATAATTGGACAACTCTAAAGGAGTACAAGGAAATTTTATTTCAATACTACGAAGGTATTGCTAAAATTAGTATTAACCGTCCGCATGTGCACAATGCGTTTACCCCGCTTACCGTTCAAGAAATGAGCGAAGCAATGGAATTAGCGCGCCAAAATCAAGATGTACGTGTGGTAATTTTAACTGGCGAAGGTGGAAAAGCTTTTTGCAGTGGTGGCGATCAAAGTGTGCGCGGACATGGAGGTTATGTAGGCGATGATGGAATTCCTCGTTTAAATGTATTGGATTTACAAATGCAAATCCGCAGAATTCCTAAGCCGGTAATTGCTATGGTAGCGGGTTATGCCATTGGAGGCGGACATGTTTTGCATGTAATTTGCGATATTTCAATAGCTGCTGAAAATGCTAAATTTGGTCAAACAGGACCAAAAGTAGGTAGTTTTGATGGTGGATTTGGTGCTGGCTATTTAGCCAGAGTAGTTGGACAAAAGAAAGCCAGAGAAATTTGGTTTTTATGCGACCAATACAATGCACAAGAAGCTTTAGATATGGGCTTGGTAAATAAAGTGGTACCTTTAGAATTATTAGAAGACGAAACCATCAAATGGTGTCAGAAAATGATTGAAAAAAGTCCAGTGGCTTTACGTATGTTAAAATCGGCATTTAATGCTGAGTTAGACGGACAAGCGGGTATTCAAGAATTAGCAGGAAATGCTACTTTGCTTTATTACCTAAGCGATGAAGCTAAAGAAGGCAAAAATTCGTTCTTAGAAAAACGTAAACCCGACTTTAGTAAATTCCCTAAGTTCCCATAAAATTTGTTCCTAAAAAAATAAAACATTTATTTGCCCCAAATGATTTTAAAACCCAATATTTCGCTTAAACCATTTAATACTTTTGGTATTGATGCCACTGCATCTGATTTTATTGAAATTGATTCGATTGAAACACTTCAATTTGTAATTGATAATTTCAATTTAGCCAATAGAAAAACGCTAGTTATAGGTGGTGGTAGCAATATTTTATTAACCAAAAATTTTGATGGTTTGGTTTTAAAAATGAGCATTAAAGGCATTGAAAAAGTAAATGAAGATAACGATTATGTGTATTTAAAAGCCATGGCAGGCGAAACCTGGCATGGCTTTGTAATGCATTGTGTAACAAATAATTATGCAGGAGTTGAAAACCTCTCGTTAATACCCGGCTGCGTAGGTGCCGCACCTATGCAAAATATTGGTGCTTATGGTGTTGAAATAAAAGATACTTGCCATGAAGTAGAAGCGTATAACATTGAAACCAACGAAGTAACAATATTTAGCAATGCTGATTGTAAATTTGGCTACCGCGAAAGTATTTTTAAACATGAAGCCAAAGGAAAATACATTATTTCATCGGTTACATTTAAATTAGCCAAACAAGCTAAAATTAATGTTTCGTACGGTGCCATACAAGATGTATTGAAAAGTAAAAATATTGAAAATCCAACCATTCAGGATGTGAGCGAAGCAGTAATTGCTATTCGCGAATCAAAATTACCTAACCCTAAAGTATTGGGAAATGCGGGCAGTTTTTTTAAAAATCCAGAAGTTCCAACTGAAGAATATTTAACTTTAAAAGAAAAATACCCTGCTTTGGTTGGATACAAAACCAGCGAAACGAACACTAAACTAGCCGCAGGTTGGTTAATAGAACAATGTGGTTGGAAAGGCAAAGTAGTTGGAAACACTGGTTCGCATAAAGACCAAGCTTTGGTTTTGGTAAACTATGGCAATGCCACTGGCAACGAAATTTGGAAACTAGCCATGCAAATTCAAGAATCGGTTTTCGAAAAATTTGGAGTAACCATTGTTCCTGAAGTAAATGTGATTTAACATTTGTTGGAAAAGGAGCCACATCCCGATAGCTATCGGGATTCATAGGTTACACAGATATTAACCGCAAAGTTCATAAAGGATTTTCGCAAAGGGCGCTAAGGGAAGAAGCCACAGATTGCACTGATTATATAGGAAAATAACCGCAAAGGGCGCAAAGATTTTCTCAAAGAACGCTGAGGTTTTTATTGGTTAAGGTTGAATAAACTTAAAAAATATGAACAAGATAAGATAGTATCAATAAAATTTAAAAAAATGAAATATCGCTCTGACAATAAAATCATAGAAAAAGCCCTAAATAAGACTTGGTATATTACGATTCTATTTTTCGTTATTGCTATTGGCTTGATGATATTGGGACTTTACTATGCAGGTAATTATAAAATTAATTGGTTATTTCCTACATCAATAATTGGCAGCTTTGTAATAAGTGCAATACCAACAACAATCTTACTAAATTATTGGTTTAAATACTGGATTTTGAAAGTTGATAATCCTTATGAATTCTTTAGAAGAGCAATAAGACTAAATTTAATATTTCCATCAACTGCTAAACGAATTGCAAAAAAACTCGGAGTTGATATTATTAATAATACTTACGAATCTACTCCTTACAAAGATTTACCAGAAATTCTTATTAATAAAAAAGTTCTACTATCAAATAGTTCAGTTACTATTGAAAACCAAGCATTTGATTGGAATGATATAGAAAGTTTCGAACTTTCACCTTATTATTCAAGCCAAGGTCTTTTTGGACCAACTTTAGATCTTGTTTTAAAATTCAAGTCACATGAAACATTAGAATTTCCTCTTAGGGTTTCAAAACCATTTGAATTTGAATATGAAATGGATAAATATCTTGAGAATTCAAAAAAATTGGAGAAATGCAGTTAACTAACCTGAAAATTTAAAATAACTTTCAGCCATTACAAACATTCTCTGCCTAAAATAAAATTAATGTTGGCGAGGGACGCCAACATCAATATCAAATTTTTCTGTGCAATCTGTGCAATCTGTGTAATCTGTGGCTAATACTATTTAGTTTCCCAAAAACGATATTGTTTGGTTTCGTTAAATATAAAAGTTAAAATATTTTTATCGTCTTCGGTTAGTTCTACGTTTCTGCGTTTATAAACTGCTTCGGCCGTTTTAAAAAATTTATTGATTACAAATGTTTCAAAACCTTGTGCGCCACCCCAAGCAAAATCAGGAATGAAGTTACGAGGAAAACCTGCGCCAAACACATTTGCACCCACTCCTACTACCGTTCCTGTGTTAAACATGGTATTTATACCACATTTAGCATGATCGGCCATTATTAAGCCGCAAAACGTTAAGCCGGTTTTTTCAAACTTTTGTTTATCATAGTTCCAAAGTTTTACTTCATCGTAAGTATTTTTAAGGTTTGAGTTATTGGTATCGGCACCCATATTTACCCACTCGCCAATTACTGCATTGCCCACAAACCCATCATGACCTTTATTGCTGTAAGCAAAAAACACCGCGTTACTTACCTCGCCACCTACTTTGCAATAAGGACCAACCGTGGTTCCGCCATAAATTTTGGCATCCATTTTTAAACCTGCATGTTCGCACAAGGCAAAAGGCCCGCGTATTTTGCAGCCTTCCATTACTTCAGCATCAGCAGCTATGTAAATTGGCCCACCCGAAGCATTTAAAATACTACATTCTACAATAGCTCCTTCTTCTAAAAACACATTTTCGGGTTTTATAACTTGGTTGGTACTTGAAATTGGTTGCGATTTACGACCGGCAGTTAATAATTTAAAATCATCTTCAATACCTTTGGCATTGTTCGAAAAAATATCTTGAGGAAATTTAATATGAATAAAATCCTCGGCTTTGGTTTCTATTAATTCAAATTGAGTTGCAATATTGGCAATATCAACAAACAAAGCACTGTTAAATGCAATAATTACATTGTTTTTATAAAGCGCTTGCCCCTTGGTTAAACTGCTAATTTCATTCACAAAAACTTCTGTAGGGCAAATACTTCCGTTAACAAAAATATTTTCAACTTCCAATTTAATTGGAAACTTGTTTTGCAAATAATCCATTGTTAAATACGAAACATTGGTTTTTAAATGCTTTTCCCATTTTTGGGCTATGGTTAAAATACCACACCTAACATTGGCCACAGGCCTTGTAAAAGTTAATGGTAACAAATTTTGTCTATCGGTAGGGTTATCGAATAAAATGTAATTCATTGGGTAAAAATTTTTATAAAATAAAACTGCAATTAGCTAAAAATAAAAAAGCCTTCCAAATGGAAGGCTTTAAATATTTGTAAACAAAAAAATTATTTTTTTGCTCCGTAACGTTTTTTAAATTTATCAATACGACCTGCTGTATCAATTAACATGCTTTGGCCTGTAAAAAACGGATGTGATTTATAAGAAATCTCTAATTTGAATAGAGGATATTCAATTCCATCTTCCAATGTAATTGTATCTTTAGTATCTACTGTTGAACCAGTTACAAAAGTATATCCGTTACTCATATCTTTAAATGCAACTTTTCTATAATTTTCTGGATGAATTCCTGCTTTCATTTTATTTATTATTTTGGAGTGCAAAAGTAATTTATTTTGAAATAAATGCAAATATATTCGAGAAAAATATTTTTGTTTCACGTTAAAATAATCCAAAAGCATTGTAAAATCAATTCGGAAAGCTTTTAATAATAAATATATTTGCCCTATAATTTTTTATAAAAGTGAAAACAAAAGTACTCAATCATTCAGACATTGAAAAAATTATTAAGCGTATGGCTTACCAAATTTATGAAAATAATTTTGGCGATAAACACATTACGTTTGTTGGTATTAGTTCACGCGGATATGAAATTGCAAAACTATTGCAAGCCGAATTAGATATAATCAGTAATTTAAAATCGAATTTACTTGAAATTACTATTGATAAAGAAGCGCCAGCTATTGAAAGTACAGTAATTAAACCTGCCAAATTTGAGGTAAAAGGTACTGTTGTAATTATTGACGATGTGTTAAACACTGGCCGCACTTTGGTTTATGCAGCGTTGCCATTTTTAAATTATAAATTAAGCAAATTACAAGTTGCAGTATTGGTTGATAGAAACCATAAAAAATTCCCCATAGCTGCCGATTATACGGGCATTCAGCTAAACACCACTTTTCAAGAGCATGTAAGTGTGGAGCAAAATAAAAAGAAACAATTTGAAGTTTACTTACAGTAAGTTCAAACGAAAAATTATAAAGTTATAAAACAAAAAAGGCTGTTCAAATGAACAGCCTTTTCAATTTCTTTGCTACAAAAGCTTGTTAAATTACTTAACTTTAGCTTGTAAGTTAGCACCAGCTTTAAACTTAACAACCTTTTTAGCAGGAATATTAATTTCTTTTCCTGTTTGAGGGTTACGTCCTTTACGTGCAGCACGTTTAGTTACTGAAAATGTTCCAAAACCAACTAAAATAACTTTGTCGTTTTTCTTTAAAGCACCTTGAGTTGATGACATGAAAGCATCTAGAGAAGCAGCAGCTTGAACTTTAGTAATACCGGCAGCTTTTGCCATTGAATCGATTAAGTCTGATTTGTTCATATGTTATTATGTTTTAAAATTTTTTACATAACGAAAGTAGCTATAGTATTTAAAAAATCAAGTGTTGAGCCATTTTTTTTGAAAAAAAATAAAAACTAAATTTTCACACATTATCAACAAAAAGGACGCATTTAATTTATTTAATGCTAAAAACCATAAGTTAAAATTAGCTGAGATGCTTTATTTACAAAGGTTTGCACAGATTCTTGCGGCACACCAAAAGTGTATTTTGCTTGATTATAATAACCTGATCTTTTAATCAATAATTCATCAACTTTTGCTTCAATTTCGGGCTTTAAAAGGTTAAAGAACAGTGGTCTCTGCTTCTTTGCATTCAAAATTCTATCTACCAAAATGCCTTTGTTGGCATTTATGTAAATAGTTATGCCTGTATTATTCATCAATTGCATATTGGTAAAATAACAAGGACAACCTCCGCCAGTACTTACTAAAACGTTGCTTAACACTGATGTTTCAAGCAAACATTTATGTTCTATTTCTCTAAAATATTCTTCACCTTTTTGCTCAAAAATATTTTCAATACTTAAACCCTCTGTTTTTTCAATCATTTCATCAAGGTCAATAAACGAGTATTTTAAGGCGTTGGCAAGCTTTTTACCCCAAGTACTTTTACCTGAACCTGGCATGCCAACTATATATACTCTTTGATTTTTGATAACAGCTTCTTGAATTATGAATGGTGAATTATGAATTTTGAATTAGTTTAAAATAACTATTTTAAAAGAATAATAACTTATAAATTGTGTTGACTTTTTAACTCTTTTTTATTGCATGTAACGCATTACAATATCGTAAGTTGGGAAGTTATAAGCACTCCATTTTTTTACAACTACTCCACCTTTCATTAATATCAATCCTGGGTTTGAGCGAACCATTGATTTTAAAGGAACTGCATCTACTGTATAATAATTAAATGCTAACTGATTTTGATGGCGATAAGCTTCTAATGTTTCGGCCGAAGTAGCTGTTAAAGCCCAAAATTCTTTGCCATCTTTTTTACAATCATCGGCTAATAAAGCTATTTGTTTTTCTAAGCCTTTACGACCTTCAGTTACCGATTTTTGAACCAACACCAGTTTATAACCTTTGTTTGCAAATAAACTATCAGTATAGTTTAAACCATCGGTATTGGTAAGGCTAAAATCATGAATGGGTGGCTTGCAACCTTCGCGCACTACTTTATCAATTCTATCTACAAATTTATAGTTGGTATCATTTGGAATATGGTTAACATCAAACTCTTCTTTTACACCATTTTTTTCGTAAATAAACATCATAACTACTGAATCTACTGGAGAACCTGGAGGGCAAACCATTTTATCTGGAATATTATTGCCAACTTTATAAGGTAAAAAATCTTTTACTGGTAAAAACATATAAGTGTAAAAAGTAAAGAATGTTACCACTAAAAATGCTACCGAAAGAGCAATATTTTGTAAGGTAAATTTCATTAACGGTTTTAAATGTTTTTGTCCAAAGAAAATGAATAAAATAAGCACCAATAAAATCAAATCTTTATAGAACGACTCAACAGGTTTTAACTTAATGGCATCGCCAAAGCAACCGCAATCAGTAACTTTATGGGTAATGGCTGAATAGCCAGTTAAAAGTGTAAAAAACACTATCATTAACAATAATAACCATGCATTTAGTTTATTAAAAGCACCCAACAGTAATGCTACACCACTAATAATTTCGAAAATACAAATAAACATGGCCAAAGCCACTGCATAAGGAATAAAAATTGGCATATGAAACACCTCAAAATATTCTTCTAATTTGTAACTAAAACCTATGGTATCATTGGCTTTAATTAATCCTGAAATAATAAATAATACGCCTACAAATACGCGACTAATTTGTGTTATAATTTTCATGTGTTTATATTGTTATATTGCTTAATTGTTGAACTGCTTAATTGTTGTATTGTTTAATGGTTGAATTGCTTAAGTGTTTAACTGTTTAATTGTTGGATTGATAGATAGGTTGTTGAACTTGATGAAAAATTGCTTATTGCCAATTGCATATTGCTAATTGTTAGGAGCTAATTTTATCAAAGCAAAAACAGAATAATTTATCATATCCATTAAGTTGCTATCAATTCCTTCGCTGGCTATGGTTTTTCCTTTATTATCTAAAATTTGTTTCATACGCTGAATACGCATTAGCAACATATCGGTAAAAGTAGTAACCAACATATCGCGCCAAACTTCACCATAATCGTGGTTTTTTTCTTCCATTAAGGTTTTGGTTTGTAATACATATTTATCGTAAAGTGTAGCAATGGTTTCTTGAGGTAAATCCATTTGTTTATTATCAACCAATTCTAATTGAATTAAGCCCATAATACAATAATTAATAATGCCCATAAACTCAGGTTCAATGCCTTCGTTTACCTTCATGGTTCCATTATCTTCAATGGTTCTAATACGGTTAGCTTTAATATAAATTTGATCAATGATACTGCTAATACGCATAATACGCCACGAAGTACCATAATCTGCATTTTTATTTATAAATACTGTTCTACATTTCAGTATTACAGCATCGTATTGAGTTGAAGTTTTGCTCATTCTGTTTTTTAAAAATTATTTATAAAACCTATTTTTATATTGCGCAAAATTAAACCTACATCTCACATTGCAAACATTTAAATCTAAAAAATATATTAATTGTAAAGGAAAATTGGTAACCCTTGAAAAACCAACCGTAATGGGCATTTTAAATATTACCAACGATAGTTTTTTTGATGGAGGCAAACACAATTCGGTTGATAATGCACTTTTTCAAACTGAAAAAATGCTAAACGAAGGTGCCACTTTTATTGATGTTGGAGCACAATCTACCAGACCAGGAGCTGATATGATAGGTCAAGAAGCCGAACTAAAAGCCGCTATTCCTGTAATTGAAAAACTAGCTGAAAAATTTCCTGAAATTATAATTTCCATTGATACTTTTAGAGCCGAAGTAGCTCAGCAAGCCATAGCCGCAGGTGCCGCCATTATTAACGATGTATCGGGAGGAGAAGATGACCCAAAAATGTTTGAAACTGTAATTAACCTAAAAGTGCCTTATATATTAATGCACAAACAAGGTGATTATAAAACCATGCACCATAACCCCACATACCAAAATGTGGTTACCGATATTATGAACTATTTTATTCCGAAAGTGGAGTATTTAAAACAAAATGGAGTAGCTGATTTAATTTTAGATTTGGGTTTTGGCTTTGGAAAAAACTTGGAGCATAATTATGAATTGCTTAATAAAATGGATAGATTTAAAATATTTGAATTACCAATTTTAGTAGGAGTTTCGCGCAAAAAAATGATTCAAAAAATAATAGAGGCAGATGCACAACATGCACTTAACGGCACAACAGTAGTTAATACCATTGCATTAATGAAAGGCGCTAAAATACTGCGCGTTCACGATGTAAAAGAAGCTGTTGAAACTGTTAAAATTTTTGAAATGTTGAATTATGAATGTTGATTTGTAAATTGCGTTTCTAAACTTGAATTAAAATCTCTAAATCAATCACGCTCTGCGTGACGTAAACCTTTAAATTAACTAAATGGAAATTTTAACCTATAAATTTAACTGGATAAACCTAGTAGATTTGGTGCTAGTGCTATTAATTAGCTGGCAGCTATTTGTTAGGGTTAAAGGCAGTTTGGCATTCAATATTATGATTGGATTGCTAACGCTTTATGCCTTTTGGTGGGTGGTTAAATATTTTGAAATGCCGCTTTTAGAAACCATTTTAGGCGGTTTTGCTAATTTTGGTGTGGTGGCGGTTTTAATTGTTTTTCAGCAAGAAATAAGGCGTTTTTTATTAATCATTGGGCGAAATTCGTTTTTAGGCGAAAACAAAAAATGGTGGAATATTTTTCCTTGGAAATGGAAACTAGACGATCCAGACGAACTTGATTTTGAAACCATTGTAGATGCATGCCAAGTATTGGCCGAAACACATACTGGCGCTATTATTATTTTTCCAAAAACGAGTGAAATGCGTTTTTTAGCAGCAAGTGGCGAAACCATTGATGCCAATGTAACCAAACGTTTAATTTTAACTATATTTAACAAAACCAGCCCATTACACGATGGTGCCATGATTATAGCCAAAGGCAAAATTAAAGCGGCAAACTGTGTATTACCTGTAAGCGATAACCCCGATTTAATTAATAAATTTGGGCTACGCCATTTATCTGCCATTGGAATTACAGAGCAAACTGATGCTATTTGCTTAGTTATTAGCGAAGAGCGTGGTTATATTAGTTTTGTAAAAGAAGGAAAAATTACGGAAGCCATTGATAGAGAATTACTCATTGGACTACTTAATTTAGAACTGAAACCGAAGGTTAAATATGAGTAGGTATGTTTCGACAAGCTCAACAATCGAATAGACAATTGGCAATTTTTTTACAAACCAAATAAATAATATAACAATCCAACCATTAAACAATCTAACAATCTAATTCACAATACTGTCTTTATTGATTGATTCTAAAAATTCTTCGTCTGATTTTCCTAAATTTTCGATAGATAGTTTTGCATCTTCGGCTAACTCGCTATTGGGATATTTTTGTAAAAATTGATCGTAATATTTGCGTGCATTTACAAAATCGTTCAGGTTATTTTCATAACTAAAAGCTATTGAAAACAAAGCCTGTTCGCAAAACTTAGAGTTTGGATAATTAGTTACTAATTTTTCGAAAAACGTAATGCCTTCGGCTGCTTTGTTTAAAATGGCACTGCGTTGAGCAGCTTTAAATAAAAATTCTGGCGCATGTTCATCGTCAGGATATTTTTCAACAAACGATGCGTAAGCCCAATATAAATCGGTAATTTGACCAATACTAAAAGCACTATCGCTGTTCTCTAATTCGGTTATTTGCTCAAGCAATTTTTCTTTAGGTGATTGACAAGCAAAAACCAACGAAATGAATACAAAAACTGAAAATATTTTCCTCACAAGTAATAATTAATTATGCTACAAATAAACGACCATGCTTGCACTTATTTTCTTAAATTTTACACATTTTTTATTAGTTTGCGCACTAAAGATTACAATTTTTGAGACAATAAACCACAAACAATTGGTTTATTTTTCAGTTATTTAGGCATAGAATTTAAATATTTTGTACTTATTTCAAAAAACTTTCGAACAACTATTTGAAAGCATTGTAATCCGATTATTTTTGCAACACTTTTTAAAAAACATACATGAGAGTAATTCAATTTAGAGAAGCGCTTCGCGAAGCAATGAGCGAGGAAATGCGCAGAGATAAAGATATATTTTTAATGGGCGAGGAAGTGGCCGAATACAATGGCGCTTACAAAGTTAGTCAAGGTATGCTTGATGAGTTTGGCGAAAAACGCATTATTGATACGCCAATTGCAGAGCTTGGTTTTGCGGGTATAGCTGTTGGTGCTGCCATGAATGGTTTACGTCCAATTGTTGAATTTATGACTTTCAACTTTTCGCTAGTTGCTATCGACCAAGTAATTAACTCAGCTGCTAAAATGTATCAAATGAGTGGTGGTCAATTTAATATGCCTATGGTATTTAGAGGACCAACTGCAAGTGCAGGCCAATTAGGTGCTCAACATAGTCAAGCTTTTGAAAATTGGTATGCAAACTGCCCTGGTTTAAAAGTGGTAGTACCTTCAAACCCATATGATGCAAAAGGTTTACTTAAAACTGCCATTAGAGATAACGATCCCGTTATTTTTATGGAAAGTGAGCAAATGTATGGCGATAAAGGCGAAGTACCTGAAGAAGAATACTTAATTCCAATAGGAAAAGCAGTTGTAAAACGCGAAGGAACTGATGTTACCATTGTTTCGTTTGGTAAAATTATAAAAGTAGCTTATGCGGCTGCCGAAGAATTGGCAAAAGAAGGTGTGAATGTAGAAATAATTGATTTGCGCACTGTGCGCCCAATTGATTACGATACCATTATTGAATCGGTAAAGAAAACTAACCGTTTGGTAATAGTAGAAGAAGCTTGGCCGCTAGCAAACATCAGTACAGAAATAACTTATATGGTTCAAAAACGAGCTTTCGATTATTTAGATGCACCTATTTTAAGAGTAAACACGGCAGATACTCCACTTGGCTACGCTCCTACTTTTGTTGAAGCATTTTTACCTAGTGTAAAACAAGTTATGGATTCGGTTAAAAGTGTAATGTACAAATAATTAAGACTTGTAACTTAATTACAAACATGATATAAAAAGCGCTTTCTTAAATAATAGAAAGCGCTTTTTTAGTTTTTCAACCTAACTTAAATATATTTGTTTGGAATGAACATTAGAAGAATTGTTTTAGTAATAATGATAATTTGTAGCTGTCAAACAAAGGCACAACAAATAATTTCTATAACAAAAGTTACTTCACTTACAACCAAATCAATCAAACTGCCAATAGCTGTATTATGTAAGTTTAAGAATGGAACTAAACAAAATTTAGTTTTAGAAGCAATCAAAAATGATAGTTTGTTTTTTAGAAAATATTACAATAATTCTCAAATATTTGATTGCTCCATAAACGAAATAAAAACCATTTCTCTTACTTATAAATTGCCAAAACTAACTTATACAACTTTTGCGCTAGCTGCTGGTGTTACAGGAACCATTTTAGGATTAACCATTTATGGATTAAATACAAATAATGAAACTTTTGAAAATGCATCATTTGGTTTGGCTTTGTTTCCCGGAATTCCATTGTCAATTATTAGCATAATTGGAACAAGTATTTACGGTAATAAAACTTTTAATAGAACCTATTATGTGCCTCAACAAAAAAGTAACTAGTAAATTTTTTATTGTATTTTTCATTACTTGTTTTTTGTGTCAATTAGCATATGCGCAACAAACAAATAAAAAGCCTATTTCTATTCAAAAAAACGGAACTTTAAGATTGGTACAAATTCCAATACGAAAAAAAATATCTATAAAATACAGAACAGATACAGGAATATTTGAAATGAAATTTAAACCAATAAGTTACCAATTCCCCTATCTTTACATAAAAAATTCAACTGATACTTTAGTTTTAGATGTAAGAAAAATTGAACAACTTAATTGCACATCAAACAATTATTCTTTAAATATTTTAGCAATGGTTTGGCCATGCAGTGTAGCTAGTGGCACCCTATTGTATAAGGCATATGATGTAACTCATTTACGATATTTCAATATTGGATTAGGTTTACTGCCATTGCCAATAGCTTATTTATTTGCTAAAAATGCTTTTAGAAAATATAATACCAAAACTGAATGGAGTTTTTATTGATTTACAATATGTACTTCATTCAAATCAGATAGTTTAATGTATTTTTAGTAATTCTAATTTTCGGTATAACTTTCGGGTACATAAGTTACGCGTGCAAAATTTTTAGTTAATAATTCAGTATTTACTATTTGACCACTTTTGTATTTTAAAATTTTGTTTCGCCAAATTTCATTTTTTCTATAAAACTGATTATCAATTTTTAAAAATTGGTGTTCTTTTTCAAATACATGAAAACCATAATCTAAGTCTTGATTGATGCGCAAATCACCTTCTAAACATTTATCGGTAAACCATAAGTTTAACTGATAAGTATAAGGTGTATTATTGGTAAATTGATAATCTCGATAGTTATAAAATACAGTAGCTCCACTTCCAAAAGGTAACACCCTTCCATCATCTGGAAAAGGGTCGAAAGAATGGTGATAACGCTCTACAACTGTTAAGTCGCTATGCATTACCAACCAATGAATCAAATTTGAAATTTGACAAATTCCTCCTCCAATTCCAGCCCTAGCTTGCCCAAAACTTAATTCCATACCGAGTAAATAACCTTTTTGTTTGGTTGGCCTTCCTACTGTTTTGCAAAATGAAAAAGTTTGACCCGGTTTAATTATTATTCCGTTTATTTTAGCCGCAGCTATTTTTAAATTAGTCACTTTATTTATTTGCAATTGAGCATCACTATCGCCCAATTTTTTAAGCAAAACTGATTGGTGTTTTTTTATTCTAAAAGGCAATTTTTCAATTGATTTTTGATTTACATATTTTTTACTATCAAAAAACCAATTGGCATAACGCTTAGTGCGCCTTGCCCAAACTGCTAGGAAATATAAAGCGGGATGCCACTGACTAAGTAATTTTCTGTTTTTCAAAAATGATATAGTATTTGTAAAGTTTAAAAGCTTGCTTCATTCAAATCAGATAGTTTAATACATCCTTTAGTGGTTTTGTTTCCAACGTATTGGCAATATGCCCAATTGCCTTCTACCCTTTCAATGCTCACAAAATTATTTTTTACCAAATAGTTTTTTAATTTTTTGTTAGCACCTTTTATATTATAAACATATGTTTTACTTGCTGTTACATACTTTATTTCTTTACAAAGTTGTTTACTTTCCAAATTTAATAATAACGGCTCATTGGCAAAATTTTGAATGTTCCAACAGCCACCATAGTCGGCATTAATTTTAATTTTAATTGATTTATTATCAATAACTTCAATAAAACCTTCAATAACCTGATTGGTATCGTTAGGGTAATAGGTTTTTATGATGACTTTGTTATTAACCAAAATTCCTTCCAAATAAAAAATACAGGAAAATTGTGCAGATGTATAATTTTTATTCCAACCCGAGTATTCTTCAAAATAGCCAGTAACTTTATTGGTTTTATTATTATAAGCCAAATGCAAACCAGTACCATAAATTCCAGAACTTATATTTTGCGCGAAAACATCGCCAATTGCCAAACAAAACACTAAAATTATTACTATTTTTTTCATAAAATATTCAAAGTATTAATTAACTGTAATTTTTCCGGCTTTTATAGTAAAACTGTATAAAACGGCAGAATCTACTGTTTTTTCATGCACTTTGCCAGGAGTCCAAGTTTTCATTTCGGCAAAAACAGCCACTATTTGATTGTCTAACTCTTCACTTTTAGTTTTATTGCTAGTGCTGCACTTTACAAGTTCGCCTTTACAATTAACTATTAAACTAACCATGCCTTTATCTTCATAATCGGTTTTACCTTTTAAAAAAGCCACTTTAGTGTTCAAGTCTTGCTCTATTTGTTCATTGGTTTTAGGGGCCTGTGCTTTTACTTGTTGATTTCCGGGAATAGGTAAAATGGCTATCACGTTATCAATATCGCAAACACCTTCAATGGGTTCCTTTACTTGCATTCGAGCAACCATGTTTTTAATAGATGAACTGGGTTTAGAAGAAGAGCATGAGTTAATGGCTAATAGCGAAACTAAACTCAAAAAGAATGCGATCATTTTTTTATTTTTCATATTGTAATTATATAGGTTTTTATTTTTTGTTAAAACTATTTATCAAGTTTTTTAGGTCAACAGAACCGTATTTATTGATTAAAAAATTAGCATGATTACTTAAAAAGTGAATATTTGCTCCATTATTTAAAAGCCATTTAGTAATTTCTATATCGTTGGTATTTGTAGCAGTTTCAATGCTGGTGTTCAATAACATTCCTTTATTAATATTTATATCTATGCCTTTTGTGATGGCATATTTTAAACCTTCGATTTCATTATTATGAACTGCGTAATATACCCCTTGAAAATCTCCATAAGAAATTTGCGCACCAATTGAAAGTAAAAAATCAGCCACATGAATTTGTGAATAAGCAATGGCGTTTTCCAAAGCTACATCTATTTCTGTTTGGTTAAATGATGGTTCAAGCAGTTGCTTTAAACGCTCTAAATCTCCATCACCTGCAAATAATGCAATATTAAACTCCCTACTATTCTCCATTATAAAACTTAAGCCAAATAATTAATAGCAATATGGTAAAAATTTAGTATTCCAACTTATTTTTTGCTGTTTAACCAATTGAGCTGCTATATTGGTATTTACACTTTTTACGCCTAAAACATTTAATTCTAAAATATTTTGAGAAGAAACCACAGCGTAACCTAACTCTGGAATTTGATACAATTTTCTGATGCTATCGGCAAAAGAAAAAGTAGTTTGTGCAGAGACTAACCTAACAGCAAGCTGAAAACAAACCACAAAACATACACTTTTTCTTTTACTCATCCTCCAACAAATTACATGCTCATTTTTGCAAGTTCAATTTCTAGTTTATCAAAATTTTCTTCGTTTTTATCTACTGCAAAAACTTTAATTTTTCTGCACTCTTCGGCAGTATTAAACAGCATTTTAAACACCAACTTTGTTTCATTAGCCGATACAGGTTCAAAGGCTGCAACCACCTGAAAAATGGGCTGCGAAAATCGTTTCCAAGCTATTAACGAGGGCTCAATAATTTTAATAAACTCACACTCGTTTACATAGTTTCCTTTATCGGGGCCATGCATTACAAAACTCCACTTACCTCCTACCCTAAAATCAAACTGCGTAAAAGTATTGGTAAAACCCAACGGACCCCACCAATTTTTTAAATGATTAGGTTCTGACCAAGCCCTAAAAAGCAATTGCTGTGGTACGTTAAATATGCGAGAACTTACTATTTCGCAATCGGGGGTAGTTGTTAAAATTGCTGTTGTCATAAAATTACTTTATAATTAAGTTAGTTGGTATATAAACTCTTCAATTTCCCTATTTCGAGCGTTGGCAAATCCTTTATCTTTTCCAATGGTTTTAAAACCGCACTTTTCAAGTACCCTTTGCGAGCCAAAATTATCGAATGCAACTCTAGCAAATAATGGGCGTTTAACCGCATTGTTTATAAACATTTTTAAAGCCAAAGTAGCTAAACCTTTGCCCCAATAAGGTTGATCTATCCAGTATGAAATATTGGTTTCGCCCATCATATCAAAATGAGCTACACTGCCAATAATTTTATTTTCAAAGCGAATGGTTTGCATATTTATTTCTGGATTTGCTACAATTTTAGTCCACTTATCCATGTAAAACTCTTTATCTGTAGGATTTTCGGGCGTAAAAGCCGCCATCCAAATGCCATCTTTATTGGTTTGAAACTCAAATAATGCTTCCAAATCCGCATGCGTTGTTTTGATTAATTCAATCACTGGTTTTAGTTTTTATTTATTCTTCAAATCTGATGTAGTATTTTTCTAAATTTCCACAAACCATATAAGTTCTACCTGTTTCTATTCTATTCCCTGTATTGTATTGTTCTAATTCTCCGTTTACGTTATTTAATGAAAATGACCAAATTAAGCTATCGGAAAAAACAATCTCTCGGGTGCAATATTTACCGAACATATTCCTCAAAAAATTCACCTTTTCAGAAGCAATTAACTTCATTTCTTTTGTTTTCACATTCTGCTCATAAAAAAGAAAATGAGTTGAATTAATAATCATTATTTGATCAGTTAAAGAATCATTTTCATTATCCATCCTCCAATTGGAGCCACTTCTTTTTAATTTCCATTTACCTGATATACTATCCATTAATATTTGTTCTTCAATTGCACATAATGAATCTAAACGATTCAATGTTTTTTTCAATTGAATGGTATCAGTAAATAACTCTTTCTTGTTTTTGTTCCATTTAGGCTTTCCAATAAATTTAGAAAACAAACCTATTTGAGAGTATGCATTATAAGAGATAAGAAAAAGCATTAACATAAAGGATTTTTTGTAACATTTCATTTCAAATAACTACAACGTTTTATTGTTGAAAATAATTGTATTTAATATTAGAATAACTGCTTATTTGCTATTACAAACATATTTAATATAACCACTTTAACAAGGCTAATTTAACAAGTAGCTAATTTTTACAGTTATGTATTTCACATAAAAACCAGATTGTAATATTATGACTATCAGTACAATAAAAAAGGCTGCTTAAATGATTAAGCAGCCTTTTAAGGTTTTACAATTATTTAAATATCACCTATTTAGTTAATACAATTTTTTGTACAAACGTACCTTGATTGGTAACTCCATTTATAAAATAAACGCCTTGGTTTAAATGGCTAATATCTAACGGTAAGTTACTCGTATTTAAATTATTTAACTCTAATACCGTTTTTCCATTTAAATTAGTAACTGTTAAATTAGTTATAGGCTCATTGCTTTGAATATTAATCAAACCTTGGCTAGGATTTGGAAACACATCAACTTGTGTTTTAGCTATATTATTTAACTCGTTAACACCTACTTTTAGTGCTACTAAATCTTTGTGTAAATTAAATACTATTCGGGTTAATACGGTATTGTTATCAATGCTATCTTGGTTGGTTAAAACCGAAATACTTACTTTTGTAATAGGGTCGAAAATGTTTTCGTTAATACCACCAACATTAGTTCCTCCATGTCCGTAAACGGTGCGTCCGTTAAAGTTATTATATGAAAATATACCCAAACCATAACCTGCACCACTTCCAATATTTCTGGTAGTTTTTAACTTAACCAACATACTATCTGAAATAATTTTATTGGTATTGAATAATCCATTTAAATACTGCACGTTATCATCGGCTGTGGCATATAAACCGCCCGCTGCCCAAGCTACACTGTTCATGGCATCGTAACTTAAACCCAATTGTTCCCAATCGGTTAACTTAGCAAAACCAATGCTTACACTCCAATGATGAGCTACTTCGGCACTGGTAGTTTCTTCGCTTAAAAGTTTGGTATTGGTTAAATTTAAAGGAGTATAAATATAAGTTTGATAAGCATTTGCTAACGACTTACCTGTAACTTGTTTTATAATTAATCCTGCCAATAAAAAATTAGAGTTTGAATATTCCCAGCTAGTGCCAGGAGAAAAAGTAGGTGCGGGAATGTATGGTACAATTTCTTCTGGAGTCCATTTTTTGGTTAAATCAGCATTTACAAGTTCCCAAAACGCAGCATTTTCAGTATAACTGGCCACACCACTGGTATGATTCAATAATTGAGTAATGGTTATTTTTCCGTTTATGTTTGGATTATTTGCAAACCATTTGCCTATGGTATCGCTTAAGCTTAATAACTTTAACTCATGCAATTTTAAAACTACTGAACTAGTATAAGTTTTGGTATTGCTGCCTAGTGTAAAAAGCATTTCGTTTGTAGCAGGCACACCCTCGTGTGATACGCCATAACTGCGTTTCCAAACGCCCATATTGGGTATTAACACTGCCGCAGCCGAACCTTTAATATTTAATTTAGCACATAAACTATCATAAGTTCTATCGAGTTTATTAGCAATATTAGCAGGTACTTGTGCCCATAAAGTGTTGACACCTAAAAGACATAGAAAACTTAAAGAGTATATTTTTTTCATAAAACTAAATTGGGGATTTTTTACAAATAATGAATTTTAAAATAATAATATCTAAACCAATTATTTGAACGGCTTATTGGTGCTTAAAACTGCTCGTATACTTTGATGGCATATTTTCCAACTATCTTTTCTTAAAATATTTTTAACGCTCATTTCCTAAAAATTATGTTAAATTTTAGTTTTCTTTAAAATTTTTACATTTCCATTTTATAGGTGCAAACAGTTAAAAATTTTATTTAAGTAGCATTTTTAATATTTAAACAAAAGTCAGAAACCATGCTATATGTAGCCATATTACTACCTCTCTATTTTACCTAATATTAAAATACAAAATACTATAACAATTAACCAAAACAAATTAAAAACAGCTCAATAACAATTATGTAACTTGTTTAAATAAAAAGATTTAACTAAGTTCACCAAACATAAATACTATAAACTATGAATAAAAACTCTACATTTAAACTCTTATTGACTTTAATTTTGGTTAATATTATTAGCCTAGCTAAAGCCCAATTAAACTATTTGCCTGGAGGCTTTACCACCAGTGTATCTACCTATGTAGATTTAGGCACTAATGGTGATACCATAGCTGTGGCAAATAAAGATGATGCATTTTCTGCTCCTTTGCCCATTGGTTTTACTTTTAACTTTAATGGTGCTCCCTACGATTCGTTTGTGTTTAACACCAATGGTTTTATTAAACTTGGCAGCGATTCAGCATCGCGCCATTATTTATTTACCACTTTTGTTAACGTCCCACCTCCATCTAATGGGCCTTTTACATCAACTACTCTGCCTACTCCAGCGGCAAAAGATAGTTCTATGTTATTTGCATTTGGACAAGATTTAATTGGTAGTAATGCAAATTCTGAATACAGATACTACACTTCAGGATTTTTTGGCTCACGCATTTGTACCATTCAATGGAAAAATGTAAAGGATAAACTTCAAGCAGGTGTTGGCGGATTATATGATACCATTAATTTTCAAATAAAGCTGTATGAAGGTACTAATGTAATAGAATATGTTTATGGAAAATGGGCAACAACCATTGTACTTTCTGCAGCTCGTTTTGCGGCAGTGGGTATAGTTGGAAATAGTGTAACTACAGCAGCGCAAAACTTACATTTAGTTAAAGGCTCTACCATAGCCTGGGCTAGTACAGTTGCTAATACAGGTTTTTATGCTAACAATGCAGTTAACTATAGAAATACCATCAGTTCGCCAGCTGGGCCTGCCCCCGATTTAGGTCGAAAATTTACCTTTACTCCAATAACACTAAACGATGCTGGCGTTAGGGTAATTTATGCCCAAGGAAAAGTTTCGTTAAAAAACTCATTACCTGATTCAATTGGAACCAATATTATAAATAATGGTGTAAATGCATTAACAAGTTTACCAGTTACCCTAACCATTTCGGGTGCGCATACTTATACTTCCACAGTTATTATTCCTTATTTAGCTCCTGGAAATAATATTACCATTAATTTCCCTCCATTTTACCCAACTAATACTGGTGCTTCGGTAATTAATATTGCTGTTCCAACTGACGATAATAATGCTAACAACGAACAAAATAACAGTTATTCAGTAAGTAATTATGAAATGAGTTATAGAGATACATTGATACCTCATTCAGGTAGTAATGGTATAACTATTCCAAACTTTTGGGGTGCTAAATTTTTTATAAAAGATACAGCTATTATTACTACCGTTAGATCTTTCTTAGTATCAAACTCTGATGCAGCAGGCGATACGGTGTGCGGAATGATACTTGACACGCTAGGAAATGTAATTGGGCGTTCGCCAAATTATATTGTTCAAACATCGGATTTAGGAACTACTTTAAACTTTGATATTTCATTGCCTCCAATGGTGGTTAACAGAAATGTAATAGTTGGTATAGCTGGTGCAACATCGTATAATTCACTTAATTATTTTTTAGGCACCTCGCAAACAGAAGTACCAATTAGGGCAAACAATCCATTTTATTTTTTAACAACGGGAACAGCCTTAAGCAATTCGGTAGTTGGTTCTTTTTATGCCACACCAGCCGCAGTTGGCTCGCAAGCCACTAGATTGATAATAGAAACCTATACACGTCCAATACCTCAAATAGACGTTATGCCTGCAGGAACTAATTTTTCGGCAAAATACAATTTACCTACTAACACAAGCTTACCATTAAGAATTTATGTTAAAAACTCAGGATTGCAAACACGTCCTGCGGGTTCTATTTCAGTAAGATACAGTGTAAATAACGGCCCAATAATTGGCCCAGTTAACACCACAGCTGCGGTTAACTCATTTGACACCACAAGTGTTTTGTTTACAGGCACAAACGCTTTGAATTTAACAACTGCCGGAAATTATAGCATAAAAGTATTTACCACATTAACCAACGATTCGCTAAGAGGTAACGATACATTAATTCTAAATTACACTGCTGCTCCGCAAAATACTTTACCTACTAGAACAAATAGCTCAAACTTAACCACATTATGGACTTTTGACAATGCTAGTACTACCACTACCATTTGGAAAACAGGCACTTGTACCTTAGCAAATGGAACTTTTGGTACTGCATTTTTAGCAGATAATTTTAACTTTAAAAGCGAAGGAAGATTGGTTTCAAAATCATCATTTAACTTTACAGGAAAAGCAAATCCTACATTATACTATTCTATCTCGCATGCGCCACGCATAGTTACAGGACAAGAAGATACTTTTGATATTGAAGTATCAACCGATGGAGGAAACACATTTACTGTAATTGAAACATTTATAGCCAAAGTAACCGATCCCACTTTAGGAACAGTAGCAGCTCAAAATAATATATTCTCGCCTAGTTCTGCATTACATTGGAGAAACGGAACTGTTAACTTAAGCGCTTACGCCAATAATCCAAGTGTATTAATTGCTTTTAGAAGCCGTTCTGGTTTTGGAAACAGCATATATCTTGACAATATTAATGTAATGAATCCAAACAGCATAAGTACACAAAGTGTAGCATCTACAGGTATGTATTCATCAAGCATTGCAAGCATTTTTTATAATAGTGTAGTTGGCAGTTCAAATGGAGCTGTATCAATTAGCCGCTTTAATGGCGCACCAGTTTACAGCAACGCTAGCCCAGTATTTGCCACAAATACCACTGCTACAACTCCTAATTTTAATATTTACACACCAAATGTAGTTAGTCCAAATGCCGTATTTACCATTAATTATTCAGGTGTAGGAAGTAATAATTTACCAAGCACAGTTCCTTTCGATTTGTATATTGATATTAGCACCATTGGTGGAATACAAAGTCCAGATAGTTTATATTTAGTGCGCAGAAGCGAAAGTAATGGGAGCTGGATTCCTATTAATACCAACCTTGTTTCTACTAGTTTAATAGCTAGCGGTTTAACACAGTATGGCGATTTTGGAATAGCAGGTTTATCAACCACCAATACTTTACCAGTAAAATGGTTAAACTTTGAAGGAACACGCTTGAACAATAACCAAGCACGATTAACTTGGGCTACTGCTATGGAAATTAACAATAGTCAATTTGAAGTAGAAAGAGCCTATGGCAAAGCAGACAATTGGAAAGCAGTGGGCACTGTAAAAGGAAAAGGAAATACCAATAATGTAACTAACTATCAATTAATTGACAATTTGGAAAATGAAGTGAATGAAACCATTTACTACCGCATTAAACAAATAGATTTTGATGGTAAATTTAGTTACTCAAACACCATTAGATTAGATAACAATAATGATATAAACTTACCTAAAATTGAAGTAGGACCAAATCCATTTGAAAATGATTTGATTATTAACTTTAACACGGCAAGCAATGGCACTGTAAAAGTTAACCTTTTTGATGTTAATGGTAAATTAGTTCGCGAGCATACTGCAAATGGAAACAGCAGCATAACTTTAAGCGATTTAGCTAGTTTACAAGAAGGTTTATACATTTTAAAAGTGAACCAAAACGGGGTAATTACTACCTTTAAATTGGTAAAATAAACTTTTAAACTTATTAAATAAAAAAGGGAGCGCATTTTTAAATACGCTCCCTTTTTTTATAATTTATTTACTAATAACACATTTGAGCAATTAGTTCAGCCAAATGATGATATTGATTGGTTAAACTTTCTTTATTAGCCAATTCAAAATCGGCAAAATCAAAGCCAGGCGAAACGGTGCAACCCACTAAACTAAAACCATTTGCTTCTTCGCAACGCGAGCCAAACCAGTTTCCTGCTTTTATTACGCATTGAAATACTTCACCATTTTCTAAATTGGTTCCTAATTTATGAGTAATTAAGTTTCCGTTAGGTTCAATTTCGTATACAGTCAAAGTTTGCCCATAGTAAAAATGCCACATTTCATCACTGGCAATTTTATGAAAAGCCGAAAACTGCCCATGCTCTAACAAAAAATAAATTCCTGTACTAATATTTCTATTTCCTTTAAAATCAGCTGGTAAGTTTTGTTTATTTATCTCAAAATTAGCTCTATATGTTTCCTTAAACGAACCTCCTTCAACATGTTTTGTTAAACCCAATTTATTAATAAAGTAATCGGCTGTGTATTGCATTGTTTTTGAAAAAAATTAAATAGTTATAGAAATAACAAAAGCTGCAAGCATTAAGAAACTAAATATAAAATATTCTACCACAGGAGTATATTCTTTAAATCTAATTCCTTCTATTTTACAGTAAATTACCAATTGAATTTTTTCTACTAAAAACGAAATAGCAGTGGCATAAGCAATGCCCGAAATACCAAATAATTGAATAAACCAAATAGCTAGTATTACATTCACAATCAACACATTAGTTGAAACCAAATAAAATGCACGTGTTTTTATTAAACCTGTAAGCACGGTTTGAGGGAAAATTAGTCGGCTAATTATTAGTAATAATGAAATATTGAAAATTTTATACCCTTCTACCAAATCATTGTTATACAATGCAATGTACATTGGTTTACTTACAAATAACAGAATAATGGCCAATGGAAATAACCAATACATGAGTTTTCGGCTACTGTTTTTCAGTTTATTTAACCCTTGGTTTAAAAGCCCTTGTTTGTTTAAATTGGCAATTTCGCCACTGTAAATATTACTCAACGAATTGGCCATAATTAAAAATATGGGTAGCTCCTTTGCGCCATATCTAAACACTGCAAAATCGGCTTCGGTAAAATAATGAACTACTATAAAACTGTTTATATAATCCATACTTCCTGCTAAAAGTATTGAAAACATAAATGGCATTACCTTAATCATAAACTCTTGAATAAGCCTAGTATTAATGGTAATGGTTGAGTATTTCATTAATAAAATAATGGTGTAATTAAACTTAAGCAAAGCTAAAATTACCAATAAATTTACTGCTAAGTTTAAAGTTTGTCTAAAAAACAAGGGTAAACAAAGCATTAAAGTATGTGCCGTAAAAGTTACAATTCCCCAAATAATGAGCGACTTATACTTACCCTTTAGAAAAAAAATGTAATCAACTATAAAAGTGGGTGTGTTTAAAAAAACTACCAAAGAAAACATGTGAAAAAGGTAAGCATCATCCTTTTTATAAAATCCAAAACAAAAAGTAATAATACCTGCTACCAACGAAAATGCCACCATCAAAGCAAAAGCATTGAATAAAATCCGCCTCTGTTTATCTTCATTGCTAGCATTAAAAAAGGGAACCAGCGTATTGCAAATACTTGATACCCAAAAAAATGTTAAACTAGAGCTTACCACCATTAAAAATTCATAACGACCAATAATGCTGGTTCCATAACCAGGATTAAATCGGTAAAATGCAATTTTTGCCAACACTATAGAAATTAAAAAGAAACTTCCATAACGCAAAAACTGGTAAATTTGCAGCGAGTTATATTTAGTTAACTTAAGTTTTTCCTTACTTATCAATGTCGTGTTCGGGCAATATATTGCCATCTTTATCAACCCAATTTCTGCATGTAAAGAAATAAACCATGCTCATATACATTACTACAGCTGTAGGGTTTTGTCCTAATATTTGATTTCCATAGCTGGCAAACATAATACCAAAAAAACCCGCAGCCAAGGCTATCATTTGCGTTCGCAAATGAGGGTCTTTAATTTTGGTTATGTTATACATTCCAACTCCCAAACATATAAATAAATGCAATAAATGCAAAGTTAAACCTACTACACCCATTTCAACCCAAATGCGCACATACCAACTATCTAACTGTACTGTACTTAACCAACGACCTTTATAAAACCTATCTCCCCAGCTTCCACCAGTTCCAATTCCAGCACCAATGGGCCTTGAAGCCAAATAGGCTTTTAAGTTTTTTTGATTTTCTAATCTTACCAAAAGCGAAGGGTCGTTAGGATCTAAACCAGTACGCATTCGTTGAATTTGATAATTGCTACTTCCAACCGAAGTAAATTTAAGGAGTCCAAAAAATATACCGCCTACTACAGCACCAATTACCAAAATTTTTATATTACCAATCATCATCAGGTAAACCGCCATTCCACCAATGATTACAAATAAAGGCCCACGACTTCCTGAAAGGGCGTAACCCCAAAAAACAACGGCAAAACCTATCCAATACCAAATTTTTTGTTTCCGCGTGTTAATTGGCGAAAGTGCTAAAATAATACAAAACACCGCCATATGAGCCATACCAGCACCAAACTGACCAGCATCGGAATAAAACGACCAAATGCGCATTCTACCTTGAATACAATGCGTTACCTTACCGCCATCGTCTAACCATTTTTGTTCAAACGAATCTACACCAATATAATGTTGTTTGTAAGCGTAAATTGATGCCACAATAGACCAACCTATTACTAATTTTAGCAAAAAGGTTAAGTCCTTTCTATCGGGCATTAGTATAAGCATAAGTGGAATTTGCAAAACTGGATATAAACCAATGCCACGCATGGCGTAAAACCATGCCTCTTTACTAGTAGCTTCAGGATTAAATAGTTCAAACATAATCCACATCATCCAAGCAAACGAAAGCCAAAATGAAGGATTATTTATACGTGCTGCTTGTTCTTTTTTAACTGTAAAAATACATGCAATTACTGTAATGATAAATACAGCATCTACCACCAAACCATAAGGAACCGAAGGTGGCAAATACCTACTTAAACCATTTACCAAAAAACTATAATGAAAAACAGTAATTACCCCAATACGAGGATTTTTAAAGATGTAAACTAAATAAGCAACTACCAAAGGCAAACCAATCATAGCACCAGCTATGCCAATGCCTAATTTGGCTACAAAAACACCTAATGTAACCGCTATTGCAGCAACTCCAAATGAATGCAGCAATTCATTTAATTGCAAACCTTTCTTTTGTTGTGCAAACGGCATATTCTAGTATTTTTGGCCCCCAAAAATAAGCTTCATTTTTTTACGCAACTTAGAGCGTTGCTTAGGAATTTCACCATAAATACTTTCTAATAAATCAGGTACTACCCTATTTAGTAGCACTTTAGCTTGCCCTTGACGAACAGTTTCAAATTCTTTTAAAATACGTTTATCGCTATTAGTCCAACTTTTATTAGCATGCACAATCAATATGGAAACATCAGACTGATCTAAAATTTGAATTGGAACTGGGTACTTGTTTAAACTTGGTAATTCAATAATTACAAAACTATGTTTTCCTTCTTCTAAAGGCTTGTTATTATTGGCTTCAATTAAATCGGTAATGCTATCAGCGTCAACTAATTTATCAATTACCTTATACTCTTTTATTTGCAAATCATGATGTGGTTTTACACCTGATAAATTTTCGCTTTTTGACGAAGTTTCAGGATATAACAAAATAACATCATTTTTAATTTGAGCTAATTTTGAAGCAATTAATTGTGAAAAATAACTTTTACCCTCACCATTTTTTGTACTTAAAATGGTAATGACATGGCGCTCGGCATGAGGTTTATTGCGTTTCAATTCAATAAAAATAGAATTGATAACACGCTGAACCAAAGCCGCATTCATTTCATCAATATTAATTACTTTACGCGAACCAATACTTAAATCGGGCAATGCACTTAATAAAGGTAAACCAATTTGTTCCTCTACCCTTTCAGGTGTGCGCACCGAGTTGTTCATTAACTCGCCAGCTATGTAATACGAAAGTAATACCACAAAACCAGCTATAAAGGCAACTATAATCAATAAACCACGTTTTGAAGGCAATGGCGTTAATGGGAAATATGGAGTATCAACTGTTTTTAAGTTATTACTCATTTCAATATTTTGCTGGCGCAATTTGGCTAAATTTAAACCATGTAAAATAGACAAATACTCTTTTTCGCTAATACCAATTTCGCGGTCTAACTGACTCATGGTAGAACCCATAGGTGCAAATTGCGCATAAATTCCATCGTATTGTTTCAAGCGCGAATCGTAAACCATTAGCCTACCTCTACTTTCTTCTAACTCTACCAATTTGGCTAACCATTCGTTAAGCAATGCTTCTTGCGGAATCCATTCTATATTGTTATTAAAGTTATAATAATCGCGTGCTTTATCTTTAATTTTATCTTTTAACACCTCTAAATTACTTTCCATATTAGCAATTTGATCAGTGTTCATTTTATAAGCTTTGGCATTGGCTATATTGATATTCAGCTGCGAAATTTCTTGACGAATTTTCATCATTTCATCATTGTTTTTCAAAACATCCGAATATTTCGACATTTTTTCTTCAATACGTGTAATGGCCGAATTAGCAGCCTCAAAACGCATTTTTTCTTTGTAATAATCGGTTAATAAATCCTCTTTACTTTCGGCCACAAACTTGGCTTGCTCGTAGTAATTAATAATTTTATTATTGATACCAAAATCGCGTAACTTACCTTCAGAGTTTTGTAACGACCCAAACGAAAGTTTTAATTGTTCTTCAAAATATTTTACCACATTTTGAGTTTCAGAACCTTTTATTGATTTAAACCTAGCACTAAAAGTTTGAATTAAAAAATTAAGCATATTAACTGCCACACCAGGGTCGGTAGTTTTTAAGCTCATTTCTATCATATCAGAACTTGCTTTTCTATTTGCAGTTAAAGCCGAAAGAATATATTCAGGATTATAGTAAACATCTTTAACATTTAAAATACTACGCACAGCATTTTTTGATGTACTATCTTTAATACTTCTAATGCGTTTAAATGTTTTTTCAAAACTTCCTGGCACTATCAATTTAGCCCTATCTTCTTCCGAAATTAAATCTTTCAATTTATTAAATGCTCTTTCCCCTAACACATCATCGCTTGGTTGCGCCAAAAGTAAATGTTGTGCCAAAAGTTTCATGCCCACTTCTTCAAGCGTTTCGCGGCTTTTTACAGTAATTAATAAATTATCAAAAGCATTGTTTACTTCAAATAAATCTATTTTGGTATCGTTATCATCGGTAATGCTATAGCCCGATGCTAAACCTGTATAAATGGTAGCATTGGTTTGGTATTCTCTTTCTTGATTGCGGGTAAGAAAAAATACGGTAACAGCCATTAACAATGGAAATAGCAATAACCACTTCCACTTTTGTGCAATTATTCTTAAAAATGAAATAATAGTCATTATGGTTTCTTAACCTCTCTTTTTTTAAAATTTATTAACGGTACTGTTAATGTTGTTTCTAATCTGTAATACGATGATAAAAAATCGCGTTTGGCTTGTTCATAACCAATTTCGGCCACAGCCATAATATTGCGCAACCTACTTAATTCAGCTGGCTGAGTTTTACCTCTGCGCATTTCAATAAAAGCTAACTCGGCAGTAATACGGCTTGTTTCCAAATCTTGACTTTTTACCATGAGTAGTTTTTGGTTTGAAACCAAAGCAAAATAATCGTCAATGATTAAACGTTTGTAAATTCTGCGAGCTTCATCTTGCTTATATTTAGCCATATCGGCTTCCGATTTTAGTGATTTTAACCTGGCCGAACGACCCATTAAATCGCCTAAAGGCAATACCACATTGATACCAAAACGATAACCTGCTGCCAAATTTTGTGTAGCCACATCATTTACCTGATTGCTTGCAATGATATTGGTTATTTGATTTCCATAACCCCAATTGTAAAACAACTGAACCGAATTTAACCAAATCCATTTGATATAATCACGGTTATATTTAAATTTCATGGTTTCGGCCACTGCCATTTTTAAATTAGCCGAATTTTCAGTAGCATAATAAAGTATTGAATCTAAAGGAATTAACTGATCTTCAATATCTTTATTGATATCAAACATCAAAGTATCTATATTTTTTAGGTCAATAGGAGTAGAAGGATTAGCCATTCTTGATTTTAAGCTATCGCTTCTTTCATAACCCACTTGTGCATAACCTTTTAAGCCGCTGAAAAACAGCAGCATAAGCACACCAAAATTTACTATATTTTTGAAATTTAAAGTCATTAAAAAAGTTTGGTTTGAATTATGGATTAATTGACTTTCAAAATAGCAATTTTATTAATAATGAAGCAAGTTTTAACCAATGATATAATAAACAATTGTTTGTGTTTTGTTTAATTTTGTGAAATACAGCGACTAACACCAAAAGAAAAAAAATAATTTTTACCAAATTAAACTTTTCAATATTTTCACCATCAATAACCTACAATAAATAAATACTACTATGAAAAAGTTAATTAAATTAAGCCTTGCCATAGTGTTAACCTTGGGTGTTAACCTATTATTTGCTCAAAAAGGAGCTGACGAAAAAGCCAAAATGATGGTAACTAAGTTAACTGAAAAGTTAGCTTTAACAGCCGACCAACAGCAAAAAGCTACAGTTATTTTTACCGAACATTTTAACAATATGGTTGGTTTAAAGGCTGAGTTAAAAAAATCGAATAGCGACCAAGCCCGCACTGCCATTAAAGAACAACGCAAAAAAACCGACCACCGCTTTACAGGCATTTTAACCGATGACCAAAAAGTAAAATACGAAGCAGCAAAAAAAGAATTGCGCCAAAGTATGAAAAACAAAAGAGCAGGAAAAGGTAAAGGCGGAAAAGGCAACAAAAAAGCACCTCCAATGGACCCAGAAATGGAAAGCCATTTAGACGATGAAGCTTTTTAATAAATCAATATTTTTTAAATGAAAAACTGCCTCACAAGGGCAGTTTTTTTGTTTTAGACCGTTTTTGATAATCGTTGTTCGTTGTTCGTTTTTAATTCATAAACATCTAATAACAAAAGTTTTCGGAGTTAATTAACGGAAAAATCACCAATTTCTTAAAAGAGCTGTTAATGGTAGCTTTTCTATCAAATTTCATTACCGTAATTGTCAGTAATTACGAATTTGATTTGTTCAACTTCAGGCTCCACAAAAAGCTGGGTGGTTTCAATTTTTCGGATTGTATCTTGTGTTAAATTAACTGTCTTAACATACATATAATAGTCATAACCAAACCTTACTTCAAAATCTTTATTAACTAAAAGCATCCACATTGTTTCTCTTAATATCAATCTAATTATTTTATCAATTTCTGATGCGTTTAATTGCAACCCATTCTTAAGGCTATTCACCTCCTTATCAAAGTCAACGGTAGTATTTCTTAATATTCCAGTCTTTTCATAATCTATAAAATCTTGTTTATTCTTATAAAGTTCTAACGAATCAATTGTTAGAAATTCAAGATTGTTGTCTTGAATGATGGATATAATTGCGGCAACATAAGAAGACTCTATTTCTTCATACTCTTCATAAGTAACATTATTGTATTCTGGTTTGCCAATATCACTTATTGATGTCCACTCAGAATCGTCAAGATAATGTCCTTGTTCATTTCTCCTACAAGGATTGTATTTTGTTATTCTATAGCTAGTCATAAAATTACCTATAACATCAGCATGCAAATCCAGATTTATCAAGACCATTCACAAACTGTATTCAAACATGCTAATAAAATCCTAAAAAACAAAATCTTTTACAGCTTTTAAATGCGTTGTTTTCTTAACTATTTTTCCTTTTTAAACTAAAAAACTAGTTGTGCAACAGTTATGGCTGTTGTATGCTGTTATTTTTTCGGTTCATTCTTTTTTTAGCACGTTTGGCTTCTTTTCTGCTTCGTTGCCATTGCCAAATTTTATGTTGTATAATTCCTAAACTAATTATAGAAAACCCTTTTGTTGGTTTTTTTAATTCTTCTGGGATTTTCCATTCAGCATTTTGTTTACTCCAATCTATTCGCTTTTCTCTATCAGTTGGATTATATTTTAAGTTTGACTTTTTAAATTCTTTGTTGTTAAACTTTTCTACAATTCGTTTAAGCAATAAAAAAGTATCTTTTTCATAATCCGAAATTTCACTCTCGGATTTTTCAAAGTAATAATCAGGTTCGGATGTCCAAAAAATCAAAGAAGCAGTTCCTTTATCACACTTGTTACTTTCAATTATCCATTTCAGTATTTCAACACCATCATCCCAATTATAGTTTTCGGCAAGATAATATTGGTCTGTAGAATTTAGCTTTTCAAAAAGTTTAAAGTCAGGTAAATAATTTTCGTCATCGCTATCGAATGAAAATTCAATGAAATTTTCTCGAATAAATTTTTCCTTATAAGGTAATATTATCATTTCGTAAGGTTTTCTGCGATTTTCAAATATAATAACATACAACGTCAGAGTGCAAATCCCGATTCATCAGAACTATTCTTAAACTGTATTCAAACATGCTAATAAAAGCATAAAAAACAAAATGTAAATTATTACTAGTTTATTGATCTACTTGTTGGTGTCGCTTCGCTTTAATACCAACAATGGCGAAAAAACTTGGATGTTTTGCTTGGCGTGTGCTATTAGCTTTAGGTTACAGTTAGTTAGAAATAGCTTAGCTATCTGGAAGTTTTATTGTTAGTTTGTCAAGAACGATTTGTTTGAATTGACTTAATGCTATTTGTCTTGATAAATAGCCCATGTCACGGTTGATTAGATCTGCATCATCATAGCTTGGTGTCGATGAAACTCCACCGAAAATAAATAATGATTTATTAGTTTCACTTTCAATTCTTACCCAAGAATGATAATATTTGTTTTCATGGTAAAACTTAATATAAACATATTCTTTCTGGTTTATTGATAGTGACGTGTCATTTGGTACACACAACTGTTTATTGTCTTTTTTAATTTGCAATATATCACATAACAACTTGTCTGGTGTCGTTTTATAATAATAAGATTCAACCCAACTTCCTCCATTTCCTGTAATGCGTCTATAAAGCATAGGTCCATAATTGAACAATGTCGAAGCAATAATTGACGAAAGAAGTATGATTATGAATTTTCTGTTTTTCATTATTAAAGTGTCCTCACCTATTCTTTATAACTTATAAATATTTCATCAAACCTATCTCCCCTATTTGGTCAGATAGGTCTCATAAAAGCTCTTTTTCAAATGTATTATTTAACTATAAATCATCAAATAAGAACTTTATTTCTAACCAAATCAGAAAAAAAATAAAGCCTCAAAGCTCAGTTCACGCCTGTGGATTGGACAAACCAACAAAATCAGTATACTAATTTGATTGTTGAGGACACTAACCAAGGACAAAAAAACCAATGCTTGATTAACCACAAAACTGTCTTTGGAACACGAAACACCGTTTTTTGCAAATGTGTTTTTAGCACCAGTTATTTTCATTGTCGTATGGTTTCTATTAAATTATTGTCTCCTGTCTCATCTGTTTTGAAAATTCGATGCTCATTTCGGTCATTTAGAATCATATGCAAACTGGAATCACAGTCAATTCGTCCAGAAGTGAACCATTCTTTGTCGGATGACCAAAAAGCAAAGTCCATGTGTCCAACTTGTTTTCTATTGTTGTCATATGATTTAAGCCAATATCCGATATTCTCAACTTTTTTATCATTGTCGATTTGCACGAGTAGGTCCCATTGATAATTCGCTGTCTTGATTATAGCTTCTTTTACTTTATATGTATATTTTCTTTTTGTCGAATCAATTGTTGAAGGTTGAAAAAAATGAGCAATACGTTCTGGTTTTTCATATCTTAAAAGTTGATTCGTGTCTTTGATTTCAATAAACGAATTTGTTCTGTAATAACTTAAAAGTTTATTGTTCGTGTCGTTGAACGAAGTCATTTCCAAGTCCAAAATATTCCCTTTGCAGTTGTCTGTATTTGGTGTCGAACAACCTGTCAAAATTAGTATTGTCGTTATGTAGAATATTCTTTTCATAATTTCTGCTAACTTAAATATATGTCTCAATATACGAGTGCTATCTCCTCTATTTGGTTAGATTGGTCTTATAAAAAGTACATTTTCAAATGTATTATTTAAGTATAAATCACCAAACAGAAAGTTTATTACTAACCAAATTAGGAAAAAACAACACATCTAAAATTACAGTTATTCTTACTTTGTTGTTCGATATTTACATCCCCCTTACCCCCTTCGTCCTTGCTTTGGCTTAACACAAGGGGGAATAATTCCCGCACAGCTTTGGTTGTTAATTGAGTCTTGCTAAAATAATTCACTTCTGCAAGCTCCTTTCAACTCTTGCATTTCGACAAGCTCAATGACCGCGCTCAGCAACCAAACTAAGTACTAAGAACTGTGAACTAAAAACTAACAACTAAATATTCCCTTTTTTCAATTCGCTTACAGCATAATCGCACGCACGGGCAGTTAAAGCCATATATGTTAACGATGGATTTTGGCATCCACTTGAAGCCATAGCACTACCATCGGTTATAAATACATTTTTCACATCGTGCATTTGGTTATGTGCATTTAAAACCGAAGTTTTAGCATCACGACCCATACGGGCTGTGCCCATTTCATGGATGGCAGTTCCTGGAAATAAAAACTCAAATGGCTTAATATTTTTGAAGTTTGCTTTTTCTAACATTTCCTGCGCACTTTCTTTGGCATCTTTGCGCATGGCCATATCGTTGGCTCCATGCTCAAAATTTACATTTACCAATGGCATTCCCCATTTGTCTTTTTTCTCCGCATCTAGCCAAATTTTATTTTCGCTATTGGGCAAACATTCACCCCAAGCGCCCATCCACATGGTCCAAGGACCTGGAGTACTTAATTTTTGTTTGTAACCTTCGCCAAAACTATCGTCATCTTTCATTACATCAGGCCATTCGCTGCGTTCCCCATCGGCTTGATAACCATAACCACGCACAAAATCAGGATGTTTGGTTTGTTCATTTAAGTTTCTAAACCTTGGTATATAAACTCCTGCGGGTCTGCGTCCTGCATAATATTTATCTTTAAAACCTTCGTACATGCCCGTAGCACCTACTCCTTTATGATGATCCATTAAATTTAAACCCACTTGTCCGCTGCTATTGCCAAATCCATTTGGAAAATAACTCGATTTTGAATTTAATAAAATAGATGCTGTAGCAATGGTTGATGCATTTAAGAAAATAATTTTAGCATAAAACTCCATTGTTTCTTTGGTCAGTTCATCAATAATACGGACGCCTTTTGCCTTTTTGGTTTGTGGGTCGTAAATAATTTCTTGCACAATGGCATGTGGCCTAATGGTTAAATTTCCTGTAGCATTTGCCGCAGGCAATGAAGCCGAATTACTGCTAAAATAACCACCATAAGGACAGCCGCGGCTACATAAATTCCTAAAATTACAAGGACCTCTATCTTTAAACCCTTTGGTTAAATTTGCTACGCGAGAGCTTATAACCCAACGTTGGTCGTAGTTTTTCTTAATGGATTCAGCAAAATGTTTTTCAATACAATTCATATCCATGGCAGGTAAATAATCACCATGAGGTAAGTGAGGAATGGCATCGGCACAGCCGCTCACCCCAATAAATTGCTCTACATAATTATACCAAGGTTCTAAATCTTTGTATCTAATTGGCCAATCTACACCATGTCCATCTTTTAAATTGGCTTCAAAATCTAAATCGCTAAAGCGATAAACTTGTCGGCCCCAAGTTAAAGAACGCCCACCTACTTGGTAACCTCTAATCCAGTTATAAGGCTTTTGTTGAATGTATGGATGGTCTTGATCGTTCACATAAAAATGTTTGTTTCCGGGGTCGTAACTCATGCTTTGCACCGGATTGGTAGTTCTATCTTCATCGGTTATTTCTAACCTGTTTTCAAACTCCCACGGATGTTTCATGGCTGTGGTATAATCTTTAATGTGTTCTACATTGCGGCCACGCTCCAAAACCAAAGTTTTCAAACCTTTTTCGCATAATTCTTTAGCGGCCAAACCGCCAGTAATTCCGCTTCCAACCACTATGGCATCGTAAGTAATTTGTGCCTCAGCTTTTATATTTAAGTTTACGTTTAATGAATCGCTCATGTGTTTTGTTATTTAGTAGCCCACGATTTTTGTCCCGGTAATAAATCGGTGCAGCCTATAAAACGAGTAGGAACATACTCGTATGCCAAACCTTGTTTTGCGCCAAGCATAGAGGTGCAATAACCTACGCTGGTTTTTTCTTTTAAAATAGAAAAGAATGATTTGCCTAAAATTTTATTACGCACTTTGCCCAAACCACCACTAAAGTTTTTGCCAATTTCTTGAAAATGAGCCACAACTGCAATTTGCTCATTTTTAGTCAATTGCGTAAAAGGCTTATCGTATTTGCTTAACGAGTACGATTGCACATCTTTAAGACCATTGATAAAATTATTTACCAACGCCTCTTCTTTTGAGTGTTTTAATGAATAAATTACAAACTCATGCGCCATGGCTTCTTTAGCACCTGGTGTATTGGTTTTAGGAATAATGGTTTCGCATAAATCGGCCAATAAATCTTTGTTATTATCCAAAAAATTTAAATCGGGCGTGCCTTTGGTTTTGGCAAACTGAAAACCATAATAACCTGCCACCGACCCAATGCCTAAAATGGATAAAGTAGCAATAAATTTTTTTCTATTCATTTATATAAAAGCGTTATTTTATACTTAAAACAAGTTTGATGCAATATAGAAGGAGGTTTTAAAAAATACAATTTAGGTGCATTTTACTTATGAGAAACTAAAAAAAACTGTAAATATTAGTGTACGTTCTGCTTTTTTGTAAAATTTTTACGGAAGCTAACCAACACCATTAAATAGCTTAATACAAAGCAATTAACCACGCCAAAACAAGGTATTTTTACATTCAAATCGGTATTGGTGGAAATACTGTCTAAATATTTAATTATTTTATTTGCCCTAGCTTGTTAGATTCGCTGTTCAATAATAATAAAATGGATACTTCAAAAATGATTAAGGCATATTGCCTAAAAACAAAAGAAAAAAATGTACCAATGCACGATGCAGTAGTTTCAAAAACTGCAAAAGGTGGTTACATGGCTAAAGGACATGATGGAAAAGGCAATAAAATGGCTGCTATTATGGGCGAAAAAGTTGCTTTACAAGCAATAAAAGACGGTGTAGCTAAACAAGATTTTTAGTTAGCCATCCCCATTCTTTTAAAATATAAAAAGCTGTTTTACAAATGTGTAAAACAGCTTTTTTTGTGGGGTAAAATGTATTGGTTTATAATTATTTTGCTTCAGCAGGTTTGGCTTTGGGTGTTAAAAATATTTCGGCCATCATGCAGCGCGCGCTTCCGCCCCCATTGCTTTCAATGGTGTAAAGTGGTGCTTGCAAAATGGTATTGTGTTTTTCTATTTCAGCAATTTGCTTTTGGTTATAAGCTTTAAAAGCTTGCTCGCTCATTACCAAATATTTTTTATTATCAGTTCCTAATACTTCTAACACATTGCCACCAAATTGATTCAGTTGCGCTAAGCTGATTTCAATAATTTGTTTTTTAGTACTTGCTAAAATGGCTGCTACCTCCGCTTTATTTGGAATACATTCAGTACAAATTATCATAAAATTACTGGTAACACTCATTACCACATTGGTATGGTAAATGGCATTTCCATTGGCATCGTTAGCTATAAAATCAATCAATTGAAAACCAAAATCTGTGCAAAATCTTTCTAATAAACTTTTATCGGTTCGTGGCGAAAGGCAGGCGTAGCATATTTTATTTTCGCGGTCTAGTACCATACTGCCTGTTCCTTCTAAAAACTGATTGTCTTTTTCCGAAGCGGTATAATCTTGAATTTCATCCAATGTAAACAAATCGCCTAATTTATCTAATACATCAAAACGCCTTTCAGCCCTGCGGTTTTGGGCATACATGGGGTAAACTGCTATCAAACCATTATTATGAAAACTAATCCAATTATTCGGAAAAATGGAATCGGGAGTGTGAGGTTCCAAGGTATCGTTTATAACAGTAACATTTACACCTACATCTGTTAGTTTTTGTACAAAATTATCAAACTCTTGTAAAGCCAAAGTTTGGGTTTGGCTATTGGCTACATTAGGATTTTGAAACGAATTATTACCAGCAGTTTGGGCATTAAAAGTAAAGGCTACAGGCCTTATCATTAGTAAATGATTGGTAGATTGCATTAAACAAAATTAGTCAAATTTAGTTAATTCTATAAATGGCACTTTTTTATATTTATTAAATAAGTATTTTGCCTCCAAATTATATAAATATTAATGCAGTATATTAAAACTTTGGTCTTGGGTTTATTCATTTTGATTTCAGCTAATTTATTGGCACAAAATCAAAACGATAGCATGTACGAACCATCAGAAATGATTGAAGATTTTAAGTATTTACATACGCATTTACAGTTAAATCATCCTGGATTTTATAAGTATACCAATAAAGAAACTTGGGATAGCGTATATGCAGTTACTTTAAATGCTTTGCAAAAACCCTTGCAAGATATTAAGTATCGCTTGGTACTACGCCATTATTTAACTTATGTAAAATGTGGTCATACTCAAATAATTCCTAGCGCTAAATCAATTAAACATTTTGAAAAACGCAAACATAAAAGTGTTCCTTTTAAGGTAGTTATTGCCAATAATAAAATACTAGTTAGCGAAAACTTAAGCAACGATACCACTTTGGTAAAAGGCACTGAAATCACAGCCATTAACCAAAAAACGGCTAGCCAAATTATAACCGATATTTACTATATTCAAAATGCCGATGCTGGCTTACCAAGCATGAAAAACTTTTATGGTGCTTCGCAATTTGCTACTTATTTTAATGCGCTTTATGGCGAAGATTCGGTATTTAATATTAGTTGTGTTAAACTTAATGGTGATACACAAACATTGACAGTTAAAGAAAAACCAAAAACTAAAAGCAAAAAAATTACCCTGAAAATAAAACCCACCAAAACCCTTTTCAATCAACCTTTTGCCGAGTTTAGAATTTGCCAAGCCGATACACAAGCTGCTATTTTAAAAATAAAAGGCTTTCAAATGGACAATGCAGCCAAGCTTTACGCTAGGGCTTTTGAAAAACTAGAAAACGAAGAAACTAAATATTTAATCATTGATTTACGAGGTAACGGAGGCGGCAATATTATGGATGCAGCCGAGCTTATTTCATATTTAAGTAAAGATACCTTTAGTTACGATTTTGTGAGAGGCAAACAAGGTTTAACATATAAAAAACATGCAACCCAAAAGCTAATCTATTATTTTTCGAGGGCTATGCTCGATTTGTTTGGAAACAGAACCGAAGTGAACGACCAATACAACTACCATTTTTATTACAGCAAAAAAGCCCTAAAAAAAGAAAAACACTTTAATGGTGCTATTTTTTGTTTGGTAGATAATGGTTCGTTTAGCGCAGCTAGTTTTGTAGCTGCTTATTTAAAGCACAAATGCGGATCCATATTAATAGGCCAAGAAACTGCGGGCACAGAATCAGGATGTTATGCAGTAAATACGCCATTTTTAGAATTACCCAATACTAAAAATTTTATTCGAATTCCGCATTATCAATTCAAGCACATATTACCAATAACTTATTCAGCAAGAGGTGTTTTACCTCAAATAGAAACTCCCATTAATTCACAAACAATTAATAGCGAAAATGATGAAGAAATGGACTTAATTTGGAAACTTATTTTTGAAAACAAATAACTAGTAAATAAAACATGAAACTTAAATTTACTTATTTAACCTTATCTTTTTTAACACTTATTTCCTGCAATAACGATAACGTAGATGTGGACCGATATGGTGAAAGCAATTGGAGCGAAACATCAACTGGCTCCAAACGAACAGTTGAAACAAAAAGTAGCCATAAAGATGACTACGAAGGCGAAGATTTTAAAAACCTAAAATACACTGCCGACATTGATACCAATGTTTATAGAAAGGATTATTTTTTAGAAAACAGCACTAAACACAAATTTAGTAATGACGAAACATCCGATGAATTTAAAATAACCGTTAAAGGTAAAAAAATTCATTATGCCACCATTGATTTTACCATAACCAACAGCCAAGGTGATCGTATTTTTCACGATCAATTTCCATTAATGAAAGTATTGGAGCGCGTATTTGATGGCGGAGGCGAGTATGCCACTTTTATTCAAAAAGACGATTATATGCGCGCTTGGGTAGAAAACTTTTTTAAACACGAAAATTTTTTAACACCTGCCATTCATGCTGAAAGAGAATATGAAGCCGAATTTTCAAAAAAACACCATTGGGAAGCCATAGCTGCAGACCCTTCAAGTGTTGGTTTTGTGTACAGTAAAAGCAAAGGCAGCCAAACCGAAATTGCTTTTGATAAAAAGCAAAATAAAGTTTTAGAATATTACCATTATAATTAAACAATAGAGCTATAATTTAAACAATGAGACATTGGTTAGTAAAATCGGAACCCTTTAAATACAGTTGGGAGCAGTTTGAAAAAGACGGAAAAACATTTTGGGATGGTGTGCGTAACTACCAAGCGCGCAATAATTTACGCGAAATGAAAAAAGGCGATTTGGTGTTTTGGTACCATAGCAACGAGGGTAAAGAAATAGTAGGAATAGCCAAGGTGGTTAAAGAACATTACCAAGACCCAACCACAGAAGATAAAAATTGGGTGGTGGTAGATTTAGCTCCATTTAAAAAACTAAAAAAAACAGTTACCTTAGAGCAAATAAAAGCCGATGAAAACCTTAAAGACATTGGTTTAGTGCGCCAAGGCCGACTTTCGGTTATGGAATTAAAAAAAGAAGAATTTGATTATATTTTGTTACTTGCCAAATAATTTTTTACTACCATGAAAAACAAAATTTTTGCTATAGCCTGTTTATCAATAGCATATATAAACACGTTTGCACAACTTACCTATAATACCAAAAGCATAAAAGCTCCTTTAGCCAAAGTGGTTAACATGAGTGTAAACGATGAAGACTTTGACCCAAAGTTAATTTTACTAAAATCGGCCGCGCCAAAACCTGCCACAGAATTTAACTTAAATAAACAAACTTTAGATGAAAAGCATTGGGAAAATATTTTAAAATACAATGGCACTTCATCTCAAACTTTAAGTAAAACAGCCGTTACTCCACCTACTCAATTAAAAGGTTTTAAGGCCAATATTACGCAAGGTACGCCTAACGATAATGATTTGGCGGTGAGTAATTCTGGTATTATTTGCAGTGTGGTAAATACCAACTTAAATGTATTAAACGATACTGGTAGAGTTTTATCATCAAGAACATTATCATCTATTGCCAAAGGCGTAAGTAACCTTAACCGTACTTACGACCCACGTGTAATTTACGACCCAGAAGCTGACCGTTTTATTTTGGTTTTTATGCAAGGTAGCACCAGTAAAGATACACGCATCATTGTAGGTTTTAGCCAAACCAACGATCCATCGCAAAATTGGAATTTTTATACCATTCCGGGTAATATTACTGGCGATAGCAGCTGGAGCGATTACCCAATAATAGCCATTACTAAAAACGAACTTTTTTTAACCATTAATAGGCTTAAAGACAATACTTATTGGAAAAATGGTTTTATTGAAAGTTATGTGTGGCAAATGGATAAAGACAATGGTTTTAAAGGCGATTCGCTTAACCAAAAAGTATATTTTGATATAAAATATAACGACAAACCTATTTGGAGTGTTTGCCCTGCAAAAGGTGGTAGCAAATTATATGGACCAAACATGTATTTATTTTCGGTAAGGCCCGACCAACTTTGGAACGATACCGTTTTTGTACACGAAATTACCAATACCATTAAATCGGGCAAGGCCGAGTTAAAAACCAAATTGGTAGTAGCCGATAATCATTATGGCTTACAGCCAAATGCTTTTCAGCCAAATGGCAAAAAACTGCAAACCAACGATGCACGCGTACTCAGTGCCATGTACGAAAATGGCATATTTTATTTGGTAGGCAACTCGGTAGATGCACGTTACAATGCAGCAGGTTTTTATTTAATTACCATTGAAAATTATTGGGGACCAAATGCATTGAGTGCCAAATTGCAAATAATTAGTTCAGATACCATGGATTTTGGTTACCCAAGTATAGCTTATTGTGGCAATGGATTAGGCGATAACAGTGCCATGATTACTTGCAGCCATGTTTCACCACGCACTTTTCCGGGTACCAGTTTGGTGTATGTTGATAGAAATTTAAATCCTTCAATTCCTGCCATAATGAAAGCAGGCGAAAGCAATGTTTTATTAATTGGCGATTCTGTAGAACGTTGGGGCGATTACACTGGCATTCAGCGCAAGTACAACGAGCCAGGAAAAGTATTTTTTAATGGCAGTTATGGTTTAAATAACGATAACCGCACGTGGATAGGAATTAGTAAAAATGCTGATGCCAAACTAAATACCAAAGACATAAATAATGAACCTATTACCAATGTAAGCATTTACCCAATTCCAGCTAAAGAATACATCAATATTGACTTTAATTTGGAGCAAAAAACGGTGCTTAACTTTGTATTGATAGATATGCAAGGCAAAGAAACTTTATTATTGACCGATAGAGCCAAAGCAGGTTTAAACCGATTTATATTTAATGCCGCTAACCTACAAAATGGTTATTACCAATTAATAATTAAAGATGGCGAAACCATAGTACAGAGCAAAAAACTAATGGTAGCGCATTAGAGGATTGCGGAGTGCGGAGTTTGGAATGCGGATTAAATGCAGAATTTTGAACAAAGAAACTTTACGCGGCCGTTGAGCTTGTCTGATAGCTATCGGACGAAAAGCGCTTCGATTAAGCTTAGTGACAGCACCAAACCAATTATAAGTACAAGCAACTCAATATCAAACTAAATAAAATAACTATGAAAACATTTAAATTATTAATTGGCATTTTGGTTTTAGCAACCATTTTTTCGTTTAAAAATAAACAAAAATTGGATATTAAAGCAGTAGCTGGAACTTATGGCGTTTGTAGTTACCAAAGCGAGGGTAAATCTTTACTAAGCTTAATTTTAAAAGAGGACCAAACTTTTCATTATATTGATAAAACCAACCCCAATAAACCAATAGATGTAACAGGCAATTACGAGCTAAATAACAACCAAATAGTGTTAAAAAACTATAAAACCGCTTACCAATTCCATACCAAATGGAAAATAGATAGCAATACCAAATGCATAAAAGCCCGCAAAGGATTAACCTTTTACAGGCTTTGTAATGTGGAGGAATGTAAGTAAAACAAAAAAGCGACTCGAGAAAGGTCGCTTTTTACATAATTTTTTACTCACTTATATTTTACCTTTGTAAGAAACTCAACTATGAAAAAACAAGTTTTATCCCTCTCAATTGTACTATTTTTCTTATCCAATTGTTCAAACAATTATATTAGAGTTTTTGAAACTTCTTCAACAAATGTAAATCTAAAAAAAGGACAATTAGTTTTTGAAAATGATTCATTTGAAATTGCTTATGAGTTTTGGGCAGAAAAAGGAATTTTATCTTTTTCTGTCTTTAATAAATTAAATAAACCAATTTATATTAATTGGAAAAACTCATCATATATCTATAACAATGTAAAATTAAATTATTGGATAGATGAAGAGCAAACTAATTCATCAAGTTATTATGGTAGCTATTTTTACAAAGGTCCTTTAATTAAGGCAGGAACATCTTTTAATGAAGGAATTGAATATTCTCAATCTAACTCAGTAAAACCTGAAAAAATCACTTTTATTCCACCTAAATCACTTTACTATCGCTCACAGTTTTATATACTTCCAATAGATTTTTTAAAAGTTAATGCAGATAGTTTTATAAAAAATGAAGTAAAAAGTAATAATGACCCAAGTAAATTAACAAGCATTTATACTGCACATTTTAACAAAGATAATTCACCATTGAAATTCCGAAACTTCTTATCAATAGCTTTTGAGGAGAATTCTAATAACTTTATTTATATTGATAATGCCTTTTATTTAAAATCAATAAATGAAATGAAATATTCGCAATTCGTAACAACACAATCAAATGACAATCAAATCAATCCTTACAAGTCTAAGACTTCGTTTTATTTAGAAGTGGATGAATCAAATAGTGTTGAGTTTTATAACAAATGGTATGGAGATGGAAAATAACAATAAAATTTCAACGGCCATAGAGTGTGGAGAATTCAATATAATTTAACACAAAATATCCATTTAACAATTCTAATCTAAGCTCTTCTGGTTGAAATTTCTTTTTTTATATTGAGATTCAGAATATTTGAAAATCATCTAGTCTATTGCATAATCTGATATGCCTATCCAATAATTCTTCGTAAGTCAAGAGATTAATATCATCAAAGTCAAAATCGCTTTTAAGTCTTTCAATTAAATCTACATGCTCTTGTTTTTCAACATTTGAACCCATTAGAAGCGTATATTCATAAGTTGGATATAATTTCCCGAGGTAGTGTTTAATATAAAACTGATTATGTGGGTTGTTGGAAGTCATATATTCTTTATATCGTTTCACTTGCAAAAAACTATTTTTTGTTCTTGATGTAAATCTTTCTTTATAAGTCCTTAGAAGTTTTTGAGACTGCCTTTTGATTTCAAAAATTTCAGGAGTTCTCAAAGCATATTCATGAGGTTTGTTAATAAAATCTGGTTCGTCATATTTTCTTGTTCCATTTTTATATAAGTGTTTTTCATAAAGCATTTCTTTTTTAGTTGCAATAAAATCCTCTCCTTTAATAAAAGTTGGATGTTCTTTAAAAAAATCATGAAATTCTTTTTCTAAATATTTAGGTGGATTAAGAATTGTCCTATTCATTTTATTCAAAAATTCATCATTAGATTGGTTTAACAATTTAATTTCAGGACTAGTCCAAATATAATCTAGTCGTTTTGACCTATTATCTACAAAATTTCTTGATAGTACTTTTAACCTATAGTAAGAAATAAAATCTTTACGATGATTGTAATAATTTTTTTGGGTTTTAGGGTCAAGTCCAATCAACTCCAAATCATCAGCCAATGAATATCGCCATGCTCTAATTACCTTTCTAATCTCTAACTTTAACCGAAAAAAATTTGATGGAAAGTCTTTAACAACTCCATCAAATCCTTCCGAAACAAAAGAAGACTGACTTTCTGTGTCTTCAATTAGTAGTATTGGAAGTGAGCGAAAAAAGAAGTTATTACCAGAATATGTTTCATTAGATTCTTTTAACCAATTTAAAAGTATTTTAGAATTTTCACCTTTAAAATTCCAATCGGTAATAATAAAATCAAGATGTTTTTGATTTCCAATTATCCTGTCAGTTAAAAATTGTTTTGCAGAACTAATATCGAATTTAAGAGTTAGGTCTTCTATTTGTTCGCAATAGTCTTTTAACCAAGTTAATGCTTCTTGCTTTGTTATATTGTTATTGTTAGAAATGTATAAAACTTTCATAAGCAAACGAATATAGTACATTACATTTTCCAACATAAAACTTAATTCCTAATTTAATAAATTAATCCCCCGCACCAAGTGCTGAAACTTTACCGTGCGTGGTTTTTGTTCCGCACTTGGTGCTCTTTTTTAAACAAAATTTATTACTACGGAACTATAATGTTTAAAAGGTTTAGAAGAATTACCTCCCAATCACTTAATTAACTTATCAACAAATAACTTAATCAACAAATCAACAAATACGCTACCCTTTTACTTCCAATTTTCCATCGGCATGTTTGGCAAAACGGCTTTTGGTACGGTCGTGAACTTGGTCGTATTTAGGCCAAGGCCAGCCGCCAAATTGGGTTTTGTGGTAATCTTCAAAAGCTTGGTTTATTTCCTCTTTGGTATTCATTACAAAAGGTCCGTATTGCATTACTTGCTCGCCAATTGGTCTGCCTTGTAAAACTAAAATACTTACTTCTGTCTCGCCTGCTTGTAAGGTTATATCAACATTTGGCAAAAGCTCTACTGCACTGTATGGATTAATATTGGTTTCGGCTAATCTTAGAGTGGTACCTTCGTAAAAGTAAATGGTTCGGTTTATCCCCACTGAAGCTTTTGGCAAAGTAAATACTGCACCCGCTTGCATTTTTATATTCCAAACTGCTACTTCGTTTTTAGGGTCGGCAGCCCACGAGTTTGGCGGAGGTGTTGGTGCTTTGTACTTTCCAATTTTACCCGCAATTACTTCTACTTTGGTAGTTTTTTTATTGCCATCGGTATATACATAATTAGGAATTGCTTCGCGCCAAAGCATTTTAAAATGAGGCTCCACCATTTTATTTTTTGCAGGTAAATTCAGCCAAATTTGAAACAGCTCCATGGGGTTTTCTTGGTCTTTTTTTACTAATGGAAACATTTCTGAGTGTTGCACACCTTTGCCTGCTGTCATCCATTGTACATCGCCATCGCCATATCGTCCTGCTGCTCCCATTGAGTCGGCATGGTCAACTATGCCTTTGCGCACCACAGTTATGGTTTCAAAACCTCTATGAGGATGGCCCGGAAATCCCGGAACGGTTTTACCATGATACATCCTAAAACCATCTTTTATAATAAAATCATCGCCCATGTGGCGCCCTTGAAACAGGGTTTTATCAGGACCCATTAACTCGTTTCCTTTCGGAAATTTATCTTCGTGGTGCACACAAAATAAAAAAGGATCGGCTGTTTCCCACTGAAAACCCAAAGGCTTAATTTTTAAAATAGGATTTGGGTTCAAAGCATTATAAGTTTGTTTTAAAGAGTTAGAAAAACCATGAATTGGAGCAGCCAAGGCAGCTGAAAAAGCCAACGATAATCGGCCTAAAAAATTTCTACGTTCTAATTTATTGCTCATAAGTAATATAGTATTAAACCTAAAATAAAGAATTAAGTTTATTCAAAAATAGCCAAAATAATAGTTTGAACCATTGAACTAGAACAATTATTTTAAACCAAAAGCCCTCAAATTGAGGCTTAAAAATTACATTTGACCAAACAAGGCTAATTGCTATATTTGAACCCATTTTAAAAACAACAAAGCCTTTAATTTTATAGCTGAAAATCAGTAGAAATGAAACAAACAACAATCAAAAAAGCAGTGAGTTTAAGTGGTGTAGGTTTACACACAGGGCAAGAAGTTACCATGACTTTTAACCCAGCACCCGAAAATCACGGAATAAAATTTCAACGCATAGATTTACCCAACAAACCCATTATTGATGCCGATGTAGATAATGTTACCGACTTAAGTCGTGGTACAACTTTAGAGCAAAATGGTGGCAAAGTGAATACCGTTGAGCATGTGATGGCTTCGTTGGCAGGTTTAGAAATAGACAATTGCCTTATTCATATAAATGCTGATGAAACCCCAATTATGGACGGAAGTTCGCAGTTTTTTATTAAAGCTTTAAAAGAAACTGGAATTTTAGAACAAGAAGCTGAACGTGAGTACTTTACACTTCCTTCTAATATTTATTATACTGAAGAAGACAGACAAGTAGAAATGATAGCCATGCCTTTAGACGATTACCGTTTAACTGTAATGGTTGATTATAACTCGCCAGTTTTAGGTAGTCAACATGCTTCTATTACCAGTTTAAAAGAGTTTGAATCTGAAATTTCATCATGCCGTACTTTTTGCTTTTTACATGAGTTAGAAATGTTGTACAACAACAATTTAATCAGAGGTGGCGATTTAAATAATGCCATCGTAATAGTAGATAGAATTATAAAAGACGATGAACTAGATCATTTGGCTAAAATGTTTAACAAGCCAAAGGTTGAGGTAAAAAAAGAAGGTATTTTAAACAATGTAGATTTACGTTTTCATAACGAACCTGCACGTCATAAGTTACTTGATTTAGTAGGCGATTTGGCCTTGATTGGCACGCCAATTAAAGCTCAAATTATGGCTGCTCGTCCGGGTCATGCGGCTAATATTGCTTTTGGTAAAAAAATTAAGGCATTGATTAAAAAAACGCGTAGCCAAGTAAATGTTCCTAAATACGATCCTAACAAACCACCACTTTACAATACGCAAGATATAGCAAGAATGTTGCCTCATCGCAGTCCATTTTTGTTGGTAGATAAAGTTTTGGAAATGGGCAAAAGTTATTTAACAGCAGTAAAAAATGTAACTTTTAATGAGCCATTTTTCCCTGGCCATTTCCCCGGAAACCCTGTAATGCCCGGTGTGTTAATTATTGAAGCAATGGCACAAGCAGGTGGTGTATTGGTACTTTCGCAAGTGGAAGATCCTGAAAATTACAATACCTATTTTATGAAAATAGACAATGCTAAATTTAAAGATAAGGTTGTTCCAGGCGATACTCTTTTATTTAGACTAGAGTTAATAGCTCCAGTAAGAAGAGGCGTTTGCGTAATGAAAGCATCAGCATTTGTTGGCGATAAGTTAGTATGCGAGGCAGAATTAATGGCACAAATAGCAAAAAAATAATTTTTAATTTAACAAAATAAAAGTAGCCAAAAAGCTAGCTGCCAAAGGCTAAAATTTTTAAAATGATATCAAACTTAGCTCAAATAGATACACGCGCCAAAATTGGTAGCAATGTAGTAGTAGGTGCGTTTACCACTATTTACGATAATGTGGAAATTGGCGATGGAACAGAAATTGGACCCAATGTTACCATTTATCCGGGTGCTAGAATTGGCAAAAACTGCCGCATTTTTCCTGGAGCTGTAATTAGTGCTGTACCTCAAGATTTAAAATTTGTGGGCGAAGAAACCTTTGCCATAGTGGGCGATAATACCACCATAAGAGAATGTGTAACCATTAACCGTGGTACCAAAGACAAATACAAAACTGAAGTAGGAAGCAACTGTTTATTAATGGCTTATGTTCACTTAGCACACGATTGTATTGTAGGCAATAATGTGATTATAGCTAATGGAGTTCAGGTTGCAGGCCATGTTACCATAGCTGATTATGCCAGAATTGGTGGCCTTTCGGCTATTCATCAATTTGTAAAAATTGGCAGAAATGTAATGATAGAAGGCGGAAGTATGGTTACTAAAGATATTCCTCCTTATGTTATTGCAGGCCGTTATCCTGTAAGTTACGAAGGCGTAAACTCGGTGGGACTAAAACGCAATGGATTTACACAAGAAGAAGTAAACACCATACAAGATACATACCGTGTTATTTTCATTCATAATAACAATGTAAGCAAAGGGATGGCGCAGGTAGAAGATGCAATTAAGCCATCGCCTTTAAGAGATGAAATTTTAGAATTTATTCAAACTTCGGAACGCGGAGTAATGAAAGGTTTTAATAAAGGGAAATAATTATAAAATAATATCCATAAAAAATGTGGTTCAAACTAATTTGAACCACATTTTTTATGTTATAAAACCTAGTAATTAATTAAAAACAACCACTTTATTGGTACTAATATTTTCGCCAATTTGTGTTTGAATTAAATAAACACCGTTAGCCAATTGACTGGTTTCTATTTCTTTATTTATCAATCCAAAGGCATTTTCTTCAGTAGTTTGGTAAACTATTTTTCCTTCTAAATTTACCATTTTTATAGATACATTTCCTTTTTGAGTAAGAGTAAAACTTACATTTACAAAATTACTTGCAGGGTTAGGATAAGCAGAAACAGTAACTTTATTATTTTGCACATTGATAACAGATGCAGTTCCGTTTTCTTTAACTCTTAACGAAGTAAGCTGCGTTACGTCTCCACCTTTATGACCATCTTGATTGGAGTTGAAAGCACCGTAAAACACCACATCTCCAGTTCCTGCGGCAGGAGCAATCCAATTAAAAGTCCAAATCATAGAATCTTGACTAGTAACACTTGCAGCTCTATAAGTAACATATTTACTATTTCCAACCAATTTAGTTTTAACAGTATCGCTTATTACTAATGTTCCAAGTAAATCGCCATTAAGTTTTTGTGGAGAAACTAAAAAACCAAATCTATTGTGGCTTAAGGCAGTATTTTTAGCTTTAATAGTGTAAGTGTTTCCAGGAATATATCCACTGGCCGGAATGTTGGATGTAATCCAACCATCAACCTTGTAAGAAAAACCACCGTGACAAGCAGTGCAATTTTTTAAACTATCGCCAGGCGAACCCGTATAACCTGGTTCAGTTCCGTCAATTTTTCCTAGACCCGCAGTTCCAAACGATTCAAGTAATATTAATGCTGAAATACCAAATAAAATTGTAAAAATAACTTTCTTCATATTTAAAATGTGTTTAAATACAAATAAAGCTAAAAATATGTACAAAACAATTAGGGCCTTACATAAAAATTATTCCAGCACTTGCGGCACCAGTATTTATGTATTTTACTCATAAACATAACTTTTTTTATAAAAAAACTACGTTCTACGCGCTCTGTATCAAACGATTTACAAACTTTACATTGAGTATGTTTTTGACTAAATAAGTAAATAGCAATTCTAATAACTAGAAAAACTAAAAAGGGCAGCGTTGCTGTAAGAATTAAGATATAACTTATCATATTTTGCAAGTATTACTTTAACAATAGTTATGCCAATAGCAAATAATTATATAAAATGTACATACGAGTATTACCGCAAAAGAGATTTAATTGTTTTTAATTATTTGTAAAAATTTTGTATTTCGTAGTAAAGCCGGTTACTTTTTCTTCTTAACTTCAAACTTAGATGCTTCTTTCATTAAGGCTTTCCAGTTTTTATTTCCATCGTCACTAAAATCTAAAGTTTCAACATAAGTTTCTTTGTCTACCTCTAAGCGTGGAATTTCATAACCTAAAAAGGTTTCAATATCTTTTAATAGTTTAGCTTCTTCTTTGCTGCTAAACGAAACTGCTTTTCCTGATTTTACTCCCCTACCCGTTCTTCCAACCCTGTGAACATAGTTTTCGGGCAAATCTGGTAAATCGTAATTAATTACATAATCTACATTTTCAATATCAATACCACGTGCGCTTAAATCAGTGGCAATTAATATTTTAACTTTACCGTTTCTAAAGTCGGTCATTACCGCCAATCTATCTTCTTGCTCCTTTCCACCATGCATAGTAAGTGTTTCAATACCAACTCGTTGCATAGCAGTAAAAACCCTTTCGGCACGCACTTTGGTTCTTACAAAAACCAAAAATTTACTTTCGGGAGCTTCTTTTATTAATCGTTCTAAGAAAAAGCGTTTATCGTCCATTTCTACAAATGCCACAGCATGGCTCACATTTTTTGAAACTGGATTTTTAGGCGAAATTTGAATACGGATAGGATTTGCGCCAACTACTGAATAAGCCAAAGTTTTTATTTGGCGATTAATAGTGGCCGAAAAAAACAATGTTTGATGCACACGAGGAATACGCTTAATGATATCGTGAATATCTTTAATAAAGCCTTTATCAAGCATTTTATCAGCTTCATCTAACACCAACATTTCAACCCTGCTTAAATCAATATAACCTTGGCTTTGCAAATCGAACATACGGCCGGGAGTTGCAATTACTATATCAGCACCAACTGTTAAATCAAAAATTTGATCATCTTGCTCCACCCCACCCATTAAGCAAACTATTTTCAGGTTGGTGTATTTGGCTATATTTTTAAAAACTTCGGTAATTTGTATTGCTAATTCGCGTGTTGGTAGTAAAACCAAACTTTTAATATAAGTACCTTTTTTTTTGCGTTGCAATAGCAAATGAATAATTGGAATGGCAAAAGCTGCGGTTTTTCCTGTTCCTGTTTGTGCAATACCCAATACATCTTCGCCTTTTAAAATAGGACCAATAGCCTTAAACTGAATATCAGTTGGGCGCCTAAAGCCCATTTCTGCTATACTTTTTTTAATTTCATCGGCTATATTGTATTCTTCAAACTTCATATTTTTATACTAGGCATTTTTAAAAATTGCTCTGCAAAAGTAGTTTAACTTTATGAAAGAAATTTCCAAATAAAAAAAGTTAATTCGCAACTTGAAATAATTGGTATGCTTTTGGCTAATAGCAAAACTTGTATAAGCCTTTTTAAATACCCAAAACACCTAATAAAGAATGAAACGTTTTTTTAAATATATTTTATTTATACTAATAATCAATTTTACACATAGCATTTATGCTCAAGTAGATACGAGTATATTTACCAGCCCAATAAGAACCTTTACTACTACCGAACGCAGAATAGATAGGAACTTAACTTGGACAGCATTAGATACCAGTATTACAAAAAACGAATTATTTCACCCTATGTATGCCAAGTATGGTTTTTTTCAAGATTTAGGCAATATAGGCTCAGCTAGTCAATCGTTGGTGTTTGATGCAAACCGAAATTTTGGATATAAATTTACCCAAAACCCTTGGAGCAACTATTTTTTTAAACCTGAAGAAAGAATTTATTATAATTCAAAATCGCCTATTACCGATTTAACTTATGTACAAGGTGGTAAAGATGTTGTTTACCTAAAAACCAAGTTGGCCATTAATGTTACCCCACGATGGATGTTTGGTGTTGACTATTTTAGGTTAACCTCGTTAGGAAATTATGTTCGTCAAAAAAACAGTGCTTATTACACACAGGCTTTTACTTACTATCAATCGCAAAGTGGCAAATATGCATTATTAGGTAATATGACATGGAACTTGGGTTATAACCAAGAAAGTGGTGGCTTACAAAGCGATTCAACCTTTGAAACTTTAACTGGCTCGAGCAAAACAGGAAATTCAAAGTTAAACAATACCGAAAATGGGTTTAGAAACCGAAGTTTATGTTTAAAACAATACTTTTATTATGGTAAAACTACTCGAAAAATTACCAGCGAAGATACTACAAATCAATTTGTTAGCTACGGACATTTTAGCCATACTTTAAAAGCCGAAGATGAAATTTATTACTTAACGGCTGTTAATGACTCAAACTTAACTTTGTTTCCAAATGGCTTAATTAAAACTTTTAGCGATTCAATTACAGCGCAAACTTTTAGCAATAAATTTGCCTACACACTTTACAATACCGACAGAAAAAATGAAATGCGTTTTATAGAATTAGCTGCTACACACCAATATTTACATACTGATATTCAAACTAATAAGCGCACTTTTAACAACATTTTATTAGAAGGAAAATTTGAACGAATTGGATATAAAGATTATGGTTGGTCAATTTTACTTTATGGTGGCTACTCGCCAATTGGTTATACCCAAAACGATTTAAAACTTACAGGCGATATCAGTTACAAAACACCTTGGTTCTTTTTTACAGGAGGTGTTTTTAATAATTTATATACCCCAGATTTTACTTTTACTTACTTTAATAGCAACCAATTTAGTTGGGATAACAGCAATTTTAATAAAATAAATGTAAGCAATTGGCATGGTTCATTAGAAACTCGTATTTTCAAAAATAACTTTAAACTATCTGTAAGTCAGAATATTTTAGCCAATTGGGTATATTTTGGAACCGATGCAAAACCTGTTCAAAACAACAAAGAGGTAGCTGCGGTAACCACCATAGAACTTAAAAAAACTTTTAACCTATGGCGCTTTTATTTCGATAACAGAATTTTATACCAAAAAAGCAGTGCCGATTTTATTCGCTTACCTGAATTTGGAGCCATGTTGCGTTATTATTTCCAACAAACTCTGTTTAAAAAAGCATTGAACTTGCAATTAGGTTTCGATGTATTTTACAATACCGCATTTTATGCGCAAGCTTATAATCCTGCCACACGAGGATTCTATTTACAAGATAATAAGCAAATTGGGAATTACCCTTTAATCAATGTGTTTTTATGTGGCGAAATTCGTCATGCGGTAATATTTGCAGCTTACGAACACCTTAATCAAGATTGGTTTAAATCGACAGGATTTTACGGAACACCTAATTACCCATTACCATTAACCACCTTTAGAATTGGTGTGAGATGGAGAATGTATAATTAATTTTTGTCACGCAAGGCGTGATTGATTTCGTGATTTATTGATTTTCGATTTAGAGATTACTGAGTTGTTGGATTGATGGATTGTTGAATTGTTTAACGCAAGGCGTGATTAATTGGGAGATTTGTTGATTTTTGATTTAGAGATTGTTGAATTGCTAAATTGTTGGATTGATGATTTGGACTTTTCGGTCGTTGAGCTTGTCGAAACGAATATTTTTTTAGTATAAAAGCTTACCTAACTAACAATGAATATTGATTTTTCAACTACAGAATTCTATAAGGAGTTAGAATATTCATTGGCAAAAAGCACTTCTCATACCAGAAAAATATGGGTAAATAAAATTATTTCTGAGGATATTGCTATTAAAGACCTTTCCAATTTGTTAAAGAGTGAACATAAAACTGCCACTCGTTTTCAATGGTTATTGAGTGAATTAGGATTAGCAAACCCCAATAAGTTATTATCGGAACTGCCCTTTTTATTGCATTTTTTTGATCAACTCAATCCAGTTTACAAATCTTCTTTAGCCTCTTATTGGCTTATTGCAGGTATTCCAACAGAAAACGAAGGTGTGGCAATTGACTTATTGTTTCAATGGCTTTTATCAAACCAAGTAAATATGACGATAAAATCAAGGTGCATTTTGATTCTGTTCAAACTCACGAATAAATATCCTGAACTAAAAAATGAACTTGCACTTTGTTTACAAAATCAACAACACAAATACTCAAAAGATTTTGAAAAACGAGTAACCAAAATATTGAATAAAATAGAAGTATGATGGATTGATTTTATTAGTTATGAAAGTTGGTGGTTTCATAGCTAATTTGTAAAATAAAAATTATTATTGTAAAATACAATTTCAAATAAAATTAGTTGAATAGCATTTAATGAGAAATTTACTTTTCATCTTAACAGTTTTTTTACCTACAATTTTGTTTGGTCAAACAATATCTCTTAACATAAAGGAAATTGGAGACTCTTTACAAACAGTAGGTATAGATACCTTTATTATATATAAAAACTACTTCCCTGGTTCAATAAATTCATTCTCGTTAGATAGAAATGCTTCAGAAACAGAAAGGCATGAAAAGTGGTGTAAAAAAGCGGATGCAGCATACATTTTATTTAACAAAAATGGACAAACATTTATTCAAAAAAGAAGTGAGTGTTATTTTTATACAACTGTCACTTTAGACAGCTGTAATGCATTTGCATTATTTATTACTGACTTTGATACAATTGTAAGTGAGAAAATTCTAACTAATTCTTATGTAAATAAAAATGGTGATACAATTGAAGTATCTATAAACCATAGTGACATGACTGACTTGTATCTTTGCCTAGGAGTTAATAAAAAAATATTTACGACCGATTGGTTTGACTTATCGCCAACAAACAATTTAGGTGAAGACACTAATGGATATAAAAATATAAACTACGTTCATAATTCAAAAACTAAAACAAGAGGTTTGATTCTATCTATCGAAGACAAAATAAGCAAACAAATATTTACTAAAGAATAAAGTTTTTGCCAATTGCTCATTGCCTATTATTCCATTCTCATTTCTCATCTCACTTCTCACAAATCTCAACTCCCACACCCCATCGCTCAAACGCACCAATTTATCAACAATTAGCAGTTTAATTTTATTATATCGAAAAAATCAAATTAATTGCAGGCATGGAAAATTTTGTGGTTTCGGCCCGTAAATACCGTCCGGCTAGTTTCGATACTGTAATTGGCCAGGGCCATGTAGTACAAACATTAAAAAATGCCATTAAAAATAAACATTTGGCGCACGCATTTTTATTTTGCGGACCACGTGGTGTAGGAAAAACAACCTCGGCACGTTTGTTAGCCAAAACTATAAACTGTACCAACTTAACTGCCGATTTAGAGGCTTGTAATAATTGCGATAGCTGCAAAGCTTTTAATAACAATGCATCGTTTAATATTTATGAATTAGATGCTGCAAGCAATAACTCAGTTGACGATATCAGAGCCTTGGTTGACCAAGTGCGTTACGCCCCGCAAGGCGCTACTTATAAAATTTATATTATAGATGAGGTGCACATGTTAAGTGCAAACGCTTTTAATGCATTTTTAAAAACATTGGAAGAACCACCTCCTTATGCCAAATTTATTTTAGCTACTACCGAAAAACATAAAATACTTCCAACCATTATCTCACGTTGTCAAGTATTTGATTTTCATAGAATTAAAATAGAAGATGCGGTTAAGCAATTAAAAGCCATTTGCGAAAAAGAAAACATTACTGCCGATGAAGATGCGCTGCATGTAATTGCTCAAAAAGCTGATGGAGCCATGCGCGATGCACTTTCTATTTTTGATAGAATAGTAAGTTTTAGTGGAACCAATATCAAATATCAAGATGTAATTAATAACTTAAATATTCTTGACTACGATTATTACTTTAAAGCCGTAAACCTACTTTTAAACGAAGATTTAGCAGGCTTGCTTTTATTGTTTGATGAAATACTGAACAATGGTTTTGATGCCTTACATTTTGTTGGTGGATTTAGCGAACACATACGCAATTTAATGGTTTGCAAGCACCCTGATACAGTAAAATTGTTAGAAGTATCGCAAACGGTGGCTGTTAAATTTAATGAGCAAGCAAAAGCTTGCAATGTAGCATTGATGTTAAACGCATTGAATATTTTAAATAAATGCGAATTAGACTATAAAACATCGAAAAATGCTAGGCTGCATGTAGAACTGTGCTTAATGAAATTAAGCCATATCCAATCGTATATCAACCTACAAAATAGTGGTGTTGACTTAAAAAAAAAATAGTTGATTTTTTAGACTCAACGCCAACAGTACCAACTGAAAATAAGCCAATTAACAATGATAACATTGTTAATACGTCAGTAAATACTGAACCTCCCACTACACCAACCATAGTTCAGGAGCAGCCAAGTGTTGTTCCTGAAAATAAAGTTATATCCAACAACCTGCCTCCAATGCCTAAAACTGGAGGTTTGTTTGGTAAAAAATCGGGAGATTCAATTGCTCAAATGAAAGAGCAAATGGCCGAAAAACTTAAAAACGAAAGCCAAGAAACTCAAAAGCAAGACGAAGAAAACACCACAGAAACAATTGTAATTAGTCAAGATGAAGCTTATAGCGAAGCCGATATGTACCGAGTTTGGCATGAGTTTATAGCGCAACTAAACAAAGGCAGTTTAAGCTTTATGAAAGAGCGTAAATTGAACAATACCAACCATAAAATAAGTGTAATTTTTGCCAGTAACCACGAAAGAAGTTTATGCGAAGAGCATCGATTAAATGCGTTGCAATATTTTAGAATTAACCTAAAAAACACCCAAATCAACTTAGATTTTGAAGTAGATGCCACGTTAATTCCAGAAACAAAATCGCTATCGGTAGAAGATAAATTTAATAAAATGGTAGAACAAAACCCTGATTTAGCAACACTTCGCCAATTACTTGAATTGGAAATTGAATACTAAAGGATTTCTGATTTAGGATTTTTAATATGTGATTTTTGATTTTGCGCAAGCCAGCCACAGATTGCACTGATTACACTGAAAGTATTTTTGATTATGTAAAGAAGTAAGCTCTCCTATGTTACAACAAATAATTATAAATTGCGTTTAACAACTAAAACTTTTTGTGATGAAATATTGCCTTCTTCTTTCCTTAATAATACTCCATTTGATGGGTTTTGCACAGCAAAAAAGCAGGCCTATTGCGGTAGTGGCTGCTACTCATAATAACTTTGTCTATTTAAATTATCCAAATCCAATAAGTATTGCGGTTGCAGGTTATAAAAGCAATCAAATTATAGTAAAAACAAATGTTGGAACTATAGAAAAATCAGACGGCTCTAATTATATTTTATCAATCGATTCATCTTCGGAAACTTCACTTATAATTACCGTATTTATAAAAAAATCAAACGGTATTTTTAAATTAATGGGGACTAGTAAATTTAAAATTTATCCATTTCCTGAGCCCAATTTAGCCCTCAATAATATTAGAGATAGTGGCTTTGTTAGTTATGAAGAATTAATAAAAGCAAACAATCTTTTCCTATATCATAAAGATTTTGCATTAAATGGTATAAAATACGAAGTTGTTTCTTTTACATTGCTGCATTCAAAAGAAAGTAGTACTGCTTTTTTCAAGACAACTGGAAATCAATTAACCAAAGAAATGAAAGAATCCTTATTACAAGCAAAGAATCTCGACCAAATTTTAATACTAAATATTAAAGCTACAGGCGCTAAAGGCCTGATAAATTTAGGATCACACCTGAAGTTGAAAGTAATAAAAAAGGAACAAAAATAATAACGAGAATTGATTTCTGCTATAAAAAAGCTTCGTAGAAGCGAAACTATTGTAAAATAAAGCTAAGCCTCGCAAAAGCTGCGTAGCTGCGAAACAAAACCAAATCATGCGGTGAATAACACCATTATTCACCGCATTTTTTACGGATAATAAAAATACTACCAAATTAGTTTAATTTAATTAAATACTAAAAACCAATTAGTTAAGTAAAAATAGCTATTGACATGCGGAGAATAATGTATATATTTGCCGCATAATATGCGGAGATTAATACCTTACATACACCAAAACAATAATTGGCCAAACTTTATGTGGAATAACGATGAACTCTTATTACTACTTGGTTCAGTGCGCAATTTACAAGGCAAATTAATGGGCAAAATGGAAGCCATAGGCTTTCATTTAAAAAACGAAGCCTTGCTAGAAACACTTACTTTAGATGTTTTAAAATCGACAGAAATAGAAGGTGAAATACTGAATGCAGAACAAGTTCGTTCATCGTTGGCGCGCAAATTAGGGTTAGACATATCGGGCTTAGTACCATCGGATAGAAATACTGATGGCATGGTAGATATGATGCTTGACGCAACACAAAACTATACCGCAAAACTTACAAAAAAGAGGTTATTCAGTTGGCATACTGCACTTTTTCCGTTGGGGCAAAGCGGTATGTACCAAATAACAGTTGGCAAATGGCGTACCGATAGTACTGGTCCCATGCAAGTAGTATCAGGCGCTATGGGAAAAGAAAAAGTACATTTTGAAGCACCTCACTCCAATTTATTAGAGAAAGAAATGACCACATTTTTAAGTTGGTTCAACAATCAAAAAAAGCTAGACCCAGTATTAAAAGCGGCCATAGCACATTTATGGTTTATAACCATACATCCGTTTGACGATGGAAACGGGCGCATAGCACGTGCTTTAACCGATATGCTCCTAGCTCGATCAGATGAAAGTGCGCAACGTTTTTATAGTATGTCGGCTCAAATACGCAAAGAACGAAAGCAGTATTACGAAATATTAGAAAAAACCCAACAAGGAAACTTAAACATAACCGCTTGGCTAAATTGGTTTTTAAACTGCATGCTCAATGCACTAAAAAACACCGATGAAGTATTGGCTAAAATACTTTTTAAAGCAAAATTTTGGAAACGCCACGAAACCACGGCATTTAACAGCCGCCAATTACTAATAACCAATAAGCTTTTAGATGGATTTGATGGAAAGTTAACTTCATCAAAATGGGCAAAAATAGGCAAATGCTCAGCCGATACGGCCCTGCGTGATATACAAGATTTGATAAATAAAAATGTACTAAAAAAAGAAAATGCAGGCGGAAGAAGCACCAATTACGAAATAAACACAAAATTATAATATATTGAAATTGAATATATTACAAAAAAAATGCGGAGAATAATTGCTCTATTCTCCGTATTTTTTGCGGAGAATAGAGCAATTATTCTCCGCATAATTAAATCAAAAATCTTATAATCAATTAATTATAATGAAAATTGATTTCATAAAGGCATTTCAAAAAAGCAAAATAATTAAACTTAAACTGCAACTATTTTAGTTTGCTCAAAGGTATTTTCAAATCAATTTGACCTTCAGCATAGCTGGTAACCTCATAAGGATTATAAGTAAAAACCAAGGTATCGTTTAGTAAACCAAAATTACTGTTTAAACTAAATACATTTTTTTCAAACCAATATCCTTGATCGTTAATTGACTTGGTGCTATCAATTTGTTTTAATGCATAAAACTGTTGCTTTGCCAATTGCTCTAATTTTAAAGTATCTGCCACTAATTCGTTAATAGAAACACGCTTGCCATTGGTAGCATCAAACACATGGTACAAAGTAGCATAATTGCCATGAGCACCACCTGTATATTCATAATTTTCGTTTTTTAGTGTTACATATTTATCGTTATGAAATGCAACAGCTAATTTCAAATTATAATCGTAAGTAAGTGGAAAATCAGCTTCGTTAAACTCCGAAAAATCGCGTAAATAATCTTGATAAAAACTATCTGATTCAGCTTTAACCAATTGTTTTAAATCGGTTATTTTATTTTCATGTTCAAAAAATGTTTGCGCAATAAAAGTATTGATTGAATCGATTAATTGTTGGTTTCCAGATTCAAAAATTGGAATACTTGCCTTAAATGAACAACTACGAGAGCTATCGCCAGCAATTGGATATTGGGTATTAGCAATTATAAAATTGCTAAATTTAAGCTCCTTTGGTTTTTGATTGCATGCCGCAATCAAAACCAAAGTTGCAATAGCTAAAACTGAATTAAGCTTTAGTTTCATTAAAGTGTTTTTTAACGGTTTCAAAAGCGCCATTATTTATAGGCACCAATGGTAAACGAACTATATTTTGACAAATACCCATTAAGCTTAATAATGCTTTTATTCCGCCTGGGTTTCCATCTAAATAAATTGATTTCATTACATCGTACAATTCAAAATGCAAAGTACGAGCAGTTACAATATCGTTATTCAAAGCAGCGCGAACCATATTTGAAAACTTTTTAGGATATGCTTGTCCAATAACAGAAATTACTCCTGTCATACCCATCGACATAAAAGGAACGGTTAAATTATCATCGCCACTAACTACCGAAAAACCAGCAGGTGCTTGATGAATTAAATCCATAAATTGTTCTGCATTACCGCTTGCTTCTTTTACAGCTATAAATTTGCTGCTAGCTTTGGCTAAACGCAAAGTAGTATCAGCAGTCATGTTACTACCAGTTCTTCCCGGAACATTGTATAAAATAATAGGCTTAGCGCTGGCTTCGGCCACTTTCATAAAATGTTGGTAAATGCCTTCTTGACTTGGTTTGTTATAATAAGGACTAACCGAAAGTACCGCATCGTAACCAGTAAAATCGAAAGATTTGATATAGTCAGTTAACTCAGCAGTATCGTTTCCACCTAAACCAGCCACACATTGCACTCTGCCTTTAACTTGTTGTTGAATAAATTGATAAACCTGCTTCTTTTCGTCTTTACTTAAAGTTACGCTTTCGCCAGTAGTGCCTAATGCTACTACATACTCTACTCCTCCCGTAATTACGTGCTCAATTAAGTTTGACAATGCATCAAAATCAATTGACAAATCGGCTTTAAAAGGGGTTACTAATGCTAATCCTGTGCCTTTCATGGTTTAATCAATTTGTTAAGTTTTAGTGTTTATTTATTTGTGTGCTATTAAGTAAATATCCCAAGTTTTATCCAAATTATCTTTGGTTAAATAAAAATCTTGAGTAGTTATTTTCAAAGTATCGTTATTGGTTTCTTTTAAGTTTTTGCGCATAATGCTGGTTAAAAAATTATAAGGAGCCACTAACCAATTAGCAGGAACTAATTTATGCAAACCCAATGGATCGAACATTAATATACGTTTTGCCCATTTTGAGTTGTCATCGTAATATTTGTTAACAGCTGCGTTGCCTTGCAAACCTTGTAATTCAATTTTAGAAAATACACTTGATGCTTCTTTTTGCATTTCATCAAAAGTATATTCATGCACATGGAACGGATTACGTGCAATGCTCATTTTTACATTTGGAGTAGTGCAAATAAAAACACCTCCTGGCTTCAACACACGCTTTACATCTTCCATAAATGCTTTGCGCTGTTCAATATGTTCAATAAATTGAAATGCGGTTACCACATCTACACTTTCGGTTTCTAAAGGAATGGGTGGAACTTTACCCGATTTAAAAGTTAAATTGGTTTTAGCAGCATGTTTTTTGCGAGCATCGGCTATGGTAACTTCGCTATAATCAACACCAACGGTACTAATGGTAAAATCAGCTAAATACTGAGTTCCGTAGCCATCAGCGCAGCCAATATCGGCAGTATTTTTATTAGTTATATATGGTTTGGCAAATTCGTAAGCATAAAAACATCTTTGAACTGTTACATTATTGCTATCCTCAAAACTAGGTCTTTCTCTATCAAACATTCAATTGTTATTTTTTTGAAGGAGCGAAAGTAATTATTTTATTTAAAATATTTACGGTGCAAAAACCTAAAAAATGCTAGTATAATATAGCATAACAAAGAACTGACTTTTCAGTTTTTAAAAAATGATTTATGCGCGATTTAGCCTAAAACACCTGCAATCAACTATATCATTTTAACAAAAATATTTTACACAATTATATGATTTTTAGTCAATTACAATACAAAAACAAACCATACAAGTATTAAATGTTTATTTTGATTTTAATCATTGCAGGCCTATTGGGCCTAGAAAGTGCTTTTAAAAATCAAAATAAAAAATACTTTCGCAGTATATTTATTTAATATAAAACTCTGAATATGACAAACATTTCTATCGTAGATAAGATTTTGAAAAGTGCTTCTGCAGCACACCAAAACCTTACCCCTGCCGAGTTAGTAAGCCATGCAATTATTAATGGCGAAGGCGTATTAACTGATACTGGCGCGTTAATGGCTGATACTGGTGAGTTCACTGGTCGTTCGCCTAAAGACAAATTTTGTGTGGTAGATAGCAAAACAGAAAATACTGTTTGGTGGGGCGATGTTAATAATCGTTTCGAGAGCGACAAGTTTGAAAAATTAATGAACAAAGTAATTGCTCATTATGCAGGTAAAAAAGTTTACATGCGTCATGCTTATGCTTGTGCTGACCCTCGTTACAGATTAAACGTAACAGTAGTAAACGAAACTGCTTACCATAACTTATTTTGCAATAATCTATTTTTACGTCCTGATGCTAGCGAATTAGCTAATTTTGAAACTGAGTGGTTAATTTTAAATGCACCTAGTTTTAAAGCTGTAGCTGCTGAAGATGGAACCCGTCAACACAACTTCTCTATCATTGATTTTTCAAGAAAAATTATTTTAGTAGGTGGAAGTGGTTACACTGGCGAAATGAAAAAAGGTATTTTTACTGTATTAAATTACGTATTACCGCAAGAACGCAATACTTTATCAATGCATTGCTCTGCAAATATTGGTAAAAATGGCGATACTGCTGTATTCTTTGGTTTATCAGGAACTGGTAAAACTACTTTAAGTGCTGATCCTGAACGTAAGTTAATTGGTGATGATGAGCACGGTTGGGCTGAAGATTCAGTATTTAACTTTGAAGGTGGTTGCTATGCAAAATGTGTAGATTTAACTAAAGAAAAAGAGCCTCAAATTTTTGATGCCATCCGTTTTGGTTCATTGGTAGAAAACACTCGTTTTATTCCAGGAACTTCTACAGTTGATTACACCAATATTTCGGTAACTGAAAATACACGTGCTGCTTATCCAATTGATTTAATTGATAATATAGCTGTGCCTTCGGTAGGAAAAACTCCAGAAAACATTTTCTTCTTAACAGCTGATGCTTTTGGTGTATTACCTCCAATTTCTAAATTAAATGTAGGTCAAGCTATGTACAGTTTTATTAGCGGTTACACTGCTAAAGTAGCTGGAACAGAAGCAGGAGTTACTGAGCCATCTGCTACTTTCTCTGCTTGTTTTGGTAAAGCATTTTTACCTTTACACCCAGGAAAATACGCTGAATTATTAGGTAAAAAATTAAAAGAAAATCCTAATGTAAACGTATGGTTAATTAACACAGGCTGGAGCGGTGGTGCTTACGGAACTGGTTCTCGTATGAAATTATCTTTCACACGTGCTATGATTACTGCAGCTTTAAATGGTGAATTAAACAATGTAACATTTGAAGAACACCCAGTATTTGGTTACCAAATGCCAACTACTTGCCCTAATGTACCTATTGAAATTTTAAACCCACGCAATACTTGGGCTGATAAAGATGGATATGATGCACAAGCTAATAAATTAGCTGCTATGTTTGTTAAAAACTTTGAGCAATATGCTAGCGGTGTAAGCCAAGAAATATTAGATGCAGCTCCAAAAGCTAGTCAAACTAATTAAGGTTTTTATATCATCTTATAAATAAAAAAGCGACTCGAAAGGGTCGCTTTTTTTGTGGGATTTATATACGTGACTTAACAATTTTATTTATTGTTGATGAGTAAGCCACGACCAGTAGAAAAAATTATTTATAATTGCATTACAGGAGTTCATTATAATCAAAAAAAATGGAAGATAAAATACAGTTTACTTTTGATGAGGGGGTTAAGGCATACCATTCGGGGGATATTGAGAAATTTTGCAATGCTATTATTTATATTGAATCACATATTTACTGTGACTGTTTTTATAATAACCAACCAAAACACATTTGGGAAGACCTTATATCAACAATGATGAAAATAAAGCTAAAAAACACATACTACTCTCATGTAACATCTGCATTTATTTCACTAAGAGTAGAGGATTACAGGCAGGCAAAAATCTTTCTAAATTACGCTTTAGCTAAAGACAAAAAAAATCCGTTTTTATTGACTTTAGTTTTCCAAATCAAAGAAATACCTTTAAATTTAATAAAAAATGGACTAATTTCATTCTCATCAGAAATAAATATAAAAAAAATACCGAGGTTGTCATATTTTTATATAAAAAAATGTTTAGAACTCATTGAAAAAAGGGATGAAATAATATGGCGTAATGAGATTTTAAATCATTGTAAAAACGAAATCAGCGAAATTGGTACCATAAGGCAATTTGACTTTTGCTTTTATTCATTAAAAGGATTGATTCATTTTGAATTAGGTGAATTTGAATTAGCAATATTTTCATTAGAATCCAATATTAAATACACAAATAATCCTATGGATTATTTTATTCTAAGTCTTTCCAAACTAAATTTAAACGATTACTCTAATGCATATAAATATGCAAATTTAGGATTAAGTAAGTTTAATAACTACTCGGACTTTTATTATATTCTTGGGCTTTTAGATAATGCTCAAAGTAATCATAAAAATGCAATTTCAAACTTTTCAACTTACCTAAAAATTTGTACTAATTCAAGATACTTAAAACATGCCAAAGAACTATACAATACAAATAAAGATTGGTTTAATTTCTATAAACTAAAAAACGAAATGTCGAAATATTATGTAATGAGAGAATTTGAAACAGTTATATCCCTATATAAGAATTCAAAGTTAAGAATATCAGATTTTAAATCTTGCTATACATTTGAAAACAATGAATACATTAATAAATTTAAATACGGATTTTTTTATATGTATTTAGATTCATTAAATTACATTCATGGAAACCAATATTTAGTTGAGAAATCAAAATTAGAATTTATTGATAGTGCTATACGCAACTATGTAAATTTAGAACAAAGAAGATTTATATATTTAAATCTTGGAGTTTCAAACCTAATGCCATTTGGCAAGTATAAATCAAAACCAATTATTGAAGTTATTAATTATGAACCAGATTATTTAATATGGTGCATATGCGAAGTTGAAATCTTTTCATTAAGAAATAGTGTATTATTAGAACCACAACTGCAATGTTCGATTAGATACTATGAGGCAGTGAAAATAAACTTATTTAAAAATGATATCTTACCTAGAATAGAAAAAGAAATTGATGAAGAAAATAGTAATGAAAGAGATTCTTGGTATAGATACGATGATTAATTATTAAGACCACCAGCTTTCAATCCATTTTATATTGATCAAATTGTTTACTCCAGTATTTTCAGCTTCTAATAAAAAATATTCACAACCGAACTGTTCGAAATTATATAACATAAAATTTTCAACATAAAATTTAATATTGACACCAGAAATTTTATAGTTAGGTTCAATTAAAATCTCAAACTCTTCATTATTATATTTTTCAAATAATATTTTAGTCTCTTCAACTCTAGAATAATTTACTAAGCCAATATATTTAATAATCAAAAAATTAGAGTCTTCTGCAAACTGTAAGTTTATTTTAGGATAACTATCATACTCGTTTTTATCAAACTCCCATCTACTATTAAAGTAAAAAGTAAAATCAAAAGACTTTGTAGAAAACACAGGTTTGATTTTAAATTTATGAAAACACATTTTAACGTACTGTGATGTAAAGTTAGTCTTTCTACTTTCTAAATTTGAAAGTATGATTTCTTTATGATTTTCACCATTTGGAGCCCCCAAAAAACCAGAAAAGATTTTTAGTAAATACTTTACAAATAACTTCTTATCAGCTAATATTATTGATATAATCAAAAGTAACAATGTAAATACGCTAAACTTAATTGGTAAAAATAGAAAATCCCTTAATGCACTTAAAATTGATAAAATCCACTCAAATAAAAAAACAAAGTAATTTGTTGAAACTTCAGATTTAAACAAATCATATAAATAATAAAATATTGACGAAATAACGAATACAATAAATACCGCTATAACCTTACTCATCACACTATCTTTCCAAATTTTTTCAACAATAAATTTAATTTTTTTCATTATACAAGAATAATAACTTTGAAAGAATAATATCTTAGTAATTTGAATTAAGTTATAAAATTAAAACCGAAGACTTAATATAAATATAAACACACTATAAACAATTCTTCCCTAGCCAACTAGGTACAAACCCAACTAGCGCAAGTAGCGCAACTCTAAAACTCAAATTGTTTACTATTTTTGGTTACTTTTTCTTTTCCATTTTCGTCAGGCTCATTGGTTTCATAATCAATGGTAACCGTGTTTTGTTTTATAGCTATTTTTGAATTGGTGCCGTATAAACCACTACCAGACGGACCGTCAGCACTGCCTTCCAAGTTCAATACTAATTGCTCTTGTTTTTCACCCATTACATAGGCGCTTCTTTTTTGTACACTTAAGAACAAAACAAAGCCCGAAAAGCCAGAGCCTCCACCGTTACTTGATGTTTCTACCACATGAATATTGTTGGAGGTTTTGCCTAAATACTTATAAGCAAAATGGCCTAAATCATTACCATCTTTATCCGTTCCAAAGTAAATATCGTATTTACCTAAACATGAATCACAAAAATAACTGTTGCTGTCATTGGCCTTTTTCAAATCTAAAGCAGTAATGATTGGCCCATCCGACATATCAAAATCGCCACCAGTTAATTCGTGAATAACCCTCGGATTGATTGGTTGACCGTTGATGGTAAATTTATTATTTAGTTCATCTAAAACGCTATCTATTTGTGTTTTAGTTTCGGTTTGGCTTTGTTGAGATGCCATTTTTTTGTTATCTGAATTATTGCAACTTGAAATCGTAAAAGCAGTCAATACTATTAAAATGGTTTGTTTTATCATGAGTAAATTTTTTTGTTCTGTTACTTCAATAATAATGCTTCAAAATAACAATTCATACTTCAAAATTTATCATTAATACTTCCTATTTTCGCAGCCCTTTATGCAGTTAACTCAGGAGCAAATTGACATTGTTCAATCAACAGGAAATATAAAAATAAACGCGGTAGCTGGTTCGGGTAAAACCACTACCATTATTGAATATGCCAAAGCTCGTCCTGCTAACAGCCGCATTTTGTATTTGGCTTTCAATAAATCGGTTAAGTTAGAGGCTGCTAAAAAATTTATTGATAGTGGTTTAAACAATGTGCAAGTTGAAACTGCACATTCGTTGGCATTTAAATACATAGTAATGCAAAGTAATTATCGTGTAAGGCCGCAGGAATATAAAACCCAAGAATTAGTACAACTTTTAAACCTGAGAATTAGGGGCGAAAAACATGCTGAATACATAGCTGCTAATCATATTAATAAATTAGTAGCTTACTTTTGCAATAGCAATAAAACCAAGGTTCAAGACCTAAACTACTTAGATTTGGTAACTGACGATTTAGCCAAAGATTTTGTTCAAAAACATTACGAATTAATTGTTCAAAATGCACGTGAGTTATTGGCAAAAATGAACAGAGCCGAAATTGAAATTACCCACGATTTTTATTTAAAAAAATTTCAATTATTGAATCCAGCTTTGCCTTACGATTATATTTTATTTGACGAAGGTCAAGATGCATCGCCTGCCATGTTGGATACTTTTTTAAATCAAACGGCTACCAAAGTAATTGTGGGCGATACGCACCAGCAAATTTATGGTTGGCGGTTTGCAGTTAACTCGTTAGAAAAAGCAAATTTTAAAACCTACAACCTTTCGGTTAGTTTTAGGTTTAGTCAAAATGTGGCACAATTGGCTAGCGAAATTTTAAAATGGAAAAATTATTTTAACCAACCTTTACAGCTTACCATTACAGGAAAAGGACAAAATAAAACGGGCAAAACCAAAGCCATTATAGCCAGAACCAACTTGGGTTTAATACTAAAAGCTATTGAATTTATAACTGAAAATACGCGCGTAAAACACATTTACTTTGAAGGTAATTTTAACTCGTACACTTATGCCGATGATGGCACTTCGCTGTACGATGTATTGAACTTATACAATAACAAACGCAGCATGATTAAAGACCCCATGATTAAAGAAATGAAAAGCATGGGCGAGTTAGAAGATTATATTGAAAAAACCGAAGACAAGCAACTAGGCATGATGGTAGAAATGGTGAAAGAATACGAAAATGAAATTTACGATATTATCAAAACCATCAAGAGCAAACATGTTGAAAATACTGAAAAACACAAGGCAGAAATTATATTTTCAACGGTGCATAGGTGCAAAGGTATGGAGTACGATAGCATTGAATTGGTAAATGATTTTATTACCGAAGATAAGCTTGAAAAACTAAAAGATAAAAAAGAGTTGGAGAAGGAATTGGAATTAAATATTCCAAAACTAAATGAAGAAATAAACCTTTTGTATGTGGCTGTAACTCGTACTAAAAATACTTTGAAAATTCATCAAGATTTATTGCCAAAGGCATTTGAAAAAACGCCTGAAATTTTGGTGATTGAAAAGAAAAAACCTGAAAAAGCAACAGCAATTGAAAGTAATAAAACCAGCAAACAAACTTATCGCAGAGTAGTAATTTACGATAAAGATGAAGCCAGTATTTATGGCGATGTATTTGAACCAAAAGTTACCGATAAAAAGCCAAAAGAAGCTTATCAAACTTGGACCAAAGAGCAAGATGATTTATTAAAACGATTGTATCAAACTGGTATGAGTATGACCGATTTATCGAAACAATTTAACCGCACCAAAGGCTCTATTTGGTCGAGAGTAAAAAAATTAGGAATTGATGTGATGTAAAACATAAGAACACACCAATATTTAAACCAACTCAATTGGCAACAAAAATTAACTCCTAGTTAATTTTATATTTTATAAGTTGCACAAAATTTAACACAACGTTCTATAAATACTAACTTATTAATGAACTACATTCCTGAACATAATTACAACGAATTATTACAATCGGTTTATAATCATATAGATGCCATGTTGGCCTATTGGGATAAAAATCAAATTTGCCGATTTGCCAATAATGCTTACCTCGATTGGTTTGGAAAAAGTTATGAGGAAATGATTGTTAATCAGGTAACTTTAAAAGAACTTTTAGGCGAAACGCTTTACCAAAAAAATCTTCCCTATATCGAAGAAGTATTGCAAGGAAAACCACAAAAATTTGAACGAGAAATTATCACCCCATCAGGAGAAATAAAGCATGCACTTGCTAGCTATATTCCTGATATTAAAAACAATACAGTTGGCGGTTTTTTTGTTCATGTGGCAGATATTACCGAAAAGAAAAAAACTGAGTTGGAACTAAAAAAGAGCAATGAGCAAAACAAAATTTTTATTCAACAATCGCCAAATGCCATTGCCATGTTTGATAAAGAGCTTAAATACATTGCAGCGTCTCAAAAATGGATAGAAGATTATCATTTAGAAAACACCTCAATTATTGGTAAATCGCACTACGAAATATTTCCAGAAATTGGCGATGATTGGAAAAAAATTCATCAAGAATGTTTGGCAGGAGCTATTAACAAATGCGAAGAGTCAAGCTTTGAAAGAGCCGATGGTTCAACGCAATGGATTAGTTGGGATGTAAGACCTTGGTATATAAAAGAAGGAGAAATAGGTGGAATACTTATGTATACCGCAGAAATAACAAAAGCAAAAGAGCGCGAACAAGAGAAGAATAGAATTAAAGAAATTTTAGAAAAAAACAATAAAGTAGCTAAAATAGGTACTTGGGAAGTCAATTTATTTAACAATGAGGTAATTTGGAGTAGTGTAACAAAAGAAATACACGAAGTTTCAGATGATTATAAACCTGACTTAAATAATGCAATTGATTTTTATAAAGATGAGAACAACAAGAATAAAATAAAACAAGCTGTTTCTACCTTAATTGAAACTGGAAATGGCTTTGATTTGGAACTAGAAATTGTAACTTTTAAACACAAAACAGTTTGGGTAAGAGCTATTGGTCAAGCGGAATTTAAAAGGGGCAAATGCACTAAAATTTATGGAATTTTTCAAGATATAAATGAAGCAAAAACCAATAAGGAAGCAATTAACAAACTAAACGATTATTTAAACACCATCATAAATGCTGGCCATGTTTCAATTATTGGAACAGATTTAAATGGAACCATTACCCTTTTTAACCAAGGTGCTGAAAAACTTTTACAATACAGTGCTAATGAATTAATAGGCAAACATTCACCTGCTATTATTCATGTGGAAAATGAAGTAATTGAGAGAGGCATTGAGCTAACATCGGAGTTTAATAAAGAAATAAAAGGCTTTGATGTATTTATTGAAATACCTAAACGCGAAAAATATGAATCGCGCGAATGGACTTATGTAAGAAAAGATGGTTCTCATTTTCCTGTTCAATTGGTAGTTACATCAGTAATTAACAAATTAGGCGAAAAAACTGGCTACCTTGGTATTGCTACCGACATAAGCGAAATTAAAAATAAAGAAAGTGAAATGAAATCGTTATTAGGCATAACAATTGACCAAAACGAAAGGTTAAAAAACTTTGCCCATATTGTATCGCATAACCTTCGATCGCACTCTGCTAATTTTGAAATGATACTTAACCTTATAGCCGAAGATTATCCTGAAATTACAAATAATGAATACCTACCTCTTTTAATTAAAAGTTCGTCAAATTTAAAAGAAACTATAAAAAACTTAAATGAAGTAGTTGAAATGAATACCTCATTTCAAGAAACTTTAGTACCTATAAATCTGTATAAAACTGTGGTTTCTACAATTGGTAATGTTACACAATTAGCTGCAGAAGCTTCAGTAAATATTATTAATAATTTAAAGGAAAATTGCACTGTTTTAGGGCTTCAAGCTTATATTGACAGCATTACACTAAATTTTATTACCAACGGCATAAAATACAGAAAACCAAATCAAACCGATTCGAAAATTATTATTTCATGCTATCAAAAAGATGAATTTATAGTGGTACAATTTGAAGATAACGGATTAGGAATTGACCTAAATAAAAATAAGGCTAAACTTTTTGGTATGTATAAAACTTTTCATGGTAATAAAGATGCAAGAGGTATTGGGTTATTTATTACCAAAAATCAAGTAGAGGCAATGGGTGGAAAAATAGAGGTAGAAAGCGAAATAGATAAAGGAACCATATTTAGGGTTTTCTTAAAACACTAAATATGAACAATTCATTAATTATCAACAAGTTAAACGCCAAAAGCTTACCCAGATTGATAAGCTTTTACAATAAACTAAGTCATTTAAAAATTCACCTAATCCTCCTTACTTCCATCATCGGCCATACGCACAATTTTTGGAGTAAACTTAGCCACTACATCCACCAAATCTTTTTGCGAATTCATCACCATATTGATGTCTTTATAAGCCATCGGGGCTTCATCTAATCCAGCACCAATTAAGGTAACTTGGTTCGCTTCTAAAATAGTTTTCATATCAGCTTGCGAAATATTTTGAACAGCTTTGGTTCTACTCATTTGCCTTCCAGCACCATGCGATGCAGAGTTGATGGCATTGGTTTCCCCTTTACCTCTTACTAAAAATCCTGGTGCAGTCATAGAGCCTGGAATAATTCCCATCACTCCTTTTCCAGCAGGGGTTGCGCCTTTTCTATGCACAATTACTTCTTCACCGTTCCAAACTTCTTTCCAAGCAAAGTTATGGTGATTTTCAATTTTAGCCAACACATTTCCGCCCACCGCTTTTACCAATTTGTTATGAATTACTTCATGACAAGCAGATGCATAATCACCCGCCAAATTCATGGCAATCCAATACTCTTGTCCAGCTTCTGAATTCAAATCTAAATAAGCTAAGTTTCTTGCTTCTTGTGGCAATTTACATAACGATTTAGCCAACTGAGTATAGTGCCCTGCAATGGTTGCTCCAAATCCTCTTGAACCTGAATGTGTAAGTAATGCCAAATAATTTCCAGCATTTACATTCAATGCTTCATCACGTTCATCAAACTCAATGATTCCCCACTCCACAAAATGGTTTCCACCACCTGAGGTTCCTAATTGTGAGTATGCTTTATCGTGCATATTTTTAATAAATGGTGTAATATTAAATTCACCTCTATCCAACACTTCATGGTCAGCTTTATGTCGTCCATGGTAACCATGACCTGCACCAAACTTGGTATTTTCAATCAATTTATCTTTAAAAATTGCTGCGTTTTGATAAAAATAATTTTCCGAAATATCAAAAACAGTTAAGGCCATTCTACATCCTATATCAACTCCAACACCATAAGGAATAATGGCATTTTTAGTAGCCAAAACTCCTCCAATTGGCAGCCCGTAACCTTGATGTGCATCTGGCATTAAAGCACCAACCACAGTAACAGGCAATTTCATAGCAATATCCATTTGTTTGATGGCACCTTCTTCTATATGTTCTTTTCCGTAAATGGCGTATGCATTCGCATTTTCAATCAAAGCGATTGTCTCTTCAACTGGCGAATTGGCTTTTTCAATCATTGCAGTTGCCAATTTCCCAAATATTCTATGATCTAAATATCCAGCGGCATTTTCCAACACATTTTTATAATGCATCATCATTTCATCGCGTGTATAGCCAGTTCTTTTTTTGTTAGCTTTTAAAGCCAATCCTAATATTTCGCCTTGTTCGTAACCTAACTCTATTAAATCGTTACCATTAATTTGTGTATTCATAGTTAGTTAATTTTATAAAACCCCTACAAGCCATATTTTTCAATATGTTCAGCCAACCTTGTAGGGGAGTCATTTTGATATGGCAAAGATGCATGCTGAATTATGCAGCTTATTTGCGTAAATAATTAAAAAAACACCTTTAAATACAACATATTGATTACCATGCAAATAAATTATATTTTTATAATAATAAGCTAAATACACCTTCAAGTGTGCAGGTATATTGCGTAGTAAAAAAACTAAATTATGTTTTATAGACATAGAAATCGCCTTTCGAACCTAAAAATTTTATTTTTTTGTTTTATAAAAAAAGAAATATAGTTTTGTGCGCTCAAAATAATTACTAATCTATAATAACTGCTACAATGAAAAAGTCGCTACATACAACCAGTGCACTGCTTACTGCATAATTGCAGGTAAAATTCATTGTTCAATAATTTTCCTGCAAAACTTTATCGGTAACTAAAAAATCAAGCAACAATTGGTGGTGTTTTGTAATGCCCAATTCTTATTCAAGATTTTTCTGTTTCCCATTTTTCAATAAGCCCTTTTCTGAGTGCACTATAACCGCATAGCTAGTAAAAACTACTAGCTTCAAGCATTACGCATGCTTGCCAGATGGCTTTTTCAGAAAATAAATTCCATCAAAATTTTAATTAATAAGGCTATTGGCTGCCTTTAAAAGTCAATAAAAAAATTTAAAAACTAAATGCATATTAGATCAAAAGATTTAAGCAAAATAGGATATACCAATAACCAAACACGAAGTTTGGCTATTACTATTTTATCAAAACATTACAAGCACCAAAGCAAACAAGAGGCGCTTGATTTATTAACCCAAATAAAAAACAACCCAACACAATATGAAACACATGAGTTTTTAAGCAAAATTGCTTTACAATTTTTAGACAAAAAGGAAGATAAACACTTTACAACTTACGATTTACTAGCAGAACCACAACCTGTTAAAACATTCGGAACCAAGTTTATTGAAACATCGGCCAAGCAGCAAATGGACATCGCTTTACGCTTACCCATTACTTCAAAAGGGGCATTGATGCCTGATGCACATGCGGGTTATGGCTTGCCTATTGGTGGCGTGCTTGCTGTTAAAAATGCTGTAATACCTTACGGAATAGGCGTAGATATTGGTTGCCGCATGGCAATGACCATTTTTGAAGCCAATGAACGAGCCTTAACACAATACAGTTATCAATGTAAAATGGCTTTAAAAGAAGGTACACATTTTGGAATGGAAGGCGGTTTAGAAACAAAACAATCGCATGATATTTTGGATAGCCATGTGTTTAATGAAATACCTTTTATTAAACAATTGCAAGGCAAAGCTGCCATGCAATTAGGCAGCTCGGGCAGCGGAAACCACTTTGTAGAATGGGGCATAATTGAATTGCAAGAGCAAAACAATTTGAACATAAAAGCGGGTAAATATGTGGCTTTGTTATCGCATTCTGGCTCTAGAGGTTTGGGTGCAAATATTGCTATGCATTACTTTCAAAAAGCGATGGATGTGTGCAAACTTCCTAATCATGCCAAGCAATTAGCTTGGTTAGATTTAAATACTGAATTGGGTATGGAATATTGGTTAGCCATGAATTTAGCAGGCGATTATGCCAAAGCTTGCCACGATGTAATCCATAAAAACTTAGCCAAGCAAACAGGATTTAAACCCATCATGAAAGTGGAAAATCACCACAATTTTGCATGGAAAGAAATGGTAGATGGCGAAGAAATGATCGTTCACCGCAAAGGTGCTACACCTGCCAAATTAGGTGAGTTAGGTATCATTCCTGGCAGCATGATTCATCCTGGATTTTTGGTTAGTGGAAAAGGCAATGAAGCCTCTATCAACTCAGCATCGCATGGAGCAGGAAGAGCCATGAGTCGCACCAAATCCAAACAAATGAATACTGTTTCGGGCATGAAAAAATTGTTGATTGAACATGGTGTAACCTTAATTGGTGGCAGCACCGAAGAAGCGCCAAATGCGTATAAAGACATAGAACAAGTAATGCACAATCAGAGTGATTTGGTGAATGTAGAAGGGATATTTTATCCTAAAATAGTACGAATGAATAAAGAGTAAAATGGAGAAAAAAATAATGCAAATAACCTCGGGCAAAGGACCCGAGGAATGCGAAAGAGCAGTAGCCAAAGTGGTTGAAAAACTAATGGCCGAAGCCAAAAATAAAGGTATAGCAATCAATATCATTGATAGTGTAAAAGGTCAATTGAAAGGATGTTACTTTTCGGTAACGCTCCTATTAAGTGGAAATAATATCAGCAGTTTTTGTGAACAATGGACAGGCAGCATTTTATGGATAGCTCAAAGTCCGTATAGGAAATTCCATAAGCGCAAAAACTGGTTTGTGGGCATTGATTGTTTTGATGTAAGCAAAGAAATGAAAATAAAAGAAAGCGATATTAGTTACCAAACTATGCGCAGTGGTGGCCCTGGCGGACAAAATGTAAATAAGGTAGAAACGGCAGTAAGAGCCATACATTTACCAACGGGAATATTTGTAACTGCCAACCAAGAACGCTCGCAATTGCTTAACAAAAAACTGGCTTTAGAAAAACTAAAAGATAAACTGATGATAGATGAAGTAGAAAAAGCAAAAAAACTGGTTCAAGACAAATGGCTTAAACACCATCAATTGGAAAGAGGAAACCCTGTAAAAACTTTTAACGAAACGTTGGTATAGAAAAGGCTGCCATAGGCAGCCTTTTCTATTTAATAAAATTATAAATACAATTCCTCTCGCATTTTTACCAAAGTATTTTCAATAGCTAATTTATCTATTTCATTAGGTAAAGAGCTTATTAAATAAGCACTTTCTATTTGATTTATCAGTTTATCTGACATAGCTAATATTTCATCGTAAGTATATTTACCAGCTTTTATATCAAGCATTTCTGCCCGGTTATTTCGCCTTACATTTAATTTTCCTTCGGCTAATATTTCATAAGCTACTTGTAATAATCTGATGGTATGCATCATGTTTTTGGCATCGTAATCGAAAGTGTTTTTTATATTGTTTTGATAACGCTCCTCATTCCGTTTTTTTATCCAATCCCAATATTGAAGATAATCTTTGCAATAAGAAGAATAACTATCTAAGTTGAAAAACAAATAAGCTACTTCCTTTTCTCCTTTTGGTATGGAAGACAATGAAACCGTATTAGAAAATTCGTTTTGAACAATTCCTTTATAGTTTTTATCACCCAATTTATCGTAAAACAAAGCGTACATTCCTTTGGTGTGTGGCATATTTATTAAACCACATTTTTGTTGCACTAAGTTATTTCTTTCAAGCCATTCCTGAGTTGAAATGGTGTTATATCCATCCAATATAAAACAAAAATCCAACACAGATTTCTTTTCCTTCAGTACTGGATTCATTATTTTTTTGTTCAATCCTTTAGCCTTTTTTATTTGTGTTATGGCATAACCTGCAAATGTTTCCTTACATTGTTTCGATAAAAACATATCTATATTTAAACAATCCATTATTGGATTTTTATATAAAACACAGTCAGCTGGAGTGGCCAATAATTCCAACATATTTGGATTATTTTTCATTAACAAATCTACATAACGACCAAGCTCATAATACACTATATCGTTGGTTTCGTTGTTTATTTGAGGAATATAATTTAATCCATAAAATTGATTTTTGGGTAAATAAAATACGCCTTTTATATCGGTATCAGAACTTGGCGTATTTAACCCAAAAGCTTTACTTCCACTTATACATTCAAATAATATCAAGTTATTTTGCTTCAGTTCATCTATTGTCATCATGTGATTGTTTCCTTAAAAAATCGATTCAATAATTTTACATCAAATATTGGTTTGCTCATAACATTAGCAGCCAAACTACATTTTTCCAATTCACTCACTATAAAATCTTTCAAAGCCTTATCTAGCTTTACTAAATCAGCTTCGTTAGCAGTTGATTTTATTACTATTAGCTCATTTACCAAACTATGAAACTGAAGTGGTAAAACCAACATCAATTCCTGAATAGTCATGGGTGCTATTTTGTTTTTTTCTACACACCATTTTGCTGAAAGCAATGACCTTAAAACGTAAAACAACTTTTTTATTTTTATCTCATTGTTATCATTCAAACCGCTAAAAGCATTTTTGGCTATTCCTATATAATGATGAACATTGCCTTTGGCATTAAAATAATTTTGGCATAGTGTAAATAGATTTTCCCTAAATCCATCCTGCTCCATATAAACTATAGGTGATTGTAGCCATTCAAAAGGAGTAGTATTTGACTTATAAACCAATTGCAAAACTTTTTTTATATCCCAACCATACACATCTAATTCATCATTGATTGGAAAACTCATAAAATCCTTTTCATTCTTTATTGATAAATAAGATTCTATTGGTTTTACATATATAAACCTTACATCATAATCGCTATCAGGCGAAGGAAAACCCCATGCCCTGCTGCCAGATTCATTAGCATACAATATTTTTATATGATTGCTTTTTTCTATTTCAAGCAATTTATTTTTTATAACAGTTTTCATTATTTGATTTGTTTTAAAACCTAGTTTAAGCATTGCTCAAACTAGGTTAGTTTACTAATCAACAAACAACTGGGTAACTGCGGCTGCATTCATTGCCCATTGAATGTCATATGTTTCATCGGCATTTTCTTTTTCAGTTACCAATGTTAAACCTTGCGCTTCGGCTTTTAAAGTTAACAAAGCACCAATATTTAACTTAGCACCTAATTTAGCTATCAATGCACTTACATTGTTAAAATCTAAACCTTGAACCACTTGTCCAGCAAATGCCATTTCTAACCAAATAATTTGGTTTTTTTCTACATCCAATACACCAAAAACTAAACCTTTTGTAGCACTTTTAGTTACTCTTACTTGGTGCTGAACACAGCTTGGATCGTAGACCACACCGGTAGCATTTGAAATATGCATTGGATATTTACTATTCATCCAACCAATTACCAAATTAGGTGCAATACTTCCGTTGCTATATGCATTACAAGTAAATGTTACATATTTTGCTTTGGCTTTTTTCAATACATCCAAATTCATTTCAATGTATTCGGCTGTACCAATTTTATTTGGAATATGTATAATATCGCCACTATGCTTACATCCAGTAGCAATTAAATTACTATATGAACAACGTTCCATTTTGTTTTCATAAGCAATTACACAACTTAAATCCATATCCAAATGTTGCGCTGGCAAATCTTTACCCCATTGCATAAACAACCTTACCGTATTTCCTTCTACCAAAAATCTGGTACCCATTAATGCCACTGGCAAATCTTGCAAAGTTTCACTTCTATCGCCAATACTTACTGGCATGTTAAACAATGCTTCATCAATGTACATGGTTTTGTTATCGTTATTTAAAGCGGCAAAACGTTTTTTCATGGCTTCAAAACATAACTCTTCTACTTGCAATTTCATTTCGTGTAATTGCTCTTTGGTATATAAAGTCAATAATTTATTAGCAGCAATGCGTTTGCTAATTCCACCTAATGGTTTTACCGAACGACTAACTGTATAATCAAAATAATTTTGAGCATACATGTTTAATGTAAATACCAATCTTGCAGGCACTTTATCTAACACTTGTTTAAATTCATTGATGGTTTCGGTAGCGCCAAACCATAACATATTGGCAAATAACGAACGAGCAAACAATCCAGGACGTTGTTTTAACAAGGCAAATGTTTTTTCAGCATCGCTTCTTAAACGGTAATGATTTACACTTCCGCTCCAAACTGTGTAATGGCGATTATAAAACACATCAAGCAAAGTAGCTAACTTTTCAAAACCTTTGCGCTTGCTATATTCTGCTAAACGCAATGCACGAATAAACCTAACCCACATACCTCTTTTTGGATGCATGATTTCGCAAGCATTTTCGGCCGACATATTTAAACTATTTAACCAAGTAGCAACTGCCAAACATTCAGTTCTTACATATTTTAACTTTAAAGCTGCTTTTTTATCTAATTTGCTTTTAGCAGCATGGCTTGCATAAGTGTTAAAATGAAAGTTGTTGCTAGCTGCCCTTTTCAATATGGTTTTAGGTTCAATTATTTGCAAAAAACCTGTTTTTTGATACCATAAAAATCGAAGAATATCATTTGGATTATTAAAGTATGGACTGGCTTTTGAGGCCTGTTTACTTTTTACCAAATAATCTATTGCAAGCATGTTGGTTTCCTTCATGGTTATTTCAACATTTGGCAAACCAAACTCAGTTAACAATAGTTTCAACGAATCAACTTGAGTAGCATCTAAAGCAGTTTTCGATTGTAATAAATCAACCATCAATGCTTTTAAGTTATCTTCAGTCCATAAATCAAGTACTTTTAATTTACTACCATTACCCATTTGTTCAATTGCTCCAAAACTCATTGGCAAGCCACAAATAGGGCAACCATTATAAACCGATAAGTTAAAAGTATTTTGAGGAATGATATGACCACAAGCTAACACCATGTTATCATGCGTTTTAAAAGTATTTTCCAAAAATGTTTTTACATGATCAAACAAAGTTTCGTTGGTAGCTTCACCAAAGTTTTTTCTTAATGGAGTCCAATTTTTATCAATACCCATTACTTCCTTTAGGAACTCTAAAATTTGATACTTGTAACCAGTGTTTACTGCATTTATGGAGTGCAATAATTCTTCAGAAAAAGTAAAACCAAGCTCCGCCAATCTTTGCACCATAACCGATGACAATTCACTGATTTTTGGCTCTTTATGTGCAATTAAATGTTGCGGAATAAAGATAGCGTTTTGACGCAAGGCAATTTTTAATAATTCGTTTTTCATTTTTTTTATTTTTATAAAATAGATAATTGTATTTCTGAGTTCTACCTAAAAGAGTGTTGAAGTAAGAAATACTTGACCTAATGAATAATGGCAATTGTTAGGCTATCAAAGACAGGATTCGAACCTGTTTAACCAAATTGAAGTAAGCTAAACTTGACCATTATTTTGTGGGGCAGGCTGGAATCGAACCAGCGACACATGTGCATAAATGAAGTAAGTTTTTTTTGACCTTTAAAAAGGTAATTAGAAAAACTTTTTCATTGCTCTACCACTGAGCTACTGCCCCCAATTAACAGGTAATTACAAAAGTTTTTCATTTGGAGTGGAATAGAAGTAACTTTTATTTGACCTGTTAAATATTTTTATATAAAGAACTGTTTTATTGTTTGTTGTAATTTGATGTGGCAAAGGTGGCGCAGCTTCTGCGCAGCTAACTTGCGCATAAAAAGCTTAAATAAATATATTATTTAATTATTTGATAATCTGTTTATTAAATTAAATAAAAATGTAAAATATTTTCAATAAAAACAAACTACGCATTTTGATTGCGCACTTAATGGGTAAAAAGATATATTTGACCAAAAAAACTACACCATGTCTATTAACAAATTGGCCTTAATCAGATATAAAACCATTGACGAATGTTTACAAAACAGGTTTAGAAAATGGACTTTAGATGATTTGATTGAAAAAGTATCGAATGCTTTATACGAATACGAAGGCATTTCTACAGGAATTTCAAAGCGAACCATTCAAGCTGATATTCAATTGATGCGCAGTGACAAGTTGGGTTACAACGCACCCATTATAGTTACCGATAAAAAATATTATAGCTACGAAGACAATACATTTAGCATAACCAAAACTCCTATTAACAATGCTGATGTAGAAAAAATGAAAGAAATTGTTGGCGTGCTAAAGCACCTAAATGGTTTTAATTATTTTGATGAAATGAGTGATATGATTACCAAATTGGAAAACAATATCAATAAATCGACCAAAGGTAGCCGCAATTGCATTCAGTTTGAAACCAATCATTTGTTAAAAGGAATTGAACATATCAATCCTTTGTACCAAGCTATTTTAAACCAAAAAGCTTTATTGATTGAATACAAATCGTTCAAAGCAAAATCAGCGCAAAACCAAATTTATTTCCCTTATTTATTGAAAGAATATCGCAACCGTTGGTTCTTAATTGCCAAACCTAAAAAAGGAAATTTATTAATGACATTGGCTTTGGATAGAATTATAGAATTTCAAGAACTGCCAAACGAAAAGTTTGTGCCTTACGAAGGTGTTGATTTTGAAAGGTACTTTAATGATTTACTAGGAGTTACAAAAACGGATAGAGACAGAGCCAACAAAATTATTTTACATGTAAATAGCCATAATGCGCCTTATGTGTTAACTAAACCAATTCATCCATCGCAAACATTGGTAAAAGAAGACGAAACAGGCATTATCATCAGGCTAGATTTGGTGTTAAATTTTGAATTGGAACGTGAAATTTTAGGCTTTGGCGAAAGTATAAAAGTATTAGGCCCAAGACATTTTAAAAGTAGAATTGTCAAACGACTAAAAGCTGCCATGGAGCACTATGAAGAAAAAGCCGAGTAATGATTTGTTTTACCAACTCAGATTTAAACCTATTAGCCAATCAACTTAATCAACCTATCTCAACATAATTAACTCAATTAACTTATACCACAAAAAAATTGTTCACACACACATTACTTTCAGTTTCATATTAACTATTTTGCAAAGCATTATTTTATTGAAAAATAAAATGAGTGGAATAACAAATGGCTAAGAAACAAAACCCCGATAATCCAGATAACGAAACGCCTTTAATGAGGCAGTATAACCAGATAAAAACAAAATATCCTGGTGCAATTTTGCTGTTTCGTGTGGGCGATTTTTACGAAACTTTTGGTGCAGATGCAATAAAAACTGCCGAAATTCTTGGAATTGTTTTAACCAAACGTGCCAACGGACAAGCTTCGCATATTGAACTGGCAGGATTTCCGCATCATTCCTTAGATACTTACTTGCCAAAGTTAGTTCGTGCAGGTCAACGAGTGGCTATTTGCGACCAATTGGAAGATCCAAAAATGACTAAAACCATTGTAAAACGTGGTGTTACCGAACTTATTACTCCTGGTGTTAGTTATAACGATAAAATACTTGATAATAAAAGCAATAATTACCTTTGCGTCATTCATTTAGACAATGAAAAAGAAGCAGGAATTGCCTTTTTAGATTTATCAACTGGGGAGTTTATGGCTTCGCAAGGTTCAATTGAATATATTGATAAATTGGTGCAAGGTTTTAAACCCTCTGAGGTATTGGTTTCTAAAAAACAGTTTAATTTCTTCAAACAAAAATTTGGCGAAAAACTATACAGCTACCAATTAGATGAATGGGTTTTTCAATACCAATATAGTTATGAAAAATTACTCAATCATTTTAATACCCAAAACTTAAAAGGTTTTGGTATTCAAGAAATGCCAATGGCAATAACCGCTGCGGGCGTGTGTTTGCATTATTTATCCGAAACCCACCATGAACAAATTGGCCATTTTCAAAGCATCAGCAGAATTGATGAAGACAAATATGTTTGGCTGGATAGATTTACCATTCGTAACTTAGAACTCATTCAAAGTAGCAACGATAATGGTGTTGCCTTAATTCATATTTTAGATAAAACCATTACGCCTATGGGCGCACGTTTGCTAAAACGCTGGATGGTTTTGCCTTTAAAAGATTTAGCGCAAATAAACGAACGCCTAAATATTGTTGATTTTGCCAAACAACAAAAAAGTTTTAGGCTTCAAGTAATTGATATTTTAAAACAAATTGGCGATTTGGAACGCATGGTTTCTAAACTAGCCATGAGACGCATTAGCCCAAGAGAATTACAACAATTAAACCGTTCGTTAAAGCAATTAGAACCTTTAAAAAAGTTATTTACTCAGCAAAACAATAATCTACTTCAAAAGCTTGCCGATCAAATAAATCATTGCCAATGGGCAATTGATAAAATAGATAAAGAATTACACCCCGAAGCACCTATTGCAGCCAACAAAGGCAATGTAATTAATGCGGGTGTAAATACCGAATTAGATGAACTCAGAGCCATTGCTTTTGGTGGAAAAGATTATTTGTTGCAAATGCAATTGCGCGAGCAACAAGCCACAGGAATAACCAGTTTAAAAATTTCGTTCAATAACGTGTTTGGTTATTATATTGAAGTAACTAATTCGCATAAAGATAAAGTGCCTCCTGAGTGGATTAGAAAACAAACTTTAACCAATGCTGAACGATACATTACAGAAGAATTAAAGCATTACGAAGAAAAAATTTTAGGTGCGGAAGATAAGATTGGTGTAATTGAAGAACGACTTTACAACGATTTGATTTCGGCCTTGCAAGATTACGTTTTGCCTATTCAACAAGATGCCATTGTGTTGGCAAAAATTGATTGCCTTTTTGCTTTTGCCGAATTAGCGGAAAATAATAATTACTGCAAACCCATTTTAAACGAAGCCCACGAGTTAAATTTGGTTGATTTGCGCCATCCTGTTATTGAAAAACAGTTACCCATTGGTGAAGCCTACATTGCCAACGATATTTTGCTCGACAATGAAAAGCAACAAATGATTATTTTAACTGGGCCAAACATGAGTGGTAAATCTGCTGTTTTGCGCCAAACTGCTTTGTGTGTGTTAATGGCGCAAATGGGTTGTTTTGTGGCTGCAAGCCAAGCAAATATTGGTTTGGTAGATAAAATATTTACCCGTGTGGGTGCAAGCGATAATTTAAGTGCAGGCGAAAGTACGTTTATGGTAGAAATGACCGAAACTGCTAGCATTTTGAACAATATTTCAAAAAACAGTTTGATACTGTTAGACGAAATTGGGCGCGGAACTGCCACTTACGATGGCGTTTCCATAGCTTGGGCAATTGCCGAATTTTTGAACAAACATCCCTACAAACCAAAAACGCTTTTTGCTACACATTACCACGAGTTAAACGAACTAGAACAACCCGAAAATGGCATCAAAAATTACCATATTGCAGTAAAAGAAACCGATAAAAAAGTATTGTTTCTGCGCAAACTAGCCCTTGGCGGAAGCGAACATAGTTTTGGTATTCATGTGGCTAAAATGGCTGGAATTCCAATAACGGTTACTGGCCGTGCTGCCGAAATTTTAAAACAATTGGAGCAAGACAGAACGGAAGGAATTGGTAAAAACTCTAGCATTAAAGTAAAATCGCCCACCATTCAGTTAAGTATGTTTCAGGTAGAAAATCCCGAACTAGAAAACCTAAAAAAGAATTTGGAAAGTTTAGACATCAACACCCTCACACCTATTGAAGCCTTGATGAAACTGAGTGAATTAAAACAGATGATAAAATAGAAATGTTGAATGTTGGATGTTGAATTATCGGTTGCTGAGCTTGTCGAAGCATTTCGTCATTGCGATTCCGAAAACTTTCGGAAACGAAGCAATCACACCGTGAGATTAGGTTTGGATACGTCAATATATTTAGTATTGATAGTTTCTATCGGACTAGCCAGGAAATTCATTTTAGAGACCAAATTTTCTAAAAACTTAAACCTATGCTTAATTTATATAAGAAGGAAAGAATACAAGAAGAAAAATTAGAAATTGAAGATGATTTTGAAATTATTCCTTATTCGAGTGTTTCGCTATTTAGCAAATACAATTCTTTCGATGAAACATTGTTAACTCAAATGCAATTAACAAGTGATTCATGGCAAAATATTGCCTTGGAAATGTTTAAATCATCTATGGTTAGTTTATTAGTTTCAAAGAAAATTGATGCTATTTATTTTGTAGACAAAAAATCAGTCTTTTTCAATCAGTTTGAATACAATTCAGAGGGATTCAAAATTTATATAACAAAAAATATGATAATTGAAGAAGATGATTTACTTGAACATGCCATTTTATCTGCACTTCAAAAAATTAATTTACCCGATTATGAAAACTTCCCATCAGTTGTATATGATATAATAAACCAACATATTGGTAAAGAGACAATGAATAACCCTGAAAAGAAATTTATTTTAGAATATTTAAAAAATTATTCAAGGAAAAACTTGTGGTTTAAAGTCAATCCAATTAAAAAATTATGGGGCGTTTTCACAAAATATGAAATTGAAATAGATGAATATAAAAAAAGGGATTTGGTATTATCGTATGATAAAATAAAAACAAAATTTGGAGAATTTAATAGAAAAGACCTAATCCTTAGAAAATTTCTAGCTTATATAGAAAGTGTAGTTGCAAGAGACTTAATTTTAAGAGAAGCTGGAGATTAGCGTTTAGCCATCGTTACTAATTTTGCTCGCCATTGTTGGTGTTTTAGCGAAGCGACACCAACAATATCATTTTTATTTATTTTTGCCTCATGAACCTCCTCACCATCCTTCAAAAAGAACGCAGCAAAAAAACTTGTATAGAAGTTGCTGATTATATTGGCAATAATTCCGAACGTTTTGCCGAATTAATTGAAATAATAACTGGTAAAGATATGGAAATGGCTAACCGCGCTGCTTGGGCAATTCCAAGTATAGCCAATAAAAATATTGATAAATTGATTCAACCGTATTTAAAAACTGTAATTGAATTATTGAACCAACCTGTTCACGATGCCATTAAACGCAATGTGGTGCGCATGTTACAGTTTACCACCATTCCTAAAAAACTACAAGGAATTACATTAGAATATTGTTTTCAATTGTTAAACAACCCAAAAGAAGCAGTAGCCATAAGGGTTTTTGCCATGACAGTACTTTATAATTTAACACTTCATGAACCCGATTTAGCCCACGAGTTATACGACTGTATTGAAATGCACATGGAAGGCGCACTGCCCGGCTACAAAAGCCGTGGAGGAAAAATACTGAAAGCTTTGAGTAAAATGAAGCAATCCAATTAAATCTTTTTTATATCCAATATCAACTCATCTTCTACACTTTCCGCACCATTTGGCCCATTAACTATAATGTTATAAACCATTATAACATCACCATCTTCAGCCTTGTTAAACGACTCTTTTATTTCTGCTGTAAGCAAGTTATCTGTCGCCTTAAAAATACTAACTGTTCCGTTTTTATGTTTGTGTTTTATGTGATATTCTTTGATTTTATATCCCATATCGCAAGCGGTAAAGCATGCTTGTATAGCAAAAATAGCATTGGCTTGGTTTAACCTTTCATAAGAAACAACACCATCACCAACAATTGAGCCAAGCTGTAATATAGGTTTTGGCAAATTTTTAACTTGGAATTGAAATTCTCCTACAAGTTGCAACTTTTTATTTGGCTTCTTTAAATAAACAGATACGGTTGCTGATATATCAGGACACATTCCTATAATCAATTCATAATTGGCTGAATTGGCAAAATGTTCAATTTTACCAACATTGGTTTTTACAACTATATCTTTATCGTAATAACCAGGAACCGCAATAGACAAAGGATTTATAACACCTCTATAAACAATATTATTTTTAGTGGCTGCTATAACAGCTAAAGGTTGGTTTTTAGGTTGCGCAAAACCAATAATTTGAAATAAAAGAAATGAGAAAAGAAATAAGTACTTCATAAAAATAGCATTTTAATATTAAACGCAATTTATACTTATTTGGCATAAACTAACTTTCTGTGCAATCAGTATAATCTGTGGCTAAAATTAATTGCCAAACAAATCCCTTTTTACTTTTTGCCAATCTACTTTTTGAGCCAATAAAGCTGCAATAGCAGTAATTACTGCTCCAACAAGAAATCCTCTAAAAAATTTATTCATAACTTTAAAAATTATTCTGGTTTATACGTACCTGATTTAATGTCTTTTTCGCGTTTGGCTTCTGCTTTTTTTGCAGGCCCGCCAAATACCGAAACATTTACATATCTACCCGGATAACGCTGCATATCTTTCAATAATGCATTCAGTTCTTTGGTAGTTTTGGTTAAGTTTTCGTATAATTCTTTATCATTTACCATTTTACCCAAAGTTCCATCACCCTTATTCATTTTGGTTGTAATGGCGCTTAGGTCTTTAGTAACTTGTGCTAGGTTGCTAATTAAATTCGAATTGGCAAGTGTGTCAGAAAGCTTGCTAAAATTTTTAATGGTATTGTTTATTTCGTTGTTATTTTTTGCAATGGTGGCAGAAATACTCTGAAAATTGCCCATGGTTTTACTAATTGAGTTACCATTTTCATTCACTATTTTATTCAAACTTTCAGAGGTTAAACGCAATGCATGTAGCGCTCCACTCAAATCAACCACACTATTGGTTAAATTTTGAGTTCCTTTTTCGTTAAAAACTTGGCGTAGTGAATTTAAAACTTTGTCTAACGTTACCAATACTTGCTCGCTTTTGGTTTTTATAGGCGAAACCATGTTGTTAATAGAAGTAAACAAATCTTCTTCTCTAGCTCCAAAAATATAAGAGCCATCTTTTAAAATATCAGCTGGCTTATCATCAAAATTAATGCTGATTACATTTCCATCTAATAATCCTGATTTGGTAACCAAAGCTGTAGAATTAGCCTTAATTTGAATTTTGCCTTGAACAAATATTTTTACCAAAATACTATCTGTTCTTAACATATCTGGCATCGAAATTTCTTCAATTTGCCCAACTTTAAATCCATTAACATACACCGCTGTTGAAGGCACCAAACCCTCTACATTATTGTAAACTACATAATATGTATTATAAGTAGAAAAGAATTTTTTTCCTCTTAAAAAATTGTATCCGAAATACAATAATGTTATTGCTACCGCAACAAACAATCCTACTTTAGCTTCTTTAGTTATTTTCACTCGAAAATTTGAATAATAATTTAGGCAAAAGTATTCTTTTTTGGGCAAATTAAAGTAGCTTTTAATCAGCTATTTTTTCCGTAAAATAAATTTTCGGTAGTTAGTCAACTGTGTTCTTAGCTTGCACATTTTCAATCGATTGTTTAAAATCGATAAGCGAATAGGTAATATTATCGGTAATTTTATCAACACCTTCGGGGCTGGTTAGCAAATTTCGGTCGTTTTTATTCGATAAAAATCCTGTTTCAATTAATATACTAGGCATTTTAGTTTTCCATAATACCACAAAGCCTGCTTGTTTAACCCCACGGCTAGTATTTACTTTATTTTTTACAAAATATTTTTCAATTCTTGAGGCCAAATCGATGCTTTTATCCAAGTAAGCATTTTGGTGCAATGAAAGTATAATATGCGTTTCTGGCGAATTAGGATCAAAACCTTCGTAACGTTCTTCGTAATTTTTTTCCATTAAAATTACATCGTTTTCGCGTTTAGAAACCTCTAAATTGCTTTCAGCTTTATGTAAACCCATAGCAAAAGTTTCAGTTCCACTTACCGCAGTATTTTTATTTGCGTTGCAATGAATAGATATAAATAAATCAGCTTGATTTCTATTTGCAATGTTGGCTCTATCCCAAAGTGTCACAAAATCATCGGTTTTACGGGTATAAATTACTTTTACATCAGAAAGTTCTTCACTTATTTTTTTACCTAATTCTAAAGCAATTTTTAAAGTAACTTCTTTTTCTTTTATGCCACCATACTGACAACCAGGATCATGTCCACCATGACCAGCATCAATAACAATAGTTCTTACTTGACGTTTATTCAATGCAGGCAATGTTGCACAAATAGATATCAACAACATAAAAATTGGCATGAAATTTTCAATCCTAGCGAATTTGCGAAGATTAATTAGTTTTGCATACCTTAAAAATGAATAATCAATTTTCATATCATTTGTTTTTTAACAGCCTATCTACTTTTAAACGGATTTTTCATCCTTTAATTGTGTTAATTCTTTGCTGCTTTTTAAATGTTAAATTTATTGTTGCACAGCAAAGTAAGACAAAAAATATTAACTCGTCCGACTCTGTCGCAATTAAAATAAATAAATCTGACACAATCAACAGATTATCAGATAGTTTATTTTTAAGCACTAGCAACACAAACAAAAAAAACAGCAATTTAAATAACGATAGCTTAAAAATAGATTCCTTTAGCTACTTGCCAAGGAATAGTTCAGCTATTAAGAGTATAGTCAAATACACTGCCAAAGACTCAATTGCGTTTGTAGATTCGGTGCGAATGCTTGATTTATATGGCGATGCCAAGGTTTTTTACGAAGACCTTAACAATAGCTCAGAACACATAACTATAGACCTAAATAGGAATACTATTTCCAGTTTGGGAAAATTAGATAGTCTTGGAAACCTAATTGGTACCCCTGAATTTAAACAAGGCGCTAACGATTACAAAGCTGTAAAAATTACATATAACTACGTTACTAAAAAAGGTTACTTAAAAGAATTTAAAACCAAAGAAGGCGAAGGTTTTGTAAAAGGTACCAATGTAAAACGCGATCCTGAAAACAACTTCTATATTGATGGAGCATATTATACCACTTGCGATGCAGACCATCCTCATTTTTATATTGGTTCTAGTAAAATTAAAGTAGTACCTGGAAAAAAATTAATTACTGGGCCAGCTAATTTTGTTATTGAAGGAATTCAAACACCTTTATTTCTCCCTTTTGGAATTTTTCCTCTTAAGCGTGGTCAACAGTCGGGCGTAATCATACCTCAGTATGGCATAGATGCGCAACGCGGGCCTAATTTGCGTGGTGGTGGATACTATTTTGGTTTAGGCGAAAGACTCGATTTAACACTAACTGGAGACATTTTTACTAACTTCAGTTGGTTATTAAATGTTAAATCAAATTACAGAACCAGATATAGATACAATGGTTTGATAAACGTAATGTTTGGTAACAATAAATTTGGAAATCCTGATGATGCAAGTTACAATGAACAAAGCACTTATTCTATTGGTTGGAACCACGCCATGGATCCAAAAGCAAGGCCATTTACCAATTTTTCAGCAAGTGTAAATTTTGTAAGTTCAAATTTTTACGCACAAAATGCACAACGAAGTGCCACACAGTTTAACTCTACCTCTCAGTCAAGTATTTCATTTTCTAGAGGTTTTAAAAATGGAAAATACAATTTGTCAACCACTGCCCGTGTAGATCAAAATTTACAAACCAGAACCATTTCAGCTACTTTGCCCAATGTAGCATTTACTGTGGCAGCCTTTAATCCTTTTAAATCGCGAGATAAAGCCACAGCCGAATATTGGTACGAACAAATAAATATGAGTTATAGCACCACATTTAACAACTCATTTACTACCACCGATACCACGCTATTTAGAAGTCGCGAATCTGGCGCTTGGAGCAAATTTGTTGATACCACTTTTAAATATGGTGTTACTCATTCCATTCCTATCAATACCTCATTTAAACTATTTAAGTTTTATGTATTAAGCGTAAATGCTAATTACAACGAAACTTGGGCACCAACCACGGTAAGAAAAGAATTTATAAACAACGAGGTAAAAACACGCTTAGTAAGCGAGTTTGGCCGTTGGTTTACTTTTAGCACTGGAGCGTCATTAAGCACCAAATGGTACGGAATGTTAAACTTTAAAAAAGGTAAAATTGCAGCCATTCGCCATGTAGTAGATCCAAATTTAGGATTTAGTTATACACCCGATTTTAGCGAAAAAATGTGGGGCTTTTACCAAGAAGTTAAGATGGATAGCACGGGTAAAATGCAAAAATACTCCATTTTTGAAAATAGCTATGGTGGCACTCCAGGACAAGGTAAAGTAGGTAATATTACCTTTGGTATAAATAATAATTTAGAAATGAAAATTAGAACTGGAGGTAAAGATACTGCCGTTAAAGAAACCAAAATAAAATTATTAGAAAGTTTCAACGTAAGTGGTGCTTACAATATCTTTGCCGATTCTTTAAACCTTTCTACCATTGCAATAAATGGTCGTACTACTTTATTTAAAACATTAGCTGTTAATGCTTATGCCACTTTAGATCCTTACCAAAATATCATTATAAAACAAGGAACAGTTCAGCGTTTACAACGTGTAAATCAATACTATTTTGATAACAATGGAAACTTTGGAAAAATTACAAATGCCAATCTAAACTTTGGTTACAGTTTATCGCAAGCTACTTTCGAGGGTAAGAAAAAACGTAAAGAAGCTCGTAAAAAAGAAAACGAGAAATGGGGTTATAACAATTACGAATTACCTTGGTCGTTAAGCTTAAACTATGCTATTCAATATCAAGCCAATAGCTATACTGATTTAAACAAAACAGCTTATATCCAAACTTTAGGATTTAGTGGAAATGTAACCTTAACAAAAGGATGGACTTTTGGCTATTCATCTGGCTACGATTTTGTAAACAAAAAAATAGCTAGTTTATTCATCGACTTAAAACGCGATTTACATTGCTGGCAGTTTACTTTCAGTTGGAGTCCAATTGCGCCCGGAGGCTTTTCATTCTTTAACTTCCAAATCAATCCAAAATCTACCGTATTACAAGAGTTAAAATTACCAAAACGTAAAGATTACTTCGATAACAGAAATTATTAATCAACAAAAAAGCCCAATCCGAAAAATCGAATTGGGCTTTTTTATAAACTACAAATATTAGTGATTAGCCAAATAACTAGCTACACCTTCTGCAGTTGCATTCATTCCATCTTTACCTTTTTCCCAATTTGCAGGACAAACTTCGCCTTTTTCTTCAAAAAATTGTAAAGCATCAATCATACGTAAAGCTTCATCAATATTTCTGCCTAATGGCATATCATTAACAACTTGATGACGTACAACTCCTTCTTTATCAATTAAAAATAAACCACGATAAGCCACTGCATCTTCGCCTAAATTTCCAATCCATACCAACTCGTTATTTTCGTTGTAGTCGTAATGACCAGCTAAAACACCAAAGTTATGTGCAATAGTTTTATTTACATCAGCCACTAATGGATACTGAACACCTTGAATACCACCATCATTTTGAGGAGTATTTAACCATGCCCAATGTGTAAATTTACTATCAATACTGCAACCAACTACTTGAACACCTCTTGCTTCAAAGTCAGCAATTCTTTCTTGGAAAGCAATAATCTCAGTTGGACAAACAAATGTAAAGTCCAATGGATAAAAATAAAACAATACATGCTTTTTACCAATGTATTGCTCTAACGAAAAATTATCTTCAAAATCACCACCGTTAACTACGGCACTTGCACTAAACACGGGAGCCTTACGGCCTACTAACATTGTCATATTATTAATTATTAAAATTTATTTATACTTATTTGAACCGCAAATGTAGTCATATTGTTTTGTTCCAAACAAATATTTCTATCAGCTAAAACTAGCATAAAAATTATTTAACAGAAAAAACATATTTCATTCAAAATACATTTTATTTGGGCATTACCGCAATTTCCTTAACAAAACCCATCACACTTGCGGTCGGGCTATTCGTTCCAATCTTTTTTCCAAAAGCGCAAACCTCAACAAAAAAAGGATTTCCACTGCTATCCCTAATGCACAATATGGTTCTAATTATTGATTATCAGTCTTAAACTCCGAAGTAGTATGAAACGACAATTCAGGAAAATTATCCTGATTAATTTTTAAAGCCCATAAACTATCAGCTAAAAATACAGGTCTTCCTTCTTTATCTGTGGCAATACTATGTTTCTTCAAATTGGTAAAACGCTCCAAAGCCTTTTTATCTTTCGATGTAAACCAACAAGCTTTTTCATAATTCAAAGGTCTAAACGAACAAGAAGCACCATACTCATGTAAAAGTCTAAATTGAATTACATCAAACTGTAAGTCTCCAACAGTTCCAATAATTTTAATATTACCAGGCTGCTGTATAAACAATTGAGCAACACCTTCATCGGTTAATTGCATAATTCCTTTTTCTAATTGCTTAGTCTTCAAAGGATCCTTATTTTCTAACTCTTTAAATATTTCAGGAGAAAAACTTGGAATACCTTTAAAATTAATCATCTCACCTTCAGTCAGAGTATCTCCAATTTTAAAGTTACCAGTATCATAAAGTCCTACCACGTCACCAGGATAAGCTTCATCAATCACACTCTTATCATTCGCCATAAAACTAGTCGGGCTCGAAAACCTAATCTTTTTATCCAATCTTGTATGTTGATAAAATTTATTTCTTTCAAACTTTCCAGAAACAATTCTGCAAAAAGCAATTCTATCTCTATGATTTGGATCTAAATTAGCATGAATTTTAAAAATAAAACCCGTAAACTTTTTCTCCTCTGGCTTCACCTCTCTAGTTTCGCTCTCCCTCGATCTTGGTTCCGGAGCAATTTGAACAAAAGTATCTAACAACTCTTGTACACCGAAATTGTTAATGGCACTTCCAAAAAATACAGGTGCTAAATAACCATCTAAATACAAATCTCTATTAAAAGGCTCATATACACCTTCCACCAATTCAGCATCATCACGTAATTTATTTGCAGCTTTCTCTCCAATAATCTCATCTAATTCTTTTGAATCGAGTGATTCAATAGCCAATACATCATTGGCAATCTTTCTTTTATCTGCCGAGAAAAGTTGTAACTTTTTCTCATACAAATTATATACTCCTTTAAAACTTGAGCCAATACCAATTGGCCAAGATAAAGGTCTCGTATGAATATTCAATTCCTTTTCTATTTCATCTAATAAATCAAAAGGATCTTGTCCTTCCCTATCCATTTTATTAATGAAAACAATCACAGGCGTATTTCTCATCCTGCATACTTCCATAAGCTTTCTCGTCTGATCTTCAACACCTTTAACACAATCTACCACTAAAATCACACTATCAACTGCGGTTAAAGTCCTGTAAGTATCCTCAGCAAAGTCCTTATGCCCAGGAGTATCCAAAATATTAACTTTATAGTCCTTATAGTCAAAACCCATAACAGAAGATGCAACAGAAATTCCCCTCTGTTTTTCAATTTCCATAAAATCTGAAGTAGCAGCTCTAGTAGCTTTATTACTTTTGACAGCACCAGCAATTTGAATAGCCCCACCAAAGAGCAAA